>JAXMAS010000005.1:0-425156 GCA_046350275.1 Gemmataceae bacterium
TACAAATTGGCCCGCGGCTCACGCTTCCGACTCCGACTGCGTCTGAATCACGGAGGTTCACTCGGACCCGGTTCATTGCGATAGAAGCGATTCGACAGCAAGTTCTCGACTGCCAGCGCGATCAAGAGCAGGATCATCAGCCACGGGAAAAGCTCGACCGGTTGTCGCAATTGCACGTCCATTGCATCGCGAAGCTTGCGGTTCTGACCCACGGCTACGACCGCGCCTTCCCCGAATAGCTTCTCGATGGCCTCCGGTGCGACGCGCGGCACGAGGTAGCACTCCTCCGGCGGGAGATTCAGACTGAAGCCGGTTGTCCACCGGCGGTCGACCGTCGAAAGCGTGTAGTGCCCGGGCTGCTGCGGCTTAGTCAGCGTAAGTTCGGCTGCACCGTCCGGTCGCTGCACCTGCGTGTCGGACCCGTTGAGTCCGGGCCCCTGGAGCGTGAAGGCTGTTTCCCGTCGCTCGGGCGGCAACGGCACGACGACGGCTGGGCCGCAAGCGAAGTTGAACGTTGCGTCCGACGAGTCGCCGGCCAGGTATTGGGCGACGCGGTTCACCAGCACGAAGAAAAACGAATTCGCGTTGTAATCGTTCGCTCCTTGCCCGCGATCGTCGCGCTTCACGTTGAGGGGGGTCGTGAACAGCAGTACTCGTCCGCGGCCGTTCGACCGCTCGGGCACTCGTTCGAGGATGGCCGGACTCAGCTCCTTGTCGGCATAGCGCACTAGCACTGTCGCCTTATCGGCTGGCTTGACCGACCAGTACCAGGTTGTCCGCCGGGGATAGAGCACGTAGTCGGTGTCGGGCTGGGTCGCATCGTTACGGAACGGCAGTGTCAGCGCATGGGCGGCAGCGAACTCGCCGAAGGGGACACCGGCTGTACTCATCACGGGCTTGCCGAGTTCGGCGGGCATCAACCGGCGCGCAGCGTCGGGCCGATTGTATTCGTCCGTGTCCGTCTCTTCACCGCCGGGGATCACAGCCAGCGAGCCACCGCGGTTAACGTAGATTTCGAGTGCGTCCCACAGATCGGGCCAGGATAGCTTTGGCTTCGAGGCGTGAAACAGGAATACGGCCTTGTATGTCGTCAGCAAATCGTCCGGTGAGAGCTTGCGTGTCGGCGCGTCTGCGAGCGATTTCACTTCACACTGGTACAATCCTTGATGGGCAATCGCCCGGGCGAAGATGTCTGGGTCCGCTTTGTCGTCGCAAAGGATGAGCAGTTTGCGAGGCTCGCGGACCTCGAAGGTGACGTAACGGACGTTGTTGAGCGGCACAGAGTCCGTCGTCAATAGCCACACCTCGGCGGTATGCGTGCCCGGTTGAAGGCCGCGCTTCTCAAAACCGATGACCGCCGATTGGCCGTTCGCGAGCTTGACGGGCTTTCGCTCGCCGTCGGGGCTGCCATCGAAACGACAGATCACTTCGCTCTCGACCGGTGGGCGGCCCGCCTGGCCAGTGGCGCGGACGGTGACTTCCAGCGCGGCCGGCCTGTTCAGCGGCACGACCTGGGGACGCATCCGCAAGTCGGCAACGGCGACGTCGGCTGGCTCCTCGACGCCGACATCGATGTAGACGCATTTCGGCTTTGGGTCGGGCAAGGCGTCGCGGGCGGTGATGAGATCGGCGACGCGACCGGCGTCCCACGAATTCGGAGTTCGGTCCGAGAAGACGTAAACAAACCGTGGCAGGACGTCGCCTTCGGCTTCCTCTTTCGCAAGGTCCTGGAACAACCGGTAGGCAACGGCGAGGGGACTGGTGACGGGCTGGTTACCCGGTCGCAGTTGTAAGGACGCCACGCGCTCGCGGGCCTTGCCGACGGAGGGCTGCCATTCGGCCAGTGGCTCGGCGCTATCGAGAACGGCAACGCGACCCTGGTCGGACACTTCGTCGAGTAATTCGAGAGCACGGGCCTTGGCGGCTTCGAGCCGTGCCTGACCCGCGACTGCGTACTCCATGCTCGCGCTGGTGTCGATGATGAGAACGACAACGGCCGCCTGATCGCCGCCGACTGTGAGTCGGTCGCTAAACAGCCGCGGCCGGGCGAGCGCAAAACACATCAACGCGATGAGCAAGACGCGGAGCAACAACAATAGCAGGTGACGGAGGCGGAGCTTACGCTGGTTCGTCTTCACCTGGCGTTGGAGGAAACGCACGGCCGGGAAGAAGAAATGCTTCGGCTGCTGCCGCATCAGCAGGTGCAGGACGACCGGGATCGCGGTCAGCGCGATGCCGCCCAACAGTAGTGGGTGGATGAAGGTCATACGGGAACCGTTAAAACCTCCGCTGCCGCTGCACGAGGTATTCGAGCAGCGCCTTGTCGAAGCTCACGCTTGTATCCCTCGGCACGTAGTCGACGTTGGCTTTCGCACACTCCACGCGGTACTGCTCGCGAAACGTGTCCACGCCCTTCTTGTAGTCGTTGCGCATCCCTTTCGCATCGATCGGCGGCGTTTTCTCGCCGGTTTCGGGATCCTCGAAGATCGCGTTGCCCTCGAACGGGAACTGGACTTCGGCCTCGTCCAGGACGTGGAAGACGATCACCTCGTGCCCACCGTGGCGCAGGCGGTACAGACTCTGCATGAACGGCTCGACGTCGTGGTTCAAGAGGTCCGTGAAGAGCATCACCAGACTTTTTGTCTTGAGAAGGCCAGCGAACTGATTCAGGGCGTGCGGCGTATCGGTCTTCTCCGACGGTTTCAGGTTGGCCAACAACGCGAGGATCGCGCCGAGATGCGTCCGCTTCGAGCGGGGCGGCAGGCTGGCTCGGACCTGCGTGTCGAACGTGATGAGGCCGACCGGATCCTGTTGATGGATCATCAGGTAGCCGAGCGCCGCCGCAAGGCAGATGCAATAATCGAACTTGGTCAACTCCTGCCGGTACGTGTACGCCATCGATTTCGACAGGTCCATGAGCAGGTAGCCCGTCAGGTTCGTCTCAGCCTCGAACTTCTTGACATAGTACCGCTCCGTCTTGGCATAGACGTTCCAGTCGAGGTCCTTCAGATCGTCGCCGGGGACATACTTGCGGTGTTCGCTGAACTCGACGGAGAAACCGTGGAATGGGCTGGCGTGTAGGCCCGAGAGGAAGCCCTCGACGATGAACTTGGCGCGCAGGTCGAGCCGGGCGACTTGCCGGATGACTTCGGGACGCAAGTACTTTTCAGTACTCATGCTCTGCGCTTTCTATAGGAGCCACGAGCGTGAGCGAGCGATGCTTCCGCGCTCGCTCCCGCTCGCGGCTCCGATTCGGGCTAATACTCCGGCACGAGAACATTGCCGTCGGCGTCGAGGAAGCCCTTACCGTCGGCCTGCCAGATGCCGGCGGTCTGTCGGGCCAGGTATAGGCATGCCTCCTCGCAAAGTCGTTCGACCGTGGCCTCGTCGGCGCAGTCGATCGGCTTGCGTAGCGTCATGAGCTGTTTCGTCGCAATGATACGTTGCATCAGATCCTGATAACCGGCGGCATGGTCCTGCGTCTCGGCCCACGCGGCCCACGTGTTGAGGTCGTCGCGCAGGTCGTCTTCCTTCGTCAAATAGCGTTCGACGTAGACGGGTGTGCCGCGGTCGAGACGGAGCTCACCGCTGGTCCAGCCGAGATCGTCGCCGCGGAAACTGCCCGTGGCTGGCAATCCGACCGCGTGCAGGCGTTCGAGCATATCGCCGAGGTCCACGGCCTGCTCATTCGGGCTGAAGACACGATACCACATGTCGTTATCATACAGCGGTCGATCATCGCCGCGGCCCTGCGTGGACGTGCGGGCGGCGTTGTACCGCGTCACAGCACGAATTCCAGAAAGCGCTTGATCCGTCCCGGCTGTGCCCAGTTGCACGTACCGCCCGCGTGCTGGGCCAACAGTCGTTTCTCGATGCCCGATCGCGCCAACTCATCGGCCAATTGTCGCGCCTCACCGGGATCGGCGCACGGGATGTACGCCTGGAGCGCCTGGTTCGGCTGCCAACGGCCGACGACGGCTTGCGGTCGAAAGTGCGATCGGCCGTACGCTTCCCACACGACCTTGGCCGGCGCGAACGAGTACGGTCCGACGCCGAGAAGCGCCCACCAGGATCCACGTCGGATGTGCGACTGGATCAACGTACCCTTGCGTCCCGACAGTCGAAGACGATGCCGCGACAGATATCGCCAGGTCGCAGGGAATGTCGTCGCCAGGCCATCGCCTGAGAGTGGACGACCGGTCGCCGGATCGTGCGGCAACAGTACGAAGCGCCGTGGCTCTCCATCGCCGCGGAAGTTTGCCTTGGTCAACAGCGGATAGACGAGCGCGGGTTCGACATCCGGCGGCACGTCGAAGAAGTACACGTCGTTCGCACCGCAGGTATTCAGTCCTTGCCGAGGCGACTGTCCGATTCGCAAACGCACCCGCAGTGTGTCGGTGTCGCCGACGATTTCGAACGGCGAGCCGGCCCCAGCGCACGGTCGTACGAACTCATCCGTCCAAACGCCGTCGCGCTCGCGGTGGAATGGCACCGAGCCTTGCCTCGGTTCGCTCCGGCGGAACATGGCCGCGGCGTATTTTGTGCCGACGGGGAACACCGTCGACTCGGTAAATGCGTACAACTCGTCGAGCCGCAAGTTCGGCAGGGCGCGGAACGCAGCGTGGGCCGCATCGGAGAAGAACAATCCCGCCGGCAGGAAGAAGCCGGCTCGGCCGCCGTCAGTCAGGTTCCCCGCAACGGCGATCGCGACGACCAGCGCGCTCAAGTCAACGCGGCTCGCCCCGAGCAATAGCGAGCGCGATTCACCCACGAGACCGTTCGCACGAAAGTACGGCTTCAAGTCGGCTTTTTCCACATCGGGCAGGTTCTGGAAGCTCGCCCACGGGGGGTTACCGATCAGGACATCGCACTGCACGCCGGGATTGTCGCGAATGACATCGCGATGATAGATTGTCACCGGCCGGCCAGTGAAACGAAATCGAGCCGCCCGCACCGCTTCGGCGTCACGCTCGATGAGTACGAGCCGGGCGAAGTTGGCGTCGGTCGGCGTGAAGCCGCGCCTTTCAGCGACGCGGATTACAGCATCGAGCAGCGCCCCATCGCCACCGGTCGGATCGCCGATGGTGCCACCGGCTGCCCAGGCCCGTGCCGCGTCGCATCGTTCGACGAGCCAGTCCGCCCAGGCGTCGGGCGTGTAGACAGAGCCAATCGCCATGCCACCATCGTATACCGTCGGAGACAGCCTCGTCGTGTCGCAAGTTTCTACCTTAACTCCGGACTGCCTCAACCGAAAACTTGGAGACCCTCCCATGCGCCGCCTCGCGATCCTGACGTTCGCCCTCAGTTGCCTCGCACTCCCGGCCTCCGACGACTGCAAGCCGGCCTTCTTCGACGGCAAGACCACGGCCGGGTGGGAAGGCAAGGGCGAGCTTTGGCGCATCGTCGATGGCGCAATCGTCGGATCGACGGAGCCGGACGGTCTGAAGGGGAGCAACACTTTTCTTTGCACGCAAAAGAAGTACCGGGACTTCGAGATGAAGTGCAAGGTCCGCCTCAAGGACGGCAAGGGCAACAGCGGCATTCAGATCCGCAGTGAGATGGCCGACCCCAAGGGCTTCGTCGTCAAGGGACCCCAGGCCGATATGGGCCAACAGTATTGGGGCAGCCTCTATGGCGAGAAGTTTGGCGGCATGATGAAGCAGTCGCCGGCCGACAAGGTCAAGGCGGTCGTCAAACAAAGCGACTTCAACGACTATTGGGTGAAGGTCGTCGGCAAGCGCGTGACCATCACGATCAACGGGACGGTCATGGTCGACGAGGAGTTCAAGAATCTACCGGACGAGGGGATCATTGCCCTGCAACTCCATGCCGGCGGGCCGATGGAAGTGACGTTCAAGAACATCGAGTTCAAGGAGATCAAGTGACATCGGTCGAACCGCGGAGTTTGCCGAGGCGGCCTCACCCCGGCGCCGGCGAACTCTGCGGTTCGATCGCTTCGTCGCCGTCAACGCGGCACGCATGGCGAGTCGTTTCGATTTGCCAGGCCAACACACCGAAGCTCGCCACGGCGACGGCAAGCGCGGCCGCATGGTGGTGGTATTGCAGTAACACATCGTACAGGCCGTGGAAGACAGCCGGCAGCGCGACGATTCGTAACACGGCGAGTGCGTAAACCGCTTTGTCCTCGGCCGACAGAATCGCGTTGGGATAGCGACAGAGGCTGAGCGCGACCGACGCACTCCAGATCGCGTGCAGGCCGACGCACGACGCGAACCGCACGAAATAGGCGTCCGGCCCGCTCAGACCGTTGTACATGTGCTCGGCGTAGAACGATCCTTCCGTCACGCCGAAGCCAACGCCCGAGGCCAGGCCCCACAGACACGCCGTTCGCCAACGCATCGGGCCGAAGTGGCGATAGCGCCATAAAAGCGGCAGAGCCTTAGCCGCCTCCTCGAACAACCCCACGCCGAGGATGTAGCCGCACAAGCTCACCACGAAATCGCCATTGCCGTCGAGTGCGTGGTCGTACGCTGACCCGACGATCGACTGGGCCAGGAGGAGTAGAGCCACACCAACCGTGGCCGTGAACGCAGCGACCGCGAGGAGGACGCCCGGCTCCGGCCGGCCTTGCGGGAAGCTCACGAGCGTCACCCCGAAAAAGGCGACGACGGCTAGCCCGGCAAAGAGCCAATGTTGCGACGTGTCGCGCGGCAAAAGCGCGCCTTGAATCCGCTTGCCCGGCAGTACGGAGAGCAGGTCGTCGAGCGTCGAGTTCGGGTTCTGTTCGACTCGCTCGATTTGGCGGCGGATCGGAACCGGCGCTTCGTCGAGTGTCTTGCGGAAGCGGCGAAGCGTATCGTCGCCTGGCCGGCCCAGGACGAACGCGAGCGGCACAAGCGCGAGCGGCAGTAGCCAATACAGGTACTCGCAGACACCCGCATCGCAATCGTCCGGGACTTCGAGAGAAGCGGCCGGGTGCAGATCGGGAGCCGCCTTCGCTGGCTCGGTTTCGAGGAGTCGATTAGGATCGACGACGACGGGTGCAGCAGGCACCGACAGTGGCCGGCCGCAGCGCATGCAATTCGCGGTCGATTCACCGATGGCGGCGTGGACATTCTCCTTGCCGCAAAGGCACCGCAGACGAACATTCATCGCCGGCTTCCGAGAAGTAACGAGTCGCGGCGAGTCGAGCCGCTCGTTGCAATCCTAGCTCAGACTGCGCTCGAAAATCGGGCCGGCGTGCGAAACGCATGGCGTCCCACGAATGCAAAAAAAACGGTGTCGTCGGTTTGACACCGACCGCGGCTGAGCTAGGGTTGCGGCATCACCGGACTGTCGACCTTCCCGCGGCCGATAGCGAGTTCGAGTGACCGGCCAGTCGTCCACATGGCCTCACGGACCGTCGATCCCCTCGTCGCAACGTGAATCGACCTGCCTGCCAGGATGGATGATCCGTACCCGCCACACGCCTCGGGAAGTTCCCGGGGGTATCACTTTGTCTGCACGAGGGATTCCCACCATGCGTCAGTTCGTCAAGAACGTCGTCTCGTTCGTCAAGGCCGAAGATGGTCCGACCGCCGTCGAATACGCGGTCATGTTGGCCCTCATCATCGTTGTTTGCATCGGCGCGGTGACCACGCTCGGCGGAAATGCGAGTGGCACGTTCTCCAGCGTTGCCGGCACGCTTCCGAGCGGCAGCTAAGCGTCGCAAGCTCTAATAATCGTGAACCAAAGAGACCTCGGGATCGGCCCGTGGTCTCTTTGGTCTTTTTGCCTCTCGAATCCTGGGAGGTTGCGAAGCTATCCCGCGGCCGCCATACCCTGGCCGCCGAGTTGCGACCGCAGCACGGCGATCTGATGCTGACGCTGTGAGTCCGATGCGTATGGATCGAAGCCGGCCGCCGGCCCGCAGATGTGCTGCAAGACCATGTAAGCCCGCCGCCGCAATTCGACGTCCCGGCGCTCCATCGCGGACAGAAGTTCGGGTAGTGCGGCTGGCCCGCGTCGCACTAACTCGGCGACGGCCGCCTGAGCCTGGACATTGTCCTTGAGCGCTTCGACGGCGCGATGAATCCGCTCGGCATCGAGGACCTGGGCCGCCTGCGTCGCGTTCCCTGCAAGGGGCGGTGGTGCGTAGGCCGCGTAGCTCGGTGAACCAGCCAGGGTCGTGTCGTCCATGCTGTTGCCCAGATACTCGGCAATCGCGATCGGATCGCGGACGAGTTGTTGCGGTGTACCCTGCGTGCGAACCTGGCCACCTTTGATGAGGTAGCTGCGGTCCGTAATCTTCAAGACTTCGTGCACATCGTGATCCGTGATCAGGATGCCGATGGTTCGTCCAGCGACCAGCTTGCGGACGATGGAGCGGATGTCGGCTTTGGTTAACGGATCGACACCTGCGAACGGCTCGTCAAGCAGAATCAGGTTTGGCTCGCAGACGAGGCACCGGGCGATTTCGAGTCGGCGTTTCTCGCCACCGGAGCAACGCCCGGCAACGTTCTTGCGGACGTCCGTCAACCCGAACTGCTCCAGCATACGGTCGGTCAGGTCCCAGCGTTCGGATCGCCGCGGCTTGCGGCCCAAGCTCCGCAGTGTCGGCACCATTTCGAGGATGGCCAGGATGTTCTTCTCGACCGTGAGTCGACGGAAGACGCTTGGCTCCTGCGAAAGATAGCCCATGCCGAGGCGCGCGCGTTTGTACATCGGCAGACGCGTGACGTCTTGCCCGTTGAACACGACCTGGCCGTCGTAAGGTGTGACCTGGCCCGTGGTCATGCGGAAGCTCGTTGTCTTCCCGGCGCCGTTCGGGCCGAGCAATCCAACGACTTCACCCGCGTCCACGCTATACGAAACACCATCGACGACCTTGCGGCGGCCGTAGTATTTGACCAGCCCCTGCGCTTCGAGGATCGCCATCCGTGGAGCCTCCGTGGATGGCGTCAGATACCCCATTTCGGCGAACGGGGCAAGGGGAATAGGCCGTGCTTCGGGATTTTGGCAAGCGTCAAGGCGTCAGCCCGACGTGGAAGCACTCTGATGCTTCCACGTCGGGCTGACGCCTTGACGTTCGCTCGTATCGGCGATTTCCACTTTCAGACGGCGCGGAGCCTAGACCGCCACCGTCGCCATCCTCAGCGCTGCCTGCCGTAGAGCGTCGGCCTTGTCGGTGCGTTCCCAGGTGAAGCCGGGCAGGTCGCGACCAAAGTGACCGTGGCGGGCCGTCTCACGATAGATCGGCTTGCGCAGGTCGAGCGTTTCGATGATGCCCTTGGGCGTCAGCTTAAAGTGTGTGCGAATCAGATCGACCAACATCGCGTCGTCGATGCCTTCGAGCGTCGTTCCGTTCGTTGTCACCCAGATGTTGAGTGGATCCGGGTGGCCGATTGCGTACGAGAGCTGGACTTCGCACTGTTTGGCCAGACCCGCCGCGACGATGTTCTTCGCGATGTACCGGGACATGTACGCGGCCGAGCGATCGACCTTTGTCGGGTCTTTACCGCTGAACGCCCCGCCACCGTGCCGGCCGCGGCCGCCGTAGGTGTCCACGATAATCTTGCGACCAGTCAGTCCGCAATCGCCGTGCGGGCCACCTTCGAGGAAGCAGCCTGTCGGGTTGATGTAAACGCGCACGTCGTCCTCACCGACGACCTTGTTGGGCTGCTCGGGTGTCATCATCACTAGCTTGCCGCGGATCAAGTCCTCGCGCTCGGCTTTCAGCGTGGGAAGGATCAGCTTGTCGATGATGACCTGTCGCGCGTCGTCGGAAAACCAGTTCTTACCATCTTTGGCGCGCATCACGCTTTCGTCGTGTTGCGTCGAAAGGACGACGGTATGAATGCGATAGGGAGTGCCGTCAGCGTTGTATTCGACAGTGACCTGGCTCTTGGCGTCCGGTCGCACAAACTTCAGGGTGCCGTCGCGACGGAGCTTCGCGTGATTCTCGACGAGGCGATGCGAGAGATGGATCGGCAGTGGCATCAGCGATGCGGTTTCGTCGCAAGCGAAGCCAAACATCATGCCCTGGTCGCCGGCTCCGCCGACATCGACGCCCATCGAAATGTGCGGCGACTGGGCGTGGACGTGGCACTGAACTTTGCACGTATCGGCGGCGAAACCGATTTTCGGGTCAACGTAGCCGATCTCGCGGACCACCTCGCGGGCGATCTTCTCGACCGATGTCGGTGACAGGTCAGCCTTTGAGGTGATTTCGCCGGCCACGACGACGAGGTCGGTGGTCACGAGCGTTTCGCAAGCCACCCGGCTCATCGGGTCGGCTTTCAGGCAATGATCGAGGACGGCGTCGCTAATCTGGTCGGCCACCTTATCCGGGTGGCCCATCGATACGGATTCGCTGGTAAACAGGTAGCGGTCGGCGCTCACGGGTTTCGCCCTTCGTAATGGTGTACAGGCTCACGTCGACGTAGGGGGATTGTATGGTTCAGAGTCGAATCGGAAAACCAAGTCCGCCACGTCGCAACCGTAGCTGGGACTATAACACCGACCGACGGCCGTCGCATGCGATCCGGCGCTCGTCGCTTTGTCAATTCTTATGGGGAGGGCATCGATGCGAATTCGAGCATGGTGCGTGGTCCTGGCGCTCGCGCCGGCTGCGTTCGCCGACGGGCCGGCGTCGCCGGTTCGGTCACGTATGCAGGCGTTCATCGACTCGGGCGATATCGCCGGGGCGGTCACCGTCGTCGGCCGGGTCGACGGCGTACTGGCTCTCGATACCGTCGGGTTGGCCGACATCGACGGTCGCAAGGCGATGACGCCCGAGACGATGTTCCGCATCGCCTCGATGACGAAACCTATCGTTTCGATCGCAATCATGCAACTGGCCGAGGCCGGCAAGCTCAACGTCAGCGATCCGGTCGAAAAGCACCTGCCCGAGTTCAAGGGGCAGATGCTCGCCGTCGTCGGGCCGGACAAGGCCGTGACGCTCAAGAAACCGTCGCGGCCGATTCACATCCGCGACTTGCTCACGCATACGTCGGGCTTGCCCAATCCGCAGTACGGCCTCGCCGACATCTACCGGACTCGCCGCTACACGCTTGCCGAAGGCGTCATGGCGTTTTCGCAGCGGCCGCTGGATTTCGAGCCGGGAAGCAAGTGGTCCTACTGCAACTCCGGCATCGACACGCTCGGCCGCATCGTCGAGGTCGCCTCGGGCATGGCGTACGACGACTATCTGAAGAAGAACATCTTCGACCCTCTCGGCATGAAGAATACGGCAACGTTTCCGACGCCGGCGCAACTCGAGCGGACGGCGACGATCTACGAGAAGAAGGACGGCAAGCTCGTTGCGACAAACGCCGGTTTCTTGGGGCCGCCACCGGGGGCCAAGTACCCTGTCCCCGCCGGCGGTCTGTACTCGTGTGCCGTGGACCTGGCAAAGCTCTATCGTGCGATGCTCGGGAAAGGCGCACTCGGCGACGCCCGCATTCTAAAGCCGGAGACCGTAGCCGAGATGACGACGCTCCATACCGGGGACATACCGGCGGGCTTTCCGCCGGGGCCAAACGTCGGTTGGGGCTATGGATGGTGCGTATTGCGTAAGCCGGAAGGCATTACCGCGACATTGTCGGCCGGCACGTTTGGCCACGGCGGTGCCTATGGGACGCAGGTGTGGTGCGATCCCACGAAGGGAACGTTCCAGGTGCTGCTGATCCAGCGAACGGGCATCAACGCCGACGCCTCGCCGATGCGGCAGGCAATGCACGAAGGCGCTGCCGGGCTGCTCGCAAAGTGACATTTCTCGGGCCCGCGGCCGACTCGGTCGCACGAAGTAACTTGCCGCTCCGTGCGACCGGGCTGGTCGCGGTCCAAAAGATGCGCGCTCGGGGTTATTCCCCTGAGCCGTGCGCGGCGTTACACTAGGGCAATTCGACTGAGTGCCCGGAAGCCGCGTACGAGCCGCCATGACGCCGTCCGCTCCGCACGATGCCCGCGTTCGCGACCTCATGGGCCGCATCGCCCTGGTCGGCTTCCTGCTTGCAGTGGTTGCCATTGCAAGTTGGGTCGCCAACGGCTGGTCGTTTCCCTGGATCGGCGCACGCGGCACAGGCCCGGTGCTAGCCGTGGCGCTGTTCGTACTGGTCGCCAGTACCGCCGTCCTCGCCTACGGGCCGGTCCTCGTCTACGAAATGATCCGCACCGCGCGGCGGGGCCGACTGTATCTGATGCGGTGGCTCTACGTCATTGGCCTGTTCCTGCTCTTACTCTGGGTTTACTCCATCGCCGACGTGGAGCATCGATTCGGTAGCCCCGGCCCGAGCTACAAGAAGCTCACGCAACTGGCGGAGTCGTACTTTGGGGCCTTCGCGGTCACGCAGTTCCTGATTCTCAGCATGTTGACACCGGCGTTCGTCGCGGGGTCGATCGCGGAAGAGAAGGAACGGAAGACCCTCGAGTTCCTCCTGGCGACAGACCTCAACAACCGCGAGATCGTTTTCGGAAAACTAGCGGCCCGCCTCGGGACGCTGGCGCTGTTCGTCATCGCGGGCTTGCCCATCCTCAGCATCATGCAGTTCTTCGGCGGTATCGACCCGGGCATCCTGTTGACCACATTCGCCGCGACAGCGCTGACGGTGCTGAGCCTGGCGGCGGTGAGTTTGTTCAATTCGGTCGTGCGACGTCGGGCGCGAGATGCCATCGTGCTGACTTACCTGGCGGCCGTGGGCTACCTCGCTTTCACTGGTTTGACGGCCTTCCTCAAGTTCCTGCTCGGCATGTACAACCTGCTGATCTGGGGACCGATCGATCTCGGCGAACTCTTCGATGCGTTTCAAGCCGGTAATCCGATTTTCGGGTTTGTCGCCGTCGAGCGGGCGATTAACACCAACGGCCCCCTCGCCGATGTCCTGCTCAACGAGTTGCGGTCCTATGCGATATTCCACAGTGTCCTCACGGCTGGCTGCGTGGCGTGGTCGGTGCTTCGGCTGCGAGCGATCGCACTGGCTCAGTCGGGCGGTGGAGAGCGCAAAGCGGCATCAGCAAAGGTGGGCAAGCGACGGCGGCCGGTCGGTCTGACTCCGATGATTTGGAAGGAAGTTTGGGTCGAAGGTAACGTTCGTGTCGGTCGGCTGGGTGGGTTTCTCGTGGGGCTTTTGATCGCCGGCGGATTTGTGCCCGTGGTCCTGATCGCCTTTTTCCTTGGCTCCGTGGGCATGCCGCGCGTCGACACATTTTTCGAGTTCGTCGGGGCCGTGTTCAGCGGTATCGTGGACCACCGCAGACAGTTTGGCGAACAGATGAACTACTGGCTGCGGGCGATGAACGCGATCATCGGCACGCTGATGCTCCTGGGCGTTGCGGCGCGGGCATCGGGGAGTGTCGGCGTCGAACGCGATCGTGATACGCTCGTCAGCCTGATGACGACGCCGCTAACGACGCAGCAAATCCTTTGGGCCAAATGGCTCGGCAGCTTGGCCAGCGTCCGACCACTCTTGTGGTGGCTCGGACCAGTTTGGCTGATCACGATCCTGGCCGGCGGCGTCAACGCTGCGGCGGTCGTGCTGATGGCGATGGCATGGATGGCCCCGGCGGCATTCTTCGCGGCATGGGGTGTGTACTGCTCGGTCACGGCCGCGACGACATTACGGTCGACGACGTGGGGCGTCATGGGCGCGCTCTTTTTCGGCGGCGCTCACTGGATTTGCATCGGCATGTGTGTCTACGCGCCTCTGGCGGCGCTGGCCCATACGGGCGACGAGATGAAGTGGCCGGCGTACATCGAAGCCGGCCTGACGCCGCCGGCCGTGTTTGCCCTGGTCCCGTTCGACGAATTGAATCGCCTCGACATCGGCAATGATGGCTTGTTCCCCGCGTTCATGGTCCTCGGCATGGTTCTGTGGGTGACGGCGGCCGCGATTGTCGGATCGCTAGCCCACGAGCAATTCGCGCGGATGACGCACCGGAACGCCTTCGCCCGATCCGATCTTCGGCCGGAGAAAAAGCCGTGAACTTCCTCGGCCCCGTCTTCTGGCACGACCTGGTCCGGGTCGCCCGCCGCCAACGATTGGCCCTCTGGCGGGCGATCTACGGCCTTGCGTTATTGCTGGCTCTGGCCCTCGTGTACGCGAACACGATGCCGCCGAGCGTTTGGTTGGGCGGGCACCTGCGGCCCGGAGAAGAGGCAGCATTTGCCGATGGATTCCTGACCGTGTTCACCGTTGCCCAGTTCGCGGCTGTCATCCTGTTGACACCGGCTCTGGCCGCCAACGCGCTGGCCGAAGAGAAGACGCATAACACGCTCATCTTCCTATTCACGACGCAACTCACGAGCCGCGAGATCGTGCTCGGTAAGCTCGTCACCCGACTGATGCACATTGGTTCGCTGGTGCTGACGGGGCTGCCGGTGTTGGCGATCCTGCAATTCCTCGGTGGCGTGGATCTTCCCAAAGTCGTGGCGTCGTTTGCGGCCGTCGCGGTGACAGCCGTGAGCCTGGCGAGCATCGGGCTGGCCTGTGCCGTGTTTACCCGCAAGCCGCAAAACGCTCCGTGGCGGGCGTACCAGATCGTCCTGGCCTATGCGGCTCTGAGTAGCGTTTGCATCTGGGCCTACGAATTGCCGTGGGGGAGCACGTTCGCCGGGCGCACCGTCACGCGATTTGCACTTCCCGGCGGCATTACCGGCGTCTGGGCGTTTACGCCGACGCTTCCGCCGCAGCCGTGGGACTCGGAGTTGGTCGAGCCGTTCAACTACGCCAATCCGTACTACGCCTACCGCCGCATTTGGACGGCGCAGCAGCTTGGGGCCGACACAAACACCGAATTGCTGAAGATCGGCAGCATTTACGTGGCGACGCACCTGGTCATTGCCGCGCTGTTTTCCGGCCTGGCCATTGCACGACTGCGGGTGGCGACGGCCAAGACGCTGGGCGGCAGTGGACTGACGCACAAGAACAAGGCGATCCTCAAAGCCGCTCCGCATCCGCCGATCCGCAATCGCCCCGTGTTGTGGAAGGAACTCTACTGCGAGTCGAAACCGCGGCAGCGATGGCTAGCGCTTCTCTTCACGCGCTGGTTCTTCGTCGCGAGCTTTCTGCCGGCGTGGGTAATCATCGTTCTTTTGCTCGATAACAGCTTCAGCAAGCTGGCCTCGTACACGTTGCTTGGGCTGCGCTATGGCGGAACACTTGTCGCCTGCGGCCTGATCGTGCGTGTCGGGTTGCAGGCGGCGCGATCCATCGGCTCGGAACGCGACCGCGAGACGTTCGATAGCATGATGACCACCGCCCTCGAACCGGACGAGATCGTTAATGGCAAATGGTGGGGTAGCTTTCTCTCGGGTCGCTGGATGGTCGTCTGGCTCCTCGTCCATTGGGGCCTGGGCGTGTTGGCTTTGGCCGTTAGCCCATTCGCAGTGCCGCTCCTGATTCTGGGCGTATTGGTGTTCGCGGCATTCGCGGTCAGCCTCGGGATGTTCTGCGCGGCGCACTTCCCACGGACGAAACAGGCCGCGTCGGTGACGCTGATGATCCTCCTCTTCGCCACGACACTGATGCCGTGGACGCTTGGGAAGATCACCGGTGCGTTGATGGACCCGCAGCCGGCGTTCAGTATGGGCCGACCGTGGCAGCGGCCGCAGATGCCGTGGCCCGAGGCGCTCGCGGGCGGATTGACGCCGCCGCGGGCGCTCGCCTCGTGCGTGATCGAATCCGACTATTTTCAGGGCTTCGGCTACTACTACAGACCGGACGAAGACCGCTTCAGCGAGATGGCCGTTCCGATCGCCATCGGCCTGATGGTCTATGGTGGTCTGGCGATCGTGTTGGCCGCACTGGCCCACCGGGCGTTCCGCGCGTCATTGCCGGGGCATCGCCGGGGCAACGCCGGGCCGCGCGCCGCTTCACGAATCGCCAGGCCACAGCGCGAACCTGTCGAGGTGGAGTAACTCCGATGCCCGTCCTGGGGCCATTATTCCGACACGAGCTTGTTCGCTTGGCCCATCGGCAACGGCTGACGCTGTGGCGCAGCGTGTATGCGCTGTGCCTGGTCGGTATCGCGGCGATCACGTTCGCCGCGGCCACCAACGGCTTCGAGAAGCGATTGACGCCGTTCCTGACGGCCCGCATTGCCGAAGCGTTGTTCGTCGGGCTGATGCTGCTCCAGTTCGTTCTCGCGGCGGTGCTCATCCCACAATGGACGGCCGACGTGGTGGCCGGCGAGAAGGAGCGACAGACGCTGCCCTTTCTGCTCGTCTCGGACCTGACCAGCCGCGAAGTTGTCCTCGGCAAGATGGCCGCCCGGCTTGCTCAGGTATCGATGTTTCTATTTGCGGGGCTGCCGGTCCTGGCCATGCTTCAGCTTTATGGCGGAGCCGACATCGAATTGATCGTCTGGGTTGTCCTGTCTCTCGTGGCGACACTCTTGAGCGCGAGTGGGGCCGCGATCCTCGCGTCCGTGGCCGAACGGACGACCCGGCAAGCAACGAAACGGGCGGCTCAGATCTTCGCCGTCTACGCCTTTTGGCCGATGGCCGCCGATTGGCTCTGCCGCGCCTGGCCGATGATCGGCTACTTCCCGCGAACGCTCGGCTGGCAGGTCTCGTACACGCTCGACGATCTCATCGCGGTCATCAATTGGGGCAACCCGCTGTATGTCGGTCGGGAACTCATCAATCAGCTCCGAGCGGGTGGCACCGTTGCCGCGACGATCGCGCCAATGGCGGCGCAGTACATTCTGTTCCACATGATTGCAGCCGGGATCTGCACCGGCTGGGCGATCCGGCGGCTCCGGCCGGTCCACGCGGAGCAAGGCGATGGACCGCCCGTGCCCAAGGCCAACGTCCCGAAATTGCTCAAACCGCCGGGACGACCAACCGTCGGTGAACGCCCTGTCTTCTGGAAGATGCTGCATTGCGATGCGCGTCTCAGCCGGACGATCTGGCAGTTCAACCTGATGCGCTTTATCTACGTCGCGAGCTACCTGTTTCAGCCGGCTCTCCTGGTGATGATTGCCATACAGGTGGGATCACGCAACGCTCAAGCCGTGACCGATGTGTCGATGATCGTGGTCCGTGGCGTGGTCACCGTTGTCCTGGCCGCTCTCTGCATGCACGCGGCCGGGTTGGCCGCGGCCTGCATCGGGCGCGAGCGGCAGAAACAAACGCTCGACGAACTCCTCCTGACCGATCTCACTGTCGAGGAAATCCTCGCACAGAAGTGGATCGCCAGCTTCTGGAGTGGGCGATGGGTGTTGCTCTGGGTGCTGGTTCAATGGGCGATCGGCATTGCAGTCGGGGCGTTGCATCCGATGGCGGTCGTCGCAGTGACGCTCGCCTGGACCGCATTTGCCGCGAGTGGGACAAGCCTGGGCCTCTACTGGGCGGTCCGAACTCCGACGATGCAGCGGGCGAACGCCTGGACCGGCCTGTGCGGCTTCGCCTTGGTGGCGGTACCGGTCGTGCTGGCGATGTTCCTCCTGATTTGGACGGACGCGCGTCGCGGGTCGGAGCTGCTCGCGATGTCGCCGCCCGGCACGCTCGGCTTGGCGGCCATCTCACCCGATAACTGGGCGCAACTCCGTCGCGGCGAATGGTCGTACCTGTTGATGGCCGCCGCCTGCCTCGCCTGCATCGCGTTCCACGCGATCCTGGCGTGGCGGTTGTGGCGTGCCGCGTGCCGACGGTTTGCAATCGTGACGGGCCGAGCGCCCGAATCCTGGCGTGCCGTCGCTCCTGGGGAGGTGTCATGACGCAGATCCCGCCGCGCGTCAAACCGGTTCGCCAATACCGGCCGCTCGTCGGACCGCTGTTCGCGTACGACCTGGTGGCGAGCACGCGCCGCGGCCAGCACGTCGGGCTCCGCGTCCTCATCGCGACACTGCTTCTGATCGTCCTCTACTGCGTCTACTCCGTCGAACTGCGGGTGGACCCGCTCGCGAACCCGTTCAAGGCCGGACCTACGATCGCCATCAACGCCATGGCCGGGTTCGCCAACAACTTCGCGATCTGGTGCATCGTCGTGCAGATGCTCGCGGTACTGCTGGTCACGCCGATCGTCGTCGCCGACGCCATCGCCCGTGAGAAGGAACGGCGTGCCCTCGACTTCCTTTTCGTCACCGATTTGACCGACCGCGAGATCGTCTTCGGTAAGCTCGGATCGCGGCTGACGTACCTCGTCGGTGTATTGCTGACGGGAATGCCGGTCGTCGGGATGACGCAGCTCTTTGGCGGTGTCAGCCTGGGGCTTTTCATCGGCGGGTACGTCGTCATCTACTCGACGCTGATCGGCTTGACGAGTCTGAGCATCTGTTGCTCGGTACTGTCGAAAACCTCGCTTCAGGCGACGACGCGGGCATACGCTGTTGCAGCGGGTTACTTGCTCTTCTCGCCGTGCGTGATCGGCATGATGCGTGGCGATGAAGGGTTCATCGTCGCTGTGACGGCGTTCGCGTTCGCCAACTTGATGGTCTCCGTCTTCGCCGTCGGCACGAGCCTGACAGAGTTGCGACCGCGGGCACTGGCTTTGACCTACCACCTGCCGCCCGTGCCACTGACGATGCCGTCCGTCCCGGCGGTCGCCAAGACGGCGGTGAAAACGGCGGCACAACCCATGCGGGGTTGGGGGGCGATGGAGGACGATGGTGGGCCGCCGTTTGTGCGGCCCGCACCGCCGCTCACGCCGAAATTACCTCGGCACGTCGAGGTCTGGCAACCACCACCGATTCCGCCGCCGCCGTTACCCCCAATCGACGAGGAGCGGCCGCTTCTGTGGAAGGAAGTGTGTCTCCATTCGTTCACGCGCGGACGGGTCGGCCCGGCGACGCCGGCGTTGATGGGCGCGATCGTCGTGGCCGCCGTACTGCTGGGCCTGATGCTGATTGTTGTGCTGACAGATCGGAACGCGGGCCTCCACGAGATCGCGCAGTTGGGGACCATCGTCGTCAAGGTGGTCACAGTCGCCGTCGGTTCCATCCTCGGCCTCGCCGCAATCCTGCACACGACCAACAGCATCGTCCGGGAGCGTGAGCGCGATACACTCGACGCCTTATTGACACTGCCATTCGACCGGGTAATGCTCCTGGAGGCGAAGTGGCTCGGTGGACTGTACGATCTGCGGGCGCTGCCGATGATTCTGGGGCTGGGTTGGCTCTTTGGCCTGGTGACGGGCGGGTTGCACCCGATCGCCCTGTTCTGGTTGATCTGCTGTGTATTGGCCCCGATTGAGTTCCTCGCGAGCCTGGGTCTGTGGTTATCGGCGGTCAACCGTTCGAGCTTGCGAGCGAATCTGGTCGCGGCCCTGTGCGTGCTGGGTGTCGGCTTCGGGCCGTGGATCGCGGCCAACTATGTCGAGTTTCTGTACCCGCGCGGGTACGGCCAGAGTGATTGGTCGGACATCGTGTATACGACGCTGATGCCGCCGGCCGCGTGGCTTCATGCAGCGGTTTCCTGGGAAGACTACGCAAAACTGCCGGCGTACACCGGTGACGTGTTGCTATCCGGGGCGCTCCTGTATGCGATCGGGGCGTGGCTTTTGTGGCGAATGTCGGTCGCCCGATTGCGATGGGTCGCCGGAAAGCGATGAGCTGTCATCAACCGTCGGCAGGTCGTTCCCGATAACCATCGAGGGCGGCCTGTCGTGCGGCACCGTGATCGGCCTCAGCCCAACGAAAACTCTCAGGACAGCGGCTACCCCTGTGCCGGTCGGTCTTCGGGGTGTCTCAAGGGCCACGATGCAGGAGAATTGCGCCTGGGTTGCTGGCCTAGACATCGAGGAGGGTAGCGCTCGTCGGCTATGCTTCGCGGGCCGAGGCGTCGTGCCACCGGCACGACTATGCGAGGCGACTCTTTCATCGGCCCGATTGTTGGTTTGGTATTCGGAGCTCAGGACGGAGGCTTGAAAACTCTGAGTGGATTCAACGCAGCAACACATATTGTCATGGTACGCTAATCGCCTCACCTCCGGAACGAGTCGCAAGTGCAGGCAGTACGTTTCTTGTTTCATAAGTTAGGAACCGTACCGATCCTTCCGCGAATAGCCAGTTGCCGCCATCGGAATGCAAACTCCAATAGTGGAATCGATCACATGGGTTGGTTGCATAGCCAGGACCGAACTCAAATCTGCCGTTGCACTGACTATCCGCGTAATTAACGCCGACGGCCAGCCAACCGCAATCCGGCCCTCGGGCGAGCGAATTGAGCTGGTTTCGATACCAACTCCCTGCCTGTCCGGAGTCGGGCGGAGGCCTCTCGCCGACCATGAGGGTATTGCTAACCCCATCTGTGATCTCGCTGAAGCGAATTCCAAGTCTACCGGGCCTACCGAGAACGCCATCCCAATCCAGCGCCCCTCCCACGCCTAGGTAAGACGTGACTGCCATTTGAGTGTCGGGGCTGGACATGAATCGGGAGATTGCTTCCCTTCCATCAGCTGGGCACACAAAAAGCCGAATCGGTGTACTGTTGCCAACATGCGGCGGGTCTAAATCCGCATCGGAGGCGATTCGAAAGGCGTCTAGGATCTGCCGCCAACGAGCATCTTGTTCAAGGTCCGGGAGTATCAAGGCCATCCAACTCAGCCACACGTCCGCGTCGGGTTCTGGCTTGGTTCCACCGACGTATACCCGCCGCGGTGGAAGATTGCCATGACGACCGTGATAGTTGGCGAGTCCAACGCCCAACTGTCGCAGGCTATTCGCGCAGGAGATGCGCATCGAGTTGGCCCGCGCGGCCTGCACTGCCGGTAACGACAAACTCACTAGAAGGCCAACCACACCGATGGCGACGAGTACTTCGGCAAGGGTGACCGCCGTTCGATTCGGGTTGCGGGCGTGTCGTCGCATCGTCAATCCTTGATAGTCACAGGGACTTCGACTTTCGATTGACCCGAGTCACTCGTCGCCATTAGGACAACATGACCGTATCGGTTGCGACCCTCAACTCGAGCAGACTTCTTGCATTCAATTGTCACAACGTGACGCTCAGCATCTGTAATTAGGCCATTGTCGATGATCACTCCAAAATCCTCTGGGGCCGAGGCTACTGTCAAGCCAAACACTTTCGACGGCACAGCACGGCAAATACACCTGGCGCTGTATATTGGCCCATCGGATGAGTTTCGCGGCAGGACGACAGCGGCGGGCATTACTTCATAACCTTATACCGCGCGACCCCGTACCGGAATGGCAATCGGTCTTGCATCATCACCCTTCACATATACCAATATGTTTCCTTGCACCGGCCCCTGAGCACTCGGGGAGAAGGCTATTTCCACGCCCGCTACGTTGTGACCATCCGTCGGAGATTCGTCGGCCCGACCTTTCACTAGTGTTACGGACAAGCTCTCCGGATTATCGCTGACTACGCGCTCGACTTCACGGGGCAGCGGTCGGGTATCAAACAGGTGAACTGTTTGACGCGCACAACTTCCAACTGGGACGTCCCAAAATGCTGCCCCGGCGCATACCGCGGGCAACACAAAGTAGGCAAGAATCCGAGTAGCCATATACCGCTCCACGATGGTGAAGCTAAGGAGTTTGTTTGCGGCGACGGATGAGCGCAAAACTGATGCCGACTAACAAGACGGCAACTGAAACGGGTGTCAACCAACTTGCAAACCCGTTCCCGCGTTCAGTGACAGGCGTGGGTTCCGCCGGTGGAATGCTCGTTAGGAGCGTGGTTGTAACTTGCTTGCTGTTGTCCGGCTCCAGTTTGCCACCCGAGCCGACGCGGAACTCGCGTCCCTGTATGCCGTCAATTACCCGAGTACCTTCGGGGAAGGCCAGTGAGAAAGTTGAGTCGGGCACTCCCAAGTTTACCTTGATGTCGCGAAAAGATGTTCCATACGTACTGGGTGTTTCATGCCCGTCACGTCCGACAACGATAAGCCGAACCTCGGACGGAAAGTACAAGCCAGGCGATACCTCTGTGAACCCGCGTACTTCTGCCCCGCCACGAGACTGGCCGTGAGAACTATCCGTAACTAAGCGCTTTCGTACTAAATAGTTGACGGACGGATCGAACCACAACTCATTGCGGATTTCGCCGGTCTGGATGTCTAAATAGGTCAACTGCCGGCCGTCGACCGTTACCTCAGCCGCGCTCCGAAGTTTGTGCGGACCCGCTAACAGTTCATCTAGCGAATAGACCTGGCCGTTCATGCCAAAGTGCGTGAATAAGGCGGTCAGCCAGACATCGCTATACCCGAAAAAGCCCTTGCTACGCGATATGGTACCTGTCAGGGATTGTCGCCCGCCGCTCCAGACTGCGGGCGACAATGAGCGCACGTCACCATTTCGACAGGCGATGTCAACCCCAAAGCCGAGGTAGTTCTCACGTATGCGGACCAACTCTCCCTTTCTCCAATAGTCAATGGAGACCGGGGCTGGTGATGGCGCGGCGGACTTCGCTCGGCCACCGACTTCGGTAGCCCGGCAATAGAAATCTACCATCGACTGAACCGTCGCCGAGTGGGCTTGCCGCACTAAGGTTGCCAGTTCGTCCTCCCCTCCCCTCACCGTGGGCACTAGGAAAGTGGGTACTACAGCAGCAGCCATTGTCAGTCGTATGGCAAGCGACATTGTCGTCCTCGACTAATGGTCAAGCCAGAAAAAACTCATGTGATCAAGCGGTGCCTAGACTTCAAAATGGCGGGCTTGAATCACGTTCACAGTCGGCCTGCCTATGGGCAAGTGGCAAACGTAGCTCCGCACGGCCCGCCAGTAGTGCAGGTACCTTGGCAAACAAAATTGGAGCCGTTCGTGCAGCCGCCAGCGCCATTGCCACAGTAGTTGAAGCCACCCGCTCCACTGATCGAACAACTGCATAGCTGCTGAGTTTGGAGATTCACTCCAGCAAACGTGCCACCTTGGGAGCACAAGAAGCTCCCGCTACAGGCTCCGAAGACGCCGAAGGCGTATCCGCTTACCATCATTGCAGTGCTCAAGGACAACGCTGCGAGTAGTCTGGGTCGGGCCTTCTGTGCATGTCCCCTTAGATCAATTCCCAGGATCCTGTAACGCGAGCGGCGATTATCCCACTCGCGTTACCAATGTCAAGTAAATTACCTAGTTTTTTTTTCTAGGTCACTGGCACCCGGAATACCTGGCGACAGGAACTATTTGCCTGCTCCAGCGTCAAAAGTGTACATTGTCTGATAGGAAGTCCGCGGCCCTCCCGGCCCGATCGGGGCGCGGTGTCATACCGTTCATATCCGGGGACAGCATCTGATGCCGCCGAATCTTTCCCGTGCGCGGGTTTTCGCCTTCGTTGTTGTCTCTCTTCTGACGCTTTTCGCCACCGGATGGATTGCTCCCGCGACGGCTCTTGCCGGTCCGGATGACCCAGCCGCCGCGCCGGCGGGCGACGGCCCCGCACCGATTGTGGAAGACAGCCTGCCGATGCACATCATCAAGTCGGCTGGTTGGGTCTTTGGCCCACTGCTGCTCGGCTTGTCGATGGCGCTCGTAGCCCTTTGCGTTCTGCTTTTCCTGGACCTCCGGATGCAAAACGCCATTCCACCGGGCTTTGTCGAAGAGTTCACCGACACGGTGAACAAGCGAAAGTTCAAGGAAGCATTCGATATGGCTCGGGCTGACCCGTCGTTCCTGGGCAAAGTGCTCACGGGCGGCATGAGCCGGCTGCAATATGGCATCGAGGATGCTCGCGATGCCGCGTTCAACATGGTCGAGTCGATCAAGTCGTCCAAGGAACAGATCAACAACTACACCGCCGTTATTTGTTCGCTCGGCCCGCTCATCGGCCTCGTCGGCACCGTGTTCGGCATGATCCTGTCGTTCAAGGAGTTGGCGAAGGGCGGCAAGATCGATGCAGCCCGTCTTGCGGATGGCATCTCGCATGCGCTCGTCATCACGATGCTGGGGATCGGTTTGGCCGTTCCCGGCTTGTTCTTCAATGCGTTTTTCCGCAATCGCATTACCCGTATCTCGATGGATACGGCCAACATCGCCGATGACCTTCTGACGCAGATGTACCACGGCTCGAAGAAGCCCGCTCCGCCGCCCAGTTCCGTGCCGTCCCCGGAACAGCGGCCGACACCCGTGCCGCCGCCCCAGGCGATGCCGACGAAATAGGAGTCCGGAGTCCGCTGCATTTCTGACCCCGATTCCTGACCCCTGACTTCAGGTTGCAATGTCCCACGGGCCGACGAGCAACAGCGAACTGGCGGAACCCAATCTGATTCCGCTGCTGGACCTGGTGTTGCAGCTCGTCATGTTCTTCATGATGTGTGCCAACTTCGCGATGCAGGAGAACGATCAGTCGATCAAACTGCCCACCTCGCAACAGGCCAAACCTGTCGCCGACACCGGGCCGGATGTTCTGCACCTCGGCATCGACCAGGATGGCGCCGTGCGCGTCGTCGGTCGGCCGCCGCTGACGACGGACGAAGAGATCGTCACATTTCTGCGACTCGATGTGTACGAGGCCAACAAACGCCGCGCAGCCGAACGGGGCGAAAGCGAAGTTCGGACGCTCGTGATCGTTCGTGCCGATCGAAATACCGCCTACGAGAAGGTCTATCGCGTCATGCGTCAGTGCCAGCAAGCCGGTCTGCGGAAGCTCCAACTGCGGGCCGACCGCGGGGGTGGCTCGTCGTGAGGAATCACAGGCACCGCAATCCGGACCGCCCGCTGGATATCCAGCTTCCGATCACGCCAATGCTGGATATGTCGTTCCAGCTCCTGGCCTTCTTCGTCGCCACGTTCCAGTCCGCGAGCGCAGCCGAAGGGCAACTCGACATGTTCCTCCCGAAAGCCGGCGAGGCGCGGGCCCAGGATCCATCGCAGATCGACCCCAACAAGAACTCGGAAGACATCGACACGTCGAGTGACGTGACGGTGTCGATCGCGGCCACAGCCACGGGCGATGCGGGCGATATCAAGATCATCGAAAAGGCCACGACGACTCCCATTCCGGGCGAGACTGTTGGCGACCGCATCGCCGCTCTCGGCGCGGCCCTGAAGAAGCTCAACGCTGGGGCCGGCAACAAGGACAACATCAAGATCGAAGCGGAGGGCCGGCTCAAATACGCTCGGCTCGTCGAGGTGATAGATGCTTGCATGAAAGCTGGTTACCGGCAAGTCGGCTTTGCACCGCCGCCGGACCTGGGGCGACGCTAGCGGGAACCGTATTTCGCGGCCGCGCATCGAATGTGGTAGCCATGGCGCGAACCTCTGCCATCGTTGGGCTTCTTGTCGTCGGGGGGGTGTTTGCTGCGCAGCTGCCGAAGGCCGACGATCGCGGTCCGGGCCACCCGCCAGACGATCCGCAGTCCTTCCCGATAGAGCCGAACCCGTATTTCAATTCCGAACTGCTCCGTTACGTCGAGGATAAGCTGCCCATTCAGAACGCGCGGCAGAATCGCTACGAGGCCCAGTGCTACGAGGAGCTATTCCAACACGCCCGGTCGTTGCCGGCCGATCTGCTACGCCGCGCTTCGGGCCGAGGGCTGAAGTACTATCAACTGTTCGGTGAAGATCGGGCCTTGTATCGTGGATGCCTGACCCACGTCGAGGGGCCAATGCGAATGCTGCGGGCCTATGAACCGCCGGCGCGCCTTCGGGACGATGCGGGCGGATGGACCGAAATGTACGAGGCGTGGGTCTTCGACACGGAGTCGGGCGGCAATCCATACTGCGTGATCTTCAGCGAAAAGCCCGATAATCTCAAGGCGGTCGAACGCGAGGGAACTCAGTACGTCGAGACCGATGGCTTCTTCTTCAAGCGTTACCGCTATGGTGCCCAGGACGGTCCGCGCGATGCGCCGCTATTGATCGCTCGCTCCATCCGGCCGATCGCCGCGCCGAGGATGGCGAAGACGGGTGGAGCACTGTGGGACTTGCCATTGGGCGTCCTGCTTACGGCAATGGCGGCCATCGGGGTGGTGATCGTCGCTGCGGGAGGCACGTGGCTGTGGTTCCGGCGCGACGATGCCCGGGCGCGCGAACGGCTGAAGCGGGCACGGCAGGCTAACCCACCCTCGGATTGGGGCGACGGCGGGCCAACCGCGGACCGTGGCCCGTTTGGCGGCAGCCCATCGTTGAATTAGCTGGGTCGATACAATGACTGCTACCGGGATTGGCCGCGATGCCGCTCTCGGACGTTGACGTAGGCGAATGGGAGCGATGTCGATGGCCACCGTCTCGCAAGACACCGGCACCAACAACGGTCGGCAAACCTCCGCCCCGTCGCCGACCGTCATGATTCGACAAATGTCCATCGCCTACGAAGGCGAGGACGATCGCTTCCTGAAGCGGCAGGTTCCTGCGTGGGTGATTTCCGGCGGCATCCATCTGCTGCTCATCTCGGCGTTTTTGATCTCGGCGGCCTTCAACACCCCAATCGTCGCTCCGCCGCCTGAAAACGTCATCATCGAGACGAAGGTCGAGGACGCTGCGCCCGAGAAGCAGAACTTCGAGAACACGGACGTCGGTCTCGATCCCTCGAAGGAAACGAACTACAACCTCGATCGCATCGAAAACATCTCCGTGCCTGGCCAATTCAAGCCGGATGAACCAGTGGGCATCGTCGGCGCACCCGAAGGCGCGGCCCAGACGATTCCGCCACCGGCCGGCTTTGGCGGCGGGCAGGGCGGTGGTGCGGAAAGTGCCGTACCCGGCGCGGCCCAGATGTTCGGCGATCAGGGCGGCTTTATGGGCGGTCGGGCGATCCCCGGCATGGCGTTCGCCGGCCGGTCGGGTGCCACCCGACAAAAGATGCTGGCCGAGGGCGGCGGAAACGCGCCGAGCGAGGCGGCAGTCGCCAAGGGGTTGCAGTGGCTCGTGAAGATGCAGAAGAACGATGGCCGCTGGGATATTGACGGCAACGTCAATGATTCCGTCGCTGGGACCGCGCTCGCATTGCTGCCATTCCTGGCCGCCGGTCACACCCACAAGACGATCAAGGGCGAAAAAGAGAGCCCGTATGCCAAGACGGTCGAGTACGGCTTGAGCTACATCAAGGGCAAGCAGAAGGCGAACGGTAGCTACGGCAACCGCGACCTGTATGGTCACGCGATTGCCACGATGGCTTTGTGCGAAGCGTACGGCATGTCGCAGGATCCGTCGCTCAAGCGGCCGGCCCAATCGGGACTGGACTACCTCGTCAAGGCGCAACACCAGGTCGGCGGCTTCCGCTATACGCCCAACCAGGCCGGCGACACGTCGGTAACAGGCTGGTGTCTTCAGTGCATGAAGTCGGGCCTGCTCGCGGGCTTGAGTGTGCCCCGCGAAGCGTTCTACAAGGTCTCGAACTACCTCGACACCGTGCAGACGCAGGAGGGGGCCGCGTATGGCTATACGGGGCCGGGGAACACGTCGTCGATGACCGCCGTCGGTCTGCTCTGTCGCGAATACCTCGGCTGGGGGCCGAAGAATCCGAAGCTGGTCGCCGGCGTCGAGAACCTGAAGAAGAACATGCCGCGCAAGGGCCTCGACAACATCTACTACTACTATTACGCGACGCAGGTGATGCACTTCTTCGGTGGCGACGACTGGGACAAGCTCTGGAACCCGAAGATGCGAGATCTATTGATCGACACGCAGGATAACACGACAACGGCGAACCGTGGTTCGTGGACGCCGGATCGCACGATCACCGGCACGGGCGGCGGCCGCCTGACTTCCACGTGTCTGTCCCTGTTGACGCTGGAGGTCTACTACCGCCATCTGCCGCTGTACAAGCGCGACAACAGCGGATTGAAGGAACTCGACGGCTGATTTACGGTGAGCGTGGCAGCATCAGCCCGCCGTGCCTTCGCGAGTACGTCGGGCTGACGTCCCGACGGCTGCCTTATCAATTTGCCCATCTTTCCCTCCAACTCGGCAATCCTGGCGACTTCGGCCAATGCCACAAGGTCCGCAACGCCGATGCAATCGGCGAGACGCGCCGTCCCGGACGGATTCGGCAAGCCGGTGCGTTGGGGAGGGAGAGTCAACTCATGGCACGGATGTGCGCGAAGCTGTCGCTGGCCGCGGCCCTGGTCGGAGGATCGCTGGCGTTCGGACAGGATGCCCCGAAACCGACAACAGCCCCGAAGGAAGGCGAAAACGTCCTGTCGCTGGTCAAGGAAGGCCAGCCGGGGCGGCGCTGCAAGGTCCTGCGTAGCTATAAGCATCCGTCCGGCGGCATCGCCTACGAAGTCAAAGACGAGAAGACCGGCGAGGTCATGACCGTCATTGAGGGCGTCGCCAAGGACGGGACGAAGGACGTCAAGATTGAGGCGAAAGATGCCAAAGTCGAGACGAAAGATGCGAAGTCGACGTCGAAGCTGTTCCCGATCAAGATTCCGTCGCTGAAAGACACGAAGGCTTCCAGCAAGGATCGAGTGATCGCCCCGACGGAAGTCAAGCTCCCGGTCACGGATGCAAAAGTGACATCGACGGAGTTGAAGCTCCCGGTCACGGATGCGAAGGTGACATCGACTGAGGCGAAGCTTCCGATCAAAGATGGGAAAGTGACGCCGATTGACGCGAAGCTTCCGGCCAAAACGGCGACGGATGGGCCGAGCCTGATGGCGAGCGATCCGATCCTGAGTCCCAAGGCGTACACGAGTAACTCCAAGGTAGTTAAGGAGTTCTCGTCCGAGCCAGCCCAGCCGACCGAGTCGAAACCGGCTAGCCAGACGGTGACGACCAAGTACCCCCAGCCGCCGGTGCCGGCCGCCAAGCGGTGGTTCCAGTGGAGCCTCGACTCGAAGGCACCGGCCAAGCCGGTCGTCAAAGCTCGGCCGATGCCAATGCCGATGCCGATGCCGATGCCGATGCCGACAATGGGTCCGGTGGAGCCTACGGTCTTCGTTGCGGCGACTTCGCCCGATCCGGTCATCCGGCTGATCGGTCGCTTGCGTGACGATATGCTCCCGTCGATGCGCGAAATCTCGGCCACTCAGTTGGCCTATTATGGCCGTGGCCGCGCCGACGCCTTTGACGCTCTCGTCGATGCGGCTCAGCACGACCCAGCCCCGACTGTGCGGGCCTCGTGCCTGCGTTGCCTTGGCGAAATGCGAGCCAAAACGCCGACCACCATGGCCATGATGCAGACCATGTCTCAGGCCGACGGCGATGAGACGGTCCGCCAAACCGCCATGTCGGTGATGGCGGGATGGTGACGAAATCGGGGGCGGTCACGATTCCCGCGGCGGTCGCCTCGCCGCGGGAATCGTGACTGCCCCCGATGCCATTTTGGGTAAGTGTCCCCGTGTGTTGTGGCTGGCCTCTGTGAGTCAGGCCTCACAGAAGCCAGCCACAACCACACTCAGACAGTACCCCGTTTAGCGGAGCCGTTTGCCCTTGCTTCTTTCGCGCCTCGTCGGCACAGTCCCGAGCCGGAAGTCAACCCCGCGTACAGAGACTTGCACCGGGGAATGATGGACAATTCGGCGAAATGGGTGGCTTTGGAGAAGACGCGCTACTTGGACGTGGAAGTTTATAGGCGACAGGATTTCGCGACGAAGTGCCTTGCTCGCTTGAAACGGTTGGTCTACCATGAAGGTAGACACTAAACCTGAATCCGCTTCGCTGCGACGTGGCGCCCGGACGTCTCGGCCTTTCGTTCCTCCCAACGAAGGTGGATGAACGTATGGAATGCTCAACGTCGTGTATCGAACAGCCTCAGCCGGTTGCGGTATGTCCGGACCTGCCAGATTTATCCACGATCGAGAAGTTGAGCGTCTACGACGATTGTGAGCGTGAGGCGGACCGGTTTAAGTGGATCGAGAGCGAGAAAGCCGGCTGCGACTTAGGTGAGGCTGCCATTAGCCGGTGGGTTCACGAGCATTGGTGGGGGTACCTGCGAGCGAAATGGATGGAGCACATTCAGGGTCGCCGCTTTTGGATCGAACTGGACCGCGGTGACTTCGGATTGTTGCAGCGCGAATTCCGAGACGACGCACTTCTCCTCGACCGCATCCTCGACCGCCTGAAAACGGGGCAAGAAAACCTCAACATCATCTGCTGGGCCGAGGATTGGCGAATTCCCATGAGCCAGGTGATCAAAATCCTGGCGGCTCTCGACATCAACTCGCGTCGTCTCTCTCACCGCTTCCATTGTTCCTAGATCCGGCATTCGCGCCGGATGTCCGGCCGGTCGGCCGGACTTACGCGAGCCGCCGTTCCAGCGGTCCAGCGAGATTCCTCAACCCGTTGAGCAGCTTGTCGAACCCCGCGAAGTCGAGCGACTGCGCACCGTCGGATAGGGCGTGTGCCGGATCGGGGTGAACCTCGAGCAAAAGACCGTCGGCACCCGCGGCAAAGGCGGCCAGCGCCATCGGCTGCACGTAGTCGCGTTTGCCCGTGCCGTGGCTGGGGTCCACCAGGATCGGCAGGTGGCTGAGCTTCTTTGCGGGTGGAATCACTGACAGGTCGAGCGTGTTGCGGCTATGGTCCGAAAACGTCCGCACGCCGCGCTCGCAGAGGATCACGCCGTAGTTACCACCGGCCATCACGTACTCGGCAGCCATGAGCCACTCTTCCAGCGTTGCTGCGAGACCCCGCTTGAGCAGGACCGGCTTGCGAGCCAGGCCGACACGCTTGAGCAGACTGAAGTTCTGCATGTTGCGCGTGCCGATCTGAATCACGTCGGCGGCCGTCTCCACAGCATCGGCATATTCCGTGTCCATCAGTTCCGTGACGATGCCGATGCCCGTCTTCTCGCGCACTCGCACCAGGATATCGAGGCCCTTTTGGCCCATGCCCTGGAACGCGTAGGGACTGGTTCGCGGCTTGAACGCTCCGGCTCGCATGAGCTTGACGCCGCGGCTGACGAGAAACTCGGCCGTTCGCAGCACCATCTCTTCGTTCTCGACCGAGCACGGGCCAGCGATGAGAGTGAATGTGCCGGGGCCGATGACCGTCTGTGGAAGCGTAACGACGCTATCCGCCGGGTGCATTTCGCGGCTGGCGAGCTTGAATGGCTTGGTGACGCGGATGAGCTCTTTGACGCCCGGCAGCAGTTCCAAGGGCCGCGGGTCCACCGCACCGGTGTTGCCGGTGATGCCAATGGCGACCCGCGTCGCGCCGGGCAGCGGGTGCGCCGTCAAGTCGAGGCACCGGATCGCGTCGAGCACGGCCGCGAGTTGCATCTCGTCGGCGTCGGCATGCATCACCACCAGCATCGAGTCCACCTCGCAAGCGGGCGACCGCTCATTATAGCTCCGATTCCCGGCCTGGTTGGCGGGATCTTGACTGGCGGCCCCGGCTGCGCGATGCTACCGGCATGAGCAATCTCAAGGGTCGCTACATCTACGAGTATGAACGGCCCGCGGTGACGGTCGATATCGCCGTCGTTACGCGCGAAGCCGATCCGAGGATTCTGCTCATTCGCCGGAAGGACGATCCGTTCGCGGGTGCATGGGCACTGCCGGGAGGCTTCGTCGATCCCGGCGAGACACTTGCCGATGCGGCGCATCGCGAGCTGCGCGAGGAAACGGGCCTCGGCGAGGTCGATCTCGAACAACTGGCGGCGTTTGGCGATCCCGGTCGCGATCCGCGCGGCTGGACCATCACAGTGACCTTCCTGGTCCGTGTGGATGCCAAGCGGGTCACGCCGATGGCGGGCGACGATGCCGCCGCGCTGAGTTGGCATTCGCTCGCATCGCCGCCGACGCCACTTGCCTTCGACCACGACCAGATGATAGCGCGCGTGCGGGCACGACTTGCCGCGTTTGCACCGTAGCATCGACGAATTTTCCCACATTTTTTTGCATTCGATTTGCGGCCGCGTTATATTCGGCCGGCGGCGACGCCCAACTCTCCAAGCGTCGTATCTCCTTTCCTGCCGCGAGGATGCCCACATGTCCACCGCGTCCGCCCCCGAACTGTCCGCCGATTGGCGCGATTTGTTCACGGCCATCGGGTTTGCGCGCGATCGTTTTGCCAATTGGGCAAAAGACGGAACCGCTCGCACGGATCTGGCCACGTACTACTCCGACTTGCTGACCAAGCTCAATGCCGACGCCGCGTCCGGTCAGCCGCTGCCGAGCGATCCATACCTTCCGCCGCTCGAAGGACCGGACCCGAAGTTCGGCGTGTTGCGATGCTGGAAGTTCGTTGCGAACGAGATTCGTCGCCGCGAAGACGCCGGTCACCTGACGGCCAACGCCGCTCATGCTTGTCTCAATGACGTGCATGGACGCATGAAGTACTTACGCCGCCGACTCGATGCTGAGCCGCCGATGGTCCATCCAGCACCGGACGAGCGAGTCGTGATCGCGACACCCCGTAAGCCGATCATGGAATTGCTACTCGACCCGCGCAGCATTCAATGGCTTCTCGCGGCGGGCGGCGGCTTGTTTGTCCTTGGAGCCGTCCTGTACCTCTATTCCAAGGGCGTTTTCGAGAACAAGCTGTTCGTCGCCTGCGGTCTGGGGGCCGCCAACACCGCAGCGCTCGTCAGCGGCTGGGCGATTGTACGACGCACCCGCTACCAAATGGCCGGCCGGGCGCTGACACTGCTGGCGTGTCTCGTCATGCCGCTCAATCTTTGGTTCTACCACGCCCAAGGCCTCGTGACGCTCGATGGGCACCTGTGGGTCGCGGGCGTCGTGGTCAGTGCGCTCTACGCTGCAACAGCCTGGGTCGTCCGCGAACGGACATTTGTGTCCGTGTTCGTGGCCGGTGTGGCCATGACGGGCCTGCTGCTACTGGCCGACCTGAACCGGTTCTGGGAGATTGCAGCGCCGAGTACGTTCCTCGTCGTCTTTGGGCTAGCGGCGATTCACGTCGAGCGGGCGTTTCCCGAAGGCGACGGGCCGTTTACGCGCAAGTCGTTCGGCCGAGGCTTCTTCGAGGATGGACACGCCAGCCTCGCGGTCGGCCTGTTGCTCCTCCTCGGAGCCCAATTGGCAGGGCATTGGTTCTACCCGTTCTTCCAGGATACCTACAGGTCGCTCCAGGCTCTGCCGTCGCCAGTCGTCACCGAGCCGTGGGGCCAGTGGTTGGCCCTCGGTTTGGTTGTCGCCGGGATATATGCGTACCTGTACTCGGACCTCGTCGTCAGGCGATCCGGCTTTTTCGCCGCGGCCGCGGCCGGATGCTGCGTCTGGGCCGAAATACTCGCGCTCGAACTGCTGAAGCTGCCGGCTGGCACAGAAATCGTTCTGATGGCGCTGGCTGGCACGTCGCTCGCTGTCAACGCCATTGCCGCGACCCGACGGCCTGTGGCACGATCGTTGCCCACGTTGGGCCTGGTTCTCGCGCTCGTCCCATTGGCTCTTGGCTTGGTCTTGCATTATCGCTCGACGAATCTGGCACTTCCGTCGTGGCGATATTCGGGTGGCTGGCCATTTGTCGGCGCGATGGCGCTCACAGTGGTCGCTTGCCGATTCGGGGCTCAGGTGAGCCGCGAAGAAGGTCGGCGGCGGATGTCGATCTACTTCTTCGCGACGGCCGCGGCCGAGATGGTTGGTGCGGCTGCGCTATTGCGGCAACTCGGCTACGCAACCTGGGACCAGCAAGCGTGGTTGCTCATGCTGATCCCGATCGCTCACGTCATCGCGGCGCGGTTGTACGCGGGCAAACCGTGGGCAAGCCCGGTGTTTGCAGCCGGACAGGCCGCGACGTTCGTCATGCTCGCGTCGAGTGTGGTAGCAACCCTTGGATCCGTTCTCGACTTCCAGCACGGATCGCTAAACCTGACGCTCGCGGGGTTCTTCGCAGAGGCCGCGTTGTTCTTTGCCTTGACGGCTGTACTGCACGGCCGGGCGAGCGGTGTCTACTGGGCGGCCGTGACCGGATGTGCGGCCGTATGGCAGGGCTTGCTTTACTTCGGTGTCCCGGATGAGCTTTACGCAGCGGCGTTTGCCGCTCTTGGGATGATCCTGTTGATCGCATACCGGCTGGCGTCGACGGATGGCGTTGGCCGGTTCACGGGTTCGCGCGCCGGCTTCGACAGTGCGAATGGCTTGCTCACGGTGGCATTTGTCGCAGCGACACTGATCGGCCTTCGGACGCTACTATCCGATAGCGCCAGTTGGCGATCGGTGGGGATTTGCACCCTTCACGCGATCGCCGCATTGGTCGCTGCGGCCGTGGTTCATCATGACGGCTGGCGGCGCGGTTATCTGGTTGCCGCCGTTGCCCAGAGCCTGCTCGCCCTCGTGACACTGCAGGCGTTGAGCATGTTGTCGATGTGGCAAAAGGCCGAATTGTTCGCGACGGCCGCCGGCCTGTTGCTCCTCGTGGCTGGCCACGTGGGTTGGTATCGCGAACGCGACTCGGAGAGTGACGGCGTATCGACCCTGCTCGGTTTCGGTAGCGTTCTCGTCATGGTGCCGCTCACCGCCGGTTTGCTGTGGTATCGTTCGACACCCGCGTTCTCGTGGCCCGAGGAACTTGGTGTCCTGACCCTGGGCCTCGGACTCCTGGTCAGTGGATCGATGCTGCGAATCAAGTCCACGACGCTGGCCGGTGTCTCGATGGTGACTGCGTTTGTCGTCACGTTGCCACTCTATGCCCGAGGAATGTTGAAGGAGCTACAGACGACGGCGATTCTGATGACGATCGGTGGCGGCCTGGTGTTCGGAATCGGGCTGGCCCTGGCGATGTTCCGCGACCGATTGCTAACGCTTCCAGATCGCATCCGCAAACGCGAAGGAGTATTTGCAGTCCTCGGGTGGCGCTGAAACCGATGGGGTCGCCTGGGTGTAAGCTCCTTAGCGACCACTAGCCAAGAATCTTGAGTGCGGTTACACTGATAGCATGACGTTGTCGCGGCTACTTCCGCTGGCGATTCTCCTTGCACCCCGTGCTGGGGCCAGGGTTTCGTAACGGGGTGACGCCCGAGACCGAACTCACACGACGGCCCTGGCACCCGAAAGCGGGTTCCAGGGCCGCAGCCGTTTCCTGAGGCCGAGCCATGCCGACCGACCCGAACCGCCTCATCATCTTCGATACCACGCTGCGCGATGGCGAACAAAGCCCCGGCGCGAGCATGAACCTCGCGGAGAAGCTCGAAATTGCGCATGCCCTGCGCGATCTCGGCGTGGATGTGATCGAAGCCGGCTTCCCCATCGCGTCGATTGGCGACTTCGAGGCGGTCGAGCGCATCGCGCGGGAAGTCGAAGGCCCGACGATTGCAGGGTTGGCCCGGTGCAACGACCAGGACATCGACCGCGCCTGGGAGGCCGTCAAGGACGCCGCCAAGCCGCGCATCCATACATTCATTTCGACTTCCGACATCCACATCGAGCGGCAGTTTCGCTCGAACCGCAAGGCGATCCTCCAGCGCGCGCGCGAATGCGTCGCACGAGCGAAGGCATTCTGCGCTGACATCGAGTTTTCGCCGATGGATGCCACGCGCTCGGATCGCGACTACCTGTACGAAGTCCTTGCGGTCGCCATTCAAGCCGGTGCGACGACGCTGAACATTCCCGACACCGTCGGGTATGCGACACCCGCCGAGTACGGCGACCTGATCGCCGGCATTCGCAAGAACGTTCCCGGTGCCGATAAGGTCATTCTCTCCACCCATACCCATGACGATCTGGGTGTGGCCGTAGCCAATTGCCTGGCCGGCATCCAGGCTGGGGCACGGCAGGTCGAAGTCACGATCAATGGCATCGGTGAGCGGGCGGGCAATGCGTCGCTCGAAGAGGTTGTCATGGCCCTGGCAACGCGCAAGGATGTGTACGGCATCACGACCGGTATCAACACGCGACTCCTAGTCCCGGTGAGCCGCAAGCTGACGCACGTGACCGGCCTGGTGGTCCAGCGGAACAAGGCGATCGTCGGGCAGAATGCGTTCGCGCACGAGTCCGGTATTCACCAGGATGGCATCCTCAAGGACCGCACAACTTACGAGATCATGCGCCCCGAAGACGTGGGTCTGACCGATACCGAACTGGTACTCGGCAAGCACAGCGGTCGGCACGCGCTGCGACAACGGGTACTCGAGTTGGGTTACCACTTGGACGACGCCCAGTTTCAGAAGCTCTTTGAGGCCTTCAAGGGTTTGGCCGATCGCAAGAAGGCCATCTACGACGCCGATGTGGAAGCGCTGATTGAGGCCCAGATTCACCGCGGGCCGAGCGGAGCCGTGTGGACATTGGAAGCGTTTACGACCAATGCGGGCACCGGCACAATTCCGATGGCCGCAGTCTGCTTGTGGCGGCAGGACGGCACGATTCTGAAGGACGCATCGATGGGCGACGGACCGATCGACGCAGTCTTCCAATGTATCGAACGAATTACCGGCATCGAAGATGTGACGCTCAAGGACTACCGCGTTCGCAGTGTGACCGTCGGCGAAGACGCGCAGGGCGAAGCGGTCATCGAAGTCGAACATTGCGGCAAGACTTACCGTGGCCGTGGCGTCAGCACCGACATTGTCGAGGCCAGTGCTCAGGCGTTCTTGCAGGTCATTAACCGTATTGCCCTCAAGCAGTCGAACGAGCGCGTGATCCGACCGACGGATGCACCGGCGCAGGCTCGCGAGGTCGTTGGCGCGGGGACCTGAACGAAGCTATAGAACCGGGCGGCGGCAGCGGTGGTTGGCCCGCTGCCGTGGCCACCCGCTTCTTGCCCGCTTGTGCGCACGAACCTACGGTAACTACGGATATCCGCCCACGCCCGTGTGGTTCCAGCTATGTCCGTCGCGACCGTGTGCCCGTACTGCAACGCTCGGCTGCGCGTCCCCGAGACGAAGCCGGGAGCGGCCATTCGTGTCAAGTGCCGCGTTTGCCATAGTCACTTTCACCCGACCGTCGTGATGGCCCCCGGGGCTGCGGATGTTCCGTCGGTCGCGCCTCGGCCAGTCACAGCGCCGCACCCCATCGAGGAACCTGCCGTTCCCGTCCGGTCACCGGATGCTAGCGAACGCCGTCGCGAGCGCCGCATAGCGGCACGAGAGCGGTTGCGCCAGCAAAAGTCTCGCGAGACGGAAAGCCGCAAGCTCGGCTCGCTCGAATTGCTCCTGGCTGGTGGACTCGTGTGCGGTGGCCTCGTGGCCGTGGCGGCCCTCGTCTGGCAGACATTTCGGCCCAACTCAGCAGGGGTGCCTTCCGAATCGTACGCCCTCCCAACGGACGGCGATCGAAGGACGGGACAACGCTCGGAATCGCATCTGCCGCCTGTCGATGTTCCCATCAAATCGGTACTCGCTCCGGACATCGATCGTCCACTGCCGGCGCGACTTTTCGGTCTATGGGATTTGCGATCCGACGATATCCGCCGCGGGACGCTGGAGTTTTCGCCATCCGGCATGTTGTCGGCCCGAGCCTGGATCGACACGGAAGAGAGCATCCCGTTCCAGGGCAAATGGCACGTAATTGGGGAAGACAACGACGAATTTCGCGTTGAGGCTGGTCCAGAGCCGGGCTTGCCAAACAATCTCTTGCTGACGCTCGTCCTGACCGGTCCCGATGCATTTACGGTCAAGGAAACCATCGCTCGCGGAGTTCGCAATCGCGAGGCCCAGCGATTCGTCCGCCGTGGGGATCGTCGGCCTACGCCGTCGGACGTTCTGCCGTAACCGGTCGCGTGTCGAAGGTGGGTCATGCCGCTTACCGTTGTCTGCCCGCATTGCGCTGCTGCATTGGAACTGGAGCATCCTCCGGCGACCCCTACGCCGATGACCTGTCGATCGTGCGGACAATCGTTTGATCGCAATTCACCCGCGGTCGAGGTACGTTTTCCGGCGTTTTCCACGCCGCCGCTGTTAGCCACACCGCCTCCGCCTCCGCCTCCAACGTTTACGACGCCCCCGCTCTCGACATCCGCACGGCCGTCGGCCGAGGGCGACGACCAGTTCGACGGACTACCCACGCCGGTCGTGTTGCCGCGCAATCTGGCCGCTCGCTTCCAGCCGCAACCGTTTGAGACCGCATTGGGGGCGATTCTGGTCTTGGGCCTTCTGGTGGGCGTCGCACTCGGCGGTGTCGCACTGTGGCGGAGGTGGACGGGCGGGCCGCGGCCTATCCCAGTCGCTGACGGTGCGACCGACGATGCCGAATTCGCCGCACCGATGGGGCCGCCTAGGTCGGAGGTGCCCGGCGAGTTGGTCGGCGTCTGGGACGCTCGCACCGGGGCTACCGCGTCGGCCACGCTCGACCTCCGCGATGATGGCTCGGCCGCTTACTCCGGCGCGGATGGCGGGTCGGTTGCCACTCCGGTCCGTGGATACTGGATCGCGCGGACTCAGCGGGAGCGGGACTACGTCATCGATTTCGTGCCCACGGGTGGCAGCATGAAGAGCTATCGCCTCAATCTCACGCTCGCTTCTCCCGAGATGCTGACGATGACTCGACGCGTCGTGGGAGGAGTCGCTAACCACGACGAGTTACGGTTCGTCCGGCGCTCGCCAGCGGGGCGGTTGCCTTGACCGCGCCACCGTGGTCGGCTACGAAGTTCCAAGAACCGATCGCCAGGAACCAAACGTAGAACGAATGCAGCCCCATCGCTCGCGGGCCGCAGTTCCGGCATCTCTGCCCGCAAGGATTATCGATGGAATCCGACCAGCGCGCCCGCGCCCCCCGTGCCTTCGACGCGTTGCTTGGCCTGGCGACAGTCGTTCTGGCATTCTTGCTTGGTTCGTTTGCCGCGGGCGGAGCGGGCAATCCGGACCTGTGGTATCAACTCGCGGCCGGTCGCCTCGTGGTATCCGGCGAGTTTCCATTTGGCCTCGACCCGTTCAGCCTTCACGAACCTGCGCCGCCGTGGATTCATCATGCGTGGCTGTTCGACGTGCTGATCTATGGTATCTATCGCAGTTTGGGTGGGGCGGCCCTGGTGGCCATCAAGGCGGGTTTCGTCGCGCTCATGGCTTTCGTATTGCTCCGGACTCGTGAGCGCAAGACCGATGGGTTATGGCCCGCGATCGCGACCGTTCTGGCACTTCTGTCGATGAGCCCACGATTGGGGCTTCAGCCATCGATTGCGTCGTATCTGCTGTTCGCCCTCCTACAACTTGCGCTCACACGACCGGCCAGAGCGAAGCGTTGGCAATTGCCAGTATTTGCCGGCATCCTCTTCGCGCTCTGGGTCAACCTCGATGGCGGATTCTGGCTCGGTTTGATTCTGATCGCGATCCGTCTCGTTGGCGCAACGCTGGACCGCTTTGTGCCGCTGGGCGATGCCGATATCGTCGAGTCGAGTCCCGGTGCCGGTGATCTGGCGCTGGTTCTCGGGGCGGCAATCGTTGGGTGTCTCATCAATCCGTACCTGGTCGGCGCTCTACTAGCCGTGCCAACCGAGTTCGCGATGCTCCGCGTTGCGCCGGAATCACGCGGCGAGTGGATGTATCGGAACTTCTACCGGCTGCCCTATTCGGCCGAGTACATTCGCGATGCGGGGATCGTTTCGGTGGTGGCCTACGGCCTACTGCTTGGCTGCGGCATCATCATGTTCTTCTTCAACGCCGCGGGGTGGCGTTGGGGCCGTGTGCTCGCATGGTTTGCGTTCACCGGCGCAAGCGTGTTCTATCCGCGAATCGTGCCATACGCCGCGATTGTGGCGGGACCGGCGCTCGCGATGAGTGTCCAATCGGCGTGGTCACGCTGGCTGGCGAATCGACGAGAAAAGATGACGACGGAAGGCAAGCACGTGCTGGCGTTCGCCGGATCGTTTGGGCGGTTCGTTCCGCTCCTGGCCATCGGCGTGCTGCTCTTCATGGCCTGGCCCGGTTGGCTTGCGGGCGACCCCGGCGGCACTAAGGGGCTGCGGCGCGTCGCGTGGGTCGTCGAACCTGAAGCGACGCACGAGCGCATGGCGAAGCAGTTCGCGGCCTGGTATGCCGACGGCCGCTTGCGGCCGGGCGATGCACGTGGCTTCAACTTCAATCCCGAGTTCGGGTACTACTGTGCCTGGTTTTGTCCGCCTCAGAAGAGCTTCTTCGACCTACGACTCACCGCGCCACCTGATGTTTGGGCCGACTATTCCAAAGCACACAAGGGGATTCTAAATCTGCGCGGCGGTGGTGAACCCGGCGATGCTCCGCCGGAGCCGATCCTCGAGAAGTATCGGCTCAACTGCTTTACCGGCAGCGGTGAGGCCATCCTGGAACGTGGTTTGGCCCGGATCATGATGTCGCAGCCCAATCGTTGGCCGCTCTGGGCCGTCAGCGGACACGGTGCGATCTTTGGGTTCCATAGCGCACCAGGGCCTGACCCGATGGCGTACCTCCACGCCGACCCAGTGGCCCTCGCGCTGAATCCTAGCGAGAAGCTGCCGACGCCCCATATCGGCGGACCACCCCAGGTGCCGAGCTTTTGGGACACGTATCTCGCTGGTACGCCACCAATCCCGCCTGAGACGCACGAATCGGCCCTATGGCTCGTGGCCCATGATGCAGATCAGGCCCGCTTTTTCCCGACGACAATGCTATGGCAGACGGCGGCGGCCATCGGGCTATCAGCACCGATTGGGCCGGGCACGGCGATCAAGCCATTCGAGCCGTTTTCGTTTGCGTGGATGACAACGCAGGCCGGCGGCGCGCTTGGCACCTTCGACGCCTGGCGACGCTTCACGCCCGATGGGCGCAAGTCGCGTGCGGAGGCACTTCTAGCCCTGCGTGCGGCGCGGCGGTCCATCGCCGTGAGTCCAGACGACTACGAAGGCTACCTCCGCGCGATGCGGGCGTACATGGCGTTCGACTCGGACGGGTCATTCGTGCAGCCGCAACAACTCGTCGCCGCTCGCCAAGTGTTGGCGCGCATTCCCCTGGCGGAGGCTGCCGGGCAAGAGGTCGCGCCAGATGCGATTGGAATTCACGAGGCGCTCCTGGAAATCTACCAGAAAACGCCGATCCTGCCGAATGCCCAGGTGCCGGCGATCGATCTGATCGCCGAGTCGCTCCAGGCGAGAGTCGATTTGGGGAGAGGCCTCGCGGCACGGCGCGGCGCGGCACCGGACTCAGTTCCGAAACAATGGGTAGAAATGGCCGACAAGGTTCGTGAGGAAGTTCAGAAGCGCATTGTCGATTACGAGAACGCTGCCGGTAAGGCTCCGCCGTCGCGCCGGGCGGTTGTCGCCGTCTCGCGCGGTTTGGCACGAGAAGCCATCAAAGTGCTGCACGAAGCCGACCCGAAGGATGTTGAACCGGCGATCGCCGAGATCATGACAGGTGTTCTGCTCTTGGCCGGCGAGGGCGAGGAGGCGTTTGCCCTCGCGAATTCCGCGCTGTTGCGGGGATCGCCCGGGGCAATTGAACAGCGCGTCAAGGCGGCAGCCGCGCTCGGGGACTACGATGCCGGCATGGCGGCGCTGGACGAGACGCTGGCTGCGTCAGCCGACTCGCTCGGTCGCCCGCTGGCCTGGTTGCTGCAATCGATGCACTTCCCCGACGCGCCGCCGTACGGTCTGACGCGGGTGATGACGATGCCGTCGTGGGGTGGCACGAAGGTCGCACCGGACCGCATGTACAGCGGCGACTTCGTGGCCGTCGCACTTGGCGCCCAGCACCGGTTCAATTTGCAAGCTCAAATCGGGATGTTGGCACTTGAGCAGGGCGATATGACCAAAGCGCGCGAGAGGCTTCGCGCGGCGGTGCGGCCGGTCGGACCGCCCGTGTCGTTCCCCTGGCGACCGCCGGCGCTGCGTTGGTTGGAACTGCTCGACCCGAAGCCAGTTCGCGCTGCACCGGAGTGAGCCAATGGCCGCACGGTCGCAGTCGAACGATCGCTACAAGAAGCAGAAGGCGAAGCGACTCCGCCGTCACGCACTCCAGTTGGCCCAAGTCAATGCCGGTCGGGCGTGCGGCGGTTGCACGGCTTGTTGCACCGTCATGGGTGTCGCGGAAATCCCCACGCCGTTCTTCACCCGCTGTCCACACGAGACCGATGCGGGCTGCGCGATTTACGACAAGCGACCGGGGGCCTGTCGCGACTTCTACTGCGAATGGCTCGTCGGGGGTTTCGGCGAGGCCGATCGACCCGACAAGCTGGGCCTGTTATTCGTGCCGACGCGCTATGCCGACGCGGGAGTCGTCCACGAGTGCCTGGTGGCGTACGAAGTCTGGCCAAGTGCGGCCGACAGCGAAGCGGCTCGTACGATCTTGGCGAGTGCGTCGGTACGTGGGGAAGTCGGCCTGATTCGCCACCGTGACCTGAGCACTTGCCGTTTGCTCGGCTCGAATCGCGTTGTGGTGCCGCACGTCACCGCTGCCGTAATGCCGCGTTGAAGTCCGTCCGAAACGTGTAACCCGCGGGTGATCGACCATTCAGCGTCGGCCGAAGCGACTCTTCCGTCAATGTCGGTCCGAGTGCACCTCGGACCGCGCGTCCTGGTCAACGGTCACCCCAGCTTGACTTCGCCGCCGACTACGACGTACTTCGCCCGACCGCGAACCGGCCAACCGTGGAACGGGCTGTTGCGGCTCTTTGATCGGAAGGCATTCACGTCGATCGTCCACAGGGTTGTCGGATCGATGACCGTGACATCGGCCGGGGCCCCGACGGCCAGTGTACCGCGGTCGATCGATAGAACCCGCGCCGGGTTGCAGGTCACGTAAGCAATGAGCGTTGGCCAATCCAGGTGGCCGGGACCGATCAGGTGCGTCACGCAGAGGGGCAGGAACGTTTCGACGCCGAGGATTCCGTTGGGGCACTGGTCGAACTCACGCGATTTCTTTTCGGGTGCATGAGGAGCGTGGTCGGTTGCCAGCACGTCGAGTGTGCCGTCTTTGATGCCGGCCAGGATTGCATCCACATCCTCTTGCGCTCTGAGCGGCGGAGCCATCTTGAAGTTGCTGTCGAACGTCCGAAGACTCTCGTCGGTCAGGAGGAAATGGTGCGGACAGGCCTCGCCGGTGACTCGTACTCCTTGCGCCTTCCCGCGACGGATCAACTCGACGCTGCCGGCCGTCGAGACGTGCAGAATGTGAACTCGGCCGCCGGTCAGCTTCGCGAGTTCGATGTCGCGGAAGACGTGGAGTTCCTCGGCCAAGGCTGGCATGCCGCGGAGGCCGAGCGCCAGGCTGACTCGGCCCTCGTGCATGACGCCGCCTTTGGTCAGGTCGAGGTCTTCGCAGTGGCTGAGGATCGCCTTGTCGAACATCCGGCTGTACTCAAGCGCACGTCGCATCATCTCGGCGCTGGAAACCGGCGACCCGTCGTCGGTGAAGGCAACCGCGCCCCCATCCACCATGCCGCCGATCTCGGCCAACTCCTCGCCACGGCGGCCCTTGGTCACGCAGCCGATGGGGAAAACGTTGGCCATGCCCGCCCGCTTGGCTTGCAAATAGACGAACTCCGCCTGCGCCTGGCTGTCGAGCGGCGGTTCGGTGTTCGGCATACAGGCGACCGACGTGACGCCGCCGGCGACGGCTGCCGCCGCGCCGGTGGCGATCGTTTCATCCTCCTCCCGTCCCGGTTCGCGCAGGTGGACGTGCATGTCGATCCAGCCAGGGCTGACGATGCAGCCAGCGGCGTCGAGCGTGCGGTCGGCTGTGCGGCCTGGCTGAGGCCCGATGCCGGCAATGCGGCCATTGGCGATCCAAAGATCGGTGCTCGTATCGAGCTTCTGCGATGGGTCGATCACGCGACCACTCGCGATGCGGAGTGTGGTCATGGTAGGTGGCTTTCCTGGGGCTGCGGGCACCGCTCCGGAGCGTCACTGGTTGGTCGTGACGGTGAGAGGTCGAGCCGGTGGCGGATTTCCGCGACGATGGTCTCTGGATCGGGCGCGACGTCGACGCGCAACGAAGCGTCCGGTGGTTCGAGAATCTCGAATTGGCTATGCAGTAGCGCCGGGTTCATGAAGTGGCCAGTACGGGCGGCCAGCCGGCGACGGATCAACTCCTCCGACCCGCTCAGGTAGACGAAGCGGACTTGTGTCGGAATGTCCTGGCGGATGTACTCCTGGTACGAGTGCTTGAGGGCCGAGCAGGCAAGAACGATACTCTCGCGGCGGTCGCAGGCTTCATCGACGAGCCGTCGCAGTGTCTCTAACCACGGCCGCCGGTCGGCATCGTCGAGGGGCACACCGCGCGTCATCTTCTCGATATTTGCGGCGGGGTGATAGTCGTCGGCGTCGAGAAACGGCCATCCGAGGCTCCGGGCGAGAATCCGTCCGACGGTTGTCTTGCCTGAACCGGATACTCCCATCAATACGACAATCATCGACTTATTGTCCCACACACGTTTTCCAGTGCGACACCGATGGTTTACGAATGGGCATGAGGCCCGGCTTCGGTTCATAGCACTGCTAAGGCTTAAGCGACTCGCGAACCTCCCTTCGCTTCCCTTGTCCTGTTCCCTGCACCGCGACGGCGTCAGGCCGGGCGGCACGGCCTGCCGGGGGTTCCCGTCGAGAGGCCGCGTTCCGTAACCGGGTTCGGAAACCGGCCATCGCGAGGCAGGGTTAGCTCAGATGGTAAGAGCATCGGCCCACTAAGCCGACAGTCCCAGGTTCGACTCCTGGACCCAACACCGGATGAGTCGCAGACTCACCCGACTCAACGCTTAACCAGCGTTACCTTGACCGCCTGACGGACGCGGTCGGTTTCATCGGCGGGCAACCGGCTTTGGCTCGTTGCCCACCGTCCGCGCACACCAGCGGGTGCCGCGCAGGCGGTTCGCCAGCCCGCGAATCCCGGGGCGGTCGCCCACCGTCTCGGCACTTGCACGGCTCGCGATCCGCTCCCGCGGCATCCCTCGTGCGTCGACGGGCCGGCGAGGCCGCCGCGTCCGCCGGGCCTTTTGGCAATCAGGAGTCAGGGGTCAGGAGTCAGGGATCAGGAGTCAGAAATCCTTCGACGGCTTGCTGACTCCTGACTCCTGACTCCTGACTCCTGACTCCTTCACAATGGAGGTTCGCCCAATGATCCGCTACATCCGCATTCGTCCATTCGAGGTCGGCCTCGTATTCCGCCACGGCACGTTCGTCGAGTTGCTCGACGCCGGCGCATACTGGCGGTTCGACCCGCTCGGCCGTGAGCGCGTCGATGTCGTCAGCCAGCGTGTTCCGTGGCTCGTCCACGAGCAGCTCGACTTGATCGTGCAGAGCGGCAAGCTCGACGGCCGAGCTGTCGTCCTCGACCTGGCCGACCACGAGCGCGGCCTGGTGTGGATCGACGGTCGGTTCGAGACCGTCCTGCCACCGGGCCGGTACGCCTTGTGGACGGGCTTCCGGCGAGTTCGCGCCGAGATCGTGGACGCGCGGGCTGTCCGCTTCGACCACGCCGACCGTGAGGCGGTCCTGCGCGGGGCGAAGGCGGCGGAGCTGCTTGAGATCCACGACGTACCCGCCGACCACGCGGCCGTGCTATTCCTCGACGGCCGCTACATCGAGACGCTGGCCCCGGGGCGCTACGCGTTCTGGCGGCACCGCGTGACGGTCGAGCTGGCCCATGTGGACCGGCGCGAGCAGGTGTTGGATGTGCCGGGCCAGGAGGTGCTGACGGCCGACCGCGTGACGCTGCGACTGACGGCCGTGGCCGTCTACCGCGTGGCCGACCCGGTGCGTGCTGTCACGGCCACGGAGGACGCCAAGCAGGCGCTCTACCGCGAGACGCAGCTCGCCGTCCGGGCCGCCGTTGGTGCGAAGGCACTCGACGCGCTGCTCGCAGACAAGGACGGGTTGGCCGCGGCGCTGACGGAGCAGGTGCGGGCGCGGGCCGGCGGATTCGGCCTGGACGTACAGGCGGTCGGCGTGCGCGACGTAATCCTGCCGGGCGATATGAAGGAGCTGTTGAACAAGGTGATCGAGGCCCGCACGGTGGCGGAGGCCGCGGTTATCACCCGCCGCGAGGAGGCGGCAGCGTTGCGGCACCAGGCGAACGCGGCGAAGTTGCTGGCGGAGAGCCCGGTCTTGCAGCGGCTGCGTGAGCTGGAGGTGGTCGAGAAGATCGCCGCCGCCGGCAAGCTGAACGTGGTCCTCGGCGAGAAGGGCCTGGCGGACCGCGTGCTGAACATGCTGTAACCAAAGGCGGAATCCCGGCCGTCAGGTCGGGGTTTCGCCGATTCAATCGACCTCGCATGCCGCGGCCAGGACGGCCATCCGCACTGCGAGGCCGTTCGTCACCTGCTGCAAGATCGCCGAGTGTTTGCCGTCAGCGACTTCCGGTGTCACTTCCACGCCACGGTTGATCGGTCCCGGTGCGAGCAGCAGTACGTCCGGTTTTGCCCGCTTGAGCCGCGGGCCGTCCATGCCGAACAGTCGAGCGTATTCGCCGACGGATGGGAACAGGCCCGTCCGTTGTCGCTCGAACTGCACCCGCAACAGATTTAGCACGTCGCACCGCGGGAGAATATCGTCGAACGAGTGGGCGACTTCAACGCCCCACTCGGCCACGCCCTCCGGCACGAGCGTCGGTGGCCCACAGACGATAACGTTTGCACCCAGCGCTTTAAGCGCATGAACATTGGACCGCGCCACCCGGCTGTGGGCGATATCGCCGACCAGGCCGACCGTCAGCCCTTCGACCCGCTTCCGCATGCGGCGGATCGTGAACACATCGAGGAGGGCCTGTGTCGGATGTTCGTGGGCCCCATCGCCGGCGTTGACGACCGCGGCCTGGAGGTGCCGGGCCAACAGATGCGGTGCACCGGGCGACGTATGCCGCACGACCACCACGTCTACTCCCATCGCCTCGATGTTCTGAGCCGTGTCGATGAATGATTCGCCCTTGCTCAAGGACGAGCCACCCGGGGAGAAATCGACTGTGTCGGCCCCAAGGCGGCGGGCGGCCAGACCAAAGCTGGTGCGCGTCCGCGTCGAAGGCTCAAAAAACAGGTTCGCGACGACCTTGCCGGCGAGATCGGTCCGCTTGGGCCGACCACCTTCGCCAACGCCGACGTACTTCTCGGCTCGGTCAAGAAGCCGTTCGATAGCGGCGCGGCCAAGGCTCTCCAGGCCGAGGAGATGGCGTGGGGAATCGGTCATCAGCTTCATTTGTCCTGAGCGAATTGGATCTTCTCGATCCGCCACTGATCGCCGATCGGCACGAAGTAGATGGCGATCTGAATCATCCCATTCGAGGCAGCGATCGGGGCGAAGCACAAGTACTCGTATCCCGTACCCGAACGGCGGACCTTTGTCGATCGCTGCGTTGGCGATTGGACGATCCATTCCAGGGCGGTCACCTGGGCGAGCCGTTCTTCATACACCTTTTGCGAATGGGCCTTCTGGAACTCCGGCGTGTGCAGGAGGTAGGTGCTGAGCGTCTTCTTGGCACGGAGATCCTCGATGACGGAATCGCCGAGTTCGTAGATCCGCTTCACGTCCTCCGGATTGACTTTGTTCTCAACGAGGAGTGGCGCGGCCGGTTCGACCGCCTGCTGTTTAGCAATATCGAGTTCGTCCTTGAGTTTCGCCATCTCCTGACGCAGACCGCGCAATTCCAGGTATCGAGCTCCGGCCCAAGCGACGCTTGCAAGTACGGCACCGATGACCAGGCCGAGGGCCACCCAGAACGGGCCGGTCGCGATCGTCGTCGTTTCCTCGACGCGGACGCGTTTTTTGCCCTTCGGCGCCGCATCGGCGGGTTGTTGTGGGGCCGGAGACGCGGTGGCGAGAGCATCGAACTCGACCTGAACTTCGTCGCCCTGGACGCGCACGGGATAGCTACGGACATCGGATTTCGCCGGCGGACTCAGGTGCCGGCCTGTGGCCAGTTCGAAGCGAGCATCATGCAACGGACAGTGGACTTCTCCGCTCGCGCAGGAGCCGAGAGCGAGGGACGCGCCGCGATGAGGGCAAGCATTGTCGAGCGCGTAGTAACGTCCATCGATACAGAATAATGCGACTTTGCGGCCGTCCGCCTCGACGAGCGTCCCGCGGCCCGGCGGGACATCCCTGGCGGACGCCACAGTAACAAACGGCATGGGGATCAATCTCCGGTCGGCCAATCTCGGTGTGCGGTCATGATAGCGAACTCAGCCGCGCTTGCCGCGCCCGCCACCGCCGCCGCGTTTGCCTTTTTCTTGCGGCTGTTGCTGATTTGCTGGCGGCTGCGTCGGTGCGGGTGTCGCGGTCGCCATGAGTTGCATCAGCGCCCCGAGAAAGGCATCGGTTGCCGACATGCTGATTCGCGACTGCGTGACGACGTAGGTGCCATCGACTTTCGTCTGCGCGTTCGCGCGAATCTGGGAGTTGAAGTCTTTGACAGCGGGCGGCATGATGGCCATCGCGACGGCAAGCAGGCCGGGGTTCTGCTTGACCTTCTCGACCGCGTCCGCAATCTGTTGGGCCAACGCTGCATCTCGTACGGCAAACACCTCATGATACTCGACTTCGTTGCCAACCGCTGTGTACCAGGTGGCCTGGCCGATGACGCCCTCCGGCATCGCTGACGCACCACCGCCGATGGCGGACAGGGCATTGGATGCCGACATTCCCTCGCGGCTACTGGCGAGAAAGAAATGGCCGCCACGAGCCTTCGCCAACAACTCGCCGACCGAGCCACCCACGCGGCCTCCTCCGCGCACCACATCGCCCAGTTGCCCTTCGGAAAGTTCGGATTGGAGGAACAGCCGGCGTGTCGGCAGCGCGAGTATCTGCGTCGTTCCGCCGACCGCGGGGACGCGCGTCGCGCTTTGACTGCCCACCGTGACGGACGTGCCCGCCGACATCAGTTTGGAACTATCCAATGCCACGCCGGATGCGATGAGGAGTGTGCCGACCTGCTTGCCACCCTCGGGTTGCACGCCGATAACCACACGCTCTGCCAGGTCGCGATAGGATGCCCCCTTGTCTTGCTTGTACTTGCGGAAGATCGAAAACGCTTCGCCTGTGTCGAACAGCTTCTCGACGTGCGGGGCGAGCGGCGTGCCCCAAAGTGCCTTTAGGTCCGCTCCCATAACCAACTGGCTATTGGGTGGGACGTACGTCAGCAGATCGACGTCACCGCCGCCACCGCCTCGCGTGACGAGCCAATAGACCAGGCAGCCGCCGCCTGCCAACAGCAACACCCCGGCCGCGACCAGGATGGGGATCAGGACACTCGAGCCACCACCCGACTTCTTGCGTTTCGGCTTGCGCTTTGGCCGTTCATCTTCATCTTCGTCGTCCTCCACGACTTCGACGACCTCGACGGCGGCATTGGCTCGGGCCTTTTTGCGGCGCGGCGGGGCATCATCTTCGACGACCTCCACACCATCCTCGACGACTTCGACGGCCTCCTCGACGACTTCCACCACCTCGACGCTTTCTTCCTCCGGTGGCGGTGCCGCAAACATGACCTGGCACTTGGGGCAGGTCACGAGCTTGCCTTGCGGAACGGGCTTCGACGACCGGAGCACCTTCCGACACTCCGGACAAGTCACGACGTAGACGGGCATAGATGATGTCTCCTCGGTTCCACTTAAGCTAGCCAACGGTGGCGTCGGCCGCAATCGCGTGCTAGGCTCCAAATACAGCGGGACAGGGGATGAGACCATGCACTCGGCCGTGTTGCAGCGCTACTTCGGATCAGACAAGCAGTGGCGCGGACCGTGCGTCGTCGTCATCGACGCCGAAGCGTCGATCCAGACGACCGGGTCGGACAGCATCCTGCAAAGCGGCATGAAGTCGTACGCGCCGCGGCTGATCTCCGGTCGCGTGACGGCCGATTCCGCGTGTTTGCTTGCCGACGAGTCGGCTTTATTGCTTCTGCAAACCCAGCGCATCCGGCAAGCGACTGGCGAGGACTTGCACCAACAGACGCTGCTAGTCGTCGATCTGAACCACGTCGCCGCGATCGAATTTACGAGTCCCGATGCCCTTCGTGCCTTCGGGGTACCCAGCCCGCCAAAATAGGCAGTTGGCGCAAGGCCAGTTTGTAGAATCCTGGGTGGGATTCGGCATTTCTTACACGCGCATTCATTGCACTTTTTGCAAGACGTGGCGACTTCGTGACTAACGAAAATCGTCTTGTCGAATCGATTCACTGTGTTGGTCGTGACTTGCGCTTAGTCGCCGAGATTTATGCCGGAACTGGCACGGCGGATGCGTTGTATTATCACCGTCGGGCCAAGACGCCCGGCTCCGCGACTCGGCTCACGGCTGTCCCCCCAGCCAAGCCACTCCCCCGCGGTGCCGGACGGGTTCGACGGATGCCGGTTCCGGGCACCCCCCCTGCCCAGCCGGCTTGATCGAACCGTCACCTCCCCCCGGTGACGCTTCGATTCCCCCCATCCCAACCCCCTCCCCCTATCCCACCCCGAAATGCCACCCGCCGTCCCCCCGGCGGGTGGCTCTTCTTTTTGCCAGGTAATGCCGCGTATTCGACAGGAACTTATGGATGCGTTAGACTCAATCCACCGAGTTCCCGAGGACCCATATCAATGAACAGCCACATCCGCCTGGTGCTGCCGTCGGTCGCTGTCGCACTGACGGGCTACCTGGCCACAACTCCCGCGAACGCGTGTTGTCCCGTGCCGCCGCCGGGTCAGTCGGTCGTCAACGCCGACCAGACCGTGGTTATGATCTGGGACGCGGCCACCAAGACGCAGCACTTCATCCGGCAAGCTTCGTTCAAGAGTGGAGCCGACGACTTCGGCTTCCTGATCCCGAGTCCAACGCAGCCGGAACTCGACGAGTCCGGCAACGAGGTATTCCCGTATTTGCAGGACTTGACCAAGCCGGAGGTCATCGTGCGGCAGGCTGGCAGGTCGGGCTGTGGCTGTAGCTCCACTCCACCACCGATGGCAATGAACGCCGCGGTGAAATCGGACGAGGTTCGCGTGCTGGAGCGCAAGTTCGTTGCCGGCCTGGACGCCGCGGTTCTGGAAGTGAAGTCGGCCGACGCACTGACTCAATGGCTCAAGGACCACAACTACGCCTATTCACCAGCCGTCGAGGCATGGGCCAAGCCCTATGTCGAAATGGGCTGGAAGATTACCGCCCTCAAAGTGGCGAAGCCGGAGCCGGGGGCCGCGACGAAAGATGTGGCAGCGACTGCTCTGCGCCTTAGCTTCAAGACCGATCGGCCGTTGTTCCCATACCGCGAGCCCGACTACGGCAACGCCGCGACGAATCTGGGCAACGGCCGACGGTCGCTGCGCATTTTCTTTGTCGCCGATGCCCGATTCCAGGGCGGCTTGACGAAGGAGGCGCCGTGGACCGGCCGCGTCGCCTGGTCGGGCAAGATAAAGTCCGAGAACCGTCGCAGGGCGCTCGACTTAATGAAGCTGCCAGCGACGACGGGGCCGGCCGAATGGTGGTTGACCGAGTTTGAGGACGACTGGCCGTACCGTGTGGCTCCGGCCGACGTGTACTTCGCACGCGACGACAACCAGAATACGGTGGCGCGGCCGCCGATCGTGCACTACGTTGCTTTGCCGTTGCCGACCGATGCGGCGGTGTATGCTCTGGCGGCTGTGGCTATCGTGCCGGCTCTGGTGCGGCGTTTCCGACGGCGGGCCATTCCCAACGGCCGGAAAATCGGCTAGAGTACACTCATCCTCACGCCATGGACCGACATACCATGCACTTTCAGTTCGAGGTCGCTCAGCCGACGCCGGAAGCGCCTCCGCCGCAGGGCGATGGGCCGCCGCCGCTCGACACGGTTGCCGATCTTCTGAAGCAGCTTCTCGATGTGCAGCGCGAGCAGTTGATGCTATCGCGAGCGTTGACCGCCGCTCACGACGCCCGCGAGCGCTGGCGGGCCACTATGGCCCGCATGGGCGATGACTTCACCGGTCTGCCAGCGACTTGCAAGAGTGTCCTGCCGCTCTTGGAGCGTGCCTACATCGACATGGTTGCCGAGCTAACCGAGAAACTCCGAGACGAAGAGGTGGACAACGAATTTGCGCTCGCGGAGTTCCTCGACCGCTACGGCATGAGGCTCAACCAGCTTGGGACGATTCTCAACGCCGTTGGCCCGCTGGCCGAAGTGGAACCGAGCAACGCGAGCGGTTGAGTTTCCTGCGGACGCACGCCAATATCGCCTGCATCGTTGGCCGCCTGGCGGACTAGCCAGGCGGCCAGTGTTTTTTTTTCACCCGTTACCAGCGCAATTCCGCTCCGAAGCTGACGCCCTGTGCCCAGAAGTCGTTGCTCTTGAAGATTGGAGCCGGGCGCACGTCGGGAGCCGGGTTGATGACACCCGCCGGGGCGAATCGCGGAATTCGCGTGGCATCGAGCGTGATGTCGATGTGTTCGCCGGCACGGGCGACGCGGCTCCAGTACAGGAAGTCGTAGCCGCCGAACAAGCGCAGACCGGGAACCGGGTAGTAGCTCACTTGCCCGGACACTTGCGGCACGAACGCGAAAACGTTGCGCGTTTGTGTGCCGATGTTCGAGTCGAGAGCCAACATTCCTCCGACGAAATGCAGCGTTTGGCCGTTCGTCAGGAATCGCGTGTTGGTCCCTTCGATTGACACCTTTTCGTGCGTCGCACCAAACGCGAACATCGTCTTGATGTCGAGCGAGAAGTCCTTGTAACGGTACTCGAAGTTCGCACCGAACTGGCCGCCGTAAAAATCGTTGTCGGTCGCAAACCGATCGAACACGACTGCACGCGAACCGGCTAACTCGTCTGGGAAGTTGACATCGTTAGCGACGCGCTGCGTCTCCTCGGTTAGCGTTAACGTCTCGTCGAGGTTCAGGTAGCGAAGGCCAACGATGCCGTCGATCCGGGTATTGCATCCCTGCATCAGGCGACGGCGGAAGTTGATCTCCGCACCCCAAAACTCGCTGTTCAACTCCGTAGAAAACAGCCCGATGACGTCTCCACCGATGAACACGGGCTTGGCGAGAAACCCTTCCAACCCCGGATTGTTCGAGATGAAAGGGCGAGACAAGTTGGGGAACTCCAACGAGCTAATCCCGATCGACGCATGGCGGTCGCCGGTGACGAAAGGGATGAGCTCGATACCACTTGTCGAGCAGCGATCGAACCAACGGGTGTAGGTCACCCGCCCACCGTAGCGCTGTTGCTCATCGAGGTCTTCGCCGCCGATCAGAATGCCGCCGTTGGGACGAAATCCGTTGACGCTCGGTGGCGTCGCCTGCGCCAGGGGGGGCGTCGCGGCAGCCTTGATCCACCAGACCAGCGCGTCGGCGGAAAAGACGTTTCGCGGCGGTTCGTCGTAGTACTTCAGCCACAGGTCGAGTAACGACCCTGGAGCTGCTGCACTGTCGGCAGGCGTTGGCACCTCGGGACTGCCGTTGAACCCGCCCGGAGCCATCAACTGGTCGGCTGCCGACGCGGCCGTTGGAGCCGATGCCGGCTGACCGGACGCTGGTGGAGCGGTCACGGCGGGCTGAGTCGGGGCAGCAGGCGTCGTCGGCGGGACAGGATCCGCGGCCGCGGCGCTCGACAGCAGCCCGAGCGAGGCTCCGAGGGCACACGTGAGCAGTTTCTTCATGGCTACTCCGAATCCGTAGTCGCGAATCCCCGGCGCGGTTGCGCCCGGAGCATCGAAGCTGCCGTTTAGATCGGTTACGCCGCGAACGCGGATTCTGCGAAAGCTACGGAAACGCGCAACCGGTGCCGTAAAACTCTTCGATACGGTTGGCAAAGTTGCCGTAACTTGCCCAGTCACCTGCCGCGGGACACGAGACATGAGCCGGAAGTAAGGAGACTTGCATCGGACTGCCAGCATTCGGGCGGAATCGCGAATTCTGCCGCGATGTCTCGACGGTAGGCGTGCCGGTGGGGTAAGATACCGGTTGTATCAGTTCGCGCAACGGATCGTTCATCCGAGGGTCGAATCATGTCATCCGGTCGGACGCCGCATCGCGGCGCGTTCACACTCATCGAACTCATGATCGTGATTGCGATCATTGGCCTATTGATTGGGTTAGCGGTCCCTGCGGTGCAGAAGGCTCGCGAGCTGTCGATGCGAACGCAATGCGTCAACCAGCTCAAGCAAATCGCGCTGGCAGCGCATCAGTACCAGAACGACAAGGGAAGCCTGCCAACCGCCGGCGGTCTGTTCCGCTATGGCAATCCGTCGGTGGATCGTCAGGACTTCGGCTGGACCTATGAAATCCTGCCCTATATCGACCAACAAAACGTCTTCGGCCTTCAGGCCAACGCGGCTGGGAACGCCCAGATGCGAACGACGGTTATCCCGACCTACCATTGCCCGAGCAAGCGTCAGCCCCAACTGTACAACGGCATTGCGGTCTCCGATTACGCCATGAACGTGGGGAGCAACTTCTCGGCACAAGATCCATCGACCACCAACATCCTGACCGACGGTGTCGCTAGCGTTAAGCGCAATAACGATGGCGCCTTTCTGAAGATCACGTTTTCGAGCGTGAGTGACGGCGTCAGTCAGACGCTGATGTTTGCGGAGAAGCGCATTAACTTTCCGACGATGGCCGGCTTGGATCGCAATGACGACAGCGACAACTCGGGCTGGGCCGGGCCGGGATTCCCGACCGGCGACATCGTCCGTGGGGCGCTGATGCCCCCCGCTCCGGACCTCAACAACCCATCCGCTGCGTCCGCGATGTCCACCGAGTATCGGTTCGGTTCGTCGCACTCGGCCGTCTGTCCCGGCGCATTTGTGGACGCATCCGTCCACACGATTCGCTTTTCCGTGTCGGCAACGGTGTTCCGAGCGCTTTGTACGCGGGAGGGTCGCAAGACGGGCGCGACCCCAGCCGCTCGTCAGGCGGAGACGTTCGAGATCGACGACCTGTGAGCAATCGCGCTACGATGCCGTCATCAAAACGGCATCACGGCGCGACGGTCAGTTTGAGAGTGGGAGGCGGAAGCGTCGGGTGTCTGCGGCTCGCGAAACCGTGAACGAGGTCACCCCGTCCGCTTCCCTTTGTATCGCGTACGACAATCAATGTCGCCACCGCGCCAGTTCGCTGGGACAGAAACGTGGCCAGGTCTGGGCCGCCAATCGTGTATGGCCCGGTCTGAACGCCCTGAGGCACGACAAACGAGCCGAGCCGCCAAGCCTGTGCCGGGTTCAACTCGCCTCCGTCGGGTTGATTGGCGGGTGCATTCCCCCATGTCAGCACTTTCGGATCCCAGTCTTCGAGTACCCTGTCGGTCAGACCGTAAACCGAGAAAGTACAATCCGGCACTTCAGCAGCGAATCCCATCTCAGTCGGTGAGAGCGTCAGGGTCAATTGCGCGTCGCTGAGCTTTCGACCGGCGAGCGGGGCGAGGTCAAAGCCCATGTATGCTTTGCGCAAGTAAGCATTCTGCTTGCCGATGGTGTTTTTGACGAGTAGCAGGATATCGGAGTGATGTTCGGGGTATCGTCCCGGTGTAACGTAGCCATCCTTACCACGACCGGCGGCCGTCGAGATGGTGAGTGCATCGGGCAGGTTCGGCACATTCACGACGGCCGGCCGCGGCTCGATCGTGGGATCCAGATCCTTCAGTCCCGACGGGCTGGCGCGAAGAAAGGCTCCAGTCTTTACCGGCGCGACCTGACCGCTACGATGGTGTGTCACATCGACATGACCATTGAAGACCTGCAAGTCGGCTGTGTGGCCGTCGTGAACGTGGACGCCGAATTCTGTCCCGATATCCTTGAGCTCCGCAGTCGGTGTATCGACAAGAAACCCGCTTGCAGGAGGTGGCACTTTCGCCACCAGCCGGCCACTGCGCAAGACACAGCGCCTTGGCCCCATAATCTCGATGTCAGCGGGACCTTCCAACGACAGCTCAGCACCGCAATCGAAATGCAATCGCGCTAATCCCTCGGCGAGTCGGAGGCGGCCCAAGGTCAGACGGGCACCTTGCTCGGTCGGCAACGTCCCGCCGTCCCACTTGCACGCGCGCGCCTCCATAAGTGTCGCCACCGTGGACGGGCGGACCATGGCCCACGTTCCGACACCGAGCAGGAGCGCTACCGCGATGCCGAACAAAGCAGCCAGCCAACGGCGACGCGGCCGACGTAGCATCGGCAGTTTGGCAGGTGCGATATCGCCGGCTGAGAACGCCAGCGCTGCGTGTTGGTGGATGTATTGAACGTAGAGCCGCATTGCCTCGGCATTGGTAAGGGCTATGCGTTCGAGATCCGCGGCGTCGTCGGGCGTCAGGCGTCCCTCGATGGCTGCATCGGCCAGGCGAAACAGTTCATTCCGATCGAACGTTGCCACGATTCATGCCTCCTGAGCGAGGGAGCGGGTGACACATTCGTGCAGTTCGCGGCGAATGCGGCTCAACGCGCGATACACAGCATCGACGGTCCGGCCAAGTTGTTCAGCGATGGTATCAATGCCGTGACCCTCACTATAGCGGAGTTGGATAAGGGTCCGGTGATGCGGCGGCAGCCGAGTGAGGCAGGTGGCGAGTGCCCGGCAACGGCATTCGAGTAATTCGTCTGTGGCCTCAGCCTCGGCAGCGACAGCCGCCAGAAACTCGTCGGAGAACTCCAACCGATCACGCTGGCGCTTCTTGCGCCAGGCCAGAACCTGGTGAAAGGCAACTCGACACGCCCATGCGGCGAAGTTGGTCCCAGGTCGGAATTGTCCAAACTCGCGCCACAGGACCAGATTGGTCTCTTGGAGCACTTCTTCAGCGTCCCCGGGGCGGGGGACGAGACTGACGACGTAAAGGTAGAGCCGTCGTTGGTGCTGTGCCAAGAGGCGGACGAATTCATCGACGCGGTCGTCAACTTCGCGGGACACTCCGCTCATATCAGTCTAAGAGCGCCAGCGGAGGAAATTGGACGGGCGATTCGTCGCGGCACTACACGCCTTCCGCTCGCCGTTTGACCGGCATGAGCCACGGGCGAACCGTTCCAAGGTCCTCGGAGAGCCGTCGAAAGACCTCTCGTACGCCGGGCCGCGACTCTATGCCGGTCCCGGCTTGTGTGTACAGACCGAGTAGGAGGCTCCACACAAACAAGGTCTTGAGATTGTACGGTCGTGGACCCGATCCTTCGGGCAAGAGCCAAACCGGCTCGGTGCCAAACGGTTCGTCGGTCGAACCGGCTCGCTCGGTGCCTTGACCCAGCACGGCATTCCCGAATCCGAACGCCGTGACGGGAATGATGGCTGCCTCGGAGACGGCGGCCGAATTCACCACCAGATTGATGATTGGCCCGAGGGCATCGCGGAGCGTGGCGTCGTTCAACTCGTGGCGAGTCCGGTCTGCGTCCGAGAACAGCGTGTCGATTTTGCTCAGCACGATCGCCACGGCCGCGGGCCGTTCGCGCGACCGCTGCCGCAGTGCCTCACGGAGATACGCAACTGTGATGCGGAGATCGTTCGCATACTTTCGACAATCCTGCGCGCTGGGCCGTGGTGGCGGGCAGGGAACGACGGTCCACAAGACGTGGGCATCGACGAGGTCGTGCAAGTACTCGTCGTAGCGGGCCTGGTATTCAGCCGCGGAGTCCGGGAGCGTGTGGGTGAGGATCTGGCCAATCACTTCCCTCATGCGGATCGCAATGCGACTTTCGTCGCCGTCGAAGACACGATATTGCGTTTGCGACATCCGGATCGTGGGCGGCAGGCCAGACTGATGTAGCAGGCGCTCTGCCTCTTCCGTCTCTCGGATGAGTCGAGCCACCTCGCGCGGATCGGCGGCATCGATATGCAGACCGGAAGGTAAGTAGTCCCCGACGACGCTTTCCCCAATGGCATGAAATATGGCGGTCTTACCGGCGTTACCGCGACCGATACAGCCAATCCGCACTTCGGTGATGTCGGGCGTGCTCGGTTCGGGGGAAGTTCGTTTGGTAACAGTCGGCTCTACAGCTTTTTCGTTCGGCACTCTAACGGGTTGCGGGGTCGCGGTCGGCGCAGTTGCCGCCGGAACGACGACGGCCGTTCCGCAGGCCGTGCATTTTCCTCGACGGCCGGCATAGCGAGCCTGAACCGTGAAGACTCGGCCGCAGTCGGCGTTTGGGCACCGGGCTGTGACTGTCTGAGGCTGGCTTGCGTCGGCTTGCTCATTGGAACGGATGCCGTTGCCCCCCGCTTCCTTCGCCATCGCCGTCTCCAAAACCGGGGCCGTGGTCGCGGATGCAACTCAGTCGGAACACCGGATGTTACCGAGATTATAGCCCGCGATGCATCCGGTTCATCTTGCCCAGACTCGCCTGGCTCCATTCCGCCGTGCCGGTCGCAGTGAGTTCGCCAGGCCACCCATGTGTGAGCCGTGAGCGGAATGTGCCATTTGTAGCACCTGGGCACACTGGGCCGCAAAAATAGCCGCGGCTCGGCCGAACGAATTCGACCGAGCCACGGCATGGCATTCGGAGGCGGTTAGCGTCCGAAACAGGTTGGATCAATCTTCAAGCATCGTTGGGCGAGCGTGCGCGCGTCGTCGGCCCGGCCCTCGGCACAGGCAGCGCGGTACGCTGTCATCAATTCGACAAGCCTGGGGTCACACGCAGCCGGTGTTGGCGCAACCGCGGTCCTCACTGGGTCGAACGGCCCGCCGGAGGTCGGGGAAACCATGGCATACATCGTCTCGCCAGTGGCCGGACAGCGGCCGAGCCGGTAAATGGCTGCCTTGCCGGACGGAACGCTGATCGTCGGCAAGACTGGCGTGCCGGTTGCCGCGTCAAGGCCCCAGATCGTGCCTTCGAGTCGCACGCAGCTCCCGTCGCACGATAGCGTCGGAGTCAGCGTCAGGCTATTTCCCCGCGTCTCAAACGTGGCTGGCCGCCCCGACAGCGTTATCATGCGGGGTTCGGCGTACAGCTTGCGGCCGTCGCAACCGTGGAGGGCATCGGTGAACGCCTTGGCTTCGTCGCCGAGGAACGCGATGTTCTCGGTTGCCATCTTGGCCCACGACCCGCTCGCGTGCGCCCAAAAGCAATCGCACACAGAGAAGACCGTCATTTCGAGCTGAACCTGACTGGCTGGCTTGACCGGTACGGCCTCTGCCTCTTCGCCGCCGGCCAGCGAGATGACTCGTGGTGTCAGCAGGACGACGAGGTTATCGGTTTCCGTGTGGCGCGATCGAGCGGAAAAGAACTCGCCGAGCAACGGCAAGTCGCCAAGGACGGGTATCTTCGATACCTCAGCGACCTCGTGCGATCGGCGACCCGCGCAGAACACCGCAGTGCGACCCGTCGGGACGGCAATCATCTTGGTAATGCCGCACGTGGTCTGCGTTGGCTGCTGAATGAACTGCGTAAACGGGATCGGCTGTCCCTTGGCCCCGCCTTCGAAGACCGGCGTGATCGATGTCGTGATCGGGAAGAGGGCACCCTCGCCTTGAAGCTCCGTCACCTCGGCGTTCATCCGGACGGAAATGGCTTTGCGGCCGGGCAGGATGTTGCCGCGGAGCGTCATCGTCACGCCGGACGACAGCATCTCCTGACGCGGAACCATCACCGTCTGTCCTTCGACTTCGTGCCGATCGACTCCGACGACGAACGCCTTCATATCCCCAACTTTGACCGTCGCCTCCTGGCCATCCATCGCTGTCAAACGCGGGGCTTGCATGACGTTGGTGCGGACGTCGCCCTGCGCCATTTCCAGAATCGCTCGCGTTTCGTCGATCGTCATCATGCTCACGCCATCGGCCGAGCCAGGCCGACCCATCGCCTCGTAGCATCGGTCGGACACCGAGATCAGCCGGACGTCGAATGTAATCTGCTGGTCCTGAAGTCGGCGCAACGATGCCAGCAAATCGACAATCTGCTGGTGGACGGCTGGCTTTTGGCGTACGACGAGTGCGAGGCCGATTGCGTGAAACTCGATCGTCCCTTCACCGCCGGCCGTCGTCCACGTGTCGGGAGCGACCGTGTTGACGATGAGTTGGACCAATTCGCGGTGCATCGTCTTTGGAGCCGTCGGGGCCGGGGCAACACGACACACCTCGGGGCAGCTACCGGGTGCCATGCCAGGCTTTTTTTCAGTCGCCATCATTGGCGGTGCGACGCGACATGCATCGGGACAGGCCGCGGTCGGGCAGGGCAGTACGACGGCGGAAGAAGTCGCGGGGGCCGCGTGCGGCGAGATGGGATCAGGCACGGGCACGACCAGATCGGCAACAGAGTAGACGCGCTGGACCAGGACATCGTCGGCACGGGCGGCCGACAGCACCAATGCGGTCGCCGCGAAGGCGAGAAGGAAGCGTCGCATCATGCACGGGGATCCTCGGGCGAGGGGACGGGGGGGCGGCGAAGTGCGCGGAAAATAGCGAAGTGCGTGGACGGGTCAATCCCAACATAGGTGTTTTGGCGAGCCTCGGGTCATTGGCCGACGCTCGCCAAAACGTCAAGGCCGAGCCTACTTCTTGTCGCCGCCGCCGAACATCCCCATGATCTTGCCGAGCAGGCCGCCTGCGCCTTCGCCGCCGAGTTGTTTGAGGACACTCGCCATGTCGATCTTGCTCAGCAAGTCGGCTGGCAGCTTGTCCTTGAGGAAGCCCATGACCATTTCAAAAACGCCATGGAGCTTCGTCACATCGAGACCCGTCTTCGTCAGCAGGTCGGTAATGCTCGGTGTCGGGAGTTCTCCCGCCGCCGCGCCGATGGCTTTGTCGAACTGCGGGGCGCTCTCGGCAGGCACCTGGCCGCGCAGAAAGCCAAGCACGTGCTCGACGGCACCGCGCGCCGCGTCGGCCGATAGGCCCAACTTCTCAGCAATCGCTTGAATGACCTGTTCCATCGGTAATCCTCTCATAGGTGAAGGTCGTGCTGCGCTGGATTGATAGACAGTCGGCGGCGAAACGGCCATTGAGTTTCGTACGGCGGATCGATCTGCTTGCGGTGACGCGCAGGGGGTGTATGATGACGCGCGACTCTCCGGTGCCCCGAGTCGTCGCGTTGAACACCCGGCTCAAGTGACTGCAGGAATACCATCGCTGCCGCCAGGAGTGGTCAGTTAGGGCCTGGGGGCGGTCGCCATCCGTCGTCGTTTGACCTGGGGATGCGTCCGATTCGACTGGTTACTTCGCGATTGGTATCTGCCGCTGTATCGATCGAGTCAGCATGGCGTCATCCTCGAGGGGTCGTGTCATGGCCAAATCCGCGTGTCCGACACCGCAGGAACTCGATCGTGTCCTTCGCGGCCCAGTGAATAGGCATGATCTGGACCGGCTGGTGGCCCACCTCGAAGGTTGCGAGACGTGTGCGAGCTATGTCGAATCACTTCTCAATGATGGAAACTTCAAGGCACAACTCGAAGCCCAGTCTGGCACCTCTGCGACGGCAGCCGAGCCGGTGATCGCAAAGGTACTGGCTCGCTTGCGATCACGCCGGCGCGGCAGTAGTGCGCACAACACTGTTGGTGAGGCTGACGGAACAGCTGCAACTGTACCACCGGGCGATCGTGGGTCGAGTAGTCTCGGTTTTCTTGACACGCCTCGGTCCGCGGACGAACTCGGTTGGCTCGCCCACTACCGCGTCCTGCGCCAGCTCGGGGCCGGCGGAATGGGGCTCGTATTCCTCGCCGAAGATACCCTGCTTGCCCGCCAAGTCGCACTCAAGGTCATGCAGCCGAGCCTGGCCAACGAGTCGGGTAACCGTGAGCGGTTCCTGCGCGAAGCTCGCGCGGCCGCGGCGTTGACCCACGATCACGTCGTCACCATCTATCAGGTCGGCGAACACAACGGCGCGCCGTACCTGGCGATGCAACTGCTCCAGGGCGAATCGCTCGACGATTACCTGAAGCGAGGCAAGAAGCTGGCACCCATCCAAATCTGCAAGGTCGGTCGGGAAGTTGCGGAGGGCCTGGCCGCTGCACACGAACGTGGCCTGATCCACCGCGACATCAAACCGGCGAACCTGTGGCTCGAAGCTCCGAAGGGACGCGTCAAAATCCTCGATTTCGGCCTCGCTCGGTCGTCGAACGATGTGAACCTGACGGGCAGCGGGTTTGTGCTGGGCACACCAAGCTACATGTCGCCCGAACAGGCTCGGGCCGCAGCGGATCTCGATGGTCGAGCGGACCTGTGGAGCCTGGGCGTGACGCTCTACATGCTCGCGTCGGGCAAGATGCCGTTCCAGGGAGCCGACATCGTCGCCATCGTGACAGCGATCGCCCTCGACGAGCCGACGCCGCTCGAAAGGCACAACCCGTATTTGCCGCAGGAGTTCGTCGCGCTCGTGACGCAACTCGTGGCGAAGGACAAGACGAATCGGCCGAAGGATGCCAAGGAAGTGTCGGTTCGGTTGCTCCAGATCGAACGCCAACTGCGGGCGGCGCAGGCGGCGACAACCGCGACGGGTGTCGGTCCGCCGACGTCGTCATCGCGCACACTCGACGCGACGCTGGTCCAGCAAGGAACGGATGTAGCGCAAACGAAGTCGCGGCGAGGGCTGATCATCGCGGCCGGCGTCGCTCTTGTCGCCACCGCTTTGGCCGCCGGTGTGTGGGTCGCGAATAAGCCCGTCGACCAGCCGGTCACACTCGCGAGTCTTCCAAATCCCACACCGCCGGACTTGCCGCCGGTCACGTGGAAGTCGCGGGACCCGGTGCGCAACTTCGATGTGCCGAAAGGGCCGGCCGCGCCGGTGCCCTTGGTGGCGTTCACCTCCGACGGCCAGACGCTTGTGACGTTCGACTCGATACGTGTGGCCCGGCGGCCGGCGACGGGCGGTGTGTGGACGACGCAGCCGGTGGACGTCGAGTTGGCGAGGGCGGGGCTGAAAGGGCCGCCACAGCACGCCGCCCTCAGCCCCAACGGCAAGTTCGTGGCCCTGGCCCTCGCTGGGCCGACGCCGAAAGTCGTGCTGTGGGACATACCCAACCACCGGCTGGCACGGGACAAAGAGAATGACGCCTCGGCAGCCATCACCGGCTTGGCGTTTCGCCCCGACGGAGGGGCCGTGTCGGCTGCGGCCGGCCCAGGCCATGACATGTTCATCATCCGCGATGGGGCGATCGTCGAGCGGCGAACGTATCGCGACGAGGCCGATGAGGCGACCGGGATCGCCTATGGCGCGGGCGGCTCGTGGATCACCACTGCCCTCCGGTCCGGGGCCGTGCGCGTGCGCGACCGCGAAGCCAACCAGTTAAAGTGGGAGAACACGGCTGCCCGCCCACCGCAGTTCGCCCTGGCCTGGACGCCCGACGGCAAACGGCTCGCGACGGCCGGCATGCGAAGCGGCGTGTTGTTCAATGCCAATGGTCAGAAGCTCGCGGACCTGCCGATCCGATTCCGCGGCCTGGCGGCGTCGCCCGACTCAAAGCTGTTCGCCGCCGTCGCCGACGTCGAGCCGGGCATCCCCGGCTCTCTGGTCCTGCTCGATGCGGAAACAGGTCGGGTTGTGGTGCGCAGCGGTCCTGACCTGGATCACGAGGTTCCAGCACTGGCGTTTAGTCCCGACGGTCGAACCGTCGTCAGCCTCGACCGAAGCAGCGTCCTCAAGTTCTGGGATGTGCCTAAGGAGTTTGTCACCGCTGTCCCCATCGCTCCCGTCATCGCTCCCACGGTCGCCCCGGTCGCTGCGGCACCGACATTCGACGACTGGCTCAAGACCACGAAGGCACTACCGGCCGACAAGCGGGCCGACGCGGTCCTGGCCAAGATGAAGGAACTAAACTCCGGCTTCGAGGGCTGGTCCAAGCCGCCCGAGGTTCGGCAAGGCGTCGTCGCGAAGCTCACCTTCAAGAGTAACCGCGTGGCCGACCTCACTCCACTCATGGCGTTGAGTGGTTTGTCCGACTTGACGTGCCACTGCCCGGAGATACCGCGCACGGGGGCAGTTATGGACCTGACACCACTCCGTGCCTTGCGCGACAGCCTGCGGACGCTGGACCTCCACGGCAATACGAAGCTGACGGATCTGGGCCCGCTGGAAGGGATGCAGATTCGCGATCTCAACCTCGGCTTTACGGCAGTGCGCGATCTTACGCCGCTGGTCGGCTTGCCGCTCCAGAGCCTGCGGCTGGGCTGGACACCAGCCATCGACTTTGGGCCGATTGCGAAGACGCCGCTCAAGTACCTCGACATCCGCGGCAACTCGAACCGTCGGCTCGCCACGCTTGGCAGTGCGGCCAAGCTGGAAGCCATCGAGATCGCCTGGGAGCCGGCGAAGCTCGCGCCTCTACGCGCGATCAAGTCGCTCAAGACGATCGACAGTAAGCCAGCTGCGGAGGTGCTTAGGTGATCTTGACCGATGGCGACCATCGCGTGTCGCTATGCGAAAACCGAGTTCATTAGCCGATCGAGCGATGCGAAGTACCCCGCCGAACCTGACCGACGCGTGTCAGACGACGATCGCTCGCTGAAGCGGGGACCGCTAGCCGGAGCGGATCGGTAGTGTGGACCTAGTTGCTTCGCGTCGCGAGTCGATCCACGGCGACTCCCAAATGCTCGCCAGTATCAGGTCCGTTCTTCGCGCCCTGGCATTTGCAATCGTTTTCGGGCACAATAGACGGTCTCCACCGTGTCGCGCACTCAGAGGCCGTGCCATGACCCTCCGCTCCACCGCGTTCATTGTCCTGATCGCCACCGCGCCACTGCCCGCTCAGACGAAGCTCCCCGACACGTTACCTCTGACCAAGCTACCACCCGCCAAAGTCGCACCCGACCTATGCAAGCTACGATACCGCATTGGCACGCGCTCGCCGGAATGCCAGACGTTTTTTGATCAGGGGCTGGGCTACTACTACTCGTACGTCTGGATGGAGGCGGCACGCTCGTTCGAGACAGCCGCGCAGTACGACCCCGATTGCGCCATCGCCTATTACGGCCTGAGCCGGGCGATGGAGGAGTGGAAGGGTGGGCATACCGAAGCGCTTAAGAAGGCACAAGCCGTGCTGTCCAAGGCCAGTGACCGCGAACGACGACTTATCACGGCTCGTTTGCAATTGAAGGGACTCGAAGGCAAATTCGACAAGGACGAGGATCGTCGTAAGGCCGCGACGGCGACGCTCGACGAACTGATTTCGCTGTACGAGGATGACGAGGAGGCATGGTACGCACGCGCCAAGTTGGCTGGCGACGGCCGACCCGGCAACGTCGGAAGTGCTGGCCGAATCAGCGAGATTCCGTTCTGGAAGGCGCTATTGCGGATCAACGCGTTGCACCCTGGCGCAAATCACGAGTTGGTTCACATCTACGAAGGCACGAAGCGGCCGGGCCTCGGCTGGCCGCACGCCGAGAAGTACATCGAGTCATCGCCCGGCATTCCGCACGCATGGCATATGCAAGCCCACCTGGCCATGCGTCTTGGCAAATGGGACAAGACGTGCGATCGATCCGTGAAGGCGGTCGAACTCGAGAAAGCGTACCACAAGCTCCAGGACGTCAAACCACGAGACGACCATCAATTCGATCACCACATCGAGACACTGATGAAGTCGCTGATACACGACGGGCGGTTTCGTGAGGCTCGTCAGATCAAGGCCGAGGCGTGGGCCTATGGCTATCGCCATTGGCCGCAGTGGTTCCGGCTGCACCTTGCCGAGCAAGATTGGGACGAGACGCAGAAGATCATCGACTACTTCCGCAAAACTGACAAGACGACGGCCGCTTACTACGCGGCGATCATGGCCCTAACGCAGAATGACCCGGACAAGGCGAAACCCGAAGTCGAAGTGCTGCGACAGGCCGCGACGAAGAAGACGGGTGGGCGGCGAAGCGAGTTCAACCTGTGGGAAACGCAGGGTCTTCTCCTGTGTCAAACCGGGGCTGCCGACGAAGGCCTGAAACTGCTGGCTCGTTGTGTCGAGAAAACGAAGGATGACTACAGCCACCACGCCTGGGGCGGCGGGGCCTACTACATGGAAGTCTGGGGCATGGCCGCACTCGCGGCGAACAAGCTTGACGTCGCCGAGGAAGCGTTTCTGGAATCGCTGGCCCACGATGCCGGTAGTGCCAAAGCTGCGTTCGGGATGCAGGTGTTGTGCGAGCGGCAGGGCCGCGGCGAGGAGGCGCTGCGGTTCGCGGCGCTGGCGCGGCGCGTCTGGAGGCACGCGGAGGTGCGGCATTTCGACCTGATGCGCGTGAACTGCGGCTGCAAGGCCGAGGCGGAGTAACGACTGTGCGGCGCGTGCCCGGCTCTCCGCTGTGGCTCGCTCGCCGATGCACTCGCAATCCTGACGGCTACGAGTCGGCCGCCGTGTCGTCGGGTTTGTTCGACGATCTGCTCGCCGCTCCGGCTGGCGATTCCGCTTGATGGCATTCAGCGGCCGGTGCCAGGCGTCAAACCGCACCCGGACCGCGAGCGCTGTCGATGACCCGCGCGATTTCGACGCCGGCGTCCGTAGTACGGTAGAACACCAAGTAACCCCTCAAGGCGTTAACCCGTAACCCCGTGCCGTACAACTCGTCCGTCGCCCCTTGCAGAAGCGGTTGGTCCGCGATGACCTGAAACCGCGTGAGAAACTCGTCGAAAAGGGCGTTGGCGCGCGCCTCCGAGAATCGGGCGACGTAGTTGTACAACTCGCGCAGGTCGGCCTGCGCGTCGTTCGCGATCCGATATCGGCTCATGGCGCTTGCGATCGACCGAGGCGGGCCTGCCCGTCGCGCTTGATTTGCTCGAAGAACGCCCGCAGCGAGGCGTCGTCGAATTCGGTGTAGTCGCCGCGGTCGAGGGCGGCGACCCCCTCGGCGACTAGCCGCCGAACCTCGGCCGGGTCCAGTTCGGCGCGCCCGAGAGCCCGCCGTTGGTCCGCCTCCCGGTCGTTCAAAGCATCAAAGGCGTTGCTCACAGCCGCGTCGGCCGACGAGAAGCGGCCACTGTTGACGGCATCCTCGATTCGGCGGATCGTTTCGGGGCTGAGGGTAATCGGCATCGCGATCCTCCGTTGCGTCGTTTCTTGAGTGTCCAAGACCCGGCCCGGATTGTCAACCTCCGTCGCGCCTCACCGCACCCAGCCATGCAGGTACACGTCGTCGCCGACATGCTCGCTCTCCCATCGGACGAGTGGAAGCGCGTCGCGGATCATGGCCGGACCGACGCCGCCGACCGGCGATAAGGCATCTCGGCCGCCGAGGACGCGCGGCGCGACGAAGACGTGCAGCTCGTCCACCGCCCGCGCCGCGAAGAACGACGCGAAGACCTCGGCCCCGCCTTCGACTAGCACGTTCGTCATCCGCCGCCGGCCCAACTCCGTGAGCAACTCGGGCACCGGCATCGACACGACTTCGACGGGGGCCACGTCCCGCGTCCGCAGCAGTTGGCAGCCGGCCGGCAGCGTCCCAGACCGGCTTAGTACGATGCGCGTTGCGACCCGCGGCCCTGGTGGGCGCGCGGTCAGGAGCGGGTCGTCGGCACGCACCGTGCCGGCCCCGACCACGATTGCATCCATCCGGCCGCGCAGCTCGTGAACCCGCGCCCGTGACGCCGGGCCGCTGATCCACTTCGAGTCGCCGGTCATCGTCGCGATCTTACCGTCGAGCGTCATCGCCCACTTCGCGTGGACGTACGGCCGGCCGTCGCGCAACAGCGTCAGGTACGGCGCGTTTAGCCGCACTGCCTCGGCCTCACAGACGCCAACATCGACCGCGATGCCGACTTCGCGCAGTTTGGCGATGCCGCCACCAGCGACACGCGGGAACGGATCGGCCATCGCCGCGACGACCCGCGCGATGCCGGCCCGGATCACTGCGTCGGCACACGGTGGCGTCTTCCCGAAGTGGCAGCACGGCTCCAGCGTGACGTAGAGAGTCGCCCCGCGGGCCGCGTCGCCGGCCGCTTCGAGGGCAAAAACCTCGGCGTGCGGCCCACCGAATGTCCGGTGCCAGCCCTCGCCGACGATGGTCCTCTCGTGGACGATGACGGCACCGACAAGCGGGTTCGGCTCCACGGCCCCGCGGCCGTGCTCGGCCAATTCCAGGGCGCGGCGCATCCACGCGGTATCGTCTTCGGTGACGGGCACAGCGGAATCCCGGAAAAAGTCGCGAACCGGGCGCAAGGGTGGCGGCTCTATCCAGTGTACACAACGATGAAATACTCGGGCCGGCCCCTGAATCGCCCAGGGGGCCGGCCCGTTCAACGGCCCGATGGTCTAACGGCCAGGACACCCGCCCCTCACGCGGGAGGTCGGGGTTCGATTCCCCGGCGGGCTACTGCACACCGACCCGTAGCTCAGCGGCAAGAGCGGCTGCCCTACAAGCATACGGTCCGAGGTTCGAGTCCTCGCGGGTCGAATTGCCAGCGCCGTCGATGCCCGAAGCAGTTCAACCGACCGCTGGTGTTTTACTCGCCGCTCGCTTCAGTTAGCCCGCGAGTGGCCCTTCAACCGACTCGATGCCGACCGAGAACTCGGACGTATTGCCGGACCAGTCGGTCGCCGTCGCCGTGAACAACTGCACGCCCGGCACCGGGTTGTTGCCGGTGTAGACGAACGAGCCGAGGCCCGAGGCGTCGGTCAGGACGGCGACGGACCCGAGGTAAAAGTTCCCCTCCGCGACGCCGGTCGGATCGTCGTCGAAATTGGCGAACACGTCGATCCAGAGCGAGCTGTTCGGCAGGCCGGTCACCGAACCAGCGACGCGGATCGTGTTACCCAGTAGCGGAACGGCCGAGGACAGGACCGGCGCGGCTCGGTTGGCGTTTGTCCCGGCGGCCAGGTCGATGCCGAGCAGGGCGTTGCGGTAGATCGCGCTGCCGCGAATCGCGTTGCCGGCACCTCGGACCACGCTGACGCCGGCCCCCTGACTGTAAGCGATGGTGTTGCCCTGGCCCGGCGACGTGCCGCCGATCACGTTTGAGTTGCCGGCGATGAGGATGCCCGCCCCGCCGTTTGGCAGCGACCGGAGGCCATCGCTGGCCAGCCCAATGGTCGTGCCGACGATCGTGTTCGTCGACGCGCCGCTCAGTTCGATACCGTTTCCGGTGTTGCCGGCGATCAGGGTCGGGAGCGAGGGGTCGCTCGAGCCGATTCGGGTCAGTGCCACACCCGTGCCGAGGAAGACACCGTCCCCGGCGTTCGGCAGGGCGGCGTCGCCCCGCGTGTTCGTGCCGATGTAACTGAAGTTGACTCGGGTGTTGCGCGCCCGCCCGAGGATTGCGACGCCGTGGCCGAGGTTGCCCGAGATGACGTTCCGCGGGGCGACCGAGAAATCCTGTTGCGGGCCGCCGATCGTGATGTCGCGAGCTTGCCCGCCGACCTCGACGCCGTTGTCGAGGTTACTCATGACCGTCGAGCCGTCCGTGTTCAGGCCGATGATACATTGCACGATCTGAACGCCGTGGGCCGAGCCGGAGATTTCCACGCCGTCGTCGCCGTTGCGGGAAATGATGCTCGTCTTTACGACGTTGCCGGAGCCGGACGACGTGAAGTTGAAGCCGTCCAAGCCGTTGCCGAGGTTCATCTGCGTGCTGAACGCGGCAACGCCGGAGAACGAGTTGAACGCGACGAACCCGCTCGCCGAGTCGCGGACGGCCACGCCGTGTTGGCCGTTGGCCGAGGTCACGTTGCCGAGCGGAATGACGCCGCCGAACGTGGTGTTCGCAGACGTCCCCTCGATGACGGCACCACTCCCGGCGTTGCCGACATTGGCGATGTTGTTGGCTCCGAGGCCGAAATAGTTCGCCTGGACGACAGTGTTGTTCGAGTCGCGAACCCGCAGGCCGTTCCCTCCGTTCCCGCCGACCACGTTGAAGAAGACGAATGGGTTCAGGTTGCGGAAGGTGCCGAGCAACGCGTTGTCGTTCGCGCCGATGATGGCCACGCCGTCGAGTTGGTTGCCGACGGAAAGTAGACCCGTGATGTCGGTGCCGATGAAGTTGCCGCTCAGGTTGTTAAACCGCGCGCCGGCGTTGATCAGTACGCCGTTGCCGGCGTTGCCGGAAATGACGTTGCCGAGCGGTGGCCGTGCGCCGCTCGTCGGGGACGGTGTCGTGCCGCCGATCGCGTTCGACCTCGCCCCTTGCGTGATGAGGATGCCATCGCCTCCGTTGCCCAGGTTGGCCGTGCCCGTCCGCTCGGTGCCGATGAGGTTGTTGACGACGGTGTTTCGAGACGAACCGAGGATGGCGATGCCCGCGCCGGCGTTGCCCGAGATGATGTTGCGGTCGGTTGTGTTGGGTCCGCCGATGGTGTTCCCGCTGGAGGTTGCAAGGATCTCGAGGCCGTTACCCGTGTTGCCGGCCGCGGTCACGCCGTCGATCCGCAGGCCGATGACGTTGCCGAACACGCTGATGTTTGATCCGGCCAGGGTAACGCCGGCACCGGCAGCGTCGAAGTGGCCCAGGGCGTACAGGCTCGAACCGCTGGCCGTGGTCGCGAACCGCAAGCCGGCAAACCCGTTGTAATCGACCTCGACCACGGGGAGAACCTGATAGCGGGGAGCCGTCCGGCCGTCGATCGACACCGGGCCAGTGACGGCGGGCAGGGCGCTGGCGAGGGTGATCGTTCCGGGAACGTCGAACTGGATGACGTCAGCCCCGGGCGCGGCGTTGGCGTCGATGATGGCCTGTCGCAGCGAGCCGGCTCCTGCGTCGCTGAGCGTCGTCACCGCGAACGTCGCCGGGACGGTGCGGTCTTCAAGCTGAACGAGCTCTATTGGGGCATGGACGGAGCGGGGCGTGGTGGCCCTGCGCAGAGACGGTGCGAGCATTGGGGTCGCCTATGTTATGGGGTGGATCGAGCGTCAACGGCCGGGCGAAGTCATCCGCAGGCTCGTCCTGACGCGGACCGTTGCAGTTCATCGTGGCTGGCAGTGAGTCAACGAAATCGGTAACAGAGGGTAGGTCGCGGATCGAGGGCAGGCAAATCAGGCCTGCGATGGCGGGTCGGCTCCACGCAGAAGCGACGGCGACACCACCTTAGGGCACGCTCGGCGACGAGAACTCTCCGGCTCGACAATTGACCTTTTGTCGATGCCAACCGGTCGTACGTCCGCTGGACGTCGCGCAGCCTTGCCGACCCAAGCTACATCGTGCGGAATCCCCGCCGCCGTTTGCAAAGCCGCCGCTGTGATCTATGCTCGGTTAAAGGCCGCAACTGACAAATTGGGATCACACATGAACTGGACGAAGTCGTTCGGGATCGTGGCGCTGTGTCTCGTGGGATGTGCATCGCCGCCTCCACCGAAGACAGAAATTGTCTCTGAGCTGGTGGCCGCGCGAGAGATTCCGGCTGGTACGACCATCGACCGGAGCAACGACCTGTTCCACTATGGACGGTTGTACTACAAGGGCGAGAAGCCCAAACAGAGTCCACTCCTTTCTCCGCTTCCGCTGGGTGTTTTTCCTGGTGCCTGGATGGGCATGATGGAGGGGAAGAAGGTCGCCCGCAGTCTGAAGAAGGGTGAGACGGTCCGGATGTCCGACATCGTGGAGTCTGACGACTCGCCATTCCAAGTGCCCTAGAAAGGCTCAAGCCGGTCGATGGCCGCTCACATGTCTTGGCAGGCATGCGGCCTGGCTATGCACGCTCGCGCCCCGTGCTGACGCGCTCGGCCGGTTTTTTGCCTAGACCGCACAGACATGTTCCTTGTGCGATCTGCTGTTTCTCTAGCTATCGGCACTTCGATCCTGTCCCTGATACTCGTATACTTGCATGGACTCGAAATACTACGGACGGTCGTCGGAGCCGTAGTGCGGGATGCCATCACCGCAGTCGGGCAAGACTCATGCAACGAAAATTGGCTATCGTCCTCGCTTGCCTTGTCCTGATGGGAGCCGCTTCCCCAATCGCCCCCGCACAGGAGAACGCGCCGAAAGTCGCCTCACCCAGCAAGGAAGGCGTCGAGTTCTTCGAGACGCACATCCGCCCCGTCCTGGCCGACCGCTGTTACGAGTGCCACTCGACCCAATCCAAGAAGCTCAAGGGCGGCTTACTCCTCGACTCGCAGCCCGGCGTCGCCAAGGGCGGCGACAACGGCCCGGTCGTCGTGCCCGGCGACGTCGAGAAGAGCCGGCTGATCGAGGCGATCCGCTGGGCCGATCCCACATTCGCAATGCCGCCCAAGGAGAAGCTCACGCCGCAACAGATCGCGCGGTTCGAGCAATGGGTGAAGATGGGCGCGCCGGACCCGCGGACGACGACGGCGAAGCCGCAGGCGGCGGGGAAGGCCGTGGACGTGACCGCCGGTCGCAGCTGGTGGGCGTTTCAGCCCGTCCGCGAACTGCCCGCGCCGGCCGTCGCGCAGCCGGCGTGGCCGAAGAAGAAGATCGACACCTTCGTCTTGCAGCAGCTCGACGCCGCGCACCTGTCGCCGTCGCCCCGCGCCGACCCGCGGACGCTGATCCAACGCGCCTACCTCGACCTGACCGGCCTGCGGCCGACCTACGAACAGGCCGAGGCGTTCGCCGCCGACCCGTCCGACGCGGCCTACGAGCGCGTCGTCGAGACGCTGCTCGCGTCGAAGGCGTACGGGCAGCGGTGGGGCCGGTACTGGCTCGACGTCGCCCGCGGCGGCGAGGACAACCCGACTTCGGAAGCCACCAACCCGCCGTACCCGTATGCGTGGCGGTACCGCGATTGGGTCATCGACGCGATCAACCGCGACGTGCCGTACGACCGCTTCGTCGCGCTGCAACTCGCGGCCGACCTGATGCCGGACGTGCCGCGGGGCGACCTCGTCGCCACCGGCTTCCTCGGGGCCGGCCCGATCTACCACAAGGACGGCCGGCTGTCGAAAGAGGTCATCGAAAACCTCTACCACGACGACTGGGACGAGCGGGTTGACGTCGTCTCCCGCGGCGTCCTCGGGCTGACCGTGGCGTGCGCGCGGTGCCACGACCACAAGTTCGACCCGATCACCACCCGCGACTACTACGCCCTCGCCGGCGTCTTCGCGTCCACCGTCGCCGCCGTCCGCCCGACGGCCAAGGTGGATGCCGCGGCCGAAGCGACATTCATGGCCGCGGCCCAACGCCTCTTCTACCTCAGCTACGCCGCGAACCTGATGCGGACCGAGCCGGGCAGCAAGCCGAAGGACGCCCGAAAGATGGTCGAGCGGTTCGTCGCGGAACTGGACAAGATCGAGGAGGAGATCGCCCCGCTCCGCACCAGCCACCCGGACCTGCACGCCTACCTCGCCAAGCTCGACAAGCGGCCCGCGCCGTACGAGCCGAAGCCCGGCGACAAGCCGGCCGCCCCGGCCGAGCGCCAGGGCCGACGCCGCGGCGGGTCGGTCGAGCCGTTCTTCCATTCCGTGTACGACGCCGGCCTGTGGGTGGACGGGTCCGACCCCGACTTCACCATGATCGACGTCCGGCCGGGGCAGCCCCACGACCTGAACGTCCTGCCCGGCGGCAACGTGGCCAAGCCGCGCGAGTCGGCCCCGCGCGCGTTCCCGGCCGTGCTGGCCAAGGGCGATGCCGACTTCCGCCGCGGGTCCGGCCGACTGGAACTGGCCGAGAAGCTGTTCACCGACGCCGCCCCGCTGGCCGCTCGGGTGATGGTCAACCGCGTCTGGGCGTGGCACTTCGGCCGGCCGATCGTCGGCACCCCGAGCGACTTCGGCGCACAGGGCGAGAAGCCGACGCACCCGCAACTGCTCGACGACCTGGCCGCCCGGTTCGTCGCCAACGGCTGGTCGCTCAAGTGGCTGCACCGCGAGATCATGCTCTCCGCGGCGTACCAGCAGGCCAGCCGGCCGCGGGCCGACGCGGCGAAGCTCGACCCGGCCAACCGGCTGCTCTGGCGGATGGCCCCGCGGCGGCTCGACATTGAGGCGTACCGCGACTGCCTGCTGCAAGCGGCCGGCAACCTCGACCCGACCGCCGGCGGGCCGTCCGCGGACATCGACGGGCCGGGCAACGTCCGCCGCACCGTCTACGCCCGCATCGGCCGCGGCCGGGTGAGCAACCTGCTCCAGCTTTACGGCTTCCCCGAGGCGACCATGCACAGCCCGGGCCGCGAGGCCGTCACCACGCCGATCCAACAACTGTTCGTCATGAACAGCCCGTTCCTCCGCGAGCAGGCGGCGGCGCTGGCCGCGGGCGTCGCCAAGGAGGCCGACACAACCGCCCAGGTGCGGGCGATGGTGCGCAAGGCGCTGGCCCGCGACCCCACCGACCGCGAACTGGCCCTGGCCGCCGAGTACATCGCCGCCGCGTCGCTCAAGGACTACGCCCACGCCCTGCTCAGCACCAACGAGGTCATCTTTTGGCCATGAACCCGCCGATGACGCGCCGCGTGATGCTGCAATCCCTCAGCACCGGCCTCGGGTCCGTCGCGCTCCTCGGCGCGCTGGCCGACGAGCAGGCCCGCGCCGCGGACGCCAAGCCGGCCGTGCTGCCGCACTTCGCGCCGAAGGCGAAGGCGAACGTCGTCCTGTTCATGCCCGGCGGCCCGTCGCAGATGGACCTGTTCGACCCGAAGCCGGCCCTCGAAACGCACGCCGGCCAGCGGCCCGAGTCGGTCAACCTCCGCACCGAGCGGACCACCGGCGGCCTGTACCCGTCGCCGTTCAAGTTCGCGAAGCACGGCCAGTCGGGCCTGGAAGTCAGCGAGTTGCTGCCGAAGCTCGCGGCCATCGCCGACGACCTGTGCGTCGTGCGGTCGATGTACACGTTCAACCCGACGCACACCCCCGCCCGCAGCCTGTTCCACACCGGCAACATCGCGGCCACCCGGCCGGGGATGGGGTCATGGATCTCCTACGGCCTCGGGTCGGAGAACCGCAACCTGCCGGGCTTCGTCGCGTTGGCCCCCGGCGGCGGCGGGGCCGGCATGCGCAGCGGCTTCCTGCCGGCCAAGCACCAGGCGACGGCCCTCGACGACACGATCACCGACCCGGAGAGGATGATCCGCCACCTGCGGAACCAGCAGCTCGACCCCGCGGCCCAGCGGCGGCAGCTCGACCTCGTGCAAGAGTTGAACCGCGACCACCAGCGGGCGGTCGGCGAGGACGAGTTCTTGGAGGCCCGCATCCAGGCGATGGAGACGGCGTACCGGATGCAGACGGAGGCGACGGACGCGTTCGACCTGCGGGGCGAGCCGGCGGCGGTGCGGGAGGAGTACGGCAAGACGCCGTTCGCGAACGGCTGCCTGTTGGCCCGCCGGCTGGTCGAGCGCGGCGTCCGCACCGTCCACGTCCACTACGGCCCCGGCCAACCGTGGGACGACCACAGCAAGATCAACAAGCACCTCCGCGGCCGGTGCCCGGACATGGACCGGGCGTCGGCCGCGCTGATCACCGACCTGAAGCGCCGCGGCCTGTTGGCGACGACGGCGGTGGTCTGGGGCGGCGAGTTTGGCCGGACGCCGGTGTCCGAGAGCGGCGACGGCCGGGACCACAACCCGTACGGGTTCACGATGTTCATGGCCGGCGGCGGGATTTTGAGGCGGCGTCTGCTACGGCGGCACCGACGAGTTCGGCTTCCGGGCGGTGGACCGGCGGGTGTCGATCCACGACCTGCACGCGACGCTGTTGCACGGTATCCTCGGCATCGACCACGAGAAGCGACGTACCGCTACGCCGGCCGCGACTTCCGGCTGACCGACGTGTACGGCGAGGTCGTCCGCGACCTGTTGGCGTGACGCCAGGCAGACCTTCCGCGTCCGCTGGCGTCCCTTCTTGCGTTCCGGTTGAGCAGGGCCGTTCTCAAGTCGAAGGCGAATGGTCGGAGGATGTCCTGTAGGGTGGTACGAGCGCACGGCGAGTACCACCACGACCATCCAGCGCTCCGACAGGTCTGGTGGCACTCGCTGCGCTCGTACCACCCTACGGGTGCCCGCCTTGGACTTGAGGGCTTGGCCACTACGAGTTGACGGGATTCAGGTGTTACCGGCGGCATCCCCGGCTCTTACCCGGGTGGTGAGGGTTCGACTCCCTCGGGTCCCACTGCACGCAGTCGTGATGTAACGGTAGCCTCCGTGTATGCCACGCACGATGCGCGGGTTCGACTCCCGCCGACTGCACTCACGTCCCGGTGGAGTAGCGGCTAACTCGTCACCCTGTCACGGTGAAGATCGCGGGTTCAAATCCCGTCCGGGACGCTCCAATCGAAGCCGGCCTCTCCCGAACGCCGGTTGCGGCTAGTGGCCCATACCGGCAGGGTATCGGGCCGCTGTTACGAGGATGGCCGTCACCAATGCTGCGGCGACGGCCACGCACACGCAGCCGGCAACGACCGCTGGCTGCCCCGTCAAGGTCTTCCGTCGCGTTAGCATGAACTGCCGCCGAACGACGCTGACACCGCCCAGCCAGACGGCGACGAACCCAAGGCACAGGCCGGTCAGAAACAGCGGTTCGGCGCACATTGCAGTAGCCTTGTCTTATTCGGCGAAGACGGCCCAGCGAGTCGGTGGCACGTGCGCGACGGCATGCGTCTGGAATGCCCATATCGGCAGGCCGATCTCCCGGCATTACTTCCGCACCGGGCCGGCGGCCGCTAAACTGTCGGCACTCGCCCGCGCACGGAGGGTCGGCCATGTCGTTGCGTCGGTGCGTCGTACTGGGCGTCGGACTGCTGTTCGCTGCGGTGGGCGTTGGCGTATTCGCCCGTCAGATTCCGCCGCCTGTCGACCTTTCGCCAATTCGGACGGCTGTACCAGCCCTGGAGCCGCCAGGGATCATTCGCTCCGCGAAAGACAAGATGGAGGCGGTCAAGGTGCCGACCCTGGCCGAGATGATCCAGGAGGTGGAGGCGATCCGGCTTCAGAAGGCGGAACTCGACAAGCGGGAACGCAAGCTCGTGCAGGCCATCCAGGCCCAACTCCGCCAACACCGGGACAAGCTGCGACTGCTTGGGATCCCGGAGGATTCGTCCGAGCCGCCACTGGCCGAACCGGCCACCGCGAAACCATGAGGTCCGATTCGCAGTCGTATGTCGGCGGTTGCGCGTGGACGATTCGTCGGACTGTCCACAGCCGGCAAACAAAGCGAGCCGGGACAACAAGTCCCGGCTCGTCGCGTTTCGACCGTCGATCGACGGGTCAGCTTAGGCCGCCGACCAGTCTCGCTTCGCATCGCTTGCGTTCTTTGACAGGTGAACGTGATCGTCCACCCGAGCAATCCACGAGCCGGGGATGTAGTGGTGTTGCCCATCGGGGCTGTCGTTCTTGGTAAGCTTCAGCCGGTTGCCTTCGACGTGATCGACCACGCCGATCTTGCAGCCGCATGAACTGATCACGTCCATCCGTTCCTGGACGGCGGCGACCTCACCGGCCCCGCCTTTGGCCACGCCGCACGATCCGCTGGCTGACGAGGAAGAGCCAACGGCTTCCTGCACGCGGTTGACAACCTTGTCCTTGGTCTCGCCGAGCGTGTTGCCGACCTGGTGGGCCTTCTCCTTCGCCCAGTCGGCTGCCTTCTCGACGCCCTCGCCAATCGAGTGGCCGATTTCCGTCGCCTTCTCCGAGACGCGGTGGCCCGCCTGCTGCACTTTGTCCTTGAGGTCTGCCATGGTGTTTGTCCTCCAGTGAGTCGGGAATGCCGCCGGGCATGGAGTACAAAGGCCCTGCGGCGAACCAACACAAATCGATAGGTGCAAACGGCGCGCCGAAGCCTAAAGTGCGAAATCGACGGTACAGTCTGGCCGTCCCGGTGTGCATTGTCATTCCGAAACGCCGGAGAAGGGCAAGCCGAGGCGTGGTAATTGCGCTCGTTATCGGCATCGCGTCGCCCACCCTTCTAGCGGTGGAGCGCCTCATGATCGCCACTCACGAACACTGAGGCCTATGCAAGGACTGCAAGTGGTGGCAGATCGAATCACGAGCCAGCGGCAGCCATGCCACGGCGGGCCTCTGCATCGATGAGGGCATTGAGTCGCTCGACCTGCGGGTGTCAGACAATAGTGGATGTAACCACTTCGCGCCAAGCAAGCTGGCTCGTGCGAATGGCTCTGGCGAAGCGGCCCCGGCGGCCGGGGCGACCCGGTGACTGACCTTTTTCAAAGGTGCAACGATTCACGTCGATGGGCCGATGGCAGGGACGGAACACTGGCGTTTCGCCCCTCGCTCGCACTGCGGTTCTTTCCGTCCTACCGCGCCCATAGTCGGCGATCGAGCGTGCGGTAGCCGATGGCTTCGCTCAAGTCATCATGTCGGATGTCAGGGGAGCCGGCGAGGTCGGCGATCGTCCGGGCGACGCGGAGGATGCGGTCGTGTGCCCGGGCTGACAGGCCCAACGCGTCCATCGCATTTTGCAGGAGGCCGCGGCCCTCGGCGTCGAGGGCGCAGTGTCGCCGCATCGGCCGCGTGGTCATCCGACTGTTGAGCATCGTTCCATCGCCGCCGAACCGCTTGCGCTGGGCGGCGCGGGCGACCGCCACTTGCTCGCGCATGGCAGCGCTGCCAGTGCCGTCGGCCTTCGCACTCAGCTCCTGATACGGCACGCCCGGCACTTCCAGATGGATGTCAATGCGGTCGAGCAATGGGCCGGAAATCTTACCCATGTACTTCTCGATCTGCGGCGGCGAACACTTGCACGCCCGCTTCGGGTCGCCGAGGTAGCCGCACGGGCACGGGTTCATCGACGCGACCAGGACGATGTTCGCTGGGAACGTCGAGGACGCCAAGGCCCGCGAGATCGTCACCCGGCCCTCTTCGAGCGGCTGGCGGAGGACTTCGAGGCTTCGACGGTTGAACTCGGGCAGTTCGTCGAGGAAAAGGATGCCGTGGTGCGCCATTGAGATTTCGCCCGGCGCGGGGACGTGGCCGCCGCCAACCATGCCGGCGTCGGAGATGGTGTGGTGCGGTGAGCGGAAAGGACGGGCCGTCACCAGCGCCTCGCCGGGGGCCAGCCGGCCGAGGGCGCTGTAGATGCGCGTCGTCTGCAAGCTCTCGGCCGGGGTCAGCGACGGCAGGATCGTCGGTAGCCGACGGGCCAGCATTGTCTTGCCCGTGCCGGGGGAACCGATCATCAAGATGTTGTGTGCGCCGGCGGCGGCGACGACGAGCGCCCGCTTGGCGAACTCCTGGCCGCGAACGTCGGCGAAGTCCACGTCGTAGGTGTTCAGTCGGTCGAACGCGCCGTCGGCCCCGGCCGCCAGGGGCTCGACCACGATCTGGCCCGAGAGCAGGCCGACCGCTTCCCCGAGGGTCGCGACGCCGAACACGTCGATGCCCTCGACGACGGCCGCCTCGCGGGCGTTGGCGGCTGGTACGACAAACCGCCGAACGCCGCGGGCCTTCGCTTCCATCGCCATCGACAAGACACCCTTGACCGGCCGGACCGACCCGTCGAGAGCCAATTCGCCGACGGTCGCGCTGTCGGCAAGGTGCTCCGGCAGCAGTTGCCGGGTGGCGATGAGCATCCCGATCGCGATGGGCAGGTCGAAAGCGCCTGCCGATTTCGGCAGGTCGGCGGGGGCCAGGTTGATGACCACCCGCCCTTTCGGCCGCTCGTAGTTCAGGTTGGCGAGGGCGCGCTCGATCCGGTGGACGCTCTCGCGGACGGCGAGTTCCGGCAGGCCGACCACGATGGTCTTCGCCATGCCGCCCGACACGTCTACCTCGACCTCGACCGGGGCCGCATCGATGCCGAGCAGGGCGAACGTGTTGAGTTTGGCGAGCATGGGGCTATCCCACCGAATGCCATCGGTGGGCTTTCGTTACTTATCAATGATCTTTTCGGGCGGGCGGTAGTGGAGGATCAGACGCTTGAACGCGAACTTGATCGACTTCCACATCAACACCAAGCCAAAGACGACCACCCACGTCTCGATGCCGGGGTGGAACATCAGGGCCGTGTAACTCTCGTCCATCGCCTTGTCGACGGTGCCAAAGCGGTCGCCCTTGGCCGCTTCGTAGCTCTTGCCCCAGCTATTGAGCATGTCGTACGGCAGATAGTAGTGGTAGTAGAACAGCCCGGCGATCAGGAGGAAGAACGCTAGCAGGGAGAGGATGCCCGGCCCGAGCCACATGAACCAGTCGCCGCCCGTGTATTCGAGCGTCTTGATGCTTGGCGCTCGGCCACGTTTGACCATGTGATAGCCGCAATGCAAGCAGACCTTGGAATCCGGCGGGTCCAGTTCGTAAGCGCAGTGCGGGCAGCGCGGGGCCAGGCTCATCTGCTGGACGCCGTAGGGGTTCTTGGCGTCATCCTCTTCAGACAAAGGCGTTGGCGAGGGTTTCGGGGCAGGCTTGGCCGCAGCCGGTTTGCCGGCGGGCACAGCCACAACTTCGCCGCACCCCTTGCAGCGGACCTTCTTGCCGCGTACCGACTCCGGTACGGTCATCTGCTGTTGACAATCTGGGCAAGTAATGCGTATGCCTGTGGCCATATCTGAATCGTCCCTTCGGGTAACACCCGCTCGGCGTCGATGCCAGTAGAATAGGGTAGGAGGCTATCGCGATGCAAGAACCCCCGCTCCGTCTGCACCGTCCCGCTGGCGAGCGGCTATTGGTTTCGATGGCGACCTACAACGAGCGCGACAACCTGGCCCCACTCGTTGCGGCAATCTCCGAACAACTTCCGGACGCCCATATTCTGGTGACGGACGACAACTCACCCGACGGCACCGGAGCGATCGCGGACGAATTAAGCGCCCGCGACCCGCGCGTTCGAGTGCTTCACCGACCTGGCAAGCTCGGTCTTGGGACGGCGATCCTCGGTGCCATGCGTTATGCCATCGAGCGAGACTACGATTTGTTCCTCAATATTGACGCCGACTTCAGCCACCCGCCGCGTTATCTGCCGGCACTTGTCGCGGGCATGGCAACACACGATGTCATGATCGGCTCGCGCTACATCCCTGGCGGCGGCACTCAGGATTGGCCCTGGTCGCGCGAGATGATGAGTCGCTCGGTGAACCGGTTCGTCCGGCTGGCGATGCGTATGCCGGTCCGCGATGCGAGCGGCGGATTCCGTTGCTACCGCGTGGCGACACTCCAGGCCGCCAACTTGGACGCCGTGCGCTCCCGAGGCTACTCGTTCCAACAGGAAGTCCTCTTCCGCTGCTACCTGGCCGGTGCTCGAATCGGTGAGGTGCCGATCGTTTTCGAAAACCGCAAGTCGGGCGCCTCGAAGGTCAGCGTGGCCGAATCCGTGCGAAGTCTAAGCATGTTGAGTTGGCTTGGCATGAGGGCAACGCTGGGGCTAGAACGGGGAAAAGCCGCGTAGAGTCAAGCCCGTCCGAGCCAGAAGCGTAAGCGACGGCCATCAGCACATTTGGCCGTCGCTTACGCTTCGGGCTCGGATCGAGGCTCATCACTTCTTCGCTTTCTCGAACAGCTTCACCACATCCTTGACACCCGCGTAGCCGGCGTGTCGGGCGATCTCTTTGCCGTTACCGTCGAACAAAACGCCCGCAGGCAAGCCCGTGGCTTTGTACTTCTCGCGCAGATCCTTGTAGACATCGACATCGATTTTGATGCACGCAATGCCCTCGGCCGCCGCAGCGACATCGCGCGCGGTGAATACGTACAGGTCCATTTCTTTGCAGCCCATGCACCAGTCAGCCTCGAACTTCAAAAAGTACGGCTTCTTGGCGGCCTCGGCGGCTGCGATCGCCTCCTTGGCGTCCTTGCGGAACGGCACCGGTTTGGCCGCCCGTGGTGCAAGCTTGTCTTCGCGCAAGCGGTCGCGCTTGATCTCATCTTCCTCGGGCGTGACGCCCGGATCGATCCGCACTAGCTTGCCGGCGTGACCGTTTGTTCCAGCCAGGTCGAGCCGCCATGCCGTCTTGGCAGCCCATGCGTAGTCGCCCACGGTTCGCATGGCCGGAGGCGCCTTGGCGTCTGTCGGGCGAATCTCCCACCAATCGCCGGCACCGAAGACGCCGTCATTGTTCGAATCGCTCAAGACGATATCGCATGCCACGCCGCCGAGTGTCGCTTTGCCAGTCAGGAATCCCTGACGCGAAAACCGCATGATCTTCGGCGTTTCATCCGCCTTCTCCACCACGGCCCAGAAGTTGACGGGGTATTCTTCGCGGCCCGACGCACCGTGGTCGACCTTGAGTGTGCCTGGGAACGACGACCAATGGTTGCCGCGCGTCAAAGACGGCTTCGTCTCGATCGCCTTTTCGTCGCTGACCGATCCGTCGCCGTTCGTGTCGATGTACAGTCGGTCGTATGGCTCACCCTTGAGTGAGCGTGCGATGACAATCAACTGGCCAACAGCCTTGGCCCGATTCGGCCCCAGTGTGACATGCGTCTCCAGATGATCGAATCCGGGCAGGCCAGGATACGCTTTCGGCGTGAGCGTCAGTTGCGTTCCCTTGGGCGAATAGCGCGGAGCGAGCTTCGATTTTGGTTCCCCAGGGGTGAACGCGATTGGGACGGTCTCGTCGACGACTGGATCGGCTCCGAGGCCGAGTGCGACGAAGGCAACGAGGTGAATCATCGGCATCTCGCAATAGGTAGGTCAAGCCATCGGTTGATTCGGGATGTTATGCTATCGGTCATGGGGGTGAAGCCTACCCGCGTCCCGAGAACGCCACTCGCCCGACGCCTAACAGCATTTCCAGCCGACCAACATCCACGGCCGCGGGGTTCACGCGGAACTGCTCACTGAGTCGTAGCTTTGCCGCCCGCCCAGATGCATCCAAAATGCGCAGCCAAACGACACACGAACCCGGAAATCGTCGCAGCTCTTTCGCTAACTGGTCGACGAGCTCAGGTTGATGCTCGACGAGAGAAAGCGTCAGGATCATCGCGCGAGTCAATTCCTTGCGGGCGGCATCGAGGCTCATCGCCCGCGTCAGAACCAGGCTTGGGGCCTGCCCCTTGTGCTCGACGACGCCACGGACTAGCACGACGCGATCGTCTGCGAACTCGTCCTTGAAGCGCACAAACTCGTCAGGCCACATCATGCACTCAACGATGCCCGTGAAGTCTTCGACCTTGCAGCGCACGTATCGCGAGTTACCATTGCGGCCTGGCCGCTTGGTGTTCATGAACCGCACTTGCGTCAAGATGCCGCCGATCATGACCTCCTGGTCGGCGTCCATGGTGGTGAGTTGCTCGATGGAGTGCGTGGCGTAGCGCTTGATCTCGGCCTCTTGCTGCGCCAGCGGATGGCTGGAGAAGTAGAAGTCGAGGGCTTCCTTCTCGAACTTGAGCTTTTCGCCATCGGGCCACTCGGGCACATCGGGCAGCGTTTGTGGCTCGGGGGCCGCATTCTCGTCGAGGGTGTCGAAAAAGTTGAGTTGTCCGCGTTTGCGATCCTGTTGCAGCACTGCGGCCGACTCGAACGCACCCGGCAAAGCCATCATCAGCGCCGACCGCCGGCCAAACTTGTCGAACGCCCCGGCCTTGATAAGCCGCTCCACGGCGGTCCGGTTGACGAGCCGTGCGTCGGTCCGCTCGCAAAAGTCGTAGAGATCGCGAAACGTCCCTTTGGCATGCCGTGCGGCGACAATCGATTCGGCGGCTCCTCGGCCGAGTCCCTTGATTGCCGTCAGGCCAAAGATGATTGCACCGTTCTGCACCGTGAAGTCGGGTTCGCCAGTATTGACATCGGGCGAGTGAACCGTGCAACCGAGGCGCTTGGCGTCGTCGATGTGTTCGACGAACACATTGCGTTTATTACCATCGTCGATTTCGCTGGAGAGCAGCGCAGCCATGAATTCGGGTGTATAGTGGGCCTTCAGGTAGGCCGTCTGGTAGCCAATCTGCGCATAGGCGGCGGTATGTGATTTGTTGAACCCGTAACCCCCAAAGTACACGATCAGCCCATAGATCTCTTCCGCTGCCTCCTTACTGACACCGCGCTCCTGTGCTCCTGTCACAAAGTCGCTTCGTCGGGCGTCGATGATGTCCTGCTTCTTCTTGCTGATCGCTTTAATACATGCATATGCGTTCGATAGGTCGATTCCGCCGAGACGGTTCAGAATCCGCATCACCTGTTCCTGATAAACGAAGATCCCGTAGGTCTCATCTAAGACATCCTTGAGAACGGGGTGCGGATAGTCCCACTTCTCGCGTCCGTGCTTGCGGTTGACGTACGCATCGACCATACCGCCGCCCAAAGGCCCGGGGCGGTAGAGGGCCAGCACTGCAATCAAATCCCGGATGTTGTCGGGCCTCATACGCTTCAAGAGTTCGCGCATGCCATCGGATTCGAGTTGGAACACACCTTTAGCGTCGCCTTTTTGGAGAAGCAGGTACGTCTTCTTGTCGTCGAGCGGGAATGCCTGCGGGTCGAGATCCAAGCCACGGGTCCGCTTGATGAGCTTCACGCAGTTGTCGAGGACCGTGAGGTTGCGAAGCCCCAGGAAGTCCATCTTGAGCAAGCCAACCTTTTCGATGTCGCCCATCACCCACTGAGTGGTGACGCCGACTTCGCCAGCCTTCGCACCGGAGTCATCGCCCTTGCGGACGACGCGCGCGAGCGGTACGTAGTCAGTCAGGTCGCCGTTGGCGATTACGACACCGGCCGCGTGCGTGCCGGCGTTGCGGTTCGTGCCTTCGAGCCGGCGGGCAATGTCCACCCACTCGCGCACGAGCGGATCGGACTCGTATTCGCGTTTGAAGTCCGGTGACTCGGCCAGCGCGTCGTCGAGCGTTACGTTGAGTCGGGCCGGTACTTGCTTGGTAATCGCCGCAACGCGCTCCAGTGGAATGTCGAATGCCCGGCCAACATCCTTGAGCGCGGCCTTCGCGGCCATCGTGCCAAACGTTGCGATCTGAGCCACCGAGCCTTGGCCGTACTTCTCTTTGACGTACTGGATCACCAACTCGCGGCGGTCCTGGCAGAAGTCAATGTCGATGTCGGGAGCCTCAGCCCGGTTGGGGTCGAGGAATCGCTCGAACAGCAAGTCATATTCGAGTGGGCAGACGTGGCTGAGTTTGAGAACGTAGCTGACGATCGCGCCGCAACCGGACCCGCGGGCGGTCGCGGGGATGTCGCGCTCGCGGGCGAAGCGCACGAAGTCCCAGACGATGAGGAAATAGCTCGCGAAACCCATCCGACAGATGATGTCGAGTTCGTGGTCGAGACGAGCCTTCGCGGCCTCCGGCGGCTTTTGGCCATAGCGGTCCTTCAATCCTTCGAGGCAAAGCTCTCGAAGGTAGTTTTCGGGCGTCTTCTTCTTCGGCGGCGTGAAGACGGGGAAGTGCCGAGCCTTGAAGTCGAGCTGAATATCGCATCCATCGGCGATCGCCTGGCTACGCGCCACGGCCGCTTCGTGGCCGGGGAACAGCTTGTACATCTCGTCGGGTGGGCGGACGTAGAACTGGTCGCTGCCATAGCGCAGCCGGTTTTCGTCAGTGAGCGTCTTGCCGGTATTGATGCATAGCAAGACTTCGTGGGCCGCGGCGTCGCCTTGTTCCAGGTAGTGGGCATCACTCGTGGCGACGAGCGGCAGACCGAGCCGGTTGGCGATGTCGATCGCTCCGTCGGCACATTGCTTCTGGATGTCGAGGCCGTTGTTCTGAATCTCGACGTAGAAGTCGTTGCCGAACAACTTGGCAAACCAATGCGCGAGCTCGGTTGCTTCCTTTCGTTGATCCTTGAGGATGAACTCGCTGAACTCGCTCGACGCGCAGCCGCTCAAGCAGACGATACCGTCCTTGTGCGAGGCCAACAGTTCTTTGTCGATGCGCGGAACATAGTGGTAGCCGTCGAGGAAGGCCGACGACGCCATCTTCATCAGATTCCTGAAGCCGATCAGGTTCTTGGCGAGCAATGTGAGGTGGAAACCAGCATCGCCGCGGCGGCGCGCTTCGCGCTCGGTTCGCCGGGTGGGCGCGACGTAGGCGTCGTAACCGACGATGGGATTGACGCCGGCATCACGGCATTCGCGGTAGAACTCGATCGCGCCGTAGAGGTTACCGTGATCGGTCAGGGCGCAGGCATTCATCCCGTGCTTTTTGACGTGCGCGACCAACTCGGGAATCCGGTTTGCGCCGTCTAGCAGGCTATAGTGGCTGTGACAATGGAGGTGTACAAAACTGCGGGTCATTCCCGCAAGATAACAGCCAGTCCGCGAATCGTAAACGGGAAGCGACTACTCGACGAGGGCGTCGGGTTCAGCTACGGCTCGTAGGTAGCGTGCGAGTAGCATCTGAACCGCTTGAATCTTCTGCCAGTCGCCGTACATGATGCGGACTTCGGTGCCGTCGTCGGTCGGGCGAAGGCTGTCCGTCGCGCTCGTTAGCCCGCGATGGAGGAAGTCGAGGATCTCTGCAAAACGGGCGGCCTGCGATGGCGTGAGCTTTTGCGGCAGGTCCGGTAGTCCGCGTTCGCTGACCGTCCAAAACCGATCGGCCTCTTCGTCGTCGGCCGGGTACTGGGCCGGTGCATGCGTGGCCTCGCCCGGCAGTGTCCGCAGGTTCGGCGGAATGGTCGGGTTATATGCGGCCTTCTCGGCGGCAATACGGGCGGCAATTTCGGTGTTAGAGCCGTAGATCAACGTCGAACGGCCGATCCCTACGCGATCCCCAGGGCGAAGCCGGCGGATTTGCACTGGATTTCCGTTGATGCGCGTGCCGTTTGTACTATCCAGATCGGTGAGAATCACGTCTTCATTGTCGTACTGGACCTTCGCGTGATAGCGGCTAACGCGCTCATCGTTGAGGCGGAGAAGATTGCCTTCTTCACGGCCGATGGTGACGGGAATGCCGAGTTCTCGAAAGACCCGGCCTTTGTCCACGCCTTCGACGACTTGAAACGTCACGGTCTTCATAGCCACCCTCGGGTCGGGCTTACCACCCGGAGGACGCGGGCGGAAATCGACGAGGACCACCGTGGATTTAGTATGTAACGTACTACGGCGCGGAAGTCCAGTTATTTCATTCTCGACCGCAGCAAATCGGAAGTCAATTCGGCTGTCGCGAATTCACAACTCGGCATGTGACGAAACCAGGTCAACTGCCGCTTGGCGTAGTTGCGGGTTCGCTGCTGAATCAAACGTACGACAGTGCATAGATCGGACGAGCCATCTAAACAAGTGAGCAACTCGCGATACCCGAGCGCAGCCGCCGCCTCGCGGCTTAGCGGTCGCGGAAGTGCTTGCAAGCGACGAGTTTCGTCGAGCCAACCCGCATCCATCATCGTCAGGACGCGCCGGTCGATGCGGGAGTATAGCTCAGTTCGCGGGAGATCGAGGCACACCACAAGAGGGCGAGCACCATCTCCCTTCTCGTCCCGGCTTTGCGGGAACGGGTCCGAGGGAGGCGATTTCCAACTCGTTTGCCAATCGCTGATCGGTCGCCCCGTCAGTTCCCAGACTTCCAGGGCCCTCACGACTCGTCGCACATCGTTGGGATGCAAGCGCTGGGCCGACGTCGGATCGACTGTCGCAAGCCGTCGGTGCAAAACGGTCGCATCCTCGGCTTCGAGCTGCCCCCGCAGCGTTGGGTCGCGCGGTGGCCCCTCGAAGAGGCCGAACAACAGTGCCTTCAGATACAGCGGTGTCCCGCCGACGATGATAGCCCGCTTGCCCCGAGCTTCGATGTCGCGAACGGCCGCCACGGCCCGTTCCAGCCACCATGCTACGGTGGCGAATTCCCACGGGTCGAGAATGTCTATCAGATGATGCGGTACTCGTGCTCGTTCTTCGGCCGTCGGCTTGGCCGTGCCGATATCCATACCGCGGTAAAGCGTCATCGAGTCCATCGCGACAATCTCGCCGCCGACCTCCTCCGCGAACGCCAGCGCAAGTGCTGACTTGCCCGAGCCGGTCGGCCCGGTCAACACGATGGTTTGGCGGAAGTCGGCGAGGACCGCCACTCAAGGGGCCTTTCTGCTGGGCGACGACCGGGCGATTGCTTACGATCTCAAGGATACCTCTTGGATCGACTCGTGGGGAGCGTTAGACGATGCCCGTATTCGAGGCCGTCACTGTCGTGGCTTGTCAGCCGGCGACGGCGTTCGATTTTCTTGCTCGGCCGGCGAACCTACTTCTGGTCACGCCGCGGGAGATGCGCATCGAGTTGATTGCCCCGCCCGATCGCCTGGCGATCGGGGCGAAGATCACCGCGTGCGTCCACCGCTATGGCCTTAAGCAAACGATGGTCAACGAGGTGACGGCGTTTGAAGAAGGTGTGGGCTTTACCGATGAGCAAATCGAAGGGCCATTTAAGCGCATGGTCCACATGCACCGCGTCGAAGGGCACGAGGTCGGAACCCAGATCACGGACGTGTTCGACTTTGAGGCACCGGGCGGCATGATGGGCTGGTTGCTGACCAACGAACGCATCCTGAGCGAGCTGAAGTCGCTCGCGGGTTTCCGAATGGCGATGTACAAAGAACACCTCGAACGTTAATGCGGGAGATTCCCACGGTGCTGGCCGACGCCATCGCACGCTATCACGATTTGTTGACCGATGCTGTGGCCGCGGATTCACAAGCGGTCTTGGAAGCGCGGACCCGCGATGCGGGGCTGTACTTCGGTGAGCGGCCCGTGTGTACCGTCCTGCGACCACGGTTCCTCACGCCCGATCAATTCCAGTTCTTGCGCCGACGTATGAAGGCGCTCGTTCCGGCCTTCCAGCGAGCGTACAGTGTCGCACTCACCGACGCGACTTTCCGTGCACAATTTGGCTTGCGCGAGATCGAGGAAACGCTGTTTGCCGCCGATCCTGGGTTTCCCGACCCAAGCCCAACGGCGAGGTACGACGCTTTTTTCGTCTCGGACCGAGAGCTGAAGTTCACCGAAAACAATGCCGAGACGCCGGCCGGTGCGGGCTACAACGACGCGTTGACGGACGTGTTCTACTCATTGCCGGTGGTCCGTGCGTTTTCGCAGCGCTATCTTCTTCGGCCGTTGCCGGCGCGGACGCACATATTGAATGCACTGCTTGGAACGTACGAGCAATGGCGCGGTCACCGCTCGTCGCTTCCGAAGATCGCCATCTTCGACTGGGAGGGAGTGCCGACGGTCAGCGAGTTTCGCATCTTCCAAAGCTATTTCGCGTCGCATGGATTGGAGTGCGGTATCTTCACGCCCGAGCAAGCCACGTACGAGGGCGGCAAACTCCGAGTCGGCGACTACGTGATCGACTTGATCTACAAACGAGTTCTCATCAGTGAGTTGTTAGAGAAAGGCGGTCTGACGCACCCGATTGTGCGTGCGGTGCTCGACGGAGCCGTTTGCATGGTCAACGCATTTCGCTGCAAGCTGCTTTACAAGAAAGCGAGCTTCGCTGTTTTGTCCGACGAGCGCAATGCCGATCTGTTCGCAGCAGAACAACGTCAGGCCATCGCCGATCACATCCCGTGGACGCGAGTTGTGGTCGAGCGATCCACTGAGTTTTGCGGTCAGACGATCGACCTCGTTCCCTACATCGCTGCGAACCGCGAGACGTTTGTCCTCAAGCCAAACGACGAGTACGGCGGCAAGGGCATTGTCCTTGGATGGACGGTCGATCAGCCGGCTTGGGAAGCGGCGGTCCGGCACGCCTTGACCGAGCCGTACGTCGTCCAGGAAAAGGTCGGGTTGCCCCACGAGGATTATCCGAGCTTCCACAACGGCAAGGTCCACTTGATTGACCGCGTGCTCGATACGAACCCCTATGTCGGTCCCAGCGGCACGATGGATGCTTGTCTAACGCGGATTTCAACCGAGGCTCTGGTGAATGTGACGGCCGGCGGCGGCTCAACGGTTCCAACGTTCACGATTGACGAACGCTGAGCCAGGAAAAACCATCGATAACAATCGATGGGCCGGGGATGACCAACGATGAAAGCTCCCACGCTGACTCTCGGTATCGAAGAAGAGTATCAGATCATCGACCCCAATACGCGCGAGTTGCGTTCCTACATTACGCAACTGCTCGAACAGGAAGGGACGATGAAGCTGCGCGAGCAGCTCAAGGCGGAATTGCACCAGTCGATGGTCGAGGTCGGTACGGAGATCTGCAAGTCGCCGGCCGAAGCGAAGGCCGAGCTGATTCGCCTTCGGCGTTACATCATCGACCTGGCATCGAAGAATAACTTGGTGATCGCCGCGGCGGGAACACACCCGTTTTCGTCGTGGGCAAAGCAGGAGATTACGCCGTTCGAGCGGTACATGGGCGTCAAGCAAGACATGGCCGACCTCGCCCAGCAACTCCTGATTTTCGGCACCCACGTCCACGTCGGCATCGAAGACCGCGATTTCCTGATCGATGCCATGAACGTCGCGCGGTACTTCATGCCGCACGTCCTGGCCTTGGCCGCTTCGTCGCCCTTCTGGGAAGGGCGCAACACCGGGCTGAACTCGTACCGGTCGATCATCTTCCGGGCCTTCCCACGCTCGGGCATCCCACCCAAGTTCGAATCGTGGTCGGAACTTTCGATTCTCGTCGAAACGCTCACAAAGACATCGTGCATTCCGGACGGTACCAAGCTCTGGTGGGACGTGCGGCCGAACTGGCGTTATCCGACGCTCGAATTCCGCATCTGCGACGTGTGCACGCGGGTTGACGAAGCGATATGCGTGGCCGCTATCTTCCAGGCTTTGATCGCGAAGCTGTGGAAGCTGCGCCGCGACAACATGACCTTCCGCGTCTACCCGACAGCCCTCATTGAAGAGAACAAGTGGCGGGCAGTGCGTTACGGACTCGATGGCAACTTGATGGACCTCGGCAAGCAGGAATCGCTTCCGGCACGGGCGCTCATCCGCGAGTTCATCGAGTGGTTCCTCGACGATGTCCTCGACGAACTCGGCTCTCGCAAAGAAGTGGAGTACGCCTTCCGCATCCTCGACGAGGGCAACAGTGCTATGCGTCAGGTCAAGGTCTTTAATGAGACCGGAGACTTGAAGGCAGTTGTCGATCATATGGTCAAGGAGACGCGCGAAGGTGTGATCGAGTAAAGCCAAATATCCGCCTTCCCCATCCGAGTCCCTTTCATGCCGCAACCGAAGCGCCGCTCTGCGGGCATCCTTTTGCATCCGACATCGTTGCCTGGCCCGTACGGCGTTGGCGATCTCGGGCCTGCTGCATTCGCCTGGGTCGAGGCGCTCGCGAAGGCCAAGCAGACCTGGTGGCAAATCCTCCCGCTGGGTCCACCGGGGGCTGGCGACTCGCCGTATCAGGCATTTTCCGCTTTTGCCGGCAATCCGCTGCTCGTTAGTCCCGAGATTCTGGTACGCGAGGGGCTTATCGCACCGAGCGATCTCGCTGGTGCCGCATTCGCTCCGGGTCGCGTCGATTACGAACATGCGGCCAAGTTCAAGACCTGGCTGCTCGATCGCGCCTGGCAAGCCTACAAGAATGGTGCGGCGGCTCACTTCCGAGACGACTTTGAGCGTTTTCGGCAATCCGAGGCGAGTTGGCTGGACGACTACGCACTCTTCGCCGCACTCAAGCAGGCGACCCCCGGCTCGTGGCTCGAATGGCCGATTGCCCTTGTCCGCCGAGAGTCAGCCGCGCTGGGCGAAGCACGATCGGCACTCGCCGACTCCATCGCGTGCGAGCAGTTCAAGCAGTTTCTCTTCTTCCGTCAATGGGATGGCGTGCGTGCTCACGCTCGGGCATGCGGCGTGAAGCTAATTGGCGATGCCCCGATCTTTGTGTCCGGCGATTCTGCCGATGTGTGGGCCAACCCGCGACTGTTTCTGCTCGATACCGATCGCCGTCCCAGGGTCGTCGCCGGTGTGCCGCCCGACTACTTCAGCAAGACCGGTCAGCTTTGGGGAAACCCGTTGTACGACTGGAACGCCCATCGAGCCGACGGATTTGCGTGGTGGAAGGCGCGCATGCGCATGACACTGCGACAGGTGGACCTTGTGCGGCTCGATCATTTCCGCGGTTTCGAGGCGGCCTGGCACGTCCCCGCGGGAGCCGAAACGGCTGTCGGTGGCACGTGGGTGAAGGGACCGGGCCGCGAGCTGTTCGACGCCTTGCGATCGGACTTGGGTCATTTACCGCTCATTGCCGAGGATCTGGGGCTGATCTCGCGTGCCGTTCACGTCATGCGCGACGAACTTGGTTTGCCGGGCATGTATATCCTTGAGTTCGCGTTTGGTGGCGAAGTCGATTTTCGCTTCTTGCCCCACAACCATCGACAGAACGCCGTCGTTTACACGGGGACGCACGACAACGATACAGTCGCTGGTTGGTGGCAATCGAGCGACGAAGGTGTACGGGCCTTTGCTCGCAAGTACCATCCGACGATCGACGGCGACCCGGTCAATACCCTCATCCGGGCGGCGTGGGGGTCGATCGCGGATTTCGCGCTGATGCCTTTGCAGGATGCCCTTGGCCTCGGTAGCGACTCGCGCATGAACGTCCCTGGCGTCGCTGACGGCAATTGGACGTGGCGCTGCACCGAGGAGCAAATCGCGCCCGCGTTAATCGATGGGTTGGCCGCTCTGACCGAGTTGTACAACCGCCACCCCGGCTTAGAGCGGCTGGACGGGGAGTGACCCGATGCTGCCGATTCGCTTTGCGCTAGCCGTCGCACTCGCGGCCTCCGCACTTCACGCGGCTCCTCCTGATGTACGAGTGGATGAGCGGGCCGGAATTGTTTCGGTTGAGACGGATGTGTTGTCTGCGACGATTCGGACGCGAGGCTACGTCAGCGGAACGGCCGCGGGTGCACTCGTGGACAAGGCAACGGGCTGCCGCGATCTTGGCTTTGGCCTGCACGTGATGGACTTCCTGCTCGCCCCTGGCTGGCGCGATGATGGCTACTCCCGAGAGTCTAAATGGCACGGTAATCTCCCGAAACACTACGTCGAAGGCCCGCAAATCTGCACTCAGGCAAAGGAACTGAAGCCGGAGATCATCCGCGGTGCAGACTATGCTGCGATCCGGTTCCGTTTCACGTTTCATCAGCCGGGTGCCGGCTACAAGGCTGGCTCAACCTGGGAGCAAACGCTCGCATTCAAATCGGGCCTTCGCTACATGCTCTCGTCCGAACGAATCACAAGCGTCAATGACGTGAACGACCTGTTCTACCGAATTGACATGCCGGGGCACGTCAAGCACAAGGGCGGCGACACGTTCGAGCAGGTTTACTTGAGCTATCGCGACCAGCCGATTTCATCGGCCGAGTTCCGCGAGGACTTTGCTCCGGATGCGAAGTACCTCTACCGCCGCGACGACACGAACGTACCCAAACGCATGATCCGGGCGTACAAGGTGAAGGGCGGTCCCTGGGTTGCCGGCATCACGTTCGATCCTTCGACGGTCCGCGAAGCGTGGTGTCATCAGCGCGGCTATATCTGCATGATCCAGGAGTTGCATGGTCGCCGCGTCCAGGCTGGCGAGGCGTTTGGAGCAGCGTATGCGGTCGGCTGGTTCGATGATATCGCAGGGATGGAGCGAGTTGCGGATGAGAATCGCGGCGTAAAGGCCATCGCGGTCGGCGTTGATCGACTGGAGTTGATTCGCGACACAGCACGAAGCCGCTGAATCAGGGCAGGTCGCGCGTCCACTCGTCACAGCCGTACTTCGAGGCGACGAGTTCCTTGGCCGAGGCGATGGCCGCTTGGCTCAAGCCACTTTCGACGAGTCCGAACCGGGATCGGAATCCAGCGACCAGCTTCTCAACGATCGTCTCGCGCGGTAGGTCTGTCTGTCGCCGCAGGGGACTGACGCGCTTGGCCGCACTCGGGATGCCCTTATCGCTCACCTTCTCGCGTCCAATGCGCAATACGCTCATCATCTCGTCGGCATTCATCTCGTAGGCAATCGTCGTGTGATGCAGAACGACACCAGGTCGGCGAACCTGGGCGGCCCCGCCAATCTTACCCTCAGGCGAAGCAATGTCGTTGAGCGGCTTGTGCTCGGCCGCGACGCCCAGTTCGCGAAACACCTCGACACACCAGCGGTCGAGTGTCTCGTACGAATCGCGAATCGAGATTCCCTGGACCAGGGAATCGGGCAGGTACATCGAATAGGTGATCGTCGAACCGGGCTGAACGAACATCGCTCCACCGCCGCTCATTCGCCGCACCACGGTTACACCCATCGTCTGCGCTGCCACTTCATCGACTTCGTTCTTCAGGGACTGAAATCGACCAATGATGACGGCCGGAGCGGCCCACGCCCAGAACCGCAGGGTCGGCGGACGCTGGCCTGTCGCGACTTCGGTCGTCAGAACTTCGTCCAGCGCGACATGTTCGGCGGGCAACATTGCATGTTCCGGGATCCAGCTCCACTCGGCGTTTGCAAGTTGGGTTAGCATGAGGCCAGCCCTCGGCGGATCGCTTCGGCGATGGCCTCGGGCGAAACACCCAGCATCTCGGTTCCGGGGGGCAGGGCAGCGACAACTCGGGCTGCGAAATCCGCATCGATGGGCGCACCGGCCAGGGCGGCCACGATGGCGAATAGCGCGTCGTCGGGGTAGAGAAAGAAGTCACCACTAATGCGGACGCAGTCGAGGCAACCGTCGCAGACCTCGAAATCGGCAACGACGAGCTTGCCGCCGGGCGTCTTGTATTCACCGTGCATGTCGAGCAGTTTACGCGTCGCGTATACTCACTTCCATGCCTCCGGAACGCGCCACGGCTCTCGTCGTTCGTACCACCGATTGGAGCGAATCCAGTCGAATTGCAACGCTTTGGAGTCGGGAGTTCGGCAAGCTGCGCGTCTTGGCCAAAGGCGGTCGACGGCTCAAGTCCAACTTTGAAGTCGCCCTTGACCTGCTGACCGTTTGCAGTATCGTCCTGATCCGAAAACAGTCTGGTGGACTCGACCTACTGACGGAAGCACTTGCCATCGAGCGCTTCCCTTCACTCCGGACGAATCTGCCGGCCTTATACGCGGCCTATTATGTCGCGGAGCTATTAGCTGAGGGCACCGAGGACGACGACCCGCATCCTGTGCTATTCGACGCAACGCTGGTCGCGTTGCGCGAGTTGGGGGAAGCGGGACCGCTCGCGGGGCAACGGATCGCCGCTTACGAGTTGACATGGTTGAACGAGGTCGGCTATAGCCCGACCCTCGACTCCTGTGCGGCTTGTGGAGGCAACGTCGATGATCGACTGACGTTCTGCGCTCTGGCCGGGGGTGTCGTGTGTGCGGCCTGTGAGCCGTATCAGCGAGAGCGCCAGACGCTCAGCCCTGCCGCACTCGAAATGTTGCGGCTGGTGCGGATTGAGAGCAATGCCTGGCGGCGGCCCTGGGGGCCGTCCGTTCGGGCAGAACTGAGGCAGGTGTTGGGTCAGTACATCACGGTTCGACTCGGGCGGCGACTTCGGACGCTGCCGTACGTGGTGGGGTGACGGCACGGGGAGAGAACCTCATGCGAGCAGGATGCACGCGCACCGTGGCGGCACTTGTCTGTAGCGCCTTGGCCGCGAACGGATGTCAGTCGCTCAGTTGGTTCCAGAAAACGGAATCGCCGGCGCCCGTTGACGCAATGGTCATGCGCGATGGCAAGCTTCAGCCGGTCAGCGCCGGCGGTCGCGGCTCGCCCGAACTGACGGCGGCGCACGAACTGTATCGGGCCGGCAATCTCTCGGGAGCCGAGTCGGCTTTCCACAAGATTGCGGAGAATAAGCAGAACGGCCCGCTCATTGCCGAAGAAGCTCGCTTCTATGAGGCCGAATGCCTCTATCGACAGGATCATCTGCCCAAGGCCTGTGACACTTACAACAAGATGTTGCTCGACTTCCCAGCCAGCACATACCGCGACCAGGCCGTGCGGCGGATGTTCGACATAGCGAACTACTGGCTCGAAGACACGCGCGTCGAAATGGCGCAGTATCGGGAGAAGCGCGAGGGCAAGCGCTGGCTCGTGGTGCCGGCGGTGTTCCATTTCGAGAAGAAGAAGCCAGTTCTCGATGAAGAGGGCCGGGCGGTTCAAGCACTTGAGAACGTTCACCTCAACGATGTGACCGGACCGATGGCCGACAAGGCGCTGTTCCTGGCGGGTGGTGTCAAGTTCTTCCGCGAGGATTATCGGGAAGCCGATCACTACTTCACTCAGGTTGTCGAGCAGCACTCGAATAGCCCGCTGGCTCCCCAGGCCGTCGAGCTTGCGATCATCGCGAAGCACATGAGTACGGGAGGCGCCGACTACGACGGCCGCAAGGTCGCCGAAGCGCGGATCATGGTCGATACGGCTCTCCGGAACTACCCACAGCTGGCTGCGGAAAAGAGCGGATTCCTGGAACGGCAGCTCGGTAGCATCACGTACCAACAGGCGCAGAAGGACTTCCAGACAGCGGAGTTCTACCGGCGCACGAAGCACCCTGGCTCGGCCTACTTCTACTACGAGATCGTTCGCCGGCGCTATCCCGGGACGAAGTTCGCCGAGCTGGCGACGACGCGGATGCACGAACTTCGCGATGCCGCGGTTCAAGGGAAGGCGGATACGTCCACGAGTGTCTTCGACGACGCAAAGAACACGTTCGATCGGATGATGGGTAAGCCGGCGAAGCCGAACCCGTACGTCGAGGATGCGCCTGCCGCTGTTCCGCCACCTGCACCTGTTAACGACGCTCCGCGGTCACTGCCGACTTCGATTGCCCCGCGCTAAAGCCCGCCCGTGGTAACGGGTGGGTTGGGAGGGCTTTCTCATGAGACGCCTGCTCGCGCTGACGTTGGTCGTCCTCGCCGGCTGCGAGTCGGCGGGTCACTTCACGTTTCTCGGCTATACGACGCGGCCGAACTACGATGACGGTATTCGTACCGTTTATGTCCCGATGTTTCAGAATCAGATTCAACTTGACTCGACGCGGCGTAACATCGAAGTCGATCTGACGCGAGCCGTCGTTCGTGAGATCGAAGCAAAGACGCCGTATAAGGTTGTTTCGCACTGCGATGGAGCCGACACGGAGCTAAGCGGCACCGTCCTGACGATGACGAAGAACCTACTTAACCGCAACCAGCTCAACGAAATCCGCGAAGCTGAGACAGTGCTGACCGTCGGCATCGTCTGGCGAGACTTGCGGTCGGGCGAAATCCTCTCGAAACCGGGCAAGGGACAACAGGCTCTCGCCCTCCCAGGCATCGCCGCACTCGACATCCCCGACCCATCGGTTCAGGCGGGCGTCCCAACGCCACCACCGTTGCCGAACCAGAAGGCCGCGGCTCCGGTCGTACTGGTTTCCGGTATTGGCTCCTACATCCCTGAGATTGGGCAATCGAATTCGACGGGATATCAGCAGGCCATCAATCGCCTGGCGACGCAGATCGTCTCGCAGATGGAAAAGCCGTGGTGACGCCGCGTATGCTGACCGAATGAGTAGCTATGCGTGGTTGATCCGCGGCCGCGAAATTCCCATCCGTTGGCCGCTCGTCATGGGGATTGTGAACGTCACCCCGGACAGTTTCTCGGATGGGGGACGCTTCTTCGACGCGTCGGCAGCGATCGACCACGCAATGCGTCTCGTCGGTGACGGAGCGGACATACTCGACATTGGTGGTGAGTCCACGCGCCCTGGGGCCGAGCCGGTATCGCTTGCCGACGAACTTGGTCGCATCGTGCCGATCGTGGCGGCCATCGCGAAGCGAGTCGACGTTCCCATCTCCATTGACACGATGAAGTCCGAAGTTGCCCGGGCCGCGCTCGATGTCGGAGCGTCCATCGTCAACGACGTCACTGGGCTATCCGATCCGGCAATGCGCGACCTGGTCGCTGAGAGCAGAGCCGGTGCTGTCGTCATGCATATGCAGGGCACGCCACAAACGATGCAGCTTGCGCCGACCTATCCCGAGGGCGTCGTCGCCGCCATCGACCGATTCTTTGAACTCAGGTTGCACGACTGCGCGATGTCGGGTATAGCCGCCGAGCAGGTGGTGCTGGACCCCGGTGTCGGCTTCGGCAAAACGGGGCCGCAATGCTGGGAGCTGATTGCCCGGCTCGGCGAGTTTGGACGGCTCAACCGGCCGATCTGCCTCGGCGTGTCGCGCAAGGGTTTTATCGGCAAGGTCACGAATCGTACGCCGACCGACAGCCTGGCGGGCTCGTTGGCCGTGGCGTGTCATGCGCTGGCGAATCGGTCCGTACATATCCTGCGAGTCCACGATGTGGCCGCGACACGTGATGCGGTGAAGGTGATCGAGCGAATTCACGATATCGAGCGATAGAGCGATGCCCGAGCGCTGGGGCCAACTGCGGGATGCGGTGGATGGGCGCGACCTCTTCGAGATCGCGATACTCGCCGTCGTCGTCTACGCGCTGTTGCGACTCCTCGGTCGGACGCGTGGCTCCGGCATGGTTCGGGGTTTGGGCCTTTTCGCCGTGGGTGCGTTTCTCGTCGCGCAACTGGTCATCGTCAGCTTTGACCTGCACGAACTGCGGAAGATCTTCGACTATCTCCTTTCAACGGTTGTCTTGGGACTCATCGTCGTCTTTCAGCCCGAGTTGCGACGTGGGCTGATGGTCCTCGGTCGTTACCGCGGATGGCGGTTGCTCGGGTCCGATCCAGAACCGGTCGCGGGACAGTTGGCCGAGGCCGCAACCGCCCTGGCGAGAGACCATGTCGGGGCGTTGATCGCCGTGCAGCGTGAGCTGTCGCTGGAACCGTACATTGAGACTGGTGAGCCGCTCGACGCTCGTCTGTCGCCGTTGTTGTTGCGAACCTTGTTCGTGCCACATGGTCCTTTGCACGATGGAGCTGTGATCCTGCGCGGCGGGCGTGTGACGGCTGCGGGTTGCCAGTTACCTTTGGCGCACCCTAACTCCGACACACCCCGTGTTGGCATGCGTCACAGGGCGGCGCTTGGTCTGAGCGACGAAACGGATGCTGTACTTGTGGTCGTCAGCGAGGAAACAGGTCGCGTATCGCTGGCGGTGGGTGGCAAGCTGGAAGCAGTCCCTCGCGAGCAACTCGAACAGCGACTCGGCGAACTGCTCAAGGCGGCGTGAGTTTGCTTCTCCTCGCCCGGCAAGGCCGGAGAGGAGAGGGATGCGGAGGCAGGGATGCTCGACCGCTTGATCTGCTCGGCTGTTTCGCTGACGCTTGCCGTTCTCGTCTGGCTTTACGCACGCCATCGCGAGCAGCAAGCGCTCGATAATGTACCGATTCCCGTTCATGTGCGGCTCGCGGAGCGCGACGCCGCCGCATACCTGCTTGAGGTCAATGGCCCATCGCAAGTCGCGGCTTCGTTCACCGGTCCGCCGTCGCGCATGCGAGAGTTGCGTGTCCTTCTCCAGCGCGGTGAACTGAATGTCACGACGACCATTGGCCTCCCGACCGACCTTCCGTCCGAGACGCGCGTCCTCGACACCGTGCGCATTTCTGCATCGGATCTGCACCCGCCACCCGGCGTACGGGCGGTCCTACTTGAGGGGCAAAACCGCATTCCGGTGACGTTGCGAAAGGTCGTGGAGCGCCGTTTGCCCGTACGACTCGATCACGCCCTTCACGAACGGCTCGCCCAATGCCAGATCGAACCAAGCCACGTCGTCGTTCGCGGGCCGCAGGACATACTCGACCGGCAAGAGTCGATCGCCACGCGGCCATTTACGCCGCCGGCGAGTGCACCGGGTAGTCCGCTCCAGGAAGTCGTCGTCCGGGGCACGGCGATGTTGGCGAACGAGATCGACGGCAAGCCAGTTGTGGCAAACCCGGCCACCGTCGCCATCAAACTGACCCTGCGACCCGCTCGCAAGCTCTATGAAGTCCATGTGCCCGTCCATTTTCTGTGTCCATCGAATGCTTCGTTTCGACCACAGTGGGTGCGGTCGGACGAGAAGGCCAACCGCGTCGCTCTCAAGCTCGTCGGACCGCCCGTTGCCGAGGTGCCGTCGCTGGCGGCTTACGTGGACCTAACCCGACCAGCATTTCAGGCCGAACGCGATGTGACCCAAGCACTCTACAGCGACGAGCCCATCCGGGTACAATTGCCCGCGGACTTCTCACTCGCCCAAGAGCCGCCACCCGCTGCGCCGTTTTTGCTCGTGCCCTTGGCTCCCGAGCCGGGCCGACTGCCGCTATTCGGAGGCATTCCGACACCGTGACCGACGCTGATTTAACCTCGTACTGCACCGACCTCGGCCGCCGTGCGCGGGGTGCATCACGCGCTCTCGCCACTGTGCGCACCGCCGCGAAGAATGCCTGGCTACATCGTGCAGCCGACGATTTGCTCGACCGACAAGCGGAGGTGCTGGCGGCGAACGAGCGCGACGTGGCTGCCGCACCCGACTACGGCTTGACGAGCACCATGACGGACCGCTTGCGACTCACTCCGGCACGGCTCAAGGCGGCGGCCGACGGATTGCGAGAAGTCGCGGCACTGCCGGACCCCGTGGGCCGCGTCCTCGAAGGCGGCGTGCGACCCAATGGGCTTCGCATTGCGAAAGTGGGTGTTCCCCTCGGTGTCATCTTTTTTCTCTACGAGTCTCGACCCAACGTGACTGTGGATGCCGCAGCTGTGGCAGTGAAGAGCGGCAACGCCCTCATCCTGCGCGGAGGCAAGGAGGCAAAGCACTCCAACGTGGCGTTGCACCGGATTCTCTCAGACGCCCTCGTGACTGCAGGTCTGCCGGCTGAGGCGGTCCAGTTGGTCGGCACGACGGAGCGGGCGGCGGTCGGGCACTTACTAAAGCTCAAGGAGTTCATCGATCTGGCCATTCCGCGCGGAGGGGAAAGCCTCATCGAGCGAGTTTGCCGTGAAGCGTCGATGCCGGTGCTGAAGCACTTCCGCGGCAACTGCCATGTCTACGTCGACCGGGCGGCCGACCCCGCGATGGCTGTGAAGATTCTGGTAAATGCGAAGTGCCAACGGCCCGCGGTTTGCAACGCTGCTGAGAGTCTGCTCGTCCACGCAGATATCGCCTCGACGTTCTTGCCAATGGCTGCCGCGGCGTTGACCGCGAGCAGCGTTGAGTTGCGCGGCTGTGAGCGGACAATCGCTTACGTGCCCAACGTCGCCCGAGCAACGGAGGGCGACTTTTACGCCGAGTACACGGACCTCATTCTCTCGATCAAAGTGGTTGACGACCTAGAGGCGGCGGTCGACCACATCGCCCAGTACGGCTCGGGGCACACTGAGGCCATCGTTACGAGCGACTACCGTGCGGCCGAGCAGTTCGCGGCGCGAGTCGATTCGTCGGCGGTCATGGTGAACGCAAGTACCCGATTCAACGACGGATTCGAGTTGGGCTTGGGAGCGGAGATTGGTATTAGCACCGACAAATTGCACGCTCGTGGTCCCTGTGGGCTAAGGGAGTTGACGAGTTACAAGTACGTCGTGTATGGGGACGGCCACATACGGGAATGAGTCGTGCGGTGCGGGAGCTGAGGCATGGAATGGATCGTCCTCGCCGTCGCGGTCCTCGGGCCGCTGGCCATTGCGATCGCCTATCGGCGCGGGCATCGATCACCCGAGCCGACCGAGCGACCGTCCGCATTCTCTCCCGTGACGCAACAACATTTGCATCTATTCCAGGGCGGACGGCTTAGTGAAGCGGCTGTGGAATCCGCCAAGGCTCGCTGGCGCGACATTTTGGCGCACGGCGACATCGGCCGTGCCGACGCCAACTTGCAACCGGGCCTTCAATTCGCCGTCCAGGTGCAGGCACTTGCGGAGCTCGGTACCCTCGATGCCGGGACAATCCTCCAGCGCCAACTTCAGCGTCGGCTGAGCGACAACCCCGTGGAGCAGAGTTGGTACTGGATTGACCTCGCCCACAGCCTGCGCTATCTCAATCGCGACGACAGCCTGCCGCATCTTCTGCGTTGCCCAGCGGTTGTTGCTGAGATTCCGCTCGGACAGTTCTTCGCCGCCGAGACCGTATGTTGCGTCGGCTTCGCCGATATCCTGCGCCGACCAACGAGCCCATTGGGCCAGTCGGCGCTGCGACTACTGCATTCGACGTTACGGGGATTGCGATTTGGCGTGCCACCCTACGTGGTAGGCGAGGGCAAGTTGGGAGAAGCCGTCGTCAAGCTCTGGAGACATAAGCCGCGGCGAGCCGAGCCCCGTATCGTGCGGGTATTCGTTGAAGCGCTACGACTTTCTCAGCGGGCGGCTCACGGCGAGCGACTGCTGGAGGGGCATGGCCAGGCGGCCGACGACTTCCGGCGGCAGATCGCCGAGATCGACGCGCTAGCAGACGCGCTGACCGACTACCTGAGCGATGCACGGTTCGATCTGACCGACGATCTCGCAACGGCGGACGACGAACGTCGCGGTGAATTGCTGGAAGCCCTGGATGAGCTTCATGCCGACGCCGCTGTGGTTGTGATCGACGGTCTGCATCGTTGGCCGGCCGCTCATCGCGAAATTGGAGTGCGACTCCTGCGCTGGGCGCGGTCGCCCGAGGTTGGGGCATGGCTCCGCGACTGGATTGAGCGCCGAATTCGGCCGGCGAGGCGATCGCGGTCGATTCCGCGAGCGCAGAGCCCGACGAAGCCGAGCGTGCCGGACGATATTCCCTACGTTACAGCGCTCGAATCGCTGCGGGCGTTCGCCGATCCGGATGTCGAAAGGCTGTTGCTCGTCGCGGCGAAGGATGGCGATCCAAGTTATCGCGCAGCTGCTGCGAGCAGCCTGGGATGGTGGGAGCCATTCGCACGCTTGGGAGTGTGCTGTGCACTAACCCGCCTTCGCGACGATCCGAACGCGGATGTCCGCATTGCGGCCGAGGCAGCGCTGGCTCGCCTCGGGGAACGACGAGCGCTGGCGTGGTTTCGTCAGTCACTTGTCGGAGACGTGGATGCGACGCCAGACGCGATCCGGCGCGTCGCTGCCGAAGGGCTCACCTGGCTGTGGCCGGATCTCGATCGCCTGGCCGATGCCGAGGATACCGAGATCGCACAACACGCTCGCGAAAGTCTGGAGCAATTGCGCGAAGCCATGCGAGGGGGCGTCGTGGCTGCACGCTAGTTGCCGTTGACGCGGCGGCGCGGCACGGTATGAGGGGAACGATCCTTGGGGGAGGAAGTTCCATGACGAAGCGCGTCCTGCAGGCTCGTGCAGCGGGTCTGCTTGTCGCGGGGTGGGTGGCCGGGTGTCAAAACCCGTCCCAACGGTCCGCGTATTCCGACAACCCGCTTCTCGTGAACCGGCAGCCGCTCGTCCAAGCGAGTGCCAGCAGCGGCTACAAGCCGACCGCTCCGGCCGCCCAATACGCGGCAGTGACTCCACCGCCACCGCCTGCTCCGGTCGCTCCGCGCGTTGCGCTCACCAAGATCACAGGCGAAATCCCACCGCGAGTCGGCGGCGAAGCGTCGGAAGGTCCGCCATTGCCCATGTCGCCTACTGCGCCGTCGGCAGCCGTACAATCGCCCACTGCCCTATCGCCAGCCGCGCCGCCGCCGGCGTTCGCCGCAGCGCCGCCCGCTCAGATCGCGCCGCTTCCCGCGAGATCACTGGATCGTCCGGAGCCACCGCCGCCCGCCATGCCGCAGCCCACGGTCGTCGAGTCGCCTGCGGCACTTCCTGCGCCGTCACCAGGTCCAACGCTTGAAGCGCCGAAGCCGGCCGAGATCGTCCCGGTGTCCGGCGGCTCGACGTTCAAGGATGGCGGTCGCTACGGTTACGCCAGCGACTATACGCGGCTCCGCGGCGAACTCGATCGGCATTATCGTGGGCATATGGACCTACGGTTCCGGGCCGCATCGGAGGAAGACTCCTTCGGTGGCAAGGTGCGTCTGGAAAACGACCCACGATTGAGCGAGTATCGGGCCGGCGATGTGGTCGAGGTCTATGGCGAATTAATCCGTGAGCCGGGAGGTGAGTCCGGGACGCAGTACCCACGGTATCACATCAAGGAGATCAAACTGGTCGAACGGCGATAGACCGCGATCGTTGCGGAGTGCGTTGGCGGCTTTGGCTACGACACTCGGTCCGATGCTATCCGATGGTCGTGACTCGAACCACGCCATCGTCGTGACCGCTGACGAGCGCCGTTCCATCGGCCGTGAACACGACGCAGTACCCAGGCGATTTGTACTTCTTCGCGAACGACGGTTTGTCGGCACCCACATCGCAGACGGTCACTGTGCCTGCGTAGCCGGCGACGGCCAACCGCTTGCTGTCCCGCGATAGGGCCAAACCGTAGGGATCGTCCTCCAAGGGGCCTAGTTTCTTCGTTTCTTTCCCCTCGGCGACGTTCCAGAGGCGCAATGTGCGGTCGAAGCCGACGGACGCAATCGTGTCGGCCGCAAAGATGGCTGCGCTCACCGATCCCTCATGCCCCTTCAGTGCCTTGAGTTCTTTCTTCTCGGTAACATCCCAGAGCTTGACCAGGCCATCCGCCGCCGCGCTGACGAGTCGTTTGCCATCGGCGGAAAACGCGACGGCGTAGACCGTCGTTGGCTGTGCGCCGAGATTCTTCAGCTCCTTGCCATCGGCAACATCCCACAGCCGGATCGTCTTGTCGGCACTCGCCGAAGCCGCCAGCTTGCCGTCAGGGCTTAGTGACACGTCATCGACGGTTCCTGTGTGTCCAGCCAACGATTTGACCTGTTTGCCATCAGCGACCGACCAAATACGGATCGTCCGGTCGTCACTACAGGAAAGGAGCGTTGCACCATCGGGTGCGAACACGGCGTCGTATACGGGGCCTGAATGACCGGCAAGCATGGAGAGTTGCCGCCCGGATTCGAGGTCCCAGAGGCCGATACGCTGGTCAAAGCCGGCCGTCGCAAGCTTTTTTCCATCGGGCGAAATGGCAACGCCATGGACCAAGGCTGAGTGGCCCTTCAATTCCGTCGGCAGCACGGCGGGATCCCTTTCCGAAATTGGAGCAGCGTAACTGTTGTAGTGCCACCGACCCGGAGCTTCACCGGGTGCCGGGTGATACAGTGTGGCTGGCGTCGATCCCAAGTGCGAGTTATGATTGTAAGGCGTACACGTCGTAGTCCGATGCCGTCATTTCCCGAGTGTCTAAGTGCTGCCCACGATACTGCGGAGGTCGTCGCTGGTTTTGCGAGCCAAACACACGCTGCAATGTGCCTGGACGAACGTGCGTTGAGCCCGAACGAACGCAAACGTCGGGAGCGAGAGTGCGAAGCAGGCGAGGCGCGGAGATCGAACTGTGACCAACAAGCCGTCGTCTTTTCCTGGATCTGCGCCGACCGGCCCGTCGGCCAGTTCGATTTCGGGGCACCTCTTTCTCGATCGCTATGAAGCCGTGCGTTTCATCGGTCACGGTAGCATGGGGCAGGTCTGGCTGGCTCGCGATCACAAGGCAGATCGCGATGCGGTCGTCAAGCTGATGCACGAGCGTGTCGCCGGTCGACCGAAGTTCCGCGAACTATTCGAACGCGAAATGCGCTTCATGGCGCGGTTCAAGCACCCGCACGCTGTCGAGTTCTACGACGCAGCCCTCGAAAGCCGGTTTGGTCCATTCATCGTCATGGAGTACATCCCCGGCGTCGGCCTCGATGCGATCTTGGCTCGGCATCGGTTGCTGCACCCGGAGCGAGCTGGCAATCTGTTGCTCCACGCCTGTCGGGCACTCCATGCCGCTCACGCAGCGGGTATTGTCCATCGCGACCTTAAGCCGGCGAACTTCATGGTCATCGACCCCGATTACCCGTACGAGGCGCTGAAGGTCATGGACCTGGGCCTCGCTCGGTTTGCCGCGAAGCCGTACATCCCGCTCGAAAAGCTCCAAGGCGAGACCGATGCGTTTGCGGTCGGGACACCGGCCTATATTGCGCCCGAACAGCTCCGCGGCGATGAGACCGACCACCGTGCGGACGTGTATAGCCTCGGCGTCGTCCTGTACGAGATGCTCGCGGGTCGATTGCCGTTCGAGTACGACGACCCGATGGCAATGTTGCAAGCCCATGTCGAGGAGAGACCACCGACCTTTGCGGAGATTGGTGTCACGCACGTTGCCGCCGAAGTGGAAATCGTCGTCCAGATGTGCCTGGCCAAGTTCGCAAATGAGCGTCCGCAGACAGCGTACGATGTGGCGTCGCAGTATTGGTCGGCGATGGTTCGCAGCGGTGCCCCTGACCCGCGGGAGTTCCAACCGGAATCGGTCGTCGTTGTCGAGACGGCCGGACCGCCAAAATACGGCGACGGTACTCGCCTCGTCGAGTGCTTCGAAGCGTGGATGCCTGAGAAGATTGCCCTGGTCAAGCTGCGCGGCTTTGTCGAAGACCAGAAGGGCCGTGTGGTCGCCAGCGAGCCGGGTCTGATCCGCGTGCGGATCGGCGAGCCGGAGCCGGACGCCAAGCCACCGGCTCGCCCGAGTTTGTTCGGTCTATTCAAGAAGCCGGAGCCACCGCCCGGTCCACCGCCGGTCGAGCCTGTCGCCCTCGACCTCTACATGACCAAAAAAGATGGACGAGGCCAGTCGCACCTGGAGCTGACCGTCGTATGTCGCGCGCTCAGCGGGCCATTACCCGCCGATCTGCGGTGGCACGAGCGCTGCCGCAAGCTCTACAACGACTTGCGCGCTTACGTCATGGCACGGTAGCGTGGATGGCTGGGCGACCGAATCCATGCCTAGAGCGTGCTTCACGTTGGTGTAACGTGTCATGAGTGTAGTAGGCACACTCCGTGTGCCGTCTCTTACGGCACACGGAGTTTGCCTACTACACTGATGACACGCTACGCATGCCCGAAACACGCTCTATGCACGCTCTCGGACAGCCCGCCGTCGTCGGACGTAGTTCATTGCAGCGACCCCGGCGAGAGCGATGGTGAGGCAAGTCGCTGGCTCCGGTACCGGGCTGAGCGTTACACGGTTGGCGACCTGCGTCCCGTAGAAGATGCGGTAGTCGATACCGCTGCCAAGCACGTTCGTGTAGGCGATCGACCCCTCGGGCAAGCCATTGAACGATCCGACCAGCGACGCGCCGGTGTAGTTGATGATGTTGATCGTGTCTGACGTGGACGGCGTGTAGCCAGAGAAGGTAGCAGCCAGCGTTGCTCCGCCGAGATTGAGCGTTCCGCCGGTAACGACCAACTGGCCATGGTTGGTGGTTGTGTTACCCGGCGTCGTCCCTTGCACGTCTACCGCGAAGGTCGATCCCGCTGCCAGGGATACCGTCGCACCAGCCAATGTGTTGATGGTCAGGACACCGGGGCTAGTGCCCGCCTTGAGCGTGCCACCCGACTGGACCGTCACGCCGTTGGTCCCCGTCGGCACGATGAAGCCGGTGCCGTTCAGGGTTCCGCCGTTGGCCACTGTGACCGGACCGGTGCCGGTGCCGCTGCCAGTGGTGTTGACGATCTGTAGTACGCCGGCGTTGACCGTCGTGCTGCCGCTGTAGGTATTGGCGGCGCTCAACACCATCGTGCCCGGCCCCGACTTGGTGAGGCCGCCGGTTGGCTCCGCGGTGCTGTAGTCGCCCGACGGGTTACGGAGGGGCGTTGAAACGATGAGATCTGCGGCAGCGCTGCTGGTCGCGTCGGCCACCGTGAAGACCGTTGTCGCGGCCAGGTGGTTTGCCTTGCTGTTTCCGGTCGCGATGGTCGAAGCCGCCGTGCCACCGACCGTGACGGTACCGCGGAACTGGTAGCCCTCGTACGCGCCGGTGTCGGTCGCCGACTGGGTCAGCGTGGCGCCGTTCAGGGTGAGATTGCCGAGGACGTTGTAGCGAGTGGACGTGAGCGTGGTGCCGTTGAGGATGACGGCCGGCAGGTTGCTGTTGCCGACGCCGTTGCCAAAGATGTTGTTGCTGGTGAAGCTCAGCGTCGCCCCAGAGTTCACCGTGACGGTGCGCCCGGCCGTACTCGGATTGCCGAGCGGCCCCGTGGTGTTGCTCGATGCCGTGCCCGCCGCGACGAGTGTACCGCCGCCGCTCACGGTAACGTTCCCGGTGAACGAACTCGTGGTCGCCGACAGCGTGAGCGAGCCGCTGCCCGTACTCGCGAGCGACACCGCTCCCGTGATGAGGCTGGCGTAGGTCGTCGTGGTGGATTGGTTGACGGTGAAATTCGCAGCCGTCGCGCTAGTAATCGACTTGGGGGTTGTGTTCGCTCCGACAGTGGTCGGGTTCGAGACCAAGCTGCCGACCGTTTGGTCGAAGCCGTTCAGGTCCAGGACGGCCGTGTTCGTGTCGTTCTGGCCGAGCGTCAGGTTCACGTTCGCGGGCAGCGCGCCGGCGATTCCCATTCGGAGCGTGCCGACGAAGACGCCGGCATTTGGAAAGACGTTGCCGGTTGAGTTGATCTGCCAGGTCCCGGCGTCCGTCTTCGATACCCCTGAACCGGCCGTCGGCAAGTTGATGGTGCCGTTGATGGCGCTCACGGCCGTTGAGGCCCCGCGGACGAAGAAGGTACCTGTGAACCCGCCGGCGGTCGTTTCGGTGATGTTGCCGTTGATGGTCAACGCCCCGGTCGCCACCGTGTATTGAACGATGCTGTTTCCAGAAACGGTCAACGGACCATTGATCGTGGAGTTTCCGTTCGACGTCACCTGGGATCGCAGACTGATCGTTCCGTTCAGGAAGCTGGTCATGTTCAGTGTGACTGCGGCCGGCAGGGACGTGCCGGGGAGGTCGAGGGTCGTAGCGTTACCGGTCGCGCCCGCGGCGGGGTAGTTGAGGGTGATGGACCCACCGCCGGGTGCGGCGCTGGGCGTGTTAATCCGCAGGACCGTGATGCCGGTGGACGCCGCATCGACGGTGATGTTGCCGGTGTAGCCAGCGTTGTTGCCGTTGAGGATGAAGGTGCCCGCTCCAGCCGCAGCACTATGGAACGAGAGTGCTCCCGACCCGGTGATGTTACCGCCGATGGTGATGTTGGCGGCCGTGGCGTTGTTGTGCGAAATCGAGCCGCCGCCGGTGCCCACGGCGATGGCGCGGTTTACGCCGAGGTCCAGCGCCGTCGTGTTGTTGTAGCTGAGCCGGCCGCCGCCGCTGATGGCGATGGTGTTGCTCGCGCTGCCGTCGCCAATGCTGTTGGTGCCGTTGATGACCACCGTGCCGCCGCCGATCGACGTCACGCCCGTATAGGCGTTGGCCCCGGTCAGGGTCAGTGTGCCGGCTCCGGTCTTCGTGATGCCGGTGCCGCCGATGATCTGGTTGCCCGCCGTGGCGGTGAAGGTGTACGCCGTCGTGGCGGCGTTGACGGTAATGCTACTCGGTGCGACGAGGCCGGTGATCGTAATCGCTGGGTTCGCCCCACCTTCGGGGAAGGTCACGGCGTCGCCGGAGAAGAACACATCGGCTGCCGGGACGGCGTTGTTCCAGTTCTGGGTCGTGTTGATGTTCCACGCTGCGCTGGTCGCACCGGTCCAGGTCAGGTTCGCGCCGGCGGCGAACGTGACGGTGACGGCCGTCGCGCTGGTGGCGACGGTCGGCGGCGTGCGATAGTTGGTCGCGTTGGCGAAGGCGAACGTACCGGTTCCAGCCAGCGTTGTGAAGTTGATGGCTGTGTATGTGCCGGGGGCCGGATACGAAGGCACATCGAGGAGGTTTGCGCTGCTACCGTTGACCGTCAGCGTTCCTGCGGTGATCGCCCCTGTGGTGGCCGGGTCGAAGACGAGCCGGCTGCCTCCGGCGGTTGTGCCGATGGTCAGTCCTGTGATCGCAGTCGGCTCACCGCCGAGGATCGCGCCGTCGGCCACCGCGACTGGGCCGGCCCCGAGGTTGGTTGGTAGGTTGAGTCGGCCGGCGGAGACGGTAATGCTGCCGGTGAATCCCGCCGCGCTATTCAGCGTGGTCGTGCCCGTCCCGAGTTTGACGAGACTTGCCCCAGTACCGGTACTGACGAGCGTTGCGGAGATGTTCTGAAACCCGGTCGTGCTAAAGTTGACCGTGCCGCCGCCGGTCAGGCTGAGCGTGCCGGTCCCGCGGACGTCGCGCGTCAGGGTGAAGGCGTTGCCCGCGCCGTTGGTATTGAGAGTCGTCGTGGTGGCGGCAACGGTATCGATGGTGGCGTCGAGCGGGACGGTGATATTCGCACCCGTATTGCCAGCCGGGCCGCCGGTGCCGGTGTTGTCGACACGGATGGTGCCGCCACCGAAGTTGACGGACGTCGAGGCGTTGCGAGCTATCAGGCCCCACGCGCTCCGGATGTTGAGGACGGTTGATGCTCCGCTGATGTTGTAACGGTCGATTCCATCGGGCATGTTGGCCCCGGCCGTCGTGTCCCCGCGGTTGTCGAGGACGAGCCAGTTGGTCGTGATGGTACCGCCGGTGTGGTTGAGGATGCCGGTGCCGTCGATGCCGAGGTAGATGCCACCGCCGTCGATCTGCGCCACGGCCAGGGCATTGATGTTGTTGTCGCCGGTGGCACTGGCCCCGCCCGCGCCAGCAGTGGACGGCGTGAGGGTCGGCGAATCGCCGGTCAACGTGAGCGTGCCGCCGCTCATGTTGATGGTGCTCGTCTCGGTGCCGAAGTGGCCGGCCCGCACCTGGCCCCGAATGTTGATCGTGCCGCCGGTGATGTTGATGGTGCCGCCCACGTTAGCGGCGTTACCGGCGTACAGTAGGTTCGCGGTGACGTTAGCCCCAGTATTGAAGTTGAGGATCCCCCCGGTCGCGGCCGACCCAGAGATGATCTGCTCCGCGGTCAGCGTACCGGTGAACGTGGCGACGGCGTTGGCGCGAGACTGGCCAACGCGGATGCTTCCACCGCCCAACGGAGTGCCCGCCCCGAGTGTGATGGTGTTGCCGTTATCGCTGAAGCCCGTGCCGAGAGTGTCGAGGTCGATGAAAGTACGGGTGATGCTGTTGGCGACGGTGCCTCCGCCGACGGCCCCGGTGATCGTCTGGCCGGCGCGGAGCGTATACCCATTGGAGCGGTCGAAGCCGAGAATTCCGTTGGCCCCGTCGCCGTTGATCGTCACGTTGCCGGTGCCCAGTGTGCCTGTTGTGCCACCGTTGCCGATGTTCAGCCGCATGGTGACGAGCGTACCTTGCGTGTTCCCGCCGCCCAGGATCGTCGCGCCATAGGTGTTGGTTCCGGACAGGATCAACGTGTAGTTGTTAGCGTAGTTGCTGACGTTAAACTCGGTGTCGCCGCCGGAGATGTTGCCGCTGACGATGCCCGTGCTGTTGTGCGCGCCGATGCGTGCAGTGCCGTTCACGAAGACGTTGCCCGCCCAGGTCGAGTTGTCGAGCCGCAACGCCCCGAGATTGCCGTTGGTGTCCACGAACCCCGTGCCCGTGATGGAGATGTTGTTGGCAAAGGACGCATTCGGCCCGACGAGCAATTGCGCCCCGTTCTGGACCTCGATGGTGCCGTTGCCAAGCTGGGCTGGGGTCGGCTGATTGATCCGGTACGTCCCCGAAACCGGGGACAGCAGGCGGAGCGTGCCGGTAAAGCCCGTGTTGTTGCCGGAGAGCACGATACTGTGCGACGTGGTCGACCCGGCCGCGGCGTGGGCGTTAACCTCGACGGTGCCCGTACCGCTCATGTCGCGGCTGAAGGTGAACGGCCCGTCGGTACGAATGAGCTGCAGCGTTGCACCCGAGGCAATGCTCACACCGCTGCTAGCACTCAGGACGACGTTTCCCGTGACGTCGTGATTGAGAACAAGCATGCCCGCGGCGACCGTGGTGGCCCCGGTGTAGGCGTTGGCCGTCGACAGCGTGACGGTTCCGTTTCCGGTCTTTGACAAGCCGGTGATGCCGTTGATACCGACGGCCGTCGCCGCCGTAATCGAGTATGGCGTGGCCGTCGTGTTCGTGAACGCGACGCCGCTGGGGAACATCTGGGCTGCCAGGGTGATCGTACTGGTACCGGTCGGCGCGTCGGCAAATACGATGTCGTCGCCTTGGACGTAGTTGGTACTCGCGTTCGTGACCTGGGTCTTCCAGTTCGCGGTCGTGTTGATGTCCCAATTCCCGTCGACCGCACCCGTCCAGAGGACCTTCTGGTTGCCGGTGACGTTGACTGCGATGGCCGAACCCGTGTCCACGAGCGTTGCCGTGGCGTGGCCGAAAGAGCCGATTGTGAAGTTGGCCAGCCCAGGGCTTGTGCCGGTGTAGGTGATGAGGTTGTACTGACCGTTCGGGAGCGCGCTGCCGCCGACCGCAGTGAGGGAGAACGACACTGTGCCGCCGGACGTGGTGGTGACGGTACCGCCGTTGATGACTTCGGACGGACCGCCGACATCGAGCCGGACCGTTGTTGGCGTCGCCCCAAACGCCAGGGCACCGGTCGTCAGGGTGCCACCGGTCGTGCCCGTGGGGGCGGTGGCGAGGGTGCCTGCACTCACAGTGAGCGGGCCGACGACCGCCACGTTCTTGAGGACGAGCGTGCCAGCCCCCGACTTGGTCATGCCGCCGGTGCCGAAGATGCTACCGCCCGTCATCACCGCGTCGTCGAACGCCAGCGAGTCGGGGAGGATGAAGCTGCGGTTCGTGGCCCCGAACGAGATGCCGCCGCCGGTCGAGGCGGTGATCTGGTGCGTGGCGCTGATCGTCGTGCCGGTGACGGAGGTAATGTCGCCGTTGAGTGTTAGCGTCCGCGCGCCCAGGGTGACCGTGCTGATGAAGGCGTTCGTCGCGTTGCCGATGGTGAGGCCCGCGAGCGTCTGGTCGAATCCGTTGGTGCCGAGGTCGAGCGTCGCGTTGCCGGAGCCGCCGAGCGTCGGAATCACGCCGACTGGGATGCCGTTGGTCGCCCCGACAAACGCGGTGTCGGTCACGCTCATGGCCCCGGTGACGTTGCCACCGCCGATGTAGATGATCCGGCCGGCGCGCTGGGAGAACCCCTGGTTGGCGTTGGGCGAGTTGATCGCCCCGCCGATGACGAGCTCGTTGCCGGCCGCGGTGCCGGCGACGAAGTGCCCGCCCGCCGAGCCATTGCCGTTGATCGTGATCGTCCCGTTGATCCGTGCCTGGCCGGTGCCGGTCTGCTGGATCAGGCCGGTGCCGGCAACGCCCACGCTTGTATTGAGAATTGCATTGTTGGCGATGGTGACGCCGGCGTTAATCAGCAGTCGTCCGGCTACGGTGGTGGCGACGGTCACGTCGCCCGTGCCGAGCGAAGTGTTGTTGTTGACCTGAACGACGCCGCCCTGGATCAACGTGCCGCCCGTGTACGTCCCGGCGGCGCTAAAGGTCAAGTTGCCAGTTCCGGTCTTGGTGAGGGAGAAGCCGCCGCCCACCGCGCCGACGGTGACCAGGCTGGTCACCCCGCTCAGGGCGGTGGGGGCCACGTTCAGAGTGGCGTTGCCGGTGAGCGTGACGGCCCCGACCGTCAGCGCCTGCGTGCCGCTGGTGGCGACCACGGGGTTGATGGTCAGGATGGGCGTCCCGAGGCTCAGCGCGCCGATGGTGTGGGTGACGCCGGCCCCGGCCGTCGCCCGGCTGGTGTTGATCGTCGAGGCGGCGGCTACGGTCACGGCCGAATTGGTAAACGTCGTGGCGGTGTCGGAGAACAGCTCGAGGGTGCCGCCGTTTAGGTTAATAGCGTTGGCCGTCGTATTCGCACCGAACGCCCCGGCGACGGTGCCGCGGAGCGTACCCGCGGTGATGACATTGCCGCCCGTATAGGTGTTGGCCCCGGACAGGACGATCGTCCCGGTGCCGAGCTTGGTTAGCGAGCCGGCCCCGCTGACGACGCCGCCGAAAGTCATCAGGCCGGTTCCGCCGTGTGTCGCGATCAGCGAACTGGATAGGACGACCGCCGCATTGATCGCGTTGTTATTCGTGTTGGCAGAGGTGGTAAAGTTCGCACTGCCAGCCGAGGCTGAGAACGTCAGGCTGTTGCCCGACGCGATCGTCATGATGTTCGAACTGTTGATATCGCCGTAGGTCAAACTGCCGACGGTGATGGCCGCGCCCAGGTTGATGGTTTGGTCGCCGGTGATGTCGACGCCCATGTTGGCAACAGCGTCGATGGCGTTCGGGAACGCCGACCCGCCCCAACTGGCGGTGGCGTTCCAGCTGTAGGTGCCCGCGGCGATATTCGTCCAAGTTTGGGCGTGGACAGTCCCACCGACAGCGAGGGTCGCGGCCAGGGCCAGTCGGACGAGGAGGGCGGAGCGGAAGTAATGGGGAAGGGTGTTCACGATGTCGAATCCTTGGTGCGAGGTCTCAGGCTGCGATTCCCAGTGCGAGACAGGGTGCGATTGCAGCTATTGAAGGCGGGGAATGGAGTTGGTGTGCCCCAAGTGTACGGATTCTAGGGACGCGGGCTCGACGGGATGCCGATTGGTGGAGAGAGACATGGCAACGCTCGTTAGGTGTCGTTCAATGGTCGTTGGCAAACTACCGCGGCCGTAACTAATGAGCAATCGATTTTACTGATACAATCGTTAGATTTGAGAAAAATGAGAATTCGCGCTCGGCACGAATCCATTGGCTTAACGTGGAACGAATGGCCGCTTTGACGCTTTGGTTCTGCTCGCAAGGCCAGCGAAAGGTCCAACGATCGAATCATCCTGATGTTGGTCAGGGAACTGATTGTCCGTCGTTCACACCGGCGGCTTTCAGGACGAACACTTCATCGCCGGTCGGGTCGGTCCATTTGCCGCCACCCGCGTCGAGCTTCAGCACTTCAGTGCGGTTTGCATCGGCCGCACCAAGTTGCACGGCAACCTTGGCAGCCTTGCCGTTGCGTACCAGGTAGGCATGGGTCGCGTCGCCTTGCCGCGCGACCGCGGGCAGTGGCAGTGTCCAGGCCAGTGGGTATTTGACGGCGATCGTCGCGTAGGCGTACATTCCCGGCCGCAAAAGACCATCAGGGTTTGGCAAATCGATGGCGGTGTGCAGCGTGTGGGCTTTGGCGTCGAGCGCCCAGGCCGAGCGACTGACTTTTCCGGTGAAGGTTCGACCACGCAGTGCCTGGACGCGGACGACCGCCAGCGAGTCGTTCGTGACGAATGCGGCGTCGATTTCCGGGACGTCCACAAAGACCCGCACCGGATCGGTTTTCGTCACGACGAAGAGCGGCGTCTCCCGCGCTCCTGGTTGAAGAAAATGGCCGACATCCAGACGCCGGTCGGTGATGACTCCATCGAAGGGGGCCGTGACTTTCGCGTAGTCAAGAAGCGCTCGCAGACGCCCTTCATCAGCCGCCGCGACTTTTGCCTTCGCGTCGGCCACGGCTACATCGGCCTTGGCTTTATCGCGGCGGGCACCGCTTTCGATCTCAGCAGCCTCGGCGGAGCGAACTTTCGCTTCCACTTCTTCGAGCATCGCCTCAGCCGCCCGGTACTGGTTGAGTGTCTCGTCGCGCGTCTGCTCGTCGATCACGCGGCGTTCGACCAATCCAGCGACGCGATTTGCTTCGGACTTCCACCGGTCGTGGTTCGCCTTGACGCGCTGCCGCCCGGCCTTGGCCTCGGCGACTGCTGCGGCAGCCGAGCCTGTGTTCGCCTCGGCCGCGGCGAGCAGCTTTTTTGCCTGTTCGACTTCGGCGGCCGCCTGTGTGACAGCCGCTTGCTTTTGAGCGAACTCCAGCTCCGTCTCGGGGACGCTCAGCTCGGCGAGGGGCTGTCCCGTCTTCACTTGGTCGCCAATATCGACGTGGATTGCTTTGACGTAGCCAGGCAGCTTGACGAGCAGTGGCGTCTGAGCGAACGCTTCGACGCGGCCCGGCTGCTCCACCGTCCTCTGGATTTGCGTACGCTCGAGTTTGCCGACCGGGATCGCCGGATTGGCCGGTGGAGTCTGTGGAGCTGGCTCGGCGACCAGGCGGGCACAACCGGTAACGAAGAGCAATGCAAAGGGTCGCAGGTGTCGCAGCATACCGAAAATTGTATTCGCGAACGGCCGACATCAGCCGGCCGTTCGCTCCGAATCGTCACTTCTGGATCAATGCCCAGCACGTCAGTGCTGCACCACCGACGGCGATGATCGTGGCGACGATGTACTGCCAATAGTAGCTGTACGTCGTGCGATCGGGCACGCTCTTGTCCAGCACTTCGATGTGCTTGACTTCCAGATACGGCACCGGCGAGCGGCGATACCAGCCGGTCACGCGGACGTTCTTGCCCTGATACTGCCCGGCCCGGAACAGGCCGAACAGCCATTCCCAGATGCGCAGCGGCTGCCGATAGTCGAGGAACATCAGTCCCGTGTCGTCGCGCATTACGAAATCCTCACTCCACACCAGGCCCGGCACACCCTTGCCGATGATCTGACCCGTAAGCGTACACGGCACCGGTCGTACGGCAGACACCTTGACACGATGCAGAAGGGCAGCCACGGTCAGATGCTCAAACACGTCGGCACGGTAGCTGAATCGGCACCGGACAAGGCTGGCCAGTCCGCACAGGAGCAAGCCGATGCCAAGCCATGCAAACGACTTTGTGCTGCCGTTGGTAACGGCGAACTGCCAGATAAACACCGCAAGACCCGTGAGGAAGCCGATCGTCGGTGCCCACATCACGGAGAGATCGACAGTGAAGTCGTCCCAGTACGACTCGGGTTTGGCCCGGTCGAAGACGACGAGCGGCTTCTGGTCGAGGGCCGCGGCCTGATCGGATAGGGCCGTGATCCGCTTGGCGACGAGCGGATGCGTCGAGTGAATCTCGTAATAGAGCGCCCACGGGTTCCACAGGTCCCACTGCATCGCGCCCTTGATCTGCTCCGGGTCGGGGCCGACGGCTGGACCGGACGCCGACGCCATCACCAGCCCGACGGCGGCGTGCCGATCGAAGATATTGAGCGCGCCCATCGCATCAATACGCTTGGATTTGGCGGCCGCGGCCTTACGCTCCTCTTCGGTTGCCTGTTCGCCGGCACCGCCGCGGTTGGCGAGACCGTAGGCGATCTTGACCAGGGCCATCGATAGCGCATTTGGCTTGCCGGTCGCCTCGGCGGCGAAGCGGTCGGCGTAGTACTCGCGCGTTCGGCTAAACCACAGGACGAGGTATTCGCTGATGACGTACAGAACGTAGGCTCCGATCGCGACGATGATCGAGTAGTCTTTCCCCTTATTGTCGCCGCCATTACGGACGCGCAGGCTCAGGTCGTAGACGTAGTAGAGAAGTAGCGGCACAAGGTTGGCCAGTGTCATCAAGGCCATATCCCAATTGCGGGCATGGCCGAGTTCGTGAGCGACGACGGCCTCTAACTCGTCGGGCGTCAGAAGGTCGATCAATCCCTGGCTAATGACGACGCGGGCGTTCGACGGGTGGTGACCGTAGGTGAACGCGGTTGGCGCGCCATCGTGGATGATGCCGACGGACGGGAACTTCATCCGCTCGGCCTCGCACGTCTTTTCGACGAACCGCCGGAGGTGGACGGGCAGTTGAGTTGGCTCGACCCAGCTCATGGAGTAAAGCCAGCGTAGGCTTAGGTCCATGAACCACGGCCCCAGCGCATATTGCAGTAGGATGATGCCGCAACCGATCGCCACGGCAATCCCGGCGCTCTTGATGACGCCGATCTGAACGAGCGCGATCAGGACAATGCCGAGCGCTCCGTAGAGCAAGCCGAGTGTGATCGCGGAGCGAAGAAACAGGTTCGGCAGCGCAATCGCCCCAACAGCGAGGGCGCGGTGGCGCTCCTCGATCCGGGCGGCAGTCTGCGGGTCGTGAATCGGTTCGCCTTCGGCAGACATGGCGTGGTCTCCTGGGTTTTGCAGTCGAGTATATTCCGAGTCCGAAGCGTGAGCGACCGCGACGGTCCAGCGGGATCGTCGCTCATGTCTTCGGCACGGTTTGCGACCTACTCCTTCTTCGTTGGCGGGGCCGCGGGCTTGAAATCGAATGGCACGGCCGGCTGACGATAGCTCACGGACGGCTTGCCTGGGATTGTCACGGTGATTTGTATGCTGTGCCGGCCCGGCTGAAGTTCGCCCCGACCTCCGTTGCCACACAACGCTGTGAAGGTGCCTTCACCGGTGGTGTCCATCGTGACAACGGCCGTGCCGCGAAGGAAGATTGCGTCGCTAGCGTCTTCGTTGATGGCGAAGATCATCACCGTCGGAACCACGCCCGCGGGCAGTACCGTCTTGACGATAAGCCGCCCCTGAACGGACAACGGCTTTCCCGCCATCGGAGCGGCACCGTCGAGTCCGGTGAATGTCAAGTCGCGAACTGTCGCGCCGGTTACGCCAGACCCGCTGCAGTGTACCCACTGCATGGACGGTAGCCCGCTCAGAAAAGCGACGCCGTCGTCGGTAATGTCGCAACTGTCGATGGCGACGGTGTTGAGCCGCGACCACTTTTCCAGGTGGCGCAAGCCGGCATCGCCGATGCGTGCATTCTGAATGAACAGGCGTTCGACGCCCGTGCAGTCGCGAACCATCGCGAGTGCGGCGTCATCGACGGCGGTCGCGTCTCGCAATGCGAGCGCACACAGTTCCGGGTGATCCGCCGCGACGGCCAGAGCGTCGGCGGTCGCATTGGGACCAGCCATGGTCACCGACGCGGCCATGCGGCCGAAGTGCCCGCTATTGGGCGATAATCCGATCGACCGTGCCAGTTGTCGCCACCAGTTGGCAACCTCGTACGATTCCGTGACCTGGGCTCCCATCTGCCGAAGTCGGGCAACGGCCTCCTCGGCTCGTCGCACTCGCTGCGCGGCCAGCAGGAGACCGACGGCGATCGTCGCGCCGATCGCGAGAAGGATGAGCAGAACGAAGGAACGCAACCAACGACGCTGTCGCTTTGGTACGATGGTCGCCATCGTCATCGTTGTCCCTCAGGGACGCTTCGTGGCCGAACAGTCTATTCCTGTGTCGGTGGATCGGCGGTTGGCAGTACCTCGACTTCTAATCGCGCCACGCGGTAAATCACAAACGGCGGCCCGCCAACGTAAACGTTGACCTCAATGGCGAAGCGGCCCTCCGGCTCACGGACAGGGACCGTTCCCGTCAGCGTGAACTCTTGCCAGCCCGAGTGCGGATTGAGCGTCATTCGAGCGACGTCTTGTCCATCGCGGTGGCCCGGCCGCACGATCATCGCCGTCAAGATGGCCCGCCCACTGGGCGGCAAGTCGCGGATGAAGACACGGCCGGCAACTGTGATCGGGCCACCGGATCGAGTCGGCTTTGTGACGGTGATGCCCTCGCCGGACACAGCGTTGACGTTCGCCCCACGGACACTAATCGCCTTCACGACGGCCGATCGCCCCACGAGGGCGGCCACGCCGGCATCCGTGACGTGCGTGTCGTCGAGCTGGATGTCGTTGAGAAACACTCGGCCGACAAGCCCTTGAATCCCCTGGTCGGTGACGTCTGTGCCGGTGAGATTGAGGTGTATGAGCCCCGAAGTGCCACCGATGATGCCCAGGGCGCGGTCATCGATGCCGGTGGCATCGGTCAGGTCGAGAGTGCGCAGGCCAGGAAGACCGACGACGGCCCTCAGGTCGTCGAACGACGGGGCCGCCTTGGGAAGGCCGACCGAGACAGCATCGTGGCCGAGGATGCCTTCGAGAAGCGGCAATCGGCGGGCGAGCCACCCTTGCCAATCGGCATGTTCCCGCCGCAGTGACACATGTCCGCCGAGCCGGTCCACCTGCTCGATGACCGCGACGGTTTGTTCGGTTCGGAGCCGATCACGCAGTGCCGAGACACAAATGGCGAGCAACACCGTAATGACGGCCCATGCAACAACGCGGCGGCGGGACCAGAACCGCGGCTTCGCCGTCGGAGTCGTGGTGGCACTCACGGCGAACCTTTCTTGACGGCGATGTCGATAGCGGCCTGTGGGAAGGCGTACGTCAACTGTGGCGTGGTCGCAAACTCGACATACACGCGGACGGCGTGCCGGCCGGGGTCGCGGCCGGCCCCGAGGGTCGTCACGGTGAAGTCGTACACCCCGTCACTGACCCGTGTTAGGCTCGCATTGCCCGAGATTGATGCTGCCCAATGGTACGCCTCCCGGACGTTCTGCACATCGACCGACAGCTTGGGCGTAGGCAGGTCGGGCTCGGCCACGACCAGCCGCCCTGTGACCGTCAATACGTCGCCGAGCCGAACGTTGTCCGGGCCGCCCGGCCCGCGGAGGTCGTACCCTTCGATCCGGACGTTGCGGATGTTGGGGCCGCCGGCCTCAATCCAATCCAGCCGCGGCTTGCCGCGCAGAAGCCGCAGGCCGGCGTCGCCGACGAGCGTCCCCTTCACCGCGACGCCCTTGAGCCGGGGCAGGCTCATCAGGTGGTGCACGCCGGCGTCGGTCACCCGCGTGTCGTTGACCCGCACCGCCGTGAGGCCCGTCGCGGACGCCAGTTCCGCGAGTGCGTCGTCGCCGACGAACTCGGAGCCGAAGCAGTCGAAGGCGCATAGGTTCGGCAGCCCGGCGGCAACGCGGGCGTCCTCAGCCGTCGCCCCGCCGGGCGGGAACTGGACGCACACGGTTCGCCTGCCGAGCCACGATGGCTCGCGAAGGCCGAGCCGGGCGGCCATGGCCCGAACCGCGTCGGGATGGTCGGTGATGACGTTGACGATCGCACCGTGGGCCTGCAGCGCCGCAGCACCGGCCCGGAGCCGATGGTCGAGGTGGCGTTCGCGCACGGCGAAGGCCGCGACGCCGAACGCCGCCGCGGCGAGGGCCACGCACGGCGCCCGCCGCACCCGGCGCGGCGGGCAAACGACGGTCGGCGGGTGCATCGCTCGCTCGTAACGGGGCCGGGGCGGACACCCGATTGTCGCCGAGGGGCGGGGCGAAGTAAAGGGAGTGGCGTCACGACCCGGTCTTGAGCAGCCACACTTCGGCGACCTGGCAGCCGCGGCCGGCTCCGCCCGCCCCCGGCTCCTGCGTCCATGTCAGTGTCAGCTCCCCGCCGCCAGTCGCCGCGACGGGTATCGCGAACTCCAGAGGTTCAAGCTGCTTCTGGAGAAAGCCGTGAACCTCGTGGTTGTCACCAGCCACGAGCCGCACTTTACGGCCTTCGGCCTGGGCATAGACGACACGCACGCGGTACTTCGCCGTCTTATCCAGACCAGAATATCGCAGTTGGAGCGGTGTGTCGTAGTGCACCTCGGCAAAGGTCCACCACGCCCGTGGGGCGTTCGTCGGAGCGTTCCCACGAGCGAATGCCGTTTGCGACGACGTGAAGTACGCGGGATCCTTCGCCCAACCGGAGCCGGGTACGAGGTGCGGCTGCCGCTTGGGGTCGCCAAGGTTGTCGTAGAAGCCACCGGGTCCGGGGTCCTCGCGGTCGAGCGTCGTGGCCAGCCGAGCCAACCGCGCCGGCTCGTCGGCCAGCTTACGGGCCGCGGCGATCTCGCTTCGCAGCCACATCGCGTCACTGAGCGGCGCGTCGATCGAGTCGAAGTTTGCCCCACGGCCGACAGCAATCGCGTGATACTTCGGTACGCTGAGTTGGGCGCGAATGCTCTGGAATAGCGCCTCGGCTAATTCACCCGTCCGGCCCCGCAATTCGAGGGCGGGCACTTCCTTCGCCGCTCGATCGAGAGTCGCTTCCGCGTCGGCCATCGCACGCATCGAGCCGATTTGCTTCGCTTCGCGCAGCTTGGCGCGCGCGGCATCCGTTGCCCCGACCTCATGTCGCAGCCGAGCGCGGACGAAGCCATCGTAGTACGCTCGATACAGCGTCTGTTGGAAACGCCAGTTGAGCTTTTCGCGAGGACCCGCGTCGCGCTCCATCGCCCGGAACTTCGCCAGCGTCTCGTCAATGCCAGCATTGTCGATCGCTGGGCCCGTCCAGTTCTGCTCCAAGGCGAATAGCCCGTCGGCGAAGCGGTCGCCGAGCTTCGGGCCGATGAAGTATCGGCCGTACTGCCGCAGCACTGTGCGAGTATCGGCGGCGTCGTCCCAGCCGAGGGCACTCCAGAGCATCTTGTTCACGTCGTCGTGACAACCTTCGGAATACGTGATGAACCCGAACGTATGCGGGCGCGCGTATTTGTAGATATGGGCCATCTGCGTTGGCCGTGGATTCACGCCTTCGCGACCGAGCGTGAGTGCGAACGCCGCGTCCCAGTCCGGCACGGGGTACTGGCACCGGTAGCTGTGGGTGATGTCCGGGTAGTCGCGGATCGGATAGCGCGCGGGCGTCTTGGCTCGTAACTCGGGCAACGAGACGCGAACCTGAGGCCCGTGCACCAGACCGCTAAGCCATGCCGGCTGCTGCTTCATCAGGGCGAAGAAGTCCTCCATCCACGGCCCGGTGAAGCTCTGCGGCGACATCCACATCTGAGCCTTCGGGTGAACGGCTTTGAGGTTGGCGGTCTGCTTCTGAAGAAACGGGAACAGCACCTTGGGCGGTGTGTGCCCGGGGTCGCCGCCGGGGACGAACACGGCATCGAGCCGCGGTAGCACCCGGAACACGTCGCCCCATTCCTTGAGCGCGGCCGCGACTGTCTTTGCGTCGGCATAATCGCGGTCCATCGCTGGATACCAGACCCATACGTCCAGCCCGTACAAGTCGGCGATACGCGACACAGCGGCCATCATGCGCAGAGGCGGCTGTGGGAAGAGCGGGCTGTCGTCATCGTCATCGGATCGCGGTGGTATCAGCTCGATGGCGTTGCAACCGAAAACCACGAGATCGCGGATGTACTGCTCCCACATGGCCACAGTCCAGCCGTCGTAGGAGTTCGTCTTCGGGCGATAGCCGATCTGGTGGCCACGCAGGGGTGTCTTGGGCGCGGAGGCTTCGGCAAAGTCGGCTGGCAGCGTCACCTTTTCGCGATCGATACGCAACTCGCGCAACAGTCGGCCCACGCCGAACAGGGTGCCGCGTGGATCGTCGCTGGCGACGTAGACGGTCGAGCCCGCGACACCGATGCGGTAACCCTCGCGGCCGATTGCGCCCGCGGGTACCGAGGGGACGAGGCGGCGCACGGCGTTCGTGGGACCGACAACGATCGCTGGCGGATTGGCGGGCAATGTCCCTGCCGTGGGCCATTCGACCCACGATCGTCGGGCGACCTCCTCGGCGAGCATACGCACCGCCTGACGCTCCGGGCCGGCGAGGCCTGGCGGCGCGACGATCGTCGCACGGGTCAGGTCGAGATCGGCCGCGCGGGCGCACGTCGGGATGGCACATATTAGAGCCGCGAGCGCAACCGAGCGATTGACGCGGTGGCGTTCGCTTGCGCTCGCGGCTCGGATGTCGTTTCGCGCGTCAAATCGTCGGCACATTGAGCAACTCCGCCAGCTTGGCCGTCGTGAACTCGCCCCCGCGACACAATTCCAACATCGGCCGTTCGTAATCATCGACGGCCCGGCACGCCGCCGCCACCTCGCGCGCGACCTTTGCCGGGATGACGACCGCACCGTGTTTGTCGGCGTGGATCAGGTCGCCGGGCCGTACGGTCATGCCGAACACCGTCACCGGCTCGCCGAACGCTTCGGCGTGGGCGAAGCCGTGCGCCACTTCAACGCCGGCGGCCCAGAACTGGAAGCCGATGCGCTTCACCTCGTCGAGATCGCGGACCGTGCCGTCGGTCAACAGGCCGACGCAACCGAGCGCTTTGTGGATGCTCGCGTTGACCTCGCCCCAGAACGCCCCGCGCGGCGGCTGATCGAGTTCCTGGGCCACGACGATCCGCGGTCCCGGCACCGTCAGCACCGAGTCCCACGTCGCCTGGCGCGACGCGGACTTGGCCGACGGCGTTGTCGCCGAGCGTACCGTCAGCGTGGCCGCGTAGCCGACGAGCGGGCCGATCTCTGGGAACGCGCAGAAGACGCCCGGGCCGGTGACGCCTTCGTGTCGGTCGCGGCAGTTGAAGCGTTCGATCGCGTTCGCTACCGTCGGCGATGGGATGCGCCGCAGCTCAGCGAGTTCGTTGTCCGTCAGGATGTCCATGCTCATCGCGGTTTCGCCCTCGGGTTATGCAGGTAGTAGAGGCGGCCGTCCTCCGCGCCGACGAGCAGGTCCGGGATGCCGTCTTTGTCCCAATCGACGATCGTGGGGGCCGTATCGTGTCCGGCCAGGAGGCGAGTGTCAAGCACGCCCTGATCCTGGAACGCATAGCGGTCACCGGTCGCTATGCCCTTGAGAAAGCTCACGTTGAGTGAGTTCACGAGCAGGTCGAGCCGGCCGTCGCCGTCCCAGTCGGCCAGGCAGAACTTACGGCGGCCGCTTTTGCCGGCCGTCCCGTCGTTGAGCCGCAGCGGGCCATCGCCGGATGCCGTACGCTTGTGGTCACGGTCGAACGTGCCGCCGTCGAAGATGCGCCGGCCGGGCTTCAAGAGGCCGTCGACACGCCGTTCAAAGAACGTCAGGTAGCCCTCGTGGTCGAGCATTACGAGGTCGTTCCGGCCGTCCTTGTTCCAATCGACAACGAATGGCGTCGTCCGCCATTGGGTGACGAGTTCGCGGCCCTGCGGGTCCCACCAGTTCCACGCCGGCTTGGGCGGCACGCCATCCCACGCGACTTCAATCGGTCGGGCCGCTTCGAGTTTCGGCGCGGTGCGGGTGCCGACGTTGCGATACCAGACCACTCGGCCAAGGATGGAGTTGACGATCAGGTCGGGCCGGCCATCGTGGTCCCAGTCGGCGACGACCGGGGCAGTATAGCCCCACTTCGCCTCGGCCGGTCCCTGGATTGAACCGTTCGCCCCGGCCTGAATGCGAATGACCTTACCGTCGGCTTCGAGCAGCTTCGGAGCGGCCCATTTCGGCGGGTTGCCACCCAGGTTCTCGAAATAGCCGACGTACCCGGCCGTGTTGCCACAAACGATGTCATCCCGTCCGTCGCCGTTCCAGTCGAAGCCGAACGGCGTGGCGAGCGCCCCGAACTTGAGGTCGGCTGCTTCCTGTTGGAAGTACCGCGGCGGCTTGAACTCCGGCAGGCCGTCCACGATCCGGCCCGTATTCTCGACGAAGGCGACTCGGCCGTCTTCGTCGCCGACGATCAGATCCGGCTTGCCGTCGCGGTTCCAGTCGAACGCGACGGGGACGATCATCTGCAAGTCCATCCGCACCGGAAGCCGTCGGCCGGCGGCGTAGCGCGGTTGCGTGCGGGTACCGACGTTTTCGAAATAGGTGAAGCCATCGAGGAACTCGCCGCAGATGAGGTCGAGGTCGCCATCGCCATCGAAATCGGCAAAGCATGGGGATGGCGTGCCGTAGACGTCGATGATCTGGCCACCGGCTTCGAGCTTGACCGGCGCTGCGTATTCGCCCCGCCCCAGACCGCGAAGCAGGTAGACATAGCCGTGCAGCGGACCGCGGGTCCAACGGCCTGTGCGGTCGAAGGCATCGTCCCAGCCGTACTCCGCCCAATCTCCGACGCCGACGATCAAGTCAAGCGTCCCGTCACCATCGTAATCGCAATAGGTCCACTGGTTGCCCCGCACCTTTGTCGGGTGAACCGTGGCACCGACCGAGAGCTTGAGCGGTTTGTCGAATCCCGACTTGAGGAAGTCCGGGTATTCGGCACCTGGCGTCAGCACACGGGGCTTGCCATCGACGTAACCAATGCGAGCGTTGTCGATGGCTTTGCCGATGCGCCGGCCCGGCTCGAAGATCGGCATTGGCCCGCCTGTGCCGGGATTGCGAAAGACAAAGGTGCCGTTGTACGGCTTGTCCGGGCAGACCACGACGAGATCGGTATGCCCGTCGCCGTCGTAGTCCATCGGTAACGGCAAAGCGTACAGGCCGACGCCGAGATCGACCGCGAGGCCGGGGTGGTTGTAGCGCACGCGCTCGAGTTTGCCCCCGACTGCCGGCGATTGGGGAAAAGCCGATAACCCGACGGCCATGACCACGACTATGGCAATCGGCCCACGTATCATCGCGTTGGTACCTCAGTGGCAGCGGCGGGTGCGGTCCCAGTGGTGATAGCGCTGACCCAGCCACGATAGCCGAACCGTGGCTTACCGGCGACGATGGTCTACAAGAGCCGCACTCGTTCCCTTAAAGTGGAGAGAAGTTGCCCAGGTCCCGCACGAGTCGTGGTATGGAAATATTTTGGGAGAAGCACAGCGGCGAGATCATGATGTTTCTGATGACGGCGATGGTCCTCGGGACGCTTCTGGCCGTCGTGCCGCAGCTATTGCGTTCGCATGCCCGCAACCAGGAGATGCGCCATACCGAACACCTCAAGGCGATGGAGCAGGGCCAGCAGTTGCCGCCATTCGACGTGCGCGGTCGGGCGGCGGGCCGAACGACCGCCCTGGTCCCCATGGTGTCGGTCTGTGCGGCAGCGACGGTGACGTGCTTTTTGGTTGCGTACAAATCGGAGTTCTTGTTCAGCGTGTCTGTGGCGGTTTGGGCCGTTGTCGGCGTTGTGAGCCTTGCCGCGATCACGGGCGGTGTCGCCCTGATGGGGCGGATGGCCCAACTTGAGGCGGGCCTGCCGGATGAGGACTCGCGCGACGAGGACGACGGCGAGAGCAAGGCCTGACAGCCGCTAGCCCGTTATCGATTGTGCCACAACATTCGATCGATCAATGATTTGTGGACAAAGCGATCCGTCATTCGCCCCATGCACTTCGGCGTCGACCCATTGAGCGGGTGCGACGATTCGATTCAGACGACGACGTGACACACCGTGCCATAGCGGCTTCTCCACATCGACGCTACCGGCCGGCACATTCGTCTCATGGAACAATCCCAGGGCGAAATCGGGCCTGGAAAAATGTGGAAAAATGGGACGAAATGTTCGTCGCGTCCCGCTCCCTGAATGCAGTTGCTGGCCCTGCGACCATCGCAGGTGCGTGGTGCTGAAGCGAAAGCACAGAAACCCTGCTCCTCGCTGTTCCACCGCCTTGCGACCCCTTTCCACCAGGTGTGACCGCGATGGTGAGCTTAGAACGCTGTCGCGGCTCCTCGGGCTGCGACGCCTTCCCGAGAATCGCTTGATCGCCGCCGTTTGGCGAGCGGGCCTTACAATAATCGCAAATCGCAGAGTCACGATCCGACGGTCGGAAGAGTAGACCGAGGAGGTACTTTCATGAGTCGTACGTCGCGTGGTGGGCAGACGATGGGCCGGTATTTGGCAGGCATCGCAGTGTTGGTGGGTGTCGCCCGGGGGCCGGCCGACGAGGCGCCGGCCCGCAAGTACACGGGGATCGAATGCTAGCGTCGATACCACTCGCCTTGATAAGTTGAGTTCGTCGCCCCCTGGTTGAAAGCCTACCCCACATTTGCCGCCCGTTCCGGGACCGCCCCAGGCCACGACGGCCGGCTAGTCGGAGGAGCCGCCATGTCCGCACGTACATTCGCCGTCCTAGCAGCCGCCGTTCTGGCCGTGCCCGCTCCAGCCCAGGTCGTTCAGTACGTCGTCACCGACTTGGGATTCCCGCCGGGGGGACCATGGACCACCAACGGGGCGGTCGGCATCAACAACGTCGGACAAGTAACAGGCACGGTCGGCACAGTTATACCGGGGGTTGCCACGCCCCAGGCGTGGCGATTTTCGCCAGGACCAGGTATGGTGCTTCTGGGTAACCTCGGCGGTCCAGCCAGCAACAGCGTTGCCTATGCCATCAACGCCTCGGGGCAGGTGGTGGGCCTTTCTACTACTCCGACCGGCGTGCCCGGCGGAGCGTTCCGCTATACCGACGGCGTTGGCATAGTCAGCCTCGGCGCTCTCCAAGGGGCCACAACGAGTGGAGCCCAAGGCATTAACTCGTTGGGCCAAGTGGTTGGCGGGTCAGGCGGCCGGGTGTTCCGCTACACGGACGGTGCGGGAATGCAAGACTTGGGGATGCCACCCGGTGTTTTGTCAGCCGAGGGAAGATCGATCAATGACGCAGGGCAAATCGCCGTCAACGCCAACGCGACGAGTGTGAATGTCCACGCCTACCGTTACACGGGTGGTTCGGGATACCTGGACTTGGGAACACTCGGCGGAGCCGACACAGGAGCACGCGCGATCAATGCCGCGGGCACTGTGGTCGGCTACTCCACCACGGCTTCAGGCGCAACGCACGCTTTCCGGTACACCGATGGTGGCGGAATGGTCGACCTAGGGACGCTATCGGGTGACTCATCGAGCGTATCCGAGGGCATCAACGCCTTAGACGTCGTTGTCGGCGTATCCGGGACGGGTTCAGTTCAACGTGCGTTCATCTACCATAGTGGCGTTGGCATGCTCGATTTGAATGGCCTCATTGGTGTCGGCACCGGTTGGACGCTAACGCGAGCAGTCGGCATCAACGATAATGGCCAAATCGTTGGCATCGGTACACTCGGCGGTGTCAGCCGAGCGTTTCTGCTGACGCCCGTGCCGGAGCCATCGCCACTACTCCTTGCCGTCGCAGGCGTGCTAGTAGGCGTTGCAAGCGGGCGCAACAGATTGACTGTGTTCCAACGCTTTGCGATCCGGGGGCGTTACCGGCCCTGCGCAGCCCGTCACCGCTAACGTGGTTTGGGACGATTGTCGGGCGAACGGCACGTTCTGACCCTTCGAGGGGTTCAGACCGTGTCGCGAGTAATTAACGCGGCGTGTCTCCGTGGCATGCTCGCGCCGGGATTCTTGCGCTGTGGGGGAGGGGCTACTATGCCGGACGAAATCCTGGTGAACGACACTGACCTAACCGAAATCAACGATAGCGGCGACCTCGCCCTTTATGCGGAGGCGACAATGGCCAACAAACGCATCCGGAACTTCGACGAGGCCGACAAAGTACCGGCGGGCGTCCTCTTCCCGCTCGACGCGGCTGGATGGACCGAGGCCATGGTCGTTACGGCGGAGAAGCTCGCCGATCTCACGGCCCTAGTCCTCACGCCACAACTTGTCACGAACAATACGACATCGCTCGTTGAGGAAGAGAACAGCGACGCCATTGAGGCCGCCCTAGCTACGTATGCGTCCTCGACGAACAAGAAGGGCATCCTCCGGCTGCCACGCGGTTATGTCTTCTTGGCCCGCGCCATCCGGATCGACGCCTCCCACAGTGGACTAACCATCGACGGCGACGGCGAACTGGCCGCGGGCGAGTGTTGTCTGTGGTTCGACAAAACCGATACGGCATCGAAGCTGATGATCAAGGCGCGTGACAACAGTGGTGATGTCGTCACGGGTTCGGTGGCGCTGAGCTAGCGGTGTCTCCTTGTCGTAGTCATGCGTGCGTTGCTGAGATGGGTGGGGAGATTGGTTCCTCACCATGCCTAAGTTGTTTGGCCTGGCGACGACCATATCCATCCTGTCAATCGCCGCCGTTTGGCGAGCGGGCCTTACAATAATCGCAAATCGCAGAGTCACGATCCGACGGTCGGAAGAGCGGGCCGAGGAGGTACTTTCGTGAGTCGTACGTCGTGTGGTGGTCAGACGATGGGCCGGTATTTGGCAGGCATCGCTGTGTTGGTGGGTGTCGCCCGGGGGCCGGCCGACGAGCCGCCGGCTCGCAAGTACACGGGGATCGAACGCTTGGCGAGCGCTCGGCTCGCGGCCGTTCACGATGATGTCCAGAAGCTGCAATCCCAGCGTGTCGCTCTTGCGGCGTTGCCGGGTTTGAACGACTACCGCTGCATCCTGCACGCCCATGCCGAGGATTCGGCCCATACCGGTGGTACGCTGCCCGAGATGTTGGCCGACGCGAAGAAGGCCGGCGTCCATGCGATTCTGCTGACGGATCACTTTCGTCCCCCGCGGGACTTCATCGACGGTCGTTGGCGGGGGATGAAGGATGGTGTGCTGTTTGTGCCGGGGTCCGAGTCGCATGGCTTTCTCGTCTACCCGGTGGCGTCCATCCTCAACCGAATGGACCTGACCGGGGCCGATTTCGTCCGCACGGTGACGACCGGCGAGGGGATGATCTTCCTGTCGCACATCGAGGAACGCCGCGACCACTCCCTCGACGGGCTGACCGGGCTGGAGATCTATAATCGCCACTGGGACGCCAAGCAGGACAAGGCGTCGCTCGTGTCTGTCGCCATGAAGCTCACCGACCCCAAGCAACTCGCCGAACTACAGGACGCCGTGCGCCGCTTTCCGGATGAGTTACTCGCGTTTCAGTGCGATTACCCGAAGATGTACCTCGACAAGTGGGATGAAGGCCTGGCCGCACAACGCCGACTCACCGGCGTGGCCGCCAACGATTGTCACCACAATCAGATTTACATCGTCAAGATGGTGGATGAATCGACGGTCCTCGTGGGCACCAATGTCGATGAGGACAAGTCATTGCGCAAGATCACCGCGACGCTGCGGCCCGGCATCAAGGAGATGACGAAAGGCCACAAGCCGGGCGCCATCCTCGCCTCGGTGGACACGGACCCCTACTATCGGTCGTTCCGCAACTCCAGCACGCACATTCTCGCGCCGCAACTGGACGAAGCCGCCATCCGAACGGCGCTCAAAGCGGGTCGCGCGTTCGTCGCCCACGATTGGATGTGCGATGCGACGGGTTTCCGCTTTGGTGCGGCCGACGCTCGCGGCAACCCCGTCGCCATCATGGGCGACGAGGTCTCGCGCGCCGACGGCCTCAAGCTGACGGCCAAACTTCCGCTGCCGGCGCTGGTCCGGCTGATGCGGCACGGCAAGGAGGTCGCCCGGGCCGAAGGGAAGGCCGACTTCGAGTTCGCTGTGACGGAACCGGGGGCCTATCGGCTCGAAGCCTGGCTCAAGCTCGATGGCGAGGCCCGTCCGTGGATCCTCGCGAACCCGATCTACGTCCGGTAAGCGGCCGACGGCGAGGCTCACCCGCCCACATAGATTCCACCAAGGAATGCCGGGTCGAACGCGAACAGGTTGGCCAGGTCGCCGGCTGTGGCACCGCTGCGGACGCGGACGTCTGGCCCACCGCCAGGGCCCGCCCCCGTGACGATGTCCGCGAAACCGTCGCCGTCGATGTCCAGCGAGCCGACCCGCACGCCGCCGGTGAAGTTGGTGGCGTAGGCGAAGTAGTTCCGGAGTGGCGCTCCATCCCGGCCGCTGAATGCCTTGACATTCGGCCCACCGCCGAAGCCCGCTCCGGTGATGATGTCGGCGTGCCCGTCGCCGTTGATATCGCCGGCTGCAACATACACGCCTCCGGTGAACGCCTTGTCGTAAGCGAAGAGGCTCGCCAGCGACGCCCCATCCACGCCGCTCACGACGCGGACGTGCGGCCCGCCGCCGGGGCCGGCCCCGAGGATCAAGTCGTTGCGTCCATCGCCGTTCAGATCGCCGACGGCAACGCGGACGCCGCCGGAAAACGCTGCGTCGTATGCGAAGAAACTCATCAACTCCGCACCACGAGTGCCGCTGAAGACCTTGACGTGTGGCCCGCCGCCCGCGTCGGCCCCGGTCACGATGTCGTCGCGGCCGTCGCCGTCTACATCGCCGACGGCCACGAACACGCCACCTGTGAATGACTTGTCGTAAGCGAAGAAGTTGAGCAGTACGTGGCCATCCACTCCGCTAAACGCTCGCACGTGCGGTCCGCCACCTGGCCCCGCAGCCGTGACGATGTCATCGATGCCGTCGCCGTCGAGGTCGCCGGTGGCAACGCGGACGCCGCCTGAAAACGTCACAGGGTAGGGCAGCAACTGGAAACGCAACGATCCGTCGGCGTTGAAGGCGTGGACGTACGGTCCACCGCTGGCCCCGGCCCCGACCGCCAACAGCGGCGGCGGTGTCCAGGGATCGATCGTGATGAACACCGTCGCCGGGGCGTTCGTCGTCGAGGTCGAGTTCAAGTCGGAGCTAAAGCCACCCTGATCGTCGAAGGCAAACGCATACGCCCGGCCATCGACGGTGATCGACGCGGTGCCGTTGTGCAGGAAATCGGCAAAGGCGTTCCAGGTACCGCCGGCTGGGTAAAACGCCGAGGCTGTCAGCAAGTCAGAACTGGTCGGCAGGATGGGCAGCGGTGACGTGATTGTGAATGTCGTCGCATTCTGGACACTGGCGATCGTGAGCGGGATGCTGGCGTCCTGGTACGAGAAGACATTCATGCCGGCCGTGAGCCCAGCCGTCGTGCCGCTCGTCAGGGTGACGGTGGCGGAAGTCGAGACCGGAGACGTCGCGGTGATGGTGCCGGTCACGAACTGGAGCGCGGTTGCGGTGCCGCGGTTCAGCGACGTCACCAGGACGTTTTCGATGCCGCCCAGCGCGGTGGAGTCGATCGAGCCGGCCGCGTACTGAAACGTGTTGTCGGCGAATGCACCGTCGCAGCCGAAGACCATCTGCGACGGCGGCTCGTACTGCGTCAGTCGTGGGGTCGAGGGGTTGCTCGGCAGCGCCCACCAGGACGGCGGCGGCACGACGGGCGTGCCGAGCGGCGTCGTCTTGCCCGCCGGCGAGTTCGTGGTGAAGAAGGGGTAGTAGACGTTGTACGTCTTGCCGCCGCCAACAAACTGAAGGACCGTGTACGTGCTGGTGCCGCCATTGATATCGGTAGCCGTGGTCGTCGTCACGTTGCCGGTGAAGATGACGTTGGTGCCGTTCAGGTTCTGCTCGACTTGCAGCGTGTTTGGATTGTTCTTGTAGAAGGTGAAGAAGGCGTCGATGGCCTGGTCGAAGTACGTCGCCAGGCCCGTTGTCGGTGGGACGTAAAAGTTCACCGCGGCATTCGTCGCAGCCTGGAATGGGTTCGTCGCACTCGTCGACTTACTTGTGACGGTGACTGCCTGAGTGCCGCTCGTGCCCGAGACGGTTGCCCCCGCCGGCATGAACTGTCCGCTCGCGATCATGCCGAGGCCGACGCCGGAGTTCGTCGGCGGCAGGGTGGCGGGCGGCGTAATCGGCCCGGTGATGGTGTAGGTCGCCTGCCACGCGCCGGGGCTACCGGACAGCGAGCCGATGGTACCGAGCAGAGAGACGGCATTGACCTGGCTGAGGATGACGTCGGTCGGGTTGAGCAAGCGGTAGACCGTACTGGGCTGGCTGGGCGCGGTGAAGATGCAGTCGGCGAATGCGGCGTAGCCCGGCGCTTGGGCCAGGGTACGGAACTGGGAAAGGAGCGTCGCCCGATCGACGGTGAACCCGGATCCGGCCGAATAGTTCGGGTCCGCGGGGTTCACCTGGATCGTCAGCGGGAAGCCGACCTGATCGACCTGGGTGGTGTCGATGTTCAGATTGTTGGGCTGTCCGTTGAGCGCGAACTCCACGAAGTCGTAGTAGAACGAAGCCGTCGCCGCCGTCGGCCCATTCGGCACGCCGCCTGAGACGGTGACGGCTGCCGGCGAATTGCTGAGGTAGATGCGGCCGCCGGTGACGTTCAGCGAGCTGTCGATGAGAATCGGCCGAGGCACGCCGTTGGTGGTCAGGTCGGCGAGCGTGACGGACGGGGCATTGCCACTCGCCGGGCTGGTGTTGGTCGTCGCGATCCCCGTGGCAGGGTCGATCGTGAAAACCGCATTCCCGCCGGGGTTCAACTGGCCGTAGAGGAAGACGTAAACATTGGGGTTCGCTAGCCCGCTCGTCCCCGAGTTGTTGGTCAAGTTGATCTGAACGTAGGTGGTGCTAGGAACGATCCGTGAGTCCAGTATTTCTACGGTCAGAGGCTGAGGCGTTGATCTGCGTCGGAGCCAAATGTCAAAGTGGCGCTCAGACATCGTGAAAGATCCCTTTCGGCGTCGATCGACGGCCGGTTCACAGTGTTTTTGGACGTTGGGATGCGAGATGCCTGTCTTGTAGGTCAGTACGGAGGGGCCGTCAAGCAACCGGGCCGAACGACACCGTAGACGGCAAAGCTTGCCACCGGTTGGACCCGCTTCTGGGCACGTTGTCGAGGCAATCCCTTGCCAGCCGTCGCGCCATTGAGCTATGCTCTAACGGTAGCCCCGATCTCATCGTCGGGGAACGCCCTCGGAGCCAAGCTGCCATGCGGATGCACCTGGGATTGGCCTTTCTCGTCGGCTCGGCGACGGCCCCCGTATGGGCCGACACCCCGGCTGACACCCCGCCATCAATCGAAAAGCTGATCGCCCAGCTTGGTGACGGGAACTTCAAGGTTCGCGAGGCGGCGACCAAAGCCCTCGCCGAGCGTGCGGAAAAAGCCCTGCCGATCATGCGGAAGGCCCAACCGCATCCGGACGCCGAGACCCGGACTCGCTTGACCAAGCTCATTGCCGATGCCGATCGGGCGGTACTCCTATCGCCGAAGCGCGTCAGCCTCAAGCTCGAACAGGTGCCAGTCAAGGAGGCGTTGGCCGCGCTCGCCAAGGAGAGCGGTTATCGTCTCGAGCTCCAAGGCAGCTCGCAGCAGTCTGTGTCGATCGACGTGACCAACGTGACGTTCTGGGAGGCGTTCGATCAACTCTGCGTTGCCGGCGGATTGGTTCTCCAGCAGCACTACGACAACACCAACGGTCTGACGGTGTATTCTCAGAATTCGTTTGCCCCGCATGTGGATCATCGCGGGCCGTTCCGCCTCTCGGCTGTGAGCTTTAACTACAGCAAGTCGCTCCAGTTCGCATCGCTTCCGCGCAATCAGCTTGCCCCCGGCCAGCGCTCGGAGAGCCTGACGTTTATGTTCAGCATCGTCGCCGAGCCGCGGCTGCCGCTTCTCGGCCTGGGAACGCCGAAGCTAACGTATGCGGTAGACGACAACGGAAGCAATCTGCTTCCGCCGGCATTGGGTCGCGAGTACCAAACATCGTACGGCGGCTTCTACGGCAGCTACCGCAACCAGATGCTCCAAACGCAAGTGCAATTGGGTGGCCACGGCGGCTCGGCTTCGGGCGTACGCATTCTTCGCGGCACCGTGCCAATCACGTTCCTGGCCGAACAACGTCCCGAGATCGTCATCGAAAAGATCGCGGATGTGAAGAAGCAGAAGTTCGAGGGTAAGGATGTCACGCTGGAGATCGACGAAGTCAAGATTACCAACGGCAAGCAGCACCAGATCCTCATGACGGCCCGCCGCGGCGGCAAGGATACGAACAACTACGATTACACCTGGACGAATTCGCTCTACCAGCGGATTGAAGTGACCGACGAGAAGGGCCAGAAGTTCCAATCGCACGGCTTCAATTGGAATACGGGTACGCCATCGAGCGTCACGGGCACCTATATGTTCGGCGACGGCGGCAACGCGGGGATGGGGAAACCCTTTAAGCTCACGTATTATGGCTGGATCACGCAGCAGTACCCGGTCGAGTTTGAGTTCAAGGAGCTGCCGCTGCCATAAGCGGAAACGAATCGCCCGCGAAGGACGCAGAGGGGCCGGGAGACGTGGTTCAAGGCCACTCGTCTCGCTGCCATCCCCTCTGCGTCCTCGGCTTTCGCAGTCGCGAATCCGTTGGTTCGACCCAGGAAGGAACCCAACGTGCACGTTATCGGCGAACATCCACCCTCAGTCCAAGCCCTTACATTCAGCGCCGACGGTCGCCGGCTCGCCAGCGCCGGCAAAGACGGGACCGCTCGCGTCTGGAACCTCGCCGCAGGTGGTGAGCCACTCGTTCTGACCGGACACCAGGGACCGATCCTCGCACTGGCATTCCACCCAACCGCCGATATCCTGGTCTCGGCCTCGGCCGACGCCACGATTTGCTGGTGGGACCTGCCGACGGCCAGTCCGAAGATGACCTTCATTGTCGACAATCAAATCCCGGCCACGGCCGTCGCATTCCTCGATAGCGGCAACCTGTTCGTCTACGCCTCGGGCAACCGCATCAACTCAGCCGAGTCGGGGCAGCTGATCGTATGGAACCCCGCGACTCAACAATCGTCCTACAGGCGCGGCGAACCCGCGGGCGTCTGGGCCGTATCGGCCCGGCTCGACGCCAAGCAGATCGCCTGGGCCGGCGGTAGCAAGCGAGTCACCGTCTGGGACGTGACGCGGCAGGACCACCTTCTTTTGCCGCCGATGAAGACCGGCGTCGGCACGCTGGCCCTCGCACCCGACGGTTCGTGCGTTGCCGCGGGAGAGAACGAGTCGATTCGCGTGTGGAGCGTGGCCGACCGCCAGGAGCAGCCGATGCTTGCCGGCCACAAGGGGCGCGTGAGTTCGTTGGCGTTTTCGCCGGATAGCCGAACGCTGGCGAGCGGTGGTTGGGATCGGCGGGTGATCTTCTGGGACATCGCCTCAAGTACGATGCGGCAGAGCTTTGACTGGGGCGTCGGCCGCGTGCTGGCGCTGGGGTTTGCCCCGGACGGCTTGATCGCTGCCGCCGCAGGCGACAACGGGCGCGTCGTCGTCTGGGATCTGGAGTGAGGATCGCGAGCCGCGCGGGCCGATCGTTCGACTTGGCATCCGACCGGCATATGGGTCATCGGCCGGGCGACAAGAATCGATGCATCCCGGATGTCACCTCGTCGCTAGGATCAGTTTGTCGATTGCGGCGTCCATCACCTTCTGGCCCGGAGGGCCTGCCCATTTGAAGCGAATGACGCCCTTGTGATCGAGCAGATAGAATGTCGGTGTGGCGGAGAGGTTCCATTTCGTCGCGATCGGTCCCGCACCGGCGTTTCCCGCGTCGGCGAACGATCGCCACGTGAGCTTCTCCTTCTCGATCACACCCTTGAGTTGCTTCGCCGTGCTGCCGCCGACATGAACGCCGACGAGGGCGAACGGTTCGTCCTTCCGATTCTTCACGAGCGACCGCTCGTGGGGCCACTGGGCCCGTCAGGTCAGTCAGACGAAGCTCCAGAAATCGAGCAACACCACCTTTCCGCGATAGTCGCTCAACTTGAAGCGTTGACCCTCCTGGTCCTCACCTTCGATGTCCGGGGCCACTCGGCCGACGCTGAGGTTGCGGATCTCGAACAGTTCGACTCTTGTCCGCTCCGCGACATTGTCGCCGTCGGGGAGCGTGACGTCGCCGTACTTCTCCACGGTCTGGGCGAGGATCGCTTCGATCTCCTTCAAGGACTTGTCGCGGTCGCCCTGGAGCAACTCGGCGACGTAGCCTCGGCCGAACAGTACCGCGAAGTCGCGAGCCAGCTCCAGCTGTTCGCGGCAGAGATCGACCCGTTGCAAGCGGCTGTGTAGGAAGTGGCCCAGCGACAGGCTTGCAACGGCTCGCACGGCATTGTGCGGGCTTTTTGCCACCACCGCGCGGAGGAAGGTCTCGTACTCTTTGCCGAAGCCGGACGAGACGCGCTGGCACAGCGGGCCGAGTTTATCGCTGTGAATGTGGTCTCGCTGGATCAGGTCCAGCGCCCGACCGCGGGCGGTGTCTTCGCCGACGAGTTCGACCGGCCAGGGCGTCGTATTGACCTGCCAGACCGCCTGCGTCAGAGCAGCCAGTGCGATGGGATCGTGCGGGTGCTTCTCGGCCAGTTCGAGAAACCTCCGAGCCAGTGCATTGCGGTGCTTGTACACGCTGCCAATGAACGTCAGTCGCTCGGCGTCTGTCAACGGAACGCCACTGCTCGATGACCGGTCGTACTCCTTGCGCAGCGCGTTATACTCCTCCGTCGGAGTGGTTGGTTGCGCGCGTCCATCGGGCGTCCATGCTGAATGGCTCAGAAGCAAAGCCACGATTGCCCCGGCAACTCGTCGCATGGGCCTATCCTCCACCAGTGCGCCACGGAAACCGATGGTTACTGCTGTAGGACCTCGAAATAATCGTCGTCGGCAATGTCGGGGATGCCGACGACCAGGATCCGCATTCGGCCGCGGGCACCGTGGACGACGCCTGGCGGGATGTGGACCAGCGAGCCTTTCGACACCGGTTGTGTGACGCCGTCGAGGATGACGCTGCCACTGCCATCGAGAACGTAGTACAGCTCCGTGGAACGCTTGTGATAGTGGAGCTTGGCACCGTCGATATCCACGGCGTGTGCCCAGGCCGCGGGAGCCAGTGCGGCGTCCTCGCGGCTAATGAGGCGGTCACGCCAGCCGCACGCACTGCGTTCTCGGGCAGTGTGACCTTCGTGCCGAATCAGCACCGGGCCAAGAAGGCGGTCTTGCGCAGCGGAGGAATTCACGGGTCGCACTTCCGGGAAACCACGGTCCTGTCCCACGAGTCGTTTGCCGACCGCGACGGCGGGTAGCACTCCCCATGCCGCCGCTGACAGAACTACTAATCCGGCCGCGAGGGATGTCAAGCACCCGGCCCGGCTTTGCTCAGGTCAGTCGCCACACCGCTTGCAGCTTCGCAACGATGGCGGCAGCAGTTTCGCGTGCGGCGCTCGGCACCAGAATACGGCGGACTTCCTCGATGGAGCCACCACGCGGCGATGAGGAGAGGATTGTAAGTTCGACGACAGCGGGTTCGGACTCGAGTAGCTGGGCACCAATCAACCGCTGACCGAAGGATCGGAAATACAGAAACTCGCCATTCGCACGGGCGAATTCGAGGTGTAGGTAGCTGTCCGGCGGATCGAGCAGACATTTGCGTCCCCACGACCGACGACGCACAACGCGGATGTAGTACGCCATGCCCAGCATGAAGAGAAGGAAGCCCGCCGTAACCAACGCGACCATCCAAAACTCACCGGTCTGGCCATCGGTCCATTGAGCGAAGGCGACGAGCGCCAAGCCGATCGGAGCGCCCAGAAGAAGTGGAAGTAACAGGGATCGGAAAAAGTCCCGTCGCAGCAAAGGAGATTCGGCCGATTGGAATGCCTGCCATTCGGCGGGCGTGTAGCGCCAATGGGCCAGGCAGCGATCGTTCCGGATGTTGTCGATGAAGCGTTGGACTGTACGAGCGAGCAACAGGAAGAAGAAGGAGGAACCGAGAATCGCAAAGCCGAAGAGACCGACGAAGAAGGCAGCCGCTATTACGGCCTCGCGCGTCGATCCCTGGAATCGCTCGTACACGAGCGGAACGATCAGGCCGCCCGCCACAACGAGTAAGACGATACTGACTCCGGCACACCAAGCTGCGACCGAGTAGTACGGGTTGCGGACCCGATTCGGTTCATCCATCCACGGTCCCCTTTTCCAGCGGCCCATCCGATGCCACAAGAGGCTCGGCGACCCGACTCGGCCGGTTCTGTGGCCTCGACATGGCTCGACACGCGCTCGGACAACTCTACCACAGCCTCGACATCTGCGGCCAGCACCATCCCTGCGTCGCGCCCATCAGTGGCGTTGGCGACCAACTCGCCGGATCACGATTCGGCCGCGCGTGTCCCGGCGAGCCAGCCGGTACTCCATGCGGCCTGAAAGTTGTAGCCACCAATCGGGCCATCGAGATCGAGCAGTTCCCCGGCGAGGTACAGGCCTGGCTGTCGCTTGCTCTGCATGTCGCGAGAATCCACCTCGTCGAGCGCGACGCCCCCGGCCGTCACTTCCGCCTTCTCGAATCCGAGTGTGCCCGTCACCGGCAGCCGTAAGCGTTTGATCGCTTGCACGAGTTTCTGTCGGTCCGGTTTGCTTAGGCCGGCTGCTTTGCGATCGGCTGGCTGGCCTGTCAGCGCCAGTAACGTCTCGGCCAGTCGGTGCGGCAGGCGCATCGCCAGGACGTTCGCGAGTTGCTTCTTGCCGGACGCGAGAGACTCGGCTTGTAAGAAGCGATCGATCTCCGGCTCGGGCTGGTCGGGCAGGAAGTCGAGTTCCAAGGCCAACGACTGCGGCGAGGGGTGCCCGCTAACGACTCGGCTCACATCGAGAGCGACGGGGCCAGTCAGGCCGAAGTGGGCGAAGAGCAGTGAACCCCGGCGGGCTTCGAGCGTCTTGGACTCAGCGATAACGCGGAGCGAGGCGTCCGGTAGCGTGACGCCGCGCAAGCCCGCGACCCACGGAACAGTCGTCGTCACCGGCGTCAGGGCCGGCCGAGGTGGCACAATCGTATGACCAAACGCCGATGCAAGCCGGTAGCCGTCGCCGGTCGTGCCACTGCCGGGGTACGACCGGCCGCCGGTCGTCAGGATCACGCGCTTCGCGTTCACCGTGCGCTGCGGGGTCGACAGCACGAAGCCGTCGGCAACGGGCCGTAAGTCCGTGAGGGGTTCGCCGAGGGCGAGCATTGCCCCGCTGCGGTGCAATCGCCGCAGAAGGGCGTCGAGAACGTCACTCGCACGGTCGCTGACGGGAAAGACCTTACCGGTCTCCTCGACCTTGGTGGCAACGCCTTCGTCCTCAAACAACCGAATCGTGTCCTGAACGGAGAGAGCGGCGAGGGCGGAGTGGAGGAAGCGGCCCGGCGGCCCGTAGGCAGCGACGATGCCACGATTGTCGGTGGCGTGGGTGAGGTTGCAGCGAGTGCCGCCGGACATCAGGATTTTGACGCCTGGTCGCCGGTTCTTTTCGAGCAGCAGAACCCGCCGCCCGAGTTCGGCGGCGCGAAACGCGGCGACCAGCCCTGCGGCCCCGGCCCCGACAACGGCGATGTCCCAGGAGTCATTCATTCGGGGTAGAATAGGGACGATGGCCTCCCGTGCTGGCCGAACCCGGTGATGGATCGGTCATTCGATTCGGGAGTTGCTAAGGCGGCGGGCGCACCTCATGACCGACGCACAGACAGCCTTCCTGCGCTCGATCGCCGAGCGTCCGGACGACGATCTTCCGCGGCTGGTCTACGCGGACTGGCTCGAGGATCGGGGCGACCCGCGCGGCGAGTTCGTTCGCCTCCAGACTGTGCTGGCCGGCAATGATTGTGCCGAGGCGAGGGCCGCCTTCGAACGCCGCGAGGCCGAGTTGGCGGTACGATACCGCTCCGAGTGGTTGCGCCGGCTCGATGGATGGCGCGGGGACGCGATCTTTGAGCGGGGATTCGTGGAGGAAGTTTGCGTGTCCGCCCGCCGTTTCATGGAACGCGGCGAAAGCTGGCGGCGAGTCGAGCCGTTTCGTCGCATCGCTCTCTACGGTGCGGCGGACTGCATCGAAGAGTTGGCGAATTGTCCGTCGCTCGACGGCATAACGCACTTGGACCTATCTCAGAACGAACTCGAACCGGATCACGTCCGTAGGCTACTTCGCAGCACGCACCTTGGCCGGGTCATTCACCTCGATCTGAGTGCGAACCACCTAGGTCCGGCGACCGCACGGCTAGTCCTGGCAGCCGCGACACTGCCTTGCTTGCGGCAACTGGAGTTCGACCGTAACGACAACTACACTGACATCGCGGGGTTGGTGTCGCTGCGTTGCCGTCCGAGGCCCCTTCTCAGAGGGCTGACCCGGATTTGGGGCCGAGGCCCAGCAGCGTGACTGCCCGCGATCACACGGCCTTCCCACCCACGATCTTCCGCTTGACGAACTTTGCCGCGTCCACCACCGCCGGCGGCGTGATGTACTTTGCCAGGTCCTTGAGCGACGTGCCCTCCGGCACCGAGTCGCCGGCGAACACGGTCGAATGTTCGGCGGCGACCTCGTGTTCGGGTCGGCCGTTCGAGTAGATGTACGTCGCGATCGATTTTCGCGTTCGGCCCTCCGGACACGTCAGCGGATGCGGGTGGCCGTGGTACGACGTCTCGCTCGTGGAGAATACGACACAGCGGTTGAAGATCGGTAGAACCTTCGTGATGCACTGTTTGCCGGTCGCGTCCCACAGCTCGAAGTGCCCGCCATATTCCTCGCGCCAATCCTTGTTGAGGTAGACGAGCAGGTTGAGCCGACGGTCGAGGTTCGACGGCATCAGCTTGTTGAAATCGACGTGGACTTGCAGCTTACCGCCGCGCTCGATCTGATGGCAGCCGCCGCCGGTGAACGACGGGTCCGGGATCAACCCCTCGATGCCCGTCACCTTTTCCAGGAACTGCAACATCGGGTACGAGTTGAGAAAATAAAGGAACTCGCGGACCGGCGTCGGGAGCGCCTCGGCCTGCCGGAACGCCAGCTTCTTTTCGTTCGCGTTGTCAAACGTCTGCCACTTCAGTTGGCCTGGCTGCGGAAAGTGCTCGAGCACCGTATCGAGGACGGCGGGCGGGAAGAAGTCATCCCAAATCGCGTGCGGGAACGGCAGTGCCTTGCGATACGCCGAGGCCATCTCGGGCGACACGTCTTGCAACTTCAACATGAATTGGCGGTCGTGCAACAATGCGTCCATCGGCCCCTCGGTCGTGCGCGAATATTCCGGTGTTGCGGGTACTCTAGCACACGCCGGCGGGCGCGAGAGCGAGTTCGGCGGCCGCCGTTCGTGCGGCGGCGTCGATCTTCGCCTCCCAACCGGTCTCGTCTGCCTTGAACGGGAATGTGACACCCCGCGAACTGTTGACGATGGCCCCCAACCCGTCGGCCCGGAAGCCGAGCCGAACGTCGGCCGCGGTACCGCCTTGCGCTCCGTAACCGGGCACCAGAAACCAGACGTCCGGTAGGCACGCACGCAAGTGCTTCAACTCGGCAGGATGGGTTGCTCCAACGACCGCGCCGACATCGCCGAATCCGCATGTGCCAAGGTGGGCTCGCCCCCAGCCGGCCACCGCGTCGCCGACATGGCGGTAGAGCGGCTCGCCAGCGCAGGTTAGGTCCTGGAACAAGGCCGCACCGGGGTTACTCGTCCGTACGAGGACAAACAGCCCCCGGCCGTCGTACCGGGCGCGGGTGATGAACGGCTCCACAGCGTCGCGGCCGAGGTACGGGTTGACGGTGAGTGCATCGGCGTCGAATGCATCGAACGCCGCTTCGGCGTAGGCCGTGGCCGTTGATGCGATATCGCCCCGCTTGGCGTCGAGAATGGTAACGAGGCCGAGTTGCTTCGCCCGCACCAGCACGTTCTTGAGGGCTGCCGACCCGGCCGGACCACACGCTTCAAAGAAGGCGCTCTGTGGCTTCACAACCGGCGCGACCGGGGCCACGATGTCGAGAACACGCAAACAGAATTCTTCGTAGGCAGCCGCCGTGTTCGGATGGCGCGCTGTGAGCGAGGCTGGTAGCGACTCGCGGCGTGGATCAAGGCCGACGCACAGGGCCGTGCCCTTGGCCCGAACGGCAGCGGCGAGTCGGTCCGTGAAATGCATCGGCAGTTGCCCTCGGAGTTCGTCTTCAGCGAAGGATATTCGGAGCCGGGACGCTAATCGAGCCGCAATCGCCACCATGCGATGGCACCGAACAATACGCCAAAGCCAATGAGGGCTGCACATGCCTGGGCCACCAGTCCGACGTCCGGGTTCGGATTGACGAGCAATTGGGCGTAGGCGTCGAGCGCCCAGGCGTGGGGTGTCGCGCGGCTGATCTGCTGCATTTGTTCGGGCATGAGCGCTCGCGGCATCAGACATCCGCTCACGCCGGCCAGCACCAGCACCAAGAGTGATCCGTATACGGCGACCTGGGTCTCCGTCGTTGCCAGGCTTGCGATGAGAAGTGCCAATCCGGTCGCTGCGATGGATGTGCAGACGACGACAGCGAGCAGCCACCACGGATGCGGTCCCCAGCTCATGCCAAACGCGAGCCGACCGGCGACCAACAGGAACATGCCTTGAACAACCGAGAGGGCGAAAATCGGTAGCATTTTGCCGAGAAGAACCTGCCCGCGCGTCAGTGGGGCCGCGCGCAAGCGTACGAGTGTGCCCTGTCGCCGCTCGGCCACGAATAGCCAGCCGGCCGTCAGTACCAGGAAGAATGCGAACATCACCGTATAGCTCGGCACGAGCGTTTGATAGCGGGCCGAGCCGCGCTTCAAGATGCCGGCACCTTCCTCGTCGTGAAAGCTGGTCAGGGACGACGTGTTGGCCGGTCGCGGCTCGTTTTTCGTCAGATCGGCCCAGGTGAAGGCGAAGAGGTTGTACTTGCGGAACAGGTTGCCGATCGCGCCCTGGAGGCCCACGCTCAGGTTCCGCCGCTGGTCGGCTGGCACGAGCGGGTTGGCCAGAAACAGCTTCACCGGGGCCGGCAACTTCTCCTCCTTCGCCAGGATGGTCAGAAAGCTCGGGTCGCCCACTTTCCGAAAGGCCCGGCCGATCATCCACGGCATGACGACGCGGAGCATCGTCACCTGGCCGACCTGCTCGATGATCGACGCGGCCGTCTGCTGTGTCGGGTCGGTGAGCAGTTCAGCGTCGAGTTCGGCGAGGCTCACGCCGTCGCGGTAGAACGGGTTGATCGGTGGCGGATCGCCGTCGGATAGGAACGAGCAGCGTTCGACCTGCTCGCTAAACTTCGGCCCCAGTACCAGGACGGCCGAGCGCCGACCGCGGTTCGTGAGCCGTTCGGCCGTCGCGCGGTCGGGCAGCAGTTCGACGCGAATGCCCGCGGTTGTAGCGAGATCATCGAGGACGACTGCCGACCACGGCCGGCCAGGGAAGGAGCCCGCCGGATAGTTGGGCAGGCCGCGGTCGAGATTGACGACAGAGATGCGCAGCCGCTCGTCCGGCTTCTGCCCGAACCCTTCGCCGAGCGATAGCCCAAGGACGAGGATGAACACGAGCGGCATCGCCAACAGGATGACGAGGGCGCGCGTGTCGCGGGCTAGGAGGCGGATGTCTTTGAGGGCTAGCGTTGTGATCGGCATGGTGGTCGTCCATGGGATTAATCCGCAGATTGCGGTGATGGACGCAGATTGAAAGACCGAGAGAACAGAAGCGAGTCATTCAATCGGTATTCTCTGCCTTTCAATCTGCGTCCATCACCGCAATCTGCGGATCGATCCTTCGTCCTTCAATCTCGCAGCGCATGGCCGGTCAGGTGCAGGAACACGCGCTCGAGGTTCGGCTCCTGCGCCTCGAGTGCCGTGACGCTGACGCGGGCCGCGCCGAGCATCGCCAGCATCTGTACCACGGCCGTCGCGGCGTCGGCCGCCCTGAGGACGTGCCAGCCATCGTCTTGGGTCATCAGTTGGCCGATGGCTCCAATCTGTGCCTGCAAGTCGGACGTTAACGGGGCTTTGAATCGCACCTGCCCGCCAATGACACGCAGCAGTTTTGGCAGGGTATCGCAGGCGATGATTTTGCCGTGGTCGAGAATGGCGGCGCGTGAGCAGAGCGCCTGTACCTCCTCCATGTAGTGACTCGTGTAGACGACCGTCGTGCCCGCCGCGTTGAGCCGGCGGACGCCCTCAAAGATGTAGTTGCGCGACTGCGGGTCCACGCCGACCGTCGGCTCGTCGAGGTACAGAATCCGCGGCCGGTGCATCAGGGCGCAGCCGAGGTTGAGTCGCCGCTTCATGCCGCCGGAGAAGGTGCCGGCCCGGTGGTCGGCCCGGTCGGCGAGCGCAATGGTATCGAGGACTTCGAGGACTCGTGTCGCGAGGTTGTGTCTGCTGAGGCCGTAGAGCGCTCCGAAGAAAGCAAGATTCTCGCGGGCCGTCAGCTCCGGATAGATGGCCAAGTCCTGCGGCACGATGCCGATGAACGGACGGACGGTGAGATTGTCCGGCGTGAGCCGTTCGCCGAGCAGTGTCGCCGCACCGGAAGTCGCGGTTGCCAGACAGGACAGGATGGAAAGCAACGTCGATTTGCCAGCCCCGTTCGGCCCGAGCAGGCCGAAGAGTTCGCCTTCCTCGACGCGGAAGCTGACGCCGTTGAGGGCGGCCGCCGGTCCGTAGCGTTTGTGCAGATCCGCGACGTCGAGCATCCGGGCATTCTAGCGATGAGATCTTGCTTCGTAGTCGCACCCTTCCACTGGTTACAGATCCGTCCATTGGTCGATATGGTAATGAATCGTGGCTTCGCGCGCCGGCGCTGGCGGTGATTCGAGATCGATCTCACGCAAGGAAGTGCCATGTCGTCAAGAACTCTTGCGCCCACGCTACTGGTCCTTTTGATTGGCGCGGGCGCGCAGGCCCAGCCGCCGGCGAAGCCGACGCTCGAACAGCTCGAACGCCGGGCCGCGACGCTCGTGCCGACGAAGGAGCAACTCCGCTACCAGGAAATCCCCTGGGTCCACGACCTGGCGGAAGCGCAGAAGATCGCGAAGGCCGAAAATCGGCCGCTGTTTCTGTGGGGCTACGGCGGGCGGGCCAGGCCGGACAACGGCCTGGAAGGCTGCTGAATGTACGCCAACGTGCTCCGTGCGGGCACTCTGACTGATGAACGCGTCGTCCGGCGCGTCTCTGCGAACTTCGTCCCGACCCACTTCAACAACAACGACCCGACCCGCGACCCGACTGACCCGAGCGCCGTCCACTGGAAGGCGATCCTCAAGCAGAAGGACCTGCAAGGCCAGGGCATCTGGATCGTCGGCCCCGACGGCAAGGTGATCGCCGGCATGAGTGCGGAGATCAACGGCCATCCGTCGGAGCGGCAGGGCAACGGCCCCGGCGCGACGTGGCGAGCCAACCCGAAATTTGCCGATGCCGTGGTCGAACTGCTCGACACGACCGTCAAAACGTTCGGCCCGCTGGCACCGCGGACGGTGAAGGCGACGCCGCTGCCGTTTCGTGGGGCGGGGGTCCGGCCCGACGGCGGTGTCCGACTCGTCGTCTATAACCGGGCCGACAACGGCCTCGTCTTCAGCGTGCCGCTATCGGCCGACGAGTGGAAGACGTTCGCCCCGCCGACCGCCGCAGCCGGCGAGCGCTGGACGCTGCCCGAGGCCGTCGCCCGCCAGTTCGCCCCGGTGCTGTCGCCACATGGTGACACCCGCTTCCGCCCGCGGCCGCAGGACGTGAAGTTCGCGGAGTTGAAGGCCGAGGTCGAGGCGACCGACGCCAAGACAGCGCGCCTCCGCCTGTCGGGCCGCTGGCAGGTGGACTGGACGCACGACGGGACCGAGCATTCCGTCGGCGCGGCGACGGCCCAGGGCATCGCCGTGTACGACCGCGAGGCGAAGGCCCTGCGGTCGCTCGTGGTGATCTTCGACGGCACCTACGGCTACACGACGAAGCCAGGCGAGACGCTGAAGCCGCAGCCGTCAGCCGCGGTCGTCCGCTGGCGGCTCGACGGCGAGGCGGAATGATGGCTCACGGCTACGGTTTGTCCTTGCCCGGTGGCCCCTGATGCGCCTGTATCCTTGCCTTGAGCCGGAGGACCTCGGCCGCCTTCGGGTCGATCGTTTCGGCCTCGGCGGCGAGTTCCTTTGCCCGCGCGACCTCGTTTTGCGACAGCAGCCATTGGGCGTAGGAGACGCGGACGCGGTAGTTGTTTGGCGCATCCTTGATCGCCTTGGCGAACCACTCGTCGGCCGCCTTGGCGTCACCCTTGGCGGCCCAAAGCCAGGCCATGTGGACGCCCGGCGGACCGTGGCTCGGGGCGTCCCTCACCGCCCGTTGGATTTCGGCAAGGGCGTCGTCAGGCTTGTCGAGGAAGAACAGCGCCTTGGCCAGCCGGATGCGGTGTTGGGCGCTGCCATCCAGTTCCAACAAGGCGGCGCTGTGGGTGCGGACGCTGGCCCAGTCTTTTCGATCCTCAAATGCGCTAGCCATCGTCTCTAGCGCACTCTTCCGGAATCCCTTCTTCTGTTCGGCGGTCCAGAGGGCAGCGTCGGCGAGTTGGATGGCTCTCTCCGCGCTCAAGATGGCCTCGGCAATGCGGCCGTCGGTCATCGCGATGGTCGCGTTCGTCAAATGCCCCGTCGGATGATCGGGATTCTCAGCGATGGCCCGCTCAAGCGCCGCACGGGCGTGGGGCTGCATCGCCTTGATCTGGATGCACAACCGGGCGAGCATGACCAGCGGTGGTGGTAGGGTAGGGTCGGTGCGAGCGGCGTCGCGGAGAAGCTGTTCCGCTAACGCGATCTCGCCGCGCGTCACCGCGGCCCCGGCCAACTCGATAAGTTGGATCTTGCCCTGCGGCGCTTTGATGGCCGGTATGGGCGGGGCCTTCGCCGGCGCGTCGCCCTTGCCCGGCACCTGCCCGACCGCGGCGATGCCGCCGACGGTTAGCAGGCCGCACGTCGCCGCCAGCCCGGTCGCCCATTGCAGTTTCGTCGCACTCATGGCCGAGATTACCTCCTCCGCTACGACGGCGACGCCGGCCGGCACACTTGCCGCCTCAGCCGCCGCCACACCGAGAATCGCCCCGCGCAACGCGGTCGGGACCGACGCAGCCTCCGCACTCGCCGTCAACACTGCTGCCAGCGCCGCGAGGCCGATGCCGCGGCGCGTCAGCCGGGCGTGCAAGCGGGCACGGCCGCGCTCCAACCGGCCGCGCAACGCCCCGACCGTCCAGCCGAGTTGCCGGGCCGCTTCGTCCTGCGTCTTGCCTTCCAGATAGCACAAGACCAGCGGCGCCCGGTGCGCCTCCGGCAAGCGGTTCAGTTCTTCGTCGAGAACCCGTAGCCCATCACGCCAAGTGATCGCGTCCGCCGTGTCGGGGCCGGGCACCTCCGTCAACGACACCTCGCGTCGCCGGGCCGCCTTCGCCCGCAGCCGTCCGGCCACTCGAAACGCGATACCATACAGCCAGGCGCTCAGCGCGTCCGATTTGCGGACGGTCGCGGCCTTGCGGGCGAGTACGAGGAAAGTGGCCTGGTAGGCGTCTTCGGCGTCGGCGGTGTGGCCGAGCGCCCGGCGGCATACGCCGAGGACCATGCCGCCGTGTCGTCGCACCAGTTCGGCGAACGCGGCGTCGTCGCGGTCGGCAACGAACCGCGCCAGTACGTCGCCGTCGGACGCGAAACGGCAAGCCGCCGTGCCGATTTGGCGCACGACATCGTTCAGCCGGTGGCCGGGCATCGCGCCTCCTGTGGGCACCGTGATGGCTGTCCACCATCATAGTGCCTGCTAGTCGGCGGCTTGTCGCGATGATTTTCCGCCGCTCACGGCGCGGCGGGTTCCACCGAAATGCGCGAATCGTGCGCGATCGCCAGCCGCTGCGGCCGGCCACCCGCCGACGGCAACGGCAGGCTCGCCTCGAAGCCGTTGGCCCTCGTTTCAATCCGCGGTTCGCCGGCCGGGTCCGTCAGCCCGAGGTCGGCGAGCGTCTTGGCGAAGCTGCCGCGGGCCTTACGGTAGTCGCGCTGGGCGTAATAGACGCGGTGGAGGCGGTCACGGAGCGAGGCGGTCGGGTCTGGGCGGAATGCGGCCGTGCCCGGTGCGGCGGTGCTGAATTGCAGGTAGCCCCAGCGCTCCGGCCGGTGCATGTCGATGACAAGTTGCGGCGACCAGACCCAGTTGTGTTCCGGCCGGCCCTTCACCTTGCGGTACTTGCCCTCGACGATTTCGGTGTCCCACTCGACGCGCGAGAAGTTGATCCGCCACTGGTCGCCGTCGCGCGGAGGCACCGGCACACCGGTCAGTTCCTTCAGGCCGGCCCATGGCCACTTGATCTCGACGGTCCAGCCCTTGTCGGAATCGCGCGGGTCGTTGATCGTCCCGTCCACGTGCACGGCCGTCTTGAGGCCGATGATCTCCCAACCGTTGATCGCCTTGCCGCCGTCCTTGTACGGCTTGGGCAAGAGCAGGTCCCAGGTGGTGTTCAGGGCGTTGAGTTCGAGTTCGGCGTAGAGGTGGCTGTCGCCGTCGGGGTCGAGGAAGACCTCGAAGTCGTTGTCGTGGAAGATGACGGCGTCGTGATCGGTCAGCGTGGCCCAGACGTGCGGTTCCTCTAGCTCGGCGGCGATGTAAAGGGCCGTATCGTCCCAGAGCATCTTGACGCGTGTGCGGTGCCGCGGCTTCGGCTTCGCGTCGCCTTCGATGTCGGCGAACGGCTCGCTCCACGGGGCGGCGGCCCAGGCTTCTTCAGTGATGCGGCCGTCGATGGTGACGGGGGAGGTGGCGCGGTAGCAAACGTAGCCGTGCGGGTGAGGGGCTTGCGGCTGCGCGAACCCGGCGACGCCGACGGCTAGCGCGAGTGGTGTGACGACCGCAATCGTCCGACGGATCGACATGCTCATCCCTCGATCGATCGAGATGTCTCGTAGGGTGGTACGACCGCGGGGGTGCCACCGCAGCTGCCGAGGACCTTGGCTCTTCGCGGTGGCACTCCTGCGGTCGTACCACCCTACGAGACTGTGGGCTTGTGACTCAATCCACGACCGCGAGGATGTCCTCTTCCGTCAGGATGAGGTACTCGTCGCCGTCCACGGTGACTTCCTGGCCGCCGTAGCTGGTGAACAGCACGCGGTCGCCTTCCTTCACCTGGAACGCGGCCCGCTTGCCGCTATCGAGCAGCTTGCCGTCGCCGAGGCTCAGCACCTTGCCCTGCTTCGGCTTCTCCTTCGCGGAGTCGGGCAGAATCAGGCCGCCGGCCGTCTTGTCGTCGGCTTGCAGACGCTTCACCACAATCTTGTCGTTCAGCGGAACTACCTTCACGGGGTCGGTCTCCTCTGGGGGTCCATCTCGGGTCCGGCGGCTCCCGGCTTGACCGGCTCGTTAGCCCGTCTGACCGCTCGCAGGACCGTGTACAACACAACGTTCTTGCTCACCGGCTTGGGGATCACACTATAGACGCGGACGGTGAGCGCCTGCCGCATGACGCCTTCGTTGGCGTCGGCCGTCACCAGGATGCACGGCAGCACGGCGTTGAACTGGCGGACGATCTGGATCGTCTCCAGTCCGGTCAGGGTCGGCATGTGCATGTCGCATAGGACAGCGTCGATCGGCTGGAAGCGCACAATCTCGACGGCCTCTTCGCCGCACGATGCCAAGAAGGTGCGGAAGCCCTGCGGCTCCACGATGTCGCGCAGGGCTTCGCGGCAATCTTGGTCGTCGTCCGTAATGAGGATCGAGTACGGTCGTTCGCCGGTTACCGTCATACCGCCCACCTCGCCGGCCGCACGGCCGGCTCACATTCCCACAGCCAGGAAGGCAAACCTCGTACCGCGACCTGGAGTCAGTCGTGTCGATCCATCGCAAGTGATGATAAACGAATGGCTTCGGTGCAGGCAAGGCGGGTTGGCGCGATCAGCCGACGCTTGAAATGGCTGCCAGCTTCGAGGGTGAACGACTGCCGAGTTGGCAGCAGGAACAGTGGTAAGCGAGTCGTGGCCAGTGATCCGTCGGAAAGAAAGCAGGAGCCTTCGTTCCGGCGGACCACTGGCCACGACTCACTACCCACTGCTTCAGAACTTCGGCACCATCATCGGCATCGGCTGCGCCATGAACTGGACGCCGCCGATGGTGTGCAATTGCCCGACGCCACATTTCGGGTCGGCCATCTGACCGGCGAACAGCTTCTGCATTTGCACCAGCTTCGGGTCGCCAGCCGCATCGTAGCCGCCAATTGTGACGTAACTCGAATACTCGGTGTGCAGGACGTACACCTCGGTGTAGCCGAGCTTCCGCAGCATCGTGGCCAATTCGTGGGCCTGCTTGGCATTGGCGTTGAGCACATCGCCGCCCGAGACGCTGCTCGTCAGCTTCTGGACGAGGCTCTTTTCGGTCGCCTGTGTCTGCACGATCGTCGAGCGACCCTGGTACGACTTGACCACCATCGTCCAGTTCTTCGGGCACTTCAGGAGACTGTAGCTCTCGTCGGCGTTGTACACCTTCAGGTTCGGATCGGGTTTGTCGTCATGCGTCGCCTTCTCGGTCGGTAAGGCCGGATTGCGAACGACGAAGGCCGTCAGGAACGGGTTGACCGATTGCGTCTGGAGCTTCGGCTTCTGGCCATCGGAGGCCGCCTCGCCGCTGACGGCCTTATGCATGAGCCGATCCGACGGCGGCTTGAGCTTACGCACCTCGTCGAGACCCTTGCGAGCCGTATCGAGGTCCTTGAACCCGCCGAGCAGCACAGCGTACTGGTCGGGGATACGGACCGTCTTGGTCGGAGGCAGCCGGGTATCGGGCGGTAGATTATGATCAACGAGGTACTTGGCCTTGGCTTCGTTCATGAGGCGGACGCGCTCGCGTTCCTTCGCACGCTCTTCGGCCCCGCGGTTGAACCCGTAGGCCGGCAGCTTGTATTGCGAGCGGATTTCCTGGATGAGGTCCTCGGCCATCGGCCGGGCTTGCGGGCCGTCGTAGCTTTGAACGAGGATCATCCACGGTCCGGTCTGCGGTTGAACCGGGTAAGACGTGTCGGCTCCCGGGGCCTGGGCCTTTGCGGCGGTTGCGACAACCAGAATGGCAAGCGGGGCCAGATAAAGTCTGCGGGACATCGGCACGACCTCCCCCTTTCGAGTCAAGTTTCGCCACGGGAATACCGAAGCGACCGCGGAAGATCAATGCACGATGCTGCGAGGCAGGGCCAACGGCCTCGCGTCCGGCGACACTCTGATTGACAACCGGCGATAGTGTCACAGTTTGGTGGGACCGACGCTCCGCCGGTCCCACTAAACTGTGACACGACTCGTAATCTCAACGCGTCCACGGCTTCAAAGCCGAATGCGTACTGCTAAGCCGTGTGTGGGTCGTGCCGCGCGGCACGTGGTAGGCAATGTCAAAACTATCACTCGCCGTTTCCGGAGCAGGACATGCCAACAATCGCTTTGACAGCCGACCGGCGGGTCTCGTTTGGACCGACGGCGGTTAGCGCTGTCCTGCTCGCGATCGTCGCGGCACCGGCGGTCGGCCGGTGCGATGACCGGCGCGCCGAGACGACATGGCCGCCGGTCGATTGCGGCATCATCGTGGACGGCTACCTGGCGGTACCAAGCCGGGACGGGCAACAGCTTGATGGCACAAGGAAGACATACAGAGTCAGTCTCTGCCGTAGGAACAGTGGTCGTTGCGTCGAATTGTCGCTGCCGTTGTCGCCCACCCGTTGGCTCGACGGACACACCTGCCGGCTGCAAGGTGGATTTGGATCGATCTGGCAAATGCGGTTGGACTCATCGACGTTCCACGAGTTGGACGCGGGCGGCCGTGGCGGCCATATTGTGGATAACCTGCCGGGCCTTCGGGTTGCGGAGGCAATGGGCCGGAAGCCGGACGAGTCGTCCGAGTACATCTGGCAGGGGATTGGCGATCCTCGGCGCTTCGCTCTGTTTTTGAACCGGAGGCTGCCGGCGCTTCGGAGGTCGTTGGAGAAAGCAAACGATGAATGGCACCAAGCAACAGATGATAGGAAGCTTGTTCGGAAGCTCGTGCCGGTTCTCTACTACGACTTTGCGATCACGAAGGTCAAGCCGGGGTCGGTTGGCGGGCAGTCGCCGGGCGAGGTCGATGGCCTCATGTTCCTTCAGCACCGGCACGAGGAGCGGCGGTTCCTGCTGGCGATCCGGTTTCCCGTCCGGATGGGGGAACCCACCTGCGAGGAGATCGCGGTCCCGTTCGTCGAGCCGTTCTACTGCGCGGTCGATGCGGCCGGGAATTACAATTGGGTGACGGAATCCGGACTGCTGTACCGTGGGGACAAGCCGGCCGAGGGCAAACCGCGGGCGACGAAGGAGATGATCGACCCCGCCAAGTGGCGCGTCCGCATTCTGCTGCGTGACGCGGCGACGGGGGCGGCGACGGCTTTCGCCCAGTATGTCGGGAAGGAGTCGGGCGTGGCCGACCTGACGATTCCGCTTGCGACCGGGGCGTCGCGGCGTGAGTTGCCGGCGGGGTTTCTGGCCAAGCTGGAGGCGAAGCCGGTGGAGGAGCGGCTGAATGAGTGCGCCAACGCGATCCAGGGCAAATAGGCCGCTCATCTCGCATCAGAGCATCCGGTGACCGGGCTGCGGGCGAACAAGGGCGGTCAGTTTCATGTGTTGACGGCGGCGATGCATAACCGCAGCCGCTCGTGAGGTGAGGCCGTGAGGTGAACTTGACCCCTTTTCTGTGACCCTGAACCTGACCCCTTTTCTGTTGTGACCCCTTTTCTGTGACCCCTTTTCTGATGGATGATTGGTATCCCTACCATACGTCGCTCGGCGAGGTCCACTGCGGTTCGTTGGTCAGACGGGCGATTTGGGATATGAACTGGTGGACCATGTGACCGAGAATCTGGGGAGTCTACCCGTGTACCTCTTCCAAACACTTGTGACCATGACTGTGTGTGGGTTGCCTCCGACAGATGTTGGCGCGTCGCTGCCTTTCGCGCGAGCCAACGCAGTGTGCGCCCGCTGTCTGGCATCGCTCGAAGACATGTACGAACCGTACACCGAACCGAAAAGGATCCAGACAGCGCAGCTGGCGTTTATCGGTGACCTCGACAAATTGCTGGACACCCTGGGTGAGCAGAAGGTGGAACGAGAACTGCGGGCAGTTAGCATTGCCAGGTATGAGGGTCAGTCGCTTGCCTGCAAACTCGTGGCGATCGCCCACGACCGGCGACAGCGGCCGGAACATTACGAAGAGGTCGAACGGGAATACGGATCTGTGTAAACAGGCGTCAAGCCGGCCGGCACCGGTACTCGCGTAGGCCCTGGCCCCCAATTCATAAAGAAAAAGTACATTGACGAGGGTTATCGGCTGGTCTGGGAGTTCCGTCTACTCACCGCACCGGCTGTTGCCGAGCGACGATTTTTTCGAGACGATCCGCCGGGCGGCATGGAACACGACGTTCCAGGGGTCCATATGCCGCCCACGCCGGAAGCTATTATGCGGATCGGCAACGAGGCGTCAGTGATCTCGCTTGTCTATTTTTTTCGTCACGCCTGTCGGGACGAGGACGGGCGGGTCGGAACTGGAATCAGCCTCGACCATGTTCTCGGGCTCTTGGAGGCGTACCGGACGCCGAGGGGGCTTAAGGCGATTCTCGAGTGTGCCGAGTGGTGCGAAGCGAACAAAGGTTTGTTTCTACCACGGGGCCTTGAGAGGGAATCCCCTCCATCGAACTGGGTCAGCGACCTCGTGTCCTCGAAGCGACCGGACAGCGCCAAGTGGCGGACGGAGCTGACCGAGTTGCCGGAAGGCGGCCTGTCCGAACGACAGCGCGAAATGGTCGCCCTCGCGAAGAAGGCCGTGAACGCTCGTTAGTGCGACCACATTCGGTTAATCCATGCGTGCCACCGGCGGACCGTGACGGTCGGCTGACGAAGCAACAGTGGTTCGGTTCGTTTACCGCCCGCCTCGTAGCAGAGCTGCCGGTGACCGGCGCTACGCCAACGGCGAAGTCGGTGATGGGCACACGTCGGCAAGTTGGAAGCCGACAACGACGTCCGCATTCGGCACGCTCTGCCATTCATCGGCTGGTCCGTTCTCTTCTATCCCCTGTCTCACCGCAAAGCCGTCGGAGGGGGAGAGAAGCGGATGGCTCTGGCAAACGACGCTGCGATCGATGGGCAGCCGCATTGCCCCAAGCCCCTCGCACCCATAAGTCAAAATCGAGGCGATCATAGCTTCGGATACCTGGGCAAAATGGGGGATTGCTCCGCGGGCGGTGCGGGGCGGTGCGGCCAACGATTCGCTCGGCGGCACCTTTTTGGGAACGGCACCCCTACCCCTCAATAACCCGTCAGCCACTCGTTCGGAGATCGATCGATGCCCGTTCCCGTCCGCGCGCCGCGGTTAGCGCGCCGGCCTCGACCTGCGCTTGAGACTTTAGAAACTCGCAATCTCCTCACCAGCACCCTCTACCTCGATTTCGGCGATAGCTTCCCGACCGGCGGCCTGTCGATGACCGGCCTGCAACTGCGAAACACCTTCGCGGCCGGTGGCATTCAGGGACCGAATCTCACCGGTGTCGCCAGTGTCACCGACACAACGACGCTGCGATTCACCGGAACCGCGGGGCTGGTGACGTTCGACTACAACGGCAGCGGCACGGCCGACGCCACGGACTACACCGATCTGCGAGCAGCCACTCTCGCCATCACGCGGCGCTACTACGCCTCGTTCGATGTCGATGTTGTCGTGGCTCCCACGCTCGACGCCACGTCTTCGGCCACGTACTTGCAGGGCATTCGCGACACGCTGAACCTTGGCCCGGCCGTCACCGGCGATCGCGATGCCTGGGCGCTGGTGGCCCGAGTCGTCAACACGACGACCGGAGCCTCCGTAGGACCATCGGGCGGTCTATTCGGCATCGCGGCTGGCAACGATATCGGCGGCAACAACGCTCGCGACGATTCGTGCGTCATCTTCGCCGACAACGTACTGGCGAGCTTCCCCGACGCTCGGGCCGATACGGCGCTCGCCTACACGTGCGCCCACGAGCCGGCACACACCTTTGGCCTGGAACACACCTCCGATACCGGGGCCGACAACGCGCAACTCTCGAATTCGGACGTGATCGTCGGAAGTGCCGGCAATACGAACCGCACGAACTTCGACTTCTTCACCCGCTTCCCGCTCGTCACCGATGTCCCGCCGCCGCCCACCGTGACCAATTACGATCGCTTCGCCGATACCAACGTTCTTGGGCTGCGGGCCGGCGCTGCGGCCTATGTCACGGGGACCGGGGCAAACGACATCATCACCATCACGCGCACGTCGGCGACGACCGCACAGGTCGCGGTGCAGGCATTCCGCGACACGGCCTTCACGTCGGCCATCAACGTGCCCGGCATTGCACCGACGACAACGACATACACCTACTCGATCCCGACAACGAACGGCATTCTGATCGAGAGCGGGTTCGGCGGCGACCGAATCGTCCTCGACGCCACGCTCGGCGTACCCGTGACCGTGCGTGGGATGGGCGGAACGGACTTTCTCGTGGTCCAAGGCGGTGGGGCGGCCAGCGGTAGCTACCGTCCGCGGGCAACCGCCCCGGTCGGCTTCGATGGGGCCGCGTCGTTCGGCGGAACAATCGTCGTCGGTTCGACAACGATTACGCTCGAGGAATTCGAGGCGGCTAGCTCCATCACGGTGCAGACCATTGCGAGCTTCGCACTCGTGACCCCGTCGGCCGACGACACTGTGACCGTCCAGAAGACCACGGGCGGCCTCTTCCAAATCAGTGGCACCAGCGGTGGTCTCGCGTTTGTGCCATTGAACTTTACCGCGGTCGCCCAGATGACGCTCGATCTGGCGACGAACGGTGCGGGCGGTGTCGACACCGTCACTGTCGGTTCCGATGGCCTCACAGCACCGGGCCTCACACGATTTGCCATCAACACCGGTGACGGCGCGACCGACGCTATCACGATCAACGACGACGACGCGGCGGGCGACACGTTCACGATCACGGACGCTCTCGTGAGTGACGCCGCGACCGACGCGACGAATAACACGCTTTTCGGCACCTGCACGCTTGCCTACGCCGGTACCGAGTCTCTGACGATTAACCTCGGCAGTGGCGACGATACCGTCCGAGTCGCTTCGACGCCGAGTGCAGCGGCCGTCGCCATCTTGGGTGGCGATGGCGACGATGCGTTCACGGTTGGTGACGCCACGCCGAGCGTCGATGCCATTCGTGGTTCGGTCGTCATCGATGGTGGGGCGGGCGCGAATACGCTGCTCATCACCGACGCCGGTAACGTGAACCCGAAGCGGCTGAACGTCGCACCGAACGCCGTCGATGACACCATGACCGATGCCGGCGGTGCGTTTTTCGGACTGGGTGCAACACTGACATTTGGGCAGTTTCCGGCCGTCGTGTTTCAGCTCGGTCAGGGGAGCGATAGCGTTAGCGTTGCGCCGAGCCAGGCGACAACGTTCACCTTCCTCGGCGGGGACCCGACATTGGCGGCCCCCACGTCGGGAGTGGTCGGTGATCGCATCGCGTTTGATCTCGCGGCTTCAGGGGCGACACCGTCGGTGAGCGCAACGTTGCCCACAGGATTGATCCCGGCGAGCCTCATCAATGCCACCGTCGGGTTTTCAGGTGGCTTCCTCGATGTCGTCGTCCAGAACTTCGAGAGGTTCACGCCCTTTGCATCGCGACCCGTCATCGGGGCGGATGCCGGCGGCTCGCCTCTTGTCCTGACCTACGACGTCACGTCGGGAGCGCTCACCCAGCGATTCTACGCTTACGACCGGCGGTTTACGGGCGGCGTCCGCGTCGCATCTGGTGCGGTGAGTGGCGGCTTCCTGCCCGACATCGTCACGGGGGCCGGCAGCGGTGGTGCCCCACACATCAAGGTGTTCGGCGGCAACAACGCCCAATTGCTCTACAGCTTCTTCGCCTATGACCCGTCGTTCACCGGCGGCGTCTACGTCGCGGTCGGCGACTATAACGGCGACGGTATCGACGACATCATTACCGGCGCGGGGGCCGGCGGTGGGCCGCACATCAAGGTCTTCGATGGAACGAAGCTTGGGATGGTGCAAGCGGACGGCCAGCTCGATTCGTCGGCTGTCCTGGCGAGTTTCTTCGCCTACGACAAGGCCTTCCGTGGTGGCGTGTCCGTCGCGGCCGGTGATTTGGATGGAATCGTGGGTGCCTTTGGCCTGGTGGATGACGAGGTGATTACTGCGCCCGGCCCCGGTGGTGGCCCGCACGTGCGCGGATTCCGCGACGGTCCAGCCGGGCCTGTCGGGATGTTCAATCTCATCGCCTACGATCCGGACTTACGGACGGGTGTAACCGTCGCCGCGGGGGACTTGGATGGCGATGGCCTCGCCGAGGTCGTCACCGGTCCCGGCATCGGCGGTGGCCCGCACGTCCGCGCTTTCCGGATTACCGGTCAGGTGATCGCGGATTTCATGGCCTACCCAACGGGTCTCCCCGGCTCCCTCGTAGCCGGTAACAATGCTTGGACCGTGGGCGTTCGCGTCGCGACCGTTGTACCGGGCATCGGCCAAAATGCCCTGATATTCGTCGGGCCTGGCACGGGTCGCAACGAAAACGCAAAGCTCTTCGACCTGACAGCGCTCGACACGCCCACAGAGTTCGACACGTTCTCCCTGCCATTCCTCGGTGGTGTCTACGTCGGCGGATAACGCGGATGGGCGGGTGGGGTCACGAAGTGATGGTGGCGAGCGAAAGGGCATTTCGATGCGATTCGCTCGCCATTATTCGTTTCATGTGTAGCCTGAATGACGCTGTCGCGTGCTAGACTTCCGGCAGTGTCGTATGTCCTCGTCTCGCGATCACCTTCCGAACATTCCCTCATCGGACGCCGCTCGACGCCCGCCCGCATTGGCGTTCCCGCGTCTCGACGAACGCTATGGATCGGTCCTGGCCGTCAGCTCGGAAGGGATTTGGCGCATTGAACACACGGCGCCAATAGCCATCGACCTCTCGGATGAAGCCTTTCTGGATGCAATTTACGAGACGGGATTCCTGGCCGAGTGCAACGACGCGATGGCCAATATGTATGGTTTCGCGTCCGCCGAGGAGTTGGTCGGCGTGTCACTCGGACAACTTGTACCGCGTGACGACCCGCACAATGTCGAGTTTCTGCTGGCTTTTCGGCGTAACGGATATTGCCTGCGCGATGCGGAGTCCCACGAAGTCGATCGTCATGGCCAACCGCGCTACTTCTTGAACAACTTCGTCGGCGTTATCGAAGATGGGTTCCTGATGTGCGCGTGGGGGACGCAGCGCGATATCACGGCCCTCAAGCTTGCTTTGGCGAGTTTGCGCGCCAGTGAGGAACGCTTGCGGGCGGCCATGCTCGGAAGCATGGATTGCGTCTTTTTCCTTCAGGCCGTCCGAGACGCGACGGGGACGGTGATCGATTTCGAGTTCATCGACGTCAACACTCCCGGGCTGGCGCTGATCGCGAAGCCGCGTGAGCAAGTGGTCGGCCAAAAGCTCTGTGACCTCTTGCCCATCAATCGCACGGAGGGGTTCTTCGACAAGTACGTGCAGGTCATGGAAAGTCGCCGACCCTTGGAAGAGGAGTTTTCCATCGTCCAACCGTCGTTGGAATGCCGATGGTTGCACCATCAGGTCATTCCCCTCGCCGACGGTGTGGCGATCACGACACGCGATGTGACGACATTGCGGCGGGAACGCGAGGAACGCGAGCGGCTGGCGCAAATCCTGGAGGCGACGCCCGATCTCGTGAGCATGTCCACACCCGACGGGCGCGTGCTCTATCTCAATCGAGCTGCGCGTGAATGTTTCGGTCCGAGCGCAAGTGACAGCCCGGCCAATCGCCATCCGGCATGGGCCTTGCGCCGAATTACCGACGAAGGCATTCCCACCGCGCTCCGTGAGGGTCTTTGGCGCGGCGAGACGGCGGTCATCGATGCGAGCGGTCGAGAGGTACCGACGTCCCACGTCATCCTGGCGCACCGCGATGCCGACAACCGTGTCGCCTTCTTGTCCACGATCGCGCGAGATGTCAGCGAGCGCGACCGGGCCGAGACCGAGTTACGTCGAGCCAAGGATGCGGCGGAAGCGGCGAGCCGAGCCAAGAGCGACTTCCTCGCCAACGTCAGCCATGAGGTTCGTACACCACTGAACGGAATCCTGGGGATGGCGCACCTGGCGCTTCAGGATGAACTGTCGCTAACGCAGCGCGAACGGGTTCGCGTCGTGAAATCGTCGGCCGAATCGCTGTTGAGTATCGTGAACGACTTGCTCGACTTCTCGAAAATGGAAGCCGGCAAGCTCGAGTTGGCCCCGCGGACCTTCCGACTGATCGATGAGATCTCCGAGACGATGCGCTTGCTGGCCGTCAGGGCGAACGACAAGGGACTCCAAATCAGTTTCTTCAAGGAGGCCACGGTACCGCCGATCGTCATCGGCGATCCGGATCGGCTACGGCAGGTCCTCGTCAATCTTGTCGGCAACGCGATCAAGTTTACCGAGCGGGGCGAAGTGTCGCTTCGCGTACGGGCCTATGGTCACGAAGCCCGCCTTCCGTCGGATCAGCGCGACATACTGTTTGAGGTATGCGATACGGGGATCGGCATCTCCGCGGAGCAAATCGGTCGCATTTTCGATCCGTTTGAGCAGGCCGACGTGTCGACAACACGACGATTTGGCGGTACGGGCCTCGGGCTGGCCATCGTCTCGCGATTGGCCCGGCTCATGAACGGATCGATCTCGGTGGAGAGCACACCGGGGTGCGGAAGTACGTTTCGCTTTACGGCCCGGTGTCAGCCCGTTGGCCGAGTGTCGCGACTCGCCAGTGGCCCAACTAACCGCTTCGGCCGACTTCATGTCCTAGTGATCGATTCCAACACGATGAGCCGGTCGATCCTGTGCGACATATTGCACGAATGGGGCCTCGCGCCGACGAGCGTCGTGTCGATCGACGATGCCGGCCCCGCTCTTCGCTGCGCACGATCGGACGCTCGTCCGGTCGGATTGGTCTTGCTCGATGTGAGTAGCGATCCAGCCGAAGCGCTGGCACGATTGCGCGATGGGACAGGGTATGCCGGCCCGGTTGTCCTGTGCGTGCCGGCGATGCACCGAGCCGACGCTGTGAAAGGTGCGATCTACCTCACGAAACCATTCCGGCCAAGCGATCTGTCGGAGGCGATGAGTGGGGCACTGTCGCCGACGACCGGAAGGCCACCGATTGCGTCGGCGCCCTCCACATATACACCGTTGGATGCTGTGAGCTTGCGAATCCTCTTAGCGGAGGACAATGTAGTCAACCAAGCGGTCGCGGTTGGTCTGCTCACCGCGGCCGGCCATTCGGCACGCGTCGCCTCCAATGGTCGCGAGGCACTCCAGGCCTTTCGCGAAGAGGCGTTCGATCTCGTGTTGATGGACCTGCAAATGCCGGAGATGGACGGATTCGAGGCAACCGCAGCCATCCGCGCGATGGAGGAGAGCAGCGACCGGCATGTGCCCATCGTGGCCTTAACCGCGCGAGCGATGCAGGGTGACCGCGAGGAATGTCTGCGTCGCGGGATGGACGACTACGTTGCCAAACCCGTCGAGCCTCGCGAATTGCACCGCGTTTTGGCCCGTATTCGGCCCATACCGATCGAGCCGGTGTCGACCCTGACGGCGTCAGCCTCGGACACCATTCTGGACGAGGAGGCGTTTCGCGCCCGATGTGGTGGCCGAAGTGCCCTGATACAACAGTTGTGCAAGCTCTTCCTGGCCGAGTGTCCTCGCCATCTGATTCGGCTGGAAGAAGCAGTTGCCAACGGCGACGCCGTGGCCTTGCGAACGGCGGCCCATACGCTCAAAGGCGCGGTCGGCAATTTCAGTGCGACGCCAGCACTTACGGCCGTCCGTGCCTTGGAGACGATTGCCACCCAGGGACAACTGACGGACGCACGCGAGGCCTTGAGTAAGGTCGAAGCGGAACTCGATCGATTGAAGCCCATGTTGCGGTCGTTGCTCAATGCGGAGTAGCGGTGCGTGGTGTCTGCTTCTGCCGCTCGAGTGACACCGTGCTGTAAGGTGAACGATGCGTGTCCTGATCGCCGAGGATGAGCCAGTCTCTCGGGTCCTGCTGGAGAGCATTCTGGGCCAGTGGGGGTACGAAGTCGTCGCGACCGGCGATGGGCGCGAAGCGTGGGACGTTCTGCAGACACCTGACTCCCCGCGGTTAGCGATCCTCGATTGGCAAATGCCCGGTTTGGACGGATTGGAATTGTGCCGGCGAGCGCGAGTCACGCCGGAGACCGAATCGCTCTATCTACTGCTGTTGACCGCCAAGGGCGGAACGGACAATCTCGTAGCCGGTTTGCGAGCTGGCGCGAACGATTACGTCACCAAGCCCTTCGACCTCGACGAACTGTCGGCTCGCCTGAGCGTGGGTCGTCGCGTGGTGGAACTTCAACGAACCCTGGCCGAGCGCGTCGCGGAATTGGAGCGGTCGTTGGCGCAGGTGAAGCGGCTCCAGGGGCTGATTCCGATTTGCGCGTGGTGCAAGAAGGTGCGGAACGACGCCAATTATTGGCAGCAGGTCGAAGACTACTTTGGCGAAAACAGCGACGCTCGCTTTAGCCACGGTATCTGTCCCGATTGTTTTGAACGAACGGCTCAGGAACTATCCGCCGTCGATTCATGAACACCTCACGAGGTGCTTTGAATGCCTCGCTGGAATCTGGTTTGGCTTGTCGGCGTTCCCTTCACCATTTTGCTCGCATTGGCCATTGGCTACGGTGCTCCTCCCCTTCGAGGCGAGCATCCCGATGCGGAACTTGTCCGAATACTCGTCGATGTCTTGGGCGAGGTGGATCGCAGTTACGTCCGCGAACTGGACGACGCGGGACGGCGGAAGCTGGTCGAAGATATGATCAATGGGGGATTGGAGCGGCTGGATCCGCACTCGACCTTCTTCAACGCTTACGAGTACCGTCAGTTCGACCGCAAGAGTGAGGGTAAGTTCGGCGGCATCGGCATCCAAGTATCGCAGGATCGTACTGCCGGGACGATGACCGTAACCGCACCAATGGTGGGCACGCCCGCTTACGAAGCCGGCATTCTGGCCGGCGATCGCATCGTCAAAATCGATGGTCGTCCACTCGATATCCTCAAGCCCGATGAGGCCATCGATCTCATTCAGGGCGATCCGGGAACGATCGTGACGTTGACCATCGAACGCGGCGGCTCGCCGTCCCTCACTGAGCTGACCATTACGCGCGCCATCGTCGAGATTGAGACCGTGCTGGGCGATCGACGCAACCCGCTGGACCCCAAGGAGTGGGAGTTTACGATCGACGGCGAGGCGAACGTTGCACTGATCCGACTCACGGAGTTCGACAAACCGACGGCTCCTACGCTGAAGCAGGTCCTCGATCGCCTAGATGCGACTGGCGTGCGTGGCCTCGTCCTGGACTTGCGAGGCAACCCGGGTGGGTTACTCGTCTCATCGGTTGAGATCGCCGACCTCTTTCTGGCCGATGGCAAGGTCGTCAGCACACGGGGTCGCAAGGGCAACGAAAAGGTGTACACGGCGCGGAAAGATGGAACTCCGTTCGAGCGGGCCGATCGGCCCATCGCAGTCCTGACCGATCGTTATAGTGCCAGCGCGAGTGAGATCGTCGCGGCCGCACTTCAGGATCACGATCGTGCCGTCGTAGTCGGTGAACGGACCTACGGCAAAGGAAGCGTGCAGGAGATCTACACGCTTGCAAATCACTCGGTCGCGCTGAAGCTAACCACACAAAGTTACTGGCGACCAAGCGGAAAGAACATCCATCGTTTTCCCGACAGCAATGAAGCCGATGATTGGGGGGTCCGTCCATCGGCCGGATTCGCGGTCGAGCTGAGCGAGGACGAACGCCGGGTTTGGGCCGCGGCTCGACGTGCGCGGGACGTCGTCCGCGGCAAAGGCAACGAGCAGCCGGCCGGTCCACCGATTATCGACAAGGTTCTCGATCGAGCGCTGTCGTATGTCCGCGGCGAGCTGGCAAAAAGGAACTGATGTTCGACCCTGGCGTCACACGGCGAACCGGCGGCTGTCAGTCCGCGAAGCCTTTTCGTTGTGACCGATCAGCAAGGTCACATCAGCCTCGTCGATTCCCATCGAACACAATGAGCTGAAGCGCCCGCGTCGCGGCACGGCGGACGGCGGCAGCCGCATCGGCTTGCAGTTCCAGTAACGTTGGAACGGCGGGCCTGGCTTCGCGGCCAATGCGTCCGAGTGCTTCGGCGGCGGCCAATCGCACCGTCTCGTCGTCGTCCTTTAGCAAGGCGTGAAGTGGCTTGACGGCCGCCGTTGCCTTCGGCCCGATCAGGGCGAGTGCCCCCGCGACACGAATGCGAAGACTCGGGCTATCTTCGGCCAGTGCTTCCGCCAGGGCCTCCTGCGCGCTTTCGGCAGCCGGCCCCATGCGGTACAGTGCGTCGGCCGCTGCTAAACGTGCATCGGGGTTCGGCCCGCGCAAGGCCTCAACGAGGTCATTGATCGCCAGGCGTCCGGCATAGGACAACGCTAGCGCGACTGATCGACGGACTTCAACGTCGGGATCGGCTAACGCAGCAACCAATGGTGGAAGACGGCTAAGATCCGAGGTCTCCCCCAGGGCGGTGGCGGCCAATTGGCGGGCCATTGGCGAGCCCTGGACCAGCGCGGTTTTCAGGGCTGCGATGGCTGGTGCGCCATACACGGCGAGCGCCTGCGCAGATTGCTCGCGGACAGCGATATCAACGTCATCCAGTGCGGCAATCAGAGCCGCGATGGACTCGTCCGTGGCACTTCGGTGATGTAACAATGCGGCGGCCGCACCGCGGCGGACCCATGTCTCGGGGTCGCTCAGAGCCTGTGCGAGAGCCGGCACAGCGATTGGCCCCATTTTGCCGAGGGCCGCGGAGGCATGTGCTCGCAGCAGGACGTCCGGATCGCGTAAGGCGTTTAGAAGCGGAGTTAAGGCTGGCGTCGCGGCTGGGCCATGACGAATCAGGTCGTTTGCCGCAGCGCGCCGGACATCCGGATCGGGATCGTACAGCGCGGCAGCTAACTCGGTCGCCGGCCGAATCTCGGGAACCGTCGCTTCGGTCTGCTGGGCGCGCGTTTGAATTGTGACGAGAGCCCCGATGCCGAGAGCGACAGCAACCGCCCCAACACACTTTCCCGAAATCAGTCGCATGACAATCCCCTCCTCGGCGATGGAAGTGTCGCCGAATGAATTAGGTGCGGTTGCGGCTCACCCTCTAATACGACGGTGACGCTCCGCCATTTCGACGGACTTCGCGAAAAACGCGCGAAGGTAAATCGGGCTTGCACGCATGGATCGACGATGCTATGGCACGGCCCATCCAACAGACTAGTTGCTTGCTCACCCGCCGCCGGGACACTCCGCGCGGCCCGAGGAGGGTTGCGGCCATGGCCGACGCTCGCTCGTGCTCGATCGAGCCGACAGAACCGCTCGCGCATCGCCTGGAACGCGGAGAGGTGGTTGTCCACCCAGTTTGCCCTTTCGCCGTGCCCACGGGGGACGCACACAGCTTCCTACTCGACCAACGCCTCGCCAGCCGGGCGCACAAAAACATCAGCTACGATCCGAATTCCGGGCGAGCGAATGGCTATCAGCGGCGAACGCCGGAACAAGCCGAACGGTTGACCCGGCTGCTCGCCGATTTTGCGCGTCATGCGACAGCGTGGTTGTCCGCGCAACTGCCGACCTACGCTGTTGCCTGGAAACTCGATCGCGTCAGCTATCGTCCGGTCGAGGAATCGACGCGGAAGGCCCGACTGAAAGCGCGTAACGATTTACTACACGTCGATGCGTTTCCAAGTCGCCCAAGCCAGGGGTACCGCATTCTGCGGCTGTTCGTCAATGTGAATCCGTCGCAGGATCGCGTGTGGGCGACGACCTATCCATTCGCCGAGTTGCTGGCCCGTTACGGCACAGCGGCTGGCCTGCCGGATGGCTCGATCCCGATCAAGAGCCGTCTGTTGAGCCTGTTCCGCCCGGGCAAACCGCGACGATCGCCCTACGACGAGTTCATGCTGCGATTCCACGACTGGTTGAAGGCGAGTCCCCAGGTCCAAATCCAGGACCCGAGAACGATCTGGAGGTTCGCGCCCGGGACGGCGTGGATGGCGATGACCGACACGTGCAGTCACGCGGTGTTGAGCGGTCGATTCGCCTTGGAGCATTCGTACTTCATTGCGCCGCAATCGCTAGCGTTGCCGAAGGAATCGCCGCCCGCGTTGCTCGAAGCGATGTGCGGCCGGCCGGTCTTGCGGGCGGCATGACGAACGCCATCGACGTGTACCAAAACAAGCGTCGGCGGCATTCCTCTACGAAGCCTCGTAGTGGAAGGCCGCCGACGCTTCATCATTCACGCTGCGTGTCGCTACTTGACCTGCAACTCGTTTTTAATCTGTCGAACGCCCGGTGTCAGCCAGGCATGATTCTCAGCCAGTCGCCGATCGTCTTCACTTGCGACTGTGCCACGGAGAACGACGGCTCCATCGATGGCGTGAACTGTGACGCCATTCACGTTGGTAAGCCGACTGCCATTAGCCAACGACGACGCGACTTCGCTGCGGATTTGCTCGAGCGAACGGCCCTGGGGCGCAAACCGGAGCCCAGCCCCAACGACCGGGCCGCGGCGACCGATCGCTGCACCGAGGCTACCGCCCTGCGTGAAGGACACCCCTGTCGACAGGCTGCCTGAGCCGGTTGCACCAGTTCTGCCGCCGATGCCGCCCATGCCGGTTGCGCCCGTGCGACCACCGGTCGTGCCGGTCGTCGTCGTAATCGTGTAGACCGGCGAACCAAATGCGACGTTCGACCCGACGGTGGCATTGGCTCCTGTGCTGCTTGAAATCCCCTGTGCGAGTACGTTGACATACGTCGTAGAGAGGAAATTGGTCGTCGAGACGGTAGCACTCCCGGCCGTCGTGCCTCCACGGCCTGTCGACCGAGCACCCGATCCCGCGTTATTGAATCCACCCAGGAGCGATCCCGTCGCAATTCCTGCGTTGGCATTGAGGTCGGAGGACGCACCGCCGAGTGTTCCGGCACTGCTGGCGGATCCACCACTGCCGCCACCGCCACCTCCACCACCGCCCGAGCTGCCCCCGCCACCCCCGCCACCCATCTGGGCCATCGCGGGCGTCGCGGTCAATACGGCCGCCACGATTGGAGCGATCATGGTGCGGAATCGCATAGAACACCTCGTCACATCTGGCCGGACGAACACCGTATTATTCCACGAATCGGATGATTGGTCGATGAGAATCTTGCGAAACGTATGCCTTTTCTCTGGAAACTACTTCTTGGACGGCGGTTGAGGCGCGGGCGAGGTTACGAGGTATTGCGGCAATTTCGCGAGATCGAGTGCTACGGGAGATCCATCGGGCGGAACCGCCAGGCCCGCACTCCACAGGATGCCATTCACGAGAAAGCGACGATACCCCTCTTCGGCGAAGCTCGCGTGAAGATGGCAGCCGGTGAAGGCAAACGACCGGCCCTTCGGCCTCTCGAACGCCCAACCGACGACCGATTCCTCGGGCGATCCGGGCGTTGGGCCTTTCGGATTGCTCGTCCGGACCAGGGGCGTGATGCCCTTCATCCCGGAACTGAAGCGTAGCTTGGTCAGCCAACCGTCATCGATCTGAAACGGCTTGACCCCACGCATGACCGGGTGATTGGGGAACTCCTTGAACTCAGCGACCCAGTGGGCACGCTGTGAGTAGCCCTTCTCCCAAGCGGCCCCGCCCAGCGCTCGCAGTCGGTCGCCGAACTCCGTGGGGCAGTCGAGACATTGATGCAAGAGAACGACGCCTGTCCCGCCGTCGGCAAGCTTTTGGAACTGGGCGAAGCGATCGCCCGTTAGCAGGCCGTGCTTGTCGCCGCCGTCAAACATGAGGACGACGGCCTTTGCTCCAGCAAGCGTCTCCGGCTTCTTCGGCCAATCCAGAGCGAGGACGGGGGCGACCCCCGGCGTCTGCCGCAGTAGGTCTGCCAGGACCATGCAGCCAGCAACGTAGGAGTGTTCACCGGCCTTGTAGTAGTTCGAGCCAGCGACCAGTACGACCTTGGCCAGATTCGCATCGGCCGGCGACTGCTCGACAGGAAATGCCGGTAGTGGGTCAGCGGCGAGCATCACGGCGAGAAGTGTGGAGAGCATATTACGCCTCGGAGGGGGCTGAAAGTGTTGTATTGGCCGCGCTGATGCGGCATGGCGTGAGCGAGGCCGGAATCACTGTATCAATTACAGCGACTCCGGCCTCGCTCACGCCAGGGATGGCAACTTACATCATTGCCCGAACCGTCGGCCGCCGCCCTGTCGCGCCGGTTTCTCGCGCGGCAGGAGCGAATCGAGGTTGGCCACTCGCAGGCCAGCGATCGCCATCGCTTGCGCGCCTTGGACGAGGTCGGCTTCCTTCGCCTTGTCGAGCGTGTCCGATTGCGAGTGGTGCGTGAAGCGATACTCGCTCATGTCCTGGAAGAACATGATGCCGGGAACGCCCGCCGAGTCGAACGAGCCGTGATCCGAGCCGCCCTGACTGGCATTGGTAATCTCTTTGACGCCGAGGTCCGAGAGCAGCGAGGCGAACTCGCGATCGAAGATCGGCTTGAGGGCAGGTCGCCCCTGGGTGCCAACCGTCTGGACCCGACCGGTGCCGGTGTCGTGGACGATGCAGAGGGAGGTCTTCGCCATGTCGTCCTTGTGGGCCTTCACGAACGCCTGAGAACCGTGCAACCCCTCTTCTTCGCCAGAAAACAGGCAGAAGCGGATCGTGCGCCGTGGCTTGATACCGCTCTTGGAGATCAGGCGAGCCGCTTCCAGCACGACGCTCGTGCCAGTGCCGTTGTCGGTCGTGCCCTGGCCGAGGTCCCAGGAGTCAATGTGTGCGCCAAGGACGACGTACTCATCGGGCTTCTCGCTGCCCGTGATCTCGCCGACCGTGTTGTAGACCGTCACGGGACCAGGGACAAACGTGTTCGTGATTTCGACTTCGACTTCTGGCAGCGGGACATCTTTGCGGCTGGCGAGGCGGTAGAGCAGGGCGTAACCTTCGTGGGTAATGAAGAGGGTGGGAACCGCTTCGGCGGCGGCGGCAGCAGCCCGGTCGGGGTTACGCGGCCAATTGCCGGTCATGTTGAGCAGGCCGTGCGGTTTGCCGGAGTCCGACAGCATCGCAGCCACGCCTTCGGTTCGGAGGAACTCACGCAACTCGTTCTGGAACGCTTGCATTTGCTCGAACATCGCCGGGTCGCCGAACCGGCCGCCCTTGCCTTGGGGGCCATCGCCCTTACCCTGCGGGCCTTCGCCCTTGGCTGGTGGTGCATCGCCCTTGGCCGGCGGTGCGTCAGCCTTCGGCTGGACCTTGCCTTCGGCCCTTGGCTCACCCTTGCCTTGCGGGCCATCGCCTTTCGCCTCGGCCCCACCGCGCCGGCCACCGCCGCCACCACCACCAGCACCCGGTGGTGGGCCGTAGCTCACATCGGTGATCGGCCGGACGTTGGCCGGTGGACCGCGGAGGATGACGGCGTTCTTGAGCTTGCCTTTGTACTTGGCCAGATCGTCCTTGGAGCGGGCGTTGAAGACAACGACTGGGCCGGTGACTTTGCCCTTCGTTCCGGGCGACCAACCGGCCGCGGCGACCGTGAGCGTACGGCCGTTATTCGGTTCGAGGAGCTTCATACTCGCTGTGCCGCGCTCCCAGCCGACCGGGATTGTCCACGGCTCCAGGCGGACGTTCGAGAGGCCGTACGACTTCATTTTGTCGGCGGCCCAGGAGTTGGCTCGCTTCAGGTTCGCGGAGCCGGTCAGCCGCGGGCCGATGACGTCGCTCAGGTACGTCAAGTTGGTCATAAGCTCTGTGCCGGCTTTGGCCTCGGCCATCAGCTTCTTATCGAGTTCCAGAGCCGCCTTTTGGGCGTCGTCGAGTGGGGGTGTTTCCGCCGAAACTTTGCGATCGACGGGCTTGGTAGCCGGCGGATCGGGCTGCTGCGCGAACGCAGCCAGCGCGGCCACGAGGGCCATTGAGGGTAGCGCGAGTCGGAGCCGACGCATGGTGCAAGTACCTGTGGGTCAATGGGGCGAATGCGGAGTTTTCGGGAGAGACTGTGATCTTCGCCGTGCGTGCCCGCCCACGCAAGGTGTTTCATCGAGTCTAATCGTTTTTTAATGCCTGGCGATCGTGGCGGACCTGTTAGCGGAGTCGCTCACGGATAACTCGGTCCAGGTCTGCGGCCTGTCCAGACCCGCCGCGCCAGAGAATGGTTCCATCACCATCGAGCAGCACGAGCGTTGGGTAGCTCTCGATGCGGAACTGGGCCCGCACTGGGCATCGGCCTTCTTCGTCGGCCAGGACCAGACGATAGTTCAACCCGGCGATCTGACGCGATTTGTCGCGAACGCGCCGGGCATTCTCGGCCGACGAACCCCGTTCGCAAGCGATGCCAATGACCTCCAAGCCGCGGTCGCGATGGGTCGACTGAAGCCGAATCAACTCGGGGATCGACCGCAAGCACGGACCGCACCACGTTCCCCAGAAGTCGAGCAACACCAACTTGCCGCGGTGCTGACTGAAATCCCAGACCTGACCGTCTGGGTCTCGCAAACTCATGTATTGCAGTCGGCCGGCGGAGACGAGGCACGATGGAACCGTCGGCGAAGGAGTCACAGCGGGCACTGAGTACGACTGTGGCTCCACGCCGCCGGTCGAAGGCGTCGCGGCGGGTGCGAACTCGCTCGTCCCCCCGCGCGGTGCGCCAAGTTCAGCGGTCGGACCAGGAAGCGGAGCTGGCCGAACGAGTGATGTTCCCGTGCCACGACCCGGGGGCATGGCAGGCGCGGCCGGCAGTGGAGGAGTCGTGGCTCCCGCCAGTTCTTCGCTCAGCGGAATGAGCAGCCGTGTCTCCGGTGGGCGAGCTTGGACTTCGCCCGCCAGCATACGACCATCGAGCCGGCTTCGCGCGATCAGCCGGTACGTCCGCCCCGGCTGAAGGCCACGAATGTAGAAGTGTCCCTTGTTGGCCGGGTCGAGTTCAACCTCTTGCGGCGCTGCGTTCCCCCCAGAGCCGGCGGCGACGACCTGGATTGCGGCCGACGACACGGGCCGCCCCGAGCCATCGACCAGGCGGCCCGCAAGGATGCCCGTCAGTTCCGGGTCGTTACCGGGTTGGGCAAATGGGTCACTACTGTTCGTTCCACCGATTGATGCGGCTGGGGCATTCTTCGGGGAATTCGTGGGGTCAGCCCAGAAGGGCTCGTTCGAGGGTTTACGATTGGGCACGCTGGCTGGCGGGCCGGACTTCTTGGGCACCGACGTACAGCCGGCCAGGCCGAGTACGATCAGCAAGGCTAGCCGCGATATGCCGCGCACGCAACGATCCCCACTGGGTGAACCGAACCGTCTCGTCCGAGGTGCATCGGAACACTGCCCGGCAATCGCTGCCCCGTCAAGCCCGAGTGTCGGCCGCAGGGAAAGCGGTTCGGGCGATCGGTTTGTAAAAGCTTCCAGCCGCGTCGATGCGCGCCGCGAGTAGGGTCGCCGCAACTTGCCATGCTTCCGCAGACGGCGCGGTCGTATGATCGGAAGTCCAGGATTGCTGTCTCCGCGGCCCTATCGCGACACCCGCGATCGTCGTTGGGTCGCGTGCATGTGACCGCCCTTGCATCGCATTCGATGGCGGGCTATATGCCGATCCGGCGATTCTTGACGGGTCGTGCGCACGGGTCTATCGTGACGAATGTTGCGTCCATTCCCGTACCGCCCGATTCATCCGCGCCAATCGGCGACCGTCGCAGGGACCCGACTATGACTCCGAAATCCTATCGCGGCCAGCTGTGGATCATTGCCATCGTCGGCTTCGCACTCGACCAGATCACCAAGTACGGTATGTTTCGCTGGCTGTACGATCCGTCGCACGAAGGGCGGCGTGAAGTGATCGATGGCTGGTTCCGGTTCATTGCCCAGTACACCGAGGATGTACCGCAGACGGCTCTTCAGGCTTGGAACGGTCCAGTGTTGCCGCGAGTCAACCACGGTGCGCTGTTTGGCGTCGGCGGCGAATATCAGGTTTACGCAAACAGTTTCTTCGCTTGCGTAAGTATCGGAGCTGCGATTGCCATCGCTGTGTGGAGTCTCCGACAGGCGACGACACGCGATCGACTGCTATGCTCCGCTCTTGGCTTGATTCTGGCCGGCACACTCGGCAATCTGTTCGACCGCGTGGTCTTCCACGGCGTCCGCGACTTCCTCTACTTCTACTGGTTCGAGTGGCCCGTTTTCAACGTGGCAGACTGCTTCCTCGTTTGCGGCGCGGGCTTATTACTGCTTCAGGCTTTCTTGACGCCCGTCGACGAAAAGAAGCCGACCTCGGAGCCGCAATCGCTAGTTGCCGCCGCTGCGGAGTAACAGGCCTTGGATTTCGTCGAGAAGTGCGTCGGCCAACGTGGCTCGTGACACCCGGCGGTATTTGTCCGCGCCAACGTACGCCCATTCGCCCATGCCGTCGAGGGTGTTTGCGACCATCAGATCGGCGCGGGAGTGCCGACGCGATGCCTCGGCAACTTCTAACAACGCACGTTCATCTAATCCCACTTCGAGCTTGAACTTGACCAGGACGCCGCAAAATCCCCACGGGTCGCGGATCGAGTCCACGAGCTTCGGCGCGGGCACAAGCTTGAGCCACAATTCCGGGTGGTTGCCCTTCACCTTACCGGCCGACACGTCCACCATCCCAAGCGGCCCCGGCACGAACACGCCGCCGAGTTCGTAGTCGCTGACCGCTGCCGCGTGGATCACAGCGGCGAACCCGCCGCCGGGGATCGCCTTGGCCATCAGGTCGCGCAACTCGGCGTAGGTGCGGTACGGCCGTACGTCGAGGCTCGCGCCGTAGGCCAGGTCCGGGTGCGACGTAAGCAGCGTGACGACATGGCCGCGCTCGGCCGCCTTGAGGGCGATAGCGGTGCCGGTGCGGCCGCTGAACACGTTGGTGATGCAGCGCACCCGGTCGATGGGCGTCTGCGTGTTACCGGCGGTGACGAGGATGCGCATGAGTGTGGCCTCGCCTCGGGCTGCAGAGGCAGGTGAGCCAATGAAACTCGATAAGCCGTGGGGCCGCCGCGGTCAGGCGCAGCGACTGATTCGGCGCTACACCTCCACCCAGATCAGCCGCCCGTCCTCATCGAAAGACATGCCGATTTGCTGCGGCACCTCTACATCCCCGTTCGGGGGCATCTGCACATCATACTCGCGCGCACGCAACTCCCGTATCAAGGCGTCCTTCGTCCACTCGCCGACCGGCCGGCCGAACAAGCAGGCGTCCTCCCGCTGGTAGGTCACGACTCTATTGAGGGTACCGTTCGAGAGCGGGGCGCGGTCGTCGTAGTCGCTGAAGTGCAGACACAACCCCTGGAACAGCAAGGCGTCGTTAAGATTGCCGCCCATCCAGTCCTCGTACACCTGCGGCTCGGGGAAAACGGCCAGAACCTCAGCCGGCCGCATGCCGTGCCGGATGGGACCGATCCCTTGACCAGGGTGGATGTCGAGACGCTTCTCCATTGAAGTGCCCTCCTTCGCCGAACCAACGATTGGCCTGACGGGCCCAAGTCACTATGGCCCACGCCGGTTGGCCATGTCGGCCGCTATTGAACCACGGCCTTCAGGGGAGGCAGCCGCCGGCCGAAGCTTGGTATTCCGCTCACGAGCGGGCACCGTCACGGATTCACTCGTCGAGGTCTTCGCGAATCGCTTCGACGCGGCGACGGGCAATGCCGTCGCCGCCGGCCGCCATCCAGCCGAAGACGGCGTCGAACACGTCTTCCACGTCCGGACTGGCCGAGAATGCACGAACTTTCACCCGCTGCCCGCACGCCGGGCATGTCGCGTACAGGTCGAACGGCCCGACCCGCACCGTCTCGCCACAATGCGTCACATCGCGGTAGAGAGGTAGCGACTTGATCGCGTCCAGAAGTTCCGCCGGGACGGAAACCGCCGTTGCGTTGAGTTCGGCCATGTCACTCCAAGCTCCGCAGGGCGTCCTTGAACTGTCGTCGGGTCAGGCCCGGGCCGGGCCGAATTTCGGCGTGGGCCAGTTGTAACCGCAGCGGCAACGCCTCCGCCCCGGGGACGAGCTCGACGGTCAATTTCGCCGCCGCAAGCGCCTCTTTCGATCTTACCACGAGCGCACTGCCTGGACGAAAGGCGATGAGGATTTCGTCGGCCGACAACCGCGGATCGACGGCCGCGGCGTCGAACACCGACAAGCCTTCCTCGCCCGGCCGCAGTTGGAAGAATGGCCGCCCCGGCTCGCCGACGCGTGTGTACTCGTCGCCCGCCGCTATTCACCGGCCCTCACGCCGACACGCCGCGGCTCGGGTGCGTCCGCTCGACGCAGCCGCCGGCCGTCGGGAAGATCTTGTGCGGCGAGCAGCGGTTGTCCGGGTTGAACGCCGCGCGCAGTCGCAGCATCTGCGCCAGGTCGGCCTCGGTGAAGAGCTTGGCCATGAAGTCGATCTTCTCGATGCCGATGCCATGTTCGCCGGTTACGCTGCCGCCGCAGGCAATGCACTCATCCAGAATTTCGTGTCCGGCCTCGATGACCTTGTGGACCTGCACCGGGTCGCGCTCGTCGAAGAGGAAGTTCGGGTGGATGTTGCCATCGCCGGCGTGGAAGACGTTGCAGATGCGGATGCCACATTTCTTTGACAGATTGCCGATGAACCGCAGCATGTGCGGCAACTTCGTCCGTGGCACTACGCCGTCGTGCGTACAGAGGCTCGGGGCCAGCCGACCCATCGCCCCGAACGCCTGTTTGCGGGCCTTCCACAACAGCAACCGTTCGGCCTCGGTGTTGGCTTTGCGCACTTCGCGGGCACCGTGTTTGAGAGCAAACGCTTCGCATTTGGCCGCGTCGCCCTCCAGGCCGGCTTCGATTCCATCCACTTCCATGATGAGGACCGCCTCAGCGTCGAGCGGGAAACCGAAATGGAAGGCCGCCTCGACGGCTTGCATCACCAGGTTGTCGATCATCTCCAGGGCAGCCGGGACGATGCCCGCGGCAATGATGTCACTGATGGCGTTGCATGTCTCGTCCACGGTGTCGAAGACGGCGAGCAGCGTCCGCACGGCCGGCGGTAGTTGGCTCAGTCGGACCCACACCTTGGTGACGACGCCGAATGTCCCCTCGGCACCAACAATGACGCCGGTCAGGTCGAGGCCCGTCGGCTCCGCGGCCGGGCCGCCCGTGACGACGACCGTGCCGTCCGGCAAGACGATCTCGCAGCCGAGAACGTGGTTGACGGTCACGCCATTCTTGAGCGTGTGTGGCCCGCCGGCGTTGGTCGAGCAGTTGCCGCCGACGGTACTGGCTGACTGGCTCGACGGATCCGGCGCGAAGTGATAGCCGAGCGGCTTGAGCAGATTGGTCAGTTGCAGGTTCACCACGCCCGGCCCGACGATGGCGTAGCGGTCACGGGTGTTGACCTCGTGGACGGTCTTCATCCGCGACATGGCGATCAAGACGCCGCCGCCGACCGGCAGGCACCCGCCGGCGAGACTCGTGCCGGCCCCGCGGGCCAGGAACGGCAGGTCGAGGCGGTTGCACTCCTTAACGATGGCTACGACCTGTTCGGTCGATGTCGGGAAGACGACGACGTCGGGCCGGTTCTTCTCGATGGTGTAGCCGTCGCATTCGTAGACGAGCATCTCGCCCGGGGCGGACAAGACGGCATTCGGCCCGAGCAGGGCGCGGAAGCGGTCGGCGACAGTCGATGGCGCGGCGGTGGTCATGGGGTGATTCTACGAACGCGGGGGAACGAACTGCGCCGCCCAGGCGGCGTCGGCTGCCGACAGGGGAGGGTCGGGCGGCGCGTCGTAGATTCGGAAGGCGTACCCCGCCGCGTCGTAGACCGCGTGGAGGAGGTCTTGCAGTTCAACGGAAACGTCACCGTCGGCGGCCCGCAACGGGATCGGCACGCGCGGCAGCCGGTCGCGGAGGCCGGCCGGCCAAACGTCGGCCTTCGGCCGGTCGCCGACGCGGCTGACCACGGCGTAGTAGTCGCACCGGGGCATGTCGCGCCAGGGCATTCGCGGGCCGCCGCGCAGCAGGTCGATCTCGACGAAGTGTGATTCGCTAGCGAGGATTCGCGCCCGCTTCGCCAGGTATTGGTCGCGGTGCCGGCGCTTGTTCGTGGGACTGAGCAGCTCGATGACGGTCACGACATCGCGACTCACGCTGTCGACGACGTTGAGAACACTCAGACGCTCCTGCTCCACGTCGGGTTCCCATACGTGAGCCGGGGCCGTCAGCGTCGCCGCGGCCGGGGCACCGCCGTTCGACGCCGCACCGGGCAACACCGCGGCGTCGCCGTACCCGAACAGCCGGTTTCCTTCGGGCGGGTCTTGGACGTACAGCGCCTCGTCCACGACGACGAAATATCGGGGCAACACTTGCGCCCCGATCGCGTCGGCCATCCGCGGGATCAGCCGTTCGTGAAAGTCCCGCCAGACGGTCTCGGCTTCGATGTACGGGTTCATCCCTGGGAACGGCGACGGCATGATTTCGGCCCTCCGCATTCGGTACGGGAGCGTCACTAAACATCGACCCGGCGCAGGACGTGCGTCACGGGGTTACCCGGTAGACGATCCAGTACCATGCAATGAAGTAGACCACGCCAAAGCCGAGAACCAGCGCGGCGAGCGCTTCTCTCGATCGAAAGCCGAATCGAGATAGGCTCTCGCGCCCTTGGCGAGAAGCGAGTACGACGGCGACCACAAGAGCGACTACCGTCAACAGGGCAACAACGCTGGCAATCGCGCCATCGATCAATACGGTCGTCAGGCGTTCCAACGCGAAGAGTAACGAGATGAACAAGGCAAGAAAACTCGACAGCGCTACGACGGCCAGTGCGGCCAGCCGTACGGGAATTCCGTCTCGCAAATGCCTACCGAACTCCGTTGCCGCAATGACCACCCCCACGATTGCGAAATACGCGACAAACCTCAGCGAAACGCCGTCGTCGACCCAGACTTCTCGCAACAGTCGCCCGACACCCGTCGGGGAAGCGGCGAACGTGAATAGGGCGAGGCTGCATAGCAGCATGGTTGCGGATGCCGCGATGGCGAACGACGGTCGCTGGGAAAGCCATTTCACCAACCGCTCGCTTCCCGAAATCGGTCGCGCCCGGATCGGCACGCCTTCGAGGTGTCGTCCCAAGTCGTCGGCCAGTTCTTGAGCCGAGGCGTATCGCTTGGCCGGGTGCTTTTCCAGGCACTTGAGCGAGACCGTCTCCAGGTCGCGGTCGATGTTCCCGTTAAGGCTTCGCGGCGAAACAGGTTCCTGCTCCACAACCTGAATCAATGTGTCCACGACCGTTGCCGCCTGGAACGGCGGGCGGCCGGTCAGCAGCGCGTACAGCACCGCACCCAGGGCGTATACATCCGCCGCCGGCCCCACGTCCTTAGAACCCGACGCCTGCTCTGGGGCCATGAACTGCGGCGTGCCGAGGATCTGCCCCGTGCCGGTCAGCCCGCCGTCGGCGTCGAGCCGCTTGGCCAGGCCGAAGTCGGTGACGCGCGGCCGGCCGTCCGGGCCGACCAGGACGTTGTGCGGTTTCAAGTCGCGGTGAACGATCCCGTGCGCATGCGCGTGGGCGACCGCCTCGGCGATCTGCCGGACCAGGTCCGCGGCCTCGCGCGGCGGCAGTGGGCCGTTCGCGAGGCGGGCGTGCAGGCTCGGGCCGTCCACGAACTCCAGCGCCAGAAACGGCCGCCCCTCGTGCCGGCCGACCTCGTACACCGGCACGATGCCGGGGTGGCTCAGCCCGGCGGCGGCCTGCGCCTCGGCGTAGAACCGTTGGACGTCTTCGCCGCCGGCGTGGCCCCCGGCGAGGATCATCTTGAGCGCCACGTCGCGGCCGAGGGTGCGGTGGCGGGCGCGGTAGACGACGCCCATGCCGCCGCGGGCGACCTCGCCGAGCAGCTCGTACTCGCCGACGCACGCGGGGCGGAGCGGGACCGCCTCGTGCCCGTCGGGTAGCGGCAGCGTGCCGGAGCCGGCGGCCGCGTCGGGCGGGAGTGTCGGTGTCACGTCGTCCATCAGCCACCACTCACAGTTGCTTTGGGACGAACTGCGCGGCCCACGCGGCATCGTCCGGGGCGAGCCGTGGGTCGGGCGGCGTCAGGTAGATTTCGTCGGGCAACGTACTCTCATCGTACAGGCGATCGAGGATGGCTTTCAGGTCGAGCGTCGCGTCGGCGTCGCCGGCCTTGAGCGGGACGGGTACGACCGGCAACGGGTCGCGGAGCCGTAGCCGCCATAGGTCGACTTTGGGTCGTAGTTCGGCCCGCGAGACCAGGACGTAGTAGTCGTACTTCTTACGACGCTTGTCGATCGGCAGCCGCGGTCCGCCGCGGAGCAGGTCAATTTCAATGAAGTGTGCCGGGCCGGTCAGGTGGCGACGGCGCTTTTCCAGGTAACGGTCGCGATCGCCGCCGGTCGCCTTGTTGGCCGGGCTGAGCAGTTCGATCACGGTGACGACCTCGCGGCTCGCAGGATCGACGATTTCGAGGAACCCCTGGCGGAACTCGTCGAGTTCGGCGTCCACCAACTCGATTCGCTCCGGGGCGTCGAGCGTCGCGGTACCGGCCGCGGCCGGCACCCCGTCGTCCCGGCGTGCGATGGCCAGATCGGGCCGCCCGTACGGCGTGAGGTCGTCGTTCACTTCACGGAGGTAGACGGTTTGGTCGTAGTGAACGAAATACCGGCCACGGAGCTGCGCCGCCAGCGCGGCCTTCGCGCCAAGTAGAAAGCTGCCGTGGACCTCGGCCCACTGGTACGGCTTCTCCAGATACGGGTTCATTCCCGGAAACGGCGATGGCATCGAGCACCTCTCCACCGCAGCGGCGACGCCCCTAGCATACCACGCCCGCGGCGCGTCGCTAGAGTAGCCGGATGAGCGACACCCTGAGCATCGACGGCCTTGACGTTCCTGTCGAGCGGCCTGGCTCCGTAAGCGAACTCGGCGAGATCGTCCGCCGCTGCGCCGCCGACGGGCGGGCCGTCTACCCGGTTGGCGGGCGGACTATGCTCGATGTCGGCCGTCCGCCGACGCGGGCTGGCGTCGCCGTTGACCTGCGTGGCTTCGACGTGGTGATCGATTACCCGGTGCGGGACCTGACGATCACGGTGCAGGCCGGCATGACCGTCGCTGCACTGCGCGAGCGGCTGCGGGCCGAAGGGCAGCAGTTGCCGATCGACGTGCCGGACCCTGCCCGGGCGACAATCGGTGGAGCGATCGCGACCAACGCGAGCGGGCCGCGGCGCTACGGCTATGGCACATTCCGCGACTTCGTTATCGGCATCTCGGCCGTCAACGACGAGGGCACCGAGGTCAAGGCCGGCGGCCGCGTGGTCAAGAACGTGGCTGGCTACGACTTCATGAAGCTGCTCACCGGCTCCTTCGGCACACTCGGCGTCATCATCCAGGTGACGCTGAAGCTCAAGCCGCTGCCGGAGGCACGAGCGCTCGTGACAGCCGGTTGTACCGACCTCGCCGTGGCACTCGATGCCTTGCACGGCTCGAAGACGCGGCCAGTCGTCATCGACGCGACACGTACGGCCAACGCCAAGCGGCGCGCCGGCGAGGAGCCGCTGCCGCCGTGGACGTTGCTGGTCGCCTACGAGGACAACGCTGCTGCCGTTGCGTGGCAGACCGAGCAGGTGCGCGACGAACTGACGGCCGCCGGCGCCGTCCCGGTGCGCATCTTCGACGGTGACACCGCGCCGCCGGGGCTTTCGCTGGCCGACCTGCCAATCGATCCGGGCGCGGCGGTGATTCTGCAAGCGACGCTGCGGCCGTCGGGGGTGGCGACGTTCTGTGAGAAGGCCGCGGCAGCCCAGCCCGATGGCTGGCTACACGCCCACGGGGGCAGCGGCGTGGTGCGGCTTGGCCTGCCACATGGTGTCACCGAGGCGGCGACGCGCGAGTTGGTCGCGAAGCTCTCGGACGCTGCCGCGTCGGCGGGCGGCAACCTGACGGTGCGCCGCGCACCGACGGCGTGGAAGGCGAACCTGTCGGTGTGGGGCCGACCGTCGGCCGACATCGAGCTCCAACGGGCGGTGAAACGGGCGCTGGACCCGAAAAACGTGTTCAACCCTGGGCGGTTCGTTGTGGGTTGACGAGGCGCGGTCGCATCGGCGACGTGGGCAGGGTATATTGATGGGGCTGAGATACTCGTAGGAGACGTTTCCGAATGGCAACCGCCACATTGCCCCCGCCGCCGACGGCCTTGCCCGCTGACGCTCTGGCTGAGGTCGTCGATGGCGTGATCGTGGAAAAGATCGTTAGCATCGGGTCGCAATGGATCGCGTCACGTCTGCACACACGCCTGGATCAATTCGTCGAGGACCATCGCCTTGGGATCGTCGTCACCGAAGGCGTTTTCGTACTCGAACCCGACGACCAACTCAAGCGCCGCCCCGACGTGGCGTTTGTCTCGGCCGATCGCTGGCCTGTGGACACCGACCCGCCGATGGAGGGCGACTGGGAGGTCATACCGGACTTGGCCGTCGAAGTCGTCAGCCCGCACGACACCGCGAATGCGGTTGCCGAGAAGGTCCGGGAGTACTTCGACCACGGCGTTCGCGAGGTTTGGGTCATCTACCCAGTGACTCGAGAAGTCTACGTCCATGGCAGCGGCGAGTCGTTCCGCGTCGTCGGATTGGCCGGGGCGCTGGAAACCCCGCTCGTCCCCGGCTGGCGACTGCCGCTGGCGACGCTTTTCCGCACGCCGGCTGCGCAATAGAGCGGCCCGCGGCACCCCATCCGGGGCACCGCGGGCCGCGGTCGAATCACACGATCACTCGGTGACCGTCATCGACGCGTTCAGCGTCTTGCCGATCCGCTCCTGGCACTCTTCCAGGTGCGCCCGCGTTGTCGCGTCGAGGCCCATCTGCTGGTTCTTCAGCACAGCCAGCATCGAGCCTTGCATTTCCTTCAGGTGCATCCGCGCCAGGCTGCGGGCGTCCGGCGGCACGCCGGTGCGCTTGCCGAGGACCAGCGTCGTCAGTTCCTTCAGGTGCTCGCGTTGGAGATTGCGGCGAATCACCGAACTCGCCATCGCTGGTTTGCCGTTGCCGTCGCCACCGGACAAATCGGCCCAGATGCCGTCGGTGAGCGCGCGGAACACCTCGTCGAGCGCGAGTGCTTTCTCCCCGTTCTCGACCTTCAGCGCGTTGTTCTGCACGCGGGCCAGAACATCCGGCTTGAGCAGGTTGCGGAGAACGACTTTCTGGATGTTGAGGATTTCCTCATACACCGGGAAGTCGGGGCCTTCCATGTCGCTTCCCCAGTGGTTCCAGCGATCGGCCGCGAGCTGCCGTAGGAGCTTGGGCGAGAACTGGAACGTCGCGTCTGTCAGGATGCGTTCGCGGAGGAACTTCAGTGCTTCGCGCTGCTTGTCGCCCTTGATGGGCGTCATTGGGTCGCGCGCGTTCGGATCGTCGCGGTGGTCGCGATAGATGGACTCGCCGCCAACGTAGTTGCTCACCAGGTACGCTCCGTTGCCGAACTGGCCGAGCAAGATGTGGAAGGCCTGCCGGGCGCGCTGATAGCCTTCACCTTTCTCGACCACCCGGTCGCCGAGTCCCTTGAGCAGGTCTTCCGCGAGGACGACCCGGTCCATCGCGAACTTCATCGGGTCGGCTCCGAGATCCCATACGTGGACCAGCGGATCCGCTCCCTGGCGCATGTCCTCATCCGTCGCGTAGTCGTGGCCCGGCTGACCACCCTTCTTGGCGATGTCCTTCAAGGCGGCGTTGTCGGTCGTGTAGGCGTATTCGATCGCCCAGTAATCGTACGGCCCGAGGGTTGTCGAGAAGTAGTCGCCTTGCGTGACACCCTTCGGCGCGAGGTTGATGGGCGTGTAGTCCATGACCGAGCCGACGAGGCCCTTCTCGCGGGTCAACTTCTTATCGTGCAGCTTGTCGTTGGGCAGCATCGTGCTGGCTTTGAAATTGTGCCGCAGGCCGAGCGTGTGGCCGACCTCGTGCATCGTCACATACTTGATCGCCTGCTTAATCAGTTCGTCAATCTGCTTGTCGTTCGGCTTGGCGGTGGGTTTCTCGCCGGGCTTGTCCGCGGGCACCGGCGCGGCGTCGGCCAACGCCATTGCGGCGAGGCCCATTTCGTACTTCATCTGGGCGCCGCACTGGCAGAGGCCGAGGCGGCCGGCCAGAGCGTGGCGCTCACCGTCCGATTGGCGCGGTTGATTCCAACCTTGCGGTGCGTCCTCGGCCCCCGGCACGCGGTCGATCAATGGGTTATCGAGGCCCCAGCCGTTCTTGGTCGCTTCGATCAGGCTCGCGGTCGGGTTCCCCCCGCCCCGCTGGACCTTGTAGTCCTGCTTCCAGAACCGGACCATGCTGGCGTCGAAAATGATGTCTGCGTCGAGGATCTCGCCCGTCAGCGGATTGGCTCGCGATGGCCCCATCGCGAAGCCCATATCGGTTGTGATCCAACGGAACGTGTTGTAGTGGATATCCTCGGGGTCGAACTCTTCGTTCTCCTGTTGGCGGACTTCGATCGCGTCGCGGAAGCCGATCTTCTCGAACGCCTTGTTCCATTCGAGGATGCCTTCGCGAACCGCTGCGCGATACTGCGTCGGCACGCTCTTTTCGATCCAGAACACGATCTTCTTCTTCGGATCGGAGAGCTTCTCCGGGTTCTTGGGGTCGATGGTATCGGCCGGTTCCAATCGCCAGCGGTTGACGTATCGGACGAACGATGTGTCCTTGCTGTCGTTGGAGAAATCCTTGGTGGCCGTGAGGAAATAGCCGACGCGGTCGTCGGCGATGCGCGGCGTGTAACCGCCCTCGGGCAGCGGGCAGAGGCCGTAGTGGATGACGACTGTCTTGCCGCGTGCGTCGATGACGCTGTCGTCGCCGCCGCGCATCATGCCACGGCCGCCGGCGAACGTGGCGGCGACTTCGATCTCGATGTTGCCGGGGAATGCTTTGACCTTGTGCCAGGTGCTGCGGCTCGCGTCGAACATGCCCATCGGCAGTTCCGCGAAGTTCTGCATGAAGATGTCGCCGAGGTTGATGAGCACCGACCCTCGTTGCGGGTTGGTCGTGACTACCCGGAGTGCGAGCAGGACGGAATCCGTGTAGGTCGTTTCGACGGCTTTGGCGGTCGGCCCACCAGAACTGGCCTTGAACCGGACGTTACGACGGATCAGGTGGACCTTGTCGCCGTAGCGCTTGAAGAGGAGGACCCATTGCTCGTCGAAGTTGAGCGTATAACCGCCCATGCCGGCCCCGCGGGCAATCGCGATGGGGCAGAGCATCGGCTTGTCGAAGTGCTGCGGCTGCAATTCGGCGTAGAGCTTGTCGTCCTTCTGATAGAGCTTGAGGTAACCATTGTGTTCTGTGGCCCCGCGAGTGAGGGCCGCAAACTCGTTGCGTGGTCCGCCGGGGCCGCCAGGGCCGAAAACGACGCCTTCGAAATCCTGAGCGCGTGCGGTGCTGGCAGCGAGGCCGGCCAGTAGCGGCAGGACGGCGAGCAGTCTGCTGCGTGGTACCATGGTGTCCCTTCGCAAATCGGGGGTGCCGTGGGCAAGGATCGAACTGAGGTCATCCGAAGGTTCCAGCGTATCCGACGACAGCCGCATTAGCAAGGAGTCTGCGGATTGGGCAAGCCTTGCGGCATCCGAAGATTCGTCATATCGCGTACGTTCGCATTATGCTGACCTTGCGGTTTCGACGGCGTCTTTGGGTACCCGGGCGTGACCAATGCCCCAGGGAGCGATGCCGATGACAACGGTCAATACGCCAATGGCGGACTTTTCCGATCGGCTCGGGCGCGCTCGAGCCGGCGACGGTGCTGCGCTCGGCGAACTACTGGCCTCCGCCGCCGACTACCTCCAGTTACTAGCACGCCTGCAAATCAAGTGGCGGCTCCAGGGCAAGGTTGATGCGGCCGATGTCGTGCAGGACGTGTGTCTGGAAGCCCATCGGCACTTCCCCGGCTTCCGCGGACACACCGAGGCCGAGTTCATCGCCTGGCTACGGCAGATTCTGGCCGCTCGCATGGCCAATGTCGTGCGCCATTACCTGGGTACACGCGGCCGCGATGCACGGCTCGAACGCGAGTTGGCCGAGGAGGCCGACCGCTCGTCCCGCGTCCTCGACGGAGCGCTTGCCGATCCGCAGAGTACGCCGAGCGCGCAGGCATCGAAACGCGAGCGAGGGGTGGCCCTTGCCGATGCATTGAGCCGATTGCCACCCGACTACCGTGAAGCGGTTATCCTCCGCAATCTTGAGGGGTTATCGTTCCCGGACGCGGCTCAGCGAATGGGTCGCAGCGTAGACAGCGTGCAGAAGCTCTGGGTCCGGGCACTTGCCAAACTGCGCGACGAACTTGGGGGAATCGACCTGTGAACGTGGACGACCCCCGCGTCTTCGAGATCGTGCAGGATTACCTCGCCGCAGTTGAGGCTGGTCGCCAGCCCGACCGTGCCGCGGCGATCGGCCGTTACCCCGAATTGGCAGGGGCCGTCGCCGCATGTCTCGATGGACTGGAAATGGTCCGTGGGGCGGCTCCCGAACTACACGATCGCAGCGGAGCGCTGGCGGGCCATAAGCCACTCGGCGACTTTCAGCTCGTGCGCGAGATCGGTCGCGGCGGCATGGGCGTCGTCTACGAAGCACTGCAACTCTCGCTGAACCGCCGCGTCGCCGTCAAAGTGCTGCCGACGGCGGCTGCTCTGGACGACCGGCAACTGCAGCGCTTCAAGAACGAGGCCCAGTCGGCCGCACAGCTACACCATCCCAACATCGTTCCCGTCTATGGCGTTGGCTGCGACCGCGGTGTGCACTACTACGCGATGCAGTACATCGAAGGTGAATCGCTTGCAGAGCTAATTCGCTCGATGCGGTCGGAAGTGGAACGCGGACACGCACCCCGTTCTCCAGCGGCGCGTGAGACGCCCGCCGCCCAGACGACGGGTGGACCGGCCGCGCTGGTAACGCAGCGATCGCAGGGCGATTCGCGCTACTTTCAGTCGGTGGCTCGACTCGTGGAACAAGCCGCACGGGCGCTCCACCACGCTCACGAGCGCGGTGTCATTCATCGCGATGTCAAACCCGCCAATCTCTTGCTCGATGCCCGAGGTATTCTTTGGGTCGCGGACTTTGGCTTGGCCCAGGTCCAGGCCGACGCCGCGCTGACGCGAACCGGCGATTTACCAGGCACATTGCGATACATGAGTCCCGAGCAGGCTCGCGGCGACCGCGGGGCGCTCGATCCGCGTACCGACGTCTACTCGTTGGCTGCTACGCTTTATGAACTCCTGACCTTGATACCCGCGCACGATGCCGCGGACCGGGCGGAACTATTGCGGAAGATTGTCGACGGCGATCCGCCGTCGCCGCGGGTCGTCGCACCGACCGTGCCGGTCGATCTCGACGTTGTGGTTCGCAAGGCGCTCGCCCGCGAACCGGCCGATCGGTACGCCACGGCCGACGAGTTCGCCAACGATTTACGTCGGTTCGCTCGCGGAGAGCCAATCCAGGCGAAGCTTCCGGGCTGGGGCACGCGGACCGTCCGCTGGGCCGCACGGCACCGGATGGCCGTCGCCGCATCGATCGCGGGCTTGATGCTGCTGACGGCCGGGCTGGCAGTGGCGACGGTTCTCGTCAGTGCCGAGCGTCAACAGGCGGTCGCGGCTCGCGATCGCGAGCGAATTCGAGCCGAGGAAGCCGTTCGGCACTTTCGGCAGGCGCGGGAGGCAGTCGATTTCTTTGCCCGCGTCAGCACGGACGACCTGGCCGACGCCCCGCCGTCGCTTAAAGACGTGCGTCGGCGAATGCTCCAAGCCGCTCTCGACTATTACAAGGAGTTCCTGCGCGATGGGGCTGACGACCCGGCGATGAAGAAGGAGTTGGAACAAGCCCAGGAGCGGGCCGCGAACCTGCTTGGTGAGCTATTGGCAACGGAAGAGGGCATGCTGGCGCTGACGGCCGTGCGGCTCTCGACTGAGGCGTCCGTCCGGAAGGAATTGGATGTCGCCGAAGGCCAGGCCAAGCGACTCGATGAGTTGGCAAAGCTTCTCCCGTTTGGCCGCCCTGGCGACCCACGCGAGCCGTTTGGTCCGCGCGGCCCATTTCGGCTGCCGTTGGCCGCGGGCCGGCGGCTGGACGATGAACTCGCCGACATCCTGACTTCGGTCCAGCTACGCCGGCTACGACAAATCGCTCGCCAGGCTCGGGGCACGGAATCACTCTTCGATCACGATGTGGCCTCGAAGCTGCGACTGAGCGACGAACAAATGCGATTGCTACGTCCGTACACCCGGCCCGGGCCGCCCGGCGGCCTACCTCAATTTGGAGGTGGCCCACCTCTTGGTGGTGGCCCACCTCAATTTGGTGGTGGTGGCCCACGTTTGCGGCGGCTGATGGGGCTTCCACCGGAAGTCACGGCCGTGTTGACCGAGGAACAACTGGCCATCTGGGCCGAGATGACGGGACCGCCGTTCGAGGGACCGGTATCTGCATGGTCGGGACCGCCAATGATCCGCGCCCTACGCGAGGATCGCTGAGCAGCGGTTCGCGGCGGCCGTCCGTCAAAAGCTGATCGACACGCCTCAGGAACCCGGCCAGCCCATGCCGTGCTAAGGCCTTCGCAGCGTACGATCGCAAGCGTTGATGCATCGCCACACTGACCTCTCGGTCAACGCTTTATTCAAGGTGTATCGACTGGTTCATTACCGGCCCGCGTGGCTAACGCCGGTAGGACGACGCCAGCCGAGTACGAGAGAAAGCGGACGGAGCCATCGGCAAAAGCAAAGTGCGCTCCGCTGGGGTGCTGACTCCAGAAGTGGGCCACGTCGCAGGCACTGCCGGACTGGCCGGGGCGTAGCGGCGAGTCTGACGGCGAACAGCCGCGGTACGACACTACGACCCAGTCGTTACGACCGGCCGGTACGATTTGGCTGACCTCACACGTGCCGTGGCCCCAAGTACCGTACCAGGAACTTTGTTCACCGTTTGGCCCGGCCGGCCGCTCACCGATCATCACCGTGTTCGACATACCGTCCGTAATGTCGGCCCAAGCCACGGTGAAGTTCTTGTGGAACACGCCGTCGTTGTTTCGGACGCTCGTTCCCGCCACGCCGACGTACGACGTGACACCCCAGTAGCCGTGGTAAAAGTCGCCGCCACCCAGGCCAACGACTTCCATTGGGCACAGAAACACATCAACGACGTGTTCTTTCACCCGAGCGTGAGATTCCGATTCCCCGGACGGGTCGGCGGCATACGCCTTCTGAGCATCGGCCCAGAGGCGAGTCTGCTCCACGTTCGGCAGTATGGCCGTTAGCCACGACACACCGCATTGCCAGCCATAGTCCCTCGGCTGGCGATAATAGGGATAACCGCACCCTTGGGGCAGTCGCCCGGCACTGTCGGCAGACAGGTGGACGCCCAGGGCAAGTTGCCGCAGATTCGATGAGCAGTGAGTCTTGTATGCCGCGGCCCGCACGCGCATTACGGCGGCCAGGGAAAGACCGAAGGCCATCGCCATAATCGCAATGACGACGAGTAGTTCTATCAGTGTGAAGCCAGGCCGAGGGCCAATTACGCTCCCGAAGCGCATGAAGCACCTCCATCGCCGACTGACCCAATCCGCACCCGGCTCGCGGCGACTACTGACAGGAATAGATGGGTTCAGTGAGCGTGTAATCCGGATCGTCGGGAAATGTAGCCGCTTCCACGTTAGGTCCGAAGGCACCTACCTGAACGCAGTTGCATACACGAGTGCATTCGCTGTACAAGTCCCAACAAACGTCCTCTGTAGGCACCTGCTGGTTGCAAGCGAGGATAGAGAGGCTATCGTACTCCTTCGGCTCGCAGAAACCGCCGCTGGTGCCGTTGTTCCGGCATCGCTTGCAGTTTGGCACGGAGACCCAGATGCAGTCGTCATCAAGGCACCGCCAGTGCAGTTGCCGTTCGCGACAATTCCTGTCGCAGTCTACAGATAAGGCGCTGGAGCCGATAGCAAGTGCCGCAACTAGGGCGACCATTAGGGGGCTGCGAATCGTTGTCATGGTCTGAGGGCCTCAGTGTTTGCCAAGGGCGACGTTTCAATGCACTCCTAATAGGTCGCAGTCGCGACGGTCATGGCCGCCGCACTCGAGCGCGTCGGATGAACCATGAGCTTGCCAAGAGAATGCCAACCGCAAGGCTTGCCACAAGTGTCCAGTGGTACTGACGGTACCAGGGCGCATTGGGTTGGTTGACGGTCCTTCCAAGTCGGCTCGTCTTGCGGTCGAATTCGCGCATGGTGCCAGGCGTCTCCACCTTGTAAGTCTTCTGCTCGCGGTTGTCGTAAACCTTGGTTTCGGGCGGGAGCAATGAGTCAAACGTGGCTGCGTCGATGGGAGGGGCGAACAGCACCGTCTGTACTTCGGCTGTCATGGTCAGAATAATCTCGCCCTTTGTCGAGTATCCCGTTCGGGTCCAACCGGCTGGAACCCACGTTCCATTGCCCTCACGACGGTAGCGGATGTCGCACTTGTTCCTGAGCGTTCCTTTTTTCGTCACTGTCGAGATGCGGCGGATTAAGTGCCTGTTGGCAGTGTCAAGCCACACGATGTCGGTGCCTTCGCCGTGCGGACGTGTGTACTCGTCGCACGTCGTCCCGTCGATGGGAAGCGACCGGCCCGTCTCTTGAAGTTCCCGCACCAGAATGCGCGACAGCACGCGGTCATCTCCGCGGAACGCCATGATGAGCGGGGCCACATTCCACCGCCGCAACTCAACAGCTACGCCCGGATGGTCGATGACGCCGGTTGGAGGGGCGTCGCCGGAAACCCCTTTCGATGGAAGGAAACTCCGCTGTCCCCTGACGTGAATTCGGATGTGGTGACCTTGCGATGGCTGCGGCCTTGCCGTCGACCAGAGCGGGTGGTTGTCCTCGTACCGGACGCGGTTGCCGTCGATCACGAGACGATTCACCGATTCGAGAGTTGTGTCCTCTTTCGGTATCAGGCCGGAATACTCCATCTGGTTAGAGGCAAGTTTGTTGACGGAACCCTTCGGCCACAACTCGGAGAGCTTGAAGACGACCTCAACACTTAGAGTCGCCTCTTGGCGACCCTTGGCCGCAGCGGCGCGCGCTTCTTTAGAAGTTGCAGAATCCGCACGCACGAGCAAACCATTCGATACGGCGACAAGGATTACCGCAGGGATGACTCGAAACATGGGTGAGCACTCACTGGGGTCATCGCGCTATGGGGAGCCGACCACGCCAAGGCAGCGAACGGGTACGGCGACCTGTGTTTCCGCGCCGGCGTCGTCCCGCACGCGGAATGTCGCAGCAACGTCGTCGTCGCCGACTCGAACCGTCAACCTCAAGGAATAGACATCCTCGCTGCCGGACAACCGATCCACTGTCAAGCGTTGATTCGGTGTGGATACGCCCAGTACGTGGAACGCGCGGCCCGTTCGGGAGTACAACCGGACGGCCTCTTCTTGCACTGATCCAGCCGGTTGCCGTCCGAAATGCATTTGCGGCGGCGAAGTCGTTAGGTCGGTGAGTATTTCGCCGGTCACACGAAGGATTTTCCCTTCCAGTCGGCGACCGTCGCGGTGAATCGGAACGAACTTGATCTCGTCCGCCACTGAGTGAGGCGTCAGTGGTGTTTGGTGCCGCAAGACGACCCGAAAGTGGCCTCCGTTCTGTTGCCGTGGTTCGACTTGGGCCGTCCAGCGGGTTGGCGTTTCGCAATCGATGCTAACAATCTCCGATGCGGCCGAAAGTTCGACGGTCCGTTCCAAGTCCTCCGACTGATCCGAAAGTACACCCAGGCGGAGAACTGCCTGCTCCAAGACGATGGATGGAAGGACCGTGCCCTGGAACTGCCACTCGTGTGTACGGCGTGTCTGGCCGCCGATCTCGTAACCGATGTGTAATCGCGGTAGGCCAGCGGCATCGCTCGACGGGCTCGTCCGCCCGGCGGGTCGCTCCAGGTTCAGCTTGGCGTCGTAAACACACGTCCCACCCGCTTCTAGGACGATGGCCGAATCGGGTTTAACATCAACGCAGTTGCAACTCGGCGACAGCCACTTGATGGTGACTGTCTGCTGGCTGTCGTTGCGAACCCGGAAGCGGTGTGCGACGTGAGACGACTCGTACAAGATACCGAGGTTCAAGTCTTCGGCAGGTATCATTAGTGGGCAAGGAGTGATGTCTTCTCCCCGGCATGCCGCGTCGTCTGCGCTGACAGAAAGGGATCGAAAGCACAAGATCGCAGAGGAGATCGTCACGGCCGTGAGGCTGGTGAGAACGAGCGAGTGCTTCATGGACGCTTCTCCGGCGAGGGCAAGTGATCGCTCGGAAACTGGAATGGCACTGATCGTGAAAGGCAATTCAACGACGTACTATGATGACGCTGTGCCCGTCTGTCAACCTCAATTCAGGAAAAATCTTCAAAGATAATAACGCACGAAAAAACTGTACCGTTACATTACGGTCACGACGTGGTTGTGGCGGCTTTGAATGCTCTCGCCTTGTGATGGGTTGAGGCTGCAAACAGCGAGCATTGCGGCAGTTGGACCCACAATTACGGACACGTTCGACCCAAGTCGTGTGTCGACATCTCTTCGCGTGGTTTGCCGCCGTCAACACCTGCGTTCGACGGCCAGAACAACGACATCCGCTAACGAACCATTTTGTTACGCTAAGGCATCAATTGGTGGTGGAGACCATTGCTGCACTACTGGGGCAATGGTGCCGACCCCATGGTAGGTTTCGACCGCACCTTGTCCGATGGTGCGCGGGGCGGTACGCTGGGAAGCGTCGCCTTCGCCGGAGTCCGGCCGTGCCCGAGCCACCTACCACCGACCGTTCGCCGCTGACCAATTCGCTGGCGACCGACGCAACTCAGCCGATGCCCGCACCGACGTTTGAGATTCCCCCGGAACTGGCGGACCACCCGCGCTATCGCATCGTGAGCGAACTCGGTCGTGGCGGCATGGGCGTCGTGTACAAGGCGGAACATCGTCTGATGGGGCGGGCCGTGGCCATCAAGGTCGTGCAGCCCGAGCGGATCGGCGATGCGACTGCCCGCGACCGATTCCGGTCCGAGATTCGCACGGCTGCCAGGCTCGAACACGAGAACATCGTCCGTGCCTATGAAGCCGAGACCGCCGGCCAACTCACCGTTCTGGCGATGGAGCTGATCGACGGGACGTGCCTCGCCTCGTTCGTAGAAGGCGGTCGGCGATTGCCGCCTGCGACGGCGTGCGATTACGTTCGGCAAGCGGCCCATGGCTTGCAATACATGCACGAACATGGTCTCATGCACCGCGACATCAAACCGCAGAACCTGATGGTCACTCGCCGCGGGACGGTGAAGATCCTCGATGTCGGCCTGGCCCGCTCGGGTGACATGGTCGAAACGCGTGTGACGCAGTCCGGCGAATGCATTGGCACTCCCGATTACATCGCCCCGGAACAGGCGACGGATACGCGCTCCGCCGATATCCGAGCCGACATCTACTCGCTCGGATGCACTCTTTACCACCTGCTCAGCGGTCAGAAACCGTTTCGCGGGGCATCGGTGCTCAATGTCGTCACCGCTCGATTGACCACCAATGCGTTGCCGCTCGATGCTGTTGTGACCGGTCTGCCGCCTGGCCTGTCAGACATCGTCGACAAGATGATGGCTCGTGAGCCAGGCGACCGGTACCAGACGCCCGCCGAAGTGGCTGATGCTCTCACGCAATACTGCACCATCGACCTGAGCCGAACAATACGACCGGCGACCGTCGTTGCGCCCGCGCGGACTCCATCGGTGCAGGCACTGCTGGCCGCGCCGGCGAGTTCTTCGGGCCGCCGTTCAATCCTGTGGGGCGCGGCCATTCGCGTGGGGGCAGTCGTGCTGTTAGTCCTCCTCGCAAGCGGCATTCTCTGGCCGTCGGGCGACACGCCACCTTCGCCGCCTCCTCCGCTGGGTCCGGAACTCCTGAAGAACCCCGGTGGCGAGGAGCCGTTGGTCGGCACGAAGGTTCCAGGATGGATTGAGGTCCAAGGAACGTGGAGTGTCCGCCGCAACGATCCGACGGCGGTCGAAGGGACAGTGTACTTCGCACCGGATGCCGTGGCGGTCGCGGAACTGCGGCAGGATTTATCGGTGCAGGACAATGCAGCCGAGATCGATACCGGGCGTCTACCGTTGGCATTCAAGGGCTTTGTGCGGTCGTCGCGCAAGCGGCTTGGCCACGCCGACACGAGCCGCATCGTCGTTGAATACCGCGACGCCCCGAACGCCACGGTGCTGACGAGCTTCGACTCCGGCGACATCGCCAGCACTGGCTCTTGGAAGATCGTCGAGGACCGCCGCCAAGCACCGGCTGGCACTCGCTGGATCCGCGTGCGCCTGATCAGCACACGGCATGGCCTCGGCACGAACAACGACGGATACTACGATGGCCTATCGCTCAAGCGAGTGCTGGAATAGCGCGGGCGACGCCAGACGGTCTCGCGTCAGTCCGTGATGCCTAACTGATCGAGGATGAACGCATATTGGTACGCCTTCTCGTGCAGCGCCTCGTACCGGCCGGATGCGCCACCGTGGCCCGCGTCCATGTTGCATTTCAATAGCAGCGGGTTCCTATCCGTCTTCAGCGTGCGCAGCTTGGCGACATATTTCGTCGGCTCGTGATAGAGAACCTGGCTGTCGTTGAGCGAGGTCGTCACCAGGATGGCCGGGTAGTTCGTGCGCTTCAAGTTGTCGTAAGGCGAGTACTCCAACATGTACTTGCCCGCCTCACGCTCTTTTGGGTTGCCCCACTCCAGGAACTCCTGGACGGTGAGCGGCAATGACTCATCGAGCATGGTGTTGATCACATCAACGAACGGCACGGCCAGGTGTGCGACCTTGCACAGGTCGGGCCTCAGGTTGAGCGTGGCCCCAATCAATAATCCGCCGGCCGAGCCGCCCTCGATCGCGAGTCGGTCGCGCGAACCATACTTCTCCTTCACGAGATGGTCGGCGCAGGCGATGAAGTCGGTGAACGTGTTCTTCTTCTTCAACAGCTTGCCGTCGAGATACCATTGCCGGCCCAGGTCCGACCCGCCGCGGATGTGCGCAAGGGCATACACGACGCCGCGGTCCAATAGCGCGAGCCGGTTGGCGTTAAATATCGGGTCGGTGCTCGAACCATACGAGCCGTAGCTGTAGAGGAAGAGCGGTGCTCGGCCGTCCTTCGCCAGGCCCTTTCGGTAGACCAGCGACATGGGCACCTTGACGCCGTCGGGCGCGGTTGCCTCGGTCCGCTCGCTGACATAATTCGCCGTGTCGAATCCTCCCGGCACCTCAGTCTGTTTGAGCAGCTTGCGTTCCTGGGTCGCAAGGTTGTAGCGGAAAACGGACGGCGGCGTCACCAGGCTCGTGTAGGTCAGTTGAACGGCGTCTGTGTTAAACTCCGGGTTCGCACCCAAGCCCGCGGAAAAGCTCGGTTCCGGGAACGCAATCCGGTGCGAGTCTTTCGTCGCAAAGTTGTAGACTCGGAGCTGTCGGACGCCGCCCTCGCGCTCGGTGACGACGACAAAGTCCTTGAACAGGCGGACACTCTCCGTGAATACGCTGGGCCGATAGGCCTCGAAGTCCCGCCAACCTTTCGGATCCGTTTCTGTGGCAGGGCAGGTCATCCATTTGAAGTTAACCGCGCCGTCCTTATTCGTGCGGATGTGAAATCGGCCGTCGCGGTGATCTACGGCGTATTCGACGCCTGTCCTGCGCGGTGCCACGATCCGGAACGCACCGGCCGGGGTCCTGTCGTCGAGGACGGCTTGCTCGCTGGTCGTGGAACTGCCACAGGAGCGGACGAGATACGCCTTGTCGTGCGTACGGCTAATGCCGAGACGGTAAAGCTCGTCTTTCTCCTCATAGACCAGCGTGTCCTTGGCTTTCGGTTCGCCGATGACGTGGCGGTAAAGCTTGTGCGGCCGCTTGGCCGCGTCCTCGGTGACGTAGAAGATCGTCGCGTTGTCCCCGGTCCAGGAGAAACCGGCGGCCTTGACGAAGGCGTCTTCCAGCAGCTTGCCCGTGGCCAGGTCTTTGATGGAGAGGTAGTACTCGCGGAAGCCGGTGGTGTCGGTCAGGTAGGCGTACAGCCGGCCGTCGTCGCTGGCCCCGCGCGGCTGGGCGGAGAAGAACCGCTTGCCCGCGGCCAGCGTGTTGACGTCGAGCAGAACTTCCTCTGTGGCGTCCATGCTGCCCTTTTTGCGGCAATAGAGCGGGTACTGCTTGCCTTCCTCGTTGCGGCTGTAGTACCAGAAGCCATTGTCCCGAACCGGCACGCCGAGGTCGGTCTGCTTGATGTGGGAGAGCATCTCCCGATAGAGCTTCTCCTCGAATGGCTTCAATCGCGCCGTGAGCGCTTCGCGGTAGGCGTTCTCGGATTCGAGGTACCGAATGACCTCCGGGTTCTTCTTGTCCTTCATCCAGAAGTACGGATCGTCGATCTTCGTGCCGTGGAAGTCGAAGCTATAGGGCTTTGTGGGCGCGGTTGGAGGTGCCGGCCCAGCCTCCTGAGCGGGGAGAGAAGCAACCAGTGCCAGGAACACCAGCGGTGTGAGGGGCTTCATCGAGGAGCACTCCCGTATTCAAGGACGCAACCGTCGTTCAAGATAGCGGTCCATCGCAGATCCGGATACAAACGCGGCATCGGGGACGAGTATTCTCGTATTGCCTCAAGTCGGTGATGCGCACTTTTTCGGATTCCACCGCGCCGCTTCGAGATGTGAGCTACAGTTGGGATTGAGTTTCTGACCGACGCTCTTTCTCTCGCCATTTCCCACGCCGCGCGGCCCCCCACGGACTCGACCGTGCGGCAGGAGGTGTGATTCGTGGCCACCGTCGCGTCATCCGAAAAGCTGATAACCACGCTGCGCAAGTGCAGTTTGCTCACCGATCAACAGATCGACGATATTCTTGCCCGCCTGCCACCGGACGCCGACAACGAGCGCGTCGCTCGCCGCTTCGTGAAAGCCGGATTGCTCACGCCGTTTCAGGTCCGATGCCTTTCGCAGGGCAAGTGGCGCAACCTGATTCTCGGCGATAAGTACAAGATCCTCGATCATCTCGGCGACGGTGGGATGGGCCAGGTCTACCTGGCCGAACACCTGCTCATGAAGCGCAGGGTTGCGCTCAAGGTGCCCCCGAGCAAGAAGCTGAAAGACCCCGGCATGGTCCAGCGGTTCATCCGCGAGGCCCGAGCGCTCGCGTCGCTCGACCATCCGAACATCGTCCGCGCGCACGACATCGAGAAGATCGGCGACGTGTACATGCTGGCGATGGAATACGTCGATGGGCCGAACCTGCGCGATTACGTCACGGAACACGGCCCCCGACCCATCGGCCAGGCTTGCCATTACATTGCCCAGGCGGCTCAGGGGCTTCAGCACGCTCACGAAGCCGGCTGGGTCCACCGCGACATCAAGCCGGCAAACTTGCTCGTGGATACTTCCGGCGTCGTCAAAGTTCTGGACCTCGGCCTCGCGTTTCTCCTGGGCGACGATGCCGACTCGCCGACGCGGCAGTTCGACGAGAATAGCGTTCTGGGCACGGCGGACTACCTCGCACCCGAGCAGGCGATCAATAGCCACGAGGTCGATATCCGCGCCGACATCTACAGCCTCGGCGCAACGCTGTACTTCCTGCTCACCGGCAAGCTCATGTTCGAGTGTTCGACGGTCGCGCAGAAGCTCGTGTGCCACCAGATGAAGCAGCCGAAGCCGGTGTGCGAACTGCGGCCCGAAGTACCTACGTGGCTTGGGGCGGTCATCGCCAAGATGATCGAGAAGGATCCGGCCGACCGGTACCAGACGCCGGCCGAGGTGGCCAAGGCGCTCGTTCCATTTGCATCCGACAAGGACCTGATCCCACCAGCACGGTCCGGCCGCACCGGCACGGGTCGCAAGACGAATGAGACGACGCTGGCGTCGACCCTCAACGCCCGGTCGCGCTCGAACGATGTGACGCACAGCGACATCACGCAGATCATCGCACGACACCCGCGCGCGATTACCGCTGCCGCTGCTGCGACGGCTGCCGCGGCCCTCATTGGGGTGGTCGGTGTCGCATGGCTGGCTTTCGGCGGCCGGTCGCCGCGGGCGGCGGCCGGGGCGGCAGTTGGCCCCGCCGGCCCCGATACCGTGGCCGTTGCCGGGGAACGAACGGTCATCCGCGCCCACCAAGGGCTCGCCGAGTGCGTTCGCGTCCTGCCCGACGGGCGTTTCATCACGGCCGGCGATGACTGGGCCATTCGCCTTTGGGGGGCCGACGGCAAATTCCTCAAGCAGTTCGACGGTCATAGCGCCACAGTGCGCGCGGTGACGCTGCTCCCGACCGATGGTGGGAAGATGCTCTCGGCGTCTCGCGATGGCACGGCCCGGATCTGGGACATCGCGACCGGGGCCGAGTTGAAGAAATATGAGGGACACTCCGGCCAACTGTGGTGGGTGGACGCATCGCCAGACGGCAAGTCGATCCTGACCTGTGGGCAGGACAAAGCGGTCCGCCTGTGGGATCGACAGTCGGGCAACGTGCTTCAGGTGATGGAAGGGCACACGGAAACAGCGACCTGCGCTGTCTTCGTGTCCGGCGGCAAACGGGCCGTCTCGTGCAGCACGGACAAAACCGTCCGCCTGTGGGATTTGGAGACGGGAACGGAATTGCGTCGCCTCGGTCTGCCCGACAAGGGCTACCGGATCACGCTCTCCCCCGATGCGAGCAAGGCTGTCGTGGCTAGCCGGTCCACGGTGCTCGCCTGGGATGTCGAGTCCGGCAAGTCGATCGGCTTTGCGTCAACGACCGAGCGCAACGGGTACATCGAGCAAGCTCGTTATTCGCCGGACGGCAAGTGGCTGTTGGCGGGAGGCTCGGACGGCATCGTGCGGCTTTGGAACGCCTCGACGACGCGCGAGCTACCGCCGATCCGCGGCATCCGCGGCAAAATTCTCGAGGTGGACTGGTCGCGCGATGGCAAGTCGTTTGCCGCCGCGTGTGCTGATGGTAGCGTGCGTATCTGGGACTGGACGCGGTTGAACTAATGAATCTTCTCTGCCATTGCTCGCGCCGCGAGCCTTTGATGGCGCACGATACTACTTGCGCACTACCGCCATTTCGCGACCGCTCTCGAAAACGGCAATCTTCCCAGTAACGAATTTCAGTTGCCAGCCGACCAGCCTAGGCAAGGGCTGCCCAGAAGCGTCTACGATTGGTGTGCCCATTTCAGCGAGGAATTGATTGTCACCCAGTCGGATTGTGGCTGAAGTCCTTGGCTCGTTATTGGCCAACAGCACCGCTTCAGCAAACTTCCCATTCGGCGCCTTGGCAAGTTTCAGGTCAACGCCTAGTCGCCTCTCGGTCCCTGTTTCGCTGCTCGCCCTCAACTCGGTCTCGTTCATCACCACGACCCCGTTCGCGTGGCCGATTCGGACACCTGCCGGTGAAAGTAGAACGGAGCCCTTTGCGTGCGAAATGTCGATAGGTCCGTGGCATAGCAAAAGACTCCGTCCACTCGTCGGATCAGGGGCTATGCCGTCGAACCCTTGGTCAATGAACTGTCCGGCGAAAATGAAGTTCCGGCCACCGTGCGCAACTACGACCGCACCACGCGCGACAATTACACAGTCATATGCGTGCGAAATCTGCACGGACCCATCCGCGAGAATGATCGACCGGCTAGCGCTCGCCAGGTCGACACCACCGCCAACGTGCAATGCACTCAAAAGGCGGCGACCGTGAATCTCTCGTTGAGGTCGAATACCCTCGAACGAAACTGGAATGCCACCTTTCAGGCCGACGGCTTTACTCGCCTTGTCCCAAACCTCCTGGAGCCACTTATCGACCTTTGAGCCGGTCAGCCCGTTCTTGTGCCACTCCTTGCCGTCAGCCACAGTACGAACAGCATCGAACACCTCGGACATTCCGCTGCCATCAGCGAGTGAGGAGAGCTTGATTGGGTCCGCCCGGGAGACGTCCATGGCGAGGACAAAACAAATGGCCACGTACCGCATGATAACTCCCAGATCGTCGAGCCATCTGCCGCACGGTGTACCCTACAAAACAGAGGGCGTTGAACCGCTCAGGTTTCAACGCGGCATCGGCAACAGGAGTGCCGACCCATCGGTCAGCGGTGCGAGCATATGGCTCCGTTTCATGATGTCGCTCTTTGATACAAGTCTCGCCCTATTCTAGCGAAGGCGCCGCCGTATGGGTTGAAAGTTCGATGGCCCACCCGATCATAGCCTGTAGCGGTCACGATCCGGTGACAACCGTGTGCCGCAACAGTGTAACTTCGTTTCGGTCGGCGTCGAATAACTCCAGCGCATAAGCCCCTGCTCCCGCTTTGCCCAGCGGCACCCAGAGATAATAGAAGACGATATCCGCAGTTGCCGCGCCAGGTCGGGCGCGGGAGTATGCGACACGAATCGTCTGGCTGCGCACCTCAGTGGACTGCACTCGCCCGAAGCCTGGGGTACTCGGTCCCATGCCGAAATAGACGACGAGCCACAGGGAAGACGACTCCACCTTGGCGTTATCCGGATTTGCCAGGACCTGGGCATCGGTCCGCACACTAGCGGCGAAGGCGCGGCGTGTGGCCTTCACGGCTTCACCGATGTCCCTGCCGCGTACCAGGGCCATGTTGGACGCTTCGGCACGATACTCCTTGTACAACTCGCCCAGGTCGAACACGTACGGCTCACGACCCCCATCAGTGATGTACTTACATCCCCTAACTCCGTTGGTCGCGTAGCACGATTCTAGCGGGATTACACGGACCTGTTCAGCAGGTGGGTTCACCTTTGACAACGGTTGGTCCATCTTCGGTAACGGTTGGTCTGTCTTGGGCGAGGGTTGCCCTGGGACGCACGCCGCGCCAACTACGCCGGCGGTCACCAGAACCAGGGTTCGCGTTCGCATCATCCACACTCCGATGGGCGGCTGTGTGCGGGACCGATGCCAAGAATCGACAGGCGGCTACGACGGCCGCTTCCTTCCCACGGTTGGTCCGAGAGTGGAAGCGAGCGGCGTTGCGGGCGAACTAACGTTCCTTTGCAGCCCGCGTTGTACCCCGGCGGGTCGAAGGAACAAGCAGGTGTCCAGAGAATTATCAGAGCGCGTTCCAATCCCGGCGGACGAGGGGAGAAAAGGGAAGTCCCGGCTTTGGGATCGGCTCCACGCATTCACCCGTCGGCACCGACGACATCGCCGCCCATGCGGGTGAACAGGGCGATGAACGATTGCGGGCTGATGTCCTGCATCACGAACCGCACGCTTCCGTCGCCCATCAGGAAGTTCGCTCCGCCAGTGTGGAAGCTGTAGATCTCGTCGACGTTGTGGCAATTGATTACCGCGGTGCCGCGACAGAGTGCCTCGACGACAATTGCGTTCGTCGGGTCGCCCCACTGTCCGTCCCCGGCCGAGACGATGTCGCTCTCCGGAAGTTGCGCATAGTACTTCGGCCGGCCGGCGTCCTCGACCAGCATGAACGTGTTCGACAGCCCGTCCTCGATGTCGGCTACCTTCGGCGGCAGTACTTTCGCGGCGGCCGCATACGGGCGGTTGTAATAGTACGCATAATCGTACGGCGACCCAGGAACCAGTGCGGTCGGCAGGTTGAAGAAGGCCCATAGCATCGGCCCCTTGTGACCGCCCGGCGGGTTGGGCACCAGAGTGTTGGCGGCCGGCCTGCCGATCGTGTAAGCCACCGGATAGTCGGTGACGTACTGCTTCGGCCGGTCTTCGGGCACGGACGGGCAGACCAGAACCTTCAGGTCCGTGTTGCACACCGCTTGGTTCGACATGCCCGAAGCGTTGACGGCTGCCGAGGCCCATGTCCGGCTGAAGTCGTACCGGCCGGCGAGCGCTCCCTGCTCGAGGTAAGGCAAAAGGTACGGCACGTGCGAGTGCATCGGCGACCAACCGGGTGGGAAGGAGCCGTTGGCGTCGAGGTAGGCGTGGAACGCCAGGCCGTGCTGCTTGAGGTTGTTGACGCAGCCGACGCGAGCGGCGGCTTCGCGGACCTTCTGGACTGCGGGCAGGAACAGGCCGATCAGCACCGCGATGATCGCGATGACGACCAGCAGCTCGATCAGCGTGAACGCAGGGCGGCGGCGCGGCGGTGCCATTGGCGGAACCCTCTAGGACTGCCCTCCGGTTATGCAGGAGCGGGAAGTGTCGTGGTTTAGGCTACCCGGCCATCCACCGCACACCAAGCGAAATCGATGACGATTGTCCGGCATTCCGGCATTCTGATTGGAAACAGGGGTCCGGTCGAATGCCATTCGACCGGATCCCTGTTTCAATGCGGCATCGGCAACAGGAGTGCCGACCCGTCGGTCAGCGGCGCGAACAGCCGCCCTGGGCCGAACGGGGCGACGGCCGACGCCGGCGCGACCTCCGCCGGGTGGCGGAACCCGGGGCCACGCGGTGATCCGGTGGCTGGATCGAGCGACATGAACAGGCCGGCCGCATCGGCTACCACGAGCGAGCCGTCGACCAATACGGGCGCGAACTCGATGCCGTCGCCCGCCGTCTCGTAACGCCAGGCCGAGCCATCCTTCTGCGGGTCGATCCAGACGAGCGTCTTGCGGCCGACCACGCACGCCACCTTGTCGCCGATGCTCCACGGGCCGGCCGTTACCGAGCCGCCGAGTGACCACGTTCGCGCAGCTTTCGGTGTCGCACCGACCACCCAAGTCAATGTTCCCGACGCGTCCGCCACGGCCGCGGACGGCTGATCGCCGGGCAGGCGTATCGGTGAGCCGACGATCCGAGCGGGAAGCTCCAGGGATCGCGTAGTATCGAGTGCAAACTTCTGTCCCACCGGCCAACGCAGGGACAGCAGTCGCCGGTTGCCATCGCTCACCAGGTACTCGTCGTTGCGCCACGGTAGGACATGGCCACGAGAATCGGACGACGCACCGCGCGGTCGCCAGTTTGGCCCTTCTTCAATGCGAGCCACGCCGGTAAAGACGGCGCGAGCGAGTGTACCATCGGCAAGGGGAAGCACAGCTCCGATCGCGTCGAGCGCCGGTGTGCCGAATGGCATGGAGGGGAGTCGCATGACGCTTTCGCGCACGTCGCCCTCCGCGTCAATTTGACGAACAACCAACCGGAGCGCGCCGCCGGGAGCCGAAGAACAGGTCAGCGCCACAGCGCCGCGTCCGTCGGCGGCACGAAAGAGCGTCGGCGTACCGATCGCCTCGGGGAGCGCCGCGGCAATGCGCCTGCCACCGGACTGCCACGGGGCCTCGGAGACGGGATGACGGGTGGGATCGAAGCGGTCGATCGCTCCGGACGCATCGAGGACGATGACAGCGTGGCCGACTTCGAGTGGGTCGCCTTGAGGACTGACACCCAGCGGCCGTTGCCACATAACGCGACCTTTGTCCGCATCGACAGCGCTCGCTCGGAAAGCGGTGGGTGAGGAGGTTTGCGTTACAAGGAACAGCGTCGACCGGTCGGCGCTGACCTGAGCACCATGCAGCGGAGAACCCAGTGGCGGGCTGTCCCAGATCTTCTTCAAGACGCGACCCTGCTCGCGGGTTAGGCCAAGCCGCCAATGCTGCACTGTCCCGCCGGCGAGCGCCCAGAAGCCGAATTCTTCGGCATGGGCCAGAAGTCCGCGTGCGGTCGAACGATCGCCGGCGGCCGGCGGATCGCGGCCGAGGAGCGGGAAGATTGCCTGGTCGGTCGTCCCGGCCTGATTGATACCAAAGAGGCCAACGGCCCCGGCATCCGTCACGAGGACGACTTTCTCGGGATCGTGGTACGGTGGGAACCACGACCAGCCGCGGATGCGCACTTCGGCCTGCGCAGCCGATTGAGCGGGCTTATCGAGCAACCGATAGGCGCGCAGCTTCATCGCATCGAAACCATCGGTGACACCCAGCACAAGGTACCGTGGAACCTCGACACCTTCCTCGCCGCTAACGACAATCGGCTCGCCGCGCAGACTGCCCGGCGGATGGCCCGTGGGCAGCAGCCCTTCGCAACGTGGTCCTGTGGGGCTCGATGGTCCCGCGACCTGGGTGACCGGCTGGTAACCAAACACGTAAACGAATTGCTCCCGAGCCGGTACGTAGAGGCGACCCATCAACGAGTCGTAGGCCCCACCGGCGGCGAGCGGCTGACCCGTCTCGAAGCGGCCACGGAGTAGCCCACTCCGAGCGTCCAGGTCATACACGATTCCGCGCGGCCCGGACGTCGGTACGAATAGCCGACCGCTAGCCTGCAATGCCGGTCGACCCAGAGCGGGAGCCTCAAGCGGTTGGTGCCAACGGGCCGTGCCGGTCCGCACCTCGCGAGCCGTCACGCCAGGTGGATCGGTCATCGCGACGATGACCAACTCCGGTTCGTCACCGCGGGCGGGGACGCGCACGGGCAGTTCGCCGGCATCGAGTCCGACGCGGGTCGTCCATAAGCGTCGGCCATCGCGACTATCGTGGGCCGACAACAGACCGCGGGCTGCTGCCAACACAACTTCGGATGCGCCCGGTTTCGGTGGCAATTCGATCGTTTCGAGCAGCACGCTCGGCGGCCCGTCTTTGGGGGCCGCGGCCACGGCTTGCCGGTCGAGTGGCTCGTAGGGGACAACTCGAAACAGACGCTGCTCCGCGGCACGCACCGCGGCAATCACGGAGGCGTCATCGGCCACTCGGTGGCGCAGGGCCAGCAATTCCGCGGCGCGGATATCGGGCTTGTCCCCTCGGAGAAGCGCGAGAACGGCCGCCACATGTTCCCGTCGTTCCTGGGCGGCGGCCATGTCAGTCTTGGCCCGGTCGATTTGCGATTGGATCGCCGCCGGATCGCCGTCTTTTGGAGGATAGCGTCGAACGAGCGCCAGGGCCTGTTCGGCCGACGCGAACAGTGCCAGCGCGTTGGCCGCGTCCTCAGGCGACTTGGCGGCGTCGGTCCCTCGACTGACGAGGCTCACGGCGATGGTAAGGGCACTTGCTCCGAGTTCGGCCCGGTGTGATTGGAAGGCGGGGTTGCGGCCATTGTCCTGGTCGAACTTTTCAGCGGCCTTCAAGGCCGCGTCGGCGTCGGTACCCGACGCCTGGTCGCGGACATCACTGAGATCGGCCAGGACGCGATATTCGGGACCGCGTTCGGTGGCACCGAACTTCTCCGCGAGCGTGCGGTACTTTTGGGCGGCCGGACGAAAGCGCCCCGCCGTGTATTCCGCTTGTGCCTCGGTTCGCAGCGTCTCTTCCCCGCGACCGATGACGCGCATGACATACCATGCCCCGCCGCCCAGGAGGGCGAACGTGGCAGCGATCATCGTGACAGCGACGACCCAGCCGCGCCGCGGCGGAGGCTCGTCGACTACGGTTGGCCGTGCCTTTGGTGCTGCGGGGGCCGGTGCCGCGACTGGGGGCGAAGTTGTTGATTCCGCGATGCCTTGCACGGGCGGCGGGGCGGAGCGCCAGTCGAAAACGTCGCCTTCGGTGCCGGTTGGCAGACTATCGGTCTTGGGGGACTTCGATCGCGATGGCTCGCTCTTGCGCGACGGCTCCGTCGGTTCCGGGGCTCGGGCCGGCTTGGCCTCGGCCACGATGAACGTGGCCCGACACGCGGAATTCGGGCAGCGGATGCGCCGGCCGCGCAAATCGGCGTGAAGTTGGAAGCGACTCTGGCATTCGGGGCAATCGACGATGATATGCACGGATCGCGACCCACCGGCTCCGCGGTTAACCCCAGGCGAACTCGCATTTTAGGCGAACCATCAGCCGTGCGATAGGGGAGTTCCAAGACCAAATGCACTCGGCGACCATTCATCCACGCGATCGTGATTGGGTCAGCGTGTCCATCCGAGGACGCTCGGGTGCACTCGTTGTGGTCGGTGTGACCATGATCTACAAAGTGCACCGCCACCGACGAATACATGCAGCGAAATGGTGCCACAATCGACGTCGTCTGTGACGATCCGAGGCTGGTGTGGCACAATGCCAAATTTGGCCGTTCCTATCAATACTCCTGCCAGTCTGGCAGCCAAAGTCGGCAGTTCAGCATTTGCCAGTAGTACGGCAAGTCGTTTCTGAATAGTGGCTTGCGACTCACCGTCTTGCGCCGGCACGTCGCTTGCCTATGGCCCGCTGATCGCAATCGAACACACATGAGCCGGTTCCGCCGCTCCCGACCTTCACCCGATTGATTCAAGGAGACGTATAGATGGGCGCGAAGCAACTCACCTACGCCGACGAAGCCCGCGCGAAATTGCTCAACGGCGTCAGCAAGCTGGCCCGCGCCGTGCGCTCGACGCTCGGGCCGCGCGGCCGCAACGCCGTTCTCGATAAGGGTTGGGGCAGCCCGACGGTCACCAAGGACGGCGTCACCGTCGCCGAGGAGATCGAACTGACCGACCCCTACGAGAACATGGGTGCGCAGCACGTCAAGGAAGCGGCCTCAAAGACCTCCGACGTCGCCGGCGACGGCACCACCACGGCGACGGTGTTGGCCGAGTTCGTCTATCGTGAAGGCATCAAGGCCATCGCTTCCGGGGCCGACCCGATGGCGCTCACTCGTGGCATCGCCAAGGGCGTCGACCGGGTCGTGGATGACCTCAAGAAGCAGGCCGAGAAGATCGACCCGAAAGACACGAAGGAAATCGCCGAGGTGGCGACCATCGCCGCGAATAACGACCGTGAGATCGGCCAGAAGTTGGCTGAGGCGATGAAACTCGTCGGCGCGACCAACGGCGTCATCACCATTGAAGAGGGAAAGACTTCCGAGACGGAAGTCGTCGTCGTCCAGGGCATGCAGTTCGACCGCGGTTATCTATCGCCGCACTTCGTTACCAACCAGGAATCCGTCACGGCCGAGCTCGAGCGCTGCCACGTCCTCATCTACGAAGAGAAAATCAGTTCCGCCAAGGCGCTGATCCCACTGCTTGAGTACATCTCGAAGAAGAAGGAGCCTCTGCTCATCATCGCCGAGGATGTCGAGGGCGAAGCCCTCGCGACCCTGGTGCTGAACAAGCTCAAGGGCATCCTCAACGTCTGCGCCGTGAAGGCTCCGGGTTACGGCGACCGCCGCAAGGCGATGCTCGAAGACATCGCGATCCTGACCGGCGGCAAGGTCATTTTCAAGGACCTCGGCGTCCAGCTGGACGGGACCACGCCGGGCGGGAAGGGTGGCAGCGAGCCAACCGTGGTGGCCTACCTCGGCAAGGCCAAGAAGATCAAGGTCGATGCCGAGAACACGACCATCACCGAGGGCTCGGGCGATCAGAAGGCGATCGATGGCCGCGCCGAACTCATTCGCCGCGAAATCACCAAGACCGATAGCGACTACGACCGCGAGAAGCTGCAAGAGCGGTTGGCGAAGTTAGCGGGCGGCGTTGCCCAGGTAAAGGTTGGCGGTGCAACCGAAACTGCCATGAAGGAACGCAAGGCACTTTACGAGGACTCGCTGCACGCGACTCGCGCGGCCATTGCTGAGGGCATCGTCCCCGGCGGTGGCGTGGCCTTGCTCCAGTGTGCCAAGGGGCTCGACAAGCTGGCCAAGGAACTCGAAGGCGACGAGGCCCATGGCGTCGCTGTGCTCAAGAAGGCCTGCGAGATGCCGTGCCGCATGATCGCCGAGAACGCCGGCCAGGACGGCACAGTCATCGTCAGCAAGATCGGCAAGGCGAAGGAAAAGAACTACGGATACGATGCCAACAAGGACGAATTCACCGACCTCCGCAAGGCCGGGATCGTCGATCCCGTCAAGGTGACGCGCTCAGCCCTCCAGAACGGTGCGAGCGTCGCTTGTCTGCTACTGACCACCGAGTCTCTAGTCGCTGACATTCCGGAGAAGAAGGAAGCCGGCGGTGACCACCACCATGACCACGGCGGTGGTATGGGCGGCATGGGCGGCATGGGTGGCATGGGCGGCATGGGCGGCATGGGCGGCATGGGCGGCATGGACATGATGTGAACTCAAACCCACTGATTACTTTCGGTGGGCTTTCACGACCAATAAGCATCGAGGAGACGACACGATGGCGAAGGCGAGTGAGTTGAAGATCCGTCCGCTGGACGACCGGTTGGTGGTCGAGGCGTTGGAGGCGGAGGAGAAGACGACCGGCGGCATCCTGTTGCCGGACACGGCGAAGCAGAAGCCGCAGCGAGGCAAGATCGTCGCCGCCGGCCCCGGCAAGCTCAACGATAAGGGCGACCGTTTGGCGGTCAACGTCAAGGTTGGCGACGAAGTTCTGTACGGCAAGTACTCCGGAAGCGACGTGGAAGTGGACGGCAAGGAGTACAAGATTTTGCGTGAGACCGACGTGCTGGCGAAGGTGGTCAAGTAACGAGTTATTAATCCGCAGATTTCGGTGATGGACGATTACAAGACAGAAAGACAGAATAGCGATTTCCGAGTTTGTCTTTCTGTCTTGTAATCTGCGTCCATCACCGAAATCTGCGGACAACATTCCGGAGTTCAATCCAACATGGCGAAGCAGTTGCTTTACACCGACGACGCCCGCAAGAAGCTCCTCAACGGGGCGGACAAGCTGGCTCGGGCCGTCGGCATTACCCTTGGGCCGACTGGCCGTAATGTCATTATCGACAAGTCTTTCGGCGGTCCGACCGTCACTAAGGACGGCGTCACCGTCTCGAAGGAAATCGACCTGCCCGACCCGTTCGAGAACATGGGCGCGAAGCTCGTCAACGCCGTCGCCCAGAAGACCTCGGACACCGCCGGCGACGGCACCACCACCGCCACTATCCTGGCGCTGTCGATCTACCAGGAAGGCTTGCGGAACATCACGGCCGGGGCCAACCCGACAGCCGTGAAGCGCGGCATCGACAAGGCCGTCACGGCCGTGTCGACCAAGCTCGACGAGATGACCAAGCGGCTGACGACCAAGAAGGAAATGGAGAATGTCGCCAGCATCTCCGCCAACAATGACCCCGTCATCGGTAAGCTGATGGCCGACGCTTTCGAGAAGGTCGGCAAGGACGGCGTCATCACCGTCGAAGAGGGCAAGACCTCCGAGACGCAGCTCGATTTCGTCGAAGGCATGCAGTTCGACAAGGGCTACATCTCGCCGTACTTCGTCACCAACGCCCAGGAGATGAAGGCCGAACTGGAAGACGCGCTGATCCTCATCTACGAGAAGAAGATCAACAACGTCCGCGACCTGCTGCCGCTCCTGGAGAAGACGGCGCAGTCTGGCAAGCCGCTCCTCATCATCGCCGAGGATGTGGAGAGCGAGGCGCTGGCAATGCTGGTCGTCAACCGGCTCCGCGGCCTCTTGAACGTCTGTGCGGTGAAGGCCCCCGGCTTCGGCGACCGCCGCAAGGCCATGCTCGGCGACATCGCCGTCCTGACCGGCGGCCAGTTCATCAGTGAAGACCTGGGCTTGAAGCTCGAGAACGTCGAACTGGACCAGCTCGGCAAGGCGAAGGTCGTTCGCGTCGAGAAGGAGAACTGCACCATCGTCCAAGGGGCGGGCAAGAAGGCCGACCTGGAGAAGCGGATCTCGCAGATTCGCGCCCAGATGGAGCAGACCGACAGCGAGTACGACAAGGAGAAGTTCTCCGAGCGGTTGGCGAAGCTGACCGGCGGCGTGGCCATCGTCCGCGTCGGTGGGCAGACCGAGGCCGAGATGAAGCAGACCAAGGGTCGGGTCGAGGACGCCCTGCACGCGACCCGCGCCGCGGTGGCCGAGGGCATCGTCCCTGGCGGTGGAACGGCCCTGATCCGGTGCATTCCGGCGGTCGAGGAGTTGGCCGCTAAGCTCAAAGGCGACGAGCGGTTGGGCGCGGAGATCGTGGCCCGGGCGCTTGAGAAGCCGGTCCGTACCATTGCCGAAAATGGTGGCATCGACGGCGCGGTGGTGGCCGACGAAGTGATGACCCGCGGCGAGAAGTCGTCGGCCATCGGGTATAATGCTGTGACCGGCGAATATGAGGACTTGTTCAAGGCCGGCGTGGTAGACCCGACCAAGGTAACGCGGTCGGCCCTGACTAACGCCGCGTCGATCGCGGGGCTGATGCTCACCACCGAGGTGATGATCACCAAGATCGACGAGGACGAGCCGAAGGGTAACAAGATCGCCGGGGCAATCCGATAAGGCAATTAGCCACGGATAAACACGGATAAACACGGATAAGACATGGGATTGTATTATCCGTGTTTTTCCGTGTTCATCTGTGGCTAATTCTCCGGGATAGTCATGATGGCCACCGTCAAACGCGACTACTACGAGGTCCTTGAGGTCGAGAAGACCGCGAGCGGGGAGGAGATCACCAAATCGTACCGCAAGCTGGCCATGCGCTACCATCCCGACCGCAACCACGGCGATCCGGAGGCCGAGGAAAAGTTTAAGGAAGCGACCGCCGCCTACGATGTGCTGCGCGACCCGGACAAGCGGGAGCGTTACGACCGCTACGGGCACGCCGGGTTGGAGGGCATGCCCGGCCCCAACTTTGACGATCTCCGCAATGGCTTCGGCCCGTTCGCGGACCTGATCAACAACTTCTTCGGCGGTGGCGGACGGGCCGGCCCTCAACGGGGGCAGGACGTTCAGGCCCGCATCGACCTGGACTTGGTCGAAGCGTATCGCGGCGTCAAGAAGTCGATGACTGTGCCGCGGGAAGAGAACTGCGCGGAATGCAGCGGCACCGGAGCCAAGCGAGGTACCAAACCCAGCCCGTGCAAACGGTGTGACGGCCACGGCGTCATCGTACAGCGGCAGGGTTTTTTCTCGGTGCAGCGAACCTGCCCCGGGTGCGGCGGCCGTGGCTCGATCGTGACCGATCCATGCCTGGTGTGCCGCGGCGATGGCCGGGTGCGGATCAAGCGAACCATTGATGTGTCCGTTCCGCCGGGCGTGGACAACGGCAACCGTATCCAGCTCGCTGGCGAGGGCGAGGCCGGCGACCCCGGCGCACCGCGCGGCGACCTGTATGTCTCGGTGCGGGTCCGCGACCACCAACTGTTCCAACGCGACGGCGACCACCTGATCTGCCGGGTCCCGGTGACGTTCAGCCAGGCCGCCCTCGGAGCGACCGTTGATGTACCGACGCTCGACGGCAAAAAGGAATACGAGTTGCCCAAAGGTGTCCAATCGGGCGAGGTAATGCGGATCGGCGGGCAGGGCATGCCCAACGTCCGTAGCGGCCGCCGCGGCGACCTGGCCGTGGTCGTCGTCGTCGAGACGCCGAAGTCGCTGACGAAGCGGCAGGAGGAACTGCTCCGCGAGTTGGCCGAGCTGGATCAGAAGCACGTCTCGCCGACGCGGAAGGGTTTTTTCGACAAAGTCCGCGACTTTTTCGCGGCGGGCGACTCTGATACTGGGGCGAGCGCGTAAGAGGCATTTCGTTTCGCGACGCTTCACAGAAGAGGGAACGATTCTGCGAAGTGTCGTGAACCGGGAGTCGATATGAGCGACGAGACGACCACCGAACAACCTAAGCCCGAACTGGTCGAGGCGACCGTGCCGAAGTCGCAGTACGACGATGTAGTTGCGCTGCTGAAGTCGACGCGGGCGGAGTTCGAGAACTACCAGAAACGGGCCGCCCGCGACCGCGATGCGGAACGCAAGTACGCAGCCGCGGCCCTGGCGCGCGACCTCTTGCCGGCATTCGATAACCTGGAACGAGCTGTCGCCGCCGCCAAGGCCGCCGGCGATGAGGGGCCGCTCGCGCAGGGCGTGTCCGCGACCATCGCCCAGCTGTTTCAGGCATTCGGCCGGCACGGAATCGTGCCCATTGCTGCGCTCAGCCAGCCGTTCGATCCGAATCTGCACGAAGCGGTCGCCCAGATTCCGGCCAGCGACCATCCGCCCGGCACTGTCGTGCAAGTGCTGGCCCAGGGGTTCCAGATTCACGACCGGGTGTTGCGCCCGGCGTCGGTAGTGGTCAGTGGTCAGTAATGAGGGGTCAGTCAGAACAAAACCCGGTCGGTCGTCGTTGTCTTTGGTCCGGCTGACCACTGACCACTGACTACTGACCACTGCGAACGGAGTGAGCTATGCCCACATACGAATACGCCTGCGATGCCTGCGACCACACTTTCGATGAGATGCAGTCCTTTTCGGACGAGCCGCTGACGAAGTGTCCGGTGTGCAAGAAGAAGAAGCTCCGCCGGCTCTTCGGCACCGGGGCATCGATTATCTTCAAAGGCTCGGGGTTCTACGAGACCGACTACCGCAGCGAGTCGTACAAGGCCGGCGCGAAGGCCGACGAGTCGGCCGCGAAGCCCGCACCGTGTGCTGAGGGCGGTTGCGAAAAGCCGGCGTGCCCGGCCAAAGCCGAATCGGCGCCGGCGAAGGCGGGTGGCACAAAGGCTGCAAAAGCCAAGGCCGGTACGACCGGCAAGGTCGACTGAGTTGGACGCGGGGAGCCGCGAGATTGTGGGAAAACGTGCAAGGGAGGCGGCCAGGGCGACCGATGATCGTAACACGCTGCCCGATCTGCGAGGTGTCGATGCGAGCGTCGAGCGTGGCGAGTCTGCCGCACTTGCCGTTCTGTAGCGACCGCTGCCGGAGGATTGACCTCGGCCGCTGGTTGGGTGAGAGTTACCGCATCCCAGGTTCCGACACCAGCGATCTCCCGGACGACGACACCGCTCCGGGACTGCTCCCCCCAACCGGCCCCTGACCGGGCCGATTCCATAGAGGGGCGCGCCGAATACGGCGCGCCTTTTTCGTTGGGCGAGCGGGGTCGGTCACGACCTCGGTTCTTCGATGCGTGAAGAACCGGGGTCTCGCATTACCGGGGTCGTGACCGACCCCGCTCGCCATTACCGGGGTCGGCGCTTACTGTACTGGCATGACCGCCCTCACCCAACTGCTCGATGCCGCCGCGGCCGGCGACCCAAAGGCCCCAGACGAATTGCTGCCGCTCGTCTATGAAGAGTTGCGCAAGCTCGCCGCCGCCCGGCTCGCGGCCGAGAACCCCGGCCAGACGCTACAAGCGACCGCCCTGGTCCACGAGGCGTACCTGCGCGTCGTGGCGAGCAGGGGCGGTGACGCCCCCGGTTCCCCGCACTGGAACGGCCGTGCCCACTTCTTCGGCGCGGCCGCCGAGGCGATGCGCCGCATCCTAATCGAAGCCGCCCGCCGCAAGCGGCGCGAGAAGCACGGCGGCGGCCGTCACCGGCTCGACCTCGACGCCATGACCGCGGCACCGGCCCCGGACGACGACCTGCTCGCGCTCAACGATGCTCTCGACGAGCTGGCGAAGGACGACCCGGCCAAAGCCGAACTGGTGAAGCTGCGGTACTTTGCCGGCCTGACGCTGGAAGAGGCGGCGGCGTGCCAGGCCATCTCCCTGGCGACGGCGAAGCGCCGCTGGGCCGTGGCCCGGGCGTGGCTTTACGACGCACTCAAGAAAAACTAACCACAAAGGCACAGAGAAGACCGAGAACAACAACCCATCGTTCTCGCTGTCCTTGTCTTCTCTGTGGTTAATCTTTCTTGTGAGCCGTTTCGCCGCCGAAAATCGCACTGTCTCGTGACCGCCCGCCGATCCGAGTCGGGAGACCGCCGTGTCGAGCGCCATACCTACCCTGGACACCGTCTTCTGCGAGGCCGTCGAGATCGCCGATGCCGCCGACCGGGCCGCGCACATCGCCCGCGCCTGCGGCTGCGACGACGCGCTCCGCCGCCGTGTCGAAGCTCTGGTCGAGGCACACTTTCGAGCCGGCAGCTTCCTGGAACACCCGGCCGCTACCCCAGGCGACACCGCGGAGCCGGGAGACATGATCGGCCCGTACCGACTACTCGAACGAGTCGGCGAAGGCGGCATGGGCGTGGTATACGTGGCTGAGCAGACCAAACCAGTTCGGCGACAGGTCGCGCTCAAGGTCATCAAGCCGGGTATGGACACCGCGGAGGTGATCGCCCGGTTCGAGGCGGAGCGGCAGGCCCTCGCCCTGATGGACCACCCGAACATCGCGAAGATCTTCGATGGCGGCAGCACGGGCGAGTTGGGGGTGTCAACCCCCCGGTTTGACCCGAGCGATGACTCGCCCCGATCCAACCGGGGCGATGACTCGCCCCGCTCGCCGAGTGGAAGACCTTACTTCGTGATGGAATTGGTCCGCGGCCTGCCGATCACCGATTACTGCGACCAGGCGAAGCTCCCGGCCGACCGCCGCCTACGACTATTCGCCCAGGTCTGCCGGGCGGTCGAGCACGCGCACCAGAAGGGTGTCATCCACCGTGACCTGAAGCCGTCAAACGTCCTGGTGACGCTGCACGACGGCGAGCCGGTGCCGAAAGTCATCGACTTCGGCGTCGCCAAGGCAATCGACCAACAACTGACTGACAAGGCCGTGTACACCCGGTTGACCCAGATGGTCGGCACGCCCATGTATATGGCCCCGGAGCAGGCGGAGTTGAGCGGCCTCGACATCGACACCCGCTCCGACGTGTACTCGCTCGGCGTCTTGCTTTACGAACTGCTGACCGGGACGACGCCGTTCGACGCCGACGCGTTGCGGGCGGCCGGGTTCGACGAGATGCGGCGGATGATCCGCGAGGACGAGCCGCCGCGGCCGAGCGCTCGGGTCAGCACGCTGGACGCGGAAGCTCGTTCGACCGCAGCTGGCAAGCGCGGCCTGGATGACCGGCAGTTCAGCCGAGTTCTCCGCGGCGATCTCGACTGGATCGTGATGAAGGCGCTCGAGAAGGACCGTAGCCGGCGGTACGAGTCAGCCGGGGCGTTCGCAGCGGACGTCGAGCGGTATTTAGCGGACGAGCCGGTGGGCGCCCGGCCGCCGTCGGCTGCGTACCGCCTACAGAAATTCACGCGTCGACACCGGGTCGGTGTATTCAGCGGCTTGGCCGTCGCGGTCGCCTTGTCGGCTATTGGCGGCGGTTTCGGGTACATTGCTCACAACCGCGATGTGCGGCAGGCCGCGGCTGTCCTGGCGGCACACGAGGCGCTGGCCGACGCTGACCGCGCGGAGCAAGCCGCGCGGTGGCGCGAAGCCCAGGAGGCCACGAAGCGTGCCGCCGGACTTCTCGACGGAGCCGGTGGAAATGAGACGTTGCGAAAGACGGTCGAGCGCCGGCTCGACGACCTGGCCAAGGTTCTTCGGGTCGAGGACATTCGGCTCAAACAGCAGTTGTCGACGCGGACTTCGACGAATGACGGACCTCTGGAGATATTCCTCGGCGACAAGTTATATACGGCCGCCTTTCGAGAATTCGACATTGACGTCGATGCCTTGGAACCGGAGGAAGTCGCGCGCCGGTTGCCGCAGGGCGAAGCACGGGCCGAGTTAGTCGCAGCCCTGGACGACTGGGCACGCAATCGCCGCATGCCGGGTGGCAAGGGCGAACGCGATTGGCGGCGCATATTAGCCGCAGCACAGTGCGCCGACCCCGATCCGTGGCGTAATCGCCTGCGTGACGCCTGGGCGCGGAGAGATCAGGCTGCCATGCGCGAGATGGCCACGACGGCATCGAACGAGCGATTGCACCCGTCCTCGCTCAAATACTTAGCAACGGCCAGCGATCCGAAGTTATGGATATCCTTGCTGGTTGAGGCCCAGCGGCGCCGGCCTGGAGATTTCGGGCTCAACGTCACGCTTGCCGTGAACCTTATGGGCCGGGGCGATCAAGCGTCCATGCGAGAATCGCTTCCGTATTACCGCGCTGCATTGGCGGTGCAGCCCGATAATGCTTACACCATGCGATCGCTTGCGAACACGCTGAGCATGATCGGAAACCTGGACGATGCGCTCGGCATGTATGAGCAAGTACTGCGGGTCGATCCCAAGTACGCCGAAGCCCATGCCGGAATCGGCCGGACGTTATCGAAGAAGGGCAAATTCGACGAAGCGGTCACGGCATTCCGCAAAGCAATCTCGCTCAATCCACGCCGCGGAGACTACTACGCGGACCTCGCAAAGACTCTCGCCCGCATGTCAGCTTGGCAGGAAGCGGCCGAGGCGCTCGACCAGGCGAACCGGCTTATGGAGAACGCCCATACACTGTGCTTGCTCGGCTATGTACTGGAAGAGATGGGACAGCCAGAACGTGCCCTCGATGCCTACCGTCGTGGGCACGAGAGGGGCTCCAAAGGCCAAAACTGGTTTTACCCGTCGGAGGCGTGGGTCAGAGAATTCGAAGCTCGAATCGCGGCCGCAAAAGTGCCGGCGAAGGATGTGGGCACACGCCCACCGACCGATCCAGCGGCCAAGGAACTGGCCCGGATTCGCGCCGAGTATCGCCGCGCGTGCCTGTTCGACACCTGGACGATCAGGCCAGCAATTCACCTTGAGTTCGCGAAGAAGGCGGCTGCTATCGGCGCGTGGGACGATGCTATATCGGCGTACCGGCTGACACTCCGGATGGCTCCCGATGACGCCACCGCCCTGAACGGCCTTGCTTGGATTGTCGCTACCTGCCCACAAGTCGATCGGCGCGATCCGGACGAGGCCGTTCGGCTGGCGTCACGCGCGATCGTCCGGATGGCGTTCGCCGGCAGTGCCTGGAACACGCTCGGCGTGGCCCAGTACCGGGCGGGGAACTGGCAGGGGGCCCGGGCGGCACTCGAAAAGTCGATGCAACTGAGCAACGGCGGCGACGGTCACGACTGGTTCGTCCTGGCCATGGCGCACTGGCAACTCGGCGACCGAGCCAAGGCCCGCGAGCTGTTCGACCTCGCCGAGCGGTGGATAGCCCTCGTCGTCAAAGTCGACGACGAGATCGCCCGCTTCCGCACGGAAGCGGCTGAACTGCTGGGCGTACCGGTGAAGCCTCTCCGCTGACCTGCTGTGGCTGCCGGGCTCCTGCCTTCTCGTTCGCCGCGGATCAGTCGACGAGAAGACAGTGGACGGACGCGGCTGACCTTTCCCGTGAAATCCCATCCAGCCCGTGAGCCGTTCCACGGCGAAATATCGCACTGTGGGTGTCGAATGAACCTCTCACCCCCTTGCGGAGGATGGTCCGATGGCTCTGCGAAACTGGCTCCAGTCACTTCGAACGAATCCCGTCCAACAAACCGTCCGAAAGCCGCGACCCCGTCTCAGAGTCCAACTCCTCGAGGATCGCGCGGTCCCGGCGGCCGGCTTCCTGTCCGCATTCACCACCGGTGGCGCCAGCACGATCGATGGCAGCAACGCCAATGACGTCGCCGTGGACGCGGCCGGGAATACTTACCTGACAGGGAGCTTTATCGGCACCATCGACTTCGAGCCCACCGATCCGACGGACGCCGCCGACACCTTGACTGCTCGCGGGTCGACCGATGCGTTTGTCGCCAAGTACGCCCCGAACGACACGCTCGTTTGGGTCCGTCGGATGGGTGGAGATGCAGCCGGGGGAGGGACTACCGATTGTGGCAGGAAACTCGCAATCGACGCGAGTGGCAACGCCTACGTTACCGGTCAGTTCAAGGAGTCCGGCGACTTTGGTCCGTTCACTCTCACCTCTGCCGCGAACCAGGATGGGTTCGTCATGAAACTTGATGCGAGTGGAGGCGTGGCCTGGGCGAAGAGTTTTGGGGCCGGAATGAATGACACGGGCCTCGGAATCGGGGTGGACGCGGCCGGCAACGTCTACGCCCTCGGCGTGCGTACCGACCCGGCCGCCACGACGACCGTGAGCCCCAACAATGGGCATGACATCTTCAAGTTCAGCCCGGCCGGAACGCTCGTCTGGACGCGGTCGTTCGCCACGCGGTGGCAAAACTCTAGTGGCGACATGGCGGTGGATGCCGCCGGGAACGTGTACGCGGTCGGGTCGTTTCAGGGGGCCATCGACTTCGACCCCGGCAACGGCACTCAGTTGTTCGCTTCCGGGTACTGGAGCGATGCGTTTGTTCTCAAGCTGACATCGGCGGGGAACTACGGTTGGGCCACCACGTTTTACGGCCTGGGGAGCGGATCAACGGGCGGCTATTCGCACGCCCAAAGCGTCGCCCTCGACGGGGCCGGCAACGTGATCGTCAGCGGCTATTACGGCTACTCCGTGGACTTCAACCCGGGAAGAGGAACGACCACGCTACCGAGTGGTGGCGGTGCGTTCATCACCAAGCTAAGCAACAAAGGGGCACTCGTCTGGGCGAAAGCACTGGAGCTAGTATCCTCCGGCTCGACGATGGTATACGGCTTGGCCGTGGACTCCGCTGGCAGCATCTATGCCACCGGATCGTTCAGTAGCACAGTCGACTTCGACCCCGGCATCGGGACGCATTCCCGCACATCCTCCGGCGCGAGCGACGTGTTCGTGGTGAAAGTGAATTCCGCCGGCACCTTCCAGTGGGCCGAGACGATTGGCGGGACCAGCGACGACTTCGGTTGGGGCGTCGCCGTCAGCTCGACCGGCGTCGTTCACTTGACTGGCAGCATAATGGGTACCGTCGATTTCGACCCAGACCCATTGGCCACCCACGAACTGAGCGTAAACCGGAGGAGCTTATTCCTCCTCAAACTAAACCAATCGTGACGACAAGGGGTTCTCGCTCGGCCGCCGGGATCGCCCACCCGGCGGCCGCTTATCGCCAGAAGGTACGCGACAGCATGTCGCCGCTGGCACGTCGGCCGGCCGCGGGCTACAATCGCACCCGCCCGCACCCGGAGGCCCTGACCATGCCGGCCAACCGACGCGCCTTTCTCCAACAAACCGCCGGCCTCGCCGCTGCCGGCCTCGCCGCGACCGCCGCTGCCAACCCCGCCGACCCGCCGCTGCCGACCGTCAAGCTCGGGCCGCACGCCGTCAGCCGGCTCATCGTCGGCGGCAACCCGGTCTATGGCTACTCGCACTTCAACCGCCTGCTCAGCCAGCACCAGACCGACTGGCACACGCCCGAGCGGGTGCTGGAGCTGCTGAGCCGCTGCGAGCGGGCCGGCATCAACACCTGGCAGAACAGCTACGCCGAGCGGACGCTGCAAGACCTCGACCGCTACCGCGCGGCCGGCGGCACCATGCACTGGCTCTGCCTCGGCAAGCCGGACTGGGACAAGAATCCCGAACGCATCGACGACGCGGCCAAGCGGAAGCCGATCGGCATCGCCCCGCACGGGGCGCTGGCCGAGCGGCTGCACCGGGCCAATCAACTGACGACGCTGACCGACCTGTTGAAGCGAATCCGCGACCGCGGCGTCCTGGTCGGCCTGTCGGCCCACAACCCAGCCGTCATCGAACTGGCCGAGGAGAAGGGGTGGGACGTCGATTACTACATGTGCGCCCTGTATTACCTGACCCGCCCGCGGGCGGAGACGGAGGCGATCCTCGGCAAAGACCTTCCGCTCGGCGAAATCTACCTGCCGTCCGACCCGCCGCGGATGTTCCGCGTCATCAAGGCGGTGAAGAAGCCGTGCCTGGTGTACAAGGTGCTGGCCGCCGGCCGCCGCGTGAACAGCCCGGCCGAGGTCCGCGAGTGCTTCCGCACGGCCATCGCGAACATCAAGCCGACGGACGCCCTGATCGTCGGCATGTACCAGCAGCTCGGCGATCAGGTCGGCGAGAACGCGGCCACCGTGCGGGCGCTGTGTGCGGCCGGCGGATGATGCCCGTCCGAGCCCGAATCGTAAGCGTCGGTTACATGCTCAAATGGCCTTCGCTTACGATTCCAGTTCCGACGAACGCGAGAGTAATCCGGCCAGGTAGTGGACGGCGTCGCCGCGTTGTTTGGCCGCAGCGGCGAAGCCAGCGAAGTCGCCGTGGCGGCGGCTCAACTCAAGTACGCCGGGGCATGACAAACCGCGTTCATCGTGCTCGGCCAGGAACTCCCGCGCCGCCGCCAGTGCTTCCGCCTCACGGCCAACCTTGAGCAACAGGTTGACGTACACTTCGGCCGGGAACGACTCGTCGGCTTGGAGCGCCTTCGCACGGAAATGGCCCAGCCCGGCATCGACCTCTTCCCCAGCCACAGTCCGCAGGTAGATGCCGCAGTCCCGATAGAACTGTGCGAACGGTTCATCGTTCGTCGGTTGCATACCCGGTGCGAGTCGCTCACCGTAGGCGCATAGCTCGCGGGCCATGGTCAGTTCGTCGCCGGGCGCGAGGTTCAAGCTCATTTGCACGACGGCGCTCAGGTGCGAGATGTCTACGTGGTAGGTGTGTTCGCCAAAGAGCCAATTCCGGCCGGCGAGTAGCTCACGTAGCGTCGCCGGGGCCGACCCTTCTTGACCTTCGACATCGGCCCGCAGGCGTTCGAGCAGTTGCGCGTGCAGCGACCGAACCAGTCGCCCGACACACGCGACTTTCGCCGACTCCGACAACGAGTCCGCCATGTTGCCCAGCAGGGTAATCGCGCTACAGATGCCCTGTCGATCCAACACAAGGTCCAGCCCTTTGACCGGGTGAACACCGTGGTGGAATGCAATCTCGATGACCGGATAGACCTTCTCAGAATCCTCGCCCGGGACGAACGTGTCGATCGCCTCGCGCACAGGCGTCGTGTCGCCGATCAGGCGGAAGTAATTCCATGCGGCCGGGATATCCCCGGCTGCCAGGAAACGCGACCCCACCTCGCGGCCGGCGTCGCGGATCGCACGTTCGTAGGCGTCGAGCTTCTCGTCAGGGATTTCGCTGGCCGGCCGCGAAGGGATCGGCGATACACCGAGTGCCCGCCGGCTTCGCAGGAGCAAGGCATAGAAAAGAGCAGGGTAATCGCGGGATTCACGCAAGGACGCGATGAGCCGATCGACGGCGGCGTCTGGCCCGTCATTAGCGAGGGCGCGGTCGAGGTCGGCGAAGAGATCGGAGGGCATCGGGTAGCCTCGGCAGTTCGGTCCGGGTCAGGTCCGCCTTGTCGGCGTGTCTTCCTTATGCTATCACCCCCGCCGGACCACGGAGGGTTCTGCGGATGGGACGACACGTGCATCTCGGTCTGGTCGGGTTGGCCATGCTCGCCGCCGTCGTCGGGCTAGCCTTCGGTCAGCCGACAGCCATCCATCGCGAAGGCTTCGAGGGCCGCGATCCGCTTTGGGTCCGAGGCCCGGCCAATGTGGCGTTCCAGGAAGAATCGCACATCCTCACCGACAAATTCAAACACGGCGATGCGACGTCGGAGTTGATCCAGATTCAAGCCGACGCCGCGGGCAAGGAGCTCAATCCGTTCGTCCATTACACGTTGCCCGTGCCGAATGCCCCCGTCAGCGACGATCTGCGCGTTCGTCTTTGGGTCCGCTCGAACCGGTCCAATGTGCAACTGCTCGTCCGCGTCGTGTTGCCACGGATGCGCAATCCCGCCAATCTCAACGAGCCCCTCACGACAACTTTGCGGGGCGAGTCGTACTCGATGGGCGGCGGCCATTGGCAAGCGCTTGAGGTTCGTCGTCCCGTCAAGCTGCTGAAAGACGAGCAGCAGCGGCTCCGCGCTCAGCTTCAAACAGACGTTAACGTCGCCGACGCCTACGTGGATCGGCTCATTCTCAACCTGTACGCGGGGCCGGGGCTGACTCAGGTGTGGACGGACGATGCGGAGATTGGCCCCATCGCCGAAGAGAAAAGGACGACCGTCCAGGCCCAGCCGACGACCTTGTCGAAGGTGGTGACCCCCGCACCGTCGCCGCGCGTCGAAACGACCAAGCGATCCGCGACCGTTGAGTTCACCCGCGAGCAATTGCGCGTCAATGGCCGTGGCTTGATCTTCCGTGGCATCCGCCACAGCGACACACCGCTCAAAGCGCTGCGCGACGCCGGGCTGAATACGCTCTTCGTCAGCGATCGGCTCGACCCCGCGATCTACGACGAGGCCATCAAACAGGGATTCTGGCTGGTGCCGACTCTCTCAGCCGATCGACCGGACCCGGAGGCGTTGGCTCGCGAAACCACCCGATTCGCCGCCGACGATGCCGTTCTGTTCTGGTACCTCGGCGGTGACCGTCGAGCGAAGGACTACGAGCTCACCGCTCGGGCTTCGCGCGCGGTCCACGATGCCGACCCACAACGCCCCGTCGCCGCCGACGCTTGGGATGGCATGTTCAACGTCAGTCGGCACGTCGATCTGCTCGCAGCCCATCGATTTCCGCTCATGACCAGCCTGGAACTTCCGCAGTACCGCGACTGGCTGACGCAACGGCGATTGCTCGCCCGGCCCGGAACTTTTTTCTGGACGTGGGTTCAGACGCACATGCAGGACTGGTTCCTACGTGTCGCTTACGATGGCGGCCAAGGGCCATTCGAGGAGCCAGTCGGGCCGCAAGCCGAACAGATTCGACTCATGACCTATTTGGCTCTTTCAGCCGGGTGCAAGGGCCTTGGCTTCTGGTCCGACCGCTTCCTGGCCGACAGTCACCAGGGCCGGGACCGATTGCTCGCCCTGGCGCTCCTGAACCAGGAGCTAACAATGTTGGAACCGCTCCTGCTGAGCGCGTTCGATGCACCGATCTGGATCGATACGTCGATCCCGGACGTCAAGGCAGCGATTCTTCGCTGCGAGCGAGGCATGCTCGTCTTGCCGCTTTGGCTCGGAGCGGGTGCGCAATTCGTACCTGGCCAGGCGGCGGCGCGGCAACTGACGATTCGCGTGCCACAGGTCCCTGTCGGGACACAAGCCTGGCATGTGTCGCCGGCCGACGTGACTTCGTTACCGACTCGGCGCATCGTCGGTGGCACGGAGGTGACGCTGCGCGAGTTCGATCAATCGGCAGCGATTGTCTTCACATCGGACAACTCACCAAACGGGCTGCTCGTTCGCTGGCAGGACCAGAGTCGGCGGATGGCCAAGATGGCCGCGCAGTGGAGCTACGACCTGGCACGTGTCGAGTTGGACAAGGTCGAAAAGGTCCAGGCCGAGCTGACTGAGTTGGCGAAGGTCGACAAAGCTCCAACTGTACCGGATGCCGATTCGCTCCTGAAGAAGGCTCGAAGTTCGCTCGACGAGGCGAAGGCCGCGTGGGACTCGAACGACTTCGGCAAGGCATATCACGATGCACAGCGGGCGCTGCGACCGGCACGCATCCTGATGCGGGCGCATTGGGAAGCGGCAGCCAAGTCGCTAGGGCCGGACGCTCCGCCGACGGCCAGCCCGTACGCGGTGAGCTTTTATACACTCGCGAAGCACTGGAAGTTTCGGGCCGATTTGTCCGCTTGCACGCCGGGCGGCAACGCACTGCCAACGGGAGATTTCGAGAAGGATGGCTTACCCCCCGGTTGGCAACCGGCCCAGTCATTGCCCGACGATGTCGATGGTGAGGCTCGTCTGACGAATGTGGAGCCGCACGAGGGCCGGCAGTGCCTGATGCTCCAGGTGCGACCAAAGGTTCCGCCAGGGGCGAACACCCCAGCACCTCTCGCGTTGGAGCCGACATTCGTCGGTGCGGTTAGCCCTCCGGTGAACCTGCCGCCGGGGAGTCTCGTGCGAATTAGCGGTTGGGTGAAGCTCGCGAAGCCCGTGACGGCATCGGCGGATGGCGTGCTGTTGTTCGATTCGATCGGCGGCGAACCGCTCGGTGTCCGCCTGACGGCAGCGACCAACGGCTGGAAGCGATTCACGCTGTTTCGTCGCGTCCCATCGAGCGGTCAGGTACAAGTGACGGCCGCACTGACGGGGCTGGGCTCGGCCTACTTCGACGATTTGCGCATCGAACCGCTCCAGCCGAAGACCAACTGAGCCTTCACGACACCGCGATTGCATCCGATCGTGTTAGTCGTCCGGTGGTTTCTCGCCGCCGTTGCGCGTGATCCGCGCCCGGATAGACTCTGGCCGGTCGAGTTGGAACGACCGCGCCGAACCGTCGCCCAGGGCACAGATAACGTGGTTGCCCCGGCGAGCTCGGGTGATACTACCCGGCAGCACGGCACCGAGACGGGGTAGTGGACCGGACGGATCAAATGCCACATCGGATGGCTGGGTCCAGAGCACGGCCTCGGAGGCCTCGACGATCAGAAAGGTCTCGCTGGTGCCGTCGGGAAAGTCGCGTGGGATCGTCAGCCCATCACACTCAAAGGCAGTGCCGGGGCCGACGACGACCTGGACGAACGTTCGATCTGATGGCGTACTGTGACCATACGGCAAGCTGTAGAGTGCGGGCATTCGCGGGAGCAGCGCCAGGTTGTGCGCGCTGTTCCACGGTTCGTCGAGGCGGAATTGCTTATATAAGGCGTCTTCGTCGATGAACGGCAGAACTGCAACGCGCCAACTGAGCAGTGGCCGGCCGTCGGGCGAGCGAATGGCAGCCGGCGGCAACTGCTTGTAGGCGTCGTGGTAGTTGAGAATCGCCATCGCAATTTGCTGGAACTGGTTGTACTCCAGTGCCCGGCGGCCTGCCTGTGCGGTCATCGAACAGGCTGGCAAGGTCAGGACCGAGAAACACGGAAAGAACGTCGCGACGATCATCGACCATAGCGCAATTCGGCTGCCGAGTTGGCTAGCACGGCCTCGACTCTCGGCCAACCGCACCCAAAGACCGATGGTCCATACCGCCGCCAGGCTCGTCAGCAGACCGAACGTGCAGACGGTCGCCAGCCGCAAATCGAGTAGATCGGTTTCGACCGCGTAGACCGCCGTCAGTGCCACTTGTGTCGCGACAGCCGCGGCGACGCACAAGCATGCCTGCCAGCCGATTCGCGCCGCCATTGCCGCACCCCGAGTTGCTGCTATCGTGCCCGCATGTCCGATGCCGACTTGCGCACAGTCGCACATTTCTCGACCGCTGCCGAAGCGGTGCTCGCGCGCAATTTGTTGCTTGACGCCGGCATCCAGGCAGTTGTCGCCGATGAGTTCATGGTCACCACGGATCCACTGCTCAGCGGTGCAATCAACTATATCAAGGTCCAGGTTCGAGCGGACGAATTGGGACGGGCCGCGGCAGTCCTCGATCTCAGCGCGCCAGCCGTGGAAGACGCTGATGCCCATGATCCAACGCCGCGCGAAGCCGACGAAGACATTCCGCTCGAAACGAAGGGTGAAGCGCTGGTTCGTTATGCAATCCGGGCAGCCGTTTTGGGCCTTTTAGCGTGCCCGCCGCTACCGCATATCTATTCACTTGTGCAACTCGTGCGAGTCGCCCTATTCTACCGCAATCTGCCACCGCGCGCTAACCGAGCCTTTTACGTCGCGTTCGTGCTGGACGTACTCGTCATCGGCGGCACGCTGGTCGCCGTGCATTCGGTCGCAGGGTGGTGAAAAAGCAAGAGCCCACCGAGGGCCGTCGGTGGGCTTCATCCTCGCAACGCTTACTTCTTGGCGTCCTTCTCGTCCTTCTCGGCAACGCGGAAGGCCAGATGGACCTCAGTGATCTTCTTGCCGGCCGCATCGACGACGATCTTCACGTAGTCACCTTCCTCAAAGCGGTCGTCTTTGATGTCGGCCTTGCCACCACGCGGGCCAATGAACTTGGCGTCGTCGGCCACGGTGTAATCGGCCTTCTTTCCAGCCTCGCGCTCGACCGATACGGTTCGCTTCTCGACATCGACCTTAAGAAGCTTGACCACATCACCCTTCGCGTCTGCTCCGAACTTTGCAGATCCGGCGGTCGCTGGCTTCTCGACTTTTGGCTTTGCCTTAGGCTCGGCTTTCACGTCGGCTTTCGGCGGACTGGATTTGGCTTTCGCGTCCACTTTCGGATCGGCCTTCGCCTTCGGATCGGCTTTTACCTTCGAGTCGGTTTTCGCCTTCGGATCGGCCTTCGGTGCTTCGAGGAAGTGCAGCTCTTTCACAGTGCGAGCCTTGTCCGGGATCAGCAACTTGACATCGGCGCCTGCCTTGATCCGCTTATCCTTGGTGCCCTCTTTGGACTCGGCCCCTTTGGCGTCGAAGACCTTGGCATCGGCCCCGAGCTTCTGCTCGTCGTCCTTACCGTCGGCAGTCTTGACGGTGATGTCCCGAGTGTCGGGATCGTACTTGACAATCTTGCCCTTGATCTCCTTATCGGCGGCAAGGACGGCTCCGACGAGGAGCGCGGCCACAGCAGCGGTCGCAGTGAAACGGCGTAACATGGAAAACCCTCTCCGAATCGTTGGTTCGGCGGGGCGGGCCGCCGGCGACAGCCGGCGGGCAGCATCTCGTCCCGGCCAGCCATCGTACCCGCGCCGGCAAGGGGGCCGCAAGGAACTTGAACAATTCCGTTGTCGGGCCACGGATTTCGAGCGATTCGACAGTCCCACCCCGAAGGGTTTCACGGATCGACAAAGCCAACGACGGCCAGCATGTCCGATGCCGGCACAGAATACTGACAGACTGCAAATTGCGGATTAGACTGATGACAGGGAGCTTGCAATGTCCGAACCGACTCTTCCATTCGATGCCCCGAAGGAGCCGGCCGACGCACGTACGCCCTTTCCCTCCGACCAGACTGTCCGTCCGACTTCGCCCAGCACTGCGCCCGACTCAACCTGTTCCGAACCGTTGCGTCATCACGACGATGGAAACCACACAACCGACCGCGACGACCTCGAATCCTTAACCGCCGTCCAGCGCCTCGAAATCGTCGTGGAGAGTCGCGTTACTCGCGGCGATCCGGTGGCGGCCGGCTACCGTATCATCCGAAAACTCGGCGAGGGAACCTACGGTGCCGTTTGGTTGGCCGAGGATCAACTCGGCGTCAAAGTCGCTATCAAGTTCTTCGCCCACGGCACGGGCCAGCAGTGGCAGTTCTTGCAGGACGAAGTCAAGAGCCTTGCGACCCTCGACAGTACGTTTGGCATCGTTCAGCTAAAGGAAGTCGAGCCGGACACCGATCCCCCGTATTTCGTGATGTCCTATGCGGAGGGAGGGTCACTTGCGTCCAAGCTCAAGGCCGGGGCGCTGCCGCTGCGCGAGGCATATTCGTACTTCCGGCAGGTCGCTGAAGCCCTGGCCTTCGTCCACGCCAAGGGAATTCGCCACTGCGATCTGAAGCCGGCGAATATCCTGCTCAACCAGCATAGCCAACCGCTGATCGCCGACTTTGGGCAGGCTCATCTCTCCGACGATGCGGTCCCGGCGCTCGGCACCTTTTTCTACATGGCTCCCGAACAAGCCGACGATTCACCGCAGATTCCCGACACACGTTGGGACGTGTACGGTCTTGGGGCTTTGTTCTATGCCATGCTGACCGGTGGCCCGCCCCGTAAGGACTCGGATCTTAACGAACGGCTGAAATCGCTTCCGCGTTTGCACCACCGGCTCAAGACGTACCGGGAGGGCATCGTGGCCGTTCTACCGCCGACCGACCATCGCAAGGTCGCCGGAATGGACCGAATGCTCGCTGAGATTGTGGATAAGTGCCTGACGCTCGATCCTGCCCAGCGCTACCGCGATGCGGGTGCCATTCTGACGGCTCTGGAAACGCGCCGACGCTTGCGGCGTCAGCGGCCGTTCCTGATCTTTGGGGCCATTGCCTCACTTGGTGTGTTGCTGATGACGGCTGGGGCCGGCACCATGGTCGCTCGTTCGGCCGTGCGTGACGCTAAGACCGTTCTTCAAGATGAACTGCTTTCGAGCAATACGGTGACCGCGCGACTCACGGCGAAGATCCTGGAAGAGAAGCTCGGCGACGGCATCGCCATGCTTCGAGACTTTACGTGTGCGGAGACCGAACCCGAACTCCCAGGCATGGTCGCCGAGATCAGTCGGAGACGTCGAGAGAACGCAGCACTTCGGCTACCGGTGCCACCAGCATTGACGCTACAGGATCTCCAGCCGCTACGGTCGTGGATTGAGCGCAAGTACAAGACACCACGCTGTAGTCTCTACTTCCGTGGTTTGGCGGTTGTCGATGCGGACGGTTATATGCTGACTCGCTACGACAAGGACCGCGGCTTGCCCGACGACGACACGCAATGGTCGCTTCTGTTCGAACAACGCTATTGTTGGCGGGACTGGTTCAATGGCCGTGGCGATCAGCATTCTCGCCGCGACGTCGCCCTCCCACCGGTGAGTCGTCCGCACATTTCGCAGCCCTATATGGGCGAGCGCATCAATCGCGGCAAGAAACTCGTCAACATCAGCGTGCCCCTGAGCAAAGTCGATGGGAAACCGGTCGGATTGTTGGTCGGCCATATCGACTGGCGCGAAGTCCAGGGCTGGCTCGACCAACTCCGTGACTGGATGAAGGACGTCAAGGTCGCCGGGGGATTTCCCGTCGTCGTGAACGGACGCGGGCATTGCCTGACACACGCCGATGTCGAGAAAATCGAACCGGCGATGGGGCAAAACCCCATCGAATACTACCCAGTGGAACTGGTCGGGTCGCTATCGGCTGGGTCGAATGCGCTCTGGTCCGATCCTGTCCGTGGCGGGCAAATCCATCTAGCAGGATACGCTCCAGCGCGACCGGCCGGTGCCGATGAACAGTGGCTCGTCCTGATCGAGCACGATCCGCAAGCCGCACTCAAGACGGTCGGCGATCTCCAGGTGAGGTTGCGCTACATCGGTTGGGCCACCTTGGGTATAATGACCGTTCTAGTGGGGGGATTGTGGGGTTGGTTGGTGTGGACTCTCCGCCGCGAGGAGCGCATGGCGCATGGCTGACCTCGAAGCCCGCTACGAGAATGACGCGCAGTTCGGCTGGCGGCGCAAGCTGCCCGACCATCCCGTGCTTCTCGGCCGTCACCCGGGAACACCCGATGGTTGGGCGACGGAGTGGGACAACTTCATCTCGCGTCAACACGCAAGCCTGCACTGGCACGACGGCAAGCTCTCAGTCCAGAAACGGCCCGCGGCGGGAAACCCCGTCTTTTTCAAAGGGGTTCCCTCCGACGACTTTACCATTGTCGCCCATGAGTCATTTCGCATCGGCAACACAACATTTACGCTGATCGATGAGGCCGCGCCGATCGAGGTATCGATTGGGCAGAAGGAACTACGGCAAGTCCGGTTCGATAATGCCGATCAACGCATCGAAGCGCTGGCAGCCTTGCCCGAGATCATTCGTCAGTCACCCGACGATGGCCAGTTCGAGATGCAGGTCGTCGATGCCCTGCTCAAGGGCATTCCCCATGCCGATGGAGCGGCTCTGGTCAAGCTAATGCCGGAAAGTACCGAGGACGACTTGCGCGTCGCCGTCGTCGCCTCGGCACGACGGGGATCCAATGCAACGGAAATCCGACCGAGCCGCCGATTGGTCTTCGACGCGATTCGACGCCGTTTGAGTACGTTGCACGTCTGGAATCAGGACAGTTCGCGCGCCATCGATAGCAAGTTTAGCCTCAACGATCCCGGTACCGACTGGGCGCTGTGTGCCCCGCTCCTGGAAGACGCCTGCCACGGGTTGGGCCTCTATGTCGTCGGCCGGCTCCCGCGCGACGTACGCAGTGCCGATAGCCTCCACCGCGACAACGAACTCAAGAGCGACCTGCGGTTTGCCCGGCTGACAGGCGACATTTACGGCGCATTGCGACAGGTACACGACCTACAGAAGCGGCAGTCGCTGTTGCTCAAGTTTCTGTCCCCCAAAGTGTCGCAGCTTCTCGTCGAACGCGATCCGGCCAAATCGGTTGAAGATATGTTGGAAGAGCGGGTCACGAACGTGACCGTACTTTTCTGCGACCTGCGAGGAAGCTGCCGAATCGTCGAAGGCGGGTCGAGCAATTTGGCTCGGTTGTGGGGATGTGTGAGCGAAGCCCTGAACGTCATGGCCGGAGCGATCATCGACAACGACGGCGTGATCGGCGATTTCCAGGGCGACGCGGCGATGGGATTCTGGGGCTGGCCGGTGGCCTTGGAGAACCAGATTGAACGGGCAGCGAGGGCGGCCCTTCAGATTCGCAAGCACTTTATGCAGGCTTCGTCGAAGAAGACCAGTCCGCTCGCAAACTTCGCCTGCGGCATTGGCATCGCGCACGGCCCCGCGATTGCAGGTCGACTTGGGACGATGGAGCAACTCAAGGTTGGCGTCTTCGGACCCGTGGTGAACCTTGCGGCTCGTTTGGAGAGCATGACCAAGCAATTCCGAGTCTCGATTTTGACGGATGACGAAGTCGGCAAATACGTCGCGGAGCACCGAGCCGACGGCTTCGCCAGGGTGCGACGTTTGGCGAAGGTACAGCCGGCAGGCATGACCACACCTGTCCTAATCCACGAGTTGTTGCCGACAGTCGGTTTGGATTCGCTGCCGGAGCAGAAGCGACTCGACTACGAGAGCGCTTACGACGCGTTGTTCGAGAAGCGGCGTTGGTCCGATGCCGCATCGAAGCTCAAATACCTGACCAACGACGGTCCATCCGACTTCCTGCAGGAGTTTCTCCACCGATTTCCACAAGGGCCGTCCCCCGATTGGGATGGCGTCATTGAACTCGACAAAAAGTAGGCCACTCCATCCCGTCACCGGTCACCGGACAATCCATCGGCTTTCGCCGGGGCGTATCCGCCACCTGTCGCTTTTGCTCGATTCCATCGCTGCGATGTCGTCGCTGGGCAAAATCACGCAGTCGCGTGTAGCAAAACGCTTCAGCAGGCGCGACGCACCAAAATGAAACAATGAAAAGCGAAACGGAATGCAATCGTTGCGCTCCGTTATCTCCTGTCTTTCAGGCACTTGCAAGCACATTCGCGATTTCGGACGCGATCAGGTCAGCGATTGGCACACGCCTTGCGTCAAGGGATTGGCGTGTTCGGTCGGTAGCGAGTCCCGACCGGATACACGAAAGCAAGTATCCTCCTCACACCCCACACTGGGCACGGGGTTGTAGGCCGGTTGCGAGTCCCGGCCTGCAAACAAACCCCCCGTGCCCACACCTCTTTATAAGTCTCTACAATGCCGGCGAGTTTGCCTGCATCCGCGACCTAACTATTTTGGTCTCGACGGTTTCTGCCTGCGAAGCGGACAGGCTCTCCCGGGAGCTAAACTGTGTCAGCCAACGTCTATGTTTCGCGTCATCCACTGGTTCGACACAAACAAACGATGCTCCGTCACACGGCGACGGAGCCAGCGGCATTCCGGTCGTTGGTGCGCGAGTTATCTCAACTCCTGTTTTTCGAGGCGACCGCTGATCTTTGCTGCGGCCCGCGAACTGTTCCGACACCGCTGGCACCGTATCCAGGCGAACAAGTCAGTGAGCGAGTCGGATTGTTGCCGGTATTACGGGCTGGACTCGGCATGGCCGAACCGATTCTCGATTTGCTGCCAACCGCCCAGGTATGGCACCTCGGCCTGTATCGCGATCATGCGACGCTCAAGCCCGTCACCTATTACAACAAGCTGCCACTTGAGCCGACGATCGAACGGGCCTTCGTACTCGATCCCATGCTCGCGACGGGAGGCTCGGCCGTTGCGGCAGTCGATGTCCTCAAGAAGTGGGGCCTGAAGCGAATCTCGTTCCTGGGACTGATCGCGGCTCCCGAGGGCGTCAAGCTGCTTCAGGACGCACATCCTGACGTGCCCATTTACCTGGCGGCCATTGATTCGTGTCTCAATCCTCAGTGCTATATCGTCCCGGGTCTGGGCGACGCGGGCGATCGCCAGTTCGGCACGGGATGAGCCACGCAATCGTCAGCCCATCGGCAAATGGTCTTTTCCGGGCAATTGGACCGGGGCGGGCGACCCTTTTCCCCCGTGAACGAGCTTGTACAGGTCGTCCGTGCCGACGGGCGTCGGTAGGGCAAACAACTCGCCATATGCGAAGCCACAGCGCGATCCGAAGTAGACGTTGATACCCGTCAGGAAGTGCTTGATTTTGTCGAATCGACCCGCATCGAACTGAGACTCATAGGCTTGCACCGATGCGAGTTTTCGCTCGAAAGTCTCCGAGATATCGACGGTAAATGTGCCGTGCCAGTGGCGCTGTTCGGCGTCGAAGGGGAACAGGCTATAGACCAAATGTGGCACGCGATACGGGGCTGTGCCGTCAAATCGCTCATCCCACTTCGTGAGCTGCGAATAGAACCGCGAGGCCTCGACCAGTAGGTGTGCTTGGTGGTGATCGGGGCTGGCAGCAGGTGTGCGCCCGGCCATACAGATCACCAGCGATGGCCGCAGGCGCCGAAAGACCGTCGCAATAGGGAAGCGGTTCTCCGGCACATCCATGAGGACGCGGTTGGGCAAGCCGAGGTTAATGCGGATGGGGACACCGAGGATCTGGCGCGCCATCTCCGCTTCTTGGGCGCGAGACTCGAGTGAACCGCGAGGCGTTGGCTCGCCCGTAGTTAAGTCTAGAATGCCGACACGATAGCCCTGGCGGACCAGTTTCGCCAAAGTGCCACCGCACGTAATCTCCAGGTCGTCGGGGTGCGCGCCGACTGCTAGCACATCGAGTTGTCCGTCTGCCGCCATCGTGTGATCCTCGGAGGTCTAACGGCTATTACTCGACGCCGCGTTCGTCCTTTCGCGCACGCGCTCCCACCACAAGAGCATCGCGACGGTTTTGAGATCGCAAATGGTGCCGTCGATTGCCCAGGTCAGAGCTTGATCCCACGGCACCGCGTGCGGCTGAAGGTCTTCGTCGTTCTCGGGTCGCATTGGACCAGGCGTTAAGTCGCGAGCGATATAGAGATGCATTCGTTCACTGATACAACCGGGCGAAGAGAAACCTTCCCCGAGTTTCGTCCATCGCTCGGCCGAATAGCCTGTTTCCTCAGCCAATTCACGTACGGCCGCAGAATCCGGATGTTCACCCGGTTCGAGCGTTCCGGCTGGCAGTTCCCAGAGGGTCTCGCCGAGGATGAAACGGTGATTCCGAAGGAGGCAGACATGCGTATCATCGACCAGCGGGAGAATGACGACGGCTCCCGGATGCAGGATCACGTCGCGGCGGATCGTCGTGCCGTCGGGTAGCTCGGTCGTGTCGACGTGGACTTCGATTTTTCGGCCGCGATGGACGAGTTGGCGGGACACGAAGATCTCCCGAGGGACGATGGTGCTAGCGATGATGACGCCCGCATGATAGGATGATAGCGGACTTGCCGCAAACGGATTCCCAGGCACGTGGGTGGGTGTGATGCGAGACCCGATGAGCTGGTCGTTCCCGATCGGGCGGATGTTCGGCATCAACGTCCGCGTTCACGTTATTCTCCCGCTCGTCATGCTCGGCTTGATTCTGCGGGTCACCTCCAAGGATTTTGGCGTTCCCTTGGCCGACGCCGCCATTGTCATGGCGCTCATGTTCGGCTCGATCCTGCTGCACGAGTTCGGCCATTGCTTTGCCGCGCGCTCGGTCGATGGCGACGCGAGCGAAGTTTTGCTTTGGCCGCTCGGCGGGCTGGCCTACTGCGACTTGCCCCACACGGCAAAAGCGCATCTCATCTGCGCCCTGGGTGGGCCGGCCGTAAACGTGCTCTTATGTGTTTTCGCGGCGGGGGCGCTTGCGTTCGCGGGTCTGCGGCCTTCGCTGAACCCAATCGAACCGCAGTACATCCCCACGGCCATTGACTGGCGGCACGATACCGTGGTTAAGGGCTATCGCGGGGTCGAGTTCGAGCCGACGACCAAACCACGCGAGCTATCCGATCGACCGGACGTGACTTCCGTATCGCCGTCGATCGTCGCTCGCCCAGCACCCGCCGCGACGGTTGCCGCACCGGGATTGTTGCTTTGGCAGGGGTTGGCGGTGCAGCTCTTCTGGGTCAATTGGCTTGGACTGATCCTGACGATGCTGCCCGGATTCCCGCTCGACGGCGGCCGGGTGTTGCAGGCCATCCTGTGGATGAAGAGCGATTACCGTCAAGCGATGGCCACGGCCTCGTACGCGGGATTCATCGTGATGCTGATTCTGGGAGTCTATTCGATTGCTGCCGAGTCGGTGCTGGCGTTGGCCCTGGCTTATTTCGTATACGTCAGTTGCAAGCAGCAGTTGATCCTACTGGAGACGGGGGGGGAAGATTCGCCCTTCGGCTATGACTTTTCGCAGGGCTACACGAGCCTGGAAGGCGAGAGCGCACCAGTCACTCCGCCAAAGCGCAAGCGGCCGAATGTCTTCCAGCGATGGCTGCAAAAGCGGGCGGCAAAGCGGGCCGCCCGCGAGATCGAACAGCGTGAGAGCGACGAACGGCGCATGGACGAACTTCTGGAAAAGGTCCAACGCGAGGGCTTGCCGTCTCTGAGCGAGGAGGAGCGGCGGTTCCTGACCCGCGTCTCGGCACGTTATCGCGGCAACAAGTCATAAAGTGGTCAGTGGTCAGTGGTCAGTGGTCAGCCAGAGGGGCTGTTCGGCTGACCACTGACCACCGACCACTGACCACTACTCATGATCCAACCCCGCACCCTCAAAGGCTTCCGTGACTACCCGCCGGAGCTGATGATCCCGCGCGAGTGGCTGATGGACGCCGCCCGCCGCGTCTATCGCTCCTATGGCTTTGCGCCCATCGACACACCGGCCCTGGAATACGCCGAAATCCTCGTCGGTAAGATGGATGCCGACACTGAGATTCAGCGCCAGCTCTACCGCTTCAAGGACAATGGCGATCGCGACGTGGCGATGCGGTTCGACCTGACGGTGCCGCTTGCCCGCTTCGTCGCTCAACACGCGGGCCAACTGACGTTCCCATTCAAGCGCTACCACATTGCCCCCGTGTGGCGCGGCGAGAACACGCAAGCCGGCCGCTACCGCGAGTTCGCCCAGTGCGACTTCGACACCATCGGCACGCTCTCGAACGCCGCCGATATCGAAACCGCGCTGGTCATCGATGACCTAATGGTCGCACTCGGCTTCTCACGCTTCGTCGTGCGCGTCAACAACCGGCTCGTCCTCAACGGCCTTCTCGAAGAAATCGGCCTTGCCGATAAGGCCGCGGCCGTACTGACCGCGCTCGACAAGCTGGCAAAGCAGGGCCGCGCGAAGGTATTGGCCGAACTCACCGAGTCCGTCGGCCTGACCGCCGATGCGGCCGGCCGTGTCGTGGCGCTTGCCGAGACGAAGGGCACGTCCGACGCCGTGCTGGCAATGGTCGAGCGTGACTTCGGCAAAAACGCGAAGGCTGCCGAGGGCGTCGCCCGGTTGCGCGAGCTGGTCGCCTGCGCCCGCGCCTGTGGCATCCCGGACGAGCGGCTGCAAATCGACCTATCGATCTGCCGCGGCCTCGACTACTACACTGGCACGATCTACGAGACGTTCCTGACCGACCTGCCCGGCATTGGCTCCGTGTGCAGCGGCGGGCGGTACGACAACCTGGCGAGCCTGTACACGAAGCAGGTGCTGCCGGGCGTCGGCGCGTCGCTCGGCCTCGACCGGCTGCTCGCAGCGATGGAGGAGCTGAAGCTCTTGCCAAAGGCGGCAACGCCGGCCGCGGTGCTGGTGGTGCAGTTCGCCGCCGACGGTCTGGCTGCGTACCAGGCGATGGCCCGGTCGCTGCGGCTGGCCGGCATTGCGACGGAGGTCTACCCCGAGGCGAAGAAGATCGGCCCGCAGTTGCAGTACGCCGAGAAGAAGGGTTTCCGCGTCGCCGTCATCGCCGGGCCGGACGAACTCGGCCGCGGCGAGTGCAAGGTCAAGGTGCTCGCCACCCGCGAGGAACGCACGATCCCGCAATCCGAGTTGGCGGCGACCGTCCGAGGCCTGCTCGAACCCCCGGCGTGACATGGACCGTTCAAACCACTACGAGTCGGCGTTCGAAGCATACCTGCGCGAGCGGCGCTACGGCTACATTGCCGTGGACGAGGCCCACCGTTCCACGCTCGACGACGAGCCGGTCAAGAGCCTGGACTTCATCGTCTATGGACCGCGCGGGGCCAAGCTGCTCGTCGATGTGAAGGGCCGCCGCTTCCCCGGCGGGCCGAAGGGCAAGCCGCGGCATGTCTGGGAGTCGTGGAGTACCCGCGACGACATCGACGGCCTGGCCCGCTGGGTTGGGCGTTTTGGCGAGGACTACGTCGGCCTGCTCGTATTCATCTACCGCATCGCCACCGGCTATGCGCTACCGGACGACACACCGGACGTGTGGCAGTGCCGCAACAAAACGTACTTGCTGCGAGCCGTTGCCGTCGAGGATTACCGTAAGCACATGCGGCAGCGTAGCCCGAAATGGGGGACCGTCAGTCTCCGGGCCAGCGACTTCCGTTCCATTGTCCGGTCCTTCACCGAGTACGCAACCATCGGCGATGCGCCCGTGGCCGCGGCCGAAGAGCAAATGCCGCTGGCCCTGTCCTTGTTGAACGCGCCATGAAAATCGGTCTATGCCTCGAAACGCTTGGCCTGCCGGTACGGCGCGGCATCGCCGCCGCAGAGAAATTCGGCGTCGCCGGTGTACAGATCGATGCCGTCGGCGATCTCGCACCCCGGCGGCTCGGCGACACGGGTCGTCGCGAGTTGCGGCACCTATTGCGCTCGCACGGACTGGAGCTATCGGCCCTGCGCGCTCCGCTGCGGCACGGCCTTGACGTTCCCGACGACTTGCAGCCCCGCATCGACCGCATCAAGGAAGTCATGTCCTTGAGCCGTGAGCTAGGGGCGGGCATTGTCGTAGCAGAAGTCGGCCGCATTCCCGATGGTGCGGACGATCCGCGAGCACCGTTTCTGACCGAAGCCCTGACGGCCCTCGGCCACCACGGCGACCGAATCGGAGCGGTGCTGGCGCTTGAGACGGGTCTGGAGCCGGGCGACGATCTGGCGAAGTACCTGGCGACGTTCGACACCGGTGGCCTCGGCGTCAACTACGACCCGGCCAACCTGCTGATGAACGGCTTTGAGCCGCTGGCCCAACTCGGCCCGTTGGTCGGCAAAATCGTCCACGCCCATGCCAAAGATGCGCGATCCGGCGGGGCAAGCCGGTCGGCCCGCGAAGTGCCGCTCGGCCACGGCGACATCGATTGGCTCGCACTGTGCGGTACCCTCGCTGCAGCGGAATACCGCGGATACCTGGCCGTGGAGCGCGACGGCGGCGACGACAAAGCGGGCGACGTAGCGGCGGGCGTGGCGTTCCTGCGGCGGCTAATGTAATAGGGCGACTGTATGGTCAAGAAGTGCGCGGTTGCTTCGCAATCACTGGACCATCCACTACTTCTTTGGCGCAGCTTTGGCGGCATTTTCTAGCTTGCGCGCCAGCGCCTCGCGGTGTTTTTGCACGACCGATCGATAGGTGCGGTCGCGCTTAGCACTACTCGACGCTGCCAACCATACATCCATCGCCAGTAGTTCGGACGGGCCTCCGATTTTTGCCAGCGCCTCTGCCGCAGCACCTACGACCATTATGTCGTCGCTCACCATCTCTGCGACCAGCGGCGACACATCGTTGCGGCTGCCAATCTCACCGAGCAACATAACCGCCGGCCATCGCACAAGCTCGCTGGCGTCGGCAAGGCCCTGCACGGCGCGCCCGACGAAACGAGATCGATCCGCAGGAACATCCTTGAGTATGGAAAAGATGGCCGCGATCTCGTGCGGCTTGCACGCGGGGTCATTGAGAATTCGCTCGTAAGCAGGAAAGGCGCGCGAGCCCAAAGACACCAAGTACTGATTTACCTCACCGGCGTCGGTCGGCAGAAGGTGTTTTCGGATGCTCGCGTCCGTTGGAATTGGGTCGTCGGCGGGCATCCGCTGATCTGCGATTAGCAGGACACTTGCCACCAAGGCGAAGCGATACACGCGTGTCGCCACTGTCATCGCCTCCGGAGCCTACGGAATTGAAGACGGATTCCGAGATTGATGGTCACGAACCGCTTTGCATCGCCGAGCACTGCGCTATGAATGAGCCATCATAACAGTTTGTGGGAATTAGCGTTGTGCCAATCCATCAACAGCGTGGTGCCAGGATCTTCCCCAACCATTCCGTCAGTCCGTGCCGTAAGTCCTTATTTCCCAAGGAAGACTCTTGCAAAGCCGTTCATGACAACACGCGTTCGATGGGCGGAATGTTTGACATCGCATCATCAGGTTGGTTATACTCTGGGCAGAATAGGAAGTTCGCGACCCGTCACGCGGCTGGATCGGCCGCAGCTCCTCCAGCCGCCTTCGCGGCTAGGACTCGTTGATGGCTGACCCGCTCGCCGCTGATCCTCCGCGCCGCGGCTCCTCGGTCGTACCGAAGCCGTTGCCGCTGTTCGCGCCGCGGACGGACTCGGAACGGCTTCGCCTGGCCGCGCTCGCCTCCAATACCGACGATTCACCGACGATCATCTCGGCCAACAAGCCACACCCCTCTCCCACAAACTCGGCAGCACGGGTCGACCTCCGCGGCCGACGACTCGGTCATTTTGAGTTGATCGAACCGATCGGCGTTGGCGGCATGGCAGCGGTCATCAAGGCACTCGACCTCAGCCTGTGCCGGGATGTGGCTCTGAAGATCCTGCCGCCCGAGGCGGCCCAGGACGCCGAGCATGTCGCCCGCTTTCAATCCGAAGCCCGCGCTGCGGCCAAGCTGGATCACGAGAACATCGCTCGCGTCTATTTCTGCGGCGAAGACCAGGGACTGAACTTCATCGCCTTCGAGTTCGTCGAAGGCGAGAATCTGCGTGCGATCATCGACCGTCGCGGGACGCTTCCGCCGATCGAAGCCGTCCACATTATGCTGCAGGTGACCGCCGGGCTGGCCCACGCGGCCGAGCGCGGTGTCGTCCATCGCGATGTCAAGCCGTCAAACATCATCGTCACACCGTCCGGGCGAGCCAAGCTTGTGGACATGGGCTTGGCTCGTCATCTCGACGGGCCGGCGGACGGCATGACCCAATCGGGCGTGACGCTCGGCACATTCGATTACATTTCGCCCGAACAAGCGCTGGAGCCGCGCCAGGCGGACGTCCGAAGCGACATCTACTCGTTGGGCTGCACCTTTTACCACGCGCTCACCGGCCACCCGCCGGTACCGGAGGGAACCGCCGCGAAGAAGCTCGATGCGCACCAGCACATCGAGCCGATCGACCCTCGACAGCTCAACCCGGTCATCCCGAACGAGCTAGCGGCCATTCTCGGTCGCATGATGGCCAAGGACCCGAATCAGCGATATCAGACGCCCGAGCAGTTGCTCGACCACCTTGTCGCCGTGGCTCAAAAGCTTGAGCCGGACGGCGCGACGAGCCGAAGCGTACTGTTTATCGACTCGCCGTTGCCGACCAATCCACCGCGGCTCTGGTTATGGACGGCGTCAACGGCGGCTCTGGTCGTTGCTACCATCGTCGCGGTGATGGAGACCATGCGCCCAGCCACGCCGGCAAGTCTGGGGGCCGCGTTGCTGCGTCCGCGAGACGACGGCGCACGCAAGGGCGAGGAGTCGACAAAACCCGAATCCGAACCGCCCACAGTTGCACCAGCGCCAGCGCCACGTACCGTAGATGCAACCCACACGGCTGCGACAGCTGACGAGCTGCGCACCTTGTTGCATCGGGGCGACGCCGTCTTGCGAGTCAAGCTGACAGGCACCGAGCCCTATGTGTTGGACCGCCGAAGCGACGATCCGGCCGGGCTGACATTCGTCGGCAAACGGCTGGAAATCGAAGCGGCCGACCCCATCAATAGCCCAGCCGTTATCCGTTGGAATGCCTCGGCCGACGACGATCGTGCCGCACTGACCGTAGGGCGCGACGGCGATCCCGGCATACTGATCGTGAAGGGCGTCCGGTTTGAGATAACGACAGCTAATCCGGAGTGGGCGATCGCCGCCATTGTGGCCCGTGAGCCAGAACGAGTCGAGATCGACCGCTGTACCTTCGTCCTGCCCGATGGCCCGGCGTTCGGTCGGGGCGGAGGAGCTTTGGTCGTCGAGGGCCGGCGCGATGGCGATGCGGCGACCGTGGCGGTTCGTGAGAGCCTGTTCGTACGCGGCCCACAGGCATTTCACCTGGCCGCCAAAACGCGGCTTCGGTGCGAGCAGTGTGCCTTTGGACCATCGGCCGCGGTCGTCTTCCTGCACGCCACGGGCGGAGCCGAGGATTCGTCGGCTCGCTTGGAACACTGCTCGGTACTGCTCGAGTCCGGAGCGGTGTTCGCACTCGACGACCGGGCCGGCGGGACGCTCTTAGCCGGTCATTGCCTCTTTTCTCGCCCCGCGGGCGACCCATCCGAAGATCCACCAGGAGATGGCGTCCTCATCCGCCAATTGGCAGGTGGCAAGCCAGGCGACGTCGTCTTCAAGACGCTGATCGGACCCGATGGCCCGCAACGCAATGCCTACCACAACCTCAGCGCCTTTTGGAGCGACGAGACGCCACCGGCCGCGCCGCGCCGTGCCGTCACTCTCGACGATGCCCGTCGGCGACCGGACTTCAAGGACGACGACGCCCTGGAATTGCCTCAATCGCCCTGGCAGCTTCCGCGACCGACGGCCGCCCTCGCCGAGACTCCGCGCACGGCCTTTGCGGTCGATCTGCGCTTGCCGCGACTTCGTGTCCCGCGTGCCGCCCAAGGCGTCATCGGCGTGACTCGTAACGTCTGGGGTGCGAGCTACAAGGTGCCGCTCGATCCACCCGTTGTCGAGGCGGTGGTAGCTCGAACTAAGGTTGTCGATCCGTCGCGCGCCACGGACGCGACCCTTGGCACCTACCGTACGCTCGAAGCCGCCATCCTCGATGCGAAGCCGAACGATACGGTTTTGATTCGCGTCAACGGTCGCCTTGAGGTCGAGCCAGTGCGACTCGACAAGCCGGACGTCCGTTTGACGGTGAAGCCGTTTGCGAACTATCGGCCGCTTTTGGTTCTGACGCCTGCCCCGGATGCTGAGTCGGCATTGTTCCGCCTCTACGATGGGCAACTTCATCTTGAAGGTCTGCACTTTGGCTTGCGGCCAGTGCGTAGCGACGTGCGGTTCCAGTCCGTCGTCGCGATTGCGGGGACCGGGCAGGCTGAATTCCGCGACTGTATTGTGACGTTGGAGGAAGGTGACGATGCGCAGCTCGCGGTCGTAAACCTGCCCGACATCGGTGATCGGCCGGCCAAGAGTATTCCCTCGGTCCGATTGGAATCGACCTTCGTTCGCGGCAAGGGCGACCTGTTCACGATGCGCGGCGGGCGACGCTTCGAACTGGAGACCGACAATACCCTGGTAGCGCTCGATGGTTGCCTGATCAAGCAAGAAGGTGTCCCCCGCGAACCGCAGTCCGGACCCGCATCCCAGGTGCGGCTAAAGCGTACGACGGCGCTACTGTCGGAACAGGTATTGTTCCTCAAGGCGGCTCGGGACGAGGAACGAGGCGGTTTGGGGCTACCATCGACCTCGGTGGTCACGGATAGTTGCGTGATCGCGGCATTGAGCGGCCGGTCCCTGGTGCGGGTCGAGGGCGTCGACTCCGACGAGTCGGCCCGGCAACTCGTAATGTGGTCGGCCGCGGCCGACGGCAAGGTCACCTATATCGCAAACACTGGGCCAGCCCTGTTCGACATGCAGGCCGGTACGCCAGACCGGATCGCCCCAATGCCACTAGACCAGGAACGGTGGCTCAGCTTCATGCACGAGCGGGCCAGCGTGTCGCCGTTCGTGCGACTGCGATTCGCTGTACCCCCGACGCCAGAGAAGCTCGCCCGAATGTCGCCCCCCGACTTTCGCATTCGTCCGCCGGACCCGTCGCGGACCGATGGCGACGTCACGACGGCCGGCGCTGCGATCGATCGCCTTCCGCGTCCTGGCGAAGCCGAGTGACAAGCGCGATTCGATTTTGGTAGGCTTCTACCGGCCCGTGCGGCGAACTCTATCCCTCGTCCGAGGGAACGGCCCATGATCCAGCCGGCATTACGCACCGAAGTCTGGGCCGGCGAGGCGCGGGTTAACCTGATCCGACTCATCGCGTTAGCCGCATACTACGCACAACATCTTGTAGCGACGTACGCCCACCGTGCCGACCCGGCGTGGACGCCGCAGTACCACGCGGCCGTCACGGCCGTCGTATTGACCTGGGCCGCGGGCATTGGTGGGCTGCACATCGCCCTGACGCGGCGTTGGCTGCCGTCGTGGTTACCCTTCGCGTCGGCCCTCGGGGACGTCGCGCTCGTGACTGCACTTTTGATGGCGTCGGGCGGGGTCCGCAGCCCGCTGGTCGTGCTGTACTGGCTGGTGGTCGCCTCAACGCCGCTGCGACTGTCGTTACGACTTGTCGTCGCCACGACCGTTGCCTCGATGCTCGGCTATCTGGCGACGCTTGGCGTTTACGCCCACGGTGTCGTCGGCGCGACCGCGTACTACGCCGATGCGGCGCTAAGGGTGCCGCGATCGCAGCAGGTCGTTGCTTTGCTCGGGCTATTCGTCGCCGGTCTCCTGGCCGCGCAGTCTGTGCGGCAGGCGCGGCGGCTCGTCGCCGGGGGTGACGCATGACGCCGGTGGCGTGTGCGACGTGTGGGGAGGAACTGAAGGCTGGCTGGGTCGCGTGCCCGGTGTGCGCGACGGCGGTGCAGCGGTCCGCCACGCCCCTCATGGCTCGGCCCGGGCCGGCGGCGGCCGAGGGTCGCAATTCGCTTGTGGTCTCGGGCGTTGTGCTGATCGTCCTTGCCGTCTTGGGAGTCGTCGGCTTGTTGTACGGGATGACGGCAGAGGGTCTGCCCAAACCGGAAATGATCGTCACGATCGGCGGCGGCGCAGCTGTCGCCATGATCGCGGGCCACGTCCTCATGACGACCGGGCTACCGAAGAACGCACGCACCGCCTCCGCCGTGGCCGGCGGCCTGATGACGGGCCTGATGGTCGCCGGTATCGTAGCGATCACGATCCTCGCCTTGATCGTGTACGCGCTCCAGGACTGTCTGAATTCGTGTGGCGGGAAGCCGCATCACTGATGCGGATTTATTCAGTCGCACAGGCTTCCCACCATGCCCCCGTTTCTCCTACGCTCGTTTTCACGTAGGGAGTTGCTCGCGCTGCTAGTCGTCGTGCTTGCCGCTTGTAGTGCCTGGACCGGCTTCGTGCTTTGGCACTTCTTGCATGCGAACGACCGCATGTACTACTTGTTTCCCATCGGGGTCGTCCTCGATGTAGGCGGCATCGTCGTATTAGCTTCGGTCGCTCGAAGGCTCCTCGACACCGGCCGCGTGGCCGCCGTGATTCTCGCCGTCGTATTCTTCTTCTTGGGTGTCCCTGCTATCATCATGGGCGTCTTTCAAGCCTGCGCCGCCGTTGATCAGTAGGTTTTCACCGCCGCGAGCCAACCATGCACCTCGCCGACTATACGTTCCTCGGCACGACCAAGAGCTTGTGCCCGCACTGCCGGCGGCTCGTGGACGCGAAGATCATCGCCCGCGATGGCCGTGTCTACTTCCGCAAGCGGTGTCCCGAACACGGCCTTGTCGAGGACTTCGTCTGCTCCGACGTCGCGTACTACGACCGCCACGAACTCTCGCAGCCAGCTCGCAAGCCGGCGAAGTTCGGCGTCGAGCCGGATCGTGGCTGTCCTTACGACTGCGGCATCTGCACCGAACACGAACAGCATACGTGCATCGCGCTGGTGGAAGTGACATCAAACTGTAACCTGCGCTGCCCGATGTGTTTTGCCGAGAGCGGACCGGGCGGTACCAACATCGACTTCGCCACTTACACGAAGATGGTGGACCGCTACGTCGAACTCGAAGGCATCGCCGACGTGCTGCAACTCTCCGGCGGCGAGCCGACATTGCACCCGGAGATTGTCCGCATGGTGCGATACGCCTACGAGCAGCCGATCCAGGTCGTGATGATCAACACCAACGGCACACGCCTCGCCCATGACGCGGAGATGGTGGCCGAACTCGCGACGATGCGGGACCGGCTCGAAATCTACTTGCAGTTCGACGGCTTCGAGGACGCGACGAACGAACGTCTCCGCGGCGAACGGCTAACCGAAGTCAAGCTGAAGGCGCTCGACCGGCTCCGTGATGCCGGCATCCGTTGCACGCTAGTCTGTACCGTCGATCACACCACGAATCTGCACGAGGTGGGCGCGGTGGTCAAGTTTGGACTGACGCGGCCTGAGGTGCGCGGCGTCAGCTTCCAACTTGCGACGTATTGCGGTCGGCATCTCAACCCGGCTGACCTCGAACGGCGAGTCACAATGCCGGACCTGGTCAAAGCGCTCGCCACCCAGACCGCGGGGCTGGTCGCGCCCACGGATTTCTATCCGCTTCCGTGCGCACACCCGAACTGCCACATGATGGCTTACCTGTACCGTGGCGGCGACGCAGTAGTGCCGATCAGTCGCATCATCGACGTGACGAAGCACATGGATCTGATCGCGAATAGCATCGTCTACACGCCGGCGCGGGCACGCCAAATCGTGGCCCGATATCTCGAAAGCGCCGGTGGCTGCGGCTGCGGCCCCGGCGGTTGCGGCGAGTCGCCCGCCGATGCCAAACTCGACCCATTCGTCGTCAAGGCGCTCGCGGAGCAACTCGGTGGGGCCGATGTGTTTCGCTTGACGTTGACGGCATTCCTCGACGCGCACACATTCGACACTCGACGTGTCATGAAGTGCTGTTTGGCGCACCTGCTGCCAAGCGGCCACATGGTCCCGTTCTGCGCGTACAACACGCTCTACCGCGATGGGCACGTCGAATTGCCGCCCCTGACGGAGCGTGCACACCCGCCACGGACGATCTCGTTGGCGATGACGTGACGTGCGCACGAAGCCGCGAGCCGCATTGCGTATCGTGTCGCCGGGTAGGACGATGCCGCACCCTGCTTACGCCCTGTTCATGCTGCTCGCGCTCGGCGTCTTCGTCCTCGCACGCCGCTGTTTTCCCCCGCCGCCCGAGGTCGCGGCGATCCCCGTGTCCCATCGCTTGTTGCTCGCGCTGGCTGCGTTTGTCGGCGGCACGCTTGGGGCCAAGCTGCCGTTCGCTTTTGCCGCGGGGTTTTGGCACCCGGAGGGCTGGCTGACCGACGGCAAGACCGTTACCACTGGGTTGGCTGGAGCGTATGTCGCCGTCGAACTCGCGAAGATGGTCCTTGGAATCCGCGTGAAGACGGGAGACACTTTCGCTCTGCCGCTGGCATTCGCGCTCGCGGTTGGAAGGTGGGGTTGCTTCTTCAATGGTTGCTGTGCTGGGACGACCTCCGATTTGCCGTGGGCGACCGACTTTGGTGATGGGGAGCGCCGTCACCCGACGCAGGTGTACGAGAGCCTGTTCCACCTGGCGATGGCATTCGCGATTCTATGGCTCATGGCCCGCGGCTGGTTGCGGACTCATCGCTTGCAGGCCTACCTGGTCGCGTACTGCGGGTATCGCTTCGCGACGGAGTTCATCCGTCCAGGGCCCAGCGTGGCACTAGGGCTGACGTTTTACCAGTGGTTTGTGACGACGTTCGCGCTCGCACTCCTGGCGCAATGGGTGTGGGAGGCGAGTCACTCCGTTTCGGGCGCGGGGACGACGGCGCGAGCGAGTGCATAGTCGGCCGTGAAGAACGCCACGGCGAATGTGAGGTCGCCGAGCAGCGTGTAGCGGAAAAACGGCAGCGCCGCGGTGTAGCACGCAACCAAGCCGTCCCAGGTCTTTGGGTAGGACAAGAATGCCGAGTCCGTCGAGGTACGCCAAACCTCGAAATTCGTCACGACGAAGAAGATCACGGAACCCAGTAGGCCCACCCCGAGGACGCGGTTGATGGCAGGCCGTCGAACGAGGAAATAGCCGAGCAATACGTTGACGACGTAGCAGCCGTAGACGGCTCGGTTGAACGGCGGCAGGCCGAACCATCGCTCAAGTAGTAGGTCAGTCGCAGCCATCACCGCCAGCGGGGGCAGCCATGCGACGAGCGGGTTGAGCCGGCTGCCGCAATACAGAGCCAATGCGCCAACGGCCGTCACATTCGGTAGCCACATGCCCAGACGCAGTGCTGCCGCCGTCGCACACGCGATTGCCAATACGAACGCCACCCGAACCGTCGATGACTGCATGTCGATTCTCGCTAAGCCGGATAGACCGACAGATATGCTAGATCGACCAAGCCATCGCTTCAAGCGAGACTCGAAATGCGGGGCAGATGGCCAGAGTCGAAGAAAAAAAATGCCGCCCGATTCGCTGTACCACCTCTCCCATGGCCAGCGCGAACCGAGCGGCAACTTCGATGAGTGCGTGAGAGCGAGTCACCATCCGACAACCGCCTCTCCCTCGGTGGTCAGCCAGTGAGCCATTGCTCTCGGCATCCGGGTAATGCACCGGGTGTGCCAAATCGCGATTCCATTCGCATCATCGGATGTAACCTTGCTCCTCAACGCGTGTTGCGCGATAGCGATGCAAGCGCGACGACACTAGGGCACATTCTCAATGATGGATTCGTGCCTGTATTGTCGGCGATCCGTGCCAGACTTGCAGGCAGACGCTTCCGTTCGCTCGTCGGCGTTGATATGCTGGCATGGCCCGCGTACTGCCGGAACCCGATGTCATGAGGCGCTCGTCGCTCCGCATTTGCCTGGTCGTGATCGCCGTCGTAGCCGTTGGTACGTTCGCGGCCGACTTTCGCACCTGGTCGGACTCCACGGGGCAATTCTCGGTAAAGGCCAAGTACATCTCGTTCGCAAGTGGCAAAGTTACTCTTCAACAAGAGGATGGCAGCCAGGTCGAAATCGAGGTGACCAAGCTCAGCGCGGCCGATCAGAAGTACGTTGCCGACGAACGTCGCAAGGCTGAGAATCCGTTCAAGAGGTCCGACAAGGGCGATAGCCCGTTCATGCCGAAGGGCAAGTCTGCAGCCGCGCCGCCAGCTCCGGCGACCGACGATCCGCCGTTGACGATCGTCCATTCCGCGTCGGCTCGTCCCGTCGACCTCGGCACGAACGATTGGAAGATTCCGACTAGCTCCGTGTCACAGAGCGAACTGCCGGCACGCGGTATTCGCATACCGGCCAAGAACAGCTTTTTCGAGCGTACGTCCGGTTTTGCCGTCAATGAATCGGCTCGTATGGCTGTCGTCGGTTACACGCTCGATCAACCCAAACCACAAGGCGTCACGCGTGTCGTTCTGATCGATCTCGCGGGTGGCCAGGTCCAGCCTCCGGCGATGGCGAGCGGGCAATTCGTACCGCTATCGCTATCGGCGAATGGCGAACGGATTCTGATGCGTCGGTCCGAGTTTGGCGGCGGCAATAACGATCGGCTCGAAGTATGGTCGCTCGCCGGCGGGGTCGTTTCGAAGTCGCTGCGATTCGTCCCGTACGACGACTTCAAGAGCGGTGAACGAGACGTTGTGTGGGCGGCCTATTCCGGCGATCGGATCGTCACTCAGAATGGTGGCGGCAAGCTCGTCGTGTGGTCGAGTCGCCCGAATCTCAAAGCCGAGTACACGATGGCCGTCCAGGGCAACGGCACGCCCGCCGTCAGTACGGACGGCAAGTTATTGGCGTTCTCGACTGGCAAGGAAGTCGGCATTCTCGACATTGCCGAGGGACGGATGCTCGGCTTGCGAGCATTGCCGAAGGAGAATCCGGCGTTTCCAGCGTTCGCGTTCAGCCCCGACGGCACACGGCTCGCCTGCGCAGCGTTCGATCGGCTCTACGTTTGGGATCTGGCGACAGGTGATGTCTTCCGCGAGTTTCCATTCCAGGGCATCCATGTCGCCGGTCAGGTGATGTGGACCGGGCCGGACCACGTCCTGGTCGGCGGACGCACTCTATTTGACCTCGATAAACAAATCCGCCTCTGGGACTACAGTGGGCATGAGCAGGTGCAATTCGCCGGCGGTCTGTGTTGGTTTGTCGTCTCGGAGGGCGACCGTGCACCCGGCGCAGTCGTTGGGGCAAAAGTGCCTCAGGCATCCGTGCGAGACCTGCTGGCCAAGCGGCTCGCCGAGCCGGACTTCTTCGTTCTGAAGCCAGGCACCGCGGTCGCATTGGATACGTCCGGACTCATGGACGTTGGCGAGCGCGGCCCCGTCGAGGCGGCGCTGAGGATGAAACTCCAAGCTCTTAATTGCACAGTCGGCAACCTCGGTACGATTGCCTTGACGGCTTCGACCGATGGCGGCAAGGAACGCGAAGTGACCTACCACACATTCGGCGTACCATTTGGCAACAAGACCCACAAGGTGAAGGAGTATTTCAGCCGGGTCAAGTTCGTCTACCAGGGCAAGTCGGCCTGGGAATCGTCAGCGAGTAGTGTGCCCGGCTTCTTCCACCTGAAAAAGGACCAGACGATTGAGCAGTTCTTGAAGGAGAGCGAGCGGCCGAGTTACAGATTCTTCGAGACCGTTGAGCTTCCGAAGCTCTTGACCAAGCCAAGCGGTGGCACGCCCGGTCTCGGCCAAACACACGTGACCACGCTTGGCCTGCGGTAGCCACGACAACGCTTCCCCATCGTTTTGTCGCCTTTACGACTTCAACTTCGTCGAAACAGAAGGACTTGTCTCGCCCGGAGATGTTTGTGATGACGACTTGCTTGCTACTGACAACGCTTGCACTGACACCGGCTGCCGAATACCCGCGACCGGAGTTGCTTATTGAAGCCACCGGCCTTGCGAAAAAGCTCGAGTCAATGCGCGTACTCGACACCCGCGACAAGACAGCCTACCTCGCAGGTCACATCCCAGGTGCAGTGTGGGTGGACGCCCTCGCCTGGGGCCGGGCGTTCAACGCAGAGCCAGATGCCGCGGCGTGGGGTAAGCGCCTGGGCTTGCTCGGCGTCGACCCAGCGAAGCCAACCGCCATCGTGTACGGCAGTGTCGATAATGTGCGCGAGGCGGCTCGGGTCTGGTGGGTGTTGCGCTATTGGGGATGCAAAGACGTTGCACTCGTCAACGGCGGACAGGCGGCGTGGAAAGCGGCGGGTGGCAAGCTCGACACGACCGATGTGAAGCCCAACGGCCCGCCCGTGGCCGTACGAGCGGTCCCGGAGAAGTTGTTCACCAAGGATCAACTGTTAGCCGCTCTCAAAGGCAAGCCGCCATTAATCGTGGACGGACGTTCGTACGCCGAACACTGTGGTGATCAAGAGACGGCCAAACGCAATGGCATGGTCCCGGGGTCGATCCACCTGGAGTGGAAGGTAGCGCTTGATGAAAAGACGGCGAGGTTCAAGACGCCGGACGAATTGTCAGCCCTCTTGCGCGAACGAAAGATCGACGTGGACCAGCCTGCGGTGACGTATTGTCAATCGGGTGGTCGGGCGGCGGTTGTGGCATTTGCCCTGGAGTTAATGGGCGGCAAACAGGTGGCGAACTACTACAAGTCGTGGTCGGAGTGGGGCAATGCCGTCGAGACGCCGATCGTGAAGCCCGAGAAGAAATAGATTGCATCGTGCGTGACTCAGCAACTCGAGTCTACGAGGGGAGCGGCGTCATCGGCGTTGACTTGGTTCTTGGCACGTCAACCACAGCCGGGAACAGTACCTCAACGGTCGTGCCTCGCCCCGGTTCACTCTCGACACGGATCAGGCCGCGGTGGCCGCGAACGATGCCCTGCGTCGCTGCAAGCCCCAAACCGCGGCCAGCGAACTTCGTCGAGAAGAACGGGTCGAAGATGCGCGCCTTGATTTCGGTGGTCATTCCACAGCCACCATCGCGCACTTCGACGAAGGCATATTTCCCTGGCGGTTGGTCCGCCTGTGCGTAGGGCGAGTAGTGAGCCGGGTCGGCCAGTTCCCGTGAGCCGGTGCGCACAATGACCGTGCCGGCTGCGGTCCCGAGTGCATCCGAGGCATTGGTCAGTAAGTTCACGATCACCTGCCGCAATTGATCCGGATCGCCTTCAACAGGCGGTAGACCCTCCGCCAGGTTCAGCACCAAGGTCGCCGTCTTCGCGACGGCCGCACGGACGAGATGTTCCGTATCGCGGATCAGATGCGACAAATCGAGTGGCCGCGCCGATACCGATGCTTTGCCTGCGTAGGCAAGTATCTGCTGAACTAGCCCTGCCGCTCGCTGGGATACGGCCTCGATACCGCGGATTGATGTGACCGCGGCGGATTCCTTGGGGATCTGTTCGAGTGCCAACCCTGCATAACCAAGGATGGCCGTGAGTAGATTGTTGAAGTCGTGGGCAATGCCGCCCGCCAACAATCCGAGCGATTCCAGTTTCTGCGCGTGGCGGAGCCGCGCTTCGGCTTGCTCGCGTTCGGCAGCGGCACGGTACAGTTCGATCGCGACCGCGGCCAGGCTTGCGAATCCCTCGACTAGCTCTCGATCGCCGGTACCTGGGCCACGCGGTTCGCGGTAATACAGAGCAAACGTTCCAAGAACGCCGCCCGTGCGACCGCGGATTGGCGTGGACCAGCACGCGCGCAACCCATGCGCGATTGCGAGTGGCGCGAAATCCGTCCAGAGCGGATCAACTGCGATGTCCGTAACAACAACGGCTTGGTTGCGGTACGCTGCCGTGCCGCACGAGCCAACACGGGGACCGATCGCAACGGCGTCGATGGTCCGGTTATATTCATCGGGTAAGTTGGGAGCGGCTCCAAACCGGAGTTGGCCGTCGTCGAGCAAGAGAATCGAACCAATCGTGTCGGGCAGTAGCCGCTCGATTTCGACGACGAGCGCGGCGAGGGTATCAGCTAACGACGCACCAGCTGCGAGCCGTTCAAGAACACGGCTTTGCGCGGCCCCAAGCGCAACCGGGGGAACATAGGACATGGACGTGTTCCCGCGTGGAAACAGTGCCAAATGAGCATTATACGGGTCGGGCGCGAATCGCCTCGCGGAATCCGACGTCGCCGATCAGGCAGGGATGCTTGTACTGCTCGACCGGACCGCCCGCCTTTGCCCGCCGAGCCGCCGTCCAACGGTCCCAGGCACCTGGTTCGAGCCATTCGACACGAATCGGTCCGAGTCGATGACTCGATCGCTTGGATCGGTACTCGTCGTTCGCGTGTTGCAGAGCGGCATCGAGAGCGACTGCATCGACCGTCGCACCACGTTCGACAAACAGGCCATAGTAGGGTCGATCATCGTCCCAGCACGGGGCTAGCGAGTAGACCGGCAGCATCTTCCCGGCAATCTCGGCCATAGCCCGCGTGACCTGGTACTCACTTAGCTTCTCCCCAGTCAGGCTCGAAAAATGGCTGCCCTTGCTCAAGAACTCGACTTTCGGCGTGCGACCGTGGAATCCCGTTACGCGAACCAGATCGTGGAGATCGTAACGGTAGAGACCCGCCGCAGTCGTTGGTACCAGGAAGTAGTTCTTGCCTTCCTCAACGTCGTGCGCGCCGATAACCGTGGGCTGTGGCGAGTCGATCTCGGCTTCCGGGATGAACTCGAAGTAGTGGGTCGTGACGTCGAGAACGCCGGACGCGGTGCCGTCTTCGAGCGGGATCGTCATCCGGCCTTCACTGGCGACCAGCCCCAAGTCGCGGACGAACGTATTGCCGTAGTAGTCAGACAGTTGCTGCAAGTACGGGCCGACGCTTCCACCAGTCCAGGTGCCGAGGAGCAGCCGATCCGGCCTCCAGACGTCGCGCGGCCACAGCCCATCGGCTTTGCGGGCAATGGCGTCGAATCGCGTTGCTTGCCGTTTGTGTCGCTTCAGGTGGGGAGTGAGCAATTCGCGGACGCCGGCCGGCAAGTCGAGGTTGGCGGAGAGAGTGCCGTCGTGCAGGTCGCGGACAAGCTCTTCGGTTCGCGACTGGAGGGCCTTTGCTAGCCCGGCCAGCGTACTAGGGTTTGGTGACACGATCATCCCGACCGGCCGGGCGATGCTCAGCCGCAGGGCGACGTAGTACTTTGTGGCCGAATCCTTGATGGTGTTGGCAACGGATGGATAGCAGTAGAGAAACCGCATGTAGCGCTTTTGTGCCCGAGCAGTGAGGCCCGAGAGACTACCGCAGGGGATGTCCGCTTCAGTGCGGAACTCTTCGTCGTCGCCGGCCAGTTGCAGAATCGGCGCACACGAAATGCACTGGTGATCGAGTAATGTCCTCAACCCCCAGCGATTCCAGCCGCGTTGGTAGTCGGCCAGGTATCGCGGTGTGACGGGGACGTACTTGCGGGCCTTTGTCGTGCCACTCGTTAGAGCGAACATGAGAACGCGGTCGTCGGCCAGCAGAGCGCTCGTCTCGCCGCGGCGGACGCGAGCGACGTACGGTTCGATTACGTCGTATCCAGCAATCGGAATTTGACGGCGGAAGTCGGCCGCTGATGTGATGTCGCGGAAGCCGTGATCGCGGCCGAAGGCGGTGTCGGCGTGTGTCGCGAGGATTTCGTGGAGCAGGGCTTCCTGCGTCTCACGTGGGTGACGACAGGCGGCGTCAAACGTCCAAAGCCGGACGCGGCTTGGAAACCCGACGACCTTGCCGACGGCGACGAGCGCGAGACGCGGGATCATGAGGAATCAGCCACAGATGAACACGGATGAACACAGATCGGACTAGATCGTCTTCATCTATTATCTGTGTTCATCCGTGTTCATCTGTGGCTAATTCTTCTTGGCCGCCTTTCCCTTCGGTGCTGGGCCGACACCCTGGGGTGGAAGTTCGTTCTCAAATTGGTTCTCGTCCTTCAGATCCGCTTTCAATCGATATAGTTCGGCTTTCAGCGTCTTGAGCGTCTCGGCGTATGTCGGATCGGCGACGACATTTTTCAATTCGTGCGGATCCTTGGTTAAGTCAAACAATTCCCACTGATTGATCTTGTTGAAATAGATCAGCTTATGCGTCGCCGTGCGGACACCGTAGTGCGGCTGGACGCGGTGATCCAGCGGGTAGTGGTAGTAACGGTAGTACATGCTCGTCCGCCAATCAGCAGGCGTCTTGCCTTCGAAGACCGGTAGCGCGTTCTTGCCCTGGATGTCTGCCGCGATGGGCTGGCCCGCCGCGGCGAGCAGGGTCGGCGCGAAATCAACGTTTAGAACCGTTGCATCGGACGTAGTGCCCGGCTTGATGTGCCCGGGCCAGCGAACCAGAAACGGCATCCGCAGCGATTCCTCGTACATGAATCGCTTGTCAAACCAGTTGTGATCGCCGAGGAAGAAACCCTGGTCTGACGTGTAAATCACGATCGTATTCTGCGCCAGCCCGTTGGCGTCGAGGTAGTCGAGCAACCTGCCGACCCCCTCATCCACCGAATCGATGCACGCAAGGTAATCGCGCATGTAGCGCTGATACTTCCACGATTTGAGCTGCGCCGCCGTCAGTCCTTCGGGTGGCTTCTGTTTCAGGTCGGTCGCCGTCAGATCGCGGTCGATCCGCATCGTCGCCTCAGCCGCGGCTGCCGAGCGAGTCGCGTAGTCATCGTGGAACGTGGCTGGTTCGGGAACGGCGATGTTAGCCCACTTGGTGGCGTACTTCGGGTGTGGCGTCCACTCACGGTGCGGGGCCTTGTGGTGGCACATCAAAAAGAATGGTTTGTCTTTGGGGCGGTCCTTGATGAAGTCGATCGCCATATCGGTGATGACGTCGGTGACATAGCCGCCGTCGAACCGCTTGCGGCTATTGTCCTGAAGGATGAAAACTGGATTGTTGTAGACGCCCTGGCCGGGGAGGATGGTCCAGCGGTCGAAGCCCGTCGGGTCGCTGCCGAGATGCCACTTGCCGTACATGCCGGTGTGATAGCCAACCGCTTGCAGGTACTTTGCCAGCGTCGGCTGCGAGCCATCGAAGCGGTTGAACACCGGCACGCCATTGATGTGCGCGTACTTGCCGGTCAGAATCGCGGCCCGGCTCGGTGTGCAGATTGCATTGGTGGCGAAGCAGTTTGCCAGCCGCATTCCTTCCTTGCCGATGCGATCGATCTGCGGCGTCGCGTTGATCTTGCTGCCATAGGCCGAGATTGCGTGGGCAGCATGATCGTCCGACATGATATAGAGAATGTTCGGTCGATCCGCGGCTTGTACCGGGATAGCAAACAGAATGATCGCGAGGGGGAGCAATCGCGTCACGGCTTCGTCTCCGAGGCTTTGGCCAGTTGCTTGTTGATGATGTCGATGCGGGTTTTGATTGCGTTCTTGAGACCGCGAACGGAGCCATCGAGACCGGCGGCTACATCCTGACGAATCGGGGCAATCGCGTCGCGGGCTCGTTTGTGATGGAAGTCGATGCGCTTCTCGATTTGGGGCCAAACGACGACCTTCTCCATCAACTCCGAGAGACGGGCCTTGTATTTGGCTTGGGCCTCGGGCGTCTCAAACAACGACCTTGCCACGATTGCCCCGCCCGAGAAGCCAATGCCCGCGTTCGGATCCTGGAACATCTGGTCCATGCCATGGGCAATAAACGTTAGCTTTCCGGTGTCCGGGTCGTGATACACGCGGTAATTGTTCGCCTTTTGACAGTAGCCGTCCCAGTGAACGGTGATGGCCTCCATAACCGCCATCGAGATGAACCGATCGACTTCCAGCAGCTTATCGATCTTGGCGAAGCGTTTGGCCCGATCAGGCTCGCGGCAGGCGGCGACCAGAGCCTTGAGGTCACCCTGGTCGGTCACGTCGGCCATGCCGCCCGACTTCTTCAGCTTGGCTTCAATGTCCTGCAAGAATCCCGAGTCGTAGAGGTTCCCCGTGGTGTTCTTGAAATGATGCCGGAGGAAGTGGGTGTCGAACCCCTCCTTCAAGACATAAAGGCGAGGGCGGTGGTCCGGCAGCGTCAGTACGGCATGGGTCGTCCGAGCGGCTGGCACGCCGGCGGCGCGCATTAACTCGCCGCAGATGGCTTCGTTCATGTAGCTGCCGTCTTGCACCGAGTTGTTCAGGTGGAACTTGTCGATCCCGTGAAACGCCTGGGCGACTGAGAACTTGTCCATGTTGATGGACAGGGCTGGCTTGTCTTCCCAGTTGCGAAAGGAGCCGGCCGCGCCTTTGAGGTGAAGACCTATGTCCTTATAGACGGTCGAATCGCCTTCACGGAGTGTCGCGTGGACGTATTCGCGCGGAGCCTTCTTGAGCTTGGCGAGGTTCGCCTCGTCGATCTCGATCTTGAGGACTGGGCCGGGGGCCTTGTCGAAGAAATCGATGCTCGGATCGGCGGCACGAACGCCGACGGCGGCGACGAGAAAGCAAACGATGGCGGCGCGCATGGTAGATCCTCTGGTTAGCGACGCTTCGCAGAAGCGTCCGGCGCGGCAAGACGCTTCTGCGAAGCGTCGCTAACCGGCGGACGTCACGCCGGCGTCGGGGCGAACTTTCGGACCCGGCCGAAGTCGATCCATTCCAGCACAAACATGTTGCCGCGGGAATCGACCGTGAGCGCGTGCGGCGTAAAGAACTTGGCCGGATTGGCTTCCACGTCCTTGCGATCCATCTTCTTGCCGTCCGGCCCGTGACCGTCGCCGAGGTGGGCGACGACCTTGTCGTCGGCGTCGAGGATCGTCACCCGCTGGTCAAGTTCGGGAATGTAGATCATCCCGCCCGCTTGATAGAAGCAGCACGGATTGCGCACGCCAGGAATCGTCCGCTTGTACTCCAATTCGGGTGAGTACACTTCGATGCGATTATTGGCCCGGTCGGCGATGTAGACCTCGGGGTCTTTCTTGAGCGTGTTGACCCAGACACCGTGACAAGTGTTGAACTGGCCCTGCTCCTTGCCCTTGCCGCCGATGACCTTCAACTGCTTGAAGTTCTTGTCGAAACGATAGACCTTTTGGCTACCGTAGCCATCCACGATGTAGATGTCGCCGTTGGGGCCAATTGCGACGTCGGTCGGGTTGGTCACGGGCAGGGGGAGGGTGGTCGAGGACTCTTTCTCGTCCGGCCCCAGCGTGAAGAGGATCTTGCCCTGCATGTCGGTCTTGTAGACACGCTTGCCGAACTTCGGGCCTTGTCGGTTCGTGCTGACGTTTTCCGTCCAGTACAGAAACTCGGTGCCGCCTTCGTTTGACAAGAACAGGCCGTGGGCCGTGTCAGCGATCTTCTCGGGACTGTAGCCCACCTTCTCGCTGATCTCTTTTGTCCACGTCTCCAAGAGCTTGCCCGTCTTGTCGAAGATCGCAACGCACGGGCTGGTTGAGCGTGAGGTGACGATCACGCGGTCGTTCTTATCGACCACGATAGCGCAGCCGAGGCCATATCTCATGCCGTCCGGCAATACGCCCCATTGGGGATCGAGGGTGTAGGTTGCCTTGCCCTGGCCGACTTTGACCGGGCTGGCATCGCGGGCCGACGCAAGGCCGCAAGCGGCAACAGCCGCGGCAGACGATTGCAGGAACTGTCGGCGGGTGAAAAGATAGTCGCCGGAGAGCATGGCGGACCTCAGGAGTGGGATGCCGGGCGGGTTCGCATCAGTATACGGGACCGACCCCTGCCGCGCCACTCCATCTTGACAAACCCGCGCTAGATATGCCAAAACCTCGGGTTGTGTCCGGTGGCACGGCCGCCGCCGGCAGCGATTTCGCACGGATGGGGTAGGTCATGGCCACGGACACGGCCCGCGCAACACCGCCGCGACAGCTTTGGCAAGTGCCGATGTTCCTTGTTGGGGCAGTCGTTCTCGCCGCCGTGCCGCTGACGCGCCCGTATTGGAACCCCGAGGACGCGCCGGCCATCGAACGCCAACTCCGCGCCGCACGGGCGGCGCTCGACGCGAAAGAGCCAGACCTGCATCAAGCGATCCAGCGCGGCACGCGCGTACTTGCTTATGCCGACCGCTATCCGCAATTCGCCGGTCCCGCGCATTTTGTCGTGGGGAGTGCCAGCCTGAAGGTCGCAGACGATCCGGCGACGACCGACGTAGCGGCCGAGCGAAAAAAGGCACGCGACCATCTCGAAAAGGCCGAGGTCGCCAAGGTGCCAGATGTCGACAAACCCAAGCTCACATACCGGCTCGGCAAGGTCTGGCAACTGACCGGAGCCGACGTTGTCCAGACGATCGCTGCATTGACCAAGGCGGCGGATGTTGCGGACGATCCGGCCGAGGGCTATGGCCTGTTGGCCCAGGCATACCTGCGACAACAGCCGCCGGATCAAGCCGCCGCGCTCGATGCCACCAAACAGCAGCTCGCCAAGGCAATGCCGACCAGCGATCCAAAGGTGTTATCGCAGGCGAGGTTCCGTCTTGGCGAGTTGTATCTGGCGGTCAAGGACACAAAGAACGCCCGTCTCTACTTAGGCAAGATCGAGGCGGATGCGCCACCGGAGCAGTTCTTCGCGGCTCGTCGATTGTTGGCGACGAGCTACGAGGAAACTCAAGAGTGGCCGGCCGCTGCCCGCAACTGGGAGCAGACCCGCAAGGACCCCGCGCTGAAGCCAGCCGAGAAGGCAGCGATCCTTTACCGTCTCGGCCGCTGCTATGCCCAGGAACCCAATCCGGCCAAGGCCGTCGCGACATGGGAGGAAGCCGTCGGGCTAGGTGGCGACGAGGGGCAGGCTGCGGCCTTTCGGCTCGCGGAAATGAAGTTAGAAAAGGACCCGAAAGGCGCGGCTGACGCCTTCATTGCAGCGTTGCGGAGCGTCACGTCGTCCGGCGAGTACCACAATCCGTTTGTACCAATCGAGGAAGCGCGAGCACTCCTAGAGCGAACGGTGCAGGCTTGCCGTACTGCTGGCGACGCCGCGGCTGCCAAAGCCCTCGGCGAGGCTTACGCGCGGCTGGCTTTGCCGGGCCGTGACGACGAGTTAGCCGCGCAGACGGCCGACGCAGCCGCAATGGCGGCACTCGAGAAAGCGAAGGCATCGACCGACCCACAGCCAGCGCTCGAAGAACAGGCCCGCGAGTCTTTCAAGCAGGCCGGCATGGCCTACGAGCGAGCGGCGAGCAAGGTCGAGCCGGGAGCCGATCAGGCGAAATGGCTGTGGTCAAGCGCCGACCGATACTTGAAAGCTCAACAGTTGTCGCAAGCGCGAGACGTGTTGGGCAAGCTGACGGCCATGGAGGGAATCCTTGGACCGGAAAGCCTGGCCGAGGCGTGGTTCAAGATCGCTCAGACGCACCAGCTCTTACAACAGAATGAAGCAGCCCGAGCAGCGTTCAAGCGCGGGTTGCAACCCGATGGCCCATACCTGCTCCGCAGTCGTCACGAATTGGCAATCCTCGATCTGAAGGAAGGCAAGTTCGACGATGCCGAGGCCGGATTGCAGGAGAACCTGAAGACGCTCCAGGCCGCCGCTCAGCCGGACGCGACGCTTCGCGAAGCGACACTGTACGCGCTGGCGGAAGTCGCATTTCAGCGCCAGGAGCCAGCACGTGAGGAGTTGCGGGATTACTCGACGGCGGAACAGCGGCTCCTGCGGGCCATTGCCGAATACGGCGATGGCTCGCCGGCCATCCGGGCTCGCATGATGCTCGCGCGTTGCTACTGGTTCAACGCTGTTCTCAAGAGTCGGGCACTGACGAATGTGTCCCTCAGCGATGAGGAGCGCAAGCAATACGCCCGTCAATACGCCGACAACCTCACGAAGTCGCTCGAGCAGTACGAAAAAGTCGAGATGGTGCTGTCGGTCAAACAGAGTGCTGGTGGGCTGACGGCGGACGAGACCGTTCATTACAAACACGCTCAGTTCTGGGGCAGCGATTGCTACTTCTACCTGCGCAAGTACGACGAAGCCCTGCGCCGCTATCAGGCGCTGGCCCTGCGGTATCGCCAACAGCCGGAAGAGTTGATCGCGCTGTCTCAGGTGCGCAATATCTACTACGAGACGAACGACACGGAGAAGATGGCCACAGCCCAGAGCCGGGTGCGTGAAGCCATCGAGAAGATGCCGGAGATCGCCTGGAGCGGAGCCGCCCCGACTCATCAGAAATCGTTCTGGCTCAAGTGGCTCGACGATGCAACGAAGCCGGCTACGCCGTGACGGGCAAAGCCGCTGGCGGCTTTGCCAGACACCTTCCTATCATGACGACAGATCGCCCGCGTGAGGGACCGCGATGCCCACACTCGCGCCGGCCGCCGCCGACGCGCTGGCTGATCTGCCGCGCCTGCTCCGCGGCGCCGAGGGATACGCTCCCCTCGCGGCGGCGCTGCGCGCTGGTCGCAGCGGCACCGTCGATGGCGCGTGGGGGTCGTCGGCCGCGTTGGCCGTGGCGACCCTGGCCGGCGATGCGCCTGGCCCCGTCCTCGTGGTCATCGCCCATCCCGGCGACCTCGAAGCGTGGTCGGCCGACCTCGCCGGCCTGACCGGCAACCACCCGCATGTCTTGCCCGCCTTCGACACGTTGCCGAACGAGCCGAAGCCGCACGACCCCGTCGCGGGTGCTCGCCTTCGTGTCTTGCAACACCTCGCCAGCAACGAGCCGCCGCAGGTCGTGCTGACGACGGTCCAGGCGGTGTTGCAGCCGGTGCCAGCCCCGGCTGCGTTGGCCGCCCGCGGCCGGCCGGTTCATCGAGGTGAATCGCTCGACCTGGCCGAGTTTTCCGAGTGGCTCGTCGATCATGGCTACAAGCGCGTGGACGCTGTGGAGCGGGCCGGCGAGTTCGCCCGCCGCGGTGGCATCCTCGACGTGTACTCGCCCGACGCCGACGCGCCACTCCGCCTGGAGTTATTCGGCGACGAGGTCGAGTCACTCCGCAAGTTCGCGCCCGAGACGCAGCGGTCGTTGGGGGATCTGAAGAGCGCGACGATCCTCGCAATCACAGGAGTCATGGGGCAGGAGTCAGGCGTCAGGAAGCCAAATACGCGGTCTTCACGGACTCCTGACTCCTGTCCCCTGACTCCTGACAAGGGGCACCTCGCCGACCACCTCCCCGCCGGCTCCTGGGTCGTCCTCATCGAACCCGAAGAACTAACCTCGCGCGGCCGCGAGTACCGCACTCGTGCCGGCGAGGCGACTGGCCTGTATTCCGTCGAAGGCTCGAACCAGCAGTTGCTCAAGCATCCGAGCGTCGTTGTCTCGACTCTGCCGACTTCTTCCACAGAAGCGACATGGAATCTGCGAGTCGAGTCGGTCGAGCGCTTCGGTGGCAACGTCACGAAGCTGCGCGACGAGTTGGATGCGATTGCGATTGGCGAGCGCGTGCTGATCGCCTGCGGCACCGACGCGGAGATCAAGCGACTCGGCGAAGTGTTGGCCCATGGCCGGCTCGACGATGACGGGCGGTTGCGGCTCGTGAAGGGCCACGTCCACGCCGGCTATCGGCTGGTCGAGGCCGGTGTCGTCGTGCTGGGCAGCCACGAGTTGTTCCATCGCGCAGCGGACCCGGAAAGTACGCGCGGCACGCCCGTCTCGGTGAAGCGCAAAGTCGAGGCGCGGGCTATCGACAGCTTCCTCGACCTGGCTGACGGCGATTTGGTCGTTCACGTTAGCCACGGTATCGCGCGGTTCCGTGGGATGGTGATGCTCGAACGCGCCGAGGCGAGCGGAGGTGGTCACGCGCTTGATTCTCCGGACCGGGGGCGTGACCGTCTCCGCTCGCCGGTGAACGAAGAGAACCTGGTCCTCGAGTTCCGCGACGGCGTGCTGATGTACGTGCCGGCGTCGAAGATCGACCTCGTGCAGAAGTACGTCGGCGGCTCCAAGACCGAGCCGGAACTATCGAAGCTCGGCGGCGTCGCCTGGGGCCGGCGGAAGGAGCGGGTCGAGGAGGCCGTCCGCGACCTCGCCGCCGACATGCTGCAAATGCAGGCCATGCGCGAGGGCCAGACCGGCGCTGCTCTGCCGCCCGACACCGACTGGCAGGCTGAGTTCGAGGGCAGCTTCCCCTACCAGGAGACGCCGGACCAACTGACGAGCCTGCGCGAGATCAAGGCCGACATGCAGCGTGCCCGGCCCATGGACCGCCTGCTTTGCGGCGACGTCGGCTACGGCAAGACGGAGCTTGCGGTGCGGGCCGCGTTCAAGGCAGTCGACAATGGCAAGCAGGTCGCCGTCCTGGTGCCGACGACCGTCCTGGCCGAGCAGCACCTGCGCACGTTCACCGAGCGTTTCGCCGAGTACCCGTTCGTCGTCGAGGGCGTCAGCCGGTTCAAGACGCAGGGCGAGCAGCGCAAGATCCTCAAGCGCGTCGCCGAGGGCGGCGTCGATGTCATCATCGGTACCCACCGCCTAGTCTCAGAGGACGTGCGGTTCAAGGACCTGGGGCTGGTCATTATCGACGAGGAGCAACGGTTCGGCGTTGAACACAAAGAGAAGCTCAAGCGGCTGCGGGCGATGGTGGATGTGCTGACGCTCACGGCAACGCCGATCCCGCGGACTCTCCACCTGGCCCTCCTCGGCATCCGCGACATTTCGAACCTGGAGACGCCGCCGCCGGAACGGCTCCCGATCGAGACGCGGATCGCCCGGTTCGACAAGGCGATGGTCCGACAGGCCATTGTGCGCGAACTCAACCGCGAAGGACAAATCTACTTCATCCACAACCGCGTCCTCGACATCCACGCGATCGCATCGCGGGTACAAGACATCGTGCCGGAGGCGAGAATCGCGGTCGCCCATGGGCAGCAGACGCCGGACGAGTTGGAGCAGGCGATGACGGCGTTCGTTCGCCGAGAAGCCGACATCCTGGTAGCGACGACCATCGTCGAGAGCGGCCTGGACATCCCGAACGCGAACACGATCTTCATCCACGAGGCCGACCGCTACGGGCTGGCCGACCTGCACCAACTCCGCGGCCGGGTCGGCCGGCACAAGAACCGGGCCTACGCCTACCTGCTGCTCGAAGCCGACCGGGCGGTGACGCCGGACGCGGCGCGGCGGCTGAAGGCCATCGAGGAGTTCACCGAACTCGGGGCCGGGTTCAAGATCGCGCTACGCGACCTGGAAATCCGCGGGGCCGGCAACCTCCTCGGCTCGCAGCAGTCCGGCCACATCGCGTCGGTCGGCTACGAGCTGTACTGCCAATTGCTCGAAAACGCGGTGCGGGCGATGAAGCAGTTGCCGGCGAAGACAAGCCTCGAAGTGAACGTGGACGTGCCGTGGCCGGCCTACTTGCCGCACGACTATGTACCAGGCCAGAAGCAGCGGTTGGAGGTCTACCGCCGCCTGTCGCGGGTGCGCGATGCGGCGAAGCTCGACGACTTTCGCCAGGAGTTGCGCGACCGCTACGGCCCGGTGCCGGAGCCGGCTGAGTGGATGCTTCGGATGACCGAAGTCCGCCTGCGGGCGGCCCGGTGGCAGATAACGGCCATCCACCGCGACGGCAAGGATTTGGTGCTGACGTACAAGAGCGCCCGGCTCATCAAGAAGCTGGCCGAGCGCACCGGCCCGGCGATGCGGGTCGTGGACGAGGCGAGCGCGTACTACCGTCTTCAGCCCGGCGACGACGAACCGCTCGCACTGCATGCGAAGCTCAAGGACGTGCTACGGCCGTAAGGGCGGCTATACGCCCAACAGCCGCCTGATCCGATCCTCGACCGCGGTCATCATCGTCGCATCGACGCTGCCCCACAGGTCGATCAACCGCCGTCGGTCGAGCGAGCGCACCGCGTCGCAGAGGATCGCGCTGGCGACCCGGAGGCCGCCCTCCGGCGGGGCGACGGGAACGTGCAGGGGGATGTTGCGGACCCGCGAGGTGACAGGTAAGACAACCGTCAAGCCAGACGGGCCGGCATTGAAGGGGTCGACCGAGACGATCAACACGGGGCGACGCCCGCCCTGCTCGTGCCCGAAGCTCGGGTCCAAATCGGCCAGCCAGACTTCGCCGCGAGCGGGATGGGCAGCCGCCGTACTCACGACGACGGCCTCCGGTCCGCCGTCCAGCTTTCGTCCCGGTCGAGGCCGTCCATCAGCGTCGCGTCCCAAAGTCGGCGCTCGGCTTCTTCCTCGGCCCAGGCCGCCGGGTCGGCCCGCAGCGCCGCGTAGCCGGCATTGACGGCCGCCCAGAACTGGCGGGCGTGGTACTCGGCGACCGCACGCTCCAACAGTTCGGCCGGCGGGCGGCCGGAGCGATCCGCCATCTCTTGCAACTGGCGGCGGGTCGTCTCACTCACGGCAATTGCGACTTCGCTCATCGGCGTCCCTCCGCTCCGATGCTACCACACCGCCTCAGTACTTCGCCATGTCGCCGCCGGCCGTTTCGCGGAATGGGGCCAGCACCGCGGCCGCGCCGTCGACCATCATCTTCAGCTCGCTTCCAATCGCCAGGAACTGCCAGCCCTCGGCGATACGGGCCTGAGCGTCGGCCGTGCTGAAGCAATGCACGCCGGCCGCCACGCCGTTCTTCTTGCAGGCCGCCAGGACTTTCGCCATCGCCTTCGCCGTCGCCTCGGCCGACGGCGGCGCGCCGGTGGGGCCGCGCATGCTTGCGGCCAGGTCGTTCGGGCCGACAAAGATCGCGTCGATGCCAGGTACCGCTAAGATCGCGTCGGCGTCCTCGACGGCCATGATGTGTTCGCACTGGAGGACGATGAGCAGCTCGTCGTCGGCCTTCTGGAAGTACTCGGCCGCGGAGGTGCCGAAGTTCAGGGCGTGGACGCTGCCGCCGACGGATCGGTCGCCCCGCGGCGGGTACAGGCACGCGCTGACCGCCGCCTTCGCCTCGGCGACGGTGTTGACCATTGGCACGACGACGCCCATTGCGCCATTGTCGAGGGCGCGCTTGATGTGGTCGTGGCGGTTACTCGGTACGCGGGCGAGCGGCACGCACCCGGCGTCGGCGATTGAGGCGAACATGTGCGTCGCCGTCTCGATGTTGACGAGGGTGTGTTCGATATCGACGGTCAGCCAACTAAAGCCGGCGCGGGCCATGAACCGGCTCGCGGGGATGGAGCCGAGAGAAAGCCAGGTGCCAAGGCTCGGCTTGCCGGCCTTGAGTTGTCGCTTGACGGAGTTGGTTTTCATGCAAGGGTCTCCGATGGGGCAGGGTCCGTTATATCGCTCGGCATTCTTTGCATACGTCGTTGCCATTGTCGATCAGCGATGACACAATGGCGGCACGTCGTCGTTCGGAGGCCGTTCTGTGTCCGAGAAGCCGACCGAAGTCGGATCAAACACGGGGAATCCTGCGGCGTCTGAACTGGTGACGCGCAGCCTCCGCGCGGAACCGGTCCTTGGCGGATCACTCCCAATTCCCCGTATTCCCGGGTACGAAATCGTTCGCGAGATTGGTCGCGGCGGCATGGGTGTCGTCTACGAGGCGACCCAATTGCGGCCATTGCGACCAGTCGCGCTGAAAATGATCCTGGCTGCTGCTCACGCCCGACCGCACGACGTGTTGCGATTCCTGGCGGAAGCCGAGACCGTCGCGGCGCTGATTCACCCACACATCGTTCAGATCTACGAGGTCGGTCAAGTCGGCGGTCTGCCCTTCTTTTCGCTCGAATACTGTGCGGGTGGCAATCTAGCCCGTCGGCTCCATAACGGGCCGTTACCGCCTCAAGAGGCGGCACGGCTGCACGAGCTACTGGCACGCGCTGTCTACGCGGCTCATCTTCATGGGATCATCCACCGCGACTTGAAGCCGGCCAATGTTCTCCTGGCAAGCGGCAGGAATGAACTTCCGATGAGTTCGGGGATGGAGCACGCGCACCCACCGCTCGCGGAGCTAATCCCAAAGATCGCTGACTTTGGGTTAGCAAAGCGGACGGGCTCCAGCGGCGGGGGGCTGACGCAGACTGGCGATGTGTTGGGGACGCCCAGCTTCATGGCCCCAGAACAGGCCAACGGGCGTATCAAGGACATCGGACCCGCAACCGATGTGTACGCACTCGGGGCAGTGCTGTACCAGTGTTTGACTGGCCGACCGCCGTTTCTTGGCGCGTCGTCGGCCGAGACGGTTCAGCAAGTTCTGCGGGACGAGCCGGTGTCACCGACGCGACTCGCGCCCACGATACCGCGCGATTTGGAGTCGGTGTGCCTCAAGTGTCTGGAGAAAGAGCCAGGGCGACGCTATGCCACCGCTGACGCTCTCGCCGATGACCTGCGGCGTTTCCTTGACGGACGGCCGACGGTGGCACGACCGGTCAACATCGTCGGCTGGGCAGCACGTTGGGGGCGACGGAACCCGGCGCTGGCTGGGGCGCTTGCCGTTGCCGCGACCGGGCTAGTCGGCGGGGCTTGTCTATCGACGTGGTTCGGTCTCAATGCTGAATGGCATGCCCAGCGGGCGGACGCACATGCCGTGCAACTTGCCGCCGAGAAAGAAAAGCTAAACGCAACGCTGTCGCGGACGAACTTCCATCTTGCCCAAGCACGGCGGCAGGAAGGGCGTCTGGCGGAATCGAACGCTCTCCTGGAGGCAGTGCGTCCGGAGGACCGGGGCTTCGAGTGGGGTTACGTTCAACGGCTAAACCGCGGAGGCTACGCCACGCTATCGCGGCAAGATGCAAGCGTCGCAGATGTGGCGTTCAGCCCCGACGGCCGACATGTCGCTTCGGCAAGTGGGTCGTCCATCAAGATTTGGGATGCCACATCGGGCACGACTCTGGTGACTCTTGTCGGGCACACTGCGCGAATTGGTCGGGTGGCTTTCAGTCCGAACGGCCGACAAATCGTCTCGGGGAGCGACGATAAGACACTCAAACTCTGGGACGCAACGACCGGGACCGAACTGGCGACCTTTCGCGGACACGAGAGCTTCGTGTCGACAGTCGCCTTCAGCCCCGATGGCCAGCGCATCGTCTCAGGTGGGTTCGACAAGACCGTGCGGGTCTGGGATGTCGCAACGCGATCGGAGGTTCTTGCGCCCCTTCGTCCGGGTCACTACGTTCGATCGGTAGCCTTCAGCCCCGACGGTCGACGGATTGCTGCGGGCGGATCTGGGCCGAAGGTCAGGCTTTGGGACGTCACGACGGGCCAGGAAGTTGCGACATTGTCGGACAACACGGGGACCGTGCGTACCCTGGCATTTCGCCCCGATGGTCGATGGCTCGCGACGGCTGGCGACGATGAGGTCGTGGTCCTGTGGGACCTAACCACGAGATCGAAGGTGTCCACCTTTCGCGGTCATACGGACGCTGTGACCACAATTGCGTTTGCCCCAGACGGACACCGCATCGCCTCCGCCAGTGCTGACCATACCGTCAAAGTCTGGGATGCTGTTGGTGGAACGGAGCCGGTGACCTTGCGAGGCCACACAAATGTAGTGTCCGCAGTCGCATTCGCCCCGGATGGCCGTCGGATCGCCTCGGCTGGTTTCGACAATGCCGTCAAGCTCTGGGATGCCGCAAATGATGGGGAAACGGCGTCGCTTTACTGCAACGCGGATTTTGTCTACACACTGGCGTTTGCTCCCGACGGGCGGCAAGTCGCGGCTGTCGGGCTGGTCGACAGGGTCTCACTTTGGGACGCCGTTGCGTGCCGCGAAGTCGCGACTCTTCGAGGCCGTGAGGCGCGGGAAGCTGCCACGAGGTTTGGCGTGGAACGACGGCCCCGTGTCGATGATCGCGACCTGGCGCCGAACCTGACTACAGCGCTGAATTCCGGATTGGTGTCTGCCACGGCGATTGCGCCTGTGTCGAGGCGGGTCGTACTGAAAGAGGGGGATGGCGGTCAAACTCTGTGGGATGCGGTTCGCGGTGTCCAGATTGTGGCACTGCATGGGCCGACGGCCTTCAGCCGCGCCCCGACGTTCAGCCAGAATGGGTGCCGGTTGGCTACGATTGGCGAGGACAAGGTGATCCGAATCTGGGACGCCGAGTCGGGGCAGGAACTTGTCGCGCTGCGGGGTCATGTGGACCGGGTGGCGGCTGTGGCATTCAGCCCAGATGGTCGCCGACTCGCGTCCGGAAGCGTCGACGGCGATTTGCGGTTGTGGGATGTCGAAGCGGGGCAGGAACTGGCGAGGCTTCGTGGGCACACGCACACCATCCTGACCGTCGCCTTCAGTCCGGACGGGCGTCGTCTGGCGTCGGGTAGCCTGGACGGCGTCGTGCACCTGTGGAGCTGCTCCGATGCGGACGATCTCGACGAGTGGGAAGTCGGGATGCGCGCGTGTCACGCGCAGATCAACCGACGCTGGCACTTGCGGCAGGCGACCATCGCTACGGCGACCAACGACGCTTATTCTGTTGCGTTTCACCGGTCGTGGGTTACGACAGTGAGTCCCGAAGACCCCGACGCGTGGGCGCGCCTCGAAGACGCTTGCCGCCGGGCCGAGACGTGGAAGCCGTTGCTCGAAGCATGCGACCGAGTCCTCGCTGCGAACCCCAATAACGCCGCGGCTCGTCGTCGCCGGTCTGCAGCTCGCGGCATGTTTGCGGCGCACATTGGAGCGTTCGCGTCGGGTTGGCCCGGTCTCACGTATTTCGTGGAATGGTAAGGCGGCTCCGCGCACAAAAAAAGCCTACCCGGTTCTACAGGTAGGCTTTGACTTCGAGGACAGCAGCGGTCAGACGGCTTCGGCGACGACCTCGTTGAGTGGCGGCCATTCCTTATCCAGCCCCTCTTCTTCGATCTGGCGGAGCTGAACATCGGAGATTTTGAATGAATCGATGATGTGCTTGCGGGAGTCGGAGACGCTCATCGTCCCCTGATCCTGAGCGGCAACGAGGCTCGAAAAAATCTCGCGGCGCTGCTGCAACGTCAAGCGCTTGGCACGCATAGTCATAAGGCTCCTTTCAGCCAGCAGACGAAAAACAATACGCCACCAGGGACCCCGACGACTCGACGGGCACGCATACGCATCCCAGAATCGGGCCAAAGAGTCGAACCGGGACTAGCGCAATCCCTGCAAAGCGGGAGTTGTGAGGACGGCAACCCGCGGCTTCCAACACGCAAACCAGCTACGCATGGGACGTGATTCGCCGCGCAGCTGGAGCCGGTAGGCTACACCTCTCCCACGAAGAGGAATTCCCTTTTCTCCACCTAAGTATACGCGCACGTCCCTATTGGGTCAGCAAAAAAGCCGATTTTTTCTCATGCCGTCGCCCGTCTGTGCCGGTAGGAAGAGAACCAGCCATATTGAGCGTTAGGAGTTAGGTGATACCACCATGAAGTACACGCTTTCCGCTGTCGCATTTGTCGTTCTCGGTTCGACGTTTGCTGCCGACGGGCCGCCGGACGTCGCGAAGATAGCCGACCGAACCGCGGCGATCCGCGCGAAGATGGCTGCTGAATACGACAGTCTGGAAACGATGTACAAAGATCTCCATGCGCACCCGGAACTCTCGACATTGGAAGTTGCCACAGGCGCGCGGATGGCCAAGGAACTGAAAGCCATCGGTTTCGATGTCACGCATGGTGTTGGTGGGCATGGCGTCGTCGGTTTGTTCAGGAATGGCCCCGGTCCGATCGTCATGGTTCGCACCGATCTCGACGCCCTTCCCGTGACCGAAGCAACGGGAGTACCCTATGCGAGCAAAGTGCGGACACGGGACCGCCACGGTAACGAAGTGGGCGCGATGCACGCTTGCGGACACGATTTACATATGACCTGCTGGGTCGGCACTGCGCGGACACTTGTCGCCCTGAAGGATCGCTGGAGCGGCACACTCATGTTTGTCGGCCAGCCGGCTGAGGAGACCGGCTCTGGGGCGCGAACGATGCTCGAGGATGGATTGTTCAAGCGGTTTCCGAAGCCGGATTATGCACTGGCGTTACACTGTGACTCACGCCTGCAAGCCGGCCGGCTCGCCTACTCCGATGGATTGGCCATGGCCAATGTCGATTCGGTGGACATCCTCGTCAAAGGCCGCGGTGGCCACGGTTCGGCACCGCACACGACCATCGATCCGATCGTGCTGGCCGCGCGCATCGTATTGGACTTGCAAACCATTGTGAGCCGCGAGACCAACCCACTCGACCCCTGCGTCGTTACGGTTGGCTCCATTCACGGCGGTACGAAACACAACATCATTCCCAACGATGTGAAGCTGCAAATCACTGTTCGCACGACCAAGCCCGCGGTTCGCAAGCACACACTGGAAGCGATCGAACGGATCGCGAAGGCGGCGGCTCTCGCCGCGAAGGCGCCCGAACCGGAAGTGAAGCTCGACCCGAGCGAGTTCACGCCGGCGACTGTCAACGAGAAAGCGTTGACGAAACGGACCGCCGATGTCTTTCGGCACCTGATTGGCCCGGACAACGTCGACGAGCGGCCGCCACTCATGGGTGGCGAGGACTTCAGCCGCTACGGGTTGGCCGGAGTGCCGATTTTCATGTACTTCCTCGGCACCATCGACGCCGAGCGCTTTGCCGCGGCCCAAAAAGAGGGTGCGAAACCGCTGCCAAGTATGCACTCGGACTCCTACTGGCCGACGCCGAAACCGAGCATCGAGCTCGGCGTGCTATCGATGTCGCAAGCGGTACTGAACCTGGTTGGCAAGTGACCGGGATTGGCCTTTGATGAAGACCTTCGTCGCGATCGATTTCGAGACGGCCGACCATAGCCCGGACAGTGCATGCGCCGTCGGTCTGGTGCGAGTTGAGAATGGTGAAATCGTCGCTCGTACCTCGCGGCTGATCCGCCCACCGCGACGGTACGTGCGCTTTACCGACATTCACGGCATCACGTGGTCAATGGTCGAAGGCGAGCCGTGCTTCGGCGAAGTGTGGCCAACCCTGAGCGCGATGCTCGACGGTGTCGGGCACCTGGTCGCCCACAATGCCCCGTTCGACCGCGGAGTTTTGACTGCATGTTGCGTAGCCGCGGGGCTTCCCGTGCCGCCTCTATCGTTCATCTGCACCATGCAACTCGCTCGGCGCACCTGGGGTGTTCGTCCAACGCGGCTACCTGATGTATGCCGTTTTCTCGGGATTGACCTGAAGCACCACGACGCCCTTTCAGACGCCGAGGCCGCGGCCCGCATCGCGATCGCGGCGGTGGCTACTTACCGTCGCTCGCCACCTGCTTCTGGAAGTACGCCAGCGTCCGCTTTAGCCCTTCGTGCCGGTCCACCTTTGGTTCCCAACCAAGAAGCTGGCGAGCACGGGTGATATCCGGCTGGCGAAGCTTCGGGTCGTCCTGAGGTAGCGGCTTGAACGCCAGCGTGCTATTCGACCCCGACAAAGACAGGATTTCGCGGGCAAACTCCAGGATCGAAATCTCGCTCGGATTGCCGAGGTTCACGGGGTCGTGGAATTCCGTGAACAGCAGACGGTAGATGCCCTCCACCAAGTCATCGACATAACAGAACGAGCGAGTCTGTGAGCCGTCGCCGTAAATCGTCAGCGGTTCGCCACGCAGTGCCTGCCCCATGAAATTCGGCAGCACACGCCCGTCATCGAGCCTCATACGCGGACCGTAGGTATTGAAGATACGTACGATATGTGTGTTCACGTGATGCGTTCGATGGTAAGCCATCACAATCGCTTCACTGAATCGCTTTGCTTCGTCGTAGCAACCCCTTATTCCAATGGGATTTACGTTTCCCCAGTACTCCTCGCGCTGGGGATGCATCTCCGGATCGCCGTAGACTTCGCTGGTGCTCGCCATCAAGAAACGAGCGTTCTTGGCTTTGGCGAGTCCGAGGGCGTTGTGGGTACCAAGTGACCCGACTTTTAGCGTCTGGATCGGATACATCAGGTAATCGACAGGGCTGGCCGGGCTGGCAAATTGCAAGATGTTATCGACCGGTCCATCGATGTGCAGTGGCAGCGAAACGTCGTGTTCGATGAAGCGAAATTTCGGGCTACCAAAGAGATGTTCGATATTCTTGGCTCGCCCCGTGATGTAGTTATCGACCGCGACGACTTCGTGTCCCTCAGCGAGGAATCGCTCGCAGAGATGAGACCCAATGAAGCCAGCGCCGCCGGTGATGACCGTCCGCATGAAGAAAAGCCTCCGGATTCAAGTGATGAAATTGTCGTGATTTGGCTCAGTCCGGGCTAGTGGAAGCAATGGCAGCGCGAGTTTAGCGCGGAAACTCCTTTCCTGCCCTGTTCTTGCGTGGGTATAATGGGCTGGTAAGTCACAAATGACGTTGGCCGCGCGGTTCGCGTGGCGGTTTCGTCGGCTCGACCCGGCTCCCCCTTCCGAGAGCGCTTTTGGTTTTCCGACACCATCGTCGGCGGGGTTGAGAGGTGGTTCGTGACCTCTTTAATGTCGAGGCTCCAGGGCACAATGATGCGACGGACGAGCAAGGTGAGTGTTTCCCAGCGTCGCCGCACACGAACGGATTCGGCCGACGATCTCGACCCACGTCGCTCGCATCCTCAGGATGAGAACCGCCGGCCGCCGCTCGTCACCGATCTTGACGCTGACGACGATGAGGCTCCGGAACCGGGCGACCACGGCGGTGCCGACGATGCCCTTGGGCTGTACCTCCGACAGATGGGCTCGATCCCGCTTCTGAATCGCGACCAGGAGTTGGCCCAGGCCCGTCGGCTTGAGGTCGCCCGAGACCGCTTCCGCAGGGCCGCTTTGGCGAGCGGTTGGATTCTCGCCAAGGTCTCGCATACGTTCGAGGCCGTCCGGCTCGGCAAGCTCGCCATCGATCCGACCATCGACACGATTACCAGCGTCAACCTGTCGCGCGAGCAGATTCTGGCCCGGTTGCCCGTGAACTCACCGACGCTTCGACGGCTTATGCAGCGCTACGCCCGTGAGTTTGCGGCGTCGCTCAAGGTCGATTCCACGAAAGCCCGCGCCGTGGCGCGGCACAAACTGTACCGGACACTCCGCAAGGCCCGCTCGCTCGCTGGCGAACTGTCGCCGCGAACGGAGTTGCTCGAACGCTGGGCCGACGAACTCAGCGCCCGAGCCGCGAGTCTCCGTGAGATGCTCGGCCGTGAACCGCACCGGCGTACCAAAGCGATGCGCGGCGCGTGTCAGGAGTTGCTCGCCACACCGGCCGACCTCGACCGGCTCGTCCGCGTCTTGCACGCCCGACAGGTCGGTTACCAGAAGGTGCGTAGCGAGTTGGCCGAAGCGAACTTGCGGCTCGTCGTATCGATCGCCAAGCGCTACCGCAACCGCGGCTTGCCGTTCGCCGACCTAATCCAGGAAGGCAACCGTGGCCTAATGCGGGCCGTGGATAAGTACGAACACCGTCTCGGCTTCAAATTTGGCACCTACGCGACGTGGTGGATTCGTCAGGGCATTACCCGTGCCCTCGCCGACAACGCCCGAACGGTGCGGGTGCCGTGCCACCAGATTGGTATGTTGGCCGCCATCGAGCGCGTCCGCGGCGAATTGGCAGCAGCGACCGGCCGGGAGCCGACGCATGAGGATATCGCCTCGGTCTTGGGCGTAACGGTCGAAGACACCAAATCGCTGCGAGCTGTCGGCAAACACCCGGTCAGTCTGCACGAACCGGTCGGCGGCGAGGGCGAGCGGGCGCTGGAAGAGTTCCTGGCCGACGCGGGCGCAGTCAACCCCGGCGAACACGTCGATCAACACTTGCTGCGTGAGCGAGTTAGCGAAGTGTTGAAGTCCTTGGCCCAGCGGGAACGCGAAGTCATCGAATTGCGATTCGGACTGAAGGATGGCACCCAGCGGACGCTGGACGAAGTGGCGAAAATCTACGGCATCACCCGCGAACGGATTCGTCAAATCGAAGCCCGCGGTTTGGTGAAGCTGCGTCAGCCGCTTCGTAGCAACCGCCTCGCGGGATTCGCTGACGAATAAGTCAACATCATTCCGCAGAGTACTCGTCTTGTTCTGAGGACTCTGCGGAATGCCCTTTCCTATTTCTTCTCACGAGACTGTGACTCGACCAAGTCCATCAGGTCGCGGTCGAGTTCTTCATTCAAATCGGCGGCCTTTTCCTTGGCGTTCTGCGCTGTCACCTGTGACGCCAGGACCGGCGGCCGATAGTGGACTTCGGCCTTGTCCGACGGCTTCGCCCCTTCGGGAACCTTCATCCCGTCGCCGGGGATGATAAATGCCATCGGCGAGACACAGCCGACACTTAGAAACCCGCACAGGGCGATGGGAATGAGTCTGGTCATTTCTTCCCCCCTTGCCCGTCGGCCTTGATAGCGAGTTCCTTACCCGCGGCGATCGCCTCGCAGCGCTCCCGAAAGACCTTTTGCGCCTTCTGCTGAAGGCGGTCAGCTTCCTTCTCGATCGAATCGTCGTTGGTTTCAACGGCGAGTTGCATCAATCGGTCGCAGACGGCCAATCGACGAAGGAGGTTGGCCTCCTCCTGAGCACGAAGTGCGCCCGCCGTCTCGGCCGCGCGCTTACCGGCGACCGGGGTGGTTGGCAGCGGTGGCGGCGGCTTCGGCCTTTCGGCTGGCGCGCCGACCCAGCGGCGATACGCCGGATTTTGAGTGCCATTGAATGGTGAAACCCGCGGCGGCGGGGCATCGTCAGGGTCTTGCGCCAGCGCCACCCCGCCCAGCCCCGCCAGTAGGGCCGCGATCCCCCAGGCCCGTAGTCGGTGCATGATCGTTCCCCCCGTCCCGCCTCGCGGCGGACGCCCCGAAACCAAGTTTGCTTTGGATGGGCGGCCTTATGCCGCTCGCCGCGTCGCGTGTCTAGACGAGTTTTGTTCAAGGATGGATTTGTGGGTGCGGCACGCTTCTTGTGTGTGAAGCGCCTGGACAACGCGTGATCATCGCACCCTCGGCATGGCCGTGGCTCGAAGCCTCCGCGCGCCACCCACATCGCCCGACGCGCGACGACGTTGGCTGACACGACATCGCCGCAGAAGCCGTCCGGCTATGCCGATTGTTCGGAACTTTCATGGCGAACGATGGTGCGAGCGCCAGAGATTTGGTTGGAATCGCGGTGCCGGGGATTCATTTCGGCGCAGACAACCTGGCTAATAGCAGTAGGATAGAGGGATAAACGAACCCGCCGGCGGGCTGCCGTGCGGGCTAACCACCCTTTTCTCGTCGCCCAGGACGGTTAGAATGAACTAACTTGCATTCGATCGGGAATTCCCCAGGGAGCATTGCTTGGCTGATAACAAAGGGATGCGCGTCTACCAACTGGCCAAGACGCTAGAGGTCGAAACCAAAGAACTGATCGACTTCTGCCGCGAACTCGGCTTCGATGGCATCAAGAACCAGTTGAACCAGCTCTCGGCTGAGCAGTGCGACGCGGTGACCCGACGAGTTAAGGAAGGCCCGAAGATCGCTCCGGCCCCCGCGGTCGCGCCTGGTCCGCTCCCGACGAGCATTTCGACCAAAGTGCAGTCGTTACCGTCACGCGTCAAAGCGCGATCGACCGACGAGGCACAGGTTCCTGCCGAATCCGAGTCCGTACCATCCCCAGTCATCCCTCCAGTCACGACCCCGATCGCTGCGCAAGTTCCGGAGACGCCGGCTGTTGCGCCGCCAGAGCCACCCGTTGCCCCCGCTCCGCTTCCCACGCTTACGCCGACACGTTTGCCGAATCTGAGCGGCGGTAAGATGCCAAATCTGGCGCCGAAATCGGCTCCGCCGTCGCCGCCGGTCACACCGCCCGTCGTCCAACCCGCGGCGACGCTTCCGCCGCCGCCGCCACCCGTTGCACCTCCCGTCGCAACACCGCCGCCGCCTGTGGTAGCACAGCATCCGACTCCAACTCCACCGCCATCGCGCCCGACGCCACCGCCGGCACCGCCGCAACGGACGCTCAATATGGGTGGCGCACCGATGCGCAATCTCGGTGGCCCACGGCCTAGCGATTCCGGCTCCGGGCCTCGACCGGGAGGTGGATCTGGTCGCACGCCGATGATCCGTCGGCAGCCCACACAATCAAACATCACCACACGTTCGACGACGCCGACTTTGCGTCAACCCGGTGGGCCAACACCGCCGCCGCCGCGACCCGGTTCGACTCCTCCTGCCAAGAAGGAAATCGGAGGCGTCCGCAAGCTTGCACCGATTTCTCAGGAGTTGATGAATAAGAGCGGTCCGATCACCGTGAAAGAGGTGATGGACGCGCACAACCGAGCGGCGACGCCGCCCGGTGGCGCTGCTCCGGTCGTTCCGTCGGGGGCGGACGAGGAGGACGAGAAGGGCCGGGGCAAGAGCGGCCCAGGTCGTGGACCCGGCGGAGTTGCCGGCCGCGATCAGCGCCGCGTCCAGCGCGATGCGCGAGCCAAGGAGCGCAAGGGCACCACGGGTGTCCAGCTTCAGGGCGGTCAGGTCGTCGTCGTGGAGGACGAACGGCACCGCAAACGTGGTGGCAAGGTAAAGCTTCGGCCAAAGAAGCCCGGCACCGTCGAGCGCAAGGGCAAAGTACCGATCAAAGTGCCGATTACGGTGCGGTCTCTGTCCGAGGCTGTCGGTGTTGCTGCGCCCAAGGTGCTTTCGAAGCTCATGGAACTGGGCGTGCCGTTTGGCTCGGTCACCATTAACTCGGTCATCGACATCGAGATGGCGGAGTTGATTGCAACCGACGTCGGCGTCGAGTTGGAAATTGCGAAGCAGGCGGACGCGGAGGAACAGCTCCTCGAAAGCCTGAAGACGCCGGATGATGCGGCTACGCTGGTTCCGCGGGCCCCCATCGTCACGATCATGGGCCACGTCGATCACGGCAAGACGAGCTTGCTCGACCGCATCCGCGAGATGTACGGGTTTAAGTCGGACGTGGTCTCGACGGAAGCCGGCGGCATTACTCAGGTGATCCGGGCCTGGCGCGTCGAAAAGGACGGCAAGCCGACCACGTTCCTCGACACACCCGGCCACGAAGCATTTACCAAGATGCGAGCTCGCGGTGCGCAGGTGACGGACATCGCCGTCATTGTGGTTGCGGCCACGGACGGTGTGATGCCTCAGACCGAGGAGGCGATCAGCCACGCCAAAGCCGCCGGCGTGTCGCTGATTATTGCCATCAACAAAGTTGACATGCCGAATGCCAACCTGACGAAGACGCGGCAACAGCTTTATTCGCTCGATGTCTTGCCTGACAACATGGGCGGTGACGTTCCGTTCGTTGAGACATCAGCCATCACCGGTCAGGGCATCGACGAGTTGCTCGAAGCCATTGCGGTCGTGGCCGAGCTCAAGGAACTGAAGGCCAACCCCGACAAACCGGGCCAGGGCACTTGCTTGGAAGCCCACTTGCGCGGTGACGAAGGCGTCTTCGCCACACTTCTCGTCCGCGAAGGCACGCTCAAGAAGGGCGACATTATCCTGTGTGGCCATGCCTATGGGCGTGTGCGGCAGATGTATAGCGATCTGGGACGTTCGATCGTCGAGGCTGGCCCCAGCGTTCCAGTGCGAATCACCGGTCTCGACGAAGTGCCTAATGCCGATGATCCCTTCCAGGTCGTCACAGACGTGTCCCTGGCCCGGGAGATCGCCGAGAAGCGCAAGGCCCGAAACCAGGAGTCGCTCACGTACCTGGGCAACTCGGCCAAGAAGGGTCTCGGTCAGCTCGGTGCGACGAAGATCAGCGAACTCAAGGTCATCCTCAAAGCCGACTTCCGTGGCTCCATTGAGGCGATTCGCAAGGAGCTTGAGAAGTTCGTTCACGACGAGGTTGCCGTCCGGTTGCTCCATGCGGGGATCGGTGCGATTACAGTCTCGGATGTGCAACTCGCGCTGACTTCACCGACGGACACGATCATTGTTGGCTTTAACTGTGTGCCGGACGATGATGCTCTGCGACTGGCCGAGGAACGCGGCATCCAGATCCGCGAGTACGACATCATCTACAAGCTGACGGCCGACATCAAGTCGGCACTCGAAGGCAAGTTGAAGCCGCGTGAAGAGGTCATCCACCTCGGCCGGGCCATTGTCCGCCAGACGTTCAAGATTAGCCGTGTGGGCACCATCGCTGGCTGCCACGTCACGCAGGGCGCTATTGAACGATCGGCGAAGGTTCGCGTCATCCGTGGCGGTGTCGTTATCTTCCCGCCGGCCGACCGAGTGGCCAGCCTGGAGTCGCTCAAGCACCACAAGGACGACGTTCGCGAAGCAAAGCAGGGCTACGACTGCGGTATCAAGATCGCCGGCTACGACGATATCAAGCCCGACGACGTCATCGAGGCCTATCGTATCGAGCAGGTGCAGAGGACATTGTGAGTTCGCCCACCCCTTCCGCAATGCCGTGGGAGGGGTGTAAGAAGGTGCCATGAAACGTCACCGATTGGAACGTGTTGCCGAAGCCGTTCGCGAGGTTGCGGCGTCCACGATTCTCTTCGACCTGCGTGACCCGCGGGTGAAGCGGACGACGGTTACGCGCACCGAGGTGTCCGGCGACCTTCAGCACGCGAAGATCTATGTCTCCGTGATGGGGTCGGAGCGCGAACAGAAGTTGGCTCTCCACGGCCTCCAGCACGCGGCGGGGTTCGTGCAGGCCAAGCTCGCCGACCGGCTCCAGACGCGATTCACGCCGGTCGTGACGTTTGTGTTGGACAAGGGCGTCAAGAACGCCATCGAAGTCTCTCGCCTGATCCGCGAAACGCTCGCGGAGACGGCTCCGAAGTCGGATGAGTTGGGTTCCGCTGACGGATCGGCGGCCGGCGAGGGCGAGTAGCCCGCGACCGTGCCTACTTCGCAAGGGGGTGAGACGGACCATGCCCGCAACGACGAACAAGCAACGGCTCCTCAACCAGCTCTTCACGGCACTCAAGAAGCATTACGATCCGCCGGAGCCGTCTGAGCGGCCGGTGCTCGAGCAGTGCGTCTTTGCCATTCTCCGAGAAGGAGCCACGCGCGAAGAAGCCGATCTTGCTTTCGACCGGATCCAGAAACAATTCTTCGACTGGAACGAAGTGCGCGTCAGTTCGCCGCACGAGATCGAAGCCACTCTCGCGGGACTGCCCCAGCCGGCAGCCAAGGCTCAGCGAATCGTGTCGCTTCTTCAGGAAGTGTTCGAGAGCACGTACTCGTTCGACCTCGAATCCCTGCACAAGAAGGGTATGAAGCAAGCGGCCAAACAGGTCGGCCGTTATGAGGCAGCCACCGAATTCACGGTTGGCTGGGTGACGCAGAATGGCCTCGGCGGTCATGCCATACCCCTCGACGCACCAAGTTTGCGAACGGTACGTCGGCTTGGGCTAGTCGAAGATGGGGACGGACCGGCTGTCGCTCAAGCGAGCTTGGAACATCAGATCCCGAAAGCCAAGGGACAGCAGTTCGGCGATCTCGTCAGTCTGATCGCTCGCGACTTCTGCTTTGAAGACAGCCCTAACTGTGGCGAGTGCCCGCTGCACGGTGACTGCGCTACTGGATCGAACGCGGAGCTACAGGCGGCACCCAGCCGCAAGCCGAAGCCGCGATGACCGTTGCTGTTGGCCGTGCTTCGGCGAAGTGATTTCACGGAGCACGGCCAATCGTGCGGAGTTATCCGAACATTCTTCCCATCGCGTAAACACGTTAAGTTCGACCCAATCGATGCCGATAATCCCAGGAGGGGGAGTCGCGCCGATGGGGGCGGCACGTTGCATTCCATTAGCACTGGCGTTGGCCGTTGCGTGTAGTGGCTGCGTTTCGAACCGGCCACAGATCATCGCGGCTCTAGAAGCAAAGCCCGTGCCCGATAGCTTCGCTGGCTCGCCGGCCGCTGCGTACACCCTTGCGTGCCCGGATCTCGTCGAAATCGTTGTCGCGGGGCGACCTGCCTTGTCCGGTCGCTTCGCGCTTGGGCCCGATGGTTGTGTGCCCGTGGCCGGACTCGAAGGCACCCGACTCGATGGGCTGACCCCAGCACTCGTGGCTGAGCGCGTAGCTGCATCAGCCGGCTTGCCACGACAGCAGGTACGGGTGCGAGTTGAGGAATACCGCAGTCGGCAGGTTTTCCTGCTCGGCCCAGTTGTAGGGAGCGAACGAGCCGTGCCCTATCAGGGGCCGGAAACCGTGATCGATTTGCTGCGCCGGTGCGGCGGGGTGACACCAGCGGCCGACCATGCCGCGATCCATGTTGTCCGGTCCCATGTCGCCAACGGACGTCGGCCTGAAGTATTCCCCGTTGATCTGGAGGCTATCCTCCTACGCGGCGATGCCGCGACCAACGTGCGGATTCAGCCGTACGACCAGGTGTACGTCGGCGAATCGCAGTTGGCCTCGTTGACGCGACACCTGCCGTTCTCCGGTAAGTAAGTCCCGCATGTCGGCTCTCCGTAAGCGACGGCGCGCGCACTTCGGCTTGCCCCCGTTTCCGCCTCCCGCTATAGCCCCTCGCCATGTGGGCCAACGGACGGCCCGCGGGTACAGGTCACGAGGGACGCGGAACATGCGGTACGCAGGCAATTTCACGCGGGCCGCGGCACTGGGCATGGTCGGCTCGGCCGCGCTGGGCTTCTGGCTCGGCCACGGTGGCCCGCTGTCGACCGCCCTTGCCGCGCCTCCGCCGGCCGCGCCTCCGCCGGCCGCGGCGGCTCCCGCGTCCGACTACTCCCAGCGCGTGGTCGCCTATGTGAACGGCAATGTGCCGATCACCCGCGAAGACCTGGGCGAATACCTGATTGCCCGGCACGGCGTCGACAAGATTGAGTTATTCGTCAACAAGAAGATCATCGACTTTGCGGCTCAGAAGCAGGGAATCGATGTGACTGCCGCCGAGATCGAGGCAGCCATTGACCGCGACCTCGGAGCGATGGGCAACATCAAGCGTGGCGACTTCATCAACCGGGTCCTCAAACAATACGGCAAGACACTCTATGAGTGGAAGGAAGACGTCATTCGTCCGCGCCTCATCATGGAAAAGATGGTCAAGCCGACCATCAAAGTGTCGGACGACGACCTTCAAAAGATGTTCCAGGCGCAGTATGGACCCAAGGTTGAGTGTCGGATCATCATCTGGCCGAAGGGCGAAGAGAAGATTGCGTTGAATTCGTACGACAAGCTGCGGTCGAGTGAAGAAGAGTTCAACCGGGCCGCGTGCTCACAGGCGGTCGGCCACCTGGCAGCTGTCGGTGGGCGCATTCAACCCGTCGCACGGTTCTCCGGCGTCCATCCCGAAGTCGAGCAACAGGCGTTTACGCTCAAGCCTGGCGATGTCAGTCGTCTGATCGTCACGCCAGAGGGGACCGTCTGCATTAAGGTGGATCGTCAAGTGCCCGCCGACGACAAGGTCAAGCTGGAAGGGCAACTGCGTCAGGACCTGGAGAAGCTGTGCTTCGACAAGAAGGTCACGGAGGAGATTCCACTAGTCATGAAGCGGCTGCGCGATGAGGCCAAGCCAGTGTTCATCCTCAAGAAGCCAGCGACGGCTCAGGAACTGGAAGAGGAAGTTAAGACGGAATTGCAGCAAACGGGCGGGATCAAGAAGTAACGACGCCAAAATGTGAACGCCCTCCGACGGCCGTCGGAGGGCGTTCACACACTTTTTTACTTGAGCTTCTCCATCCCCTTCGCGACCTCGTCGATCCTTGCATCGGTGAGTTCGCCGGTACGAAACGCAAAGTTGGCGACCACCTTTTGCTTGACGAACAATAGCACCGTCACGTCGGCTTCGCGCGCCAATCGATAGCTTGGTGGGCCAACCAGGTCCTCAAACGCACCCAGCGGCATTACCTTGATCGCGTGTTTGCGGCCCCAGTCGACGAGTTTCGTCTCGGTATCCGTCTGCTTCGCGTCGGAGAGCATCGTTAGCCAACCGCGCAGTTCCGGCACCCTCTTGTCGCCGATGGCCTGATCGAGTTTCGCCGTCAGCTTGCCAAGCGGCTCTGAAAGAGTGCGGGCGAAGACGATCGCTGCTGGCTTGTCGGCCGTCTCGCAAACGTAGCACATCGTGGTCCCGCGTTCGGGACCTGTCGCAATCTGGAAGGAGTATGGCCCCGGCCGCTGACCGAGCTTCAGGCCCGATACGCATGGGGCTTCGTCGGCAAACGTCGAGGCGGATACCAGGAACGCAACGAAAGCGAAGGGACGCATGGCGCAGGACTCGCATACAGGTGGGTGGGACACAGCCAGTGTACCTCGCCAATGGCGGTGGGGCTACTCCCGCTCCAATCGCATCGTCTCTCCGTGCGAATCAGCCTCCTGACGCAGCACCAACCCGTCCGCCTTGTCCACCCAGACGCGGGCCAAAAACTCGTCGCCGCGGAACTCGATCACAAAGCAATCGTGAGTTTGACTGTTCCACGGCATCGTGCCCTCACGCACTTCGGCGTCGAGTGACTTCGGTCCCTGCTCGGCGAGCGCGGCCGCTTTGTCCCCGCCGGGAAGCTGCGCTAGCGCAGCCCTCAGGATGTCGCCGTGTGGAGCGACCAGCGGCTGCCGCCAGCGTTGACCGAGCCGCAAGCCCGTGATCCGGGGAACTGGGTGCAGCGGATTCAGAATGCTACCGTGAACCTGTGCGATGGGCTCCAACGTCGGCGAAAACTCACCGATGCCAGGCGATACCAGAGTGCATCGTCGTAGGAGTTGGTTGCGGGCAACCACGGCATCGAGGCTCGCGGTAAACGTGCCATTGAGCGGGCCGGTAGCCCTCAACTGCACATAAGTGTGCGTTGCGCGGAGTTCGCCATCGCGCGATACGCAGACGACATCCCGAAAGTTGGAAGCGACAACCTTCAAGAGCACGATGTCGAGAAGGACGATCTCCGGTGCCTCGGCGCTTAGCTCGTAATTGTCGTCGGCTGCGGAATACCGGAGGTGCGTCCGAACGACACCGAGTGGCTTGCCGTTACGGGATAGGGTCCACCGAACCGGAAGCAAATTGCGCATCGCCTCGTCGGCGAGTTCGATCGTGTACGGTGGCGGGTCACCAGCTCGCCAATGGGGAGCGATGTCGCGGGCGGCGAACCACCCGGTCGCAGCGAGCCAAAAGGCCAGGATGGCGAGCATGGTCAGGCGTGACGGCATGAACGCTCCAAAACTCTCTCTGCCCCGGTGACTCGTCGTTGACTGGGAGGACGAATAGCTTACGGCGTTCCTATCGGCTATCATACCCAATACCTTTTTGGGGAGGGCGAATATCATGTGCCGGCTCGGCGGGATTGGACTCGTCGTCGCATTGCTCGTAGCCGTGCCCGGCCGCGCGCAACCCGCTGCGGCCGATGAACAGACGCTCTCCAAAGGCCAGGTCGGTAGCGATGGGCAGTCGCTCATCACGTTTTTCAAGTTGCGCACGCTGAACGAGGCGAATCGGCAGCGTATCGCATCCCTGATTCGGCAACTGGGTCACGATGCCTATGCGATTCGCGAGCGTGCAAGCGGGGAACTGGTTGACGCTGGCTTGCCGGCGGTCGGAGCGCTTCGCCAAGCCACTACCGATCCCGATGTCGAGATTGCGCGGCGGGCCGAGCGTTGTCTGAAGAAAATCGAACGGGTGCCATCGGCGGCCCTGACGATCGCGGCTGCGCGCGTGATCGCCGTCCGCAAGCCGACCGGCGCGGTCAGCGTTCTGTTCGATTTCCTTCCGCTGGCCGACGATTCACTTGTCGCCGATGAAATTCGCGAAGCTCTCTGTGTGCTCGCTGCCGCCGGGGGCCCACCCGATCCGCTCTTCGAGAAGGCGCTCGACGACGATGTCCCAGCTCGTCGCGCTGCTGCTGCCGTCGCGTTGATTCGGTCTGGGCAACCCGATTCGGTCAAGGCTGCACGGCGCGCATTGGCCGACAAGACTCCCGAGGTTCGCCTGCGGGCATCGCTCGCTCTGGTAACGCATGCCAAGGATCGTTCGGCAGTACCCGGGTTGATCGCCTTGTTAGGCGAACTTCCGACGGGCCAAGCGTGGCCGGTACTTGAAGTGCTCGAACGTCTCGCGGGTGAAACGGCTCCGCGCGTCCCTGTCGCCGGCGACGATGCCGGCCGTCGCAAGTCGCGTGACGCCTGGCAGGAGTGGTGGACGCAGAACGGGGCGACTGTCGATCTCGCCAAGCTAGACGCCGAGCCGGCCATGCTGGGTCTGACCCTCGTCGTTGTCGCCAGTACTCGACGACCGGCTCTGGTGGCCGGTGCGATCGGTCCGATTACGGGATCGGTGATGGAAGTGGACCCTGCCAAGAACATTAGTTGGCGCATCGATGGCTTGGCGACGCCGATCGATGCGGCCGTCCTCGGAAGCGACCGCGTTGCGATCGTTGAGCAAGGTAACTCTCGGGTGACCGTTCGCGATTTCCGGGGCAAGGAGATTTGGAGCCATCAGGTGCCGACGCCCAACGGTGTCCAGCGACTTCCCAACGGCAATTTCCTCGTTTGCGCCCGGAGTCAGTTGTTGGAGTTTGACACGTCGTTTCAAAAGGTCTTCGAGTACAACCGCTCCGGCAGCGACATCGTGGCCGCGCACAAGCTACGCAATGGAGAAGTGGTCATTCTCACCAACAACGGCACGGTGGTACGTCTCGACGCGACTCGCAAGGTGATCAAGTCCTTTCCCACACAGGCGCAGATCCAGACGGTCGGTGGACTGGACGTGCTGTCCAACGGCAACATTCTGAAGACCTCGACCACTGGTATCCACGAATACAACGCCGAAGGCGTACCGACGGCGTGGCAAGCCGCTTATCAACGGCCGTACTCGGTACAGCGATTGCCGAACGGTAACACGCTCGTTGCGAGCTTGACCAATGGCATTGCCGAATTGGATCGCGATAGCAAGCAGCCAGTATGGGAATACAAACCGCCCGATGGCAGTTCCACATACCGTGCGAAGCGACGCTGAGACATTCCTCACTCCACAAAGGCACTTCCCGCAATGAAACCCGCACCCGCAGTGCCAAGGCGAGCTAGCCGGACCCCGGCCGCCATCGCCCTGGACGATTGGCGCGGTTGGCGACGACCGAAACGTGTCTGGAAGTTCGCGGCCCTATTGATAGCAGCGATTGTGACCCTCCCACTCGTTGCTGGCGACGATCCGCTCGATGCCGATGCCGCGATCCTACGGTCCGCTCAACTGCCAACCGATGGGGTGGCACTGATCGACTTCGTTCGCCGTTTCGCTCCGACTGACGAGGTTCGTCTACGCCTTGAGGCGGCGGCTCGCTCACTTGGCGATCCGCAATTTCGCAATCGACAGAAGGCGACGGCTGAATTGGTCGCTGCAGGTCCGGCTGCACTCGCAATGCTCCGTACGGCTACCACGAGCAAGGACGCCGAAGTTCGTCAGCGAGCCGCCGATTGCATTCGCCAGATCGAACAGACTGTGCCATTGCACGCACGAACTGCTGCCGCTCGCCGTCTGGGTGCGGTTCGGATGCCGGGTGCGACTACGGCACTCTTGGCTTGGCTGCCATCCGCCAGCGATCGCGAAGTCGAAGCGATCCGCGAGGCCCTGACCGGTTTGGCTAAAGGTTCGTCTTCGCCGGAGCTACGGGCCACATTGAACGATTCTGAGGAGGCTCGTCGCGCTGCAGCCGCCTACGCCCTGGCTAGCTCGGGGGCCGAGGATGCCGTCAAGCTCGTGAAGCCGCTCCTGACGGATTCCGACGTATCCGTGCGTCTATGGGCTAGCTTGGGCTTGGCGTATGCGAAAGAGCCAGCGGCCGTACCGGTCATGATCGAAGTCCTCGGCGACTTGCCTCCCGATGTGGTGTGGCCGGCAGAGGCGGCGCTGGTGCGACTGGCGGGCGATGAGGCACCGGCCGTCTCCCTGGGCCAGGATGCGGCGAGCCGAGCCGCGTGTCGTGCAGCCTGGCGCGGTTGGTGGACGAAGACCGGCGGGCGCTGCGATTTGGGTCGCCTGAGCGAAGCCGATTTATGGCGTGGGCTGACACTCGTTGCACAGACAACACCGCGGGGCAGCAGTGTTGTCGTCGAAGTGGGGTCGGACGGTACGCCGCGACGGACCATCGATGGACTGGTGCTGCCCGTGTGCGTCGAGTGGTTGCCTCGCGATCGCGTACTGATCGCAGAATACAACCTCGCGGGCCGAATTACGGAACGCGATTTCTCGGGTCGTATCTATTGGGAGAAGCCCGCCTCGTACGCAATGGCATGCCAGCGCCTTGCCAACGGACGGACGTTTGTTGCGTCGCGAGCGGGATTGTGCGAGTACGACGCCGACGGCAAACAGGTGTGGGAAGTCAAACGCGATCGGATCGCCACGGCGGCCCGCCGCCGCGATGGCACGACCGTCGTCGTATCGTTGGCCGATGTCGTCAACGCCAACCGGGAGAGCCGTTGTGCCATCCTGGACGCGAGCGGCAAGGAGATTCAATCGTTCTCCGTCGGTGGCTGTCTGACGTACGCCGGTATCCACTTGCTACCCGGCGGGCACATACTCGTTCCGGAATACTACACGAACCGCGTGGCCGAGTATGACGCCAACGGCAAGATGGTCTGGAGCGTTCCGGTCCAGACACCTCGTTCGGCTCAACGCCTTCCGAACGGCCACACGCTCGTGGTCACCGCGCTCGGCCAGCGCGGCGTCACGGAGTTCGACCGTGCTGGCCGGTCTGTCGGCGAGTATCGACCTGCCGAGAGCGGCAATGTTCTGACTGCCCGTCGGCGCTGAGCTTGGACGATCAACGTCCATTCGCATGGTCGTCCAACCCTTTGGTAGTGTCGCAGTGTGTCGTGGCTGGCCCGAGGCCTGACTCACAGAGGCCCCCCCCACCAACCGCGACACGATCACCCCTTTCGACTCCAATTGCGAAATGGAGTTTTTCGACACGTCCTCTTGACACCGAGTCATTCTTCGACTCTAATACCTAAGGTTTTAAGCTTCATCTCTTCGGTGAGGTGCAATCGTGGACGACACGCCGACGCCGACTGGCCGCGAAATGGAAATCCTGAAGGTGCTGTGGGAGTTCGGTCCGCAAAGCGTGCGGGCTGTCTACCGGCACCTGCTCGACCGCCAGCCGGCCGGCAAAGACCTGGCGTACAACACCGTCCAGACGCTCCTGCGCATCATGGACGATAAGGGCTTGGTGACGCACTCCCTCGATGGCCGGGCGTTCGTCTATGCCCCGCGATTCAGCCGCGATCAGAGTGCTGCTCGCTTCCTCGACCGCGTATTCGACGGGGCGGCGTCCGAACTCGTTGCAAGCTTGCTCCAAGCCGAGCGAATCACTCCCGACGAGCTGGAACGCCTCCAAGCACTCGTAAATGCGGCGAAGAAGCGGGCGGGCCGCTAACATCTCCAGGGAGCCTCTCCGATGCGCGAATTGCTCCTCGATGCGGCGACGTGGTGCCTTGGGACGGCGCTCGGCGGTAGCGCGATTCTCCTCGCAGGATGCGCTCTGATGCGCGTTGCTCGGCAGCCCGCCGTGCGACAGCGAGTTGGGGAATGGGCCGTCCTCGCCGCCCTGGCTGTTGCTGCTCTCCGGCTCGGCCCGAGCTGGCTGACCCTGCCGGCCTTGCGCTCGGCCGAGCCGGCAGCGCTCTCTGTGACCGCCCTTACCGAATCGGTCAACGGCGGCGCTGCCGCTGAGATGGCTGATGCCGAATGGGTCTTCGTCCCCGTACCGACTGTCGACACCGCTGCGCTCGAACCGGCCGTTCAACCTCAGCCACCCGAACCGTGGGATTGGCGACCGTGGGTTGCCACGCTGACGGGTGTGTACCTTGCCGTCGTAGCGATTCTTACCGGACGATGGCTGCTCGGTCAGTGGGCCCTTCGTCGGTTGTGGCGACAGGCACGGCCGGCCCGTGGGCGAGTTCGGCGGCTGTTCGCCGTCATGGCCGGCAGTGTATGGCCGAGGCCTGGCTTACGACTGTCAGGCCGATTACGGGTGCCGGTTGCGTTCGGCCTGCGGAAGCCGGCCGTCGTGCTACCGGCAGCCATGAGCACGACCGCCAACGCCGACGAGTTGCGTTGGGTCTTCGCCCACGAGTTAACTCACATCCGCCGGCACGATCCGTGGTCGTACTGGGCACTCGGACTGGCCCAGGCCGTGTATTTCTACGTGCCATGGTTCTGGTGGCTGAAACGTCAGGTGCGGTTGTGTCAGGAGTACGTCGCGGACGCAGCCGCTGCGGGCGAGCAGGCTGGCGACTATGCCGCCTATCTCGTGAGTCTTGCGAAAATGCCCCCCGCGCCTCTCGGCGCGGCCGGGCTGGGAAATCCCTCCGACCTTTACAGGAGAGTCAGCATGTTGCTTGAGTCGTCATCGCGAGTGCAGGGGCACTGCCCCCGCCGTTGGTCCCTCTTGGCCGCCGGGGCCTTGGTTCCCGCTGCGGTCCTATTCTCCGGCCTAACGCTGCGGGCGGACCCGCCGGCCGACAAGACGAGCGGGACGAAAGACGTTTTCATCCTTCGGGATGAGAGTCCAACGCTTCACAATGTCGTCTTCCGACTTGTCGATGAGCAGGAAGACAAGAAGGACGAGAAGAAGAAGGACGAGAAGAAGTCGACTGAAAAGACCGAGAAGAAGGGCACGATTCGTATCGAGATCGACCTGGACGGGGCGAACCCGGCCGACATTCACAAGCAGATCGAGGCGGCGCTGGAGAAGATCAAGAAGCAGTTCGCCGATTCCGCCAAGGGTACAGAAAAGCTCGAAGCAGCCGGCAAGATGAAGGCGGAGCTGGCGCGCAAGTTGGAAGTCGATGCTCGCCAGCACGCTGAGGAGGCTAAGAAGCAAGCTGAGGCCGCCCGTGCGATGGCCGAGAAGATCAAGAAAGAGGTCGAGGAGAAGGTCAAGGCCGGCCAGTTTGGCGGCGGCGGAGCCGGGTTCGGCGGCTTCGGCGGTCAGGGTGGCAGTGGCTTAGGTGGTGGCGGGTTCGGTGGCGGCGGGTTCGCGGTCGCGAGGAAGATCGGCTCCGGCCGGCTGGGTGTCAGTGTCGATAAGCCAAGCGCGGCTCTGGCTGACCAGCTCGACCTGTCGAAGGACCAAGGCCTGCTCATTACCGATGTGGTGAAGGCGTCCGCGGCCGCCAAGGCCGGCCTGAAGGCCAACGACATTCTCCTTCAATTCGCCGGCAAAGATGTGACGAGCAGCACGGGTGAATTCACCAAGCTCGTCGCATCTCTCAAAGGTGACGATAAGGTCGATGCCGTCGTTCTGCGCAAGGGTAAGAAAGAGCGGATCAAGGGAATTGAACTGCCGGAAGCCAAGAAGGACGATGAGAAGAAGGAAGCACGGGATGGTGTCTGGGAGTTCAAGCCCGGCGAGGGCGGCAAAGTCATCGTGCACGAGGTAAACCCCGCCATCATCGATGGCAAGAAGATCATCGTTGAGGGTGTGAAGCCAGGCGAGGGAAAGGCCGAGTTCAAGATCATTTCCCCCAACATCGAGGTGCTCACGCCCAAGGCCGGCAAGGTGGAGGCAGGCTCCGGGTCCGGCGCGAAGGGCAAGTCAGCGACCACCTCGGTTTCTGTCGAGGTCAAGGACGGTGAGTTGAAGGCGACGATGAAGGAGGGCGAGGCCACGATCACCGTCCGCGGCAAGGTGGACGGCGGTAAGGTCGCGGTTCGCGAGATCACCATCGACGAGGGTAGCGAGAAGGCCGGCTACAAGTCCATCGACGACGTCCCAGAGAAGTACCGTAGCAAGGTCAAGAAGCTCATCGCCAATGGCGAGGATAGCCCGGTGCGCTTCCGCTTCAGCCATGAGGCGAAGTAGGAGGGTTGATCCGCAGATTTCGCAGATTACACAGCATCAGAAGACGGAAAACAGATAAGACAACATCTATCTGTTTTCCGTCTTCGATGCTGTGTAATCTGCGAAATCTGCGGATCAACCTCTTATGGCCGAAATCGACGTGGCGGCGGTGGCCGGCAAGGTCATCGCAAACATCGAGAAGGTGATCGTCGGAAAGCGTCCGACAATCTCTCTCGCTCTAGTCTCGGCATTATGTGAAGGGCACGTCTTACTCGAAGACGTGCCCGGCGTCGCCAAGACGATGTTGGCGCGGGCGTTGGCCAAGTCCGTCGGTTGCACGTTCAAGCGGCTCCAGTGTACGCCCGACCTGCTGCCGACCGACGTGACCGGCGTCTCCGTGTTCAACCCGAAGACGACCGAGTTCGAGTTCCGCCCCGGCCCGCTGTTCGCACAAATCGTCCTCGCCGACGAGATCAACCGCGCCACGCCGCGGACCCAGTCGGCCCTGCTCGAAGCAATGGCCGAGCGGCGCGTCAGCGTGGACGGCAACACCTACTCGCTCAAGGCCCCCTTCCTCGTCCTGGCCGCAGAACCCCGTCGACCACGAGGGCACCTTCCCGCTCCCCGAGGCGCAGCTCGACCGCTTCCTCGTGCGGCTGAGCCTCGGCTACCCGTCCTTGGACGACGAGGCGAAGATGCTGACGCGGCTCAAGAAATCGCACCCCATCGACGAGTTGACTCCCGTAGCGACGGCCGCGGAGATGGTCGCGTGCCAGGAGGCCGTCCGCGACGTGGCCGTGGACGACAAGGTGCGCGACTACGCATTGAAGCTGGTTCATGCGTCGCGGCAGCACGAAGACGTGGCCCTCGGCGGCAGCCCGCGGGCGTCGATCGCGCTCTACCGCACGGCCCAGGCGCTCGCCGCCCTGCAGGGTCGCGACTTCGCGCTGCCGGACGACGTGAAGAAGATGGCGATCCCGGTCTTGGCCCACCGCATCATCCTGAAGCCCGAGAGCCGGCTGCGCAAGCTGACACCGACGAACGTGGTGCAGGAGATCGTGTCGGACGTTTCGGTCCCGGTGATGCCGCAGCCCGGCGTCCGCGACGACTGGGGCGACTGACACTCATACAAGCCCGCAGCGCGAGCACGGGCGAAAACCGCGGCCCATGCTTGAGTTGCGGACTTGTGAGGCCACTGCTACGAGTCGGGTCGGAAAAAGTGCGCGTCGAACGGGTGCGGGAGCAGGGCCGCGAGCTTGAACCGCGCCCGCTCCGCCGTCAGGTCGCCGAGGATCACGTCGAGGTCGCCGCCGTACTCCCACAGCAATTGGCGGCACGCTCCGCACGGCGGAGTCGGGTCGGCTGCGGCGGTCACGACCGCCACGGCCATGAACTTGCGGTGGCCCTCGGACAAGGCCTTCCACAGTGCGACACGCTCGGCACAGACCGTCAGGCCATAGGTGGCGTTCTCGACGTTGCAGCCCGTCACGATCGCGCCTTCGGATGTCCGCAACGCTGCGCCGACTTGAAAGCCGGAGTACGGGGCCACGGCGTGGAGCCGGGCTGCGCGGGCGGCGATCAGGAGGTCATCGTGGCTCATAGCGTCACCCATTTTCGGCCGCGGTGGCTCGCCAGGACGGCCTCGCACAGCGCCACCTCGCGGTGGCCGTCGGCAAACGTCGGGAACGGCCGCTCCGCCGCGAAATCGCCGGCCTCGATGTACTCGTATACGCATTTGAACAGTTGCTTAAACGTGTCCGGGAAGCCCTCAACGTGGCCGCCGGGGTAGTCGGCCCACAGCTTCGCCGCGTCGGTCAGCAGGCCGGGGTCGCGGTGCAGTCGCTCGTTCGGTCCGCCGCGCCGGCCAATCGTCAGGAAGTCTGGCGACTCGCTGTCCCAGGACAGAGAGCCGTTCGCCGCGGCAATGTCGAACCGCACGCAGTTCTTGCGGCCGGCCGTCACCTGCGACACCGTCATCGCTCCGGACGCCCCGCCGCGGAAGCGCAAGAGGATCGAACCGTAGTCGTCGGTGTCGATGGCGACGGGGACGCCCTCGGTCGCCGGGCCGGCGAACGTCTCGACGGGGCCGGCCGGCCGGTGGCGGGTCGGGTGGACCGTCCGCAGGTCGGCGCACAACTCTTCGACGTGCAAGCCGGTGATCCACGTGACAAGGTCGAGCCAGTGCGTGCCGATGTCGGCGACAGCTCGCAGTTCGCCGCCCTCGCTTGCCAGGACGCGCCAGTTGAAGTCGTCGGCGAACAGTAGCCAGTCCTGCAGGTAGGAGCCGGTGACGTGGTACACCGGCCCGATGGTTTTGAGCCGCTCACGGGCTTCCCAGCAGTGCGGGTAGAAGCGGACGTTGTAGTTGACCGCCGTCACGACCGGGGCCGCCGCCGCGATCCGCATGAGCTCCGCCGTCTCGGTCGTGGTCATCGCGAGCGGCTTCTCGCAAACGACGTGCTTGCCCGCGGCGATGCACCGCTTGCACTGGTCGAAGTGGTAGCGATTCGGCGACGTGAGATGGACGACGCCGACGGCCGGGTCGGCGAGCAGTTCGTCGAGCGTGGCATAGGCCCGCGGCAGCCGCAGTTTGTCGGCGGCGGCCCGGCCGCGCTCGGGCGTCGAGCCGAGCAGACCGAGGACCGACACGCCCAGGCGGCGAAGCGCCTCGACGTGAACAGGGCCGATGAAGCCGGTACCAACGACGGCGGCGGAAGGAAGACTCATCGGGGCAATGTAGGTCCGACGTTCGCGCCCGTCTCACATCTCGCCTGGCGTCTCGGCCCATGCCCACGCCTCGTCGAGCCACTTCGCCGCCTCGGCCGGCTGGCCGGTCGCCTCGTAGAGTTGCACGAGCCGCACGGCGGCTGCGGGTAGGCAGGCTTTGGCGAAGTTCGGAATCGTGTCGGCCCGTTGCTTCATCCCCGCATACCCGGCAAGTAGCAGCGGCTTGGCGGCGGCGGACTTCGTTTGGCCGAGCAAACTGCCGCCGAGGAGCGCGCGGGCATTGAACGTGCGCCAGTCGTCGGGCAGCGTCGTCTCACGGATCGCTAAGCACTCCCGGAGGAGAGGTTCGGCACGGGTCCATTTTTGCTTCTGAAGAAGAGTCGTGCCCAACTTTGCCAGTGCGTTGCCGTAGACGGTCGGCTGCTTCGCGCCGATTTCTTTGAGTAGCGCGGCGAACTCGGAGCGGTCGCGGATGGCGTCGAGGTCGTCGTCACCCACCAGTTCCATGGGATCGTTCTGCCCTTTGGCAGCGGCCTGCCGGAGAAGGTCCAGCGCCCGGGCGGCGTCGCGCTCACGGGCCGTCGCCCGATCGATTCGTTCGGCAGCCCGGGAGTAGACGCACGCCGCGTTGTACAAGCCGGGTCCGGTCGCGGTCGCGGCGAGTTCTTCGGCATCGCGAAGCCCGTCTTCAACGCGCCCTGCACGCACGAGACAAAGACCACGACGCGCAAGTGCGTCCAACGTCTCGCCGTGGTCGGGGCCGAACTTGGTCCGGGCGTAGTCGACGAGTTCCCGCCGTAGCGGCTCGGCCTTCGCCGGCTTCCCGAGTTGGTCGTAACCCTCGGCCAGGTTTCGCATCGACCCCCGGGTGAGAGAGTTGTCCATGCCGTACGTGGTCCGGAACTTCGGGAGAGCTTCCTCTAGCTGTTTGACTGACTCTGCGAACCAGCCGAGTTTCGAGTAGGTGTCGCCCAGGTGCAACGCCATCGCGAGCGCGTCTTTCCCGTCCATGCCCTGCGCCGCGACGTAGGTGTCTCGAACTCTCTCCAGAACCGGGACGGCGTCGCCCGGCCGGCCGGCGCGGCGGTAGCAAACGGATAGAACGAATTGCTCGTTGAGCGTCCCGTACCGGGCACCTTCGGGCGTTCGTCGGCAGAGTTTTTCGAGGATCGGGATGGCGTCGGCCGGCCGGCCCACTTCCATGTAAGCGTAGACGAGGTTGAGGTACATGTACGGAAGCGGCCGATCAGGCCCGTGCTTGCGAAGCCACACCTCGCGCGCCCGCTCCAGGAACGGGATCGCTTCGGCGGACCGGTCGCGCTGGCCATACAAGTCGCTCCCAACTGCCCACAAGGCGCGCTCGGCGTCCGGGTGGGCCTCGCGCTCCATTCGGAGGGCAGCTTGCTTCGCTTGCTCAAACATGCGATCGGCGTCGCCGGGCCGGCCGATGTCTCGCAATGAATTCACGGCCGCTATGGCGTCCGCAATATCCTGTTCGGTCCTGAGTCTGTCGGGAAGGCCTTTGACCTCCAGCAGCCGTTCGGTGAGGCGCTTGGCGTCGCCCGGCCGGCCACATTGCCGGTAATTGGTAGCCAGCCGCCGGAGCAACGATGCGCGGTCCTTCGGAGGCAGGCTGGACTCCGGCTCGATCAGCCCGCGCACGTCATCGAGGATGCGCACGGCGTCGTCCTTTCGGCCGGCCTGAGCGGTCTGTTCGGCCAGAACTAACCATAAGAGCAGAGCTTCGGAGTGACCGCGGCCGAGCAGCGAGGACTTCAACTCCGCGGCCCGCCGCCAATGGGGTAACGACCGCTCCAGGTGCCCGAGGGAGGAGTACGATTGGCCGATGACCTGCCGCAGCGCGCCTCGACCGCCGGCTGGTCCCGGAACCGGTCGCCGATACCCTCGGCCGCGCGCGGTCGAGGAGGGCGCAGGCGGTGACGTTCGGGTCCGGTGGGACGTTGGGGCCACCCGCGAACCCGCCCTCCCCGACGCGCCCGAGCAGGTCCTTCTGCAAGAATTCGTTCACCGCCTTGGCCATGGCCGATTCCTCGTCGGCCCGCCGCTTCTCGCGCTCGGCCCGGTCTTTTTCGGCCACAGCATCCGCCCGGGCCTGCTCCTTCTCGTCCCGCTCGCGCACGGCCTCGAGCCGCTGCGCGACTTCCGCCCGCCGGGCATGCTCCGCACGAACCAGCCCGAGGGTCGCGACGACCACGCCTCCCGCCAACGCCGCTAAGATCAGGCTTGCCGCGACGGCCCGGCCTTTGTTCCGCCGCACGAATTTCCGCACCCGATAGCCCGCGCTCGGCGGCCGCGCCTCCACCACCTCGTCCGCCAGATACCGTTGGATGTCCCGCACCAGCCCGTTCGCCGTGTCGTATCGCCGGCTGCGGTCCTTCTCCAGCGCCTTCATCACCACCCAGTCAAGTTCGCCGCGGAGGAGGTTGGCCAGCTTCCCCGGCTCGATGCCGCGGTTGGCCGCAATCGACGGCAGGGCGGCATCGGAGCTCAATTTCGTACTTGGCCGGGGGGGCTCGACCTCGCGGACGATCCGCAGCACTTCCAGGAACGCCGCCTTCTCCATGCTGCGGCGGTCCACCGGCGTCGCCCCGGTCAGCAACTCGTACAGCAGCACCCCCAAGGCGTAGATGTCGCTCCGTGTGTCCACGTCCATCTGGTTGAACGACGCCTGCTCCGGCGACATGTATTCCGGGGTGCCGACCACCGCCCCGAAACCGGTCATCAGCGTCTTGTCGGTCAGCGACTGACCCGCCGCCTTGGCGACGCCGAAGTCGATCACCTTCGGCACCGGCCGGTCATCGTACAACGCAACCAGGACGTTGGATGGCTTGATGTCGCGGTGGATGACGCCCTTCTGATGTGCGTGCTGGATCGCTTGGCAGACGGGTACGAATAGTTCGAGCCGCCCGCGCGGTGTCAGCTTGCGTTCATCGCAGAACTTGGTGATCGGTACGCCCTTGACCAACTCCATGACGAAGAACGGCCGGCCCGAGTCGGTCGCCCCGGCATCGAGGACTTTGGCAATGTTGGGATGGTCCATCATCGCGAGGGCTTGCCGCTCTGCCTCGAACCGCGCCAGGACGGCTTTCGAGTCCATGCCCGCCTTGATGACCTTGACCGCCACGGCCCGGCGGACCGGCTCCGTCTGCTGGGCCATCCAGACGGTGCCCATGCCGCCCTCGCCGATTTCTTCGACCAGCTTGTACCGGCCGGCGATGACGCATCCGACGGACTCGTTGTCGCCGGGGAAGTCGGCCGTCGCCGCCGGCTGCGGCGGGCCAAAGGTCTCGGTCACGCCGGGGCGGTTGAGGAACGCGCCGGCCTCGTCGAGGGCGGCCAGCAGCCCGTCGACCTCGGCCCGCAGGGCGTCGTCGCCGCCACAGGCTTCGGCGAGGTAGGCGGCGCGGCCGGCCGGGTCGGGTCGTTCCAGGGCTTTGCCGAAGATCGATTTCACGTCCGCCGGCGTCGTCGTCATGTGCGTCTCCGCGTGAGGGTCTACCCTCCAATGCGCTGCCGGCCCGTCTATACTGCCATCATTTTTCGCCGAGGGCGCGGAACATCCAGGCGCGGGCGTACGCCCAGTTGCGGTAGGCCGTCCGCGGCGAGACGCCCAGCACCGCGGCCGCGGCATCGATGGTCAGGCCGGCAAAGACGTGCAGCTTGACGAGTTCGGCCGTCGACGGATCATTGGCCGCGAGCCGGTCGATCACCTCATCGACGGCCAACAGATCGTCGTCGGACGGGTCGGCCGGCAAGTCGTCGGGGAGTTCGACGCGCCGCCGGCCGCCGCCGTGACGCAAACGCCGGGCGCGGCGGGCGCGGTCGATCAGGATGCGGCGCATCGCCTCGGCTGCGGCGGCAAAGAAGTGAGCGCGGTTGGCGTATGCGGGCGTGCCGACTAGCCGAAGGTACGCCTCGTGGACAAGACCGGTGGCGTCAAGCGTCTGGCCGGGCGATTCTGCGGCCAAACGCACGGCCGCGAGTTTCCGCAACTCGTCGTAGACGAGCGGCAGCAGGTCCGCCGCGGCCCGGCGGTCCCCGGCCGCGGCGGCATCGAGTCGATGGGTGACCTCCGGCATGAAGGCGAGTTTACCGCCGGCTGGCCGCCGCGGTTAGTGGCTGGCCGTCACAACCGCGATGCGAGGCCGGCCTTGACCGATTCGCCGAGATTCTGTCGGCCAAGGTAGATGTCCCAAATGGCGCGGGCGAATGCCGGGTTTTCGATCGTTGCGTCGGTCTTGCCGACGACTTGGCACCGCAGCCCAATCTGCGGGATCGCGGTCAGCATCACCTGGTCGCCCTTACGGAGGTCGAGGGCCGCGAGAATGTCCGCGACCTTCTTGAGTTCGACGGCGAAGGCGTTGGCCGGGTGGTTAAGGCGAACGCCGGCCTGGATCGCGTCAGCCATGTCACGGCCGCTCACGTCGCGCTCCATGACCAGGTGCAGCATCTTCACGCCGTTGGCCGCGGCGAGTTGGTCGGCCGACTTGGCGGCCACGCCGTCCTGCAGGTAGCTGGCCATCGCGTAGACGTTGAAGATGGCCTTCTTCCGCATGGCCGTGCCGGTCAACCTCAGCCACACCGGCTTGCCCGCAGCCTGGACCTCGATGCCCGTAGCGAAGCGGGCGTTGCTGCCGGATACGGCGACGGTCTCGCCGGCCGTCAGTCCGCCGAGGCACACGATCAGAGCTGCGACCGAGAGCCGCGTTCGGGGAGAGTATTGCATCCTGTCTCCGGATTCGGTTGATGGCGGGACGAACAAGCGTTTGTCATGGGCATGACGGCTCACTTTTTTCAAGCCGGGCCGTCCCTGCTTGGAGTGCGGCGGTTGTACGCCGCACTCCAAAAAAGACAGGCTCCTCCGGGGGGTCGGAGGAGCCTCGTGAGTTGGGGGTGGGGTGGGATCGGGGAAGGGGGATCGACGTGCAAACCGGCAGGGGAGAGAGGGCATTGCCAGCCGGCTCGGGGGGACGAGCCGGCCCAACCTCTCAAAGACTGAGACACCCATTATTCCGCGGCCGAGGGGGATCGGCTCGCAGTGGCTGTCCGAGTCGTCAGAAACTAAGAGCAACCGCAGTGCCAATCGCGCGGGAATTCGTCCGGGCCGGCCGTAACCGATGGCCGACATGGCGCTTCGAAGAATTGCGAGTTGTTCACCCCTGTGCCGCCAGGGGGCGGCGTTGTAAGAGTTACCACGCGGCACTGGCGAATCCTACAACTTGTGAGGCGTGACTATGATCGCCGACACCCTTTCCCGCGACCTATTCGACGCCATTTGCCAAATCCCGTTGCTCGATCCGCATTCTCATGTCGAGCCACACCGCGCGACAGCCAAGAGCCTCGATGACCTACTCGGATACCACTATTACACCGAGCTTGCCCACTCTTCGGGCATGAGCCAAGAGCCGCTGCGGCCGGACGTCGATCCTCGCGAACGGTGTCGAGCGATCCTCGCCCACATGGACCGCTTCGACAACACAGCTCAGTACTCCTGGTTCCTGGAAATCGTCCGCGATTTCCTTGGACTGGAGCTGGACCGTGTCACCGCGGCCGATTGCGACACGCTCGTCGACACAGCCGCGACCGTGTTCGGACAGCCGGATTGGGAGGCTCAGGTCTTCTGGAAGACGAACCTCGAGAGGATCTTTCTGACCAACAACTTCGACGATCCGCTCGATGGGTTCGACACCGCCAAATATGTCCCTTGCCTGCGTACAGACGATCTCGTGTTCCACCTCGGCAACGCGGAGGTCCATACACGGCTCGCGAAAGCGACGGGCATTGAAGTCGGGGATGTAGCCAGTTGTCGGCAAGCGATCGGGAAACTGTTCGAGCATTTCACCAGCCGAGGGGCTAAGGCGTGTGCGATATCGCTACCGCCGACGTTTGAGCCGAGCCTGCGCTACTACGATGTCAAGAAAGACGACGACGCGGATGTGATTCATTCGTTCGAGGCGCTACGCACAAAATCTGGTTCGTCGGGGGGCCTGTCCGATGCGCGGTCGGTCAAGGTATTCTGGATGCTGGCCGAGTTCTGCCGCGACTTCAAGCTACCATTCGATCTCATGATTGGCGTCAATCGCCGTGTCTACCGAAACGGTGTCTACCAGGGCCAGGACCTCTTCGATCAACGAACCTCGCTCCTGCAGTATGCCGACCTGTTCAATGCTTTCCCCAGCGTGACGTTTCCTGTGTCTGTCCTGTCGAGTGCCCAGAATCAGGAGTTGGTTAGCCACGCCTGGATCTTTCCGAATGTGGTGACGAGCGGTCATTGGTGGTACTCGAACATTCCAGCGTACATTGCTTCCGACCTGCGCGCTCGCCTCAACGCGGTGCCGAAGACGAAGCAACTTGGCTATTACTCCGATGCCTACAAGCTGGAATTCGTGCGGCCAAAATACAACATGTACCGTCGAGTGCTTGCGGCGACCCTCGCGGACGAATACGTGCGCCCCGGTCGGCTAAGCGAAACGCAAGCCATTGAACTCGCAAAGACACTGTTGCGCGACAATGTGAGTCGTATCTTCAACGTGTAAGTTCCGATTCCCCGAACCTCGATACCACCGCCATGATCCCAGCCGATTTCCTTGCCATCTTGCGTTGTCCTATGGCCCCGGCCCGCGATGTGGCCCTGACGCAACCGGACGATCTGCATTTGCTTTGTCCGCGCTGCAACCTGCGGTTTCCGATCAAAGACGGCTTCCCCGTGCTTGTCGCCGAAGAAGCCGAATTGCCGCCGGGATGTGCGAGCCTCGATCGCTTGCCGTGTCAGCAACCACCGACGTGACGTGGGTCGAAAAGTCGATTTCGGCCTGGTTCGTCGCGCCGCCGACCCCACGCATACAATGTCTTTAATGTGCACCTCTTGAGTCGCAACGGGTATTCACAACACAGGAGTCCGCAGCATGCGCAAATCTCTCACCGCGCTCGGAGCACTGGCCCTCGTAGGACTGGTCGTCACCATAGCTGGCGGCGACACGCCCAAGGCCAACGAAGCAGACGAAGCTGCCATCAAGAAGGCTATCACCGGATACGCTGACGCTCTGACGAAAGGCGACGTACAAGCCGTTGTCAGCCATTGGACCAACGACGCGGAGTTCATCGACGAGTCCGGCACGGTCACGAAAGGGCGCAAGGCCCTTGGCGACTTGTTTGCCCAGGGACTCGCGAATGCGAAGGGCGCAAAGTACACGATTTCCGTGAAGAGCGTCCGCTTTCCTGTGCCCGGCGTCGCCATGGTTGAGGCAGACATTGATAGCTCGGTCAACGGGGCGAATGACCTGGGCCGTGTCAGTGCAGTCTGGGTCAAAGACAAGGATCGCTGGATGATTACGAGCGCCCGCGACCTGCCGGACGAGGCCGCGAGCAGTGCTATGGGCAAGAAAGCCGTGGAAGAGATGGCTTGGCTGATCGGTGAATGGATCAGTGAAGAGAAGACCAACCCGATCAAGGTGTCGGCTCGCTATGTTCTCGACAAGCACTTCATCCTCGTGGATTACGCCATCCCGCAAGCCGATGGGACGACCGTAACGGTAGCCCAGATGATTGGCTTCGATCCTGCTACGGAATCGCTGGCGTCCTGGACGTTTGACTCGCGCGGCGGTAACGGCGTCGGGGTGTGGTCGCGATCTGGCAACACGTGGACGGGCGAAGTGGAAGGCGTCATGGCGGACGGGCGCGTTGGCAGCGGGAAGTTGCGGATCAAGTACCGCGACGATAAGTCGTTCGTCTACGACTCATTCGATCGCGAGGTCGATGGCCAACCGGTCGCCGATGCCTCGGTCAAGTACACCAAGAAGACTAATTGAAGCCTCAAGGCAGCAAAAAAGGGAGGCTTCTTTATGCGTAAACTCATATTCGCGGTCGGTCTAATGACCGCTCTCGTTGTCGCGACCGACTCGCCGGGCTTCGTGCCGCGCGGGGGCGGGCGACCCGCGGGCGGTGGTGGCCGCCCGGCGGGTGGCGGGGCACGCCCCTCGCCATCGTTCCAACGTCCGCCTCAGATGAACCGGCCCCAGATGCAACGGCCAAATACGAATCGGCCATCGATGGTTCCACAGAACCGTCCGCAGATGCCGAACATGAATCGGCCCCAGATGCCCAATCGTCCACAAACGCCAAACATCAATCGGCCCCAGGTGCCGAACGTCAATCGTCCCCAGGTGCCGAACGTCAATCGACCGTCGACTCTCCCTGGGAACCCGGGTCTGAATCGGCCTGGAATGGTTCCGGGCAATCGTCCCAATGTCCCCGGGCCTGGGCAAGGATTGAACCGGCCGTCAACTTTGCCGGGCAACATCAACCGACCGACGACATTGCCCGGTAACATTAACCGGCCAACGACATTACCCGGCAACGTCAATCGGCCGAACATACCGGGTGGCATCAACCCGCCGCCGAGCATCGGTGGCGGCAACCGGCCGAACATCAACTTGCCCAACCGACCGAACCTGCCAGGTGGCGGTATTAACCCACCGCCAAACATCGGCGGTGGCAACCGACCGAACAACAACCTGCCGAACCGGCCGGGTGGGCCGGGCGGAGCGACGACGTTGCCGGGCGTCATCAATCGTCCAGGTCAAGGCGGGGGTGGAACGCAGTGGCGACCGAATTGGCCGAACAACGGCGGAAACCGCCCGCCAGCCATCGGTGGCGGTGGCAACAACTGGAACCGACCCCCGGTCATCGGCGGCGGTGGCAACAACTGGAACCGGCCCGGCAACTGGAACCGTCCGGGGTGGGACCGACCAGTCATCGGTGGCGGTAACTTTAACAACAACAACTTCATCAACAACAACCGCTACACGAACATCACGAACAACTTCAACAACATCAACGTCAACAACTTCAATCGACCCGGCTACGGTTGGGGCTATGGCGGCTACTACCGTCCGCCGTTCTACGGTTACAACAGTGGTTGGTACACCGGCGGTTGGTCGAGTTGGAACTACATTCCGCCAATCTGGACTGCAGCGGCGACGACGGGATTCCTCGCGGCCAGCTCGTTTGCGTACGCCAACCCTTACTATGTCGCTCCTGTCGTCGCGGTACCCAATTATGTCAACTACTCGGTTCCGATCCCGGTTCCGCAGTACGAGACCTACGAGGTACCCGTGCCGGTGCCTACACCGGTCCCGGCATCGCCGACCTTTACCGATCCAGTCCCGGATGCGTCGACGACAGCCAACGTCGCACCCGTTAAGCCGGACCCCAAAGCGGAGGCCGCCGAGAAGGTCATGAAGGTTGCCCGCGAACAGTTCAAGTTGAATGACTTTGCGGGTGCACAGAAGACTACGGAAGAGGCGATCGCCAAGAATCCCGGCGATCCGGCGTTACACGAGTTCCGAGCGCTGGCTCTCTTCGCGCAAGCGAAGTACCGTGATGCGGCGGCCGCTTTGTATGCCGTCCTCGCCACTGGGCCAGGCATGAACTGGGAAACTCTTTCGGGACTCTACAAGGACGAGGCGACGTACACTCAGCAGCTTAACGCGCTCGAGGCGTACACAAAGGCCAACCCGACATCGGCCGATGCCAAGTTCGTACTGGCGTACCAGGCACTCGTGCTGGGCCAATACGATACGGCGACTGCGCTGTACGAAGAAGTCGTGAAGCTGCAACCGGGCGACAAGCTGTCGGCCCAACTTCTCGATGCGTTGAAGAAGTCGAAGGCTGAGGGCGAGAAGGCCGCGACTGAGCAGAAGTAGTAGCCTTTCAGGCGAGCGGGGCCGGTCACGGCCCGGTCCTGCTCAGTACCTGGGCCGTGACCGGCCCCGCTCGCCTTCAATATTTGAGCGAATTGCCTATTTCCGAGCAACCGGGGTCGCGTCCCAGATTGCGACGCTTGCTCCATCTGAGCAAGCGAGGCTGTTTCCGTCTGAACTGAACGCCACGACTGAGATATCGCGGCCCAGTAGCTTCAGCACTTCGTCGCCGGTCGCTACGTCGATAATGCGAACGTCGTTTCCCGCCAAGACGAGCCGCCGGCCGTCGGGGCTGAACGCGACGGCCCGCGCACTCTCGTGCGACACTTGACGGATGAGTCGTCCACCAACGGCATCCCACAGCGCGACACCGGTGCCACAAACGGCCACGGTGCGGCCGTCGGGGGCAAAGACCGCGCGCCCCGTTTGATCCAAGCTGTACTGCGGCGACCACTCGCCCGCGAACGTCCGGACGAGCCGTCCGTCCCGAGAATCCCAAACGGCGATGCGGCCGGACCAGTAATCGGGAGCCACGAGCAGACCGTTGCGGCCGAACGACACCGACCACGCCTGCGACGTGCCGGACGGATCGGGCGGCAGCGCGAGCGTCCGCAGCGGCGTCCCGGTGTCCGCGTCCCACAGGCGGACTTCCGGCCCGCCACTCGCGGTGGCGATTTGTCGGCCATTGGGACCGAACGACAACCCGCAAACGCCGTGGACGTGATCGGTGAGCGTCAGTTGCTCGCGCCCCGACTCCACATCCCACACTTTGACTTCGCCGCGCCATTTGCTGTCCAGAAGACCCCACTCCAGCGGGTTGCCGGTGCCGCTCGCCAGCCGCCCGCCGTCGGGACTGAACGCCAGGACGCCGATGCGGCTTTTGTGGGCGGCCCAGGTGCGAACCTCGCGGCCGTTCGCATCCCAGAGCGTGACGCCGCCGGTTTCGCTCCCGGCGGCAAGGTGATTGCCGTCTGGGCTATATGCGACGGCAGTGACGACACCCGCCGGGCACGGTCGGCGCTCGGGGTTCGGCCGCGGGGGCACTTGCCAGAACCGAACGGTCTTGTCGAAGCTCGTCGAAGCCAGCCGCGTGCCGTCCGGAGAAAATGCGACCGATTTCACAGCCGAGTCGTGGCCGCGACAATACCCGGCAAACGTACCCGCGGCGACGTCCCAAATGGCGATCGTGTGACCGCTGTTGCTCGCGGCCGCCAGCCAGCGGCCATCTGGGCTGAAGCAGAGGTCGCTCAGCAGATGGACGGCCGGCTGCCGGTCGCCGAATCGCAGCGTTTGCTCGAACCGGCCCGTGCCGCCATCGAACAGGTTGACCGCCCAAGCATCCACAGCGGCGAGGCGACGGCCGTCGGGGCTATAGGCCACAAGTCGCGCCCCCGGCTCGTGGCCCGGTGCAGGGACGCGCTTCTCAAGAACCTGCGGTGGACCGTTCCCGTCCAGGTTCTGCAACTGAATCGTTCCGTCCGCGCCGACCGAGGCCAGTTGTCGACCGTCAGGGCGGAACGCGACGGCATCCACCGCCCCGGCGTGCCCGGCAATTGTGCGTAGCAAGCCGCCGTCGGTCACGTCGTACAGCCGAACTGCCCCGTCGGCGTACGCGGCCGCCAGCCGCCGACCCGTGGCATCGAACGTCAGCCCGTAGACGTCGCCGCCGTTTCCGGAGAGCGTGTGACGCAACGGCCCGGAACTGTCCCAGACCCAGATCTCGGGGCCGAACGCCGCTCCGACCGAACCGCCGTCCGGGCCGACGGCGAAGACCGGCCGGGTACTGACCTTGACCTGAGGTGCGTCAAGGGTGCGGACCGTGGCCCCACTCGTCGGATCGAGTAGTGCGACCAGGGGAACTCTAAAGAACCCAAGCACGGCAACGAACCGGCCATTGACGGGCCAGGCGACGCCGTAGACATCCTGCAACCTTGGCTTGACGGATAGCGACTCCTGATGGACTTGCCCAGCAAGGAGGTGCCACTCCCAGGCGCGCGAGTCGGGCGGACACGCTTCGAGCAATTGGGCGGCTCGGACGAAGTTGTTGTCGCCCAGTTCGCGCTGCGCGAGGGTGATGCGGCTCACATAGAGATGCCAACGTGCGTCGCGGAGTGAGGTCAGGGTCTGCCACAGCAGCACGCTGGTCGCAACCAGTGCGCAGGCCGCAAGGCCGATGAGTGCGGCCAGCGCCGGGCGTCGTCGCGCCCACTTGCGGACCCGCTCGATCCGGCCCGCAGGCCGAGCTTGCACCGGTTCGCCGCGGAGCCAATGTTCCAACTCATCGGCCAGCGCTTCCGCCGATCCGTATCGCTTCGCCGGCTCTTTTTCCAAGCACTTCAGCGCCACTGTCGCCAAGTCGCGGTCGCCGTCCGGCGGGTCTGGCTCCTTCTCCAACACCTGACGCAGCGTGTCGAGCGGTGACGCGCCGATGAACGGCGGTCGGCCGGTGAGCATCTCGTAGAGGATTGCCCCGAGAGCGTATACGTCGGCGGCGGTCGTCATCTTCTTCGTGGCCGCGGCCTGCTCGGGCGGCATGTACGCCGGCGTGCCGACGACCGCGCCGGTCTGCGTCAGCCCGCTTTCGCCCTCGACGCGCTTGGCCAGGCCGAAGTCGGTGACGTACGGCGTGCCGTCGGCGTCGAGCAGCACGTTGCCGGGCTTCAGGTCGCGGTGCAGGATGCCGTTCTGGTGCGCGAAGTGGACGGCTCGCGCCACCTTCACCAGCGTCGCCACTCGCTCGCGCAGCGGCCGGCGGTCGCCGGCGAAGCTGCCGCCCTCGACGTACTTCATCGAGAAGAATGGCCGGCCGTTGTGCATGCCGACTTCGTAGACGGGCAGGATGTTCGGGTGGTCGAGTCCCGCGGCGGCCTCCGCCTCGGCGCGGAAGCGGGCCACGTCCTGTTCCGACGCGAGTTGGCCGGACAGGATCATCTTCAGGGCGACGACGCGGTTGAGGCTGATCTGCTTCGCGCGGTAGACGACGCCCATGCCGCCGCGGGCGATTTCCGCGAGGTGTTCGTAGTCGCGGACCATGCGAAGCAACGAGTCGGAGGTTTCCGGGACCGGCTTACCTTGGCCGATGGTCACGTTCGGGTCGCCGGGGCGCGGCGACAGCGTGGCGTCGGACAGCGCTCGGTCGGTCACGATGGCTCCTCGGTGGATCGTTCCCCACTTTATACGCTGATTCCCATGCACCTGCTCTTAATGCCGCTCGGCAGCTCCGGCGACGTTCACCCGTTCCTCGGCCTCGGTCGGGCGCTGGCCGCACGTGGGCACGATGTCACGCTTCTCACCAACGGGCATTTTCGGCCGGCCGCCGAACGCGCCGGGCTTACCTTCGTCGAAATCGGCACGGAGGAACAGTACCAGGAGTTGATTCGGAACCCGGACCTATGGCACCCGATGCGCGCCTTGAGGGCGGTCTTCGTGCCAGAAATGCTCGAGTTCAACCGCACGGCGTTCGCCCAAATCCGTGAGCGCACCGTGCCCGGGAAAACGGTCGTCGTTGCCGGCTCGCTCGCGTTGGGTGCACGCATTGCTCGCGAAGTGCTCGACATCAAGCTCGTCACAGTCCACCTTCAGCCTGGCATCATGCGGAGTCCAATCAACCCACCCGTGTTTGGGCCGCGAAAGCTGCCCGCATGGTTCCCGCCGTGGCTGGTCCGCGGCGTCTATTGGCTTGGCGACCACACCTTCATCGACCCGATCGTTCGTCCCGCGATCGAGCCACTGCGACACGATTTGGGTCTGCGGCCAGTTCGACGATACATGAACAAATGGTGGCATTCGCCCGATCGGATTCTGGCGCTCTTCCCCAAGTGGTTTGGCGATGGACCGGATTGGCCGCCGCAGGTGCGGCACGCGGGATTCCCACTCTACGACGATCGCACCGCACAGCCGTTGCCACCGCCCGTCCAAAAGTTCCTCGAAGCTGGATCGCCGCCGGTGGTCGTTACGTTCGGCACCGGCATGATCCAAGGCGAGCGCTATTTCACGGCCGCGGTCGATGCACTTCGGCTTTCGGGACGGCGCGGCCTACTCCTGACCCCCTGTCGCGAGCAGATACCGGCGAATCTTCCCCCAAGTGTGCTCCACGTCGATTACTTGCCGTTCAGCCAAATCCTGCCACACGCCTTGGCCCTTGTCCATCACGGTGGTGTTGGGACTTGCGCGCAGGGGCTAGCTGCGGGCGTGCCGCAGGTGGTTATGCCCCTGGCTCATGACCAACCGGACAATATCGACCGCTTGGCGCGGCTCGGCGTGGCAAGGGATCTGTGGCCAAAGCGGTTCACGGGGGCAAATCTCGCGAGGGTACTCGACGAACTCCTCGCCAATCCCCAGACGGCTCCGGCATGTGCCGAGATTGCCGCCAAATTGCGTGACGTCGATTCGCTGACCACGGCGTGTCTCGCGATCGAGGAATTGCAAGCGTAACCGGCCCGCCCGGGAAGTTCGGATTCCATTTCGCCCGTGCTTGTGTTTCAATTCCGTCGCATGAAGCTACGGCATCCGGCACTCATCTCCTTGGCGGCATTTCTGCTCGCTGCGATCCTGCGCATCTGGATGCGGTGCGTACGCGTTCGTGTGGCTAACTTCGACGCCGATGATCATTGCGCCGACCCGCGACAGCGACGTTTTGTCTACGCGTTCTGGCACGAGGACATCCTGTTCGCCGCGATCCAGCGTGCAAAGATCCGCGTCCTCATCAGCCAACATGCGGATGGTGAGTTGATCGCACAGACCGCTCACCACCTCGGCAAGGGAGCCGTTCGCGGTTCCTCGACGCGCGGGGGGACGGGGGCCATTCTCGAAATGGTGCGCGGAACCGAAGGGGCACACCTCGGTGTGACGCCGGATGGTCCACGTGGCCCACGGCGGCGCGTGCAGATGGGTGTCGTATTCCTCGCGTCGCAGACAGGCTTGCCGCTCGTGGGATTTGGCGTCGGCTATACGCGGGCAGGGCGGGCCAAGAGCTGGGACCGCTTTGCGATTCCTTGGCCCGGCAGCGCGGCGTGCGCCGTCGTTGCGCCCGCGGTCGTCGTACCGCGGAAGTTGAACCGGGCACAACTTGAGGAATATCGCCAGCTCATCGAGGACCGGCTCACGTGGGCGAGCGAGGAAGCCGAGCGGTGGGCCACGACGGGAAGGCGACCGACACAGGGACCTGCGCTAACCCGCCAGTGGAAAGCTCACGCGAAATAGGGCTCCTTCCAGCGGTCGCGAGTCTATCTCCATCGTTGCGGCGTGATGCTCAAGAACCACGGCCGTAAACGACAAACCCAGTCCCATACCGGCGTTGTAGCCCTCGAAGAGCGCGTTGTCGCGCTTCGTGCTAAAGTGTGTTTGCATGCAACGTGCAGCGACCTCCGGCGTCATACCGATGCCGTTGTCGTGCATTTCCAGTACCGCCACGTTGCCTGCACGGCGGGTCCGCATCTCGACGTGGCCCTTCCAGCCGGCGGCCTCGATGAGTGCTTGACGACGGCCGACCTCATTTAGCCCAGCCATCCGTCGGGCATCGTCACGGTGCCGATTGCGCATCTCGAAGGTCGCATCGCGAGCGTTGAAAAGTAGGTTCTCGACCGCCTGCTGCAAATGGGATAGGTCGCCTTCAATCCAGAGAGGCTCCAAGTGCGTCTTTGCGATTAGCGTCACCTTCCACTTTTCGCGAGCCAGGTCTTCCCAGGTGCGTAGCGTATCGCGGACGAGGGCGTTCAGGTCGAGTCGTGTCATTTCGGCTTTGCTCGGATCGCGGCTCACGGTGCGCAGAATCTGCTGCAAGCGTTCCGTCACCGTTCCGAGCGTATGTCGAACTTCGCCCAGCATCGAATGCTGGACCGGACTCAGGCTATCGGCCTCCAGGCAGCGCGCCAGCAGGTCATTGGGGCGAACGAGCAAGTTCTTGATATTGTGTGCGTACGAGCCTGCCATAATGCCGATCGACGCGTAAAGCTGCGACTTCAGTTCGAGGGCGGCCCGTTCGGCCTCTTCGCGTTCCCGCTCGGCTTCCTTGCGGGCGAGCGTTTCCTGGAGCGCCTTATTCGTGGCGTGTTCAGCTTGCTGCTCGGCTAGCAGGCGGCTGAGTTCACGGCGGCGCTCCCGCTGGAGTGACCAGTACGCGGCCAGCGCGACTGGTAGTATCGCGAGGACGCCGAGGGCGACGGCGAGCAACTGCTGCTGCTGGCGATCGACGGCTTCGCGCTGCCGCTGGTTAAAGGCGTGCAGGCGGTACTCGCAGCGCAAATGTGCCCGGCCACCATACTTGTTGGGCAACGGGTACTCCAGCACATCGAGAGTCGCCTCGTCCTGGCGTCGCGGTCTCGGTACGGGCGATTCCCATGCGATGGTCGGCCAATCGGTGCCGGGGAAAACCACAGCGACCCGGTAGACATCGGGGAATAGCGGTAGAAAGCCCTGATAGATGCGAGTCGGCTCGGCGAGGGCCCGAAGTTGTTCCGCAATTTCCTCGGCCTTGACGACGACAACCTCGTCGCCGGCCGGTAGTCCGCCATCGCGCAACTCGACGTACTCGCCAGCCAAATCCGGCAGCGTCTTGCGGAAGACCCGCGATTCGTCGAGCCATTCGCGAACGTGCGCTTGGTCGGCCTGCCGCAGCCAACCCGTGCGAGCGACGACGAGGTAGACAAGTGCGCCGACCGCGCCGAGCCAGGCTGCCAGGGCCGCGGTCAATGCCAGGGCATAGCGGGGTCCCAAGCGGACTTCAGGGGTTGCGGTTGGTTCGGCCATGATCGATAGTCAGCCGTTCGAGGAACTTCCATCCGTCGGTCGAGCGTGCCCAGACTTCGAGGTGCGCCGTTACCAACATCGGGGTGCCGGGGTCTAAGAACTGCGGGCGAACGACGACGACGTGTTCGCCGTGGCCAACCAATCGGTCGCCAGCCGCGTCAAAAAACGGCGGGTCGTGGTCTCTGAGGCGATTGGCCACAGCGTCGGCGCTATCCAAAATCGACCCCTGCGCAGGAAACGCGGCATCCGTCAGAAGCCGGACGAGGTCGCGATGGAGAAGCACGTCGTCCGTGCCGCTCGGGGGGCGTAACGGCGAACGGGGAGCGTCCGCCTCCAGGTGCGAGGACGCCGCATCGCGGGCGACTGTGTTCGCAGGATGGGGCTCTCCGTTTGCTCGCTCGCTATCCCAGGCGACTGGGTTCTGGTGCGCGAAAGCAATGAGCGGTACCGGGACCGACCGGACGTTCCACGCAAAGTCGCCGTCGCGGTAGAGATGGTTGAAGCCCACCGAATCGCCTGTCACGGCAACCAGATTCCGGCCCGCGAGAGGAACCGAGCCAACGACGGATCGCAGCACCCGCCGGCCCTGAACGGGGCTAGCCGGCAACACCAGGACTTGCCGTTCAAACTCGGCACCCGGCCGGAGGAGATCGCGCAACAGGATGTCGGCGGCCTCGGTTTCCCAGCGATTTGGTCGATAGATGCCACCGACGGAGTAATAGATGCCACGAGTCTCACCGCGGACGGCGGGCCGATGCGGAGCGTGGAACGCCTTGTGAAATTGTCGCGACAAGTCGATCGAGTAAGGGTCGTCGTTCCATTCGAGGGCGGTCACGGCAGGTGGTGGGTCGGCGGCTGTTGAAGCGAGGGCCAGCAAACCTGTCCACGGCTCACTGGCGGAGGCGACGCTTGCCAGCGCTCGCAGTGGTGACCCGGTCGGTCGAAGATCGGGCTGACTCCAGAGGAAATCAACAACGGCATCGGCCATTTGTTCGTTCGTGAAACAGCCGCGGAACGACCGTCCTTTGTAGACATCAATGAGGCGATCCGATTCGCCGTTCAACGGGTCGAAATGAATGGCGTTGGCGGTCGCGGTCAGAATGAGCAGCAGTGGACGTTCGCCGTGCCATTCGGCTTGTCCGGCGAGCGCCCGGGCAAGGTCGAGCGCACGATCACTCGTCCCACCGCCAATGAACGCGAGCGGGGCCGGGTCTCGGGCGGCCAGTTGCCGTACCCAATAGTTGCTATTGGTCTCGCTCGTGAGCTTATACCACCGGATGCGGAGCTTGCCGGAGACTCCGTCGGCCGACACGACGACTTCGGGAATGGACGTCGTCTGGTCGAGAAATGCGTGCGAGTCATTGACGTGCAGTCGCGAATCGTCGTGGGCCGCACGGTGGATTCCGGTGACGAACCGCTCCCACGTCGAACCGCTGGTCGCTGCGTGAATCCACGCGACTTCCTGGTCACCATCATGCACGGGGGGCACTACGACGGCCCCGCGGTACAGCCACGCGACCACGCCAAAGACAAGCAACCCAGCCGGCAGTAGATACAGAAGGCGGCGCATGGTTCCATCCTACCGCGCGGAGGGTCACATCCGCTCGACAGTGCGGATGCCGAGCAGGTCGAGCGTCATACGAATCGTCCGTGCCGTCAGGTCGCATAGCACGAGCCGGCTCGCCCGCAGCTCGGGTGTCTCGGCCTTGAGGACCGGGCAGTTCTGATAGAAGACACTATACGCCTTCGCTAGGTCCCACAGGTACGCCGTCAGGTAGTGCGGTAGGTACTCGGCCGCGGCCGCTTGCAGAGTCTCCTCAAATCGCAACAGTTGCAGCCCGAGCGCCCGCTCGGCCGGCTCGGCGAGAACGACGACCGGCGCGCTCGCGGCCAACGATTCAGGATCGACGCCGGCCCTACGGAAGATCGCCCGACACCGGGCGTAGGCGTACAGCATGTAGGTCGCCGTGTTGCCGTCGGTGGCGAGCATCTTATCCCAGACGAACTTGTAGTCGCTCGTCCGGTGGCCCGAGAGGTCGGCGTATTTGACCCCACCGAGACCGACGGCTTCCGCGATCCGTTGCCGTTCGTCGGCGCTGACCTCGGGTACGTCTTCCCCGCGTTCGCGCCGCTCGGCCACCGTCTGGTCATACTTCTCGGCCCCACGCTCGACGGCTCGGTCGAGCAATTCACCCAGTTCGGCAGCCCCGCCATTGCGTGTGGAGAGGATCTTGCCGTCGTTACCCAAGACCGATCCGAAGTTGACGTGCGTCAGTTCGACGCCGTAGCCCCACCGGCGGGCGATCTCGAACAGCGTCCGAAAGTGGAACGCCTGCGGTGTGCCGACGACGTACAGAATCGCGTTCGGCTTGAACTCGTCCTGCCGATAGCGGATCGTCGCCAGGTCGGTGGTCGTGTATGTGAATGCGCCGTCTTTTTTGCGGACCACGGCGTCCGCGCGATGCTCCGAGCCGTCCTCCGGCGGCGGCTTCAGGAAGACGACGGCCGCGCCGTTGCTCTCGGTCGCGATCTTCTTGGCCAGCAAGTCCTCGACCACCGATGGCAGCATCGGATTGTAGAAACTCTCGCCGAGGAAATGGTCGAACGACACGCCGAGCCGATCGTAGATCGGCGTGATCGCGCCCATGCTCCAAGGGATGAACTGCTTCCACAGGGCGACGTTCTCCGGGTCGCCGGCTTGCAGTTTTGCCGTCTCTTGCAGGCACTTCGCGTAGTGGCCCGCTTCCTCCGGCGTGCGGGTCACGTCGCCCTCGTCATCTTCCTGGCCCTTGGTCAAGCCACGGACGAGCAAGTACAGCCGCACCATCTCCCGCACCGGGTCCGCCTTGAGAGCGGCATCATCGCGGTAGTTCTTGTAGCCGTACAGGAGCATGCCGAACTGCGTGCCCCAGTCGCCGAGGTGGTTATCGGTGATGACCGTGTGACCGAGAAACCGCAACAGCCGCGTCAGGGCGTCGCCAATGATGGTGCTGCGGAGATGGCCAACGTGCAGTGGCTTGGCCACGTTTGGCGATGAGTAGTCGATGACGTAGGTCCGCTTGGTCGCCGCGGTGCCGACGCCGAGCCGGGCGTCGGCCGCCGCAGCGCGAAGCTGGGCGGCGATCCAGTCGGGTCGAAGTCGCAGGTTGATGAAGCCTGGCCCAGCGATCTCTGGTGGCTCCAACTCGTCGCTTAGATCGAGTCGGCCGATGATCTTCTGGGCAATATCGCGGGGGTTGCCACCGAGAACCTTTTTCAGCGGCATGGCGCAGTTGGCCTGGTAGTCGCCGAACTCGGCGTTCTGGGCCGGCTTCACAAGGGCGGCGTAGGTCGCCGGGTCGTCAACGAGCCGGTGCAGCGCGGCTGCGAACTTTGCTTGCAGGAGTGCGAGGACGTTCATGCCTTAGTTATATCGTCCGTGGCGAGTATCGGAGTGTCGGCCCGACGGGATTGAAGTACGGTAGGTCGGGTCGACGTCCGAACGTTGGCCGCAGCCGCTGGCTACGACTTTGGAAGGATGAATGTCGCGGCTCTCGGGTTCGGCACCGTCAACATTGCCGTGCTGCAATGCGCCATCGGCCGAGCGTGCAGCAGGACCATCATGCCATCGACATGTCCACGACTTCCCGATGCGACATCGTGCATTTCTTCACGTTCGTCTGCGAGGCCGGCGGCGAAGAGGAAGACATTGGGCCGCTTGGCAGCAATCGCTCCGGTAACCAAAGTCCGAGCGACAAGAAACGTACGTAACATGGCTGCTTCCAGGGCGATGCCGTCCAACGCGCCGTTCGGCCTTGCCGAGAATGAGCTGCTCCGCGAAACTGAAACAGCCCGCGAAAGGACTCACTCGAATGACCGAACACGAGGGGACCGCCGTCGCCGAAGGCCGCAAGTCACGCTACTGGATTGGCTGGGCTGTCGGTGTCGTCCTGGCGCTGGCAACCGCGTTCTTCGTCGGCGTCGCTTACGACCGCTACAAGGACGACGCGGCCTGGCGCGAAGCATGTGCTGAACTGGACCGAACCAATCCGCGATGGCGATGGCAGCAACTCCAAGCGGACCGGCCGGCGATGCCGGACGGCGAAAACGCGGCCCTTGTAGCGACGCAAGCGAGCCGCATTGCGAGCAGCCGGTGGCCCGACTGGGGTGGCGTGTTGCCGTTGGACCGCGTGCGTGTCGATGCGGAATCGGGCGGCGAAGAATCCTCGACTACCGACGAAGCTTCTATGGCTGCGGGACAGCGCCGAACGGAAGAGGGGCAGCATCTCTTGGATGGTCTCTACGACCTGCCACCAAATGCTCGCCTGCGACCGTACCAGGCCGATGCGCTGCGAGCCGCATTTGCTGAGCCGGTCGCTGCGGCAGCCGTGGCTGAGGCCATGAAGATGGAGCGACTGCAGGCCGGCTATTTGCCGCGAAGTTGGACATCGCCGCTGATCTCCACGAATTTCGTCGGCGACATCCAGAGTCTGCGAGCTACCGCCAATATTCTCGACTTGTCCGCCCGCAGTCTGTGCGAGGAAGGGCGCGGCGATGAAGCCCTGGCCCGGGCTCGCGCGCTGATTGTTCTGTCGCGGGCCACGGGCGAGGAGTCGATGATCGATGCGCTGGTCGAGTGCGCGATCCGCGCGATTGCCGTCGGCTCAACCCAGCGGACACTTGCGCAAACGGAGCCGAACGGCGAAGCGCTGGCCGCGACCCAAGTGTCCTTCGAGGACGACGCCAAGCGACCACGCCTGGCCAACGCATTTCGCTGGGAACGGGCGATAGTGGAGGACACCATTCGCTCGCTCGACGAAGGGCGGTTGGGGCCGGACGTGCGGATGCAGATGGCGGGTCCGGCCCCGGTCGTGACGGGCGTTGCACAGATTGATGAGGCACTGCACAGGCTTCGCGGTGGCTCGCTACGGAAGCGCGACTACGTCGCCGTGTTGGCCGACTATTCACGTCGCATTGAATTGGCATCGGCCGGTCCCGACGAACTTCGCCGACACCAGGCGGAACTGGCAGCTGCCGAAGCGGCCCTACCGGCATACCTCGTCGGGTCTGCACCCAAGGTCGTCGAAGCCGACATGCGCTCGACGGCGCTCGTACGATCGGCCCGAACCGCGCTCGCGGCAGAGCGATTCCGCCGGGCGCAAGGCCGCTGGCCAACGGCGATCGACGAATTGGTGCCTGCCTACTTAAGGAGCGTCCCCCTCGATCCTTTCGATCTCAAACCACTCAAGTTGGCCAAGAAGCCGGATGGCATTGTGATCTATTCCATCGGGACGGATAACACGGACAACGGCGGCGAAGTTCTAGCGTTTCCGGACTTCACCGCGATGACCGATAGCGGGGTGCGTTTGTGGGACGTGTCTGCACGGCATGCATCGCCTCCATTGCCGAAGGTCGAGTTCATGCCCGAGGGCGGAACGCCAGGCGGACCGTGAACCCCCGTCGCAGCACCAAGCTGTGACATGCCATCGGGTCGATGCACTACGAAACGGAGCCAACTCGCGAACCATCGCGAGAGAATTCACATCTAACTGCTTGACCGGCGGCCACTGGCCGTCGATGATGGGGATAGATGCATCGGCCTGCAAGCCGCGAGGTGCGGTGTTGTGGTGGCCGAGCAACCATGGTCCCCTGGATTGTTGGGGGAAGTGCGGGCGGGTCGCAAGACCACGCCGCGCAACGGAGGTGAGCTACGGGAACTGCCGCGATTCGGGAACGAATCCATCCCATGACCTCCGGCCGCGCATCTCGCACCTGGAAGGAGGTCTCTTGATCACCGCACTGCGGAAGCCCTCGCGCGTCGCCCTGCCAAGCGCCTTGGAGCGAGCATGTCTCGCGGCTCGCGTTGCCGCGGATACAAAAGGGCGCGATGTCGTCGTCCTCGATATGCGCGGCATTACACCGATCTACGATTTCCTCGTTTTGGCGACTGGGTCGAGTCGCCGCCAAATGCACGCCATTGCGGAAGAAGTCGATGCCGCATTGGCCTCGGCTGGAGACTCGCGCCTGGGCATTGAAGGGTACGAGGCGAGCCGCTGGATCGTGCAGGACTACGGCGACGTCATGGTCCACGTCTTCGACACCGAAGCGCGAGAACATTACGCGCTCGAAGATCTGTGGGCCGACGCACGGCGAGTCGATTGGGAGCGGGTGTAGCGCGTCCGACGTTCGTCACAGTTTGGACAGCGGTCGTCGCCTGTCCCGAATCCGATCGTCGTGTCTGCACGACGGGACCGATTGTCCGGCACTATCAGGTGGAAGACATCCGCGGTCATGAGGCCGCGTCTTGGGCACGTCCGTCGCTTCTGCGGGATCCTTAACGACACAACGGGCCAGGATAGCGACGATGAAGCGGGTGCCGTTACAACACCTGCTTACCCGACGCCACCCCGGCCCGTCCAGCGTATCGCACCGACTTAGCCGCGCCCGCCCTTGCCCTTCGGGGGCGGCGCGCCCCGACCTGGTTCACCACGACCACCGGGTTGCCCGCCAGCCGGATTGTTCGGGTCGGTACTCGGGGCAGGCTTGTCCAGACCATACTCGAAGCCTGGAGCGACCAGACCCTTCGTGTAGGCAATCCAGTTCTTGGCCAACTCTTCGAACTTCTGAGGATCGATCCCGTCCTGCGTGGAGTTGGCAACATCGAACGCACGTGCAAAGCAGGCCAGCAATGTGCGGCTATCGACCTCAATGTCGCGCGGGAGAGCCGATAGTTCCTGCAAATAGCGCATCATACCGGGCAAGCGTTCCTTCATGAGAAAGAACGCCAATGACCACGCCGTTGTCCTGGCTTTCAACAGTCCCTGGCGATCTTTGGCACCGAGGACGCTGTTGAAGTAACCATCGGTGACGACGGTCGTCAGAAGAGTCCGCGGGTCGCCCAGTTGGTTCTTTTGCTCCCAATCGCGGAACTGACGGAGGTACGCCCAACTCGGCGTTCCGTAGCCAGAGAACCAGGCGACCGACGCCTCGAGCTGCGCGAGCGGGAATGGGCCCTTCGGTGTCTCAAAGACCGCGGCTGTGCCGAACGCCGTCCACTGCGGTGGGATGACCGTTCGCGGCATTAGTCCGCTGGCCACCATGAGCTGGCGGCTGCCCTCGTGCGATATGGCCGCTCGTTCGCCTTCGACTTCCAGTCCCTTTTCCAGAAGCGCCAACGTCTGATATCGAGCCCAATCGCCTGGCAGTACACCGACCTTGCGCTTTTCGGTTCCATCGAGAAGTCCCTGCTTGTTGAAGCCGGTCTGCCAGATCGGCTGTGTCGAACGCAGGAACATCTGGTACGGGGCGTCGATGCGTTGCGTCGAGAACACGGCCACGTGATCGCGAGCGGCGTAGAATCCGTCGGATACGAGTGGTTCATCCTCGACAACCGCTCGTTGCTTACGGAATTCGTCCGGCGAATCGATCAGGATGGCGACGAGCTTGTCCTTCGGCATTGGGAGGGCGACGCCCTTGAGGGCGAACCAATAGTAGAACGCCTTCATCTGGTCTTCGAGCATTCCCAGTCGTTCTTTGACTTCCGGCGGATTCGCCACGGGCGCGTTATAGATCAACGTGTAATGTGCACTTTGCTCGGCCCGAGCCGACAGCCGCGCCTTCCAGAACGCCGAGTAGGAATCGTCGTTAGTGGGCTTGGCCACAGCAGCCTTCGTCGTGGCGTATGCCTTGACGGCTGCCCGTAGCTTCTCGGAATTGGACGAGTTCTGATCGTCCTTGGCAGCGACAAGTTCGTCCATTAGCTTGGTGAACTCTTCGATCAGTCCGTGGGTTAAACACCAGTCGGCCAGATCGAACACCTTGTCGGAAGTCCGATTCTTGAACGCTGCGTCATGCTTGGCGATGTACCGTGTGTGTGGAGAGGCGGCTGGAAGCAGATAGGCCTCAACCCCGGCGCCGTTGTAGAGCCGCGTGAAGCCCTTTCCTTCCGACCACTTTGTCGTCACATTGACGGCAGCCGGCTTGCCCGGAACCGTGGGGACTCGTTTGACTTTGGCCTGGATGACCGCCACAACCGTGACGGCGTTCGTATCGATCTCGGCGGACGTCTGTCCGCCACCAAGCGTGGGTATGTCGCCTTCGCCGCCAGGTGGTTGGCCCGGTGCACCAGGGCCACCAGGTGGCCTCGGCGTTCCGGGCGTGCCCGGCGCGTCCGGAGCTCCCGGCGTGCCCGGCTGATTTTGACTTCGGTCGCCGCCGACGATGGCGCGGATCAAGACATAGTCGGCCTGGCAGGCGGCCGACAGGCCAAGCATGGCCGCGACCGCAATCAACCAACGTTTCATCCCGACGACCTCCGGATGTATGCGACGTGTGCGAACGCTGTTGAGCTGGGCTTTTGTTATTCTGGCTACCAAGGGGCGCGGACGCAACGGAATTTTGTCGTCCGATCAAATTCGAGGCATCCATGTCGATTGACTGAGGCGATGAGGCTCAATGTTCCCGTCCGGATTGCAGTTTCGCGATTACCGTCACCGCAACCGCGATCCTTTCGGACACGTTGACAACTCTCCGCGATCGCATTGCCAGTCGGTCGCGTGACTTTCGTCGGCCAGCCCTTGCAGTTGCACGTCCCACGGGCGAGAATGGGATCGGCAACTCGCTCCTCTTCTCTCCAAGGAGTCTGGCCGTGACCAATCGCAACCGCCGCGAGTTTCTCTCCAATGTGGGCCGGGGCATGCTGGCCGCAAGCGTTGGCCCCGCGCTCGTGGCTGACCTGGGCCTTGCGCCGGCCTTTGGGCGCGATAGTTCCGAAACGCTGTCGTTTGGTGCGCGGGAGCCGCTCGTCGCACTGCTTCAGGAAACGCCGGCCGACAAGCTGTTGCCGCTGCTTGTGTCGAAGATTCAATCTGGCACCGATCTACAGACGCTGACCGCCGCGTGCGCATTGGCCAACGCCCGCACCTTCGGCGGCGAAGACTACACCGGTTATCACGCCTTCATGGCCCTCGCACCGGCCTACCACATGACATCGGAGCTGCCCGCCGAACGCCGCGCGCTGCCCGTGCTCAAAGTGCTGTATCGGAACGTCCGACGCATCCAGGAATTCGGCGGTCGGTCGAAGGAGGTGCTGCACGCGGTCACGCCGGCCGAACTGCCGAAGGACCGTCCCGTGGGGGAGATGCTCCGCGAAGCCGCCCACGGTCACGACGCCACGACGGCCGAACGCACATTGGCTGCACTCGTGAACCGTTCGACGAAGGAAGCGTTCGACGAACTGCAACACGTGGTCGATGATGACGCCGATGTCCACCGCGTCGTCTTAGCGTGGCGGGCCTGGGCAATGCTCGACATCGTTGGCCAGGAACAGGCGACGACGCTCTTGCGACAGTCGGTGCGGTTCTGCTCGCACACGGCCAACGAACGAAGACAGGCACCGGCGATTCGTGCTCTCTTACCCAAGCTACTCGACCAGTACAAACTGGTCGGCCGGCCGCTCGGCACTCGTACGCCCGACGACGCCTGGGTCGAGCGCATGTCCCGCACGATCTACGAAAGCAATGGCAGCCAAGCGGCAGACGCAGTGGCCGCGGCCCTGGCCGACGGCATCTCACCGGAGGCCATCGGCGAGGCGATCTCGCTGGCCGCGAACATGCTTGTCCTGCGCGACGCTGGCCTGACCGAGACACAGGTATCGCCGGGCAAGCCGGTCGGTAGCGTCCACGGGGCGTCGATCGGCGTCCATGCGTCGGACGCGGTAAACGCCTGGCGGAACATTGCCCGCGTCGGCAACGCGCGCACGACGGCGGCGAGCCTCATCGTCGCGGCCTACTACAAGACCGGCGCGGCCGGCCTCAAATCGCCGCACCCACTCGCCGAGCAGTTGGAGGCAGTGCGGGCGAAGGATGCCGACTCCCTGCTTCGCGAGACGGCCTTGGCCATCGAAAGCCGCGATCAGCCGCGGGCGTGCGCCCTGATCCACCGCTACGGCGAACTCGGCCATCCGCCGCGGCCGGTCTTCGATCTGATGCTCAAATATGCGGTCAGCGAAGACGGGGCGCTGCACGCTGAGAAGTACTACCGCACCGTTGAGGAGGAGTTTGCCGCCACGCGGCCGGCGTTCCGCTGGCGGCAGTTGGTGGCCTTGGCTCGCGTGACGGCCAGTGAGTTTGGCAACCCCGCCCCGGGCTACGCGGAGGCGTGCCGGCTACTCAAGGTCTGAGCCGACGGTTGTGAATCCGGGGCGACGTTTGCGGTTCTAGAATCGCTGGCGTCGCCCTTTTTCGTTGGCGAGTCGACCGATTTGCTACGATGTAAAGAGTAAGGAGGTGCCCCGTGGCGACAGCGACTGTAGCCCCGACCAAGACGACGGTCCTGTACGACGGGTTGTGCAAGTTATGCCAGCGATCCGTCGCGATTTTGAAGCGCCTCGATTGGCTTGGCCGGTTGCACTTCGCCGACTGTCGCGACCCTGCGAACGTGCCGCCTGGCTTCGGGCTGGAGTTGTCCCGGATGCTCGAAGAGATGCATACGGTCACGCCGGCCGGCCGTGTGACGCACGGTTTCGGCGCGTTTCGCACGATCGCCTGGCGACTGCCGCTCTTGGCTCCATTCGCACCGCTGTTGTACATCCCCGGTGTGCCGTGGGTGGGACAACGAGTGTACCTATGGGTGGCAAAGAACCGCTACAACCTCGTGCCGTGCCACGACGGCCAGTGCCAGGTGACGTTTGGGAAGAAGAATTAGCCACAGATGAACGCAGATAGACACAGATAAAACCCCGGATTGTACTATCTGTGTCTATCTGCGTTCATCTGTGGCTAATTCCTATTGGAGCCTTTCATGCCCCGGCAGTTCGTGGCGCAGTTGGCGGACGGCGACAACGTCGAAGAGACCTTCCTCGTCAGCGACAAGCAGTTGCGGGCCAACCGCAACGGTAACCTTTACATCCAGGTCGACCTCCGCGACCGCACCGGCGTTATTAACGGCCGACAGTGGAACGCCGGCGAACACCTGTTCCGCTCGTTCGAGGCCGGCGACTTCCTGGCCGTGCGCGGCAAGGTGCAGCTCTTCCAAGGCGCGCTCCAACTCATCCTGTCGCACCTGGAGCGGGTCGAGACCGAAAAGGTTGAGCTGACCGAGTTTCTGCCGCACACCGAGCAGGATGTCGGCAAACTGCTGACCAAGCTCAAGGATGCCTTGCGAAAGCTTGGCGATCCTCACCTGCGGGCCTTGTGCGACTGCTTCCTGATGGACGATGAATTCGTCCGCAACTTCAGTCAATGCCCGGCTGGCGTCCGCAACCACCACGCCTACGTTGGTGGCCTCCTGGAGCATGTCGTCAACCTGCTCGACGGGGCGGAGAAGCTGCTTCCGCTTTATCCCGGCGTAGACCCGGACCTGGCCAAGGTCGGCATCTTCTTGCACGATGCCGGCAAGGTTCGCGAGCTCAGCTACCGGCGCTCGTTCGCGTACACCGACGAAGGACAGCTCCTTGGCCACATCACCATTGGCGTTGAGCTGGTCAACGAAAAAGTGCGTCAGGTACCCGCTTTGACGGGTGAGCCATTCCCGCGCGAGCTGTTATTGCGAATCAAGCATATGATTCTGAGCCACCACGGTACCTTGGAATTCGGCAGCCCTGTGTTGCCGATGACGCCGGAGGCGATTTTTCTCAGCACGCTCGACAACCTGGACGCGAAGGTCCACACGTTCACTCGCGACATCCGCGAGGATCGCAACGCAACGAGCGCGTGGACGCCGTTCACACCCGCACTCCAGCGACGGCTGTTCAAGGGCTTTCCTGCGGGCGACGCACCGGTGGGCTTGCCACCTGATGGTGTGGATTGACCGCCGATTCGCGATGCTTCGCGGCAGCGTTTTTGCGCGGGGACGCTGCTGCGAAGCGTCGCGACCCGAATAATAGGGCATGGAACACCTCATCCTCAAAGCGCTCGCCCGCAAGAACTACGTCCCGGTGAAGCCGAAGGCGCTGGCCAAACAAGTCGGTATCCCCGGGACCCAATACGCCGACTTTCGCCGGGCCTTGCGTGACCTGGCCAAGAGCGGCAAGATCACCTTTGGCCGCAACCACACCATTCGACCCGCAGAGCAAGCCGGTACGGTCGTTGGCATTTATCGACGGCTGTCTTCCGGTCGCGGCATCGTGCGGCCTCACGAACCGGGAAAGGCCGCGTCCGAGATTGCCATCGGTGAGTTCGACGCCCTCGATGCCACGACCGGCGATGAAGTGCAGGTTCGCCTGTCGAAGCCGGACCGTGGGGAGATTATCCGCGTCTTGGAGCGGGCGAAGCGTCAGTTCGTCGGCACCTATTTCGAGCGCGACGGGGAAGCGCTGGTGCGAGTCGATGGTGGTTTGTTTGCTCACAGCGTTGCCGTCGGTGACCCAGGCGCGAAAGGGGCTAAGTCGGACGACAAGGTCGTCTTTGAGATGTTGCGCTTTCCGTCGCCAGACGACCGCGGCGAGGGCGTCATCACCGAGGTGCTGGGCGCACGGGGTGCGCCGGGCGTGGATACGCTCTCGGTCATCCGCGCCTACGAGTTGCCCGACGAATTTCCGCCCGACGTGCTGGAGGAAGCGCGGCAAGCGGCAGAGGAATTCGACGAGAGCGATCTCGATGGCCGCGAGGACTTAACCGACCGCACGATCGTCACGATCGACCCGGCCACGGCGCGCGACTTCGACGACGCCATCTCGCTGGAGCGCGATGCCAAGACCGGCCACTGGTTACTTGGCGTTCACATCGCCGACGTGGGCCACTTCGCTGCGCCGGGCAGCGCTCTCGACCGTGAGGCCAAGCGGCGCGGCACCAGCGTTTACCTGCCGCAGCGCGTGCTGCCGATGTTTCCTGAGTTAATCTCGAACGGTCTGGCGAGCTTGCAGCAGGGGAAGCTGCGATACGTCAAGAGTGCTTTCATCGAGCTCACGGCCGAGGGGCAGCGCATCGGCACGCGATTCGCCAACGCTGCGATCAAGACGGCGAAGCGGTTCAGTTACGAGCAGGTGATGGCGTTCTTTGAAGCGCATCCGCGCTGGCGGGGGGGGAAAGACACCCAGCCGTTGCCACGGGTGGGCTTGGCTGTCGATGAGCTATTGCAGGGAATGCGCGAGCTAGCGCTGATCTTGCGGGCACGAAGGGTCAAGCGCGGCGCGCTGGAGCTGGCGATGCCTGAGGCCGAGTTGGAGTATGACGACGCCGGTCGCGTCACGGGGGCGCACTTCGTCCCATACGACGTCAGCCATCAGGTGATTGAAGAGTTCATGCTCGCCGCCAACGAGGCCGTGGCCGAGCACTTCACGGAGCGAGGCGTTGCGTTCCTGCGGCGTGTCCACCCCGCGCCCGATCCACTCAAGCTGAAAGCGTTCGCCGAGTTTGCGAGTATTCTCGGCTACGACCTGAAGAAAGCGACCGATCGCTTTTCGCTCCAACGGGTTCTTCAGAAGTCTGCAGAGAAGCCCGAACGTCACGCCGTCCACTTCGCGCTACTGCGAAGCTTGAAGCAAGCCGTGTACTCACCTGATGTCGAAGAGCATTATGCGCTTGCGAGTGCAAATTACTGCCACTTTACCTCGCCGATCCGTCGCTACCCGGACCTGACAGTTCATCGGTTGCTGGACCAGTTCATCCGCGAAGGTCGGGCCGGTAGCGATCCGGTTGAGTTGGCCGGTATCGGTGAGCATTGCACTCGGACCGAGCGGCGAGCCGAACAAGCCGAGCGTGACTTGGTGAAACTGCGACTGTTGACTTACCTCAGCACGCGCATCGGCTTGGAGTTGGACGCGGTGATCACTGGTGTGGCCGACTACGGCTTCTTTGCCCAGGCCGAAACGTTCCCGGCCGAAGGGCTCGTTCACGTTAGCACGCTCTCCGACGACTACTACGCGTACGACGATGAGTCACACACGCTCGAAGGTCGCCGGTCGAAGAAGCGCTACCGGCTTGGCGATAAGGTGCGCGTGACAGTCGTGCGAGTCGACTTGAACCGGCGGCAGCTCGACTTCCGAGTCGAGGGTGGCGGACCGGAGGTGATCAGGCCCCGACGTACGGCCCGAACAAAAAGGCGGCGTGGTTAGCCCGCCACTGTCGGAAGAACGCCCCGCATCGTGCGTTGTCCGGTCGGGGTACGGGTTTCGTTAGTTAGCACGGACCGTTCCCTTCCCATCCGTTGTTGTCGCATCCGATCGCCGGAGGCGCCGTCATGACCCGCACTACCTTCCTGCTCGCCGCCATCCTTTCTTTGGGCATTGCGACCATTACACGGGCGGACCAGCCAGGCCAGACGTACGGTGTCTTGGTTGGCGTGCGCGATTACAAGCAGGATCTCGAACCGCTCAAATACACGGAGGCCGACGTCGGCCGCCTCATGGTTGTCTTGCGAGACACCGGTGTGCCGAGGGCCAACCTGACTCTTCTGACTCGGACGCAGGGATCGATCGACGCCAACTTTCGGCCAACGGCCGACAACATCCGCCGAGTCTTGCGGTCGACCACAGCCCGTTGTACCAAAGCGGACCGCCTCATCATCGCTCTCGCCGGCCATGGAGTGCAGCTCGCCGGAGACGACAACGTCTATTTCTGCCCCGAGAACGCCGATCTGGGCAACAAGGCGTCGCTGATCTCCGAGAAGGAACTGTACGCCACACTCGAGTCGTGCCCCGCCGGATTCAAGCTGCTGCTCGTGGACGCTTGCCGCAACAAAGTGACGCGAGCGGCCATCGTACAGAACCTGGAGTCGGTGACCCGGCCACACACGGCCCAACCGCCTGGCGGCACCGCGGCGTTCTTCAGTTGCTCCGTCGGCGAGCGGGCGTTCGAATTGGACCGTGTCGGCCATGGTGCGTTTTTCCATGCGGTGATCGAGGGCCTGAAGGGCGCGGCCGACATCGATAAGGACGGCGCGGTGACACTGCCCGAGTTGGAGTTGTACGTCAAGACACGCACCGGCGAGGTCGTGGAGAAGGAGTTCAAAGCCGAGCAAGTGCCGGAACTGCGCAACCAGACGCGTGGCTTGGTGAAGATCACGCGACCAGCCGGACCGGCGCGTCCGTGGCTGGGGCTGGGCTTTCGCAACTCGGGCCTGGAACGCGCCAAGCAGTACGGCCTGGCCGATCCCAACACGCCCTACGCAACATTCCTGGTGCCGGACAGCCCGGCCATTGCGGCGGGATTCAAACTCGGCGACTCGCTCCTAACCGTGAATGGCCAGGCGATCAAGGACACGCCACACTTCGTCGGCATCCTCGGCTCCTACGACCCAGGCAGCGAGGTTGCCGTTGAGGTACTGCGCGATGGCCGCAAGGAGATTATCAAGGCAACGCTTGCCCCCCGGCTGAAGCCGAGCGAGGAAGCGGCAGTTCTGCGCCGAGGAGCGGACGAAGGCAGTGCCTCGCTCCAGCTAAAGTACGCCGATCTACTTTGGGCGGGTGATGGCGTGATGCAGGACATAGACGCCGCCGTCGCGTGGTACAAGAAATCGGCTGCCCAGGGCGAGGTCGACGCACAGGCGATACTTGGGCGCATCTACTTCGACGGCGAGGGCGTGGAGCGCGACTATCGCGAGGCACTGAAGTGGCTACGGCCGGCGGCCGCCAAGAACAACGTGACGGCCCAGAATTGCCTCGGCCTCGCCTATGCCCGGGGCGCGGGCGTCGAGCGGGACCCGGCCGAGGCCGTGCGCTGGTACCGCAAGGCGGCCGAGCAAGATTTCGGCAACGCACAGGTCAACCTTGCCTACGCTCTGGCCGGTGGCACCGGCACGAAGCGTGACGACGTCGAGGCGGCGAAGTGGTATCGTAAGGCCGCCGACCAGAAGGTTGTCTTCGCCCTGAACGAACTCGGCTACTGGCATCTGGTCGGCCGGGCAGTTCCGAAGCAGCCCGCGGTGGCCATCGAGATGTTCGAGGCGGCGGCCGCGCTCGGCTCGTCGCAGGGGGATTACAACATCGGCCTGGCCCACGCTCGCGGCCTGCTCGGCCATGCCAACGACGCCGAAGCCGCGAAGTACTTCCGCAAAGCGGCCGACCGCAAGAACACCGCGGCTATGAACGACCTGGGCGACTGGCTGCTGATCGGTCGCGCAGTGCCGAAGGACGTGCCGGGCGGGTTGGCGCTGCTCAAGGAGGCATCGGCGCTGGGGTCGTCAGCCGCCGACCACACGCTCGGTCTGGCATACGAGAACGGCCGCGGGGTCACCAAGGACGACACCGAGGCAACCAAGTGGTTCAAACTGGGAGCCGACCGCGGCCACGTCGATTGCAACAACGCCTACGGCATTCACCTACTCCAAGGCCGCGGCGTCGCCAAGAACGTCGAGGCGGCGGCCGTCATCTTCCGCAAGTGCGCTGCGGCCGACAACATGTTCGCGATGAACAACCTCGGCTACTGCTACGAGTCGGGCCAGGGTGTTCCCAAGGACGACGGCGAGGCGGCGAAGTGGTACCGCAAGGCTGGTGACAAGGGGCAGGGCACAGCCCTGAAGAACCTGGCGAAACTCACCGAAGAGGGCCGTGGTGTGCCGAAGAACGTGACCGAGGCGATCCGGCTGTACCGCCTCGCCGCGGAGAGGGGCGTCGAGGAGGCCAAGGCGCGACTCAAGACGCTGGAGACGCCGGCCGCTCCGGCACCGTAATCCCGGGAATGGGCCACGTTTCACCGGCCCCCGTGCCCGAGAATCACCCGGCCGCTCTGGGTGTCCGTCTTTCGCGGCAATCACTCCGCCTGACAGAATCAGGTCCGGTTCGTCGGATCGCAGTGAAAGCGCCCACCACCGCGACAACGCCGCCGCGGTTGTCGGCCGACGCCACAAAACCCAACGCCGACCGATAGCCGATGACCGATGGGAAGCCCCTTTCGGTCATAGGACTCGTCATGCGCCGCGCCGTCCTCGTCGTGAGCTTGCTCGTCGCGGGCCGCGGAACGGCCGGCGAACTGACGCCCGAGTGCCTAATCCGCATGTCGCGGTGCCAGTTGCTCGACCTGTACCACGCCGGAACGGCGGCGGCCCCGCCGGTGGGTTTCGTGCGCGGGTATCCAATCTTCGAGCCGGGTCGACGGCTGACCGTGATGCGGACCCACGCTACGCGGCTGCTTTGGCAGGGCAAGGAGTTCAACTGCCAGGGCGACACGATGGTCAACCACGTCGTGGGGGCAAAGATGGTCCACGCGGCTGTGTTCCCCGGCGAAAGCTGGTTCGACGGCGCGCCGACGTTGGTGTTCGACTACCAATGCACGTCGAAGCTCTTTTCTGGCGTCCGCGACGAGGTTCGCGAGGTGGCCCCCGGAGTATTCCTGGGCCTGACGTACCTCCGTAAGTCAGGCGGCCCGGAGTTAGCGGTCTTCTTCGTCCTCGACGCCCGGCCGCGGTGATTGGTGAATGTGGGCGTTGCCCCAACACAAGCCTGCAGCGCCAGCAAGGGCAAAGACGCTACGCCCTTGCTGGCGCTGCGGGCTTGTGGCAACGCGACATCGAAAGCAAGATCCCTTAGTCGCCGAGGGTGTGAACCGTGCCGTACACCGTCCCCGCGACCAGCGCCCCGTCCGCGGTTCGTAGCCGGTAGTCGAGTTGTGTCTGCATCGTCGGTGTCAGACCCGGCACCGTTAGCGTCACTGCCTTGCCGTCGGACGATAGTTGGGCAGCCGTTACGGGCAGTAGGTCCTGCCCTTCCTGGGTTGTCGAAGTGACACGCCACCGTTTCGAACCATATTCGCCTGACCAGCGATAGTTCCACATTTCAAATCGGTAACTTGTCAGGTCCTCGGCCGTCGCTTTATCGAGGGATTGCGCGAAGCTCAGGCGCACCGTCTTCGGGCCGACGGTGTAGCCGTCCGGCACGCGGCACGGTTGGCCAGTGTAGCGGACGCGCTGCACACAGCCGTCGCGGCGGGCGGCCGTCTGCCAGCCGTTAAGGCCGCAGACGTAGAGTTGGCCGTCCTTCGGGTTCGTCGCAGCCCGGCAGATGCCGGAGAGGCAGAACAGACCGAGATCCACGGCCCCGGCTTGCCACGTCTCACCGACCTTTTGCGGCAACACTTCGAGCATCCGGCAGCGGCCAAAGCTCAGGTGCAGCATCCGCCCGGCGAGCGGGCCGAAGCGGCGGTCGGTCGACCACGTCTGTCCGCCGGCCGAATTGTCGGCTTCCCGTGGTAGCCAGAGGAGCGGCGGGTCGTAGATCTTTGGCGCGACCGGCCGATGGTGGGCGCGCATGTCACCGTAGAAGCCGCCCGGCTTGTACATGTCAATCCGCGTGGCCGGCATCCAGTTACCTTCCTGATCGGCCCCCGTCAGCACGCCACCGGGCGACAGGCCCATGCCGATCGGATGGCGGAAACCCGTGGCGAACACCTCGGCCTTGCCGCCGGCCGCAGGCACGCGCAGCAGGCAGCCGCCGGTTGGCAGTTCGGTGTCGCCGCCCTTGAAGAAGTAGAAGTTGCCGGCCGCGTCTACTTCGAGGCAGGTGTCGTAAGAGTGTTCGCCGGGGCCGGTGTCCCAGCCGTTGGAGATGCACTCGTACTCGTCGGCCTCGCCGTCGCCGTTGTGGTCGTGCAGCCGGGTCAGTTGGCCACGCTCCAGCACCACGACCTTGCCGCCGACGACCTTCAGGCCGAGCGGCTGGTACAGGCCAGTGGCATACCGCTGCCAGGTCAGCCGCGAAAGCGAGTCGTCGATACCGCGGACGAGCCAGACATCGCCGTGGCAGGTGCAGACGGCTAGCGTGCCATCGGGGAAGAAGTCGAGGCCGGTGCAGAAGAAGAGGGCCTTGTAGGGGTTGTCGTAGGGGATGGTCAGCGTGTCGATGGCATAGGGGCCGTCGTCGGGGCCGCGCTCGCCCTTGGTGACGAGCGGCTCGCCCCAGCGGCGAGGGCCGGGCTTCGTCAACGGACGTAAGTCGGCATTCTGAGTGGGGACGGGGCCGGCGTTCCAGGCAATGGCCGAATTCACGTCGTGCACGAACGTGCTGCCGTCGAAGCGAGGGGAGTCGAGTACTTCAACGCCCGCGACATCGTAACGGAACACCACGCGGTCGCCGTGAAGATAGAGGCCACGATAGCGGGCGACTTCGGGCGGAAGTGGCATCGATTTCGAATACGAGTCCGTCTCGCGGCCGGCTGTCAACGTAATCCTCCCCGCAGGCATGGGGGTATTGAGCAGTCCGAATCGCTTATCGCTGTGCAGCAGATAGTCGCCCGTCCAGCCAGCGGCATAGCGCAATCGCGAACGGTCGAACAGGACCGCTGCGCCATTGAATTTCACGGCCGTCCCCTTCGTTACCAGGCCACGACCTTTGGCCAAGGGGTATTGGAACGTCGCGTTAAGAAACGGCCCGGTGTTCATGCGGCGGAAGCGGTCGTCGATCCAGTCCTTATCGTCCGCCTTTTCCCAAACGGCACCGCCGGGAACGGCCCGGGGTGTCCACGCGGGATCGACCGTCGGCTCCGGTGCGTCCAGAATCTCCTTGGCGAGCGGCTTCGACTCGACGCCGCCTACCGGCACGTCGGCCTTGGCCGTCCAGGCGATGGCGTTCAACGCCATCTTGCGGAAGTCGTCATTCCACCAGTTGTCGAAGAAGTGTCCGCCGGTGAAGCCGAACCCGCGGCCGCCGTCGGCCCGCTCGGCCGCCCACGCCACGGTCTGCTCTTCGTCCACCTTCGGCAGCTTGACCCGCAGGACTGGCACGAGCCGCGGGTCATTGGGGCGGAACTTGATTTGGTAGTAGAACTCGTCGCGCACCGCGAACGGCTTCAACCCGCGGCTGAGCGCGTGATCCAAGCGGGCCGGCGTCGCGGTCGTCTCGGCTACCTGGATGTCGGACGCCCAGCGCCGTGGCGGCGGGCCGCTCTGGTAGTCGAAGTGCCCTCCTACCCATTCCAGCGCCTTCTCGCCAGCCCCGGCGTTCGGGAAGAACGTACACCAGTGGATCAGCACCAGGCCGCCGCCGCGCTTCATCAAGCGGTCGATGGCCGACAGCCGTTCGCCGACGAGCAGCGGGTGGTCCTGCACATTGCGGTCGGAACCGCTGGCGACGAGGACGAGGCAGTCGGCCGTGTCGAGCGTGGCGTCGTTGCGCACCCAACCGTTGAAGTGGTACTCGGTGGTGATGCCGCGAAGGTTGGGCGATGTTTCCAGGCAATGCCGCAACAGGCGGACGGTCTTTTCGTACTCGTGTGTGCCCTTGGGATGCCCGGCGTCTGGTGCGCCCGCGACAAGGACGATCTTCTTTGCCGTGGTTGATTGGGCAAACGCGGATGACGCGAGAAACAGGGCGACAAACGTGATACGGGTCATTGGCACGAACTCCGATCGCACGATGGCCGGACAAATTGCACTAGCGTCTCTGGCACTCCGCCGTTATACGGCTGGGCGACACAGGGGGGATTGTGTCTCAGGAGGCCGTATGGCCGAGCAACCCGGCGATCTGGTCGTCGAAACCAACCGACTGACCAAGATCTACCAAAACCGGCATATCGCGCTCAACGATATCACGTTGCGCATCGAGCCGGGCTGGGTGCTTGGCCTGCTCGGGCCGAACGGCGCCGGCAAGACCACGCTACTCCGCCTCGTCCTCGGGCTGCATCGCCCGACGGCAGGTGTCGTCAAGCTGTTCGGCAAGAAGATGCACGCGAATGCCGCCCATCTGCGCCGCCGTGTCGGCTACATTCCGACGCACCCGCAGTTCCCCAAAGGCATGACGCCGATCACGTATCTCGATTACATGGCGCGACTCTTCGGCCTGCCGCGCGACGTGCGAAAGCCACGGCTTGCCTCGCTCATCCGGGCCGTCGAACTGTTGCCGCAGTCCGGCCAGATGATCGCGGGTTTTTCGAGCGGTATGACCGCCCGTCTCGCCGTGGCGGCCAGCCTGATCAACGAGCCAGACCTCTTGATCTGGGACGAGCCAACCCTCGGACTCGATATCGAAGCCCGCCGATCGATGCTTGACCTCATCAAGACGCTCGCGGCCGAGAAGACGCTGATCCTGAGTAGCCACAACCTCGGCGACATCGATGAGGTGTGCAACCACGCCGCTGTCTTGAGCCAGGGCCAGTTGATCTTCGCCGGCAGCCTGAGCGAACTCAAGGGGCGGATTCGCAAGAACCACTACGAGTTGGAGCTCGATGGCGAACAGAAGGCGATCGCCAAGGTCGTCTCCGTTCTCCAGAAGTACGCCGACATTCAGAACGTGACACTGAAGCAGAAGCGTCTCGAACTACGGCTCAATGACGAAGTGTCGAACACGGGCGTCCTCGGGTCGGTGTTTAACGTACTGAACGAGAACAAGGTGACGCTCATCAGCGTCCGCAGCGTGGGCCAGCAGACCGAGCAGGCGTTCCTCGATTTGGTGGAGAAGGAAGAGACGCGGGGGTTCACCCGCCTGTACCAGCCGCGGGAAGCGGCGTGACCTTCGTTTCGCGACGCTACGCAGAAGCGCCCACGCAACTGCAAGGCGTCACGAACCGGGACCAATCTCATGGACGCCGCCGCCAAGACCAAAGCCCAACCCCGCTTCCTCCGCTGGCTCCCCTACTGGGCGGTCCTGCAAACCGACCTGCGGCAAACGCTGCGCGGTTGGGTCTGGCGCACCTGGGTGCTGACGACGCTGCTCGCGGCCGTCGGTTACATGTGCTACCGCCTCGGCGTCTACCGTGAGGCCGGCATCGTCCAACACGCGAGTGTCTACACCGGCGATCTGTTGCGCTGGCCGCTGCTCGGCACGGCCCTGCTCGTCGTCGTTCTGACGGTCGGCGCGATCACTTCGGAGCGCGGCACGCTCGCCGACGCGGTGCTGAGCCGTGGCATCAGCCGCTACCAGTACTTCATGGCCAAGTGGCACTCGCGGCTGACGAGCGTCCTCGTCACCTTCACCGGGCTGACCGGCGCGGTGTTGCTCGCCAGCCACTTCCTGCTGCACGAAGACGTGTCGCTCGACGGCAGCTTAATGGCGCTTGCCGCAATGGCGGGCGTCTTGACCATCGTCGTCACGACCGGCATCACGGCCGGGGCGATGACCGGCAGCACCGTTCTCGGCGTCAGCGTCGTATGGCTCGTCCTCTACGGGGCTGCCTTCGGGCTGTCGTTCTTGCCGTCGACGTACCCGACGCCGGATCGCGTGCTGCTGAACCTGCCGAAGATCCTGCAAGGCGCGTACGATATCGACGCGCTGACCCGGCTGATCGGGGCGTCGTTCGCCGCGTCCGGCGTGCTGGCCCTCGTCGGCCTCATCGGCTTCGCCCGCGCCGACGTGTGAGGGCGACACGGCCTTGTCATTCGTAGAATGTCCGCCAATACAGTTCGCGGCGGGCAGCCCACCATGAGCGACGTGACGCACATCCTCTCGGCCATTGAACGCGGCGATGCCCACGCGGCCGAGCAACTTTTGCCGCTCGTCTACGACGAACTGCGACGGCTGGCCGCGCAGAAGCTCGCCCGCGAGGCACCGGGCCAGACACTGCAAGCCACCGCCCTCGTTCACGAGGCGTATCTGCGGCTCGTGGCGAGCGGGGGCGGTCACGCCCTCGGTAGCAACTGGAATAGCCGTGGACACTTCTTCGCCGCCGCCGCCGAGGCCATGCGGCGCATCCTGATCGAGAACGCTCGCCACAAGCAGACCCACAAGGCCGGGGGCGGACGGCGACGGCTCGACCTCGACGACATCGACCCCGCCCTGGACGACGACCATAGCGACGACCTCCTCGCCCTGGACGAGGCCGTCCGGCTCCTTGAGGCGAAGGACCCGCGGAAGGCCGAGTTGGTCAAGCTCCGGTTCTTCGCCGGGCTGACCGTCGAGCAGGCCGCCGACGCACTCGGCGTGTCGATTTCCACCGCCGAGAAGGACTGGGCGTACGCCCGCAGTTGGCTCCGCGTGGCGATCGACCGCGCGGCCGGCAGCCGACCCGACGCCTAACTTTCCAGAAAAATCCGTTACGGGTTCGCGGCGGCTTTCTCGCATTGTCTTCCGGACGGCCTGACCCGCCCGTGCTACGGAGGACCCAATGAACTCGTTAGTGCTCGACGACGAGGCCATTTTCCATGCTGCCCGCGGCATCCCTGACCTGGAACGGCGGCGGGATTACGTCCGAGGTGCGTGCGGGCAAGACACATTCCTCGTCGCCCATGTTGAGGCCCTTCTAGCGGCGGCCGACGTCCCCGACCGACTGCTGGACCGGCCGGTCGTCGGCGACCGGGCGACCCCCATCGATACTCCCGCCTCCGAGGCGGTCGGCACCGTCGTAGGCCCGTACACGCTGTTGGAGAAGGTCGGCGAAGGCGGCATGGGCGTGGTGTACGTGGCCGAGCAAACCCACCCGGTCAAGCGGCGGGTCGCCCTCAAGGTCATTAAGCCCGGCATGGACACGGCGGAGGTCATCGCCCGGTTCGAGGCCGAACGCCAGGCCCTCGCCCTGATGGACCACCCGAACATCGCCAAGGTGCTGGACGCCGGCGCAAGCCCACCGACGGCGGTCGGTGGGTCTGCCCGCCCCTACTTCGTCATGGAACTGGTCCGCGGCCTGACGATCACCGACTACTGCGACCAGGCCCGGCTGCCGGCCGACCGCCGCCTGCGGCTGTTCGCCCAGGTCTGCCGGGCCGTCCAGCACGCCCACCAGAAGGGCGTCATCCACCGCGACCTGAAGCCGTCAAACGTCCTGGTGACGCTGCACGACGGCGAGCCGGTGCCGAAGGTCATCGACTTCGGCGTCGCCAAGGCCATCGACCAACGACTGACCGACAAGCCGGCCTACACCCGGCTGACGCAGATGGTCGGCACGCCGCTGTACATGGCCCCGGAGCAGGCCGAGCTGAGCGGCCTCGACATCGACACCCGCTCGGACGTGTACGCGCTCGGCGTCCTGCTCTATGAGCTGCTGACCGGGACGACGCCGTTCGACGCCGAGACGCTGCGGACGGCCGGGTTCGACGAGATGCGACGGATGATCCGGGAGGACGACCCGCCGCGGCCGAGCGCCCGGGTCAGCACGCTGGACGCCCAGGCGCGCTCGACCGCGGCCGGCCGCCGCGGCCTGGACGACCGGCAGCTCACCCAGCTCTTGCGCGGCGACCTCGACTGGATCGTGACGAAGGCGCTGGAGAAGGACCGGACCCGGCGGTACGAGTCGGCCGGGGCGTTCGCGGCGGACATCGAGCGGTACCTGGCCGACGAGCCGGTCGAGGCGCGGCCGCCGTCGGCGTGGTATCGGCTGCGGAAGCTGGCCCGGCGGAATCGGGCTGTGATCGTCATGGCCGGCGTCGTCACGGCGTCGCTGGTAGCCGCGACCGGGGTAAGTGCGTGGCAGGCCATGAAGGCCCGGGAGGCCGAGCGACGGGCGACCGAAGAGGCGGCCGTCGCCCGTGCGGTCAACGACTTCCTACAAACCGATTTGCTTCGACAAGCAAACCGCTCGCCCCGAGCCGGTGACGAGCCCGGTGCGGCCTCGGGCCTGACCGTGAAGGAAGCCCTGGACCGGGCTGCGGCCCGGATCGACCAACGCTTCCCGGGCCAGCCGCTGGTGGAGGCGGCGATCCGGCTGGCGATCGGCGAAGCCTACGGGAGCTTGGGATGGCACAAGCTTGCCGTAGCCCACGTCGAGAGAGCGGCCGCATTACGCCGCGAGAGTCTCGGCACCGACCATCCTGACACCCAGATCAGCACACATCGCTTGGCGGAAATCTATGGGTGGGTGGGCAGGTCGCGAGATGCCGTCGCCCTTCTGGACGAAATGCTGACCCAAAATGAACGCCGTTTTGAGTTAGATCATCCCGCCACGATCGACTGTTTGTACCACTTGGCCGAGGCGTGCCGGCAAGTCGGGACATGGGACAGGGCCATTCCCCTCGCGGAACAGGTCTTGGAGAAACGAAGGGCCGTGTTCGGCCCGACCCACCCTGACACGGTCGGAGCCATGCACCTTCTCGCCAGGGTCTTCCTCGACGCGGGTTTCCTCGCGGAGTCCATCGACTGGCACGAGAAGACGCTAAGAGCAACGCAGGACTCCGGTATGTGGGCAATGAAAACCTATGCCCGGGCCCTCCAAGGGGCGGGGAGGCTCGAAGAGGCCGATTGCCATCTCCGTAAAGCTCTGGAGGTCAACCGTAAACTGAGCGATCGCAGAGCAAGGGAAATGGAAGTCGCTATGGTGCAAAAAATCCTGAGCCTGAATCTGCTCCTGCAAGGTCGGTATGTCGAGGCCGAGGCAGTGGCCCGGGACGCTCTGCTGGTTTTGGAGAAGGAAACACCCGACGATTGGTCGACCTTCCACACCATGAGCTTGATCGGCGGCGCACTCCTGGGCCAGCGACGGTACGCCGAAGCCGAGCCGTTCCTGGTGCAAGGGTACGAAGGGATGAAACAACGCGAGGCCCTAATCAACGCCGGTTTCAAGAACTTGCTTACCATGGCCGGCGAGCGCCTCATTCGCTTCTACGACGCGACCAATCAGCCCGAGAAAGCGCGAGGCTGGCGGAACACGCTCGCCGCCTCACGCCCGTCGGGTGTCGGCCCCACCGACAGCCGTTAGTTCCGTTGACCTGACCGCCGGCGGCGGACCGCCGGACTTGCCCTTCCGGGCGGCGGCTCGCCGGCCCGGAGCCGGGGGCGCTTTCACATCGCGAGCCGCCGAACCGAAGGGAAACTTCCGATGAATCGCTCCCGGTCGACCACCCGCAAGCCGGCCGTCCCGTCTAACGCCCTCCGCCGCCGGCTGGAGGCGCTGGAGGACCGGGTGGTGCCCACCAGTCACGCCTTCGCGGTTAATGACCCGGACTTCCCCTCCTTGCAATGGGGGCTGAACAACGTCAGGCAGTCGAACCCCTTCTCGGCGGCGGGCGGGAAATACGGCGTCGACATCGACATGCCTGCGGCCTGGTCGGTCACGACGGGCAAGATGACGACCGTCCTGGCCATGCTGGACGACGGCGTCGATTACACCAACCCTGACCTGTACCTGAACATCTGGGTCAACCCGGGCGAGATCCCGGCGGCCCTCAAGGCCGGCCTGACCGACACGGACGCCGACGGCCTGATCACCTTCCGCGACCTCAACGCCTCGGCCAACGCGGCATTTGTAAGCGACCGTAATGGCAACGGGTACATCGACGGCGGCGACCTTCTTAAGGACCCGCGCTGGGCCGACGGCGTCGATGGCGATAACAACGGCAGGGTCGACGACCTGATCGGCTGGGACTTCCAGGACAACGACAACAACCCCATGCCCGGCCCCACCGGCGGGCACGGCACGAAGCAGGCCCAGCAGATCGGCGGCATCCCCAACAACGGCATCGGGGAGGCCGGGGTCAACTGGCAGATCAGCATCATGCCCGTCCGCATCCACCCCGACGGCAACAACATCAATTACACCAACGCGGCCGCCGGGCTGGACTACGCCGTCGCGGAAGGGGTACCGATCTCCAACAATAGCTGGGGCAACGACACATACTCGCAGGTGATGTACGACGCCATCAACCGCGCGAGGGCGGCCGGCCATCTGTTCGTGGCCGCGGCCGGCAACCAGGGCCGGGACACCGACGTCACGCCGTTCTACCCCGCGTGTTTCGACCTCGACAACATCGTCTCGGTCGGGTCGTTCGACCCCAACGGCAACCGGATCAACAACTGGGGCCACACCAGCGTCGACCTGGCCGCGCCAACGCCGGCCGGGACTTCCGGGTCGTCCTCGAATACGTCGGGGGTAGCCGCATTGCTCAAGACCAGCCACCCCGATTGGGGCTACGCCCAGATCAAGGGCCGCATCCTGTCCACGGCGGACCCCTCGCCCGCCTTTGCCGGCCTCACCGTGACCGGCGGCCTGCTCAATGCCGCCTTCGCCCTGGCCCCGACGTGCATCGCCGTGGACGCCCCGAGCGTTGTCGAAGGCGACGCCGGCACGACGCAATTGGTGTTCACCGTCCGCCGCGTGGGTGACAGCACGGGGGCCGTGACGCTGAACTGGTCCACGGCCGATGGCACGGCCACTGCCGGCAGCGATTACGTCGCGGCGTCCGGACAGATCACGTTCCCGGCGGGCGGCGGTAGCACGCAGACGATTACAGTCAGCCTCAACGGCGACACGATCCCGGAGCCGAGCAAAACGCTATACGTCAATTTGTCCCCGGCCTCCGGCTCGGCCTTGCTGGCCGACGGTGACGGGCAGGGGACGATCGTGGACAACGACACGAAGTTTTATGTGGTCGATGACGGCAGCACCAACCGCACCTATCGCTACGGGGTCTCCGGAAACGCACTCGCCAACTCGGCGCTCGCCGCCGGTGACACGGCCCCGCGCGGTGCCGCCAGCACCGCGTCCGGGGCAAAGGTCTGGGTCGTGGACGCGAACAAGACCGTTTACGTCTACAGCCCCAGCGGCGGCCTGCTCGGGTCGTGGACGGCCGGTGGCCTGAACCCCTCCGCCCAGGTCGAGGGCATCGCCACCAACGGCACGGACATCTGGCTGCTAGACAACAAGCAAGACAAGGTCTTCAAGTACGCCGGTGCCGCCGGCCGCCTCTCCGGCAGCCAGACCGCCGCGAGTAGCTTCAACCTCACCAGCGCCGATTCCAACGGCAAGGGGATCGTCACCGACGGTGCCTCGCTCTGGGTCGTGGACGACGGCAGCAGCGTCGACAAGGTCTACAAGTACACCCTGACCGGCAGCCTCGTCGGCAGTTGGGCCATCGACCCGGCTAACGCCCACCCGACCGGGATCACGATCAACCCGGCCAACGTGAGCGACGTGTGGGTCGTGGACAACGTCACGCTGAAGGTCTACCAGTACACAGCCGCGGCCGGCCGCACGTCCGGCAGTCAGAGTGCGGCCGCGACGTTCACCCTGGCGGCCGGCAACACCAACCCGCAGGACATCGCCGACCCGCCGGCCCTGAGCATCGGCGACGCCGCGGCGACCGAGGGCGGCACCGCCTACCGATTCACCGACAAGTTCGTCGCCCCGGACGGCTACGGCTTGGCCGCCGTCCGGAACCTCCAGCTCGGGCCGGACGGCAACGTCTACGTGGCCAGCCACGACACCGACGTGGTCGAGGTCTTCGAGGGTGGCACCGGCCGGTTCCTCCGCAACCTTTCGACGCCGGGCGGAGAACTGGACGGACCGTGGGGCACGGTCTTCGGCCCCGACGGCCGGCTCTACGTCGGCGGCCGGTACTCGCACAACGTCGTCCGATTCGACATCGGCACGGGCTCCTACGCCGTCTTCGTGCCGGCGAACAGTGGCGGCCTCGGGTCGCCGCGCGGGCTGGCCTTCGGTTCGGACGGCAACCTCTACGCGAGTTCGGGCAGTGACTCGACGGGCGATCCCTCGGCCGACACCGTGAAGCGGTTCAACGGGGCCACGGGGGCGTACATCGGCAATTTCGTGGCCGCGGGCAGCGGCGGGCTGACCAATGTCAACGGCATCGCCTTCGGCCCGGACGGCAACCTCTACGTCGCCAGTAACGTTACTCTGGAGGTCAAGCGGTACAGCGGCCAGACCGGGGCGTTCATCGACAACTTTGTGCCGGCCGGATCGGGCGGCATCGGCGGGGCACGGAACATCATCATCCCGGGCGACGGCTACCTCTACCTGACGGATGCGAATGCGTCCACCAACGTCTTCCGGTACAGCGCCACCACCGGTGCATTCGTGGACGTGTTCGCCCTCGGGCCGCCCGGCAACGGTCAACTCGGCGGGAACGGAATGGCCTTCGCACACTCCGGCGAGTTGTACGTCACCGAGGGCGGCCCGACGCTCCAGCCCGGCAGTTACGTGGCGCGGTTCGCCCCGACGAGCTTCGCCGCCTTCACCGTTAGCCTGGACGCCGCCAGCGCGACACCTATAAGCGTGAGCTTCGCCACTGCCAACGGGACGGCCGTCGCGGGCAGCGACTACACGGCAGCGTCCGGCACCATCACCTTCGCCCCCGGCGAGACGACCCGCGCCGTCCTCGTCCGCACCCTCGACGACGCCCTCGCCGAGCCGACGGAGACGTTCATCGTAAATCTGTCCAACCCCGTCGGCGCGACCATCAGCCACGGCCAAGGGATCGGCACCATCACCGACAACGACCCGCCGGCCCTGCGAGTGGCGTCCGTCGCCGTCAACGGCGGGGCGGCCCAGCGGTCGCGCGTCACCCAACTCGCCGTCACGTTCTCTGGCGTCGCCCAACTGCCGGCCAACCCGGCCGCGGCGTTCCGCCTCGCCCGCCTCGGCGGCGGCCCGGTCGGCGGGTTCACCGCCACCGCGGCCACCGTCGGCGGCGTCACCGTCGTCACCCTGGCGAACTTCACCGGGGCGGAGACCGCCGGCGGCTCCCTGGCCGACGGCCGGTACGCCCTCACCGTGCTGGCCAGCCAACTGGCGAGCCTCGACGGCAACGGCGACGGCACCGCCGGGGACGACTACGTCCTGAACGGCACGGCGACGAACGGCCTGTTCCGCTACTACGGCGACGCGGACGGCGACGGCGACGTGGACGGCTCCGACCTATTCGCGTACGTCCCGACCGTGTTCAACGCCAACAATTACATCTCGGCGTTCGATTTCGACGGCGATGGCGATGTGGACGGCACCGACTTGTTCAAGTTCGTGCAAAACCTGTTCATTCAGCTGCCTTGACCACGGCCAGCGCAAGATTCGCCCACCTGGTTGGCCGCCCCTGTCGGGATCACCCACGGCCAAAAACGACGAGATCGGCCGGCGAAGTGCCGAGCCCTTGGCGACGCCAGTGTAGCTCGGCCTTCCACGGCGAGGCAGGCATCAAGCGACGATTCGGCGGGGACGCAGAGGCTGGCGTGCCCGCCGGATGGCCAATCGTTCATCGGCCGCACGGACTTTCGTCCGGAAACCGTATCGTCAGACGATTCCGCTCTAACGCTATGTTTACAAGTCGGTTGCGCTCACAGAGAACGTCGCCGCGGCATTTCCTCCGGCCCGGACGGATGATTCTGGGATGGGGTGGCGCGGTCGGTCCGGAGGCACTTTCTGCCCGTCAGAGCCTCCGTCACAGTGGCATCATGCCCCGACGACCGGGTTTCGCAAAACGCCGATGCCCTGAATCTCGACCTCGGCCACGTCGCCGGGCTTCAGCCACACTGGCGGCTTGCGGCCCGCGCCGACACCCGGTGGCGTGCCGGTGAAGATCAGGTCGCCCGGCTCGAGCGTGATGACCTGCGTCAGGAACGCGAGGATGTACGGCACCGTGAAGATGAACTCGCGGGTGTTCGAGTTCTGCATCGTCTGCCCGTTGAGCCGCAGTTGCACTTGCAGGTTGTGTGGGTCCGGTAGTTCGTCAGCTGTCACGATGTACGGCCCCGTCGGCGCGAATGTGTCAAACGTCTTGCCGATGATCCACTGCTTCTCCTCGCCGCGGAACTGCCAGTCGCGGGCCGACACGTCGTGCCCGCAGGTGTAGCCGGCGACATACGTCATCGCGTCGGCCTCCGCGATGTCCCGGCCGCGCTTGCCGATGACGACGACCAACTCGGCCTCGTAATCGACCTTTTGGCTGACCTTCGGCAGACGAATCTCGTCACCGTGGGCGATGAACGTGTTGGCGAACTTGCCGAAGATTACCGGCTCGGTCGGGATCGCCTTACCGCCTTCGAGGGCGTGGTCGCGGTAGTTCAGGCCGATGCAGACGCACTTGCCGGGGTCCGGCACCGGCGGCAGCAGCTTGGCGTCCGCGGGGATCGGCACGGCCCGCGGCGATGCGGCCGCCCGCGCCGCCGCGGCCAAGGCGTTTGGGCCGGCCGCGAGCAGTTGGCGGATGCCCGACGGCAGCGTTGCGTCGGTGGCGTACAGGTCGATGGCGGTATCGCCGGCGAGGACGGCAGCACGTGGCCCGGCGGCGGTGAGGTAACTGGCAAGGCGCATGGATGCAGGCTCTCCAGAAGGATGGAATCGCCGCTAATCTAGAGCCAGCAGGTGCAACCGGCAGGGGCGAGCCGGGCACCAAGGAGACGAGTCATGGTCAACGTGATCCACGGCATGGCGGCAAGTCTCGGTGGGCAGCACGGAAGGCTCAGCGCCCGAAGTAGCGACTCGCCTCCGCGATAAACTCATCCAACTCCTCGCCGTGCTCAGCGCTCAGGGTGATTTTCGCGCGTGCTTTGTCATAGGTCTGGTCGCCGAGGGCGGCTTCGCCGGCAGCCTTGTATGCCATCGCCAGAATCAGGTCGGTCACCCGATCGGTCCCGCCGGAGTACTGTTGCGACTTCAGCAGTGCCACCACAGCGTCGCTGGGGCGGTTCTCACGAAAGTGAACGAGGCCGAGAATCCGCCAGCCATCACCGGATGTCGCGTCTTTGGCGACGGCCTGTTCAGCGAGCGCCCGTGCCCGTGGTAAGTCTCGACCCGCCGGTTGCGGCACGGCTACAAGAAACCAACCGGCTGTTATCAGGACCTCGGCGTCATCGCCCGTGGCGCTAAGAGCCGCCTCATGGGCCGCCCGCAGAAGGCTTGCGGAATCGTCCGGACGGTTCTGTCGCTCGCGCAGACGTGCGAGCTTTGCCAGCGTCCAAGCCCGCAATGCGAGCCAGCGACTCGGCCGATTTGGGCCAGCCTGCAATCGGTCGTAGTGAGCCAGGCACGCTCGCAGGGCAGTGTCGGCTTCATCGAGTTGATTGCGTACGAGTGCCAGCCGGCCGACGTTGTTCAGGACGCCACAATAGACGGCACGGTGCTGCGCCAACGGCTGGTCACCGGCGGTGAGCCGCTCGCCGAGTGCTGCCGCCTCGCGAAACCAGCGATGCGCGTCGTCCAGTCGGCCCTGCCCCCAAGCGTGGTCCGCCATGTTATTGCGAAGAACCATCCGGTGGTATTGGGCTTCCGGCGCGGACGGAAGTTTGGTTGGACCATCACCCGATTCTGCCCAGGCTCGTGCAGCCAAGGCGTTCGCCTCGTTTAGCTTGCCAGCATCGACCAAGAGGTTGACTCGATCGATTCGGGTCCGCAACAGGTCGAGGCGAAACGCGACCACCTCCGGGAAATCGGTCGCGAGCTTCTCGAGCGCTTCCTGGCCCTGTCGCAAAACATCGTCGGCCTTATCGAGCTTGCCCTGGGCCGATAGTGCCCGTGCGAGACTATGAGTGGCCCGGCCGTGTTCCGCACGGTAGGCAGGGGCGGTCGGCGATTGCGAGAGGAGTTTGGCATAGCGAGCCTGGGCATCGCGGAAGGACACCTCCGCTTCATCGTAGCGGCGGGTCTGGAAGCTCAGCACACCCATGGCCATGGCATTGCCGCCAAGGTCGTCCTCGTACTTTGGCTCGAACGGGAACTCGCGGGCCAGTTCCTGTCGAATTCGCCGCGATTCTTGCCAATGCTGGCGGGCTAAGTCGGCGCGGTCGGTCGAGTGATAGACAACACCGGCGTTGTGGTGCGTATGCGCCAGATGTTGCCGGTCCGATGCGGACGGCTGCGCGATTCCGGCCAGGTAGTCCTGGGCGGAGCGTAGTGCATCGAGGAAGTAGCGTTCGGCCTCATCGTATCGGCCTTCGTTCAGCAACACGACGCCGAGGTTCCCGGCATGACGGCTCAAATCGAATCGGGCCTTCCGGTCGCCCGAGGCACGCAGCAAAACCTCCTTCTGTTCAGCAATGGCCCGACGGAAGCCGGTGGCGGCACCCTCCGGATCCCCGGTCGCGTGGAGTAGGATGGCCCGACCATTGTGGGCGGACGCCAGCTCGCGCCGATAGTCGGTGGACCCTGGCTTGGCTGCGACAAGCGCTTCGAGAACGGGCAGGGCGACTGCGTAGGCATCGGTCGCCTCGCGGTACTTGCCGAGCTTTTGCTGGATTTCGCCGATGCGCACCGACGCCTTGGCCCGCTCAAAGCGCACGGCCGGGTCGTCGCCAGCCTCATCGGCGAAGCGCTCGTAAAACGAGAGCGCCTTGAGCAGGAACTCGCGTTGCAAAGCGGCGCGCGCCGGGTCGTTGGCCAGCACCTTCTCAGCCACTTCGGTGTACATCGTGTCAACGGCTCGGCGGGCTTCCTGCCAGTTCGCCGTGGCTCGACCGAGCGCCGCTCGCGTTCGCCAACGTTCGGATTCGAGCATCCAAAGAGCAACGATCAGACCGATGAATCCGAACGCCAGCGCGGCGACGGCCGCTCGCACAAGGGTCCGGTGCCGGCGGGCCCATTTGCCGGCGATCTGGGCCCAGCCTGGCCGGCGGGCCAGTACCGGTTTGTCGTCGAGGAAACGACCCAGGTCGTCGGCCAACTCGCCCGCAGTGGCGTATCGTTCCGAGGGCGACTTGGCGATCGCCTTCAGGACGACCGTCTCCAGTTCGATCGGCAAGTCCGGCCGGGCACGTCGGAGCGGCGGTGGCTCCTCGACAAGGATCTGTCGCAAAATCTCGTCGCGATCGCGGCCCGGATGCGGATGATTCAATGTGAACAGTTCGTACAGCGTGACGCCGAGTGAGTACACATCGGAAACGTGATCGACCCGGCCGCGACCACCCTGAGCTTGCTCGGGACTCATGTAGCGCAGCGTGCCGAGGATATCGCCCGTGACGGTCAGGTCATCGCCTCCATGGCAAAGAGCGAGACCGAAGTCCGTGACCCAGAGATTGCTGCGGGAATCGACGAGCAAATTGGCCGGCTTCACGTCGCGATGTATGACGCCCGTGCTGTGGGCGTAATCCAGCGCTCTTGCCGCTTGGAGACCAAGGCGAGTGAGCGACTTGAAGTAGCCGGGACCGGGCTGCGGTAGGCTCGTCGTCAGGGCGGAGGAAGTATCTTCATACTCTCGTCCGCGTTTGCGGGACGAGGGTTGGCGGTGCGGATCGGTATGAACGATGGCGGGCAGCGTCGGCCCCGCTCCGACCTTTGCAGATGTCGGGAGAGCGGTCTCTTGCTTCAACGCCGCGATGATCTCAGCCAGCGTCGGACCGTCGATATACTGCATTGCGTAGTAATCGACGCCACGGTCACAACCGACGGCGAAGACAGGCACGATGTTCGTGTGATGTAAATGTGCGGCCGCCTGGGCTTCGTGCAGGAACCGTCGTCGTTGACGACCATCGAGTGCGGAAGCTGTCGGGAGTACCTTGATCGCCACACGCCGGCCAAGCGATACCTGCTCGGCTTCATAGACGACACCCATGCCACCACGGCCGATTTCGCGCAACAATCGAAAGTCGCCCAGTTGTCGGATCAGGGCAAGGTGCCCACGAGGCCCGGACGCGGCCGTGAACAGGAAATCGAGGCCATCCATCGCCTCTTGAAGTGTGCCGGCCAAGTCGGGATATGCGGAGAGCAAAGTGGCTCGGTCGGGGCGGCGGCCCGCATCCAACTCCGCCTGGTAATGGCGCAGGGCCATTGCGAGACGGGCGTCATCGGTCTGGGCGTCGAGTTCGGTCACGAGTCAATTCCCTCCGCGGGGTCTAGCTCCCGGCGTAGCTTGACGAGCGCCCGCGCCCAGAGTTTCTCAACAGCATCGACACTTCGGCCCATACGAGCGGCGACCTCCGGAAAACTCAGCGAATCGAGGTGACGCAGCGTCAGCACGCGCGCATAGTCCGCGGGCAGTCGGGCCAGGGCGTCGGCCAAGAGGACGGCCTGTTCGCGTCGGGCCGCCCCCTGGCTGGGTGACGTTCCGTCCGAGACGAAGGCCGAACCTAGCGTCTGCGACGACTCGTCGAGGGCATCGGATAGCTCACGCTCGAGTTCGAGGTTTCGCTGGGCCGTACCGAAGTAGTGCCGCAGCAACATCGCCAATCGAGCGGCGAGAATCTGTCGGAGCCAGTAGGCCAACTCCGCTTCCGTTGTCCCCCGAAAACGCGGAAACGCCCGATGCGCTTCTAGGAACGTCTCCTGAACCAGGTCACCCTCTTCAACCTTTCGCTGCAAACGCCGGCCAATCTGGACGCGAGCCAAGGCCAGCAGGTAGTTGCGATAGCGTTCGAGCAACAAGCCGAGCGCCGCGGCGTCGCCGTCGCGGGCACTGGCCAGGAGCGTCGGGACATCGGCTATGGGTTCGCCGGTCATCGGAACTCCCGGAGAAAAGGTTGCGAAACGGATGCGCAGCGGGACGGCACGAGAATACGGTCTTGGCATGCGTCTTGCGCGCCGTTGATGCAAACGGGACCGAAACCGTGCTGAAACGGACTCCTTCAACTAAGGAGGCCAATCTCGGCTGAATGGCTCACGTTTTTCACGGCGTCAGCCGAAGCAAAGACGGAGACCTATCTATCCGTTCACCATACCTAAGGGGTGATTCGATGGCACGGGTGATTCATTTCGAGATCCATGCGACCGACCCGGAGCGGGCCATCGCATTCTACACGAAGGCGTTTGGCTGGGAGTTCACGAAGTGGGATGGCCCACAGCCGTATTGGCTGGCCAAGACTGGCCCGGACGATCAACGCGGCATCAATGGCGGATTGATGAAGAGTCAATGCACGAACCCGCCGGGGGATGGCCAATCACTCAATGCATTTGTCTGCACGGTGCAGGTCGACAACGTCGATTCGGCGCTAGCGATCGTGGCCGAGGCCGGAGGGCACCAAGTCGTGCCGAAGATGGCGATCCCCGGAGTCGGTTGGCTGGCCTACGTCAAGGATACCGAGGGGAACATCGTCGGTATGATGCACCCCGACCCGGCAGCGAGATGATCGCCAACACCGCCGTCGGGCCAGCGGTGGATAACGGCACACGCGAAAAGCGGTTGCCGTTGTCGACCCCTGGCACGACGGCCGGAGTGCGTCTAGAGCGACGGCAACTCGAAGCCCTTGCGGTAGGCGCGTCCGAGCAATTTGTTCGCTTCCGCGTCGCCGCGGATGGTCTCGGTCGCGGCATCGAACTCCAGCGTCCTGCCGACGCGGTGGGCGATGTTGCCCAGGTGGCAGAGCCGCGTGCTCTTGTGCCCCTCTTCGATGTCGGCATTCGGCTTGCCGCCGCCGCGCACACAGTCCACGAAGTTCTGAACGTGCGGCCCTTGCGGTTCCTTCCCCTTGTCAGAGGCTCCATCGCCATCCTCGACGCGCCAGCCCTTGCCATCGATCGCGAGCGTTCCCTTTTGGCCATACAGCGTGATGCCAAAGCCCTCGCCGGCTTGTGGCTTCGGTGCCCAGATGCGGTGCTCCCAAGCGATGGTCGTCCCGGGGAAATCAAACGCAGCCAATTGCGTGTCGGGGGTCTGGCGATCGTCGTCGTAGTAGTACCTTCCACCGGCGGACGTGATTCGGGTTGGGGCGTCGAGGTCAAGCAACATTCGAAGCCCATCAAGGCCGTGAATCCCGTTGTTGCCGATCTCGCCCGTGCCCAGGTCCCAGTTCCAATGCCACTCGTAGTGGAAGCGATTGACATTGAACGGACGCTCGGGGGCTGGCCCGAGCCAGAGATTGTAATCGACGCCGGCCGGGACCTCGCTATCGGCTTTGTGGCCGATGTCTGGGCGGTTTCCGCCAATCCACGCCTTGGCGAACGGAACCTTCCCAAGCTTGCCAGCGCGAACGTACTCGCGGGCCGTGAGGAAATGTGACCCGCTACGCCGCTGCGTACCGGCTTGGACGACCCGGTTGTACTTGCGGGCAGCTTGCACCATCCGCCGGCCTTCGATCAGATTGTGTGATACGGGCTTCTCGACATAGACGTGCTTGCCGGCCTGGCAGGCCCAAATTGTTGCCAGGGCGTGCCAGTGATCCGGCGCAGCGACGACTAGCGCCGTGATCGACGGGTCTTCAAGGGCACGGCGGACGTCTTTCTCAATCTTCGGCGCGGTCGGCAGGTCCTTCACGGCCCGGGGGATCAGAGTCTCGTCGGGGTCGATCAACGTGACGACCTCGACGCCGTCGCATTTGAGGAACGAGCGAGCAAGGTCGCGTCCTCGGCTGCGCACGCCCATAACCGCGAGGCGGACTTTATCGTTCGGCTTGTCGCCGGCCCGGGCATAGGTAGCGGCCGCAAGCGCGGCCGAGCCCGCGAGAAACTCGCGACGGGAGACGGTAGTCATTTGGCTTTCCCCTTGACGGATGCAGCAGCCTGGTTGGCTTTGGCGGGATCGAAGTCCGGGTTTGGCGTCGGCACTTGCGCACCAACGGACACCCGCCAGTCGGCGAGCATCTTGCGCAGGTCGGCCGTGCGCTGTGGTTCCTTGGCAGCCAGGTCAATCGTTTCGCTGGGGTCGTTGCTTAAGTGGTACAGTTCCACTCTACTCGTCTCGAAGAACTCGACGAGACGCCAATCGCGATAACGCACGGCCGAATATGGTGTCGCGCCGCCCGGGTGGTAGTGGGGATAGTGCCAATACAGTGGCCTGACCGGGGCATTGACATCGCCCGACAGCCACGGTCGGAAACTGCGGCCGTCCGGCGGCGTCGCTGCCGGAGCCGACGCACCGGCCGCATCGAGGGCTGTCCAGAACAGATCCTGCGTGATCACCGGCTCCTGACACACTGTGCCGGGCCGCGCGACGCTGGGCCAGCGAACGATGAGGGGTACGCGCACGCCGCCTTCATAAGCGGAGCCTTTGCCCGCCCGCAGCGGCGCGGTGGGCGTGTTCGCCGCCAGGCCGCCATTGTCGGAGGTGAAAACTAACAGAGTACTATCGGTCAGCATGAGTTCATCGAGTTTTCGGACGATATGCCCAACCGATTCATCGACTGACTCGACCATCGCGGCGTACGCCGGTTTGTACGCAAAGTCGGTCGGCTTCGCTTTCTTCTGGTACTTGGCCAACAAGTCGGCCCGCGGCTGGAGCGGGTTGTGAACAGTGTAGTGTGGCATGTACAGGAAGAACGGCTTCGTGCGATTCGACTCGATGAATCGCTCGGCTTCCTTGGTGAGCCGGTCCGTCAAGTACTCGCCGTCGGGACCTTCGGTCAGTGTCGGGATCTTGTACGGGGCAAAGTAGCTCGGCGGTTGCCCCATGTGACATCCAGCGACATTGATGTCGAAGCCGTGCTTGTCTGGATAACACGCTTCGCCGCCAAGGTGCCATTTACCGATACTCGCTGTTGCGTAGCCGGCCGACTTGAGCGCCTGGGCGATTGTCGGCGTACCGACCGCCAGTTGTTTGTTCCAATCGGGAACGCGGAGCTTCGCGAAAGGGCGCACGTGGCCAGCGATCCAGTCGGTGATGTGCAACCGCGCTGGATATTGCCCGGTCATCAGAGCGGCCCGCGTCGGCGAGCAGACGGTACACGCGGAATACGCCGTCGAAAATCGGACGCCCTGCGTCGCAAGTCGATCGATGTTCGGTGTCTCGTAATACTTCGAACCTTGGCAGCCGAGATCGAGCCAGCCCATGTCGTCGATCAGGATGACAACGATATTTGGAGGCCGATCCGCTGCCGCCAAGCGGCCGGCGCTCGCCGACACCATCGCTATCCCAGCGACAATTGTTCGTAGCCATCGATACATGCATCGAGCCAAGGCAACACCTCATCCCTTGTAGCTGGCCGCCCCGTTCGCACGGACGGCGACCGACTTGTCGCTCTCGCTGCGGATCGGCCGATCCATTTCGTCGCGAGCACTCATCAGGTTCGCCCACGGCTTCCACCCAGGGACATGGTCGCAGATCGACTTCACAGCTGCCATGAGCGGCATGGCCAGGAACAGGCCCGGTACTCCCCACACGAGTTCCCAGAATAGGCAGGCCAGCATGACCGTCGTCGCATTCAGATCCATGTGCCGACCCATGATTACCGGCACAATGACATACCCCTCCAACGTCACGACCGAGACATAGAAGGTAAGAACGCCCAGCGCTAGGAGAGGTGAGCCGTGTACGAAGGCATCCAGTAATGGCGGAATACCGGCGATGATCGGTCCGATGTACGGGATGTAGCACAGCACGCCCGTCAGCAAGGCCCACGTCCATGCCTGGCGCAGTCCCATCATCTGGTAGCAGACGCCAATGACGATGCCCAAACCGATATTCACGAGTGTCCGCGAGACGAGATAAGCGCGCACGGCGTGCGTCATCTCGGTGAGTGCTTCGCCGACTTTGGATTGCACTTCCTTACTAGGTCCAAAGATCTCCGTCACTCGACGCGTGAGCATTCGTCCTTCGAGTAGCAGGAAAAGCAAAATGAACAGGATCAGGATGAACTGCCAGAGCCAATTGAGGACATAGCCACCGAGCTTCAGGACTGTCTCACCGATGTAGGAACCATCGAGGACGCGTTGCACGACCTTGAAGAACTCCGAGTCCTTCGCTTCTTTCGGAAAGTAACGGTCATCGAGTGGGACGACGGACGCGGCGCGCAGGCGCAGTGAGTTGTAGATTTCTTGCTGCCGGGCTGGATCGATCGGCGTCATGTCCTGCACGAGCCGTGGCACCGCAAGGACGAAGCCAAAGGTAACGACCAGATTGACGAGGACCAGTACGAGGACCGAGACGATACAGGCAACAGCCCATGGGAATCGGTAAAAGGTGTGCAGTCGGTTGGCCGAGGACCACAGGATTGTCGCGAACAGGAGCGCAATCGTCAGCGGGATGAAAATGCCTTCGCCGAGACGCAGGGCGACAATTCCGCCGAGCATCACCAGTATGTTCAGGCCCAGCCGTGTGGCCGTCGAGAGGTTGAAGTTCATTCCCGTCCTCGCGCAGCCCACCGATGGTTGTCAGTGGGTCATCCCATCTTCGCCGCGAGCAGCGTGTTGTGCAACAGCATCGTAATCGTCATCGGGCCGACACCGCCCGGTACCGGCGTGATCGCGCCGGCAACGTCCTTAACGGCGTCAAAGTCGACGTCGCCATAGAGTTTGCCGTCGGCTGCACGATTTGTTCCCACGTCGACGACGACCGCGCCGGGCTTCACCATGTCTGCGGTCAGGAACTTTGCCTTGCCGATGGCCACGACCACGATGTCCGCGGACCGTGTCAGGGACGCTAAGTCGCGAGTTCGGCTATGGGCGACGGTGACGGTTGCATCTCCGCCCGGCCACTTCTGCATGAGTAAGAGCGCCAGCGGCTTGCCGACGATGTTCGATCGGCCAACGATGACGACGTGCTTCCCGGCCACGTCGATACCGTTGCGCAGGAGGAGTTGTTGGACGCCGTGGGGAGTACAGGGAAGAAACCGTGGGTGACCACTCGTCAGAAGGCCAACGGTTTCGGGGTGAAACGCATCCACATCCTTTCGTGGGTCGATCGCACGGATGACGGCGGCCTCGTCGATCTGCTTCGGTAGGGGCAACTGCACGAGGATTCCGTGGACCGATGCATCGGCATTCAGTGACGCGACTCGGTTCAGCAACTCGGCTTGCGTTGTCGAGGCGGGCAATTCGTGGTGGACGCTGAGCATCGCTACCTTTTCGCAGGCCCGTCGCTTGTTGCGCACGTAGACGTGACTCGCCGGGTCATCGCCGACAAGGACGGTCGCTAGCCCCGGCTTTGGACCACCCGCGTCGATCAGTTGCGCGACGGCGGCGGCAATTTCTGCCTGGATCGTCGCCGCCAGCGCCTTGCCGTCGAGGATGGTCGCCATGCTCACTTTCGCTCCAGAAGCCGGGGAAGGATCTCGCCGGATTTGCCGTACAGGTTCACGTCGGCACGATCGCTCGCATCCGTTCGTCGCAGATTCACTTCAATCACTGGCGTGCCATTGCATTCGGCGTAGGAGATCAATCCGGCCGCGGGGTAAACGACCGCGCTGGTGCCGACGACGAGCAGGCACTCACATTCCGACGCCGCCGTCTTTGCTCGATACCAGGCTTCGTGCGGCAACGCCTCTGTGAACCACACGATGTCGGGTCGCAAGGGTGCGGCACAGTGCGGACAGGTCGGCAAGGTACCCAGCGGTTCCAAACCACGGTCCTCGACACGGCCGCAGCTGGAACAGCGCGTTCGCGCCAGATTACCGTGTAGCTCGATAACCTCTTGCGAGCCTGCGCGGCGATGTAGTCCATCGACGTTCTGTGTCACCAGTGTGAAGCAGCCGGGTCGATAGCGGCCTTCGAGCGCAGCTAGCGCCATATGCCCGGCATTTGGCTCAACCGAACGGAGATTGTCGCGGCGGGCGTTGTAGAAACGCCAGACCAGAATCGGGTCGCGTTCAAAGGCCGCGGGTGTGGCGACATCTTCGATGGCATGACCTTCCCAAAGACCATTGGCGTCCCGAAACGTGGGGACGCCGCTTTCGGCGGAGACGCCCGCGCCAGTCAGCACGGCCACACGCTTCGCTGTGTGCAGGATGTCCACAGCGCGAGCGAGATCGGCATCGAACGACGCAATCATCGGGACACCTTGGCCTGGGATGGCCGGGCGGTTCTCGGTAGGATACCCACCGAGGATGGAGTTCGCCACGGAGACGGCCATGATTGCGACGGAGCGCCTGGCGCGGGAATGCGCCTTCCACGACCAACAAGCCAGTCAACGGGCTGCTACGTTCGTCGCCGAACCCCATCGATTGCAGTTCGCGGACGCCGATTACCTCGACCACGAAAGCTGGGTCCGTCCGGCGTTTGCCAAGCTCGGCAACGTGCGCGGGCGTGACGTTCTCGATTATGGCTGCGGCCACGGTATGGCCGCGGTCGTGCTGGCCCGCGGTGGAGCACGGGTGACAGCGTGCGATCTTTCCGGCGGCTACGTTACCGAAGCCCGGCGGCGGGCCGCGGCCAACGACGTTCACGTCGATTGCACGCAGGCCGATGGTGAGCGACTGCCGTTTGCCGCTGGTTCATTTGACGCTGTGTGGGGCCACGCGATCCTGCACCATCTCGACGTGCCGACCGCCTCGCGGGAGCTGAAGCGAGTTCTACGGCCCGGCGGCGTGTGGGTGTTGTGCGAACCCTGGGGCGAGAATCCCTTCTTGCGAGTGGCGCGGCGTTGGCTGCCGTATGCTGGCAAGGGACATACCGCTGACGAGGAACCGCTTCGCGAACCGCAGGTGCGGCAACTCGCGGACGTATTCGGTCGCGTCGAGGTCGAAGGCTTCCAGCTTTTGTCGATGCTCCGGCGGGCGTGGCCCGGGCCGGCGTCGCTGCTACATCGCGGTGACGAGCGGCTGCTCGGCCGCTGGCCCTCCCTCAAGCGCTACGCACGCTATGTCGTACTGACGGCGCGGGCGTGACGTCTGGGCAAGGACCAGTTGTTCGATCCCATCATTTCTTCGGAAACCGCGGCACGGGCGGCAGCACGACGGGTTCGTCCTTCAGCTTCTGCTTGAGAAGCTTGATCGCCGCAGCAAGTTGGGCATCGTCGCCCTTGAAGGTGGCGTGCGGCAGATTGTCGACCACGACGTTTGGCTCAACGCCGTGTCCCTCGATCAACCACGACCCATTGCGGTCGAACACACCCATCTCGGCCGACGATGCGATCCCTTTGTCCACGAGCTTGTTGTCCATACTCAACCAGATCTCGCCGCCCCAGGTTCGTGTACCGATCACGGTTGCGATGTTCAGCCGCTTCACCGCTTCGGAGAACGCCTCACCGTCCGAGGCAGTCCACTCGTTACACAGGACGACGACGTGGCCACGGAAGGCATACTGCATGTTCCATAGGTTCGCCCGGCCGACGCGCTGGTTCCAGTAGAACCATGCCTTACGAAGGAGTCGGGCAACGATCCAGGAATCGATATTACCGCCCCGATTGTTTCGCACATCGACGATCAACCCGCCCTTCGCGAACGAGGGGTAGTATCCTCTCGCCCAGGACTCGAAATCGTCTTCGCCCATCGCCCGCAGGTGGACGTACCCGATGTCGCCGCCGCTCGCGGTGTCCACGGCCAGCCGCCGACCGTATTCCCACTCGTGATATCGAAGGTCGTCGTCTTCTCTCGGGCTGAACGGTTTGACGACGACCTTGCGAGGCTCACCGGCCGCGGGTTTGACGCTGAGTAGCACCTGTCGCCCGGCTTTGCGACGAAGTAGCTCCCCAATGTCGATTGCTGCCAGCGTTGGACTGCCGTCCACCGATACGATCGTGTCTCCGGCCTTGACATTGACGCCAGGTCGTGCCAGGGGCGACGCCCGCTCCGGTTCATCAGCGTCGTGCCGGTAGATCCGTTCGACACGGTAGCCGCCGGCCTTCGCGTCGCGCACGAGGGCCGCTCCGAGCCGGCCGGGGGCAACGTCGTCGGGTCCTTTCCGTGTGTCACCCGGCAGGACAAAAACGTGCAGCGCCGAGAGTTCGGATACCATCTGCGCGATCAGATCGTCCAACTCGTCGCGGTCAGTCACTCGTGTCAGGAGCGGTTCGTACTTCTTGCGAACTGCCGGCCAGTCCAGCCCATGCATTCCACGGTCGTAGAAGTAATCCCGTTCCAAACGCCACGCCTCGGCAAACATCTGCTGCCATTCTTCCCGTGGCTTCACCGCGAATGTCCACGTGGCGAGATCGACCTGCGACTTCTTCGTGTCCAGTTTGTCCACGGCTGTGTCGGCGAGGTGTAGTTCCTTCTCGCGGACGATGAGCAGCTTCTTCCCGTCGGCCGAGACTTCGAAAGCCGTCGCTTTGTCGGCGATTGCCTTTACCTCCGGATCGTCATGGCCGATGACCATTCCCTCGACCGACCCGCTCTTGTCTTCGCCGGCCGGAATCGAGAGCCAGAATATGGCCTTGTCGGTCACGGCCAGTGACCTGTAGTTGCCCGGCGGGACCGGCACCGGAATTAGCCGCCCGGCAATGCCGTCAAGTTCAATGGCGACCGGCGATACCTTCAATTCCTTCTTGTCATCGTCCTTTTTGTCGTCCTTCTTCTCGTCTTTCTCCGGCGGATCGAGTTCGGTCGGAGGCGTGAAGGGCGATCGGGCACCGGGTTTCAGCGCGATCTGGTAGACCTTGGTCTTCTTGTCGAGGAACGGCTCCGGCTGATACGTTCCCCACGGTTCTTTGACGACCGACTTGAGGTTCCGATCGGAGAGCAGGTAGAGCCACTTTCCGTCCGGGCTAAACGCTGGCGAGAAGCTATCGTAGCGGTCGGTCGTCGCCTGCGGGGTCGTGCCTGTTGCGACGGAATGGAGCTTCACTTGGCGGAAAAGGTTGTCACCCTGTTCGACATACGCCAACCATTTCGAGTCCGGGGACCAGGCCAACTCGTCGAACACGTCCACAGCCGACTCGGCCAGTCGTTTGTTTTCCTTGGTCTCGACGTTGAGCAAAAGCAGTCGCTGGTTCTTGTCCGTGTGGGCGATGTACTTTCCGTCGGGCGACGGTATCGCTTTCCGCCGCAGGACCGTACCGTCGGTGGTTAGCTTGACTGGCTCGCCAATACCGTCGGCTGGGATGGTCCACAACTCGACTTCGCCGGACTCATCGGACAGTACCAAAAGCGTCTTGCCGTCCGGCATGAAGCGAGCGTCGCGGTATCGAACTCCAGGTTTCCGGCCGGCTTCGACCAGCCGTCCTCCTTTCCGTGGGATGACGAACACGCGGCCTCGAGTCGTGACGACGGCTTTGGCACCATCCGGTGACGGATGGACGTCGGACAGGAATTCGATCGGCTCCTTGATCCACTTCTCGCGGGTGTGGTCGAAGTCAGAAGTCAGCGTGATCGGGATCGTCTTGTCTGTGCCTCCGGCGATGTCGAACACATGCAGGTCAGCTCCGAGTTGATAGACGACGCGGCCGCTTGCCATCGCCGGCGAGGCCAGGTCGAATCCCGTGTGTCGTGTATGCTGTTTTGGGTCGCTGCCGTCCGGCGCGACGGACCAGAGATTCATCGTTCCATCGCGGTCGGACGCGAAGTACACGCGCCCGTCCCAGACCATCGGCGTTTTGCTCGTGCCCGCGTAATCGCCGGTGAGCGCCTTCGCCTCGGGGTCGCCATCGCGGAATGACCAAAGCTGCTGGGCCGTACCACCCTTGTAGCGTTTGGTGTGGCTGCCCTGGAACGCCAGCCGGGTAAAGAAGAGCGTTGCCTTGTCGGTGGAGTAACAACCATCGGCGGCTTGGGCCAGCGGGATACGCGTCCGGATGACGGCACCATCGGGCTCCGCGAAATCGAGGACAACGAGTTGGTGGTTCGGAAGACCGGCGTGGGCGTCCGTTCCCACCATCACTTTGCCATCAGGTGTCCAACCGACGTAGGAAACGCGAGCCGAGTCGAACGTGAGTCGGCGCGGTGGACCGCCGGCCAACGGCATCACATACACCTCGGTCGGCCCCTCGAACCGGGCCGTGAATGCAAGGAACTTTCCGTCCGGCGAAATGGCTGGGTTTCCCTCAGCCGCTGGATGCGCCGTGAGCCGCGTCGCTCGACCGCCGGTGACGGGTATCGACCACAAGTCCCCTTCGGCGATGAACACGACGGTATCGCCATGAATGGCCGGCTGACGAAAGTAACCCGGGTCGGCAGCGATTGTCTGCGCTGTGGCTGCGGTGAGGCAGAGCAGGGCGAGGAGCAACTGCGTCGAACGGCCCCGCCAGCCGAACACAACACCTGATGCGAACGGAGTTCCGGCGTCTCGAACCTTCCGCGTGCACACGGCTTTTCTCCTTGGAACTCGATTGCCATCGTCCCGCCCGGTCACGGTCTTGGCGCAATACCCCGGACCGAAGTACGCTTTCGGAGCCATTCGGCATGATAGGCGTCTTCATGCCACGTTCAGGGTTCCGCGACTAGACTACGCGCATGATGCGCTGCAGCTTCTCGGCTTTGGTCTTCCTTTTTGCGACCGCGCCGTCAGCGCTCCACGCCCATCCCGGCCATGACCATCAACGCCCCGCCTCGCCGGAGGCGACCATCGTCGAATGGGTCATCGGGACACTCACCATGATGCAGCCGGTCGAGAAGTCCGCGCCACCGCTGGCCAAAGCGTTCGAGCCGTTTGCCAAGAAGCTCAAGGTCGCCTGGGACGAGAAACACCTTCTCGTCGAATCGAACGGCATGCCCGACCACCTGATGATGAAGGGCATCACCAACTGGCAGCAACAGGTGCCGTTACCGCAACCGTACACGGGTCGCAACGCCTGGCGTATTCCACTCAACCCCGTGTTGGCGGACAAGCCGATCTCGGCGAAGAACGCCCTGTTCCGCGGCGCGATCGCCGTCGCCGTCAATGGCGTGCCAATCTTCAACGCCCTTAACAACCGTGGCGAGGACGCCTTCTTGATCGGGGAACTCGATGAGTTCGGCGGTCACTGTGGCCGGGCCGACGACTACCACTACCACGCCGCCCCACTGCATCTGCAGACCGTCGTCGGCCGCGGTAAGCCGATCGCCTATGCCCTCGACGGCTTCCCGATCTACGGGCTGACCGAAGCCGATGGCTCACCCGTCGGTAAGCTTGACGAATTCAACGGCAAGTTCGGTCCCGACGGCACCTATCGCTACCACGCGACGAAGACGTACCCATACATCAATGGCGGTTTGCGTGGCGTTGTCACGGTCCGCGGCGATCAGGTCGAGCCTCAGCCCCGGACAATTCCCGTGCGGCCGTCGCTACCACCGCTCCGTGGAGCCCGGATCACGGGTTTCAGCACACTCGCCAACGACTCGTACCGCCTCACCTATGAAATTCGCGGACAAACGCGAGCGGTGGAATACACCGTCCTGAACGACAGCGCAGTGAAGTTCGTCTTCGACGACGGCGTAGGCAACCGCCGAACGGAGACATACCGCCGCGGGGACGATCGCGATCCGCCGCGCAAGGGCAAAAGACCGGAGTGAGCGGACTACCAACCAGGGGAACGTTGCGATGAACCGTCGAATGTTCGTAGGGTCGTTGGCGTACGGCGCTGCATTCTGGACTGTCCCCGGCGCATTTGCCGAGGAGCTGGTTCGCACGCCGAAGCAGACCGAGGGGCCATTCTACCCAACCAAGATGCCCCTCGACACCGACAATGACCTGTTGGTCATCAACGACGCCATCACGCCAGCCGTTGGTGATGTCACTCATATGACCGGCCGCATCCTCGACGCGACCGGGTCTCCCATCCGCAACGCCGTCGTCGAGATTTGGCAATGCGACGCCAACGGCGCGTACCTGCACCAGGGCACGAGCAACGCGGACAAGCGCGACAAGAACTTCCAAGGCTTCGGCCGGTTCATGACCGGTTCCACAGGCGAGTATTACTTCCGTACGATCAAGCCGGTGGCATACCCAGGCCGTACACCGCACATCCACTACAAGATCAAAAGGAGCGGCAAGGAACTGCTCGTGACGCAGTGCTATATCAAGGGCCATGCCGGCAATGAGAAGGACGGCGTCTACAAGGGTATCAAGGACGACAAGCAGCGCGAGTCGGTCACAATCGCTTTTGAACCTGTGAAGGGATCGAAGGCCGGGGAGCTGCAGGCCAAGTTCGACATTGTCATCGGCTGGACGCCGGAAGCGTAGAACGCTTGTCGCTGGCGCGATCCCAATAACCGGCCCGTCGGTCTGGCATATCGTCCAGACCTGCGGACCGGTTATTCTGCGCGCGCTCTTGGATCGGCCGGTCAATACGCCAATTTTTCTCAGTCTACCCATCTCCTCTGGACGGCGCGGGTACAATGATTGATGACGAATGGAAACAATGGCGGACTCCGGGGATGATTATTTGGCTCGGATTCGACTCTCCATGCCGAATCTCGCGGGGGTTCCAACGTGCCACTCACCCAAGTTGACCGCGCTCTGATCCAACGTTGCTTGCAGCATCACCGCGGTGCATGGAACGATTTCGTCGATCGCTTTCTCGGTCTGATCTACCACGTCATTCATTTCACCGCTCACCAACGGAGCGTGCCTCTCCAGCCGGAAGACGTGGAAGACCTGGCGGCCGAAGTGCTGCTCCAGATCGTCGCGAACAACTACGCCGTCCTCAATCAGTTTCGGGGCCAGAGCAGTCTGGCGACCTATCTGACCGTGATTGCCCGGCGTATCTGCGTACAGGAACTAACGCGGCGCGCTGCCCAGCACGATGCGCAGGCTAAGGCGCGCGAAAAGGCGGCCCATCCAGCCCGCGGCGGTATCGGTGGTCTGGAGACGCTGGAGGAAGTCCAGCGCCTTCTGCGACGCTTGCCCGGACGCGAACGCGATGTCGTACGCATGTTCTACCTCGAAGGCCGGACATACGAGGAGATCAGCACCGCGCTCAACCTGCCTGTGAACACCATTGGCCCCGTCCTGTCCCGAGCCAAGAAGAAGCTCAAGGCCGCTGAGAACGGTGCGGCCAAGAAGGGCGGCTGATACAACGCTAGGATGCCGTCCGCACATTTGCTGATTCGTGCCGCTCGTGGTGAAGTTGTCGAACGCTCACCGGTGTGGGCCATGCGCCAGGCAGGGCGCTGGGATCCCGAATTCAACAAGCTTCGCGGAACCCTGTCCTTTTACGAGTTCAGCGAAAACGTCGAACTCTCGGCTGCGGCATCGTTATGCCCACGACGGTTCGGCGTCGATGCGATCATTCTCTTCTACGACATCACCACGCTCTCGATCGCGATGGGCCAGCGATTCACGCTTCAACCGGGGCGTGGTCCTGTGCCCGATCACCCCGTGCGGACGCGGGCCGATGTGGAACGCCTCGCACTTGAGCCGGATGCCGACCGGTTCCGCCACGTCCTCGATCTACTGGCCGCCGTCAAACGCGAGCTGGCCGGCGAACTGCCCGTCCTCGTCTTTGCGGGCGCACCGTTCACGTTGTCAACATACGCGATCGACACCGGCAAGGATCTCGATGCGACTCGTCGTTTTGTGAAGGAGCACGCGGCTGTCTGGGAGGCTCTGCTGGATCGGATTGGCACAGCCACAGGGCACTTCCTACGAACGCTCGTTGCGGCTGGCGCGGATGCGTATCAACTCTTCGATTCGTGGGCCGGCTCGTTGTTACCGGACGAATACGCTACGTGGGCTCAGCCGCACCACCGGGCCATCTTTGCGGCGGTTTCGAGTACGCCGCGGATTATTTTCGTCAAAGAATCGCCGTATCTCGACGCGATGGCGACCTGTGGAGCGGATGTCGTCAGCCTTGGAGTGCGCCACGATCTGGCTGCGGCACGGGCTCAGTATCCACACCTCGTCTTTCAGGGCAATGTCAGCGACGATCTCGTACAGACCGGCACGCCGGAGCAGGTGGCCGAGGCAACGCGTGCCTGTGTGCTCGCGGGTGGCGGGCACCGGCACATCGTCAACTTGAGTCACGGCATGGACCGGGCATCGCCAGTTGAGAACTTCGCGGCCTTTGTCCAAGCGGCTCGCGGCGAATAGTGGACCAACCGGGTCACGAACTTACCGTTCTGGCCGCGGCGCGCTCGTACCACCAAAGGCCGGCGCTGAGCCACGCCGCTCCAACGCAGTACCCGGCCAACACGTCACTGACGTAATGCACCGCCAGATAGATGCGCGAGAACCCAACGGCTGCAATGACCAGGGCCGACACACCAGCAATGGCGAATCGGATCGGCACACGCCGCCGACTTCCCAGGACATGCCCCAACAGTCCATAGCCGCACAGCGACCCGGCCGAGTGGCCGCTCGGGAAACTGAAGGTGGACTCGAAAGCCAGGGGCCTCTCGTACACCGCTCGCGGTCGCTCGAACGCCAGCTTCAACTGATCGACGGTCAGCCCTTGCCCGGACATCGTCACCACCCACACGACTGCGAGCCGCCAATCTCGCGACCCTAGCGCGGCGGCCGTACCCAGGACCGTTAGCCCCACCAGACACCACAACGAACCAAACCACGTAACGATCTGCATCGCCTCTGTGAGACGCGGCGACTCCCATCCGAAGGCGTTCATGCGCTTCGAGACGATCGCATCGAACTCCGGCACCGCGGCTGTCATCGCGAACGCGCAGGCGACGAGTGCGAAGCCGACTGCGCCGGTGCCGATGCCTGTGGCGATCAATCGGCGGTCATGGTTGGAGAGTGGCGTCAGCATGATGGAGTGCTATGGGATGGAATCGTTGCCCTGTCCTGTCTACATAGGGTGACGTAACTTGTCCTGAGCATTCCGGACCGAACCACAGTCCTCAGTCCTGGAGACCCCATGCAATCCCTCACAACCCGCCGTCAATGGCTCCGTACCGTCGCGGTCGGCGCGGCCGCGCTGGCCGTCGCCCCAAAGACCGCTCGCGCCGCCGACGCCTTCACCCTGCCGCCGCTGCCGTACCCGGCCGACGCCCTGGAGCCGTCCATCGACAAGGAGACGATGACGATCCATCACGACCGCCACCACAAGGCGTACGTCGACAACCTGAACGCCGCGGTGGCCAAGGCTCCGTCGCTGGCTGGCAAGTCGATCGACGACATCCTCCGCGACCTGTCGAAGGTGCCGGCCGACGTCAAGGCGGCCGTGACGAACAACGGCGGCGGGCACTACAACCACACGCTGTTCTGGTCGACGATGGGGCCGAAGGCCGGCGGCGAGCCGACCGGCAAGCTCGGCGACGCGATCAAATCGACGTTCGGCGACTTCGCGAAGTTCAAGGCCGAGATGAAGACGGCTGGTCTGACGCAGTTCGGCAGCGGCTGGGCATGGCTCGTTGCCGCTGACGGCAAGCTGAAGGTGATGAAGACGGCGAACCAGGACACGCCGCTATCGCTGGGCGCGAAGCCGCTCGTCGGTGTCGACGTGTGGGAGCATGCGTACTACCTGAAGTACCAGAACAAGCGGGCCGACTACATCGATGCGTGGTGGGCCGTGGTGAACTGGAAGGCCGTCGGCGACCGCTTCGCGATGGTGTAGGTATCTGAATCGGAAGCGTCAACGACGGTCCCGCACGGCCAACAAGCGGCCGTCGCTGACGCTTGGGATGGGGCGATTTTCGACCGCCCTTCGGCTTCGTGCCAATCTCGATCCACGACAGCATTCGTTGACAAAACAGCTGTGGGTGAAGACGAGTATTGTGACGAATCCGGCGCAAGATCCGGCTCTCAGTCAACCGTCGCGGCCCAGGAATTAAGGCTGCCTTCATTTCTCCTTGCCCCACCCCGCCAGGCTTGGGTACGATAGTCCCATTCCCACTCCGCCCGCTCGGATGCGATCCACGATGCGCACGCGACTCTCCCTCGCCGCCTTCGGCTTGTTGGCCGTCACTCTCATTGCTGGCGACAAGCCGACGGCGGCTCTACCGCCCGCAGTTAAGGGCGACATCGATTTCGCCAAGGATGTGCAGCCGATCTTTGCACGGGCATGTCTCAAGTGCCACAATGGGGCCAAGGAGCGCGGCGGGCTGCGGCTCGACGATAACAAAGCTGCGCTCGCCGGCGGCAACTCCGGGGTTGTCATCGTGCCCGGAGCGAAGGCGGCCGACAGCAAGTTGTTGCACGCCGTAGCTGGGATCGATCCCGACTTGAAGATGCCACCGGAGGGGCCGGCACTCACTGCGACCGAGGTCGGCACGCTGCGAGCCTGGATCGAACACGGGGCGAAGTGGAGCGGTGGGGCGAAAACGGCCGTCGCTCACGCTTCCGGCTCGGGTTCGATGCATTGGGCGTTCATTGCCCCCAAGCGCCCGACAGTGCCAACAGTGTCCGACCCGGGTTGGGTCCGTACTCCTATCGACGCCTTCATTCTCGCGAAGCTCGACACCGAGAAGGTCGCCCCGTCGCCGGAAGCGGACCGGCCGACGCTCTTGCGCCGCGTCACCCTCGACTTGACCGGATTGCCGCCGACGCTTGGCGAGGTCGATGCGTTCGTGAACGACCCGTCCCCGGATGCCTACATCAAGGTCGTGCGGCGGCTACTTGCCAGCCCGGCCTACGGCGAGCGCTGGGGCCGGCACTGGCTCGACAACGCTCGCTACGCCGACTCCGATGGATTCGAGAAGGACACCGGTCGACCGTGGGCATGGCGGTACCGTCAGTGGGTTATCGATGCGCTGAACCGCGACTTGCCGTTTGACCGGTTCGCCGTCGAACAACTGGCTGGCGACCAGCTGCCGGGAGCAGGCGAGCCGCAGTATCTGGCGACCGGCTTTCACCGCAACACGCTCACAAACAAGGAAGGCGGCGTCGACCAGGAGCAGTTTCGGGTTGAACAGGTCGTGGATCGCGTGAACACGACGGGTAAGGTGTTCCTCGGGCTAACCGTCGGTTGCTGCCAGTGTCACGATCACAAGTACGACCCACTATCGCAGCGCGAGTACTATCAGCTCTTTGCCTTCTTCAATGCGGACCGCGAAGTGGATCGCGAAATCCCGCAGCCGGGCGAGGAACCTGAGTACAGGGCGAAGAAGGCCGCACACGACCGCAAGCAGGCCCAGCTCAAGAAAGCGCTTGAGGAACACAAGAAGGCGCTGCCCGACTTGCAGGCGAAATGGGAGGCGGGGTTAACGCTTCCCCAGCTACGGCCACTGCCTGCCGACGTGCAGCAGGCTCTCTTGAAAGACCCGAAGGTCCGCACAGACAAGGATGCGAAAACGATAGCCACCCACTTCGCTCGCGAGGACGCCGAGACGAAGAAGCGGCAGAAGGCTGTGACCGATCATGCAAAGACTGCACCGACGCTGAGCAAGGCACAAACACTCATGGCCGGCCCCGCCCGTACGACGCGGGTCATGCTCCGCGGAGACTTCCTGCGGCCGGGTGCCGAGGTGAAGCCTGGTACGCCGGCAATTCTTCCTCCCCTGCCTGCGCAAAGCCCACCTGTCGCAACGGGTGGAACTCCGACCCGTCTCGACCTCGCCAACTGGATCGTCGCTCCCGATAACCCGTTGACCGGTCGCGTCCTGGTCAACTGGGTCTGGCACAAGTTCTTTGGTCGAGGCATCGTGCCGACGCTCGAAGACTTCGGCACTCAAGGCGAAAAGGCGTCGCATCCGGAATTGCTCGATTGGCTCGCGACGGAGGTGGTCCAACGCGGCTGGTCGCTCAAGCAATTGCACGAGCTGATTGTTACGTCAGCGGTCTACCGCCAATCGTCGGCCGCCCGGCCGGAGCTGCGCGACCGCGACGCGCTCAACGTGTGGCTTGCTCGTCAGAACCGACTGCGGCTCGAAGCGGAGTCGATGCGCGATGCGGCACTTGCGGTCGGCGGCCTACTTGCCCCCCGAATCGGCGGGCCGAGCGTCCGACCGCCGCAGCCTGCGGGTATCAGCGAACTGACCTACGCCAATGCGGCCAAGTGGACCGCAAGTACAGGGGCCGACCGCTACCGTCGTGGAATCTACACCTGGTTCCAGCGGACCAGCCCGCATCCGATGCTCATGACCTTTGATGCACCGGACTCCAACGTCTGCTGTGTCCGTCGCGAACGGTCGAACACGCCGTTACAAGCTCTGACGTTGCTGAACGACGCCAGCTTTGTCGAGTGTGCCCAGGGCCTGGCCCGACAGTCGGATGGTTCGATGTCTCGGCTCGTAAAACTGGCGCTTGGCCGTGAACCGACAGCGGCGGAGCTGAGCCGGCTCGACGGCCTTCGACGGGAGTTGACGATGCTCGCTGAGGCATCCCCAACCGAAGCCGCGAAACTGGCCGGCTCGCCGTCCGCGGGTCAGACACAGGCCGAGGCAGCCGGCTGGGTCGGCGTAGCGCGGGCCGTCCTGAATCTGGACGAGTTCATGACGCGGGAGTAGCCCATCCTGCCCTAGTAGGGGGGACGAGCTGCGCCGTAGACTGGCTGTATCGCTCGACCGATCCGCGAGGTGAACCGCGTGTCCACCGCAACGCTTCCACCGCCCGCGTTCGTTCCTCAAGGTGCGGTCGCCCCACCACCCGTGCAACCGGAGAACCGCATCGTCCTCGACGCGGCGTCGTGGCACATGTACGTTGCCATCGGGGATGTGCTGGGTGAGCGGTCGAACGTCCGGGTGACCTACGACCGTGGGAGGTTAGAGGTCATGACTCTTTCCCACCCGCACGAATGGCTTAAGAACCTGTTCGGCCGGCTAGTCGAGACGACGGCCGAGGAAGCCGGCACGGCGATCCAAGTTGGCGGCCAGATGACCTTCCGCGACGAGGAACGCGACCGCGGGTTTGAGCCGGACCAGTGCTACTGGATCACTAACGAACCGAGAATGCGGGTGCCGCACGAGTGGCGGCCCGCTGCCGATCCTCCGCCCGACCTGATCGTCGAGGTCGAGGTCAGCCGCAGCGCCTTGCCGAGGCTCGATATCTTCGCGGCATATGGCGTGCCCGAAATCTGGCGATTCGATGGCCAATCCATCCGCGTCCACCTGTTACAACCGGACGGTACCTACGCGGAGTCGGAACGCAGTCCGACATTCCCGGCCGTCCCAATGGCGGACATCGCGATGTTTCTAGTGCCCGACCCGACGGCCGACTACCTGGCGATCGTACGGCGCTTCCGAACCTGGGTCCGCGCGCGACTCACACAACAAACCTCGAGCTGATTCCCACCCATGCACCCCGCCACCGAAGCCCGCCTCCGCGCACGGCGCGATTTTTTGGCCACAAGCGCCAATGGCGTCGGCCTGCTTGCCCTTGCGTCGCTGTTCGGCGACGACGGCCGAGCCGTGGCCGGCGACGATCCGACCACTCGCCCGCCGCACTTCGCGCCGAAGGCCAAGAATTGCATCTGCATCTACCTCGAAGGGGCGCCGAGTCAGCTCGACCTGTTTGACCCCAAGCCAAAGCTCAACGACCTCGCGGGGCAGAAGTTGCCCGGGTCGTTCACCAAAAACGTCCGCTTTGCGTTTCTTCAGAAGGACACAGCGACCGTCCTCGGCTGCTCGCGCAAATGGGCGAAGCACGGCCAATGCGGCATGGACCTCTCCGACATGCTGCCGAACCTGGCGACATGTGCCGACGACATCGCTCTCGTCCGGTCGATGCACACCGAGGCGTTCAACCATCATCCCGGCCAGTTGATGATGAACACCGGGGTGACGACGTTTGGCCGACCGAGTATGGGCGCGTGGATGAACTACGGCCTCGGCAGCGAGTCGAAGAACCTGCCTGGCTACGTTGTGCTGACGGCCGGCCGCGGGACCTCCGGTGGCACCTCCAATTGGTCGAGCGGTTTTCTACCGTCGAGCTATCAAGGTGTCCTCTTCCGCGGCCAGGGTGAGCCGGTCCTCAACCTCCAGAACCCGCCTGGCCTTACGGGCGACATGCAGGCGAAGACCATCGAAGCCATCCGCGACCTGAATGGCGTCCGCCACGCGCAGATTGGCGACCCGGAGATTCAGAGCCGTGTCGCGGCCTACGAGTTGGCGTTCAAGATGCAGTCCGCTGCGCCAGAACTGATCGACCTCTCGGGCGAGTCGAAGGCGGCCATCGAGGAATACGGCCTGTACCGCGAGGACGACGCCGTCAAAGCCAGCCGCGGTGGTGGTAAGGGGCAGTTCCACCAGTTCGCGCTGAACTGCCTGCTCGCCCGCCGGATGATCGAGCGCGGCGTCCGATTCGTTAGTCTGTTCCACGCATCGTGGGACCACCACAACAACTTGGACCAGGAGTTAGGCTTTAACTGCAAGATGGCCGACCAGCCAGTGGCCGCCCTCATCAAGGACCTGAAGCGTCGTGGACTGCTCGACTCGACGTTGGTCATGTGGCTCAGTGAATTTGGTCGAACGCCGCTCGGCGAGAACCGGCCGGGCTACGCGGTGGTAAATGGCCGGGACCATCACCCGTTTGCGTTCTCGATCTGGATGGCCGGTGGTGGCGTCAAGGGCGGGCAGGTGATCGGCAAGACCGACGAGATCGGCTGGAACGTCATCGAAGATCCGATTCACATCAACGACCTGCACGCCACGATCCTGCACCTGTTTGGGCTGGACCACAAGCGGCTGACGTACCGTTTCCAAGGCCGCGACTTCCGACTGACCGACGTGGCCGGCAACGTCGTCAAGAAGCTGCTGGCGTGACGCGCGATCAACGGCGGTCGCCCGCCGCCGCCTTGGCGACCGGTCCATAGGCGTCGCGGAACTTGCGGAACGCCGCCGCCAGCCGATCCGGGTTGTCGGGGGCCGCCAGGGCGTCGCGGAGGGCGTCGTTCGCCGCCGCCAGTTGCGACCGCAAGTCCTGGAGCGTCGGCGGGCCGTGCTGCGGCGTCAGCGCGCCGACTGCCGCCGTGGCCTTTGCCAGCCGCTCGACCGCCGCCGACGCCCGCGTGGCCTGCTCCCGCGCCGCCGCCCAATCCTGCTTCTCCAGCGCCCGCTCGGCCGCCGCGACGGAGGCGTCGATACTCGCCACCTGGTCCACCGCGTACAGGCGCGTCACCTTGCCGGTACTCGGCAGGCCGAGGCAGAACCCAACCGCCAGCGACCCCCACGTCAGCAGGGCCACCACCGCCAGGCCGAGGGCCGCGGTGCCGAGCGCCGCCAACCGCATGAGCGGCTTGTTCTCGCCGCGCACCCGCCACTCGAACAACCCCCACGCCGCCACGGTCGCGAGCAACAGCCACGTCGACTGGTCGGCCGCCGCGTCAAGTCGGTGCAGGAATGCGACCATCCAAGCCGCGCCCTGGTCGTCGAGGACGCCGGGGTCCACCAGGCCGTCCTGCATCAGCCGGTAGAACTTGGGCACGATGAACATCACCGCAAAGGTGATCGACAGCACTTCGGCCACAATCACCGCGGCGGCGGCGAGGTATGCCCACGTCGCCCATAGCCATTTCGCTTTCAAGGTCGTCTCCTTCCAATGCAAGGCCCGGTCGATCACCACCCCCAACAGCCGCTGCCCGTGCGTCGCCGCCAACTCCGAACGCACCTCGTCCGGCCCGCCGAACTCCTCCAGGGCCAGGGAAAGCGCTCGGTCCTCTGGCACCCCCGCGGCCTTGTGTCCGGCCGCCGCGTCGAGGAGGTGTTCGCGCAGCTCCTGGCGGACGTGCTGCCGCAGCGACTTCGGCCCGCCGATGCCGCGGCACACGCGGTCGAGGTAGCGCTCAAGCTCGTCCATCGGTGTTCTCCAGGATGCGGTTGACGGCCCGGCTTAGCTCGGCCCAGGACTGCACCTTTGCCTTGAGCGCTTCCCGGCCCTTCTTGGTGACGCGGTAGTAGCGGCGCTTGCGGCCGGTCTCCTTCTCCTCCCACTCACCCTCGATCAGGCCATCGGCCTGCATCTTGTGCAAGTTCGGGTACAGCGATCCCTCGCGCCACTCGAAGGTGCCGTCGGTCTCGGCCCGAACGGTGGCGGCGATTTCGTAGCCGTACATCGGCCGGCGGCTCAACAGCGACAGGATGAGCAGCGACAGCGTGCCCTTGAGGAGTTCAGCGTCCATCGGTGCCCGTAAGCAAAGGAATTCGATACATCGAATATCTATGTATACCGGCTCGACGGATCGCTTGTCAAGAGGCCGATCTCATTCTCTTGAAGGTCGACCTAGTCGGCTGCCACCGACGGATTGGCGGCCCGGCTGTGGCGTCACGAGCGGGAGCGTTCGTTGTCAGTCCGGCCCCAGCGGTTCACTGAAGACCCGCAACAGCAGCCACCACCCGCCACCACAGCACCCGACCCCCAACACGCAGGCAACTACGACCATGCATAGTCCGACAGACGGCACCCAATACGGATGCTCGTCTGGCTTCGGTATGTCGTCGGGCACGGGGGTCTACCGCCGATGGGTTCAGGTACAAGCCTCAGACTACCACGCGCAACGGGCAAAACCCATGCGTCAAAATCAGGTGTGATGGACCACTAGCCACGCGGGTCCGGGTAGCCGGCCTTGCGCTTGAGCGCTACCAGCTCGCCGATCTGCGAGTCGGTCAGCCGCTGCGGCGTGCCGAGCGGCCGGCTCAAGAGCAGAACGCGGCAGTACGCATCGAGAATCTCGGTGTAGCCGCACGCCAGTTCGAGCGTCGGACTGAACGTGACCACGCCGTGGTTCGCCAGCACGAGCGCGACGGTGCGGTCGAGGTACGGCACCACGGAGTCGGCGAATATCTGTGTGCCGGGCGTCGAATACGGCACCGTCGGCACGACGCCGAGGAAGTACTCGACCTCAGCCAACACGCCGTTTGGGATCGGCGTGCCGGTCGCGGCGAACGCGACGGCGTGCGGGGCGTGCGTATGGACGACGGCATTCACGTCCGGGCGGTGTTTGTAGATCGCCAGGTGCAGGAGGATTTCGCTGGTGCGGGCCTTCGGGCCGGTCAGTTGCCGACCGACTGAGTCCACCGTACACAGGTCGTCGGGCCGCAGCCGGCCCTTGGCCAGCATCGTCGGTGTGCAGAGGAATGAGCCGTTGGGCAGTCGGGCCGATATATTGCCGTCCCACGCCGCCACGAAGCCTCCGTCGCTCACACGCCGGCCGATTGCACACACCTCCTCGCGGAGTTCCCGATCCCCCATGTCTGCTCCCGCCGACTGGCAATTGCCCCCCGGTGTCAGCCGCGGGGTTTGGGACTACCTGCACGACGCCGACCTTGCCCGCACCGTCGATGCGGCGCTCGCCGGCACGCCCTTGCTCGAACTCGACTTGGAGTTCGCGAAGCGACAAATCGCGATCGGGAGTCGAGTCCTTGACCTCGGCTGCGGCACCGGCCGCGTCGCGGTCCCGTTGGCAGCCCGTGGCGACCGCGTGACCGGCGTCGATCTCTCGCTGGAGATGCTACGAATCGCCCGTGCAAAAGCCGCCGCTGCTGGTGTGTGCGTCGATTTCCTCGACGCAAGCGTTGTCGAACTCGACAGCCTGCGCGATGGGGTGTTCGACGCGGCGGTGTGTCTGTTCAGTACTCTTGGGATGGTGTCCGGCGTTGAAGCGAGACAGCGCGTCGTCGGGCATGCCTTCCGGCTCGTACGGCCCGGCGGTGTGTTCGTGCTGCACGTCCATAACCGCTGGCACCATTTGCGCACGTCGGCCGGCCGGCGCTGGCTCGCCGGCGACGTGCTGCGCTCCCTTTGGCGAGCGTTGGGCCGTCGGCCTGACGTGTCGGGCGACTTCGCGATGCCCCACTCGGCCGAGGGACACACCGGCTGGACGATGCACCTCTTCACACGCCGCGAAGTCGTGGGCCTGGTGCGTGCGGCTGGCTTCCACATTGTGGAGGTTTTGCCGTTGGGACTTGCAGCCAATGGTCGCTTGCCGGCCCAGTGGCTCGTACCGGGTTGGCGAGCGTACGGGTTCCTCCTGGTGTGCGTAGTGCCGCGTTAAATCCCGGGCGAAATATCGCCGTATCTCTTTCCACACTATGCCGATAGTCGTTACGATGATCTGCGTCCCTCCTACTCTCCCTCGCTGCCGGACTCGCACATTATGAACGCGCTCGACCGCCGTCGATTCCTTGGCCAATCGTTGGGCTATTCCGCCGCGCTTGCGGCTGGCCCCATTCTCCTTCGCTCGGCCCGCGCTGACGAGGCCGACGACTACCAGCCCGATACGCTCTTCCTCACCTGGCAACGCGATCCGACCACGACGATGACCGTCCAGTGGGTCGGTGGTGACGACGGCGACGGCGACCCCGACGACGCAACGATCTACGCAAGCCGCGTCAAGACGAACGAGTGGTTTGCGACGCCGACGACAACCAGGCAATTTCCCCTGACCGACCGCAAGCTCTACCGCTCCGAACTCACCGGCCTGACGCCGGGCACGGAGTACCAGTTCCGTATCGGCGCGTCGAAGGTCGTTCATCGCTTTCGTACGATGCCCGCCAAAGCCACGAACGATCTACTTTTCGTCTCGGGTGGCGATTGCGGCGTCAACTCACACGCTCTGGCGAACAACTACGTTGCGGCCAAGCAGGATCCATACTTCGCGATCATTGGCGGCGACCTCGCCTACGACAATGGCAAGCTCCCGAAGGTCACGCTCGGCTTCCTGCGCCAGTACAGCAAATCGATGATCGACTCGCAGGATCGGCTCATTCCGATGGTGGTGTGTATCGGCAATCACGAGGTCGTTGGCGGTTTCGGCAAGCCCCGATCGCATGCCCCGATCTTCTTCGCGCTGTTTGACGGCTTGTTTGCCGACACGAGCTACGGGACCCTCGATTTTGGCAACTACCTCAGCCTCGTCCTGCTCGACACCGGCCATGTCGCCAAGATCGGCGGTGCGCAAGCCTCCTGGCTCGACCGAACGCTGGCGGCCCGGCGCGACTTACCGCATCTGATCGTCGTGAACCACGTCCCAGCGTACCCCTCGTACCGCGCGGAAGTGACCGACGACGGCAAGGGCGGCACCGGCGACGAGAACCGCAAGTTCTGGGTGCCGCTGTTCGAGAAGCATAACGTCGATGTCGTGCTGGAACACCACGATCATACCTTCAAGCGGACGCATCCGCTCAAGGGCGGCGTGGCCGACAAGGACGGCATCCTGTATCTGGGCGACGGCTCCTGGGGAAAGATCCGCGCGCCCAAAGCCCCGGAGAAGCGCGGCTACCTTGCGACGGCGAATCAATCCTACCATCTCACGGTTCACCGACTGGAAGGTGAACAGCGGTTCCACATGGCGGTCGGCGAAACCGGCAAGATCATCGACGTATGCATGACGGGCAAGAAGCCGCGGAACCGGGTCGTCGGAGCATAGGAGCCGCGAGTGCGAGCGAGCGACACCAGCCAACGCTCGCTAACGCCCGCGGCTCGGATGGAGGATGACTTGAGCGGCGAGGCCATCACGGTGGAATGCCCCGACCTCGCCGCGACGGCCGCGCTTGGCCGGCGGCTCGCGGCGCTGTTGCCCTCCGGTGTGGTCGTCGCCTTGGTCGGGCCGATGGGCGCCGGCAAGACGCACTTCGTCCGGGCCATCGTCGAGGGTCTCGGTGGTGATGGTCGTCGGGTCAGCAGCCCGACGTTCGCGCTCATACACGAGTACGTCGCCCGGCTGCCGGTCTACCACTTCGACACCTACCGCCTGCCGAGCGAGGCCGCGTTTGCCGACCTCGGCGTGCAGGAGTACTTCGACGCCGGCGGCGTCTGTCTCATTGAGTGGGCCGACCGCGTGACTGGCGTGCTGCCGGACGAGTACCTGCGCATCACCATCGAGCCGACCGGTGAGACGTCGCGGCGGTTCGAGTTCGAGGCGGTCGGACCGAGATATACGAGTATCGTCGCTGGCTTGTCTCAGCCGGGGCCGTGATCGGCTTGCGTCTCGCGAGCGACCGCTCGCCCCGCATTGGTCAGCACCTCCAGCCCATCGCGAGAAATGGTAAGCCCGGCCCGTTCCGAATCTCGCAGCGCCCGCTCGACTTTCTCACGCGGCCAACTCAGGTGTTCGTGCAGCCCATCGCGGCGGCACTCGTCGGCCATCTCCGGCGTGCCCTCGTGCGTTCCGAGGTGGACGAGCAGCATCGCCATGGCGAACTCACGCGTCTGCCGCCGGTGCCGCCGCCACTGAGCGACGAGGCCCCGACGAGGGGATAGCGCGAGCGTAAGCGCGAAGAGGACGCCGAGGGCCGTCGCCATTGCGCCGGCGTAGTTCACGTCGAAGAGTTCGCCGAGTGCGAAGCCGCAAGCCGCTCCGAGTGCTCCGACGAGGACGGATAGGGCGAGCATCACGCCGAGCCGATCCGTCAACAGGTAGGCCGTCGCCGCGGGGACGATTAGGAGCGCGACGACCAGCACGGAACCGACCGCGTCGAATGCTGCGACGCACGTCAGCGAGACGAGCGTCACCAGGCCGTAGTGCAAGAGCGCGGGAAGGAAACCGAACGCGGCCGCGAGCGGGGCATCGAACGTGGCGAGCTTCAGCTCCTTGTAGAAGCCCACGATGAACGCAAGGTTCAGCCCGCACACCGCCAGCAGGACCGGCAACGACTGCGGCACGTCGAAGCCGAGGATGTCGGTTCGCCGCTCCGGGGCGTAGGCCAGTTCGCCGAGCAAGACGGCATCGACGTCCAGGTGAACGTTGCCGGCGTGCCGCGAGACGAGGATCACCGCGACACTGAACAGAGCCGGGAACACGAGGCCGAGGGCAGCGTCCTCTTTCACCAGCCGAGTACGGCCGAGGGCCTCGACGAGCGCGACGGCCAACACGCCGGAGAGTGTCGCCCCGACGACGAGCCACGGCGACGCGAGGCTGCGGACGAGCATGAACGCGACGACGATGCCGAGGAGCAGGACGTGGCTGATCGCATCGCCGACGAGGGCCATCCGCCGCAGGACGAGGAAGCATCCCGGCAACGCGCACGCAGCCGCGGCGAGGATGGCGATGAGCAGGACTTCCGCTTGCGGGGACACGGGTCGCCTCGACGGGACGACCCGTAGGGTGGTACGACCATAGGGAGTGCCACCAGAACCGCGTGGTCGCTCGGCGCTTTGTGGTGGCACTCCCTGCGGTCGTACCACCCTACGGGGATGCCACTCGGGTGATCAACAACTTCTTCGTAAGCGACGCCAGCACGATGCACGTCGCCACCAGCACCACGGCCGGCCCCGTCGGTAGCGGCTTGCCGGGGGCGCTGAGCGCGTCGCCGGCCAATGTGCCGCCGAGGCCGCTCAACCCGCCGAACGCTGCGGCCAAAAGCACTACAACGCTGAGTCGGTCGGACCACTGCCGAGCTGCCGCGGCGGGCGCGACGACCAAGGCGCTCATCAGCACGACGCCGACGCACTGCAAGCCCAGCACCACGGCCAGCACGAGCAGACCGGTCAGCAGCGTGTCGAGCAATCGCACCGGCTGGCCGAGCGTCGCCGCGTAGTCCGGGTCGAACGCCAGCAGCTTGAACTCCTTCCACAAGGCGAGCAGCACGGCGAGCGCGACCGCCCCGAGGCCAGCGAGCGCCCGGACATCGGAGTCGAGCAGTGTCGCGGCTTGGCCGAATAGGTAGCGCTCCAGGCCCGCCTGGGCCGCGTCCGGTCGCTTTTGCAGCCAGGTCAAGAGGACGATGCCGAAGCCGAAGAAGACCGACAGCACGATGCCGAGGGCGCTGTCATATGGCACTCGGCTACGGCGGACGATGGCGAGGACGGCGAGCGTGCCGAGCCAGCCGGCGACCGCCGCCCCGGCCGCTAGGACGAGCGGGGCCTTGCTGTGCGTCAGCGCGAACGCGAGGGCGACGCCCGGCAGCGCAGCGTGCGACACGGCGTCGCCGAGCAGGCTTTGTCGCCGCAGCACCGCGAACGTACCGAGCGCGCCGCTGAGAGCACCGAGGGCGGCGGTCCCGAGCGCGACGGTTCGCAGGGTGTAGTTGTCGAAGAGCATGGCGGGATGACAGTCTCGCGTCAAAGCGCACCGATGGCAATCGGTGGGGCAACGTCGCGATGGCCCACCGATTGCCATCGGTGGGCTTTCGGGCGGTCACACGTTAATTAGTTTGCCACCGTAGGCGCGGCGCAGGTTCTCGTCCGTAAACGCTTCGGATACAGGCCCAGCCGCGATCTTGCGCACGTTCAGGAGGGCAACCCAGTCGAAGTAGTCGCGCACCGTCGAAAGGTCGTGGTGGACGACGACGACCGTCCGCCCGTCCGCCCGGAGCCGTTGGAGCAGGTCGAGAATCGCTTGTTCCGTGGTCGCGTCCACGCCCTGAAACGGCTCGTCCATGACGTACACGTCAGCATCCTGTACGAGCGCCCGGGCCAGGAAAACGCGCTGCTGTTGCCCACCGGAAAGCTGCTTGATCTGGCGGTGTGCGAAGTCCGTCAGGCCGACCTGCGCCAGTGCGTCGTTGGCATCGGCTCGCTCGCGCTTGCCGGGGCGGCGAAACCAACCCAAGCGAGCGTACGTGCCCATGAGCACGACATCGAGGACGCTCGTCGGAAAGTCCCAATCGACGCTTCCGCGCTGCGGGACGTAGGCAACACGCTTCCGCATCGTAGTGAACGGCTCGCCGAGGATCTTGACCTGGCCCGCGACCGGTTTGACGAGGCCGAGCGCCGCCTTGAGCAGGGTCGTTTTGCCCGCCCCATTCGGGCCGACGACGGCCATCAGGACACCGACGGGGACGGTCAGGTCCACGTCCCACAGGACGGGTTTCTCGCCGTAGGCGACCGTCAGATCGGTGACTTCAATCGCAGGGATTCTTGCCGAGCCGGAAGCGTTAGCGACGGCCCCGCGCGGGGCCGTCGCTAACGCTTCCGGCTCGGGTCGGATAAACATCACTTGAGCGCCTCCGTCATCGCATCAATGTTGTGCCGCACCATGCCAGCGTACGTCCCGGCCGGCGTGCCCGCGTTGCCGAGCGCGTCAGAGTACAGGCGCTCACCGACGAATTTGACCTCAAACCCGTAGCCCTTCGTCACCGCGTCGCGCACCGCCTGGATGTTGCGATCGGGCACGGACGTCTCGCCGAAGATGGCCGGGAGCTTCCGCTCGCCAATCAGCTTGGCCAACTCCTGTACGTCCCGCGTACTCGGCTCACTGGCCGTGCTGATGCCCTGCAACCCGCGGACCTCGAAGCCGTACGCCCGCCCGAAGTAGTAGAAGGCATCGTGTGCGGTAATCAGGACGCGCCGTTCCTTCGGGATGCTAGCGGCTTTTGTATTCACCTCGTCGTGAAGTGAGGCTAGTTCCTTCAAGTAGGCGTCGGCGTTCGTTTGGAAGTCAGCGGCGTGGGCCGGATCGAGTTCGCACAACGCATCACGCACCGCACCGACGCACTTCATCCACAGCGACACGTCGAACCATACGTGTGGGTCGTGCGTGCCTTCATATCCCTCCGCTGCCGTCCGCAGTTCCGTCTGGGGATTGAGCGAGTGCGTAACGGCGACCGTTTTGGTGCGCTTACCCATCGACTCGAAGACGTCGGCCATCTTGCCTTCGAGGTGCAGGCCGTTGTAAAGCACGAGCTTCGCCGACTGCATTCGTCGCAGGTCGCCGGCCGTGGCCTTGTACTGGTGCGGATCGATGCCCGGTCCCATCATGACATGAACATCGACGTGCGGCCCGCCAATGATGCGAGCGGCGTCGCCGATCATACCGGTCGTAGCAACAATTGCGGGTTTGCCGGTGCTGACACTTGCCGCGGACGAACAGCCAGCCGCAGCGGCAAACAGAAGCGGGATGAAGCGACGCATGAAAGTAGTCTAGACTAATTGCTCAGTTAGTCAAGGCTAATATCACTCTGAAGTCTGTAGGATGGGGCGAGCGGCCAGCGAGGCCCAGCCAACGGGGCACGTTGGATCGTCACGATTCGTTCCTTTCGTCGTGCGGCGCGATTTCGTTGCGCACTCCGTTCCGCGAGAGAGAGCAACGCATCCGCCAACCGGGTAAACTTGGATGTCATGTCCGCTGTCGATCCAAACCCGCGCCACGTCTCCGTCATGCCGGTCGAGGTGTTGACCTGGCTCGACCCGCAACCGGACCAGACGGTTGTCGATTGCACTGCCGGAGTGGGCGGGCATTCGCGGCTGATCGCCGCGCGTGGGGCGCGAGTTGTCGCGATTGACCAAGATGCGGCCATGATCGAGGTCGCGCGGGCCCAAACGGCCGGCTTGCCGATCACGTTCGTTCATGCGGGGTTTGACGATATTGCGGGGGTTCTGCGCGACCTGAGGATTGGGGCGGTCGATGGTGTTTTGGCGGACCTGGGGATTTGCTCGGACCAGTTGGACGACGCGGCCCGCGGGTTCAGCTTCACACGCGACGGCCCGTTGGATATGAGATTAGACCCGACGGTGGGCGAGTCGGCCGCGGACCTGCTGCGGCGACTGCCCGAGCGCGACCTGGCCGACCTCATTTACGAGTTCGGCGAGGAGCGGTTCAGCCGGCGGATCGCACGCCGAATCGTCGAAGCTCGTGGCGAGCGGCCACTGGAAACGACGGCTCAGCTCGCGGAGTTAGTCCGGCGGTGCGTGCCGAAGCCGAAGGGCCGCGGCGGCATCGACCCGGCCACGCGGACGTTTCAGGCGTTGCGGATCGCCGTCAACGACGAACTCGGCGCGCTCGACCGCCTGCTCGCCGGTTTGCCGTCGATCGTGAAGCCCGGCGGCCGGGCTGTCATCATCAGCTTCCACTCGCTCGAGGATCGGCGGGTGAAGCGGGCCTTCCGCGACGGCGACGCCTGGCAGGTGTTGACCAAGAAGGTCGTGACGGCCGGCGACGATGAGGTCCAGACCAACCCCCGCGCTCGCAGTGCCAAGCTGCGGGCCGCCCAGCGCATTGGAGAACCCCACGCATGACGCGCGAAACAAAACTCGGTCTCGCAGTGGCCACGTCCTTTTTGTCGCTGGTCGGCGGTGTCCTGGGCGTCAAACTCTACCGCGGCGAGGGGCCCGAGACGACGCCGCCGGACGCTACTGCGAAGGAAACGCCGCCAAAGTCGTCGGAGGCGAGCGACCAGAACCCCCAGAAAAACGATGTGCCCGACGTTGCGAAGAAGGACGCCGAACGCAAGCCCATGCCGACTTCCGTGCCTGGCGAGCCAGCCTCGGTTCAGGCGGTCGCGAACCCGCCGACTCCGGTGACGTCGAATCCGCCGCATCCGACGGTCCTTACGCCCGATCCGGACGCGGTTTCACTCGCAAGCTCGCAGCCCGTGAAACCAGTGATCGTCCAGCCGGTGGCCGCTGAACCGGTCAAGAAGGACGAAGCACCGCCGGCCCCATCGCCTATTGCCGGGCAACCGCCTCCTGCGATGGTCCCGCCCAAAGGCGACGCTGCGCCCGAACCGGCTCCCACCATCGTGCCACCACCGCCGGTGATGATGGAGCCAAAGAAGGATGAGCCGAAGAAAGATGATCCGAAGAAGGACGAACTCACGAAGGACCAGCTAAAGAAAGACGATGCACCGCCGCCTCCGGCTCCGCTCGTCACGGAGCCGAAGAAGGACGACGCGGCCACGCCCACGCCGCTGGCACCGCAGCCGATCGCTCCCCTTGCAACGGAGTTGAAAAAGGACGACCCGGCCCCGCCCGCGCCCGCGCCGCTCACGCCTCAGCCACCCGCTCCAATCGCGTTAGAGCCGAAGAAGGACATTCCAGCCCCGCCCGCGCCATTGGCACCACCGCCGCCAGTCCCAACGGCGTTGGAGCCGAAGAAGGACGATTCGGCTTCACCTACGCCAACGGCAATTAAGTTCGAGAAGACGCCGGATTCGACCAACATTACTGCACAGCCCGCTGCTGTCCGCAGTCTGCCGCCGATGCCGGAGCCGCCACCGACTTCGACGCCGCCTGCTCCACTCAACCCGGAGATCAACAAAAAGGCCGAGCCAACCGTCACGGTGATCCCGGCCAGTTCGCCGGGGACACCGACCAACCCTCCGAAAGCGCGCGACCCCTTCGTCACCGCGCCGTCGCGTCCAGCGGCCGAGCCGAAAACGCAGAGCTACCTCGAAGAGGAACACCGCTGGCAGCCGGCCGACAGTTTCCGCGGTGTGAGCGAACGCTACTACTTCTCGCCGAAGTACGAGGCTGCCCTCAAGCAGTACAACCGCGACTATCCGCTGGCCAGCAAGGCAATGAAGCAGAGTGCAGCTGTGCTACCGCCGGGGACGACTGTCTGGGTACCACCTGTGCGGATTCTGGAACGCGACTACCCGGAACTCATCACAGATTTGACGCCCGCGCCCGGTGTCGCCACGGCGACTCCGATGTCCCGGCCGGGATCGCTAGTCACACCTGTGCCGCCGCCATCGTCGGCCGGGCCGACTTACACGGTCCGCGGCGGCGAATCGCTGTACGACATTGCTCGTCGAACGCTCGGCAATAGCGATCAGTGGTATCTCATCTATCGCATGAATCCGACACTCTCGAACGATCCGAAGCTGCCGATCCCAGCCGGGACGTTTCTGCGAATGCCGACAGGTGCGAAAGTCGGTACTACGGACAAACCGTAAAAAGTTGCCCTTCACAGAATGGTTTCCTGCCGCTATCACCCCGCTCGTCTTGAGTCGGCCGCACGACTCGCAACCGCAGCGGCCGAAATGGCTTACGAAACAAGCAGTCGTCCGAAGTTGGCGTTGAGCACGCCGTCGGACGGCTGTCCCAAGCTGCTCGGGAGAGGGGGGGAGGCCGGGGCGCGGGCCACCGCGCCCCGGCTGATTTTTTTCCCGACACGTTGACCGCGGGTCCACCAACGCCGATCGATTGTCGTCATGGCCCGATGGCGGGACCACCACGCTCACCGGTGCGGATGCGAACGCAATCCTCCATGGGGAGCACGAAGATCTTCCCGTCACCGATCGCACCTGTGTCGCCAGTGCGGGCCGCGTGGACGATCGCCTCGACCGTCGCCTCAACAAACGCCTCGTTAACGGCGATCTCGAGCTTCAGCTTCGGTAGCAGCCGTACTTGGAATTCCGTGCCGCGGTAAACCTCGGTGTAGCCGCGCTGCCGACCACATCCGCGCACGTCCGTCACTGTCATCAAATAGACATCGCGCTCGTTGAGTGCGTGTTGCACTGCTTCAAGCTTCTCCGGCCGAATGATCGCGACGATGAGTTTCATGGTGCCTTCGGGGGGTTGGAGGTGTGCGAATAACGATAGAACAGTACGTCGCCAGCGAGGCATTCCACAGATACGCCGGGTGGCAACGAACCGATGTCCGTGGGCCAATCGCCTTGCGTGTGCATCAATGCGAAGTCCGTTTCTGGCCATAATGCCTGGCCAGCCAAGACAGCTTCCCTGAGAGTGCCACGCTTTTCCAGTACGGCGACCCATCCGCCGGACGCGGGTCGATATCCCCAGTGGAACGGGTCGCTGCCGCGTTCGAATGGGCCGCCACATCGGGCCACACCTTCGCGCGCCCATAGGCAGCGGCCGAACCAGTCGCCGGCGACGAAGTGTGTACAGGCGTTCGGGGTCAGCACGGAATCGCCCACGACTTGAACGCTGCTGACGGCATCGATGTTCTTCGCCTTGAGCTGATGCCACGATACGGGAAGGTAGTACGCTCCAATGCCGATGATCGAGCGCGGGCCTTCGATATAGTCCTGTACGAACGGTAGGAATCCACTCGCCATAAGGACGGCCAGGGCAATCGCGCCGACACGCCGTTGGCTGGCGGACCAGTCGCGAACCGCGGGCGCCGCTTGCAAGATGCCATAGGCGAGAAACGGCACTGCGCCGAGAAAATACCGTGGTGCGATGAGAGCCAGGCGATAGGCAGCCAGGATGAGCATTGGTCCGCTCACAGCGATTAGCAACTCGCGATAGTTATGGCGTATAGCCAGGTCGCGGAGACCGACGAGATAGGCTGCGCCGACCCAAACGGGAATCGACCAGCAGAGCACCATAACGACCCGGTGTACCGTTGGCGTCTGAAATGCTGCGTTGTCCTCGCGCAAGACGACGTGCAGCGGCCAACCGCTTGCCGAATATGCCATCGGCACCAGCAGAGCTACGATTGCGCCTACCAGGATCGCACGGCTCCAAGTCCGCGATTGAAGTACGACGGCTGGCGCGAGGAACGCGAGGTCGAGCCGGATCCACGTCCCGAAGGCGATGAGAGCAGCCGTGGCCAAGGCTCGTGGCCAGGAAGTGCCGTCGCCGAAGGTGAGCAGTGCCGCAGGCAGGAACGGCAAAGCCATCATCGACGAGCTTGGATAGTAAGACGCGACGTACACCTCCGGAATCCCAAGCAGCACCAACGAGCAAAGCCACGCTGGTTGACTGCTGCGCCGGTGCAGCCAGACCGTCGCCAGCACGAGGAACAACCCCGCGCAGGTCGCCGAGAGCAGGCCGTACACTTTTAAGCCGTCTGTAGCTCCCAAGCGCAGCACGGCGACGACCAAGGCGATCGAGCCTGGCTGGAAGCCGATGGGGACAGTCGGTGGTTCGTCGTAAATCGATCCACCGGGGTGAGCCGTTCGATACTCGCACAGTGCGGCGTTAGCGGCTTCGTAGCCTTCGATGGGAACGATTGGCCAGGCAGGGGACAACAGATATGCGGCCACAGCAACGACGAAAAGCCAGCGGAGCACGGCCGCCCCCAGAGTAGAGGTCAGCGATCAGTGGCCAGTGGTCAGGCGGAATGAGGTCATTCACCTGCTTTCCGCCTGGCCACCGACCACTGGCCACGGACCGCTCTGTCAATTCTCGATGTAGGTCTTTACCTGGGTGCCGTCGAGATTGTCCTGAAACAGCCGTTCGAGCTTCTCGCGCATCAGGATTGGATCGCCGCCGCGGAACCGGAATCGGTTACCCGATACCGTTGTGACGAATGGGTACACGGCTCGGAAGTCGTCGGTCGGCTGTTTGCTTGTCTGACACATGTCCGACCAGGCATGAATCAGATCTCCGTTCTTGGGGCCTTCGACGACAACTGTGAACCGACGACTGTCCGTCGGCGGGGCAGTCGCGGCCCGCGGCTCCGCACCGGTCGTGAGTGCCGCTTCGTCCACCGGGTCCAGCTCGAAGCCGACTTCGCCGTGAATGGCTCGGTCCGTGCCTTGGTTCTCGGACTTCGAATCGAGCGTAAAGCCGAGGACCAGATCGATCACTTTGACGAGTACAAACGACACGACGAATGAATAGGTCGCTGCCACAAGCGCCGCGAGCAGTTGGACTTTGAGCTGCGACGCGGCTCCTTCGGCTAGCTTGCCGAGGGCGTCGCTACTCCCAGCTCCCTTTTGCCAGAGAAGCGCGTTGGCAAAAACGCCGGTTAGAACCGCACCGAGGAAGCCGCCGACGCCGTGTACGCCAAAGGCATCGAGCGAGTCATCATACCCGAACTTCGGCTTCAGACAGACCATACCGTAGCAGACCAGGCCCGCGATGAAGCCAATGCTCATCGCCCCGAGCGGCGTAACGTAGCCGGACGCGGGGGTCACGGCCACGAGGCCAGCAACCACGCCCGAGGCCAGGCCAAGAGCTGTGGGCTTGCCGCGATGGAACCACTCGGCCCCCACCCACGACAACGTGGCTGCGGCCGCGGCCACCTGCGACGCCGTGAGAGCGTTGCCGGCCAACACGTTGCTGGCCAGGGCGCTGCCGCCATTGAAACCAAACCAGCCGAACCATAACAGCCCGGCCCCGGTTAGCGTTAACACCATGCTGGACGGGTGCATCGCGTGTTGAGGGTAACCGATGCGCTTTCGGAGGCAGAGGATCGCAGCCAGACCTGCGAACCCGGCTGAAATGTGGACGACCGTCCCACCGGCGAAGTCGAGGGCACCCATGTCGCCGAGCCAGCCCGCCGCCTTTGCGTCCGGCGTTAGCGCCCAAACCCAGTGAGCCAGCGGATCGTAGACGAGCGTCGCCCAGAGCAGGATGAACAGGCAGTACGGGCCAAACCGAACGCGCTCGGCAATCGCTCCGGAAATGAGCGCTGGTGTAATGATCGCGAACATTCCCTGATACATACAGTGAACAAAGATCGGTAGTTTGGTGCCGGGAAAGACACCCTCGTACAGCGATGGGTCCGACAGGCCAAGGAACTCGGGCGACCAGCCGATCCAACCACCCTTCGACGCCCCGAACGCCAGGCTGTAGCCGAACAGCACCCACTGCAGGCCGACGAGGGCCAACGCGATCATCGAGTGCATCATGGTGCCGAGAACGTTCTTACTGCGGACCATGCCGCCATAGAACAGGGCCAGCCCTGGCACCATCAAGAGGACTAGGCCCGTCGAGACGAGCATCCAGGCAATGTCGCCGGGCTGAGCGGCTTTTTCATCGGGCTTGAGCGTCGCAATCGGCAAGTCGGCCGCCACCGCGACGCTGCAAACCACGAGTAACGCGAGCGCCGCAACGCCAGGGACAAGTCGCCTCACGGGAGCGCCTCCTTGAGATGTCGAGGAATCGAATGGCGAGTATCGCGCGAGACGCAATCGAGGTGCCGCGAGCAGGTTTTGCGGTGAGTCTGACGTAACTTGTTATTTCATAATATCTAATGACAATCTGACGCGGTTAGCCTGTGCGTCCGGGCAGGCGGGAAATGCCGCCAAAACTGGCAGCAGTTGCTTGTAGGATAGGCGGTTGCGTCTGTCGATGATTCGGAATTGCTCATCGAACCGCCTGAAAATCAGGCAAGCGCGGCTGAGATTTTGTGAACTTCGACAGCACTCGGTCTGGTCAGAAGAATCGGCTGGGAAAGCGGTGCCGGTTACGCGAAGATGCTCCTAAGGGATGTACTCGGAGCTAGTTAGGGCATCAAAGTCGACCTATGTCGGCGAGTCGCAGCGTGCGTTTGGGACGGGATTTGCTGATTTCACGATTGGCATTGGCATAGGAACTGCCAATGTTATATCTTGGATTAGTCGATGATAGGAAGTGACCCGGCGGTCGGCAAGACGCCGGCGCTTCAGATTTTCGGTTTTTTCGCCCACCCGACAGGTGGCCCGGTTCGGCCAGCCGCGACACTCTCTATCGCGGATCGAACCCCTCTCGGACCATCTGCCGCAGCGTTACAGTCATAACCGTTGGGCGTAACCCACGCGCGGCCGATGCTGCGCTCGGGGCCGGCTGTTTCCTCGCGGACACAGGAGGTGTCTGCGGCCGGGTTCGGGGTGCGCCCGCTTCCACGACGGAGGTGCGCGATGTCACCTTGGGCCTACTTGTTAGCTGCCGGCTTACTTACAACGCCGCCGGACGTTCCCGAACCGACGATCGACGCCGATGAATGGCCCGCCGTGCAGGAAGCACTGCAATCATTGGCGGTGGAATGGGAAATCCTCGACGAACGCGAGCGACGTTACGTCCTCGCGCGCGTCGAGGACTACGAGAACGACCTGAACCTGCTCCGCCGCCGTTACCAGGAGTTGAAGGACGCTCCGCGCTTGTCGGATTGTCATCGATTCCCTGAACGTGGGACCGTCAACGAACTGCTCGCCTTCAATCGATCGTACCGCCGCTACCTCGACGGACGCCAAAACGTCGAACAGGACCGTTGCTTCCAGTTGCGAATCGCGCTCCGAGAGACGGACTTCCTGTATCAGGTGTGGGACTCGGTGCGCGATGCACGCTGCGAGTACTACTACATCACCGTGCGGCGACAGGCCCTGAAGCGGCTGCGCTGCATGGTTGGACCGGAGGCGTATCTGAACGGCGACTTGCCGCCGTACGTCCCGGTGTGGCGATTCCAGGATGCGAACTGACCGTCGCCGGTCGGCTCGACGCGGCACGTCGCGAAAGCGGCGCGCCGCGTCTTTGCTTATTGCGGTGTCTGCCACGCGGCCTTCAACTCGGCGAGCGCAGACCACACCATCCATTCGCCAGTCGCCCCCGCGATTCGCAATCGCTGGTCCTTGACCGTCGTGCCGAGCAGAACGAGAGGCAATCCTGCGAAACTCGCTTCCAGTGCCGTGGCATTTGCCGGCTCAACCTCAATGACCCAACGAGTCGCCGATTCGCTGAAGAGCCACTCGTCGTCGGCCATCTCGGGCTTGTGGGTCACGTCCGCCCCGACTTCGCCGGCGAATGCCATCTCAGCGAGTGCGACTGCCAAACCGCCTTCGCTTAGGTCGTGGCACGATCGCACTAGACCACCGGCAATTGCGCTATGCATGGCCCGGAACAGCCTGGGTGCCATTGCGACATCGACGCTCGGCACGCTACCGCCCGCCTGACCCGTCACTTTGAAGTAGTGCGACCCGCCGTGTTCGTCGCGAGTCGTGCCGACGAGGTACAGCCGGTTGCCGGGGGCCTTCAGGTCCATCGTCACGCACTTGTGCACGTCGGGCACTTGGCCGAGCGCGCTGACGAGCAGCGTGCCCGGGATGCGGATGTGCCGGCCGCCGGAGCGGTACTCGTTGTTGAGCGAATCTTTGCCGCTGACGAACGGCATGCCAAACGCAATGGCAACGTCACGGCAAGCCTCACACGCCCGAACGAGTGCTCCCATCGTCTCGGGATCCGTTACGTCGCCCCAGCAGAAGTTGTCGAGTAGCGCGATCCGGCTCGGGTCCGCACCGACGGCGACGACATTCCGCACGGCTTCGTCGATGGCGCACGCGGCCATCGCGTACGGGTCGAGGTCGCCGTAGAGCGGGTTGATCCCGCAGCCGATAGCGAGGCCGCGCATGGAACCGAGGACTGGAGTAATGACGGCCGCGTCGCCGGGACCATCGTCGTGGACGCCGACGAGCGGCTTGATGACGGTGCCGCCCTGGACCTCGTGATCGTAGCGGCGGACGACCCACTCCTTCGACGCGACCGACGGGGAGGTGAGTATGCGCTTCAACACCATGTTCGCATCCTCCTTTCCCCCCGACCCTCCGAAACCCACCGATGGCAATCGGTGGGGCCGCGCCGCGCTCATCACCTTCTTCGGCCGCCCGTCATGCAGAAACGCCATCGACAAATCGCCGACGACCTCGCCCCTGTACCGCAATACCAACCGGCCCGTTGCCTCGAACGTGCCGAGGGCCGTCGCCTCGACGCCCTCACTCGCGCACAGCGCGCGGAGCTCTTGCCACTTGCCCGACGGCACGGCCAGGATCATCCGCTCTTGGGCCTCCGAAATCCAAATCTCCGTGTACGACAGCCCCTCGTACTTGAGCGGGGCCGCGTCGAGATCGACGCTCGCGCCCAACTCCGCGCCCATCTCGCCGACGGCCGAGCTGAACCCGCCCGCGCCGCAATCTGTGACGGCCGTGTACAGCCCGCGGTCGCGGGCCGCGAGCAGCACATCGAGCAGCTTCTTCTCGTCGATGGCGTTGCCGATCTGCACCGCCCCGCCGGACACCTGCTCGCTCTCGGCCGTCAGCCCGAGCGACGAGAACGTCGCCCCGTGGATGCCATCGCGGCCGGTCCGCCCGCCGACGGCCACGATCAGGTCGCCCGGCCGCGCTGCCTTTGTCTCGGTGCCGATCGGCATAATGCCGACGGTGCCACAGAAAACGAGCGGGTTTGCGAGATACCGCTCATCGAACAGGACCGCCCCGTTGACCGTGGGGATGCCCATGCGGTTGCCGTAGTCCTTTACGCCGTTGACGACGCCATGCATTACAGTCCGAGGGTGGAGGATGCCCGGCGGTAGCGATTCCGTCGGCGTGTCCGACGGAGCAAAGCAGAACACGTCGGTGTTCGCGACCGGCTTCGCCCCGAGGCCGACACCCAGCACGTCGCGGATGACGCCACCGAGGCCGGTGTTCGCGCCGCCGTACGGCTCGATGGCGCTCGGCCGGTTATGCGTCTCGACCTTGAAGCAGACGTGGTATTTCTCGTCGAACGTAACGACGCCGGCGTTGTCGGCAAAGACGCTGACACACCAGTCGTCGGGGCCGAGCCGGCGGCGCACTTCCTGCGTCGCGGCGAAGACCGTTTCTTTGAGCAGGTTGTCGTAGTGCCGGCCGTCGAGCGTGACGCTGCCCTTGAGCGTCTTGTGCGAGCAGTGCTCGCTCCACGTCTGCGCAAGCGTCTCCAGTTCGATGTCGGTTGGTTCGCGGCCCAGTTCGCGGTAGTGTGCCTGCACCGTCCGCATCTCGTCGAGCGTCAAGGCGAGTTGCCCGTCGCGGCTCAGCTTAACGAGAGCGTCATCGCCGAGATCGCGCAGTGGCACCATGACCTTGCGGAACTCGTACGGCCGGCCGACAGCCAGGGCCGTCTCCGGCAACGGCCCTTCGATCACTTGCTCGATGGCATCGTTGGCGAGGACCTTGCGGCAGACCGGTTCCAGCGGTGCAGCAACCTCGTACCGGCGGAAGGTACGGACAGCCCGCAATGCCAGCCCGGCATCGCGGGCCGCGTCGAGGACGCTCTGGGCCACGGGGTCCATGACGCCGGGCTTCGGCAGGACAGTGACCTGCACGCGCCCTTCGTTGGTGGCATACGCGACGTTGAGTCGTTCCATGCGAACGTGTTCTGCGATCGTGTCGCTGAGCAAATCCGTCATGCGAACACGGGCATCCTCACTCGGCAAGTCGGCGTCGAGCAGGTAGCCCCGGCTGGCGGTGGCGATTGTCTCGTGGCCGCGAGTCGAATGCGTCATCAGATCGTAGCCGTCCGCGACACGCTCGCGGTCGGGGTTGCGGCCCTTGGGCCAGAGTTCGAGTTCCCACAGCACAGCGGCGTCCTCCTTGCCGTCATGATAAAGAGGTTGATCCGCAGATTACGCAGATGTCGCAGATTTCAGAAGAGAGAGAGAGAGAGACGGATTAAGTTGTATTAATCTGAATCTCTCACTTGAAATCTGCGACATCTGCGTAATCTGCGGATCAACCTCTTCCGCCTTCTACTTGGCCAGGTATGCTACCAGGTCGCGGCGCTCGTCGCGGGTCAGCTTTTCGAGGATGCCCTCCGGCATCATCGACACCTTCGACTGTTCGCGCGTGTCAATCTCGCCGAGGGTAACGACGACCCGTTCGGTCGGCGTTTGCAGCGTCACCGCCCGCTCCGTCTCGGCCACGACGATGCCGCTCACCAGTCGGCCAGCTTTCGTCAGCACGTCCGTCACCTGATACTCCTTGGCGACCACGGCACTCGGATCGAGCGTGTTTTCGAGGACGTAGTCGAGGTTCGCCCGCTGCGAGCCGGTGAGTTCCGGGCCGATCGCGCCGCCCTCTCCGTGCAGCTTGTGGCACGACGAGCAGTGGTGCGTAAAGAGCGCCTTGCCGCGGGCGAGGTCGGCCTTCGCCAGCACGTCCGGCGTCAGCTCGTTCTTGTACTCGGCCATCAGCTTCGCCTTCGCTTGCGACGCCGGCCGGGCCTCGCCCCAGACGCGCTTGACCCGCTCGGCCAGCTTGGCGTCCTTGAGCTTGCCGAGTTGGCGGACGGTGAACGAGGACACGTCTTTCCGCGGGATCGCGCCGGACTCAACCGCGTCGAGCAATGCCGCGGCCAAGTACGGGCGGGTTGCGAGCGTGGCGATGGCGTCGGACTTTTCGGAGTCGGTGAAGGTCGCGAAGTGCGGCAGGATGTCAGTCGGCCGGAGGTTGCGGTCGTTCGCAAGGGCGCGGAGTGCCCGGCCACGCAACACCGGGTCGGTGACGAGCGGCCGGGCGATTGCGCCGAGGTCGGCGGTTTGCTTCATCGCGAACAAGTCGAAAGCCTCCTCGCGATCTGTCGCGCGGGCCGAGCGGTCGCTGGCTTGACGGTTTAGTTCGGTGATCAGTGCCCCATCTTCAAACAGCACGGCGAGACGGCGGCCGAGCCGACGCACCTCGCCGGACGGACTTGCAAGCGCCCTTGCCTGAGCGGCCGACCACCCGGCCGGCATCGGCGCTTTGCGCCGGTCGCCCAAGTTGGCGAGTAGGCCGGCCAATAGGTCACGGTGCTTCTCGGGGTCGTCCTCCTCGACGAACAGCGTCAGCAGCCGTTCCGGACCTCGCGTCATTTCGGCGACGCGGCGCGCGCAGGCTTCACGGACAAATGGTAGGGATCCACGCAGGACTAACCGAATGTCGAAGGCTTCATCGATCAAGGGCTCAAGGCTATACCAAACGACGAGTGGATAAAGCGGGTCATCTGCCAACTCGGCGCGTGCTACAGCCGCTTTGACTAGCTCCATGCTGTCGCCGGACGGGAGGTGGCTAAGCACGCTGACAGCCGCCCGCCAGACGGCCGGCGAGGTCTCGCCCCTCAGCGCTTCGGCGATGCGGTCACCCGTGTGTCTGCGGACGAGGGACTCATCGGCGTACAGTCGAATTGCCCACGCGCGCACGACTGGCGAATCCGACCGGAGGTAATCGGCGAATTCGTAGCCCGTGCCTAACCAGGGAATGGCCCAAAGTGCCTTCAAGGGCCGCTCCGTCTTCAACTTCTCGAACGCGGCCCGGACGCCTGGCTGGCCGATAACGGCTCCGTTGCCGTGAGCCGCCCGTTCCTGCAACAGCCGCCGCGCGTGCCGCACGAACCACTCGTTCGTATGCCCTTGCAGCTTCATCAAGTCCTCGTCCGACAGCCGCGCCAAGTCACCCGTCCACGGCTTCGGCGTGCCGTACGTCACCTTGAAGATGCGGCCGTTCGACTGGTCGGCCCCGGTGTAGTTGTGGCACTCGCCGGTGTCGGTCCAGTCGCTGACGAACACGCCGCCGTCGGGGCCATACTTGAGCGCCAGCCCGCGGAACCACGGGTCGTTCGCGAACAGGAAGTCCTTGCCGTGCTTGGCGACGTAGCCGCTGCCCTTGCGTTCCAGGATGTCGCGGTTGACGCGGTTGCCGTGCAGGTTGCACATGAACACGTTGCCGCGGTACTCGGCCGGCCAGTTGTCGCCGAGGTAGACCATGCAGCCGACGTGGGCGTGCCCGCCGCCGGCGTCGTCGTGTTCCGTCTTCACCGACCCGTCGGCCTTCTGCCGGGCGCTCGTCCAGTGGCCCCCGCCCCAGTGGATGTGGTCGGCGCAGCTCTCCATCAGCCGGTAGACGTGCGGGTTCAAGTCCTGGCCGAACATGCGGTCGTAGTGCCCTCCCGGGACGACGTGGAACAGGTGCTTGATGACGCAGTTGGTGGCGAACAGCTCGCCGTCCTCGTTCCAATCGATGCCCCACGGATTGGTCATGCCCCAGGCGAACGGCTCGAAGACGTGCCGGGTCGGGTGGTAACGCCAGACGCCGCAGTTAAACGGCGTGCGCTCTTTCTCCGGCGTGCCGGGCTTGCCGATATACGACGTCTTGGTGATGCCGTTGCAGCCATAAAGCCAGCCGTCGGGCCCCCACGCCAGGCCGTTGAAGACGTTGTGGATCGCTTCGAGAGTCCAGCCGTCGAGCAATACTTTCGGCGGCCCGGCTGGCTTGTCGTCTTTGATGGGGATGTGGATGAGATTCGGGGCCGAGCAAAGGTAGATGCCGCCGAAGCCGTACTCGATGCCGGAGAGGTTCGAGCCGTTCTCGATCACGACGGTCCGCTTGTCGAACCGGCCGTCGCCGTCGGTGTCCTCGAAGATCAGTACCCGGTCACGGCCGGTGCCGTCCTTGGCCCAGTTCGGATAGCTGTGGTTCTCGACGACCCAGAGCCGGCCGCGGTCATCGAAGGTAAACGCGATCGGCTGTACGAGGTCGGGTTCGCCGGCAAAGAGTGTGGCCTTGAACCCCGGCGGCAGCGTCATGCGGGCGGCGGCCTCCGCCGGCGGCAGCGGCTTGTCGGCGGCGGATTCGCCACAGAAGGCGCAGAGGACACAGAGGGAGAGAAGGCGCATGGACTTGACTCGACGGGGATTCTACTTGGACCACAGTATGTGGGTCGATTATACTGGCATCGACTCCCCGCCTCAAAGCCCACCGATTGCAATCGGTGGGGCCGCCAGGACTCGATCTATGACCCGACTCTCCCTCGCCGTCGCGCTCGGCCTCGCGGTTACGGCTCGCGCGGACGTCGCTGTCGAAATCCTCGAAGGCCCGATCAAGGACCTCACCTGGGACATCCAGCAGGCGCACGTCACGACCCGTTATGCCGTACCCGCGTTCGGCTTCCCGACCGTCGCGGCCAAGTTCAACGACCGTGGTACCATTGTCGATCGATCGAGCCCGTTCGTCGTCCGGGCAACGCAAACCGGGATGCTGCCGGCCGGCGAGTACACTTTGCTCGTCCGATCGCGGAACGCGGCTCGGCTCTTCCTCGATGACACGCTCATTGCCGAGAATGGTTTTGTGAAAAAGAGTGCCGACGGGCACGGCCTGGTGCCGGTCATCCCGACGTTGGAGGCGAGTGTCCGGCCACTGACTGTGGGGCAGCACGAGAAGCGGGCGAAGTTGACGCTCGATGGCAAGGCCCACGAGTTCCGCTTCGAATTCATCGTTGGTGGGCAGAAGTTCCGCTTCGAAACAGGCGAGCCGGCCGTGGCCGTCGCCGCCGCAGGCCAGCCGTTCAAACTGCTCGCGGCTGCCCCGTCGGTCCCATTCAGCGAAGAGGGTTGGGATACCTTTGCCCCGGCAGCCGTCGCACACGTCGCCGCGATCGATGCGGCCAACCGCAGAGTCGCGAGCGTGGCGGAGGACGCCTACTGGCAGAAGCGACACGAACTGGCCCGCGCGACCTGGAAAAGCCACACGTCGATCACGAATGGGGTCGATCACTTCGTCGATGCGACGCTGCGAGAGCAGGGCGTCTCGCCGGCCCCGCTAGTTGACGATGACACATTCCTCCGCCGGCTGACGCTCGACACCGCCGGCGTCATTCCGACGCTGGAGGAGTTGGCCGCCTACCGCGCTGACCCACCGCAAACGCGCCGAGCCAAGGCCATCGACCGGCTGCTCGCGGACGCGCGCTGGGCCGATCATTGGACCGGCTACTGGCAGGATGTGCTGGCCGAGAACCCCGGCCTGCTCAAGCCCACGCTCAACAACACCGGCGCATTTCGCTACTGGATCCACCGGGCACTCGCCGACAATTTACCGATGGACCGCTTCGCGACCGAACTCGTCCGCATGGAAGGCAGCTTCCTGGCCGGTGAGCCGTCCGGCTTCGCGATGGCCAGCGAGAACGACGCGCCGATGGCTGCCAAGGGCCAGATTCTCGCCAGGGCGTTCCTCGCCGCCGACCTCACCTGCGCCCGTTGCCACGACGCCCCAAGCGGCGAGTTCAAGCAGGAGCAACTTTTCGCTCTTGCCGCAGCGCTTGACCGCAAGACGCTCGCGCTGCCGGCCAGCAGCACGGTCAAGGTCGAGCCGGGCGGCTATGTCCCGGCCGTGCGATCATCGCTCAAGCCGGGCGACAAAATCGTCCCGGCTTGGAAGCTCACCGACCTTGTCCCCGCCGATGCCCCGGCCGAACTGCTCCGCAACGCAAACGACACCCGCGAGCGCATTGCCGCCGTCCTCACCAACCCGAAGCAGGAGCGGTTCGCCCAAGTTCTCGTCAACCGCCTGTGGAAACGGCTGATGGGAGCCGGGCTGGTCGAACCCGTGGACAACTGGCACGAGGTCACGCCGTCGCACCCGGATCTGTTGACGTACCTCGGCCGTGAGCTGATGACGCACGGCTACGACCTGAAGCACGTGACCCGGTTGATCGTGTCGTCGGATGCCTATCAGCGCCAGGTCCGTCCGCCCGCGAAGAACCGCGACGGCAAGGAGAACTCGCAGCTTTTTGCGTCGCAGCTGCGACGGCGGATGACGGCTGAGCAAATCGTGGACTCTCTGTTCGCCGCGGCCGGCAAGCCGTTCGGCTGCGAGGAATTGACGTTTGACCCGGACGGCCGGCAGCTTGCCGCAAACTGCCTGAACTTCGGCAAGCCACGACGGGCGTGGGAATTCGTGGCTCTCGGCAACGAGCGCGACCGTCCGGCCTTGGCCCTGCCGGTCGCACAGACCATCGTGGACTTGTTGATCGCGTACGGCTGGCGCGAGTCGCGCACCGCATCGCAGACAGAGCGCGACCACGAGCCGATGCCGCTCCAGCCGCTGACGTTAGCCCACGGCCTATTGCACAACCGCATCGCCCGCGCGTCCGATGATTCCGCGTTCACGGCTCTGGCTCTCGATGACCTGGAACTCCACGAGGTTGTGGACCGGGTGTTCGAACGGGTGCTGTCGCGCAAGCCGTCGACCGACGAGTCATCACTAGCCGTCGGCCTGCTGACCGACGGGTTCAGCGATCGCCGGACGGGTGCAAAGCCGGCCGTGAAGCCGCGGATGACGACGCCGGTGGCGTGGTCGAACCACCTCAGCCCGGAGGCGACGAAGTTGCAATTGAAGTTGGAAGAGTACGCTCGCGCCGGCGACCCGCCGTCGCCGCGGCTCAAGGCCGACTGGCGGGCGCGCTATGAGGATTTGCTCTGGGGCCTGATGGCGTCGCCGGAGTTTGTGTTTGTCCCCTGACCGTTTAGCGACGCTTCGCAGCAGCGTCTCCCGCTCCGCGGAACGCTTCTGCGAAGCGTCGCTAACCGAGACTCAATATGAACCGTCGCGACTTCCTCGCCGCCTCCGCCGCGCTGCTCGCCGCCCCAGCCCTCCGTGCCGCACCGAAGGCGACAGCCGATGCGTGCATCTTCCTCTGGCTCGGTGGCGGGGCTGCCCACATCGACACCTTCGACCCGAAACGCCGCGGCGACGCCAAGGCGAAGAAGGCGGGGTCTGCCTACGCCGCCATCGACACAGCCGTTCCCGGCGTCCGTGTCTGCGAGCACCTACCCGAGACGGCCAAGCTGCTCGACCGTTGCGCTCTCGTTCGCACGCTCCACCACAACGTCATCGACGAGCACGCCGCGGCTGTCCACCGGCTGCATACCGGACGCACGATCACGGAGACGGTCATCTACCCGTCGGTCGGCTCGGTCGTGTCGCACCAACTCGGGGCACGCGGGGCCAACGTGCCACCGTACGTCGTCATTGGCTACCCCAATGTCAGCCGAGGGCCAGGCTTTTTGGGCACGAAGTACGGCTACGTCTACCTGACGGAAACGGACGTTGGCCCTGCGGGTCTGATTCGGCCGCGCGACGTGAATGCCGAACGGCAGGCACGGCGCGAGGAGTTACTGGTCAGACTCCGCGACCAACAGCTAGCCCGCATGCCCGACGACAAAGCGGTGGCCGAATATGCCACGGCCGCGGCCGACGGCTTCCGCCTCGCAGGTCCTGACTTCATGAAGGTGTTCGACCTCAAGACCGAGCCACCAAAACTGCGATCCGGGTACGGTGGCGAGTTTGGCCAGCGCTGCTTACTCGCCCGTCGGCTCGTCGAGGCGGGCGTGCGGTTTGTCGAGGTAGGGCACAACCTGAACTTCGTCAACGGCACAGGCTGGGACACGCACAACGAGGGGCAGGAGAAGCAGCACGAACTCATTCAGGACCTCGACATGTCGTTCGCGGCCTTGCTCCGCGACCTGGAGGCCCGCAAGCGGTTGGACAAGACGCTCGTCGTCATCGCGACGGAATTCGGCCGGCCGCCGGAGTTCGACGCCCGCGGCGGCCGCGGCCATTACTCCAAGGCGTTCTCTGGTGTGTTGGCCGGCGGCGGCCTGCGGACCGGCCGGGTCATCGGCGTGACAGACGAGTTGGGCAAGAAGATCGAGGACCAGCCGGTGTCGATCCCGGACTTCCACGCGACGATCTACGCGGCCCTCGGCATCGACCCGGCCGGTGAACTGTTCGCCGACGACCGGCCGGTGCCGATCACCGATCACGGCGTCGCGATCCGGGAACTGTTCGCGTAGCCGCGGCAGGGCCGGCACGGGGTTGCTCGCCGGCCTTCTGCCAGGTACCTTGGGGTGGGACGCACGTTCCGCCCCCGAGATCAAGTCGATGAGTACCGCAACGCCGCTCGACGAAATCCGCACGTGGCCGCTGGAACGCCGGCTGGAACTCGTGTTCCAAGTGTGGGACGACATCCTCGACGCCGGCTGGCAACCGACCCTCGACGACGACCTCAAGGCCGAACTCGACCGCCGCGTCGCCGCGTACCAAGCCAACCCCTCCGACGTTCGAACGTGGGATCAGATCGAAGCTCGACTACGGGGCGACCCGTGAACCTGCCGCCGGTACCGATCACCGATCACGGCGTCGCGATCCGGGAACTGTTCGCGTAGGCCCGGCGTCGTCGCACGCGCCGGGCGACCGCGACGACCGCCGCAAGCCCAACGAGCGAAAGCGCCCCTGGCTCGGGAACCGGCGAGAAGTTCAAGAACAGGTCCGATCCCGTTCCGCTGAGGAACAGCCGGCCGGTGCCCAGCGGGTTTTGCGCAGCGAACTGCGAGGCGTCGAGCGACAGGCCGGCCACCGCCGTCGGCGTGAAGGCGTTGTTGGTCGACGTGGCGATTAGCCACGAATGGGGCTGCGACGGGTTCCATCCGACCAGCGTGCCCAGGGCGTCAGCGGGCGTCAGGGACAGGGCCTCGACGACGAACGACGCCGAGGCGTTGAGCGTGCCGGCGTTCCACAGGTCCCAGCCGACCGGCCCGCCGGCGATGCCGCCGCCTTCCGCCAGGGCGTTGATCTCCCAGGAGTACACGCCGCGGGCCGCCCAGTTGGCACCGGCAGTGGTGGCCGTGCCGGGGCTGTTGCCGGGCGAAAACCGGCCGCCGTCGTTGACGTTGACCTGCCCCCACGTCCCGGCCCCCTTGCCGAGCGAGTTGAAGTTGATGTTCGTCGTGCCGATCACCGTGCCGTTGTTCACCACCAGCGCCCCGTTCATCTCCAACGTCGTGCCGGCGGCCAGGGCCAGAGTGCCGCCGGTCACGGCCGGGCTGCCGATGTATGTCCGGCTGCCGCCGCCGACGACGGCCGAGCCGGTCGTGTTGTTGACCCGGCCGCCGGGATTCACAGTGGTATCGCCGACACTGCTCCAGTTGCCGACGTTGGCGGTGCCGTTCACGGTGAACGTCCCGCTGGCGGTGACGGCCCCCGCGTCCCAGGTCAGGGTCGCCCCGGCCGCGTTCGTCAGCGCGCCGGCAGCCGTGACGTTGACGAGCGTGGCGGGGCCGAGTTGGTTCACCTGCACGCCGGACTGGAACGTCGAGCCGTTGAACGTCGCGGGGCCGACGACGGTATGGGTCCCCGGCCCGCGGAGGAACCCGCCGTTGACCGTCGCGGCGTAATACTCGACGACGCCGTCGGCCGCCGCCTGGATATTGCCCAGCCCGACGGTCAGCGTGCCGCCGTCGACCCGCAGCGCCGCGGTCGCCCCGACCGTATACCCGGCGGAGGCGGCGGGGGCGGCGATCACCAGCCGGCCGCCGATGACGGCCGTCGCGCCGGTGTAGGTGACCGACCCAGACAGCGTCAGTTGGCCGGCCCCGGCCTTGGTCAGCCCGCCGGGGCCGGCGAGCCGGGCCGCGGCGACGACGAAGCCGTTCGTGTCGATCGTGACGCCGCCCGCGTTGGTGGTCAGCGCTTGCGGGACGGTGAACGCCCCGGCCGCCCGCAGGCCGCCGCTGTCGAACGTCAGTGCGGTGCCGTTGGCGGCCGCGTTGGCCGGGCCGAGGACCAGGAAGCCGCCGTTAACGTTGACGGCCGCCACCCGGCTCAGTTGGCCGGTGCCGGGCGCGATCGTCAGGTCGCCGGCCCCGAGCTTGGTAATCACGGCGACGGTAGCATCGGTCGTGGTGCCGACCGTCCCGGTCAGCGTGACCGGCTGGCCGTTGGTGTCGAGGACGGCCTCGAACCGGCTGGCGTTGCCCTGGAACGGGCCGACGTAGAGGTACCGGTTGGTAGTTAGGCCGGACCCGGTCAGCCGGAGCGTGCCGCCCGAGAACAGGATGTTGCCGATGCCCGCCGCGACGCCGGCCGACGGCACGACCAACGTGCCCCGCTGGGTGTCGATGGGGCCAATCGCCCCGGTACTCGTGACCGTCAGCGTCCCGACCCCCATCTTGGTGACGGTGCCGCCCGCCAGGACGTTGGTGGCCGTCAGGTCGAAGCCGTTGGTATCGATCGCCCCGCTGAACGGGTGGGCGAGGGTGAACGCCGCGGTCGCCCGCAACGTGCCGGTGACCGGACTCGCCGGCGCACCCAACGGGGCGTCCGACCCGACCCGGAATTGCCCGGCCACGCCCCCGGTGAACGAGTTGGCCGGGTTGGTCAACTCGACGAACCCGTCGAGCGTCAGCAATTTGTCGCCGGAGACGACGCCGCTTAGCGTCAGCGCGTTCGCGTTTTGGCTCGACACGGTCGTCGGTTGCACGACGCTCACGTTGCGGGCCATCGTGGAAACGGGGGTGCCAATGTACCGAAGGGTGCCCTTGGCGAGCGTCACCACGTTGGTGGGTGCCCCGAGGGCCTCGTCTCGCCCGTAGTCGAGGGCCGCGTCGGACAGGAACAGCCCGCCCGAGAAGGTGTTCGCCCCCCACAACACGGTCGGCGTCGCAACGGTCACGCCGCCGGTGCCGACGATGTTGCTCAACACGGACAACTGATAACCGCTCACCTGGGGGGGCGAACTGGGAAGGAACAGCCCTTCGCGCGGGCCGAAGTCGAGCGTGCCGACCGAGATCGTCCCTTGGGTGGCGGCGGCGAGGATCGCCCCGCTGAACACCGTTAGCCGGCCGGTCCCGTTGATCGTGCCGGTGAGTTGGATGGCGTTGACCTGGGTGGGGGCGTCGATTCCCGCGATGGTGCCGCCGGCCAGGACGTTGTTGAACGTCGTCGTCCCGGACACGATGGTCGTCGCGAACTCCGTCTGCAGATTCAGCCGCCGGATTCCGGTCGCGTCATAGGTTGCCAGGGAGCCGGCCTTGGTGACGTACGGCAGGATGCTCATCGTCGGGCCGTTGGCGGGGCCGTTGCCGCCGACCAACGCCGGCGGCGTGTCGAAGGTGATCGCCGGCCCTGAGCCGGAGAGGCCGACGCGGAGGACGCCGCCCGGGCTTCGGGCGAGCGGGTTTGCCGCCGACAACGCCGACGCCACGGTCCCGGTCGTATCGACGAGCGCGGTGCCGGTTCGGACGGCCAGCGTGCCGATTCGTTCCGTCCCGCCGGAGACCCGGAGCACGCCGCCGGCCATGGTCACGACCGCATCGTCGGCGATCCGATTCTGAGACGCGGTCACGTTGAGCTGCCCGACCCCGCTGACGGTCCACCCGCTCGTCGCCAGCACGGAGCCGGCTCCCTCCAGGCTGAGGATCGAGCCGTTGACGACCGTCGGCCCGGTGTACGTGGCCGCGGCCGTCAGCTGGAGGACGTTCGACGACGCGGCACCGAACCCGCCGACGGTCAGTCCGCCCGGCCCGCCGACCACGCCGCCGAGGGTGAAGACGGCGGTCCCGGTGGCAACGTTTTGGTCGGGGACGTAGGTCAGCGTGTCGGCCAAGGTCACGGGGGCGGATATTGTCGCCGCGCCGGCGTAGTGCAGCAGCGTCGGCCCGACTCCGGTCGAGTTGGTGCGGAACTCCAGTGCCCCGCCGCCCACCGCAAAGCCGTTGGCGAGCCGCAGCGAGTTGAGAACGAACGGGTTTGCGATGTTCTGGTTTTCGTTGACCGGGAACAGCGGGAAGCCGTCGGCAATCACGACCGTGTCGATGCCGCTGACCGGCGGAACCCCGCCCGCCCAGTTGCCGGGCGTACTCCAGTTCGCGTTGCCGCCGGATCCCGACCAGGTGTAGCTTTGAGCGGCCGCCGATCCCGCAAGCGTCGCCGCGGCGGCGACGGCCAAGATTGCCGGTCGGTAGCCGATCATGGACGGACCTCTCGGATCGACGGAGATGGGGCAGGGTGGCGGGTGATCGCCTCTCGGCGCGTTGGCACCGCGACGATCCCGTCGAAGTTACACTATCCCCGGTTTTTGCGACGGGCAACGACGGCATGCGGCACGCACGTCGACCAAATGGGAGCGGGTCCGGGCGAGCAGTGAAGACCTCCACCACCCGCCGGAGCCGCTCGATCAATCTGCCACCGCCGTCACGCATCCGGCTTGCCGCTGGTGTCCGGCACGGGGGCTTCGCCGAAGATCTGCGCGGCCGTGAGCGGGGCCTCGGTCTTTACCTCGACCTTCTCCTCCGGGCCGAACAGGCTCTCGACCGTCGGCTTCGACTCATCCGACGCCGCCGGTTCCGACTGGGTGAGGGCGAACACCCGCTGCTTCTCGGCTTCGCGCGCCCGCTGGGCCTCGAGTTCCGCCTGCCGGGCTTGTTCCTCGGCTTCCTCGGCCCAGTCCTCGGCACATGCGATCATCTCCTCCGCGGTGTCCTCGTCCACCGGGATGATCTCCATGAGACCCGCGGCATCGAGGAACGTCAGGTCCGTGTAGGACAGGAAGCCCTCGACAATGAGTGTCTCGACCATCTCGTCCTGCATGCCGGGCAGTTGCTTGAACCAGGTCTCGGCCCGGTCGATGCCGTCGTTGTACTCGTCGTGAGTCATGATCTCGATGTCCCAGCCGACGAGCTTCGACGCCAGCCGGACGTTCTGACCACGTCGGCCGATGGCCAGCGACAACTGGTCCTCCTGCACCAAGACGATCGCCCGGCCGAGCCGCTGGTAAAGGAACACCTCCTCGATGTTCGCCGGTTGCAGGGCGTTCGGAATCATGACCTGGAGCGAGTCGTTCCATCGCACGATGTCGATGCGCTCACCGTTGAGTTCTTCGATAACGTTCTTGATTCGGCTGCCACGGACGCCAACGCACGCGCCGACGCAATCGACCTTGGAATCAATCGACGACACGGCGATCTTGGTGCGATAACCGGCCTCACGGGCGATCGCACGAATCTCGATCGTGTGGTCCTCGATCTCCGGGATTTCCGCCTCAAAGAGGCAGCGCACGAAGTCCGGGTGGCAGCGACTGAGGACAACCTTTACCCGCTGGCCCGTCTTGCGGACTTCCAGCACGACGGCCTTCACCGTCTCGCCGACGTGGTGCGTCTCGCCGGGGATTTGCTCGGACCGCGGCAGGATGGCTTCGGTCCGACCATCGAGCGAGACGATGGCGGTGCCGGCGTCCACCCGCTGGACGGTGCCGCGCATCGGCTGGCCCTTCTTGGCGTCGTACTTCTCGAAGACGCCGTTGCACTCGGCCTCGCGGATCTTCTGGATCATCACCTGCTTGGCCGACTGCGCAGCGATCCGGCCGAGCATCTCCGGGTCGATCGGCTCGCCGCCGCGGGTGGCCTTCACCTCGCCGGTCATACGATCGATGCTGACAAGGACTTCCGGGCCGTCCTCATCCTCGGCCCCGGGGCCACCACCGTGGGCGCGTTCGGCCGCCAGCTGCAACGCGGCTTCGATTCCTTCAAAGATGACTTCCTTGGCAATGCCCTTCTCGCGGTGCATCGCATCGACGATGCGCAACATCTCGCCGCCATTCATCGCTTTTCGTCTCCGCAAGCCCACCCGCAATAACGGGTGAGTTAGGGCCATAGTCTCCGCCCGTTCGTGCCATCAAACACAAACGACGCTCTCGCCGGCACCGCCAGCGACAGCGTCGCCCCGGTTGGCGGTCCTGGATCAGGCCGCCACAATCGCCAGACGAAGCCGGCCCGTTCCACGGACACCAGCCACGCCGGACCGCGCGGTGCCGCGCGGCATACTCTCCAGTCGCCGAGCGGTAACGTACCGTGCGGCAACCCGCCAATCATTATATGCTCTGGTCTTACCAAAAGGCAGAGGGACCGGCCGGCCGGCCAATCCTGTCCCGGCAACGGCAGCGTCATCTCCGGTGCGACCGTCAGTCCGCACGGTCCTGCGACGCCCTCAGCGACATTGGCCGGCACGTCGGCTAATGCCTCGGCGACCGTTCGCGTTGCTGGACGGTCGTAGAGATCCGACGCGATCCCCACTTGTTCGAGCTGTCCGCCACCTAGGACCGCCACGCGCCCGGCATGTCCGCGTGCCTCGGTGGGGTCGTGCGTCACCTCAACCGTCGTCGCGCTGGCACGTTCTCGCAGCGAATAGGTGCGATCCCGGACCTGTTGCCGCAGTGCCGGATTGAGGTGTCCGAATGGCTCGTCCAGCAACCACAATCCGGCCCGGCAAGCCCACGCCCGGCCCAGGGCGACCCGCTGCTGTTCGCCGCCGGACAGTTCGTGCGGCCGGCGGTCCAGCAGGCTCGTCAGTCCGAGTAAGTCCGCTGCCTCCGCCACACGGCTGGCGATTTCGGCGGCTGCCGGTCGTGGCTTGCGAAGCTCGACGCCGATGGCTAGGTTGCGGCGGACGGTCAGGTGCGAATACAAAGCTGGTCGCTGGGCGACGAGTGCAACGCCGCGACGATGCGGCGGCTCGCGCGTCGCATTGCGCCCATCGATTAGAAGCTGGCCCGTGTCTGGAGATTCGAGTCCAGCGATCAGCCGCAGGAGCGTGGTCTTGCCGGCACCCGATGGCCCGGCGACGAGCAGGTGTTCGCCGGCGGCGATGTCGAGTGTGACATCGGCCAGACGCCCGGCGAGCGACAGATTCTGGATCGAGAGTTGGGGCATCGGATGTGTGCTGTTACACGAAAGGTCCCCGCACGCAGTCGGTGGGCAGACGCTGTCTCAGCCCATCGATGCATGGTCGTAGACCACTCGCGCGGGTCACCTTCGCAACTTCTGTTGCTTGAGTAGGTCATCGACCCACTTACGGTCGTCAGCGTCCAACCGCACCGGCGGCTCAGCGTCGTAATCGATTTGGCTCGCGTAGCTGCCCTGATCGTAACAGCTCGCAAACGCCGCTTGGAGGTCGACCACGGCGTCGTTCTCCTTCGATCCGAGCGGCAAGCGGAACCGAGGCAGCCGCTTTTGCAGCGTCGCCGTGTAGATCTCGTACCGGTCAGGTTGGGTGGCGCGCGTCACGGAGACCGCGTAATCCCATTCGGGGAGCCCATCGCGCGAATAGTCGAGCGTCGGTTCGCCGGTCATCACCAGGTCGATCTCGACCAGATTCGCGCCCGCCGATTTCGCCTCCTGCCGCTTCGCCAAATAGGCCGCGCGACCTTGCGGCGTAGTTTTGTTAGCCGGACTCACAACATCGATCAGCGTGACAATCCGGCTATCGCCGCGCGGTCGAACCTCGATGAACTCCTCGGCGTGATCTTCGCGCAGGACGGAGGTGAATAGCGGCGTCTCACTCTGGTAGTGTCGTTCGCCGGCACGTGCCCGATAGCGGTCCACCAGCCCCGGCAAGAGGATTCGGTACAGGCAGGCGACGATCTGGTGCTGGAACGCAGGCCAAAGGCGGGCGTCTTCCAGGTACGGGTCCATTCCGGGAAAGGGACTCGGCATGGCGAGATACTCCGGCGCAACGGCCCTCACGGTTGAGGCAGATCATTTGCGGGAATCGCTATTGTAATCGCTGTGCGTCCCGAAGGGCAAAGCGCAAACGCTGCAAAGTGGCGCGCGGGCGACTATACCGACTCTTTGGGGCTTGCGAGTGAGCAGTACAGCTTCGCATCGCGTCTTGGCAAAACCGTCAGCTTGCGTAGATTCCGCTTGACTGGCGCGATGAAATCTGCGACGACGAATAGAGAGGATTCACCACGGTATTCGGCGCGCGGCCGGCACTCATGGGCGGGAGATTCGCCCCGCCCGGCCGACTTTTCTCCCGCACGGCCGAATGCTGACTGAGGAGGCAGCTCGTCACATGTTGCGCTACACCTGCGACGTCTGCGGCAAAGAACTGCGCTCCGGCGACGATAGCCGGTACGTCGTTGAGATGGAAGTCTATGCCGCCCACGACCCGGCCGAACTCACGGAGGCTGACCTCGAACAAGACCACATGGACGAGATCAGCCAGATGCTTCAGGACATGGAAGACGCCGGCACCGAGCCGGACGAGCCGGCACCCGCGTTCAAGAAGATGCGTTACGACCTCTGCCCATCCTGTCACAAGAGATTTCTGCGCGACCCGCTGAACAAAGAGGCCACGCAGAAGTTCCACTTCAGCGAAAACTGAGCGGCCTGGCCTAGCGGTTGCTACAATACCGTGGTGTGCCCAATCCCCCGCTAGCGCCGCCCGGCTCGTGGTGGGAGCCAGCGGCCGGTGCTCTGTGCCGGACCGAGCCGGACGACGGGTGTGCCAACGGATTGCCGCGCGACCTCGACGCGCCCCGATCACCATATTCTGGCCCCACCCAGCAATCGGCGTCGCGGCTGAACCGTCGAGGTCACGCACCATGCGCTCTCATCCCGTCCGTTGGTTGGCCGCTGCCGTGGCGGTCTGTGCGTCTGCGCCCGTGTTTGCGGGCGACTATGTCATTACGCCGTATGGGGCCTACGCCACCCCGTTCGGCGCATCGCCGTTCGGTGGCTACCCGTACTATGCCTCAGCCGGCGTCGGCTACAACCCCTACGCACTCGCCGGTGGCTTCGGCGTCGGTGGACTGTTCACCATGTATGGGCCGTACAACCAGCTCCCGGTCGGCGCGTACGCCGCGTATCCACCGGCTTACGCCTACAACGGCGTGATTGGCGCTTACTCCGGCGGCTACCTACCACAAGTCGGCATGAACTACGCTGGTTATGCCAACCTCGGCTACGGCAGCTACATCGGCTACAACACACCGAGTCGATACAACGCTTACCCCTCGACGATCAACTTCGTCCCCGCGCTTTACTACGGCCAGCACTACGCCTCGTATGTGCCGATCTCCGGATATGGACCGTACACACCGCCCCTGAACGCCTACACGGCCGAGGGCATTTACCGGCCCGGTGGCTATGTCGGCTACGATCCTGGCCCGAGCGTGAGCTACTACCGCGGCCCCGCCCCCTCCGCACCGAGCGAGCCGGCCGCTCCGCCGAACAAGGCCGTCATCGACATCGAAGTCCCTGCCAGCGCCAAGGTGTGGTTCGGGGACACGGAGACGAAGCAGACTGGCACGAAGCGCAGTTTCACGTCGCCGGCCCTGGATGGCACGAGTGAGTTCTACAAGTACGAGATCAAGGCCGCGTGGACTGAGAACGGCAAGCCAGTCGAGCGGTCGCAGACCGTCTACGTTCGAGCCGGCGAGCGGTCGAACGTACTGTTCCTGAAGTAATGCCTTTCCGAGCCGGAAGCGTGAGCGACGGCCACTTGGGTAAATGACCGTCGCTTACGCTTCCGGCTCTGTTCATCGCACCGGACTATCGCCCCACCGCGATCTGCACCAGTACCAGCAACAGCATGCCGATGCTGATGACACCGTTGACTTGGAAGAACGCGGCGTTCACCCGGCTCAAATCGTCCGGCCGCACGAGCCAATGCTCGTAGATCAGAAGCGCGCACACACCGAGGACACCGAGCAGGTACACTGTCCCCAGGGGCGGCGCGACGACGAATAGCACGATGAGGAGCGCCGCCGTCAGCGCATGGCACGCCGCCGCGACGCGCAAGGCCCTCGCCACGCCGAGCCAAGCCGGGATGCTGTGCAGCTTCAACGTACGGTCCACATCCACGTCTTGACATGCGTAAAGGATGTCGAACCCCGACACCCAGAACAAGACGGCCAACCCGAGAACGATCGGCACCGCCATGTCGTCGAGGCCGCGGATGGCGATCCACGCGGCGACCGGCGCGAGCATGAGCGACGCGCCGAGCCAGAAGTGGGCCAGTACCGTGAACCGCTTGGTCAGCGAGTATCCGGCCACGAACAGCAGTACCGGCCCGGCCAGGATCAGCGGCCACGAGTTCGGCAGGAACAAGAGCGTCGCGGTGAAGAACCCGCCGACGCAGACGGCGAGGAACGCCCACACGGCCGGCGCGCTGAGCAACCCTGCGGGCAGATGCCGGCCGGCGGTCCGCGGGTTCTGCGCGTCGAAGTTGCGGTCGACGAGCCGGTTGAACGCCATCGCCGCCGACCGGGCGAAGACCATGCACAGGACGATGCCGAGCAGGTCGCGCCATCGAAAGACCGCATCGTCGGACTGCCATGCGAGGACGGCGCTCAGGAGGGCGAACGGCAGCGCGAAGACGGTATGGCTGAACCGGACGAGTTCGAGAAAGAGTCGGACGCGGTGGAGCATCGGTCGGCCTCGGTCGGGCGTGCGGCTGTTGTAGGAACCGCCCGTTGGCGCGACGCTTAACCGATCATCGCTCCGGGCCCTGCCGGGCGTGACCGTCCCAGCCCTATACACTACCTTTCGCCCGCTTCCCGAGGCTTCCGGCCGAATGAGCAGCACGACACTCCGCGGCGTCCTGCGGACGACGCTTGACGATATCAAGGCCAAGGGCCTGGAAAAACGCGAGCGGCAGATCACCAGCCCGCAGCGGGCCGCCATCACCGTCGGCGGCCACGAGGTCGTCAACTTCTGCGCCAATAACTACCTCGGCCTCGCCAACCATCCGGCCGTCGTCGAGGCCGCCCACGAAGGCTTAAAGAAGTACGGCTACGGCCTCTCCAGCGTGCGGTTCATCTGCGGGACGCAGGACCTGCACCGCGAGGTCGAGCGCAAGATCGCCGCGTTCCACGGCAAGGACGATGCGATCCTCTACACGAGCTGCTTCGACGCCAATGGCGGGCTGTTCGAGACGATCCTGACCGACGCCGACGCGATTATCAGCGATGAGCTCAATCACGCCAGCATTATCGACGGTATCCGGCTCTGCAAAGCGAAACGGCTGCGGTACAAGCACAATGACCTCGCCGACCTCGAACATAACCTGCAGGAGGCGAAGGACAGCCGGGTGCGACTGATCGCGACGGATAGCGTCTTCTCGATGGACGGCGACCTGGCCCGGCTGCCGGCGATCTGCGACCTGGCCGAGAAGTACGATGCGTCGGTGATGATCGACGAGTGCCACGGCACCGGCCACCTCGGTCCGCGTGGCCGCGGGGCTGCGGAACAACTCGGCTGCCTCGAGCGCATCGACATCGTGACCAGTACGTTTGGCAAGACGCTTGGCGGTGCGGCGGGTGGCTTCACGACGGGGCCGCAGGAGGTCGTCGATTTGTTGCGGCAGCGCTCGCGGCCGTACCTATTCTCCAATGCGCTGACGCCGTCCTTGGCCGTCGCGGCGATGAAGGCGATGGAGCTCGTCGATGCGTCGAGCGAATTGCGCGACCGGCTGCGGGCGAACACCAAGCGGCTAAGGTCGGCCCTCGAAGGGGCCGGGTTTACAGTGAAGCCGGGCGATTCGCCGATCTTGCCGGTGATGCTCGGCGATGCGGCCTTGGCCTCGAAGATGGCCGACGCGCTCTTGGGGAAGGGCATCTACGTCATCGGCTTCAGCTACCCGGTGGTGCCACAAGGGCAGGCCCGCATCCGCATCCAGGTATCGGCGGCGCACACGGACGAGCAGATCGACCGCGCCGCGGCCGCGTTCGCGGAAGTCGGCAAGACGCTGGGAGTCATATGAATAGGCGGCATGCTTCGTGTGCCGAATCTCGGCACGCAGAGCATGCTGCCTACACAACGAACCGCGATCACTTCTTGGCCGCCTTGCCCGGATTGGCACCGGGATACGGCACGACCTTGCACCGCTTGGCCCACGCATCCCACTTGGCGGCGAGTTCCGCGACCTTTGCCGGCATCGTCGCCGCGAGATCGCGAAGCTCCACGCGGTCGGCTTCGATGTCATACAGCTCCCACGGGCCGTCCGCTTTGGCGACGAGCTTCCATTGGCCGGCACGGATCGCTCGGTTGCGCTCGTGTTCCCACGCCAGGTAGTCGCGCGGCAGCGGCGTGTCGGCAAACGCGGCCCGAAGGCTCACGCCCTCCATCGGCGTGACGGCCACACTGTCGCGCGTTGGCGGGTAGGCCGCGCCGCACACATCGACGCACGTCGCCATCACGTCGATGATGTGGCCGGGCTGGTCGCGGAACGCGCCCTTCGCGGCGATGCCCTTCGGCCAGTGGGCGATCAGCGGCGTCCGGATGCCGCCCTCGTGGCAGTAGTGCTTGTACAGCCGGAACGGCGTGTTGCCGGCGTTCGCCCACCCGCTGCCGTAGCTGTGGTAGGTCGCCGGGCCGCCCATCGCGTCGAGTTGAGCGCCGGCATGCAGAACGTTCTTCGGCCCGCTGCTCACATCGAAGCCGAACGGGTCCCACTCGGCGCACGCACCGTTGTCGCTTAGAAACAGGATCAGCGTGTTGTCGAGTTCGCCGTGGGCCTTGAGGTCGGCGACGACGTGGCCGATGGCCTGGTCCATGCAATCGACCATCGCCGCGAACACGGCCATGCGGCGGGCGAGGTCGGCCCGGCGATCGTTCGGCAGCGTGTCCCACGCCGGGTTTTCGCCAGTGCGCCGGAAGTCCGCGCGGGTGGTAAACGGCGACCGCGGCGAGAGCGTGGTTTGTGAGTCGATCACGCCGAGTGCCGCTTGCTTGCCGAAACGGTCCCGACGCAGTGCATCCCAGCCCTTCGCGTATGTGTCCTTGTACTTCGCGATGTCCTCCGGCTTGGCGTGCAGCGGGAAGTGCGGGGCGTTGAATGCGAGGTATTGGAAGAACGGCTTCTTCGCCTTGCGGGCTTCGGCCAGGAAGTCGAGCGAGTAGTCGGCGAAGGCGTCGGTGCTATAGAAGGCGTCCTTCGGGTAGGGGCGCTTCGGCCGGTCCTTTGGTGAGCGGGTGTAGAACGGGTCTTCCTGGAAGAACGAGTTGAACCCGCCGATCATGCCGTAGAACTCATCGAACCCGCGGTCGGTCGGGTGCGGCGGCCGGCCGCCGACGCTGAGGTGCCACTTGCCGACCATCGACGTGTGGTAGCCGGCGGATCGCAGCACCTCGGCGACGGTGACGGTGTTCGGCTGCGGGTGGCCACGGTAGCCGGGCTGGCGCTGGTCGGTGTTCATGTCGCCGACGCCGGCCTGGTGCGGGTAGAGGCCGGTGAGCAGGCTCGCCCGGCTCGGGCAGCAGCGGGTGCCGTTGTAGAACTGGCGGAACCGGACGCCGCCGGCCGCGAGCGCGTCGAGGGTCGGCGTCGCGATCTCGCCGCCGTAGCAGCCGATGTCCGAGTAGCCGAGGTCGTCGGCCAGGATCAGCAGCACGTTCGGCCGTTCGGCCGCGGCGGCCGGCGCGGCCAACAGGACGGCGACAAGGAGGGAGCGCGTCATGGCGGTGAGACCTCACAGCGGGCGACGGCGACCGTTGTAGTGGCCGGGCCGGCCGGCGACGACGCGCCGCCGCGAGGGTATGCCGTTGGATGTTGACGAGCGTCGAGGCGTCAGCCCGACGTGGAAGTGCCTTGACGGTTCCACGTCGGGCTGACGCCCCGACGCTCGCCAAGAGCCGCGGGCACGCCCCGTCGCGATTGCGGTTGGGCATCGGCCGGGTATTTGCTATCATCCGCGACACCGTGGAGGCCGCCGGATGGATGTCGTGTTCTACGCCGAAGGAGTCGCCCCGTTCACGCTCCCCCCGTGGGTCGTCGATTTCGCGTCGTTCTGTCGCTGGACTGACCGCGACGACTTCCCCGAGGAGGGTCGGATCGGTTATTTCGGCGGAAGGTTACAAGCGGACATGAGCAAGGAACAGGTCTTTTCGCACACGGCCGTCAAGGGCGAAGTGACTCGTGCCTTGCTCAACTACCTCAAGGCGGCCAAGACAGGCCGGTTCTTCCCCGACGGATTGCGGGTCATCCACGACCCGTCGGAACTGTCCAACGTCCCCGACGGCACCTACGTCTCGTTCGATTCGCTCCGCGCCGGCCGCGCCCGTTACGTACCGAATGCAGACGGCTTTTCGGAGTTGAACGGGGTCCCGGATATCGTCATCGAGGTCGTCAGCCCGAGTTCAGAAGACAAGGACGCGGAGTGGCTGCAGAAGGCGTACTGGGAGGCTGGCATCCCCGAGTACTGGCTGATCGACGCCCGCCGCGACCCGCTTCGGTTCACCATCTTCCGGCACGCCGCCAAGGGCTACGCGGCGGCCCGCCCGACGGCCGGGTGGGTCAAGTCGAAGGTGCTGGCCGCATCGTTCCGCCTCAGCGCCACCGTCAACGGCCTCGGCCAACCCGACTACACGCTCGACGTGCGCTGACGCCGCATCACTTCTTCTTCGCCGCTTTGACGGGATTCGCGGCCGGTTGCCCCCAGAGCGCGGCCACGTTGTCGGTGTTCCAGCGCTCCCAGTCGGCCTTCAACTCGGCGACCCGCTCTGGATGCTTCACCGCGAGGTCCGTCGCTTCACCGATGTCGGCCTTGAGGTCGTACAGCCGGGCCGGCGACGTGCCGGTGTTGCCCTCCGCGTTCTGATCGTACTTCACCAGCTTCCAGTCGCCCTTGCGGATCGCCATTTGTTGGCCGAACCGCCAGTAGAGCGCCTCATGTGGCGGTGCCGCGTTCGCGCCGGTCAGGTACGGCATCAGGTCCACGCCTTCGAGCTTCCAATCCGGCTTGGCTGCGATGCCGGCCGCGGCCAGGGCGGTCGGCAGCACGTCGAGTTGGATGACCGGCCGGTCGTCCACCTTGCCGGCCGGGATGCGGCCGGGCCACGCCATCAGGAACGGCACCCGCACGCCCCCTTCGAGGGTCGTGCGCTTCGAGCCGCGTAGCGGCGCGTTGACCGAGCCGTTGATGGTCGTGCCCCGCATCGTCGGCCCGCCGTTGTCGCTGAAGAAGACGATGAGCGTGTTGCCGTCCAGCTTGTCCTCCCGCAGCTTGGCGACGACCCGGCCAACGGCGTCGTCCATCGCCGACATCATCGCGGCGTAGGTCGGCCGCTTGCCGCCGTTCGGCCCGGCGGTCGAGAGGCCGGCGAACCGCTTGGCCCGTTCGGCGTCGGCCTGCAGCGGCGTGTGGACGGCGTTGAACGCCAGGTACAGGAAGAACGGCTTCGCCTTGTTCCGGTCGATGAACGCCACCGCCTCCCGGCCGAGGGCGTCGGTCAGGTAGCCGGACTCGCCGGCCGGCTGCGTGCCACGTAACACGCCGTTCGGGTTGAAGTAGTCGTGCGCCCCGCCGAGGAAGCCGAAGTACTCGTCGAACCCGCGCTTCACCGGGTGGTGGGCGGCGTTATTGCCGAGGTGCCACTTGCCGACCAGCGCGGTCGCGTACCCGGCCGCCCGGAAGCGGTCGGCCATCGTCGTCTCGGTCAGCGGCAGGCCGATGTCCGGCGGGTTGGCCCCGGGGTTGAACTCGTGGCCGAACCGCGTTTGGTAGCGGCCGGTCAACAGGCCCGCCCGCGTCGGCGAGCAGTACGGCCCGCTGACGTAGCCGCTGGTGAAGCGGACGCCGCTGTTGGCCAGGGCGTCGAGGTGCGGCGTCGGGATGTCCTTGCAGCCTTGGACGCCGAGGTCGGCGTAGCCCATGTCGTCGCCGACGATGACCAGGACGTTCGGCTTCGCGTCGGCGGCGTGGGCCGCGGCCGGCGAGCAGCAGCGCCAGGGATAGGGTGCGGGTCATGGGAGCGATTTCCTCCACTTCAAGGCGGCGTCGGTCAGGCGCTTGGCCACCTCGGGATGATCGGCAACACGGTTCTTCGTCTCGTTGCGGTCGGCGGCGAGGTCGTACAGTTCGGCCCCGGTGCCGTCGGCGTGGACGAGCAGCTTCCAGTCGCCGTCGCGGACGGCCACGTTCGGGCTGCGGTGCTTGCCGTCCTTCGGGTAGGCGAACGACGTGGTGTTCGGCCATACTCCCAGAAGAGCGGCTTCGTCCGCTTCGGCGTGCCGCCCTGGATCGCCGCGGCCATGTCCTCGCCGTCCGACACGTACCCCTTGGGCGGAGTCGCGCCGCAGATTGTCGCCAGCGTCGGCAATAGGTCGATGCCCGAGATTACACTTGTCTCGTTGACGACGCCGGCTTTGGTCGTGCCCGGCCACCACGCGATGAACGGCACGCGGTTGCCGCCTTCGTACAGGCTGAGCTTCGACCCGCGCAAGCCGCCGACGCGCCGCCGCTCGAACGGGGGCGACGCCCCGTTGTCGCCGAACAGGATCACCAGCGTGTTCGTGCCCTTCAGGGCGTCGAGCAGCCGGCCGACCTGCGCGTCCATCGCCACCACCACGGCCTTGTACTTGACCATCTGGTCCGTGTCGCCGTCGGCCCGCACCGCCTTCATCTGCTCCTCGGACGGCACGTAGGGCGTGTGCGTGTCGTCGAGCCAGAGGTTGACGAAGCACGGCTTGCCGGCGTTCTGCTTGAGGAAGTCGAGCGTCCGATCGACCATCCATTGGCTGCGGTCGTGCCGCTTCACCTTGTCGCTGGCGGCCCAAATCCAGTCGGTCGAGGTGATGTCGGGGTGCGGCTCCGGACTCTCCCAGGTGCCGATGCCGAGGTCGTAGCCGTAAGCGGCGAACTTCGGGGCATCGCGGACGTCGCGGCCGCCGCCGAGGTGCCACTTGCCGACGTGCGCGGTGGCGTACCCGGCTTCTTTCAGCATTCGCGGCAGCGACGGGGCCGCGGGGTCGAGGAAGTCGGCCATCTCGCACGACTTGTTGCCGGCCCGCGTCTGCATGTAGCTGGTGATCCGCCACCGGGCCGGGAACTGGCCGGTGACGATGCCGCACCGCGACGGCGAGCAGATCGGTGCGGCGACGTACCCCTGCGTGAACCGCACGCCCTCCGCGGCCATGCGGTCGATGTGCGGCGTCTTCGCCATCGTGTTGCCGTAACACGACGGGTCGCCCCAGCCGAAATCATCGACGAGGACGACGACGACGTTTGGCCGCTCGGCGGCTCCCGCGGCCGACGCGAGCATCATGACTACCACGAGCGAGCGAAACATCATCGGCCTCCTTCGCGCTAGCTTCGCGTCACCGCAGCGACGTCCAGGACGTAGATCTGTCGCAGCCCGCCGTCATGCGTCGAGTCGATGCACACCTGCGTGGCGTCGCGGTTGAACCGCGGGTGCAGGTCGCAGCGGATCGGCCCCGTGAACTGCGGCGGCGACAGGAACTTGTTCAAGTCGAACCGCCGGCCGTCGGCCACGCGGTAAAGCATGAGCGTCTGCTGGCGGTCCTTATCGGGGTAGGTGTCGTTCAGCACCCACTTGCGGTCCGGCGAGTAGGAGCAGTGGCCGTCCTTGACCAGGACACCCTCACCCATGACCTTCGTCTCGCCGGACTTCAGGTCGTAGAGCCAGAAGCGGTCCACCTTTTGCGGCGAACGCGCCCACGCGAGGATGGTGTCGTCGTCGCGCCAGTCGAAGTGCGACACCATGTTGGCGTCGGCGACGAGCCGCAAATCGCTGCCGTCGGTGTTGCAGACGAACATCCGCGTGAACCACGCCGTGCCGCCGACCGGCGTCCAGCGGTGCAGGAACAGAAACCGCGAGCCGCCGGGGTTGTACTGCATGTGGTTGACGTAGTGCTGCGCCCCGGTGAACCGGGCGTCCGGCTTGAACGCAGCCAATTGGGCGAGCGAGACGACGAGTTGCGACTTGCCGGTCGCGAGGTCGAGGGTGTAGCAGCCGCGGTCGTCTGGGGCCGGCACGTCGGCCTTCGTCTCGGGGACGGCGACGTACCCGTAGCCCGGCCGCAGGCGGTGCAGCCGGTCGTAGTCGAGCGTGACCGCCTGCTTGCCGTCGCCGCGGAGGAAGTGAACCGGCATCGGCAGCGTCCGCGTCTTGCCGGTCTGGATGTCGCGGACGACCGAGACGTACCGGCCGTCGGCGACGCTGTTGTAAATGACTTCGCGGTCGGCGGCGTTGGGCATCCATTGCAACATGCAGCCCTGCTGCCAGCACCAGGCGAGGGTCGTGTCGAATGGCTTGAAGGCGAATCCGTCCTTGAGGTCGACGAGGCCGACGGTGAGCGGTTCGCCGGCCTTCGGCTGGCGGTCGGCGAAGTCGATCTCGTTGGCGAGCAGGTAGCGGCCGGTCGCGTCCCACGGGCACTTGTCGTAGTAGCCGAAGAAGTGATGCTTCGGCCCACGGGTGATGGCCGTGGCCTTCACCGAAAACGGCTCGATCGGCTCACCGCGTCCCATCGCCGACGACGCCAGGGTGGCCAACGATGCGGCCAGAAACTCGCGGCGAGTGGTGTGCATGGCGGCTATCCTAACCGTTGTGGACGCGACGACCACTGCGATTGCTGAGGCCGCCGCCGTGCTGCGGCGCGGTGGGCTAGTTGCCTTCCCGACCGAGACGGTTTACGGCCTCGGGGCGAACGCGCTCGACGCCGACGCGGTGGCGCGCATCTTCGCCCGCAAGGGCCGGCCCGCCACAAACCCGGTCATCGTCCACGTCGCGGACGCGGCTCGCGTTGCAAGCGTCGCCGCGGATTGGCCGGACGTGGCGGCCCGGCTCGCGGATGCCTTCTGGCCGGGGCCGCTCACGCTGGTGCTGCGGAAGCGGCCGGAGGTGCCGGATGTCGTCACGGCTGGCGGGCCGACCGTGGCCGTCAGGGTGCCGAACCATCCCGTTGCGCTCGCGCTACTGCGGGCGGCAGATGTGCCGCTTGCCGCGCCGAGCGCTAACCGTTCGACCCAACTGTCGCCAACGCGGGCCGAGCACGTGCCGGCCGGCCTCGCCGATCTTGTTCTCGACGGTGGGCCATGCGCCGGTGGGATCGAATCGACCGTTCTCGACGTAACGACGCCCACGCCGCGATTGCTCCGCCCGGGCCTCGTCACCGTGGCCATGCTCGAAGCCGTGGTTGGCTCCGTTGAAGTCGTCGCACCGACTGGGGATGGCGTCGCCCGGTCGCCCGGCCAGATGGAACGGCACTACGCTCCGCGCGCCGTCTTGGAATTGGCGGATCGGCATCGAGCGATGGCGTTGGCCCGGGCAGGGCAACTCGTCGGTTGGGTGACGTACACCAGTAACGACGTAGCCGGTGCAGTCGTCCGCCATCTATCGAGTGACCCAACTGGATACGCGGCCGGGCTGTACGCGGCACTACACGAACTCGATGCGGCCGGCGTCGAGGCGATCCTTGTCGAGCCGCCGCCGCAGGGCGAGGAGTGGCGAGCAGTTCGCGATCGTCTGCGCCGGGCCGCTCACAGTGATAGCCGCACGGCCTAGGACCGATCGGTCGTGTCCGCGGCTCAGTTGCCGGGCCAGACGAGTCGGCCCGGCGTTGTCGTGCGGATGCTGTAGAGTGACCCACCCGCCGTGATGTAAAGCGTTCGCCGATCGTCGCCGCCGAAGGCGCAGTTCGTGACCTCGTCGCGGGGGACGCCTTGGAATGCCAGGAGCTTGCCCTCGGGGTCGAAGACGTAGATGCCGCCCTTTTTGTCCTCGGCCGGCTCGAACGGTGGGTTTGGCTTCGTTAGCCCAGCGGCGACGTAGAGCCGGCCCAGCGTATCCTGCTTCAGCCCGTCCGGCCCACGGCCCGTGCCCCAGTCGTGGAGCAGCTTGCGAGTCGCTTGGTCGACCGTACCATCGGCTCGCAAGGCGAAGCGCCAGAGCTTTCGCGCGCCGCCGGGATTGTATTGTTGTTGTCCGCGACGTAGAGCCACTTGTCGTCGCGGGAGACCAGGACTCCGTTGGGTCGTTCCAACTCCCGGCCGATGATGCGGGTCAGCGTGTTGTCTGGGTCGATGCGGTAGGTGACGCCCTCGACGATGCGGCCTTGCTCATCGGTCATTTCGAGCTTCGAGCGGTCACCATAGCACGGGTCAGAGAAGTACAACCGGTTACGCGAGTCGAGCGTCAGATCGTTCGGCTGGTTGAACCGTTTGCCCTGGTAGCGCTCGGCCAGGACGGTGACCGTTCCGTCGGCCTCCGTGCGGGTGACGCGGCGCAGTTTTGGTTCGCAGGCGAGCAGCCGGCCTTGTCTGTCGAGCAAGAGGCCGTTGGTGCCGGCCCCTTCGCGATAGACGCGCGATTGGCCATCGGGACTGCGGAGGTTGACGTGACCGTTGCCGCTCGTGAACAGGCCGAGCTTCGGGTGCCACGCGGGTCCTTCACCGCCCGAGCCGTTCGCGGCCTCGACCTTGAGAATTGCCCCCGGTTCGAAGATCGGCTCCTGGGCGCAAGCCGTTGCGGCGAATGCGAGGGCCGCAGCGATCCCCGTTGCTCTCATCGCTCCGCCTCCTTCGTTTACTTTCCCACCGGCAACCGACCCGGCGTCCACGGCGCGCCGATCCGATCCAAAAGCTGCTCGAGTTCCTTCACGTCGGTCTCGGCTCGCTTGCGCAACACCGCGATCGTCGCGTCCAATTCCTGGCGGGCAATGGCGTATTGCTCGCGTTGGGTACCCGTCGGCTTGGTGATGATCGAGCGTGTCGATCCCGCCGCGACGCTAACGCGCTCGGCGATCGCCGTTGGCGTGTTCTCGTTGCGACCGCGAAGCACAGTGTCGCCGTTGAGTTTGCGCAGCATTTCGCGGTGCTCGGCAATGAGTTTACGGACCCGCTCCCGACTCTCCGGCGGCGCGGCCGGCGCCTGGTCGAGGGCCGTCTTGATCTGGTCGAGCCGGCTGGATACGTCGGAAGCCGTGCCCTGTGTAGCGGTCAGGTCGCGCTGTAGCGCTACAGTTTGCTTCTGGAACTCCAGCAGTTGTTTGAGGTCATCGGCCGGCAAGGGCGACGGGCCGACGTACTTCACCTGGAACTCGACTGGCTCGACGAGTTGCGTTACCACACCCTTCACGCGCTTGGTCAGGCTGACCTGATACTTTCCAGGTGCGACGTAAGTACCGCCGGGGCTGAAACCGAAGGTGTCTTCGTCGGCCTCGGCGCTGCGCGGACGGGGTAGGCTAACGGCCGGAAGGCGCATGTCCCACGTTACGCGGTGCAGGCCCGGTGTCGTCGGGCCGCTCAGAATGCGAATCGGCGTCCCATCGGCGTCGCGGATTGTGAGCTGGATCGACGGTTCCTCTTCCTCGGCTTCGTCGCGTAGCTGATCCTGCGTCGGGTACGCCGCGGGATCGCGCTTTGCAGCGTCCTTGCGGCGCTGCTTCGCCGATGGCAGCGCGTCCTTCAAGTGATAGGTGATCGTGGCCCCATAAGGCGGGTTGTCCGCGGTATAGAACGCCGTCCCGAGAAACGCCTTGCCCGCGCCGCCGTATTGCGCCGTCGACATGAACTGGAAGCCATCGCGGATCGGGAAGATCGTGGCCGGCTTCTCCAGAGCTTCGGGGGTTGCGTGTCGGAGCGGAGTGTAGTCGTCGAGGACGTAGAACCCGCGGCCGAATGTGCCGACGAGCAGGTCGTTCATCGCCTTCTGGATGGCCAGGTCCCTAACCGCGATGGTCGGCAAGCCGCTCCTGAGGCGGTGCCATTTCTGCCCACCGTCGATGGTGAAATACAGTGCGAACTCGGTACCCGCAAACAGCAGCTTCGGGTTCACGTGGTCTTCGGCAATCGCATAGACGGTGCCGCGCGACGGCAGGTCGCCGGCCACCTTCGTCCACGTCTTGGCCGCATCGGTACTCTTGAGCAAGTAGGGGGCGAAATCCCCGTTTTTGTGGTTATCGAACGCGGCATAGACAGTGTTCGCGTCGTGTTGCGAGGCCAGGAGACGTGCGACGTAGGTGCCATCCGGCACGCCGGGGAACAGGTCCATCTTGCGCCAGTTCTTGCCGCCGTCCTCGGTGACCTGGATCAACCCGTCGTCGGTTCCGGCATAGATCAGCCCTTCCATCTTCGGCGACTCGGCTAGGGCGGTGATGTTGCCGAAGAACGACGTGGAGACGTGCTTCGACACGGCGTCCGGCGACTGAATCTTTCCCATGACGGGCAGCTTGTCGCGGTCGAGCTGACGGGTCAGGTCGCCGGAGATCGCCGTCCACGAATCGCCGCGGTCGTCGCTGCGGAACAGTTTGTTGGCCGCGAAGTAAACGCGCGTGTGCGCGTGCGGGCTGATCATCAGCGGCGAGTCCCAGTTCCACCGCAGCGGCGGCTCGCCGGCCCCCGGTTGCGGCTGAATCGAGACGCGCTGGCCGGACTTCCAACTGTACCGCACCAACCCGCCGTACTGGAACTCGGCGTACACCGTGTCTGGGTCCTGCGGGTCCACTTTGCAGTGGAATCCGTCGCCGCCGACGATGACGGTCCAATCAGCATTGGCGATGCCGTGGTTACTCATGTTCGCGGCTGGACCGCCGAGAGTGTTGTTGTCCTGCGTGCCGCCGTACACCTTGTAGAACGGCGTGTCGGTCTGCTCGCAGGTCACGTCATAGAACTGGGTGACCGGCAGGTTGGCGACGTGTCGCCAGTTCGCGGCCCGGTCAAAGCTCTCGTAGATGCCGCCGTCGTTGCCGACGAGGTAGTAGTCCGGGTTCTTGGGGTCGATCCAAATCTCGTGATAATCGACGTGGACCCAGCGGCCGGGCAGCGATCGCAGAGTCCGGCCCCCGTCGTCGGACACCTGGATGTTGACGTTCATGACATAGATGCGCTCGGCATTCTTCGGATCGACGACGATGTGGGCGTAATACTGGGCCTGCTGGTCGAATGGATTGCGCTTCTCCCAGGTGATGCCACGGTCCTTCGAGCGGAAGATGCCGCCTTGTTTCTCGGCCGCTTCGATGACGGCGTAGATCGTGTCCGGCTCCGACGGGGCGATGGCGAGGCCGATGCGGCCGAGTTCCGCGGGCGGCAGGCCGGAGCGGAGTTTCGTCCACGTTTTGCCGCCATCGGTGCTACGGTGAATGGCACACTCGGGACCACCATTGACGAGCGTGAAGACGTGCCGTCGGCGCTGGTAGGTTGCGGCGAGCAGCGTGTCGGGATGCAACGGATCCTGCACGATGTCGGTGACGCCGGTGTCTTCGCCCGGGGCGGAGAGGATTTTCGCCCATGTCTTGCCGCCGTCGATCGTGCGGTACAACCCGCGGTCACCGCCCGGCCCCCAGAGCGGACCTTGGGCGGCGACGTACACGGTGTCGGAGTCGCGCGCGTCGATCACGATCTTGGCGATGTGTTCGGAGTTCCTGAGGCCGACATTGGTCCACGATCGGCCGCCATCCACCGACTTGTACACTCCATCACCGTAGCCAACGCTGCGCTGGCTGTTGTTCTCGCCGGTGCCGACCCAGATCACGTTCGGATTCTTCGGGTCCATCGTAATGCACCCGATGGAGTACGAACCTTCGTTGTCGAAGACCGGCGTCCAGGTGACGCCCGCGTTTTCCGTCTTCCAGACGCCGCCGGAGGCGACCGCGGCGAAGTATCGACTCCGGTTATCGGGGTGCACCGCGAAGCCGGCGACGCGGCCTGACATGAGCGCCGGGCCGAGCGAGCGCAGGCGAAGACTTGTGGCCGGGTGGCTGCGGCGCGGGCCGTCGGTCGCTCCCTTCTCGGTCGGGTCTTGGGCGGGGGTGATTGCGAGTGTAAGCGCGAGCAAGTAGGCCGAGGAGTTCATCGTGATGGTGCTCGTCGTTGAATCGGTCGGGTGGGGACATCGTAGACCCGAGTCGCAGGAAAGTGTACGTATTTGGTTGTCGCGTTGCCCCTGGCTCATGCGCCGCCTTTGCGCTGCAACGGAGCCAACTGTAACGGTAGTGACGCGCCGCAAGGGCCACCACCGATGCCCCATCCTGTCGAACCGCGACTCGACCTCGCTACGCTGAGCCGGCTTCTGGAAGCCGTGGAACCGGCCGCATTGCTCGTACCGCCGCCGCTCGTACGTAGCATCATCAAGCGGGACCGCGGGTTGCCGGGCATGATCCTCCGCGTGCCGCATCGCAAGGGCTACGTCATTGGCCGCGACGCTTTGCTAGCCCTCGTGACGCGCGATGAACTCGGGCTCGCGCCGAAGCGTGACCTGCCGCCACTTGTCTTGCTGCTGGCCGCCCCGCAAACGGAGGCAATCGGCGAATTGACACTCGTCAAGTATTGGCGGCTCCTGTTCCATCTTCGCATTCACCGGGCGATTGCCGAGATCGCGCTGACGGATGCCGCCGTCCGCGAGCGCGTGCGGCGAATTGGCCAGGCCGAGTTTGACGAGATTCGTACTGTCCTGCGCGAGGAACGGCTGCTGCTACCGCCGCGCGACGACCGCGCCGCCTACGAAGAGTTCGCTGCCTTCTACTTGGAACTGCGTTACTTTGCCAGGCCGCTCGTGCCGCACTACTTCCCATCGATCGAGGACTTTGAACCCATTGACCGGTTGTTGGCCGAGGATGTCGATGCCGACCAACTGTTTGCCGCGTGCCGGCTTGCGGGTGCGCCCGACCCAACCTTCGCCGTGGACGAACTCGACTCTACCCCGTCGTCCATCGGAGCCGGAAGCGTAAGCGACGGCCATTCGCACAAAGGGTCGTCGCTCACGCGACCAGCACCGACGCACGACGCAGGTCGCGGCGCTACGGAGGACTTGCTGGCACGCGCTGCGGCGGCATCCGGCGTCGGCAACAACGTTCGAGCCGCAATCGACTGCGCACAGGCCAACGACGCCGTTCGTGCCGCACAGGAACTGGACCATCTCGTCGACCGCCTGCGACCAGCCTTACAACTAAGCGACGCCGATGCCCTGGCGTGGCGAACGGCACTCACCGCGCTCCTATCCCCTGCGGCTGAAGGCACCTGGCCCGCCGAGGCCCGTCTGCTTTACGACCTGCAAAAAGTCTGCATCGACCACGAACGCCCGGTCTTCTTGCCCGACCTCATGGAGTGGGCGTATTCGGGCTTCCGCCGGCCGCTCGTCCGCCCGCTACCGAATCAGCCGCTCGTCCTCGCGGTGAAACACCTGCGGAGTGCGTCGGATCGGTTGCCGGCCGTTCGACTCGCTGCTGATGTGCGACGCGCACTCGCCGACCTGTTGCGCAAGGCACTGCACCACACGGAAGAACGGTTGCGCGACTGCTTCCGCCCGCAGCTGTCCGACGCCCTGAGTGGCGTAGGGCTACGGCCGCACAATTTCCCCGAACGCGTCGCCCGCGATAAGGTCGTCGAAGAGCTGCTCGATCTCATTGCGGAACGCGGTTTCCTGAAGCTCGGCGACCTGCGCGATGCCCTGGCACGCAACGGTCTGAAGTTGCCGGACCTCGCCGACCCGGTTGAACTGGTCGTTGGCGATCCACTGCTCCGGGCCAACCGGGAACTGGCAGGGCAACTCCCGGGCGTATATCGGCGCGGCGAAGTCTACCTGCGTTGGCTCCAGCGGGGAAGTGCCGTGGCATTTGGTACGCACCCCGGTCGACTGTTCGTTCGCTACGTCGCGCTGCCCGTTGGCGGGGCGTACGCGACCATCGTCTTCGCGCAGGAGATGCTGCATATTGTCCGGCTGCCGCACCATCTGACGCGAACGGGCCTGGCGACAGCGGTCGGCATACTCACGGTCTTCTATCTCATGCTGCTCCATTGGCCCACGTTCCGACACACCGTCGTCGAGGGCTTCCGAGCCATCGGGAAGGGATTGTTCGCTGTATTCATCGATCTGCCGTCCGCGGCACTGCGCCTGCCGGTGATTCGCCGATTGCTCGATTCGCGCTGGGGGCGGGCCGTGCAAGACGCCGTCGCCGACTGGACAGTGCGGCCGTGGGACTATGTGCGTACCGTTGTGCCTGGCCTGGCCCGCCTCTTCGTGGATGCGTTCAAGACAGCTCTCGAAGCACTCGACCGTGCCCTGTACGCCGTGGACGAATGGCTGCGCTTCCGCGGCGGCGAAGGCCGCGCCGCGCTCGTAGCCAAGACCGTCTTCGGATTCGTCTGGTTCCTGATCGCATACGTCGTTCGTCTCTACGTTAACGTGTTCCTTGAGCCAACGGTCAATCCGCTCAAGCACTTCCCGGCCGTTACCGTCGCGGCGAAGCTGCTGGTCCCGTTCTGGATTCCGCTGACCGAATTGATGGCGATTCCGCTTCTATTCCTGGGCAAGCCGATTGCGTATGCCCTGGCATTCCTCGCACTGCACGCCTTGCCCGGAGCGGCTGGGTTTCTCGTGTGGGAGCTCAAAGAGAATTGGCGTTTGTACGCCGCGAATCGGCCCGAGAACCTTGGTCCGGTCGCGGTTGGCCACCACGGCGAGGCTTTGCCGCAACTGCTGCGTCCCGGCTTCCATGCCGGTACGCTGCCGAAGCTCTACGCCAAGGTGCGCAAAGCCGAACGCCGGGCCGTTCGCAGTGGCGATTGGAAGCCGGCCCGCAAGCTACACGCGGAACTTCACCACATTGAGGAGGCCGTACGCCACTTCGCCGAACGCGATCTGCTGGCGACCGTCAACGGCAGCCGGAACTGGTCGGTCGGCCCTCTCCAGCTCGCCGCAGTCGAAGCCGGCTCCGTCCGTATTCGCCTGGTTCTGGCGTGCCCAGCACTCGGTGATGGGCCATTCGAGCTGGCGTTCGAGGAGCAGTCCGGCCGGTTGCTGGCACGCGTTGCGGACCGGTTGGCTCGCCAAGCTGTCCGTGCGCGAGGCGGAAGTGTTGTCGCTGTGCGGCTGTCTGGCTTCTACAAGGTTGCGGGCGTCGATCTTGTCGGCGAGCAGATCGACGCGAGCTTCACGCCGGTCGCTCCGTCTTACGACATCGCCAATGGCCGACTCATCGTTTGGCCGACCGATGACGTGGAAGTCGCCTATGACCTGACCGAGACACCGGTGCTTCACCCGCAGGTCATGGCAGGGCAACCCGCGTGCAGCCTGCCGACGCTGGAAGCAAGACGGCTATTGTTCGGAGACCGGGCGGTGCCGTGGCGCGACTGGGTCGCGGCGTGGGGCGCGCGACCAGGCGGGCGACGGCCAACCGGGGCCGCTGGTGCCTGGTGTGCGTGCTGCCTCCGATCCGGGCGCGGGACCGTCAGGCGGGGCGGTGAGCGCGAACCAAGTCGTGCGTCAACGCGAGCGATGGCCGATGTCGCGATTATTGCGAACGGTGGAGCCGGAGTGACGGCCGTACCGCCAATCCATCATGGCCCGTCGCCTTGCCGTACCCATTCTTCCGTGAACGCCGCGTGCTTCATGCTCTTGCCGCCGGTGACGAAGTAGCTGTACACGGCGTGGATCGTGCCATCGCGGCCCTGGATGATGGCTGGGTAGTGGTAACGGCCGGTGTCGCTCTTCTCCAGGTGACGGGTCCACTTCCACGTTCGGCCCTCGTCGTCGGAGATCGACAGAGCCAAGCTGCTGCGGCCGCTGATCGTGTCGTTGTACACGATGAGCCAATGGCCGTTCGCGAGCCGCACGGCGTCGAGGCCGGAGCCAGGGTTCGGCAGATCGCATGCTCCGATCGGTCCCCACGTCAGGCCATCGTCCTTCGACTCGGCGACGCGGACTTTCTTGATAGGCCCATTCTCGCGCATATAGGCGACGAGCGAGCCATCGTTGCGTCGCAGCACGGCCGGCTGGATGTTGCCGTACCCGGCGAGCGGGCGACTGGCGAACCAGGTCTTGCCGTTGTCGTCACTGATCGCCATCAGCGAAACCGAGAACGTGTCGGAGTAGAGTGGCAGGAGGATGCGACCGGACGGCAGCACCGTGGGTTTGCATCGCGGTTGCCAGCCGAGCCGGCTCAGCAGCTTGTCGCCGATCTTCTCTTTGAGCTTGGCGATCATCTCCGGGCTGCCTTTCAGCGCATCGGGGAACTGCTTCGCCCGCTCTTCGAGACCACGGAGCATGGTCGCCTCGAAATCGATCGGCTTCAGGAACATGATGCCCTGCCAATCCCACGTCGGTGCGCCGTCGCCGTCGAACTTCGACGCGATGCGATAGTTCGTCTGACACGAACTCCAGTTGTTGTCGATGATCGTCGGCCAGAAGAGCCACAGGCGATTCTGGGCATCGACGTGCAGGGCGGTGTTGCAGTCAGGGAAGCCGGGCGTATCGGCGAGTAGGAATGCGTCACTCCACTTGTCGCTGCCCTTTCGACGGCGTGCACCGTACACGGCCACATCGTCAGCGGTGCGTTCGCCACTGCCGCGATACCACGAGACGATCAGGTCGCCGTTGGGGCACTCGGCGATGCCGGGAGCGTGGTTGTGCTTCGGGTGTAGAGGGAAGACGAGTTCCGCCGCATACGGCGGCGCGGCGGATGTCGTGCTGGCAAAGAGAGCGATGAGTCCGATCGCGGCAATCCGGGTTCGTGGCATGGGAGAGGCTCCAGGTGTGGGTACGCGATAGCATCGGCGGAGCGGTGCCGGCCGTCAACGGCGAGGACTGTCTTTCCGCTTTGGAGCGTCGAGGGCGTCAGCCCGACGTGCTGAGATGCACGTCGGGCTGACGCCTCGACGCTCGCCGAATGCGAATGGCCGATCCACGCGGTGCAAGCGATTGACAACCCCGACCGTGCGGTCGAGAATGGCGGCAGACTCGACACTCCGCCGCTGGAGACCGTGATGATCACCCGCCGCCGGTTCCTACTGCTCGCTCTCGCTCTTCTCGGAACGCCGCAACTTAGCCGCACGGCCGAGCCGATCAAGCCGGAGCAGTTTGCCAAGCTGCAAGCGATCATCAAACCCGGTCAGGACGAAGACCGTTGGGCGACGATCCCCTGGCTGACCGATTTATGGCAAGCCCGCAAATTGGCGGCCCGTGAGGGCAAGCCGATCCTGCTGTGGGAGATGGACGGGCACCCGCTCGGGTGTACCTGAAACAACGGAGTTGCGGGCCGTGCGCTCGCTTTCTCTGACGCCGAAATCATCCGCATGGCGACCGAGGACTACGTTCCCATCGCGGCCGACGACTGGTATCAACGTCGGCGCGACGACGCTGAAGGCAAATTCTTCCGCTCGGTCGCCGACCAGGGACCGCGCAAGGGCATTGGCGGCGACACGCGGCAGGGCATCTACTGCTTCACCGCCGACGGTACGCTGCTCGCTTACAAGAATGCCGGACAGGCCCCGAATGTGATGCGAGATACGCTCCGTCAGGCGCTCCGCGACTGGAAGCGGGTGCCGGAGGATCGTCGCAAGCCCGGCGCGGTAAACGTCGAGGATGGGCCAAAGACCGATCCGAACTTCACGCGCATGCCGCCGGTCGGCGGGTCGATCGTTCGCGTCTCGACCCGCATTTTGGACCGCGACGCCGATGGGTTCTGCAAGGGCACCTGCGCGACGCCCGGCGGGGACAAGGCGGCCCGCGATCATGTCTGGCTGACCGCGGCCGACGTGACAGCAATGACTCCTTCGGACGCGAAGGCCGGCGATCGATTTCCGCTGCCGCGAGCCGTCGCCGAGCGCATGCTCCGCTTTCACTTGACCGACAACACCCGCGGCGAGCCGCCGATGTGGCGGCGCGAGGACATTCGCGAGCAGAACCTCACGCTGACGGTGGTGGATGTCACATCGGCTGGGATTCGCCTGCGGCTCGACGGCACGACGATATTGGCGACCGACGCGGACGCAGCCAAGGCCGAGCGCGGGTTCGATGTCCGGCTCTTGGGCTATCTCGAGTTCGATCGGGCCAAAAAAGCGATCGACCGTTTCGATGTCGTGGCCGTCGGCGATCATTGGGGCTACGGACCGCACACCCGCAACTCGCGGCCGGGTCGGCAACCGCTCGGCGTCGCGTTCGAGTTGGCGAACGGCAAGTCCGCCGCTGATCTGGTGCCCCCGCAAGCGGCCCGCGATATCGGCGACTACCTCGGCCGCGGACGCTAGGGTCGGCTCGAAGCTGGTGCGAACGGCCATTGGCCCTGCCGCTTCGCCCACACGAAGAACACGACCAGCCCAATCAAGAGCGTCCCGGCCCCGATGCCGATGAAGAGCGGCCCCGTCGTCGCGTAAACGAATAGCCAGCCGACCAGGGCAACGACGCACGGCAGCGGGTACAGCCACATCCGCCACGGGCGCGGGCGATCCGGTTGCAAGCGACGCAGTAGCACCACAGCGAACACTTGCGCGACGAACTGTTCGAGGATCCGCGTCGCGATCAGGGCCGTGATGATCGTGTCGAGGCTAAAGAAACTCCAGAACAGTACCAGCCCGCCGATCAGCAGCAGCGACCTGTGCGGGATGCGGTGGGTCGGATGCACAGCCGCGAACCAGCGGAAGAAGTGCCCCTCTCGCGCCGCCGCGAATGGGACGCGCGAGTAGCCGAGCGTGCCCGAGAAACACGAGGCAAAGCAACTGCCGATCAGACACGCCGTCACAACGGACGCCGCCCAAGGTCCGTGGATGCGCGTCATGAACTCGGCGGTCAGGTTGTCCTTTGCCTGGACCGCTTCCTGCCACGGCACGACGCCGGTGATCGCGAGTTGGACGAGGACGAACAGCACCACGACGACGAGCGCGCTCACCAGAATCGACCGCGGGATCGTTCGGGCCGGGTCGCGGACTTCGCTGCCGAGATAGCACACGTTGTAGTAGCCGAGGTAAGAATAGATCGCGAGACCCATTCCCGCGCCGAGCGCTTTGCCGAACCGTTCAGGTTGCTCCGCATCCGACGGTAGGGCAAACGCCAGCGCCGGGTCGAATCGTAGTGCCCCTTCGAGCAACACCCACCCAATGACGGCTAACACCCCGACGAGGAAGAGAATGCTCAGTCGGCCGAGCGCTGCGACGTGCCGGTACAGGAGTACCAGGATCAGCACGCCCATCGCGAACCCGAATAGACGCGATGGGCCAACCGACAGGCCCAGGCTCTGCCCTTCGCCGATTTCGATGGAAAAGGCCTGTGTGTGCGCCTCGTCAAACGACTTGAAGCCCGGACTGATCGCAGTCGAGAACTGCGCGGCGGCCACCAGCCCCGAGCCGACTTCGAGGGGGCCGCTGATCAGGATTTGCCAAACGAACAGGAACGCCATCAATCGGCCCCAGGTCGAGCGGCCGTAGCTTTCGAGCAAGAAATGGTATGAGCCGCCGGCCGAGGGGAGCGCCGCGCCGAGTTCGCCCCAGATCATGCCATCGCAAAGGATCAGTACGCCGGCCACGAGCCACGCGAGCAATCCGTACGCGCCAGGCAACACTCCGAGAATCAGCGGGACCGTGGCGAACACGCCGGCCCCAACGATCTGCGTAATGTTGATGGCCGTGGCCTGCCAGAACCCCAGGCCACGGGTCAGGTGTGAGGCGTCCGTCTCAGTCGGGTGAAGATGGCTCATTCAAACACCAGCGTGCCGAACTTCTGGAACTCATGAAAGCTCGGCCCGACGCGGACCCAGTCCCAACTTGCCGCCTTGCCGCTGTCGTAGTCCATGCGATAAAAGTTTGCCCGCCAACGGGTGCCGGGCTTCGGCGGCACATTGCGTAGCGGTGTCAACAAAGCGTAGGGGATGAACACCTCGGCCTTCCAACCCGTCACCGTCGCGCCGGATTTGAGCGGCCCACCAACGGCTGACGTGGCCTTGCGCGTCTTGCGTGCGCCATCGTAGTGCCACGGCCGCCAACCGAGGATCTTGCCGTCGAGGTTTGGGACGACGATCGGCAACTCGGTGCCGAGCGGCGAAATCTCGTACTCGAAGTAAATCGGGTCGCGTTCGTCCGGCCAAAGAAACGCTTCGAACACGTCTTCGGTCCACAGGTTCTGGAAGTCCTCGGTCATCGTGGCCGTGATCTTTTCGTCCACGGCATTCATCAGGATGTAGAGGCCCGTTTTGGAGTAGAGGACTTTGATCTTGGTTTCGTGGGGCTTGCCCACGTCGTTGCGTTTGGTGAGCGGTTGCCACTCCGCTTTAGCCCACGCCTCATTGCTTCCGTCGCCCGTCACCTGGAAATCGTCTGTCGCACGGACGTTCAGCTCGCGCTTGTTTGGTGCTGATGCAGCTTCGCCCTTCAGACCGTACATCACACGCTCGGCGTTCTTGTGATAGACCTTCTGGAGAACGTCATCCGGCAGGTAGATGCCGTAGATGTTCCAGAACCCTTGGCGGTGGTGGCTTGGTGACGAATCGAAGTACTCATCGTCCGTTTCCAGGAAGCGGTAGTAGGTGCGATACGCGTCTCGCCGCGGCGTTGTATCGGTGCCGAACATGATCCGGTCCTGGTACTTGAGGAAGAACTTGCGAGCGGTGTACGGCTGCCGGCCGAGTTCGGAGATGCGGGCGTCGATGTCCACGTACATATTCGGGTACTTGTCGAGCTTCTCGCCGACGGACGCGAGGTCCTCGGCGTTGTTCCCGAAGTGCGTGTTGACGATGGTCGTCTTGGGATGCCGGGCGATCACGCGATGGAGCTGGTCGAGCAGGTCCTGCCGTTTCGGATTGTCGCCACCGTAGAAGAGCCAGTTCGGATTCTTGTTAAGCTCGTGCCAGCGCTCGTTGAAGCGGTCGAGCGGTGTGAAGAACGCCGCCGGGTCGGCGATATGGATGACGACAGGCCGATTGTACTTGCCGCATAGCTCCCAGATCGGGTCGAGCTTCGGGTCGTCGATGGTAACGAGCTTGCCATCCTTATAGCGGTAGCGCAGGCCGAATGTCTTGTGGAACTTCAGCCCCTTGGCCCCAGCCTTGAAGCCCTCTTCGAGCCGCTTTACCTCCCGGTCGGTCCAGTCCGGGGAGTCGATGCCGTCGAAGTTGACGAGGGCGAACGTGAGGAATCGGCCGGGGTACGTCTCGTCGAGGGCGGCCAGTGTTTCCTTGAGCCGGTCGCCCCAGCCGCCGTCAAGGTTGACGACCGTCTTCACGCCGGCCTCGTCCAATTCGGTGAGGTACCGTTTCACCGCCTCGGGCGTCAGTCGCTCCTTGCCGCCGCCGAGGTGGTTGTGGATGTCAACGACCGGGAACCGCGGCTTTTCGACGACAGTGGTCTTGGTGACCATCATCGACTTGGGCTGCCAATCCCCGAGCTTGAGATCGCGAATATCGCCGGCGGTCTGGGCCGGCCCACTCGGGCCGATGGCAAGGATGAGGGCGGCCAGAATCGCGGAGGCCGCGATGGCCAACTTGCGAGGTCGTACGTGCATGACATATCGCTCCGACCGGCGGGGAGAACCAGCCATTCGAGTCGGGGCGATTGTACCTCCGCGGCCCTCGCGTGGCAGCCACTTCGGCTAAAGGTCGCAGCCGATACCCACCGCCGCTGACATTTTCTGCCAATTCTTGCGCTACCATGAGCCGTCCGGCGGCCGGACGTCGCACTGAGTACGTGGCGACAATCGGGAGTCTATCGCGCCGTTCAAGTAACGGTCGCGTCGTAGGGAGCCGTGAGCGAGCGCGGGACGCTCCCGCGCTTGCTCACGATCGCGGCTCCCGGGGTCGCTACGGGGCAGCAGCCGTTCACTGTGCGGGCCGCTCTAAACGGCATCGCTCAATGAACGCCGCGGTGACTGTGGGACATCGCACGCAAAGTCTCGAATAGGGAGCCGCGCCGGCAGGTTGCGTGGAAGACCGAACCGGCCAGCGTATCGGTCCATGCCGCGCACGCGACCCAGGTCGCGGCGTCGGCAACGCCCCCGGTGCTCAGTTTCCCTGCGCAAGTTCTCACGCAAGCCACCAGCCCTGGCGGGGCCGCAGTCAGCTTCACGGTCACGGCCACAGACCTGGCCGGTCAGCCCGTGTCGGTGGTTTCGACCCCCAGTTCGGGCAGCGTCTTCCCCATCGGCGTCACCACCGTGACCAGTACCGCGACCGACGCCGCTGGGCACAGCCGAACCGAACGCTTCGACGTCACGGTTCTGCCGGCAACTCCGCCGACCGCCGACGCGGGCGGCCCGTACACCGTCGCCGAAGGAAGCAGCCTGCAACTCGACGCCACGCGTACGTCCGATGGCGCCCAACCCAACCCGCCCCTCACTTATCAATGGGACCGGGACGGCGACGGCGTGTTCGGCGAAACGGGAGCGACGGCTGCGCGGGGCGACGAGGTCGGCATTCAGCCGACTTTTTCGGCCGCGGGTCTCGACGGACCTGGCTCGGCGGTCGTCCGCCTGCGGGCCATCAACGATGCAGGAGCAGTTTCCAACATTGCTTCGGCGACGGTCGCAATCACCAATGTCGCGCCAGTCGCCGGCGCGATCACGGGGTCGGTGGGACCGAATGCGGTCAATACCGCAATCAACGTGAGTGCGGCCTTCACGGACGCTGGCACGACGGACACTCACACGGCCGTCTGGGATTGGGGTGATGGGACTTTGTCGGCCGGCACGGTCATAGAATCCGGCGGCGCCGGCACCGTCCGAGGCACGCACGCCTACACGTCGGCCGGGGTCCGCACTGTCACGCTCACCGTAACCGACAAGGACGGTGCGTCGCACCAGTCCATTCGTCAGACTGTGGTGACGTACGATGCCGCCGCCGGGTTCATCACCGGCGGCGGCTGGATCAACTCGCCCGCCGGGGCCTATGCGGCCAATCCGTCTTTGACCGGCAAGGCCAACTTTTCCTTCGAGTTGCGCTACCAGAATGGGAACAGCGTGCCGACCGGGAACACCGAGTTCCAGTTCAAGGCTGGGAACTTCAATTTCAAGAGCACGACCTACGAATGGCTCGTGGTCTCCGGTGCCAAGGCCCGTTTTCGTGGCACGGGCACAGTCAATGGGGCCGGCAGTTACGGTATCGAGCTGACGGCCTGGGACGGCAAGGTTGACGGTGGCGGAGGCGTGGATAAGTTCCGCATCAAGATCTGGGATCAGATCCAGGCCAACGGCGTGGTTTACGACAACATGCGGGGAGCAGCCGACGGCGTTAATCCGACGACAGCTTTAGGTGGTGGAAGCATCGTCATCCACCGCAATGGCTCTCCGCTCGTAGCCGCTGGCGGTGCCTTCGTCGGCCCGACAATTGCCCCGCTGACTGGCGCCGATCTGAAGCCCATTTTCCTGGCCGCCATCGACCGCTGGGCCGCCGTGGGTCTCGACGCAGCGCGACTCGACGTTATGCGTCACACCACGATCACAATCGAGAACCTCGGCGGCACCTATCTCGGCCTCGCTGATCCGGCCATGCACGGCATCCGCATCGACGACGACGCGGCCGGCCACGGTTGGTTCGTGGATCCAACTCCGCTGGATGATTCCGAGTTTCGCACGCCGGACAAGGGTGTCCACGACCGGATGGACCTGGTTTCAGTCGTCGCCCATGAACTCGGCCACGTCGTCGGGTTGGAGCACGAAGATCAGGGCGTGATGGGAGATTCCCTGGCGGCAGGCATTCGGCACGTGCCGACGGTCGCCGATGTCACGGTCTTGAGTTCTCCGTCTGCTTCTCGCCACCGTGATGCCCGACGGCGGTAGTACCACTCGCAAGTGTGCGGCGGGGGTAACCCCGCCGCACGTCAATGACACCGGAGCAGCTTCGGCCATCACGGCGAGCATCTCGCGCCATTCGTACTCGGCGGAGCGCCCAGGGCCTACGCATCAAACGCCACGCCGATTATTGCCGGTGGTTTGATACGGTCGAGCATCGGGCGTAGGATTCTCCGCGAAGCCGACAGCGCAACATTTTTTCACATTTTTCTGCAAATCGCCCTTGAACCTCACGTCGCGTGAGGCCGTATCTTTGAGTCGTCGCCATTGATTCCGTGGCGTTGGTCGGAGGGATGGCCGTGCCGTTTGAGGCGCTAAAGGTTGGTGAGCTGGCCCGGCGGACGGGCCTCACCGTCCGGACGCTCCATCACTACGACGAGATCGGCCTGCTCCGGCCGTCGCTACACACCGAATCGGGCCACCGCCTTTACACAGCGGCCGACGTTGCCCGGTTGCAGCAAGTGGTGTCGCTGCGGCAACTTGGGTTCTCACTGGACGAAATTCGCGATTGCTTGCACCGGCCCGGCTTCTCGGCGCTGGAAGTCATCCAGCTTAATGTGGCGCGGTTGCGGGAACAGATCGACTTGCAGCGAAGGTTATGCGAGCGGCTCGAAGCGCTTGCAGAACGCTTCCGCCCGGCAGGGGAGGTCTCTGCCGACGAACTGTTGCAGACAATTGAGGAGATGAGCATGATCGAGACCTACTACACGCCCGAGCAATTGGAGGCGCTTCGCAAACGTCGTGAGGAAGCCGGCCCAGCCGGCGAGGCCGCCATCAAGCAAGGCCAAAACGACTGGGCGGACCTATTCGCACAGCTCACCACCGAGATGGAGAAGGGGACCGACCCTTCCGATCCGCGCGTGCAAGCTTTAGAGAAGCGCCGCCAGGATCTAGTCAACGCATTCACCGGCGGCGACGCGGGCATCGCGCAATCGCTGACGCGGATGTGGACGGAGCAAGGCGACAAACTCGCCGCTCGGCACGGATACGATCCGAAGGTGATGGAGTACCTCGGCAGGGTGATCGAGGCCGGAACGCGAAAACCGTAACGGGTTGATGTCACTCGACGGGAGACGGATCGAACTGCCGGTCACTGGGCATCGCAGGTGCCGCGCGAACGGTCGGTACGTGAATGTACCTCAATGGCCGCGCGCGGCCTGTCACACGGCCGAGGCGGTAGTCGAACGTCTGGCGCACACAGAAATAGACCATTGCGGCAGCGGCTGCGTAGAACGCGATCCAGAAGGGCACAGACGCGAACCCGCGGAGGTCGTGGTTTGGCTGACCCGCCTCGAAGGACACTTCGCCCGGACCGTAAAACGGGCTGACCGTACCGACCATCTGAAGGGCGTTGTGATCCAGGCGGACAACCGTGAGAAACACTAACGTGCCGACCGTCACGCCAACATAAGCAACGACGCCAACGGCGATTGCCCGGCCCGGACGGGCAATCCACGTCGCCAGCAGCAGCCCCAGACTCGTGACTGCCGCCCCGGCCGCGAGGACGAACGCGGCGACGATCGGCCCGCCGAGAAACCTCACCGGATCGAGTGACCGGCACGCCTGGACGAGCACAGTGACGCACGGCAGGACCGCGAGGAGTGGAATCGCCCGGTAGGAGCCGAGCCATTTGCCGAAGACGATCTGTGGTGTCGTCAATGTCGTCGTCATCAGCAAATCGAGGCTACCGCGGCTGCGCTCTTCGGAGAGGGCCGTCACCGCCGACACGCTCGCCAACAATAGTCCGACGCTGACTTGCAAGCCGACCGTGAACGCGCCGAAACCGGGTTCAAAGCCGCCTTTCGGTCCCAGGGCAAGGATGACGACCGCAAGAGTACCAGCGAGGCATCCCAGGTAGTAGATTCCCCACACCACAAGCAGCCACGCTCGGGGTCGGCTGCGGTGCCATTCGCGCCACAGCACGGGATTCCAATCGAGCTGCGGACCAAGCCAATCGAGCCACGCCAGGCGAAATCGACGGATGCGGCGTTTCTTCGTCCCCTGCGGTTCCGAGGAATGGCGGATCGCAACCCGGCGAACCGACGCGACGGCGGCAAAAGTCAGCATGGTCGCAACGCCGAAGGTGAACGCCAGGAACAGCGCGACATCGGTACCATCGGTCACCTTGCGCGTCGAATAGGGAGCGAACGTGAGCAGGTACGGGTTCGTCCAGGCCAGAAAGTCCGACATTCGACCGACCTTGAACGCATTCTGAATGCCGACAGCCAGTGGAAAGGCCAGTAACAGCAACACCTCGACGAGGTACCCGGCGATCAGCACTTCGTGCGTCTTGCGGCCCCAGACGGAAAAGGCCAGGGCGACGGAGCAACCGAAGACGGCCAGCCCTGCCGAAACGGCGTAGCCGGTGTACATCGCGTCGGCATCGATGCCCCCCATCAGCAGGCACAGCGATAGCAGTGGGATCGACGCGAGCAGAAGTCCGAACACCGGCAGCAAGCGCGAGGCCAACTTGCCGAGGACGACCTCGCCATTGGTCAGGTCGGTGGTGAACAGATGCAGCAAGTTGCCGCGGGCTTTGTCGAGGCAGACGGCCCCGGCCGTGGCGGCCGGAGCAGCAAGTAGCACCAGGGCCAAGAGCATGCCGAAAAAGCCGTAGAAGAGCGCTTCGCCGATGGCGGCGTGGTCACGCAGACTCAGGCGCACGCCGAGGTTCGTATTGGCCCGCTCGGCCCACATGAACCCGACGGCGGCGAACAATAGCAGCACGGAACCGGCGCGTACCGCGTACAGTTGCCAGCGCCGAGCCGCGGTGATGCACTCGTATACGAATACCGGTCCAGGGCCGAATCGGCGCATCAGGCGTCCCTCCTTCGGATATGAGGCTACCAGATGTTTCGCTCCTCTGGTATCCGTTATTGATGCCAAGCACGAAGCTGCCTGTGACTTGGCCAAGCCACTTGTGGCGTCGTGACCTCGGTCGCGTCGTCTCGGGTCAATAACTTAGCAACATGTTCACCGACTACCTTCAGGCGGCACAGAATGCCGCACTCCAAGGGGCTGAGGTTCTCGAAGGCTGGCGTGGCCGGTTCAGCGCGCGGGAGAAAGGCAGAGCCGATCTCGTGACCGAAGCGGACCTGGCGTCGCAGATAGCGGTGCGAGAGTTTCTGCTCGGCCAATTCCCCGACCATGCTTTCCTCGGCGAAGAAGACGGCCCAAATCAGGCTCGCCCCGCACCGGGAGCACCGCCGACATGGATCGTCGATCCGATCGATGGGACCACAAATTACGTCCACGATGTGCCGTGTTACTGCGTTTCGGTCGGACTCGAGATTGCGGGCGAACTGGTTGTCGGCGTTGTTTACGATCCGCGGCAGCGAGAGATGTTCGCCGCGGCGAAAGGGATGGGCGCGACCCTCAACGGTCTCCCGCTCCGCACCAGCGCGACGTCGGTACTCGGCGAAGCTCTGCTATCAACCGGCTTTCCACCGGATATGGTCGGGCAAACGCATCAGCTCGATTGGTGGCAGGTGCTATCGTACAAAGCCCAGTCGCTGCGGCGGACCGGCTCGACGGCGCTCAACCTGGCGTATGTCGCGGCTGGTCGTTTTGATGGTTACTGGGGCTTCGACAACAACGCTTGGGATGTCGCCGGCGGCGTCGTGCTCGTACGCGAAGCGGGGGGCATCGTGACGGGTCTCGATGGCGGTGCCTACGATTGGCATCGCAAGCCGTGTCTCGCGACGAATGGGCCGCTTCACCCAGTGTTGGTATCAACGCTTAACAAGTAGGTCCGCCACTCGAACCGAGCGTTGGCCACGACACGAGACTTCCCGAAACGCTTGATGCGACGCACGGCGATGCAACCGGCCACAGCTTCGCTCGTGGGAGAGACATCGTGCCAGTTCACATCGTTTGCCCCCACTGCGGAGCCGAAGGCAGCGTGGCCGATGCCGGCGTTGGACGTAGCCTGCGCTGTCCACGATGTCAGCAGAGTTTCGTTCCGGCCAATGCCCCCGAACTACCCTCGCCCATGCGTAGCCGGCGGCGCACGAAATCGACCGGTGCACTGCCGCTTGTTATTGCCGGATTCGTCGCCGTGGCCGGTCTCGGCGGAATCGTCGGAACCATGTACTACGTCGGTCGCCTGAAGGAGTCGCAACGGATCGATCATCCGGCACCGCGCAAGGTCATCGTCGTCAAGCAGTCGCCCAAGACATCGTCGGCCAAAGTTGTGCCCGACGACGCCG
>JAXMAS010000006.1:0-417331 GCA_046350275.1 Gemmataceae bacterium
CAGTGCCAGAGTTTCTGCTGGGCCGTGGCGTCCGTTGTCCCGGCTGTCGGCAGATGTTCACCGCGCCGGCAATCGACGCACCCGTTGCGGCGACCGCAGTCGAGGCGGAACACGACGTTCCAGTCGTTCGCGTGCCCTCATTAGCCGTGCCTCCGCAAGACGATGACTACGACGATGACCTGGCGCGGCCGTATACAGCGGCTGTGCCGTGGGTCGCGTTGATCGTGAGCGGCTTCCTTTTACTGGGCGGCGTCGCGGCGGTGGCTTTCTTTGCAATGCTGTCGTCACAGCGTCAGACATTTCCTGTAGCGACCATGCCAGTGCCGCCGCCTCCCGCGACGCCTACTGTCACTGTGGCTCCCGACGGTACACCCGTCGGCCTGGCGCCGGAGGCCATTACTGGCGGCGAAGCGGCACCGCCCGAGCCACGGGTAACGAGCGAGTGGCTGGCCGGGACCGACGAAGATCTGCCGGGTCTGACGGTTCACGTCGTGGGTCTGCCGCGCGACCCGAATCAAAGGCGCTTTGCGCCAGGCGCACCCGGTGGTGTGATTCTCGGCGGCCCAGGAGGTATGCCAAGAAATCACGAGATGTGCTGGGCCGGCGATGGGAAGCACTTCTACGTTCTTTCGGCAGACAATATCCTCTATCGAATCTCGGCCGATGGTCGCAAGGCTGTACGCTCACTTGACATCGCGCAGCCCTGCGAGGGACTGGCCCGATGCACGGCGGGACTGATCGTGACGTTGCCCGATCTCGAACAAGTGTGGCTAATCGATCCGGTCACGCTCCGTGTGAAGGTTCGGAAGCAGCTCGGTGGACTTCACACGGCAGTGACGGCACCGGATCTCGACTTTGCCCTGGCGCTGTGTGGTTCGCGCGGCGTCGGTACCACGCGGGGTGTCCAGGCGATCACCCGGATCGACTGGCCGACCGAAGAGCTGACGGTTCTCGATGTGACAAACGTGCCACTGTATGCTGGCTTCGGATTGCAGACCCCGGCTCGTTCCGTGCTCGCTCCGGACGGCAAGGCACTCTATGGGTGTAACTCCGACGGTCGCCTTGCTGCTTTCACCGTCGAACCTAACAAGGTCATACTTCGCGAATCTTCGGGGCTGACGTGCAGCAGCGATCTCGTGCCGCTCGTTCTGTCGCCAGACGGTAAACACCTCGCGGCACCATCCTCCTCGGGCACAAATACGACAACAGCCGTGGTTGCCGCGACGGATTTGCAAACAACACTCTTCGAGCCAAACGGCCGTGGCCAGGGGCGACCCGCCGGCTTCACGTCGGACAGTATGCGGGTCTTCACTCACACCGTCGATTCGCCGCTGGTCGAATTTGACCTGACCGGCAAACAAGTAGCGACACACAACATCGGTCCAAACCGCCCGGCGGGAACTTGGGGACTGGCGTATGCGGCCAGTCCCGATGGCAAGCTCCTGCTCATGCAAACGACGACGGAGTTACTCCTGATCGAGTGGAAGTAAGAGTCGGGAACGGACATTGAACATCATCAAGTGAGGGGACAACCGTGAGTATCGTTCGCGTGGGGCTGGCTGAGACGAAGAAGTTCGCCGATGGTTACGACGCCATCTTTGCGAAAAAGAAGCCGACTACGAAGGCCAAACCGGTCGCCAAGAAAAAAACCTCTGCCAAGAAGAAGTGAACGGCTCGTGGCGCTCGCGCTCGCCGGCCACGCGCGTTCGAGCTAGCGCCTTTCGTCCCGGTCAAATCCGATTCCGGTTCGCCTTGCAGTCCTGAGGCATCGCCGGTATCACCCCGGTTGCGTGTCGCCCGCACCGAGGGTGGAAGGATGCGCGTCGCGCTTACGCTCTGGGTCGCACTCGGGACGGTCGCTGCAATTCCGGCGGATGAACCGCCCGCATCGCTTCCCCCCGTCACTGCACCCCAACCCGTGCCGCCACCTCCGCCGCCGCCACCGCCACCGCCGGTGTCACCGCCGCTCGCAGCAAGTGTTCTGACGCATCCGGATTTGCCACCCGTCGATTCGCCGACGTTGACGATGCCAACCGGCCCGCGCCCGGGACTCTACGGCGGCATCGACTTCAGTCTCGTCGTTCCCCACGTGTCTAACGACTTGCGAGGCACCGTCTTTGTGCCGCCGATCTTCGTCGATCAGCTTCGGGTTCCTTCGGCCGGCCTTGACGGAACGCTCTCACCAAAGTTCACGCTCGGTTATCGCCTACCGAGCGACTGGGGTGCCGTGGCTATCACCTATCGCAATCTTGCTTCGGAAGGCCAAGACGTTGTCGGCGGCCTCGACCCGCTCGGCGACAGCACTCTTTTCAGTCGGCTCGATGTGAACGAAGTCGGCATTCACTACTCGAGTAGCGAGCACCCGATTGGCGCATTGTGGGGTATTCGCTGGGAAGTCGGTGCGCGATTCTCATCGATCTACTTCGATTCGCAGGCGTTTGGGTTGATTCTCGGCCAACACACGACCAACCACTTCGTAGGAGCCGGTCCCCAGCTCGCGTTAGACGTGACTCGCGAGTTGCCGGGCACGGGCCTGGCGCTTTTCGCACGCGGCGACTTTGCTGATATGATTGGCCGCATCAACCAACAGTTTTCCGAGCGTGTCGGCGATCCGGCCGCCCCAATCGGCGTTGGCTACCTATCGCAAAGCGGCAACCAGGCTGTTCCCTACCTCGGGCTACAACTCGGTGTGAGCTGGCTATCGCACCCAACCGGTCGCTACCGCATTACAGCCGGCTATCAGTTCGATCAGTGGTGGAACGTCGGAAAGGTGAAGGATTCACGAGCCGACGTTCAGGCGAATGGCCTATTTCTCCGTAGCGAGATCAACTTCTAATCGGCGTCGTACGTCGGCGTTTCGATCGCCCTGCATTGCGAAGCCGTTGCTCGGCTTCCGAGGGCCAGTAGCCGCAATCCAGCTCGATGAAGACTGATGTGTAAGGGATCGCCAGGGTCGTCTTTAGCACCAGTACGGCGAATAGTGCGCCCGCGGCATCGAGACGGGCGATGATCTCGGCATGCGGCATGGAAGTCGAGTGTCGTTCGGCGAGCTGCTTGGCCAAGCGGTCGCGATAGATGTCGATCCCAGGCGCATCGGCTTCAGGCACGAGTGGCAACTCTGCGTCGAGATAGACCGCGGGCCGTACGTGAGGCTGCCGTCCGATTTCTTCCATCACGAGTCTAACCACTTCCAGGTGGTCAGCCCCAGTCGCGAGTGTCTCGATCCCAGCCCGTGTCTGGAGCGGATAAGCCGAATCGACGACGGCAATCCAGTTGCGGTGCCCAAAGAGCGGCAACCGTCGTCGAAGAACCTCTCGCCAGTCGCTCGTGGCCGTCGTTCGGCGATTCCTCATCGATTGGTTCCTTGGCGGCATATTAGGCGTCCGCTCGCGTAGACATCAGCCACTTCCAATTCGGGCGTCAGAACGACTAAGTCTGCTAGTTTGCCAACGTCGATGCTCCCGATTTCCGAATCGCGGCCGGCGATGCGTGCCGGAGTCAAGCTTGCCATCCTCACCACATCGTTTAGGGGTACTCCGGTCCGCCGGTAAAACGTCCGCACGCAATGGTCCATTCCGACGACGCTCGACGCGAGCGATTTGCCGTCCGGCATCAGGCCGACGCCATTGCGCTTCTGGATCGGCTCGCCACCATCGAGCGGCCCCATGACCGATGGTCCGTCCGGCACGTCGAGGGCACGGTTGCAGTCGGTCACGAGGGCCAGCCGGTCGCGACCCTTCGTTTTGTAGGCCAATAGCAACAAGTCGCGTTCGAGGTGATGGCCGTCGGAAATCACCTCGGTCGTCAGTTCGTCGAAATAGAGCGTCGCTTCTAGCACACCGCCGCGCATGGGGAAGCCCTGCGTAAGCCGCAGTCGGGCCCGGTCAGACATCGCACAGAACAGGTGATCGACGTGCCGCACGCCCCAGCCGACAGCCGCCTCCATCTGGGCAAAGGTGGCATGCGAGTGGCCGGCGTTACAGACGATGCCACGCTCGCGGCAGGCGCGGACGAATGCTTCCGCGCCGGGAAGCTCCGGTGCGACTGTCGCGGTGACGATGGCGTCGGCGTATTCCAGGTAGCGGTCGTATTCCTCAGGCACGGGCGATCGAAGGTGTGCGCCGGGGTGAGCACCCTTGGCATCTGGGCCGAAATACGGGCCGTAGAAGTGAGCCCCGAGAATTCGCGCCCCGCCGGTCCCCGCGTGCTTCAACTCGCGGCAAAGGTGTAGAAAGCTCAGCAGTTGGTCGTGCCGGGCGACGGTCGAGGTCGGTAGCAGGCTAGTCGTCCCGTGCCGGGCGTGGGCGCGGCAGGCGGTGCGAAAGGCGTCGGCGGTTCCGTCCATGAAATCGGCCCCGTCGCCACCGTGGACGTGTAAATCCACGAAACCAGGCGCGAGGTAGCCGCCGTTGAGATCGACGACCGTGGTTCCAGACGGAGGGCCGTGACCGACGGCCGTGATGCGGTTGCCGACGACCGTCACCGAGCCGCTGGGGAGCAGACGGTCAGCCAAAATGACCGTGCCACTAGCAAAGTGCAGTGTCTCCATCGGTCACCGTGCCGCCGGGTCGTAGGGCTTGGACCATTCGATGAGCTCGATCCGATTGCCATCGGGGTCGCGGATAAAGAAGCGATCGGCATTCGGAATGCTAACGGTTTCCTCTACGGCCAGGCCGTGCGTCCGGCAGTGGTCCCGCCATGCCTTCACGTCTTCAACGTGCAGGGCGAAGTGCCGCGGGCTGATCGTATCCGGCTGTGGCTTGTGCAGCAGATGGAGGTATTGGCCACCCAGGTCGAACCAAAGGGCGACAAAGTCGAACGTGTGCGGCGGCGGCACCTCGCGGAGGCCGAGGACGTCGCGGTAGAACGCTCGACTGCGCGCGACGTCCGTTACGATTACGGTGACGTGATCTAGGTGCGTGACCCGCATAGCCAACTCCGGCGGGGGCGACCGGGCCATCTTACGTCCCAGCAATCCATGAGAGGAGAACTTGCAATGAGCAGTCGCCGCGGTGGGCTGTTCGAAGTGTTCGCCCGCAAGGCGACCGAGTGGACCGGAAGCTCCTGGGCATTCGCACTCGCGATCCTGACGATCATCGCTTGGGTATGCACCTACCCGCTGTTCAGTAACTTCGACACCTGGCAGCTCGTTATCAATACGGGGACGACGATCGTCACGTTTCTGATGGTCTTCCTGATCCAGCGGTCGCAGAACAAGGACTCGCAGGCGCTTCACCTCAAGCTCAACGAACTGGTCGCGGCCATCGAAGGGGCAAGCAACCGGCTCATCAATATCGAGGACATGAGCGAAGACGAGGTAAGAGCATTGCACTGCCACTTTGCGCAACTTGTTCAGCTCGCCAAGGAGGACCAGGAAATCTGCCAGTCGCACTCGGTCGAGGAGGCGTCCGAGCGGGCCAAGGCGAAGCGTCGGAAGCGCGAGACGAGCACCCTGTCGGAGCCGGAAGCGTGAGCGACGGCCCCGGTTGCTTGGGACCGTCGCTCACGCTTCCGGCTCCGACGCGGCGATGAGCCGCATCCGCGATGGCGTCGCGTGCTGCCAGCAAATCCGGTCCCGCGTTCCCCCAGACGACGGCGCTTACGCCGTCGGGCGTACGCCTTAACGTGACCATGCCGGCCGGTGTTCCGACCCGCAGCTCGGACCAACCGTCGGCTGGCTCCTCGTCTGGCAGCGCCGGTAGCCCGTCGATCATCATCAGCTTCAACGGCAACCCTGCCCGCGCAACCAGTGTCGCCCACGACAAGTTCGACTCTGCCCGCAGCGGCACCATTCGTTCAACACCCATCGCCTGACCCTCCGTATCGCTTGTCTTTGTCGCCATTTGACCCTAGCAATGCAATACACTTTGTTGACATTCCGTGGCTCGCCCAGTGGCAGGAGGATGCATCATGCTGCGCATCTTGAGTGTCGGTTTGTTGGTCGGCGGCCTGCTCGGCTGCGAGGCGGCGAAGAAGGAAGCGAAGAAGGTTGGCGAAACTAGCGGCAAGATGGTCGATAGCGTCAAGGAAACAGGCGGCAAGGTGGTCGAAGCGACCAAGGAAAAGATTGCGGAGATGAAGGAGGCGTTCAAGAAGAAGTTCGAGGGACCACTTGCCGACTTCGGCAAGAAGTTCGACGAACTGAAGGTGAAGGCGTCCAAGGCGACCGGTGACGAAAAGGCTAAGCTCGAAGAGAAGGTCAAGAGTGTCGAACCTCTGATGACACAGGCGAAGGAGCAGATGGCCAAGATCGGTGACATCGCCAGCGACAAGTGGGACGAATGGAAAAAGACGTTTGAGGAACTGATGGAGAAGATCAAGAAGGCGTTCGAGTAAGCCTATTCTGAACTGCCGCGAGCCAGCCCGCATGAGTGGCCGGAGTCTTCCCAACGTCGAAGACTCCGGCCACTCATGCGGGCTGGCTCGTCGTTTGGCACACCGCTTGCACTTCCCATGCGACAGTTGAAACAACGCGGGTTGGCGGCCCGCTCTAAACAATCACTGAGCGTGGAGGTATCCGGTCATGTTGCGTTGGGCCATCGCGTTCCTGATCGTCGCCCTCATTGCGGGAGCGTTCGGATTCGGCGGCATCGCCGGCGTCTCCGTCGATTTTGCCCGCGTCCTATTCTTCCTGTTCCTTATCCTGTTCGTTGTGTCGCTGTTGTTCGGCTGGCGCGGACGAGGAGCAGATGCGATATAGCGCCTCAATTGAGGCGCTACGAAGGCCGGCCACCGGAGGGCCGGCCTTTGTCATTTCAGGCGATGAATCGAGAACAGATCAAGCGATTCCTTGCCGTCCGTCAGGTCCGCGAGCATCTCCCCGACAACCGGCGCGAACTTAAAACCATGGCCCGAAAACCCGGCGGCGATGGCGACCGTCGAATACTCCGGGTGCCGGTCAATGACGAAGTGCCGATCCGGCGACAGCGTGTACAGGCAGACCGTGGCATCGCGCCGTGGCCCATTGGCACCAGGCAGATGGTTGCGCACAAATGCACGCACTGGTTCCTCGTCTGCGTCGGCGACGACGCGGCGCACGGTGTCGGGGTTCGGCAACTCCGGCGCGCCGTAGTGCCGCGCAACCTTGTGGCCGCGTTGGTCGATCGCTGGTAGGCCGTAGAAACAGCCCTCGGGCGTATCGGCTAAATAGACGGGAAGTCGGTCGCGGGCGAACGACCGCGGGTCCGGCGGGGCGAACCAGAACAGGACCTGGCGCATCACACTCAGCTTCGCGCCCAATTCCCCCAACAGCTTCGTCGCCCACGCTCCAGCCGTCACGACCAGCCGATCGGCCGTGTATGTTGCATCGGCCGTGCGAACCGTGACGCCGCGGTCGTTCGCTTCCCACGCCACCACCGGCTCGCCACCGCGGACGGTGGCCCCGTGGGCGATGGCGTCATCGATCTGGGCGCGAACACAATCCTCGACGTAAAGGAACCCGGCTTCCCGTTCCAGGACACCGACGTACTCGTCGCTGAAGCGGAATACCGGAAACCGGCGACGTATGTCGTCGGACGATAGATTGTCGATGGCAAGTGCATGATCGGCTGCAGCCCGGCGCACCCCGGCGACGAGTTCACCGTCCGGTTGGCCGATGCTCAAGCAATCGCACGGCGTCAGCAGGTGTCGGCCGACGCGCTGTTCGAGGCCATACCAAAGATCGAACGCCCGACGGCAGAGCGGGACGTACGCGGGATGCTCGTAATAGGCTGTGCGGATGACGCGGGTGTGACCGTGCGAACTGCCGAACGCATGGACGAGCGGGAACCACTCGAGCGCGAGGACACGGCGGCCGCGGCGGGCAAGTTCCGCCGCCGCGGCCGACCCCATGCCGCCGGTGCCGAGGATGATGGCGTCGTACATACGAGCTTCCGGCGAGCCGGCCCGCGTGAGCGGCCGGAGCGACGCGTCGGGGCCGTCGCTCCGGCCGCTCACGCGGGCCGGCTCGCCCGGCTACTTCTTCACCAGCTTCTTCGCCGCCTCGTATACGGCGTCGGCGGTCAGCCCGAACTTCTTCATCAGCGCCGCGAACGGGGCCGACGCGCCGAACGAGTGCATGCCCAGGATGGTGCCGCCCGGCGGCACGTACCGCTCCCAGCCGAACGTCGACGCCGCCTCGATCGACACGCGGGCCGTCACCGCCGCCGGCAGGACGCTCTCCCGGTACGCTGCGTCCTGGGCCTCGAACAACTCCCAGCTCGGCATGCTCACCGCCCGCACCTTGACGCCCTCGGCCGCCAGCTTCTCGTAGGCCGCGGCGATGTGTTGCACCTCGCTGCCGCTGGCGATCAGGATCACGTCCGGCTTGCCGTCCTTCGCCGCACACGCCAGGACGTACGCGCCCTTGGCCACGCCGGCCGCCGGGGCGAACTTCGTCCGATCGAGCGTGACCAGCGCCTGCCGCGACATCAGCAGCAGGGCCGGCTTGTGCGTCAGCTTCATGACGGCCTTCCACGCCTCCGTCACCTCGTTGGCGTCGCCGGGGCGGACGACGACCATGCCGGGGATCGCCCTTAGCGACGGCAACTGCTCGATCGGCTGGTGCGTCGGCCCGTCCTCGCCGACGCCGACCGAGTCGTGGGTGAACACGTGGATCGTCGGCAACTCCATGATCGACGACAGCCGGATCGCCGGCCGGGCGTAGTCGCTGAAGATCAAAAAGCCCGCGCCGTAGGGGCGGACGCCGCACAGGGACATGCCGTTGATGGCCGCAGCCATGATGTGTTCGCGGATGCCGAAGTGGAAGTTCCGGCCGCCGTAGTTGCCGGCCTCGAAGTCGCCGGCGTTGTCGAACGTCAGCCGGGTCTTCGTGGACGGGGCGAGGTCGGCCGCCCCACCGATCAGCCAGGGGATGTTCTTCGCCAGCGCGTTCAGGACTTTGGCCGATGAGTCACGGCTGGCGATGCCCTTCGCGTCGGCCGGGAACGTGGGCAGGTCCTTGTCCCACCCCTCCGGCAGCTCGCGCTTCCACATCAATTCGAGTTGCTTGGCGAGGTCCGGGTACTTTGCCTTGTAGTCGGCGAACTTCGCCTTCCACGCAGCGTTGAGCTTCGCGCCCTTCGCACCGATGCCCTCGCGAAAGCGTTCGTGGACGCCGGCCGGGACGCGGAACTTCTCGTCCGGTGGCCAGCCGTAGACCTTCTTGGTGGCCGCGACCTCGTCCTCGCCAAGCGGCTCGCCGTGGGCCTGGTGCGTGTCCTGCTTCTTGGGCGCGCCCCAGGCGATGTGGCTGTTGACCAAAATGAACGTCGGTCGATCGGTCGTCGCCAGGAAGTTCTCGTACGCCTTTTTGAGCGCCGGCAAGTCGTTGGCATCCGGGCAGTGTAAGACGTTCCAGCCGTAGGCGCGGAACCGGGCCGCTGTGTCCTCGTGGAACGCGAGGTCGGTCGAGCCTTCGATGGTGATGCGGTTCGAGTCGTAGATCCAGCACAGGTTCGACAGCTTCAGGTGCCCGGCGAGCGACCCGGCCTCGGACGAGATGCCCTCCATCATGTCGCCGTCGCCGCACAGGGCGTAGACGTTGAAGTCGAACAGCTCGAAGCCCGGCTTGTTGTAGTGCGTGGCCAGCCACTTCGACGCGATGGCCATGCCGACCGAGTTGGCGACGCCCTGGCCCAAGGGGCCGGTCGTCGTCTCGACGCCGGTCGTCAGGTGCGACTCGGGGTGCCCCGGCGTCTTGCTGCCGAGCTGGCGGAACTGCTTCAGGTCGTCGAGGGTGAGCGCCGGTGTACCGTCGAGGTTTTTCACCTCGGCCAGGTGCAGGATCGAGTAGAGCAGCATCGAGGCGTGGCCGACGGACAGGATGAAGCGGTCGCGGTTCGGCCAGGCGGCGTCGGCCGGATCGTACCGCAGCACGTCCTGCCAGAGCGCGTAGGCGACGGGGGCCAGGGCCATCGGCGTACCAGGGTGGCCGGAGTTGGCCTTCTGCACGGCGTCCATGGCGAGGCAGCGGATGGTGTCGATGCAGAGGCGGTCGATGTCGGCCATGGCGTCGGCTCGCTGGAAACGTGAGGAGTGGGCAATGAGGCACAGTCTATCGCGGCGCGCCGGCGATGGCGAGACGCGGCCGGTTCGACCCACCCGGCGTACGATGCTCCGTGAGGCATCCTACGCCGGGAGACCGCAATGAAGGCCAATCTGCTCGCAGTCCTCGGCGGTATCGCCGGCGGCGTCCTCGGTTTCATCGTGTGCGTCTGGACGTACGAGCAAGGCTTTTACGCCCTCGCCTTGCCCGGCTGCTTGGTCGGGTTCGGGGCTGGGTATTTCCGCCCCCGCTCGATTCTCGTGGCGATCGCCAGTGGCATCGGTGCGACGGCCCTGGGGTTGCTCGTCGACCACCACGTCGCGCCGTTCCGGGACGACCGCAGCCTGACCTTCTACTTGAGCAACCTGTCGCACCTCGCCCCGGTGGTCAAACTCATGATCGCCGTCGGCGGGTTCGTCGGCTTCTGGGTACCGTTCCGACAACGGGCCGCCGACACCTATCGGGCCATCGACGGGTAATGTCCCCGTACAACAACGCCAGCCCATCGCGGAGGTCACGCCGTGGTCAGCAAGCTCATCGGGGCCACCGTCGTGTTGGCGGTACTGGTCGGCGGAATGGTCCTATTGTGGCGAGATCAAGTCCGAGACATGCCGTCGGTTGCCCGACAACCCGACCCACCAACGCAGGCGGAGCCGCCGTTGCCACCAGCCGACGGGATGGCGGTCGCAACGTTCGGCAACGGCTGCTTCTGGTGTACCGAGGCGGTGTTCCAGCAGATCAAGGGCGTGCAGAGGGTCACGTCCGGCTACAGTGGTGGCACCGTGAAAGACCCGACCTACCAACAGGTCTGTACCGGTACCACCGGACATGCGGAGGTCATTCAGATCGTCTACGATCCGAAAGTCATATCGTTCACGGATCTCTTGGAAGCGTTCTGGTATTCCCACGACCCGACACAGCTTAACCGGCAAGGTAACGACGTTGGCACGCAGTATCGCTCGGCTGTCTTCTACCACACCGACGAGCAGCGCGACCTGGCCGAGACGTACAAGAAGAAGCTCAACGAATCGGGTGCGTATTCCAAGCCGGTCGTCACCGAGATCACGGGCTTCACGGAGTTCTACCCTGCCGAGAAGTACCACCAGAACTACTTCACCGAGAACGGCGAACAAGGGTACTGCCAGAAGGTCATCCGGCCCAAGCTCGACAAGTTCCGCAGCGTGTTCAAGAAGGAGAAGCTGAAGGATTCCGACAGCCCGTGACGGCATTCCGGTGAAATCGCGTGAGAAGCGGTAGCGGGCCTTTCTGCCTTAGCCCCGGAGGGGCGGCCGTGGATAGCCAGGGGCGTCAGCCCCTGGAATCGATATGCGTTGATGTGTTAGCCCCGGAGGGGCGGCAGAATCTGTCGCCCCTCCGGGGCTGACTTCGTTTGGGGTCACAGGTCCAGGGGCTGACGCCCCTGGCTATCCACGGCCGCCCCTCCGGGGCTAAGGCCGGCAGCCAGCAACGGCCTATCGCAACCGTTCGAGTAGCCGGTCGCCGACACGCAGCGCGTTGGCGCTGACGGTCAGCGCCGGGTTCATCGCCCCCACGCTCGGGAAGACGCTCGCGTCTACGACATACAGGTTTTCGAGGTCGTGCGCCTTGCCGCTCGCGTCCACGACGGAGGTCTTCGGGTCGGTGCCCATGCGGCAGGTGCCGGCCTGGTGGGCGACGGTCGCCGGCGACCGGCCGTTGACCGCGGGAATCGGCGTCGGGTGGCAGTCGAGCTTCGGCAACAGGGCCGTCAGCTTGGCCAACAGCCGCTTGGCCGGCTCGGCGTTGTTCGGCGTGTACTCCAGCTTCACGGTGCCGTCGGCCGTCAGCGTCACGCGGTTTTTTGCGTCCGGCAGGTCTTCGCTGATGAGCCAGAAGTCGAGGGCGTGACGGGCGATCAAATCCTGCGTCCAGCCGGGGAAGAAGTTCGCCGCGTCCGGCCGGAGCGTCGTCACCTTCGAGCGGCCCGCGAGCTGGATGTGGCCGAGCGGGTGCGGGAAGTCGTCGGCCCCGAGGTAGTAGTCGTTGACGGCCAGCGTCTTCTGGAACACGGTTGGGTTCGCCTGCCGCGACAGGGCCGTCACCGCCGCGGTGGTCTGGAACATCACGTTCCGGCCGACCTGATCGGAGCCGTTCGCCAGCCCCTTCGGGTGCTTGTCGCTCGCCGATTGCAGCAGCACCTTCGCCGAGTTGACCGCCCCCGCCGCCAGGACGACGACGTGGCCCTTGAACGAAAGCGGCTCGCCGTCGCGGTCCACGACCACCTCCGTCACCGCCTTGCCGGCCGCGTCGGTCGTCAGCCGTAGCACCTTCGCGCCGGTGACGAGCGTGACGTTCTTGTGGGCCAGCGCCGGTCGGACGCACGACACCTCCGCGTCCGTCTTGGCGTGGACAAGGCACGGGTAGCCCTCACAGGTGTCGCACTTGATGCAGGTACTCATCGAGCGGTACTTCTCGCTGAGGAGCAGGCCGCTCGGAATGTGGAACGGGTGCAGGCCCAGCTTCGTCAGCCGATCGCTCAGGTTCTGGACGTGTGGCTCGTGTTCGACCGGCGGGTGCGGGTACGGCCCGCTCGCCGGGGGCTCCGTCGGGTCGGTTCCGCGCAAGCCGTGGACTTGGAAGAGCTTCTCGGCCTGTGTGTAGTACGGCTCCATCTCATCGTACTTGATCGGCCATGCGGGGGAGACGCCGCCGTGGTGGCGAAGCTCGCCGAAGTCCTCCGTGCGGAGCCGGAACAGGGCCGCGCCGGTCAGCTTGGTCGCCCCGCCGACGAAGTAATGGACGCCCGGCTGGAACGGCTTGCCCTCGGCATCGAGCCAACTTTCGACGGAAACGTACCGCCGCTGGCCGAAGACGGCCGACGGGTCCCAGTTCTCCTTCTCCCGCGGCAAGAAGTCGCCGCGCTCCAAGAGCAGGACTCGCTTGCCCGACGCGGCCAGGCGGTGGGCCAACGTGCCGCCGCCCGCGCCGGTGCCGATCACGATCACGTCGTAGGTGCGGTCTTGAACGCCCGCGAGCCGCGACGCCGGGTACGCGGCCGCCTCCGTCGGCGCGGCGAGCGGCGGTGGCGGCGGCTGGGCCGGCTCCTCCTCGGGCTTGGCGGGCGGCGGTTGGAGGACGATGGCGGTGTCGTCGCCCCAGTTGATGCGGGCCGCGTCGGAGCGGTCGAGGATTTGCGGGCCGCGGTCCTTCGAGAAGTAGGACGAGGTCCACTGGACGAACGCCTCGACCTTCGGCCGGACGCCGGTGAGCAGGGCGGCGTGGACGCCGAGCCACGCGGCCGCGGCCACCTGGCCGTGCAGCTCGTGCCGGCTCTCGCCGATCTCCGCGATGGCGGCATGGCGGTTGATCATCGCCATGATGCCCTTGTCGTGGTAGTGGAACGCGGTCCGCGGCTGGCCCGCGATGTCGGCCAGGATGTTCTTCGCCGCCCACTCGCCGGCCTGGAGCGCGACCGACCCGAGCTGCGGCAGCGGCGTGCCCGACGCGCCGGGGATGTTGGCGACGTCGCCGAGGGCGTAGACGTGCGGGAAGCCGGTGGCCGTCAGGTCCGGCTGCACGTCGATCCGCCCGCCGCGGCCCTGGACCAGCCCCGACTTGCCGGCGACGGCCGCGGCCATTAGCCCGCCGGCCCAGACGACGACTCGGGTCTTGATGACCGACCCGTCGGACAGAACGACGTGCCCCGGCGCGACCTCGCTGACGCCGGTCCCGAGGCGGATTTGCACGCCGGCCCGCTGCAGCACCTTGGCCGCGTAGTCGTGGGCCTTCTCCGAAAACGCGGCGAGGACGGCGTGGCCGTGGTCGATCAGGTAGATGCGGGCGGCGCTGACCGCGAGGTCGCGGTACTCGTTCGGCATCGTGTCGTGGATCATCTCGGCGAGCGCACCGGACATCTCGACGCCGGTCGGCCCGGCCCCGACGACGACGAAGTTGAGCGCCCCCTCGGCGATCAGCTTCGGGTTGCGGTCAGCGTCCTCGAACACTTGCAGGATGCGCGACCGCAGCCGCTGGCCGTCGTCGAGCGAGTAGAGGGGGAAGGAGTACTTGTCGGCCCCCGGCGTGTTGAAGAAGTTGGCTCTCGCCCCGGCCGCGAGGACGAGGTAGTCGCCACGGTACGTTTGGCCGTCGGCCGTGGTCGCCGTACGAGCCGACGGATCCACGGCCGTCACCTCGGCGAGCTTCACATCCACGTTCGGCGTGTCGATGAAGATTTTGCGGAGCGAGTAGGTGATGTCGGCCGACGACAGTTGCGAGGTCGCGAGCTGGTAGAGGAGCGGTTGGAACTGGTGGAAGTTGTTCTTGTCGATGAGCGTCACGCGGACCTGCGGGTAGACCGACAGTCCCTTGGCGCAGGCGATGCCCGCGAAGCCGCCGCCGACGACCACAACGTGCCGGCTGAACCCTTCACGACTCATGAGACGGTCCTCGCAGTTGCGGCCGACGCCGCCGGACGAGACACTGATGCACCGCAAACAGGGCGACGACCGCGGCCGGCCAACCGATCCAAACGGCGAGGTCGAGCCACGGCGGCAGCGGCGGGCCGACATCAATGGCCGTTTCGACGCGGGCCGATCCCGCGGTGACTTCGACGTGCCAGCGGCCCGGTTCGGGCAGGTTGAGTTGGATCGCGCGAAAGAGCTTGTTCGTCGCCGCGGCTTCGGTGGCCGGCCCGCCGATGCGGTCGTGGAGTCGGCAGTCCGGATAGGCGTAGACCGTCACCGGTACGTCGGCCAGCGTGGCACCCGCGTCGGCGGACTGCACCAGTACGCTGAAGTCCACGACGCCGGCCCGCGGCGACGCGGGGGCGGTGAACAGGGCGATCCGGTAGCCGTCGCACTGTTGGGACAGTCGTAGGGTGCCGCCGTCCGCCGACGCCAGGGCCGGCGTCAAGAGAGCAAGAACGAGCGTTAGCCCACGGCACGTCATCATCACCCCGCCACCGACATGGTGCCACGCATCTGCATCGGTTGCAGCACGATCCACACGCCCGTGGCGAACAACAGCACGAGCAAGACCGCCCACGGCGTCAGCACCCGCATCGCCTTGCCCACGCTCGGCACCCCGTCGATCGCGATACGGTAGGCGGTGTAGAGTGAAAGGAGCAGGCCGAGGTCGAGGCAGACGATCTCCAGTCGCGGTAGCCAATCCATCGCCGGGCGGCAACACGAGTACACCCAATTCGGCGTCCCGAGGTCGCCGCCGAGGTCGGCCGCGAACCGCTGGGCGGCCGGCAGGATCGTGTCGTAGCTCGTCAGCAGGTGGAAGCTGTAGTGGCTGAGCCACATGGCGAAGCCGAGCGGCACGAGCGCGTAGACCATGCGGAGCCGGCCTCGCCACGCCGCCCACACCACGACGAGTGCCGGCAGCGCAACGACGGCGACCGCATAGTAGGCCGTGACCGTCCAAAACGGCGTCGCTTGGCCCCAGCGGTCGCGCAAGGCGTCCTGCCACGCGACGACGGGGCCGACCATGCCGGCCGCGTTGGCGAACGCTCCGGATACCAGGACGGCGACGAGCGCAGCGAGGTCGGCCCGCGGCGCGAGTCGGCCGACGCCGGTCGGCGGCGTCGCGACGATGCCGATGTTGTCGTGCGGGCAAGCGTGGACGCAATCGAGGCAGAGCGTGCAGTCCATGTTGCCCGTCTTCCGCGGCACGAACAGGCCCAGCTCGCAGCGGGTGCAGTCCTTCGTCGCGCACGCCGCGCAGACGGCCGGGTCCTTCGCGCGGAGTTCGAGCGGCGAGACGAGCGACTGGACGAAGTTGAACTGGCCGACGGGGCAGACGTACTTGCAGAAGGCGGCCCCGCGGAAGAGGCCATCGACGACGAGCGCCCCGGCGAAGTAGCCGGCGGCGATCCACGCCGTCCACCACGGGCTGTCCCACAAGGCAAACGCCTCGTAGGCCCACAGGAACGCGACGAGTAGCACGATGGCCGGTCCTTTGTTCCGCAAGCGGCGCGGCCACGCGAAGGGCTGCGGCAGCACGCGGCGGGCGAGCGTCCGCGGCACCGTGAACGGGCAAGCCGCGCAGGCGACGTTGCCGGCGACGAGCAAGCCCAGCACGACGAGGCCGCGCCAGTGAATCCAGGGCAGGACGCCGGCCATGTTCATCGGGGCCACGGCCGGGCCGGTCCAGCCATCGTAGATCACGGCTCCGGCGAGTAGCAACAGTGGTAACTGCATGGCGAGCCGGGCGTGACGCCAGCGCAGGAAGCGGCCGACGACGGGCACGGCCAGCAGGTCGAAGCGCTGCGGCATCGCGGGAACGAGCGGCAGGGCGATGCGCTTTGGCGGAGTCGGCGGTCGCCCGAAGAGCGCCCGCGTGCCGAGGACGAACAGCGGCAGCAGGAACGCGACGGAGCCGGGCACCCACATGAGGACGCCGGCCGTCGCTTGGTCGTCGAGTGCTGAGATGCCACCGAGCCGCGGCATCTCGGCGTAATACGGATAAAGCACGCGATCCGAAAACGTCAGCACGGCGGCGAGGATCGTGTTCTGGACGTCGGCGAAGATCAGGAACGGGAACAGTAGCCACCGCGACCACCGCGGCCGGCTCGGGTACGGCCGCACCACCGGATACCAGAAAACGAGGCCGGCGGCGAGGAACGCGACGTGTTGCACGACGTGCCAGCCCGACGAGCGGAGTGCGAAGCCGTAAACGGCGGGTAGGTGCCATAACCAGGTTGCGCCGACGTAGACCAGCCACGCCGCGACCGGATGAGTTAGCGTCCCGAAGACGCGGCGCAGCATCTGCGAGCGAAACAGCGGCGCGACCCAGTACACGCGCACCGGCGCGGGGAAGCCACGCAACAGCGGGAACAGCGGGTCGCCGAGCCAGACGAGCGGCGGCGCGGCCATCATGAGCAGCAGGTGCTGCGCGTGTGGACCTGCAAGAGCAGGAACGAAAACGACTCGATCGGCGACGCCAATGCAAGAGCAACCGCGGCCAAGCCGCCGAGGAACGCGGTCGGCTGGCCGCGGTGCCAGCGCTGCGGATCGCGGCGGCGAAGGGTGAGCCAGCCGCGGAGGTAGACGCCGGCCGCCAGGGCCAGCCCGAGGAGCAAGCCCGGTTCGGATGGCCACGACGACAGCACCGCGTCGGTCACGAGGATTACGTCTCTTGGAATCGGCGAGCGGGGCCGGTCACGGCCCCGGTTCTGCGAAGTACCGGGGCCGTGACCGGCCCCGCTCGCCAGTCATCCGTCTTACTTCGCAGCCGGCACGGTCGCCGCCATCCGGGCCGGCGGCTGCCCCTCGGGCCGCAGGCTCGTCAGGAATTCGACGACCACCGTCATCTCGGCCGGCGACATCTGCTTGCCGTACGCCGGCATGTTGCCGCCGCCCGGCGTGCCGTTGCTCACCTGGTCGATCAGCTCGTTGCGGGCCAGCCGGGTGCCGACGGTCGTCAGGTCGGGGCCGCGCTTGCCGCCGACGCCGTCGAGGGCGTGGCAGTTGCGGCAGTTCTTGTTCTGGAACACGACCGCCCCTTGCAGCTCGACGGGCGTCGCACGCTCGACGAGTCGCACCGGCACGGGGTCGCCGCTCCACGCCGTCATCACCGGCGACCACGGCGACGTGACGCCCTCGTAGGTCAGCACGCCGAGGGTGGTGAAGATGACGACGACGGCCAGGCACGCGGCCGGCCGGCGGCTCGGTGCCCGCTCGCCGCGGTTGGCCACGAACGGCACCAGCAGCAACACGCCGATCAGCACAACCGGGAAGACGAGCATGATGAACGTCTCGTACCCCGGCGGGCTGAGCGACAACAGGCCGAACAGCCACAGGAACGGCCACTCGGGCCGCGGGTTCGCGCCCGGCAGCGTCGGGTTCGGTGGGCCGGTCGGCCCCTTCGGCCCGACCACCGCGGCGATCGCCAGGACGACGAGAACGGCGACGGCCGAGAACAGCATGTCCTTGACCATCGCTTCGCCGAGGAACGGCACGCCGGTGGCCTTCAGGTCCGCGTGATACGTTTCGTCGTAGGTGGTCGGGTCCACCTTCTTGCCCGGCTCCGGCGGCTCGCTGATGCCGCGGCTTAGCACCAGCCACAGGTGGACGGCCAGCAACACGAGGAGCGCGCCGGGTATGACGAAGACGTGCAGGCTGAAGAACCGCGACAGCGTGTTGCCGCCGATGATCGGCCCGCCGAGGACGGTGTCGACGATCCACGGCCCGATGACCGGCACCCGCCCGGCCATCGACCCGCCGACGGCCACGCCCCAGTAGGCGTCCGGGTCCCACCGCAGCACCTGCCCGGTGAAGAACATGCCCATCAGGCAGACGAGCAGGAACACGCCGACGACCCAGGTCAGCTCCCGCGGGTACTTGAACGCCCCGTGCAGGTACACCTGCGTCATGTGGACGATGACCATGACCACCATGCCCGACCCGGCGTAGTAGTGCAGCGCGCGCAGGAACCAGCCGAGCGGCTGTTCGTAGTTGAGGTAGAGCAGGCTGGCGTACGCCACGTCGGCGGCGGGGACGTAGACGAGCGCCAGGCCGATGCCGGTGAGGATTTGCACCATCAGGAGCGTCAGCGACGCGCTGCCGAAGACGTACCACCAGCCCATCGGCCCCGCGGCCCCGCGGGGGATCGGGTGCGTGAGCATCGGCATGATGCTCTCGCTGATCTTGAGCCGCACGTCGAACCAGTTCCAGACCGAGCGGATCATGCGTGGCCGCCCTTCAGCGTGTTCTGAAGCGTGGGGTAGAAGGGCGCTTGCACTTCGAGTTGGCCGTCGCGGACCTGCCAGACGCACTGGTACAGCCCGCGGGGCGGCGGCCCCGACGCCCGCTCGCCGTTCTCGTAGTAGACGCCGCCGTGGCACGGGCACATGAACAGGCCGGACTGCGGGAACCACTCGACCGGGCAGCCGAGGTGGGCGCAGTTGACGGCGAAGATCAGGAACTGGTCCTTGCCGTCGGCGTCCTTGCCCTGGTTGCGGACGTAGACGCCGGTTTGCGAGGTCATGCCGTCCCACGGCTGCCGCAGCGGGTTGTCGAACGTCGCCATCCGCGTCTCGTTCTTCGGGAACTTGTCCACCGGGCCGAGGTTCACCCACGGGCTGGGCTTCCGCCGCAGCGGGCCGAGGAAGTAGCCGATGACCGGCAGCGCGAACGCCACCGCGGCGACGAAGCCGACGAGGCCGGTCAGCAACAGGAGCAGGCGTTGGCCGAACGTGCGGCGCGTCGGGGTGTCGGACATCGGTCGGTACCTCAAACTTCGGTTCGCGACGCTTCACAGAAGCGTCCACGCTTCTGCGAAGCGTCGCGAAACGGAAATCTCTACTGGGCGGTGCGCCACGACGCCACGAGCGCCACCAGGTCGGCCACGTCGCCGGCGGTCAGCGGCTGGAAGTCGTCGGGCCGGCCCACCTTCTCCGCGTAGCTCGGCATCTTCAGGTCCGGCCGGCCGGTGATGACGATGCGGCGTAGCTCGCGGTCGCTGATGAGCGACAGGAACGCCCGGTCGTGGATCCGCAGCCGCAGTTGCCCGTCGCGCTCGACGCCCTGGCCGTTCAGGCCGTGGCACGTCACACACGCCCTGGCAAACGTCTTGGCCCCGCGCTCGACGTTGCCGGCGTCCGCGGAGACGAGCGGTGGCACGCCGGCCGGGGCCGGGTTGGCCGTGCCCCACAGCGGTGCGGCCGTGGGCACGTCGCCCGACGGGCCGACTTGTTCGCGGCGGATGCCCTTGATGCCGTCCACGAGCATCTGCACCTGGACCGCCGTCAGCGAGCCGCCGTTGGCGCGGAGGAACGCCGGCATCGGCGTGCCGGGCCGACCGCGGCTAACGACATTCGTCACCTCGTCCTCCGGCACGATGGCGCGGAACAGTGGGTCGTTGAGCGGCGGCGCGGGGCCAAACTGACCGTCGGCCCCGTGGCAGCCGGCGCAGTTGCGGGCGAACAGCTCGCCGAACGCCAGGACCCGCGTCTCGACGACGGGCCGGTCCTTCGGCGAGGGCTTGCCCGGCAGGTCCGGGTCGCAGCCGACCGCGAGCAACGCCAGTAACGGTAGCCGACGAACGATCACGACGATGGTACCCTCAACTCGTCAGTGGTTCGGTGTCCGGCCCGGCCCCGGCCGGCGGAATCTGTACCGTCTCGGAGAACATCACCACCAGTGCCGCCGCGACCCCGAAGACGAACTGCGACGCCACGAACCACGGCCAATCGAGCCGGTCGCGCAACAGCGGGTTGACGACGCCCAAGAGCCCGTAGCACAGGCCCGTCCAGAGCGCGGGCAGCAGCACCCCGCCCCAGAAGAGCTGTCCGCCGCGGATGCTCGGCAGCGTCGGCAGCAGCACGCCGTAGGCGAGGCCGAGGACGATCGACGTGACGGCGTGGACGGCCGTCGCGAACGCGAACAAGCCGGGTCGGAACTGCTCCAATTCGGCCATCGGCATGTCTTCGATGCCGGGGAACGCGATGCCGGCCAGCAGGTTGACGGGGTACCAGACGGTGTGCCCGCTCAACTGTCCCCACACCATCGCGGGGATCGCCATCAGGATGCCGCCGACGATGCCGCCCTTGAGGCCGGCCGAGATCGGCTGCACCTCCAACGGCAGCCGCATGCGGTAGCCGGGCATCCCCTCGTGCAGTTGCTCGACGGCCCCAAGGACCGGCACGACCGCCTCCGGCTTCCGCGGCGACCGCCCCTCGTGAAAGTGCCCCCGTCCCGGCGCGAAGTTGCCGATCCAGGCACGCAGCCCCAGCGCGATGAGCACCGCCCCGACGACGCACATGGCGTAGCTGAGCGCGACCCCCGCGCCGACGAGGACGATGCCGGTCGCCAGGATGAGCGGCGCGGCCGTCGGCCGCGGCATCTCGATCGCGTCGGGTTCGTCGCCGTGGTCGGGCATCGGGTTCCCCGGGGCGAGCGTCGGGGCGTCAGCCCGACGTGCTTGCGACTTCCACGTCGGGCTGACGCCCCGACGCTCGCCGGTCAACTGAGATGCGGCAGTGCGTACACCACCGTGAACACCACGACCCACACCACATCGACGTAGTGCCAGTACCACGACACCAGCTCAACGCCGTCGCGGTTCTTCTCCGTCAGGTGCCGCCGCAGGGCCATGACCAGCACGATCAGCATGACGACCACCCCGGCCGTCACGTGCAGCGCGTGTAGGCCGACCAGCGTGTAGAACGTCGTCCCGAACAGGTTCCGGCTGATGGTCAGCCGGTGCGTGAATATCAGGTCGCGCCATTCATAGGCGGTGCCGAGCAAAAAGACGATGCCGAGCGCGATCGTCAGGAGCCAGAGGCCGAGGAACACGCCGTCGCTGCCGCGGCGTAAGGCCCGCTCGGCCAGGTGGACCGTCGCGCTCGAGGCCAGCAAACAAAGCGTGGTGCCGATGACGAGCCGCAGCGACAGGACGCCGAGCGGCGTCGGCCCGCCGAGGCCGCCGGGCAGGCTGTCGCGGCCGGCGAAGATCAGGTAGGCGACGATCAGCGTGCTGAACAGCGCTACCTCGGACAGTAGGAACGCGACCATACCCCACTGGCCCGGCGTCAAGCCCGTGCCGGCTTCGTTGACGTTTCGCGCGGCGTCGCGAAACGCAACCGGTTCGCGCGTCGTCGTCGTCATTCGTACTTCCAGTCCGGGTCGTCCGGGTGTTGCAGGTCCCAGAGCGGCCGGCGGCTGCGAACCGTCGGCACCCGCTCGAAGTTGTACGGCGGCGGCGGCGAGGTCGTCGCCCATTCCAGCGTCCACGCCCGCCACGGGTTGTCGCCGGCCGGCTCACCCTTCCACAAGGAGACGACGATGTTGACCACGAAGATCGCGAAACTCGGCACCTGGATCAAGGCCCCGAGCGTCGTGATCTGGTTCCAGACCGTCCAGCCGCGGTCCATCTCGTAGGTGTAGATGTGCCGCGGCATGCCGAGCAACCCGGAGACGTGCATCGGCCCGAACGTCAGCACGAAGCCAAGGAAGAGCAGCCAGAACTGCCACTTCGCCAGCCGCTCGGACAGCATCCGCCCGGTCGCCTTCGGGTACCAGTAGTGGATGCCGGCGAACGTGCCGAACAGCGTGCCGCCGATCAAGACCCAGTGGAAGTGGCCGATGACGAAGTAGGTGTCGGACAGTTGGAACGTCAGCGGGGCCGCGGCCAGGACGATGCCGGTCAGCCCGCCGATCAGGAACATCGACAGGAACCCGACGCAGAACAACATCGGCGACTGGTATGAGATCCTGCCGCCGTACATCGTCGCCAGCCAGTTGAAGAACTTGATGCCGGTCGGGATCGACACGAGGAGCGACGCCGACGCGAAGTAGAAGTCGAGCGTCTTGCTCATGCCGACGCAGAACATGTGGTGCGCCCACACGCCCATGCTGATGAAGACGATGGCCATCGTGGCCGCGGCCATGAACTCGTAGCCGAACAGCACCTTGCGCGAGAAGACCGGGATCACCTCGGACACCATACCGAACACCGGCAGGATCAGGATGTACACCTCCGGGTGCCCGAAGAACCAGAACATGTGCTGCCACAGGTACGCCGACCCGCCGTTCTGCACGTCGAAGAAGTGCGCCCCGAACTGCCGGTCGAGGACGACCATCAGGAGGGCCACCGTCAACGGCGGGATGGCCATGACGATCTGCACCGAGGTCCACAGCATCGTCCAGGTGAAGAACGGCATCTTCCGCATGGTCATGCCGGGGCAGCGCATGCCCATGATCGTCGCAATGAAATTGACCCCTGCCGTCAGCGTGCCGATGCCGCTGACGATCAGCCCGAGCGCCCAGAAGTCGGCCGCGGGGCCGCGGGCGAACGTCCGCGAGGTCAGCGGGGCGTAGGCAAACCAGCTAAAGTTCGGCGCGCCGCCGGTGGCGAAGCTGAAGTAGACGAGCAGCCCGCCGAAGAGCGTCGTCCAGAACCCGAGGGCGTTGAGCCGCGGGAACGCCATGTCCCGGGCCCCGACTTGCAGCGGCACGATGTAGTTCGCGACGCCGATCAGGATCGGCATGCCCACGAAGAAGACCATCGTGGTCCCGTGCATCGTGAACATCTGGTTGAACGTGTCGGCCGCGATCAGGTCGTTGCCCGGCTTGAGCAGTTGCAGCCGCATCAGAATCGCTTCGATTCCGCCGATGACGACGAAGACGACCGCCATCAGGACGTACATGATGCCGATCTTCTTGTGGTCGACCGTCGTCGCCCAATCGTGGAGCAGCTCCACGACCGGCGGGTGTTCGGCGGGTTCGCGCAGGGCGGTGGCCATGACCGATCCTCGACAACTACGGCGAGCGGGGCCGGTCACGGCCCCGGTTCTTCGCCCAACCGGGGCCGTGACCGGCCCCGCTCGCCCAGCTACTTCAGCGTCGCCAGGTAATCGACCACGAGGTCCAACTCGCGGTCGCTCAGCCCGAACGCCGGCATCAGGCAGCCGGGCTTCACCTTCTGCGGGTCAGCGACCCACTGCCGCAGCGTCTCGCGGGTGTTCGGTATCATCCCGGACGCGAGCGTCTCCCGGCTCATCAGGTGTGTCAGGTCCGGCGCATAGGTGCCGGCCGCGCTTGTGCCGCGGACGCGGTGGCAGTTCACGCACGAGTGCGACAGGAACGCCTTCTTGCCCTCCGCGACCTTCGGGTCGTCCGCGGCCGGCTTCATCTGGTTCTCGGCCCAACGGGCGAACTCGTCGGGCGGATCGACGTTGACCCGCAGCAGCATCTTGGCGTGCTGCACGCCGCAGAACTCGGCGCACTGGCCGAGGAACAGGCCTGTCTTGTCAGTCTCGAACCACATGCGGTTGGTCCGGCCGGGGATCAGGTCGGTTTTGCCGGCCAGCCGCGGCACCCAGAAGCTGTGGCACACGTCGGCCGATTGCAGTGTCAGGAACGTCGGCCGGCGGTCGGTCGGCAGGTTCGGGTCGCTGGCCGGGACGTGTAACTCGTTGGCCGCGATGAACGCCAGGTCGCGGTCGCCGTCGCGCTCGTAGGCGTACTCCCACCACCACTGGTGGCCGATCACCGACACCCGCAGCGGCTTGGCGTCCGGCGGTGGTTTGTCCAGGTCGCTGTTCACTTCCATGAGCGTGCGGGCGATGACGAGCGTCAGGACGAAGACGACGAGGGCCGGCGCAGCTGTCCACGCCACCTCGATCGGCGTGCTGCCGTAGACTTGCGGCGGCTCGCCGGTCGTGGTCGCTCGGCCGCGGCGGAAGCGGATGACGGCGTAGAACAGGATGCTTTCGACGAGGACAAAGATGGCCCCGATGATGGCGAGAACCAGGACGGCGAGGTCGCGGATCGACTGGGCCGGCGGCGACACGGGGTCGAAGATCGAGACGTTATCGGACGCCGCGCTCTGGGCCGCGAGTAGTGCGACGTGGATCATGCCTTCGATCCGTTCCGTTCCGTTCGGGGTGGACGCACGGTGTGTAGGGACAGTACGGCCGACCCGCCGGCCCGGCAACGCGATTTTGGCGCGTACATTCCCTCAGCCGGCGCGTTAGAATTCGCCTCGACGGTTTTCCCCCGGCCCGAAGGCGGCGACGACATGAACGCACCGCGACCCATTGTCTGGATCGTCGGCCTGACCGTGCTGAGCGGTTGCGTCGAAAAACACCCGCCGGTGGTCGAGACGCCGACAACGGTTGTCGAGGTGGCGACGCCGGTCGATCGCACTGTCGCCGACTACCGCGTGTTTACCGCCCGCACCCAGGCGGTGCAATCCGTCGACGTGAAGGCCCGCGTGACCGGCTACCTGACGAAGATTCTCTACAAGGACGGCGACGACGTGAAGGCGGGGGCCGTTCTCTTCCAGATCGACGACCGGCCTTACAAGGCCGCGCTCGACCAGGCGAAGGCGTCGCTCGACGCGGCCAAGGCGTCCGTCGAAGTTGCCAAGGCAGCGGTCATCAAGACGCAGGCGGACTACGACATCGGCCTCTCGGTACGCAAGCAGAGCGCCGGGGCCATCAGCGAGCAGGAGTTGACCCGCCGGCTCGGGGCCCGCGACGAGGCGAAGGGCACGCTCGACCAGGCCAAGGCGGCGATCAACCAGGCTGAGGCCGCCATCGAAACCGCTCAACTCAACTACGACTGGTGCAAGGTCACGGCGCCGCTCACCGGCCGGGTCAACGCGCACGCCGTCGATGTCGGTGGACTCGTCTCGCAGAACGTGACGACGCTGACGAACGTCGTCTCGCTCAAGCCGATGTGGGCGTACTTCGACGTGGACGAGAACACCGTCCTCGGCGTGCGGAAGCTCATCGAACAGGGCAAGCTCAAGGACACGGAGAAGGCGGCCGTCGCGGTGCAGATGGGGCTGGCCAACGACAAGGCGTTCCCGTTCGCGGGCACCATCGACTTTGTGAGCAACCAGCTCGACGCGAACACCGGCTCGATCCGCGCTCGGGCCGTGTTCCCGAATGACGATACGACACTGGTCGCCGGCCTATTCGGCCGGCTGCGGGTGCCGATCGCCCCGCCGCACAAAGCGCTGCTCGTCACCGACCGGGCCGTCGGTACCAACCAGGGGCAGAAGTTCATTCTTGTCGTCAACGACAAGCAGGAGGTTGAGGCGCGGGCGGTCGATGTCGGCCAGGTCTACGACGGCCTCCGCGAGGTCTGCGCACCCGGACGGTGACGGAACCCGGACCTGACGGCAAGGATGTGACCAAGCAGGTCGAAGTCCTGAAGGCCAGCGACCGGGTGATCGTGGACGGGTTGCAAGCGCGTCCGGCCGGGGGTGAAGGTCGGCGCGCGGCCCGTGGACATGGTGACGTTCATGCCGGCCGGCAAGTAGGTGACGGAGGAGAGGCGGTTTTCAGCCCCGAAGGGGCTGCACAGCGCAGCCCAGGGCAACGCCCTGGGTTTGATGGTCGCCCAATGAGGCTAGCCCTGAAGGGGCGAAATAGGACGCCCCTTCAGGGCTAGTCAACGTGGAGCGTGGTCGTACCCAGGGCGTTGCCCTGGGCTGCGCTATTGCGCCCCTTCGGGGCTGAAAACCGGCCCCCCTTTAGCCTCTGTGATTCTGCGGTTCGATCCGGCCCACGCCCTTGGTGCGACCCATGCTCTCCCGCTTCTTCGTGGATCACCCGGTCTTCGCGTGGGTGCTGTCCATCGTCATCGTCATCGCCGGCCTCGGCTGCCTGGTCACGCTGCCGATCGCACAGTACCCGCCGATCGTGCCGCCGACGATCTCGGTGACGGCCAGCTTCCCGGGATCGAGTGCCGAGACGCTGGCCGCGACCGTCGGCCAGCCGATCGAGGAGCAGGTCAACGGCGTCGAGGGCATGATCTACATGTCCTCCACCTGCACCAACAACGGCCAGTACACGCTCACCGTCAGCTTCGACGTCGGCACCGACATCCACACCGCGCTCATGCTCGTGCAGATCCGCGTGCAGCTCGCGATGGCGCAGCTGCCGGAGAGCGTGCAGAAGCAGGGCGTCAACGTGCAGATGAAGTCGCCGAACATCCTGCTCACCGTCAACCTCGTCTCGCCGGACGGGCGGTACGATCCGCTGTACCTGAGCAACTACGCCCAGATCAACCTGTTCGACGAGCTGTCGCGGTCGCCGGGCGTCGGCCTGGTGACGTTCCTCGGCCAGCGCCAGTACAGCATGCGGGCGTGGCTCGACCCGCAGAAGCTGGCCGCCTTCGATCTGACGGCCGGCGAGGTCATGACCGCCATCCAGGAGCAGAACGTCGAGGTCGCGGCGGGCAACGTCGGCCAGCAGCCGGTGCCGAAGGGGCAGACGTACCAGCTCGTCCTCAACGCCCTCGGCCGGCTGACGACGCCGGAGCAGTTCGGCGAGATCATCGTCAAGGTCGGCGAGCAGGGCCGCTACGTCCGCCTCCGCGACGTGGCCCGGCTGACACTCGGGGCACAGAACTCCGACATCGAGTGCAACCTCGGCGAGTTGCGAGACGGCAAGCCGGTCGTGTATCCTTCGGTCGCGCTGGCGATCTTCCAGCTCCCGACCGCCAACGCACTCGACACGGCCAACAAGGTGAAGGCCAAGATGGCGGAACTCAAGAAGAAGTTCCCCCAGGGCGTCGACTACGAAATCCCCTACGACACGACGCCGTTCATCCAGCACTCGGTCGAAGACGTGGTGAACACCATCGTCGTCGCCGCGCTGCTGGTGATCGTCGTGGTCATGGCGTTCATCCAGGACTGGCGGGCGATGCTGTTGCCGATCATCGACATCGTGGTCGCGTTGATCGGCACGTTCGCAATCATGAAGCTGATGGGCTTCTCGCTCAACAACCTGTCGCTGTTCGGCCTGGTGCTGGCGGTCGGCATCGTCGTGGACGACTCGATCGTCGTCGTCGAGAACATCGAGCGGTGGATGGGCACCGGTCTAGCAGCGCGGGAGGCGACGCTCAAGGCGATGGACGAGATCACTGGGCCGGTGATCGGCATCACGCTCGTCCTCAGTTGCGTCTTCATCCCGACCGCGTTCATGCCAGGGCTGACGGGACAGTTCTTCCGCCAGTTCGCCCTGACCATCGCCTGCTCGGCCATCATCTCCGCGACCAACGCGCTGACGATGGCCCCGGCGCGAGCCGTCGCCTGGATCAAGCCGCACCGCGAGGGCGAGCCGCGTGAGGCGCTACCCCGCATCGCTTATGCCGCCTTGTTGGCTTACGTCGCCGGCCGGTTCCTCGTCCCGTTCGTGCTGCCGCACCTCAAGGGCACGATGGCGGCCGGCAAGTACTCCGAGCAACTGGAACTCGCGGCCGCGTGGGCCGTCTGCGTCGTGCCGGGAGCGATCGTCGGCTGGCTGATCGGCCCGGTCGTCAACCGCGTCCTCGGCTGGTGCTTCGGCCTGTTCAACAAGAGCTTCGACGCCGTGGCCGGCGGGTACACCTGGCTCGTCGGCCTGGGCCTGCGGCTGAGCGTCCTCGTCCTGATCCTGTACGTCGGCCTGCTCGGCCTGACCGGCTGGGGCCTGGCGACCGCGCCGACCGGCTTCATCCCCGAACAGGACCAGGGCTACCTGCTCGTCAACGTGGACCTGCCGGACGCCGCGTCGGTGCAGCGCACCGCACAGGTCATCCGCCAGTTGGAAGACATCGCCCTGCACACGCCGGGCGTGAAGCAGGTCATGGGCGTGGCCGGGTATTCGGCGTTCTTCCAGTGCGACTCGTCGAACTGGGGGACGATCTTCCTGATCCTGGACGACTTCGCAAAGCGGACGACGCCGGAGACGCAAGCCGTTGCCATCGCGCGGAAGCTCAACGTCGAGTACCACGTGAAAGTCCTCGGCTGCGAGGCGGCGGTGTTCGGCGCGCCGCCGGTGCCCGGCTTGGGCCAGGGGGGTGGCTTCCAGCTTCAGATCGAGGACCGTACCGGCCTCGGCTTGCAAGCGCTGCAAGAAGCGACGGAGACGATCGTCAAGAAGGCGAACGCCCAGCCGGCCATCGGCCGGGCGTTCACGACGTTCACGGCCAACACGCCGCAGCTTTACGTGGACATCGACCGCGAGATGGCCAAGCAGATGGGCGTGGCCCTGAGCGACGTGTTCAAGACGCTCAACGCGAACATGGGGTCGGTGTACGTTAACCAGTTCAACGAGTTCGGCCGCATTTGGCAGGTGAACGTCCAGGCCGAGGGCGACTTCCGCGCCAACGTGGACGGCCTGCGGATGCTCTACGTCCGCAACCGCCAGGGCCAGCCGGTGCCGCTCGCGTCGTTGATCCGGGTGCGGGACGCCAGCGGACCGGTGTTCGTCATGCGGTACAACGATGTGAACTCGGCGGCCGTCAACGGCGCGCAGCGGCCGGGCTATAGTTCCGGTCAGGCGATCTCCGTCATGGAACGGCTGTGCAACGAGAACCTGCCGGACGGCATGGCCTACGAGTGGACCAACATCAGCTACCAGGAGGTCACCGCGGGCAACGCCGGCCTCTACATCTTCGGACTGGCCGTCCTGCTCATCTTCCTGGTGCTGTCCGCGCTCTACGAGAGTTGGGGCCTGCCGCTGTCCATCATCCTGGTCGTACCGATGTGCCTACTGGCGTCGGTGGCAGGTCTGGTGTGGATCGCCCACAAGCCGGTGGACATCTTCAGCCAGATCGGCTTCGTCGTCCTGGTCGCAATGGCCGCGAAGAACGCCATTCTCATCGTCGAGTATGCGCAGGACAAGCGCAAGGAAGGGATGAGCCGTCGTGAGGCGACACTGGAAGCGTGCCGGCTGCGGCTGCGGCCGATCATCATGACGTCGCTGGCGTTCATCCTCGGCGTATACCCGCTGGTCGTCGCGACCGGGGCCGGCTGGGAGATGCGTCGCTCGCTCGGCACGGCCGTGTTCAGCGGCATGATCGGCGTGACGCTCTTCGGCATCTTCCTGACGCCGGTGTTCTACTCCGTCGTCACCTGGTTCATCGGAGAGAAGAAGTTGCCAGCTCCGGAGAAGCCGTGATCAGCTTGTCGGTCGGGCAGCACTTGTACCACGGCCCGCACGGTCGGCCGATCAGGAGTGGGCACGCCTTCGGGCAGTAGTTGTCTGGACAGGCGCAGACGGTCGGCACGATGTACGGCGGCAGTGGCTTCCGGCAGTAGTCGTCAACGCATCCGTTGGGCACCGGCCGGACGCACGGCATGGGCTTGCCGCAATAATCGTCGGGGCAGCCGCAGGGGTGCTGGGTCCAGCGCTCGCACCACTTCGGCAGCCACCACGGCTCGCCGGCGTGCGCGAGCGGGGAACAGGCGACGACGGCGACGGCCAGCCAGAGATGCGGCTTCACGAGCGATTCCTCCCTATCAACGTCTGTTTTGATCCTTGGCGGCCGGCCTTCAGCCCCGAAGGGGCGGTCTACAGCCCAGGGCACCGCCCTGGGAAAAGCCGTCGCCCCAACCGAACAGCCCTGAAGGGGCGGCCTAGATCGCCCTTTCAGGGCTACCCGATGGCGATGTTCGTCGTTCCCCAGGGCGGTGCCCTGGGCTGCGCTAGACCGCCCCTTCAGGGCTGAAGGCCGGCCGGTCGCGCGAACGACTACCTATTTCGGCGTCGCCGGCGGCAGCGTGTCGGGCTTCGCGGCCGGCTTGTCGGCCACCGGCGCGACCGGCGGCACCGCGGCCCCCGGCTCGCCGCAGCGGATTTGCCAGCCGCCGCCGAGGGCCCGGTACACCTGAATCAACCCGAGGGCGATCTGCCCCTGCGATTGCGCGAGTGACTGCTGCCGATCTACCAGCCGCTCTTGGATCACGACGACTCGGTTGTAGTCGACGAGGCCGCCGCGATACTGGTCGATGGCCTGCTTGAACGCCTCCGTTTCGGCCTGCACTGATTCAAGTTGCCGGCGCGCCGCCTGTTGAGCGCGGAGGAATGTCACCAACCCGTTCTCGACCTCCTCGCCGGCCGTCAGGACCGTGTGCTGGTACTTGACGACGAGTTCCTCGAACCGGGCGTCCTGGACGCGAATGTTGGCCAGCAGCCGGCCGTAATTCAGGACGTTCCACTGGAACGACGGACCGATCGATCCGCGAAACGCCTGGCCGCCGAACAGATCGGTGAACTGCTCGGCCGACCAGCCGAACGACCCGTCGAGGGAGATCTTCGGCAAGAGTTCCGACACCGCGACGCCGATCTGGGCGCACTGGGCCGCGGCGAGCCGCTCGGCCCGCCGCACGTCTGGCCGGCGGCGGATCAGGTCGCACGGGACGCCGACTACGACATCCGGCGGGGCGGTCGGGATCGGGGCGTCGCCGAGCTTGCAGAGCAACTCCTCCGGCGGCCGGCCGAGGAGGACGCACAGCCGGTTCGTCGCCTCGCGGAGCGGGATCGCCAATTGTTCGATGAGGGCTTCCGTTGCGGCAACGTCGCTCTTGCCCTGGTTCACGTCGAGTTCGCTGCTCTCGCCGCCCTTAAAGCGAGCCGAGGCCAGGTTCAGCGACTCGCGCTGGAGCGCGAGCGTCTGCCGTGCGTAGGCGATCTGCTGCTGGATCGTGCGAATCTGGACGTAGGTCGCCGCCACGTCGCCGATCAGGGTGACGAGAACGTCGTCATAGCCTTCGACGGAGGCGTCCAACTCGCGGCGGGAGGTCTCGATCGACCGGCGGAACCGGCCCCAGAAGTCGAGTTCCCAGGCCATCGTGAAGCCATAGGTCCACTGGCTGTAGAACGGCTGCGGCAGGGCCTGCCGGTTGGCGACCGCCCGGCTCAGGTTGACCTGCTCGAAGCCGCCGTCCATCACCTGCGTCTGCGGGAACAGCCCGCCGACGGCCGCGGCGAGTCGGGCCCGGTTTTGCAGGACGCGGAAGCCCGCCTCGCGGAGCGTCAGGTTCTGGGCGTAAGCCGACTGCACCAGGTCGTTGAGGATGGGATCGTTGAGGACGGTCCACCAGTGGCTGTCGTCCCACTCCTGGGAGCGCACGCGGGCGTCGTCGGCGTCGATCCAGTGGTCGGCGACGGGGCCGGCGGTCGGCCGTAGTTCGGGCCGACCTTGAAGCCGTTGACGATGTAGTTGTCAATCGACGGCAGCCACACGCCGTCAGCGAGAGCGCCGCGATGAGGGTTAACCGGCGCAAGCCTGGGCTTCCGTGCATCGGGTCGTCTCCGCCGCGTTTCCCGGACTACCCAGGACTATCGTCATTCGCGGCATAACCCGTTCAATGCAAATCCCCGGCACGGCCGCACCCGGCTGTCCGCCGCCGTCGCCCGGTCCGAGAATGGCGGGGGGCGACCGCATTGGCGGCATCGCCCCGGCGAAACCGACGGAGGCAACGACATGACGCGGACACTGCTCGCGGTCCTGGCTGGGGCGGCCCTCGGCGCGGGCGCACTGGCCCTCGCACAAACGCACGGCCACGCGAAGGGATCGACCGTCAAGACGCTCTCGGCCGTGGACGTCGGCGAGAAGCTAGACGGCAAGGCGGCGCGGGTGACGACGTTGGAAGTGACCTGGGAGCCGGGCGCGGCGAGTAGCCCGCACCGGCACCCTGGCCCCGTGTTCGGCTACATCCTCGAAGGCGAGTTTGAGACCAAGGTCGGCGACGGCCCGGTTCGGCGGCTGAAGGCGGGCGAAACGTTTTACGAGCCGGCCATGGCGCTGCATGCCATCTCCCGCAACCCGAGCGACAAGGTGAAGACGAAGGTACTGGCCGTAATGCTGCACCCGCGCGATGTAAAGGACCTTGTCATCCCTGAACCTGCCGCGGAAAAGAAGTGAGCCGCCGGGCCGCCGTCCGGTCGACGAACCACCCGTCAGCGCCCGACCGGCAGCCAGACGCTCATCTCTGACGGGCCGCGATTGGCCCAGGCGAAGTAGGGGACGAGCCGCACGTCCGCCGGCGTCGCCGCGGCCGGCGTCGCCTCGCGGTAGAGTTCCCGGCCCCACGGCTTCGTCGGCCGCGCCTCGACCCGGCCGGCCAGCGTCGCGACGCCGCCGAGCAGCTTCGCATCGAACGCCGGCGTCCACGTGAATCCCGCCGGCACCGCGACGTCTTGCAGCGAGACGCCTTTCGGCAGATCGGCCGATTCCAGGCAGTAGACGAGCGGCCCGCGCTTGACGGCGACGTGGTTCCGCGTCTCCTCGACGAGCGGATGGGACTCGATGAGCTTCGCGGCCATCGGCAGCGTCAGCGTCACCTCGTCGCCGTCGAGCCACGTCCGGTCGAGGACCGCGTACCGGCCCGCTTCCGGTGCCGGCAGCGGCCGCCCGTTGACCGCGAGCGTCGCCCCACCCGCCCAGCCCGGAACGCGCAGCCGCAGCGCGAACGCCGTCGCCGGCGCGACGCCGACTTTGATCCGCACCCGGCCGTCCCACGGGTAGTCCGTCGTCTGCGTCAGCCGCACGGCCGTGCCGCCCACCGCCGTCGCGACTTCGCTTGATCCGTACAGGTGGACCCACAGCCCGCGGTCGGATACGCCGTAGGCGTAGGTGTGCGTCTCGGCCAGCGTGCGGGCGACGTTCGGCGGACAGCAGAAGCTGCCGAAGTACGTCTGCCGCGCCCGCGACCAGCGCAGGTCCGTCGGCATCCGGTCGAGTTGCCGGAGCGTGTTGGTGTAGAAGAACCGCGTGCCGTCCTCGCTGAGGCCGGCGGGAATGGCGTTAAGCAGCACCAGTTCCAATACGTCGGCGTACTTGGCGTCGCCGGTGATCGCGAGCATCCGCCACGCCCACAGCGCCAGGCCGATGCTCGCGCACGTCTCGTTGTGGGCCGTCGCGTTCGGCAACTGATAGTCCCGGCCGTAAGCCTGGTGGGTCCGGCCGATGGTCTTCTGGTCCTTCGACCCGTCCGGCGACGCCCCGTCAAATAGGGCACCGCAGCCGCCGGTGATCGCCAGCTTCGTGGCTGTCAGGTCGTCCCAGATCGCGGTCAGCGGGGCGAGCAGCGTCGCGTCGCCGGTTTCGGCGTACAGGTCGGCGGCCCCGGCGTAGAGGTAGTTCGCCCGGACGGCGTGGCCCATCGCCTTCGTCTGCTTGCGGAACGGGATGCGGTCCTGGTTGTCGTCGGTCCCGTCGGGCACCCGGTCGCGCAGGTCGATCAGCCGCTTGGCGAGCGCGAGGTAGCGCGGCTCGCGGGTGGTGCGGTAGAGTTCGACGAGGCCCATGTAGTGGGCCGGACAGATGGCGCAGCGGGCGAACTGCGGCGTCGGCGGCTGGCGGTCGAGGAAGTCGGCCGCCTTCTTGGCGGCGTCGAGCAGGTCGTCGCGGCCGGTCAGCCGAAAGCGGACGCACGCCGCCGTCATCAGGTGGCCGAGGTTGTACGCCTCGAACTGGAGCGGGTCGCGGAACGCGGCCACGTCCTCGCCCTGCTTGGCGCGAATCTGCACGCGGGTGTGCAGGTACCCGTCCGGCCGCTGGGCTTGCCGGATCGCGGCCACGGCGTCATCGACGGGGACGCCGACGACGGTGGCGGCTTCGAGCCACTTGTAGAAGTCGCCGTCGTTGAACGGCGCGCCGCGGTGCCGGCCCTCGACGGTGCCGGCCGCGACGCGGAAGTTGACGAGGTACTGGCTCGGCTCGGTGCCGCCCATGAGGCGGGCGAGTTGCGGCACGGTGGCGTCGCGGGTGCGGTCGGCCCAGTGCTTCCACAGCCCGCCGGTCCACCGGGCGTCGGCCGGGCCGACCGGGACAACAACGGCGTTGGGGCGAATGGTCGTCTCTACCGCCCTAGCACTGAGCGCGGTGAACAAAGTAACCAGTGCTGCCCGGCAGGCGGAACTCACGAGCCTACCCCTTCCCGTTCGCCTTCTTGGGTCGCGTCACCTTGATGGGGAACTCGTTCTTGCCGGCTTTGACCTCGAAGCTCAAGCCCGAGGTCTCGTACTTCCCGTACTTGCCGTCGACCGAAGGTGTCATCCCCTGCGATAGTTGGTACTCGCTCAAAGAGATGGGTACAACGATCACCTTGTAAGTACCAGGGAGGGCACCGTCGCCCTCCTTCGCGCCGCCCCAGGTGAAGACACCGTTCTTGATGGTCCCCTGGACGGCGACCATCTTGCCGTCAATCGTCGCTTCGCCGATCACGCTCCCTGATTCGACGGGCGCACCGTCCTCGTACGTAACGGTCCCGGCAACCGTACAGCGGTTGGTTCCACAGCCGGCGATTAGGACGACCAACGGGATCAGGGCGAGCCACCGTGTCTGTGCCATGATGGTGAGCCTCGGGTGGATGATGAAGTCATCGGTCGGGCGAGCGTTGAGGCGTCAGCCCACGTTAAAAATACACCCACGTGGGGCTCACGCCTCGGCATTCATCGGGACGTTCGCGTCAGTCGTAGCTCGGGATCGGGTTGCCGTCCTTGATGTTCGTCAGGAAGCCGAGGACGGTCCCGGGGATGCTGGTCGGAAGGCCGCGGACGCTACCGTCGGCGAAGACGAACTGGACGGTGCCGGTGTGCCAACTGCCGAACTGCCCGTTGATCGGCGTGGTCGGCGACTGGGCCAGGGGCCACGACGCACCACCTTTGCGGTGGTACGAGTTCTGGATGCCCGCGCTGTACGCCACCGCGTCCATGTTCGGGTCGAAGAGGTTATCGGTCGGGATGTGCTTTTCGCCAATCATGAGGGTGTTGCTCGTGCCGTCGGCGATGTCGCCCATTGTGTTCGCCCCCTTCGCGGCTGCCGTGGCGTTGGACACGTTCTCGAACTTGAACAGACCGGTCGTTGGGGCTACGTTCGTGTCGCCCGAGCTAGCCGCATAGTCGATCGGCTGGCCGGTGACGGTCAGGTTGCCTGGGTCGATCGGCGTTGCCTCACCGGTGCCCCGCCGGCTGGGGCAGAGCAGCACGCTGATGCCAGGCCCTCGCGCGGCCACGATCGCTGGGTCGGTCGACGTGAAATTGTTGACCCCGTCGGTCTGCGATACGCCGGTGATCGGGTTCTTGAACGTGCTGTAGATCGTGTCCTGCTCGAAGAACGGCAACAGCAGAAACGTCCACGAGTGCCGGTTCTGGCCACCGCCGGAGCGAAGGTATGGGAACTTGCCGACGGTGTCGTGGTAGTTGTGCATCGCCAGGCCAAGCTGCTTCAGGTTGTTCGAACACTTGGTGCGGGCCGCCGCCTCCCGCACCTTTTGGACGGCGGGTAGTAGCAGGCCGATCAGGACCGCGATGATCGCGATCACCACCAAGAGCTCGATCAGCGTAAACGCGGCCGCACGCTGGCGGCGGAGAGTCGATCGCATGACAGAATCCTCACACGTTGGGGGAAATGCTCCGTTAGTCGCGAGTCAGCCAAAGAACCCACGGGCCGTCGCCGGACGCGGCCGTCTCGGCCGACCCGCCACCGCGCACCGTGAACGAGTCACCCGTTCGCCGACCTGTGCGCGGGTCGATCCGGCGTGCGGTGTAGTTGCCATCGGCTAGGTCGAGGCGGACGCCCGCACCCGAAGCCGAGTACACAAGGTAGCCGCGGCCCGGCTCGCCGAGTGCCCACTGGTTTGGCTCGGTCGTCACCGGCACCGGCTTCAACCGCGCGGCAGCAGCCAACAGCGCCGCGTCGGCCCCGCGCAAGTTCGGCAGCGAGCCACCGGCTGCGAGAGTGGCCCAGCCGTTCGCGCCGTCCGTCGAACACAGCACGGCCTTTTCCGGGAACCGCCGGCGGTACTCGGCCACGGCGCGGGCGGCCTGCACGTCCGACGTCTTCGAGCCGCCCTTGGCCTCGCGGAGCTGTTGCCGCGGGGCGAGGTTTTGTCCGCCGGGGGGGGCGTAGGCGGTGCCGGCGGCCGTGTACCACCAGTACCGCAGGTCGATGACGTTGACGGCCGCGGCCCGCGCCGGGTCGGCCAGGATCGCGTCCTGCACGTCCCGGGTGGCGCTCAGGCCGACGATCGGCTTCTTGCCCGTCTCGGCTTGCCACGCGGCGTGGATCGTGTCGAGCCAGGTTCTCGACGAAGGGCCGCGGCCCGGTGAACTCGGCCGAGGTCAGGTGAATCACGTTCGCGTTGTCGGCGAAGGCGTCGAGGCAGTGGCGGATGTAGGCCCGGTGCAGTTCCCGGCGGACGGGGTGCGTCACGTCGTAGAACGCGTCGGCCATGAAGATCCGCTTGCCGCCCTCGAACGGCGGCGGCCTGGGAACCCGGTCGCCTGCACGCAGTTGGCCGGCCGCCACGGGCAATCGACCCGAGGGCACCGGCTTCGAGGATGTTGTGCTGGAAGTACATCTGGTGGACGAGGACGAGGCCCTTCCGGTCGCACAGGTCGGCGAACGCCTTGAGCCGGCCGAAGTACCACGGGTTGAACTTGGTCAGGTCGTACTTGCTCAGCCCGTCCCAGGCGGTGCCGGTGCCGGAGCGCGCCCACGGCTGCTCGTAGAACGGCGGCCAGACTTCGCCGTCGATCCGGCGGATCATCTGGTGGTCGTCGCGGCGGCGGTCGTACCACAGGCCGTAGTGGTGTTCGAGGGCGACCTGCCCGGCGGCCGTCATGCGGTCGGTCAACTCGTCGAGGTCGTCGGTCAGCGCCCGGCCGGTGCGGCCGGGGACGAAGCGAGTGACGCCGAGGCCGAACTCGCCGAGCCGCCCCGGCACCAGGCTGCCGCGCCACCACTGGACGCCGGTCCGCCCGCCGGCGAGGACGCGGCCGTCAACGGTCAAGCGACCATCCGTCAGGGACAGGCGATGGAGTGTTGGGGTGGCAGCGGGTGTGGGCTTCCACACCTCATCGATACTCGTGACGCCGCGACCCGAGTCTTTCGAGGGGACGCGGCGACTCCCCGCTCCCCTCGCTGCGCTCGGGTCGCGGCGTCACGCTCGGACAGTTGTGCTTGGTACAAACTCTGCGGCTTCACGAACGTGTTGCACGCCCCGAACCGCCCGTCGCCGACAAACTGCCCCCAGCAGCCCGCCGCCCAGTTCTGCGCCGTCGGCGGGTTCCGCACCGTCACCACGGGCGCGACGCTCTGCCACAGCATACAATTCGCCGCCGCCCATCCCGTCCCCTGCCCGGCAATCTCGCGGTTGGTCAGCGACAGCCCGCCGCCGTCCACCGTCACGTTGTCGTACAGGACGCCGGTCGCCCAGCTTTCGATCGGGCCGCTCATGCCGGACGCATCCACGGCCGAGCATTCGACGAACGCATTCGGCCCGGCCGCGGCGAACCCGGCCGCGAAGTCGTGCCGGCCGCGCTCCGACGTGCAACGACGCACCAGCGTCTGTTGGCCGGCCACGTAGAACGTGTGCCGCCGGTAGCCGCCGAGTTCCGACACCGGATCGAGCGACTTGCAGTCTTCGACCGTGATCCGCCGCCCGCCGTCGAGGATCGACACGGCTGACCCGGCGAAGTGAACGGCCGTCACGCCGCGGACCCACACGTCTTCCGCCGCGTCGATGCCGACGCAGACCCACGCGTGCTGCTCGTCCCGCGGGTTGGCGGCGTCGAACGTACTCTCGAACCGCAGGTTCTCGACGCCGACGTGCCGCACCCGGCCCGGCCACGACGACGCGCTGACCTTGCATTGCGCCAGCTTCGCGTCGAGCGACATCGTCAGCGGTACGTCCAGGTTGACCGTTTCGCCGTCCACCGAAACAACCGTCCGCTCGAACCGCACGACCAGGGCGTTCGGCCGCCAGCCGAGCCAGCCGCCTTCCTTGCCGCCGAACTGGTCCATGCCGAGGGCGCTAACCCACGCGGCCGACCCCGGATGCTCGACGACCACCCGATCACCCGCTTTCACGGTCGGCGTGCCGCGGACCCGCAGCTTCGTCGCGCCGCACGGCACGTACTCGTCGGCGACCGCCCACGACGCACCAAACGTGCGGTCGTTGCGGCCGGCGATTTGGATGAGCGTCCTCCTATCCGTCCCAGTGGCGACGAGCGTCGTCCCGTTTTCGCCCCGCAGCACGACGCCGCTCGCGTTCAGCTTGAGCGCCCCGGCGACCTCATGCCGACCCCTTTCGATCAACACGGCCCCGCGCAGCCCATTGGCGTCGGCCGGCCGCGCCGCGACGTAATCGACGGCCGCTTGGATGCGGGCGGTCGCGTCGCCGGGGACGGCCGGCACGCGGACGCGCACCGGCACGTCGGGGATGACGCCGCCGCCGGCGTAGCCGCAGTGTGAGAAGTCGGGGACGCGGTTGCCGCGGGCGTCGGCGTCGTAGGCCAGCTTGCCGTCCTTGCCGACCGCCACGAACTGCGGCTCCGCCCCGCACGCCATACCGGCCACGAGCGCAAACGCCCATCCGAGCCGGAAGCGTAAGCGACGGCCCCGACGACCGTCGCTTACGCTTCCGGCTCGGATCGACCGATGTTCGCGGTTGCAAGTCATGGCTAACTACATCCCTGAGTCGGCGCGATTAGTGCCGCGCCGCCGGGGCGATTTTCTCCAGAGTCAACGAATCGACATTCGTCCGCGCGTCGAACCGCTTGGCCGGGCTCATGCCGTTGAGGTAGCGCTCGAGGTTCGTGAATCCGTCGCCGAACTTGTCCTTGAGGGCATCGGCCGGGTCGTGCGGGTTCAGGCCGTTCGCGGCCTCCCACCAGTCGGGGATGCCGTCACCGTCGCCATCGACGGCGGACGGGGCCGACGTGTATTCGGGCAAGCCGCCGACATCCTTTTGCGAGTCGATGATTCCCGGTAGCTTGCCCTTGCTTCCGACGAACGTCGTCTTGCGCTCCCGAACCTCACGGACGTAGCGGGCGTCGAGCGCGTCGCGCTTCGGCAGCGTCGCGCCGGAGTCGGCCAGCACGATCTCGTAAGCTTCACGCGCCGAATGCGTCGTAACGTACGGCTCGAAGAACGGCGTCGCGGAGCGGATTTCGCTGAGCATGGCCGGGTCGGCCTTCGCGCCCATCCAGTTATCGGCGTCGAACTCGGGGTGCCCGTCCAGCACGTTGCCGGCCATGTGGTACCGCTGGCGGTCGGCCGGCGTCCCGGCGTCGGGTTCGAGCAGCGTGAACTTTTTCGTCGCTGGGCCAGGAAGGTACAGGTTGCCGACGTAGTTCAGTTCCTTGACACCGCCGTCGGTCGTACGGTGCGCCCAGTTGAAGACGACGTTGTTGCGGATGTCGAGCCGGCCGGCAAACTTGCCGCCCTGCGAGAACCCGCCGGCCAGGCTCCAGTTCCGGCCGGCGCAATTGGCCAAGAGGTTGTGGTGGAAGCTGCCGCGGTCGCCGGAGATGCTGCCGGCGAACGAGTGGCCCTTGCCGGTGCCAACGTACTTCTTGTGGTCGGCCAGGTTCAGCGCCTCGGCGATGATCGATTTTTGCAGCGTGATGTTCTTGGCCGACCGCGAGCTAAAGCCCTCGTCGATGCTCCAACTGATCGAGCAGTGGTCCATGATGCAGTGGTCGCAGTTGCCGAATCCGGCTCCGTCGAGCGTCACGCCCGCCTCGTCGCCGATGCGGATGCGAAGATGCCGCAGGATGATGTCATGCGTACTCAGCCCGCCGACGGTCCAGCCGTAGAGGCAGATGCCGTCGCCGGGGGCTGTCTGCCCGGCGATCGTGATGTACGGGTGGCTGATGATGAGCTTCGACTTGAGCCGGATGACGCCGCCAACGCGGAAGACGACCGTCCGAGGCCCGTCGGCCTCGACAGCGGCCCGCAGACTGCCGGGGCCGCTGTCGTTCAGGTTCGTCACCGGGATGACCCGCCCGCCGCGACCGCCGATGGCAAACCGGCCGTAGCCCTCCGCACCGGGGAACGCGAGCCGGCGGACGCGGAACCGCCAAATGTCGCCCGGCGTCACGCCGTCGGCGTAGACTTCATCGACTCGCCAATAGTAGGTGTCGTGGACGTTTAACCCATCCGCCTTGTAGCCCGCCGCGGCGAGCCGACCTTTGTACTCCTGCGACTGCGGCGTCGCGCGGGCGACGGCCGCGGCGTCGGTGCCGAAGTACAGGTGATGGCCGACGGCCGACTTCGCCGCGACCCAACCCAGGGTCGGCTCCTCGGCGACGTGTTCGTCGGCGTGGGCCGGCGTCGGCTTGGTCGCCCGGCGGGCCGGATCCGGCGTGTCGATCTCGAACCCGTTGAGGACGGCCGGGCCGGCCGCCGATTCGATGCGGATCACCACGTCGCGCCCCGCGACCGCTTCGACCGTGACAAACGCAAACGCCGCGTCGTCGTCCCGTGCCACCCGCCGGGACGGCTTCAACTTTTGTGCGACCGGTGTCCCATCGACCGTCACCGTGTACGGTCCCGCCGCATTGTCGGCGAACAGGTTGTGGTAGGTGACGACCGTGTGCTTCCCCGGCGTGAGGCCGCTGACGACGAGTTCGAGCGCGGGGGCGATCACGCCGTCCGTGGTCATCGTCGCGCCGGTGTCGAGGCCGCCCTTCCACAAGGCGGCGGTTAACTTGTCGGAGCCGACCGGCCGCAGAGTGAACGTGAGACCGTGGAAGCGGACCGTCGCCGAGGGGCCGTCCTTGACGGTCCAGTTGTCCCACTCGGCCGTGAGGATGTCGCGGCGGCCGTTGGCCGGGCTGACGTCCACTTTGACGCCGGCGAAGGCGTTCGCGGCGGTCGCGGCGGCGAATAGGGCTAGGAGGAAGCGTCGCATGGCTACCCTGGTTCTGGCGAGTGTCGAGGCGTCAGCCCGACGTGGGAGCGTGCAGCACGTCGGGCTGACGCCTCGACGCTCGCCGGGACTCACTTGACCTTCTTGTGCAGCGGGTTGACGTTGTTCTTCGGGTCGCGGTAATCGACGGTCTTGGTCGGGTCGATGCCGTTGAGGTACTTCTCGAGGTTCGTGTACCCGTCGCCGTTCTTGTCCTTCTTCGCGTCCGCCGGGTCGTTCGGGTCAAGGCCGTACTTGACCTCCCACTCGTCCGGGATGCCGTCGCCGTCGGTGTCCTTCGGCGGCTCCGCGGCCTTGTACGTCGGCCAGCCGCCGACATCGGCCGGCGTTTCCAGGATGCCGTCCTTGAACGCGGTCTTGCCGGTGCGGACCTCGCCGATGACCCGCACGTCCACGGGGTCGCGCAGCGGTAGGATCGCCCCGGCGTAGGCCAACACGAGTTCATACGCCTCCTCGGCAGACTGCATGTTGATCGGTGGGGCCGGGAACGGCGTCAGTGAGCGGGCCTCCTTCTCAGTCGGCTGCTTGAGGATCTTCTCTTTCGCCTTGGTATCCGGCTTGTATTGCACGCCGCCGGGAGCCCAGTTGTCGGCCGAGATGTCTGCGTGGCCGGCGACGAAGTTACCCTGGACGTACCACTTGCCGACGCCGCCGTTGTCCGGTTCGTTGCGCCGGTCCACCTGCACGATCCGCGTTTGCATTGCACCCGCTGGGGTGGCCGGGCCGGCCTTGTAGTAGTTGTTGACGCAGTTGATGGTCGAGTGGCTGTCGCCGCCGTCCATCGTACGGTGTCGCCAGTTGAACACCACGTTGTTGCGGTAGTCGAACAGGCCGGTCATGCCGATCGACGGGTTCCGCCCGGTGTTCGACGCGAATAGGTTGTGGTGGAACGACGAGTTCGCCCCGCCCCAGGTGCCGCCGAAGGCGTGGTTGTTCAGGTCGAGCGCCTCGCTCGAGATGCACCACTGGATCGTCAGGTTCTCCGTCGGCAGCTTCTTGTCTGGCCCGCCGGCCGGGTCCTTTTGCATGTGCCGGTACATCGACAGGTTCTCGTCGAGGCCCCAACTCGCCGAGACGTGATCGACGATGACGTTCTTCTGCGGGTTGCCGCCCAGGGCGTCGTCTCGCGACTTCAAGTTGCCGCGGCGGAACCGCATGTACCGGATGATGACGTCATGGGTGTTGACCTCGGTCGTGTGCCCGCGGACGCAGATGCCGTCGCCGGGGGCGGTCTGCCCGGCGATGGTGATGTACGGGTGGTTGATCTTGATCGGCTTGTCGATGGCGATGATGCCGGCGACGCGGAAGATCACCGTCCGCGGCCCCTCGGCCTCGCACGCCTCGCGGAAGCTGCCGGGGCCGGAGTCGTTCAGGTTGGTGACGGCGATGACCCGGCCGCCGCGGCCGCCGGGGGTGAGCGCGCCGCCGCCTTCCGCGCCGGGGAACGCCGGCAGCGACGGCAGGCGCGTTGATGACGGTTCGGCGCTCGCCAGCGCCGCGAGCGACAGCGCCACACACATTGTCGTGACTCGCGTCATGTGACTTCTCCCCGTTTCGCGACGCTTCGCAGAAGCGTCCACGCTTCTGCGAAGCGTCGCGAACCGAAATCAATCGACTCGCTTCAACCGCACCGCCATGTAGAGCTTGCCCGGCAGCTTGATCGACCGCTCGCCCTCGGTGCGGTGCCGGTAGTTCTTCTCGTCCTTGACCTCGACGACGAAATCCCCCTCGGCCGGCGTCGCCGTCATGTCCCAGGTGTCGAGGACCTTGGCCCGGAATCGCATCCCCGACTTGAGGCCGGCCCGCGGCAACTCGACCGTCCACTCGGTCGGCTTATCCTTGCCGAAGTAGACGAGGTAGTACTCGCCGGCCTTGCCGGCGGTGCGGGCGTCCTGCCACTTGTCGATCGGCTCCATGCCGGTCGCGGGCCCGTCTTCGAGTACCTTCCGCAGAAACGCGATCCGCGGGGCGCTCTGGCCGCGCAACACGCCGCCCTTCGACCACCACAGCACGTCGGAGGGGTGCCGGATCGTCTCGCCGTGGCCGACGTAGGTGCCGGCGACCGTGCCCTGCCAGAAGCGGTGGACGAGTTCCTCGGCCGACAGGTTGCCCCACCGTTGCTGGATGTCGCCCTCGTACTTAACCTCGTCGAACACGATCGGCTTGCGGTACACGTCGCGGTAGAGGATCGCCCGCCCCGCGTCCTCGACGGCCGAGCCGTTCTGGATGCTGGCGTGCGTCAGCCGCGGGTCGGTGTGGTTGTACAGCCGGGTGCCGTTGTGGATCGAGCAGAGCCGACGGTACGGGTCGGTCGCGGCCACGATGCCGATGAAGCGATCCCAGTCGGCGTCGGTCTTGTGCTTGTCGAAGTCGAACTCGTTGGCCAGCGACCACCAGACGTTGCGGTACGCACTCAATCGGGCGACGACGTATTTCAGGTAGCGGTCGTTGTCCGCGGCCGACAGGCGGTCGAAGCCCCAGTGCCCCTCGTCGTAGGGGTGGAACAGGATGACGTCGGCCTCGATGCCGAGGTCGCGCAGGGCCGCGATCTGCCGTTCGAGGTTGTGGAAAAACGCCGGGTTGAAGCGGGTCGCGTCCCAGCGGTTCGGCGGGGTGCCCTCGAACGGATACAGCGGCGGCTCGACGCGGTTGTAGGCGTACCACTTCGGGAACACGCAGAACCGCAGCTTGTTGAACGGCGACGCCTTCAACGTCGCGAGCGTCTGTTTCTGTAGCTCCTCGGGCTGGTGGTTCCAGGCGTAGCAGGTGGTGCCGACCGAGTAGTGCGGCGTGCCGTCGGCGTAGGCGAAGTGATACATGTTCCTGACGCCGACCGGCCCGTGGTTGCCGGCCGACGGTGCGACGGCGTTGAACGAGCCGGTCTTGCCGTCGAGCGCGGCGGCGTTGCTCTTGGTCGTGTACCGCCACTCGCCGGCCGTCGGCGGGCTGAACCGCACGACGTAGGAGCCGCCGCCGTCGTAGAAGCCGGTGGTCGGAATCGTCCGGTCACCGTTGGTGAACGCGGCCGAGAGCGTCACGTCGGTGAACGGGTTACCCTCGGCCGGACCGTTAAGCGTCAGCTCGAAGGCGCCCCAGCGCTCAACGTCGGCCGCTCGCGCCGCGCTCGCCGCGAGCAGAACGGAAACGGTGAGCAGTCGGAGGTAGGGGAGAGGCCCGACGGTCACGACGAGAGACTCCTGTGTTACAAGGCGGCCACAGACTGTCCTTCGGTCAACGATGGTTCGATTCCGATGTCAACGGCGGCGTCGCCAACGTGGTTGAGCCGCCACGCCAACTGATCGACCGCTCGCCGGCCGACCTGGGCCGCGTGGATGTCAATGGTTGTCGGTGTGGGGTAGAGGCCGGTCAGCATCGGGGACTCGTTGTTGCACGACACCAGGCTCAGGTCGCGGCCCACGCGTAGCCCGCGCTTGGACAGGGCGCGGTAAACCATCGCGGTCACCGAGTCGCCGGGCACAAACGCGGCCGTCGGCCGCGGTCTTGCCGCGAGCAATTCGTCCACCAGCCCGTCCACGAGCTCGACCTGATCGACAGGCCGTAATGGCAGGTCCCAAACCGCCGAGCGTGCCAGGTATAAGTCCACGACCGCGCCCGCCCGTTTTGCATGCCAGGTAAAGCTGGCTTCGCGCTGGCGGAACGTTACGTGGTCGGGCTTCGGATTAAGCACTGCGACGTGGCGGTGTCCCTTGGCGATCAGGTGGTCGGCCGCGAGTTTGCCGACCGTTCGGTCGTTCGACTGCACTACATCTCCCCAGTCGCCACCGTCGGGCCGGCCGAGGAACCAGACCGTCGGCAACTTCTGTAACCGATCGAACAGCTCGGGGCTGCCACCGGCAAACAGATTGCCGACCAGAGCGCCTTTGAGCAGCACGGCGTCGATACGGTTTCGTTCCATTGCGGCCGGCAGGCGGTCGGCGAGCGGCACGTCCGCGAGAAGCAGGTTCGCCCCGGCCTCGTTGACTGCCGCCTCGGCCCCGTGCATGGCGTCAGCCACGCTCGGCAGAGCCGCCAGCGAACGGTTCATACCGAGGAGGATCAATGCGATGTTCTTGTCCTTGAGCGGGAAGGGCGTGCTTTCGGGGACTCGCTGTCGCTTGTATTGCAGTTCACCGATAACGCGCTGAACGCGCTCGGCGTTTTCTGCACTGACGGACGGGTGGCCATTCAATACCCGGCTGACCGTCCCCACGGAGACGTTTGCAAGCCGTGCGACCTCGCGAATAGTCACTGACATGAGACTGAGGATAGCGACGTTCAATGAACGTGTCAATGAACAAAACCGATTAACCCGATGAAACAGTCGTGGCCAGGAGACAGCCTTCGCGGGACGTTGAAGAGTAATACCGTAGTTCAGTCATTATGAGGGCAGGTGACATATCTGTTTTTCAAGTACATGATTCGCGCTTCCCCTCTCATCAGCCGGCTGCTACAATGTCATTCGTTCAATGATCGTTCCAATGAACGATCATAGTCGTTACTTGCGATATCGCTATGGGTGAACCGACCACATTGTCGGTCCGCGACCGGCGCGTGATGCTGGCAGCCGCTGTCTTCGGCTGGCTTTGTGCCGGCGTCGAAATGGGGCTTGGCCCGCTCATTTCCCGCCCGGCTGCCCGCGATCTGATCTACGGTCCCGGCCTCGTTCTCGATCCGGCGTCGGAAGCCATCGTCGGCAAATGGTTCGCATGGTTCATGGCGGCGTTTCTGGTCGGAGGCGCGGTCGGTGGGGCAATATTCGGCCGACTCGGCGACCGGGCCGGACGCGTGCGGGCGATGGGTTGGAGCATCGTCTGCTTTTCGGTATTTACTGGAGCCGGCTGGTTCGCGAGTTCGCCCGAACAGATGCTGATACTGCGCTTCTTCGCGAGCCTGGGCATCGGCGGCATGTGGCCAGCCGGCGTTGCTCTCGTCTCCGAGACCTGGACCGGGGCGTCGCGACCGATGGTCGCCGGCGCGATGGGGTTGGCGGCAAATGTCGGCATCCTTGTCATGGCCTTAATTGGCCAGCGGTTAAAGATCACCCCCGAGTCCTGGCGGTGGGCGATGCTCGTCGGGACGGCGCCCGTCGTGCTCGGCATCGCCGTGCTGGCAGCGGTGCCCGAGTCTCCCCGTTGGCTTGCAGGAGTTGGCGTCGGCGGGTCGTCGGCACCGCTACTCGAGGTCCTTCGCCCGCCTCTTTTGAAGCGCACTTTCGTCGGAACGTTGCTTGGGGCCGTTCCCCTACTTGGCGCGTGGGCGTCGCAGAAGTGGATCATCCCGTGGGCAGACGCTGCGGGGGAAAACGCCGCTGGTGTGCAAGCAATCTGGGCCGCGGGCGCGGTCATCGGCGGAGCGCTCGGTGGCTACGTCGGCGACAAGCTCGGGCGGCGGCGGGCATACTTCGTTGTCAGCCTCGCGTCGTTTGGCCTGAACCTGGCCGTCTACAGATTCATGTCGCCGACCGACACGGTGTTTCGGCCGACTGTTTTCGCCCTTGGATTGGTCGCCACGCTGTTCTTCGGGTGGCTGCCCCTGTACCTGCCCGAACTGTTCCCGACGCGTGTGCGGGCGACCGGCTCCGGAGTGACCTTCAATGCTGGTCGCATTGCGTCTGCGGTTGGGGTGCTGGCCGCGGGGCAGTTGCTACTGTGGTTCGAGGGCAATTACGCTAGAGTGGGAGCGACCGCCGCGTGGGTATACGCCCTGGGGATGGTCGTTGTGCCGTTCGCGCCCGATACGCGCGGCGGTGAGTTACGGAATTGATGGGGACGCCTTATGGACCAACGTCCGCTCGGAATGGTTGGCCTCGGGCTGCTCGGATCGGCCTTGGCCGAACGCTTTCTGCGCGCCGGGCATGTCGTTGTCGGCTATGACGTGGCTCCCGATCGCCGCGACCTATTCGCATCTCTCGGTGGCCGTTGTGCCGGCTCCGCGGCTGAAGTTGTCCGGGCCAGTGCCCGCACAGTCCTGAGCCTGCCGACCTCGGATGTAGTCGAAACCGTCCTCCGCGAAGCATCGGACGAGTTGCGCGATGGTGCAGTGGTGATGGACACGACGACCGGCGACCCGACCCGTACCGAAGCGGTTGGCCGTCAGCTCGCCGATCGTGGAGTCCGATACCTCGACGCGACCGTCGTCGGGTCCAGCGAGCAGGTGCGGTCGGCCGACGCGGTGGCTCTGGTCGGCGGCGAGCCATCGGACTTCGCCGCATGCGAAGACCTGTTTGGCTGCTTCGCGCGGGAGTGGTTCCACGTCGGCCCATGCGGTAGCGGGGCACGGATGAAGCTAGCCGTGAACCTCGTCCTGGGCCTGAACCGAGCAGTGCTGGCCGAGGGCCTGTCGTTCGCTGCTGCGTGCGGACTCGACCCGGCTGAGGCGCTTCGCGTCTTTCAAGCAAGCGCTGCCTATTCGCGAGTGATGGACGTGAAGGGGCGCAAGATGGTCGAGGGCGATTTCCGTCCGCACGCCCGGGTCGCCCAGCACCTCAAAGACGTACGTCTCATCCTCGCCGCCGCCGGACACGTCGGGGCGACGGTTCCGCTGTCCCACTTGCACGAGCAATTGCTGGCCACGGTTTGTGCCGCAGGCCTTGGAGACGCCGACAACGCGGCTGTCATAACTGCGTTCGCACCGACTCGGGACGACAGTTAACTGGCAGTATCCTGACGGGCTCCGTACGATTTGCGTTGGTACGACTACGTTGCTGCCGGGCTACCGCCATGCTTTCGACCGAAGTGTTGCGCCAGGTGCGACGGCTGCAACTGCGGTCGCGTCGCGCCGTCGTCAACCTCCTCGGCGGCGAGTACCACAGCGCCTTCAAGGGGTCTGGCCTCGCGTTCACCGATGTGCGACCGTATCAGCCTGGCGACGACGTGCGGGCCATCGACTGGAATGTCACTGCCCGCACGGGACAGCCTTTCCTCAAGCGGTTCACCGAGGAACGCGAACTGACGGTCTTGTTTGCCGTGGACGCCAGCGCCAGTCTCGACTTTGGCAGCCGCCGGCTCACCAAACGTGCCGCCGTCGCCGAACTCGCCGCCTTACTCGCGTTTGCCGCCCTGCACAACAACGACCGCGTGGGGCTCTTGCACTTCACGGATCGCATTGAACGGTTCGTGCCGCCGCGCAAGGGCACTCGACATGCGCAGCGCCTGTTACGCGATATCCTGTTCTTCCGCCCTGTGGGCCGAGGGACGAACCTTGGTGCCGCACTCGACGCCCTGCGCCGCCTGAGGCGGAAGCGGGCAGTCGTGTTCTTTTTCAGCGATTTTCGCGGCGACAGCTTCGCGCGCAGCTTACGTCTCACGGGACGACGGCACGACCTCATTGCCGTGCGCATTGCCGATCCGTTTGAGGACGAATTGCCCAACGCTGGCCTACTCGAAACACTCGACAGCGAAACCGGTGCGCGTCGATTGATCGACACGTCGGATCCCGACGTGCGGACGGGCTACGCGGCTGCGGCACGACAGCAGCGCGATGACTTGCGGCGACTCGCCCGCGCAGCCGACGTGGATCTCATCGATACATCGACCGACGGCGGCCATCTTGATTCCCTGGTTGCGTTCTTCCGCCGTCGACAGCGAATGGCACATCGCCCGTGATCACCCTACTGGCACTTGCGATCGTCGCCGGAGCCGACCAAATGGTCGAGCGGGCTGGCGTCGTCGCGTCTGCTAGGGTCGAGCCAGACGCGATGGCCCTGACGGCCATCGCAAACCTGACTCTCACGGTCGAAGCCGACGCGCCTCTCGTGGTTGGTCCCGTCCGGTTTGCAGCTCCGTCAGGCTGGTCGCTCATCGATAGCAGTACGGCGACACTGGAGCCAGCATCGATGGGCCGGGCGCGCTGGCGGCAGTCGTTTCGCCTCACGCCGGATCGACCAGGCGAGCTACTGCTCCAGCCGCCAACGCTAAATGTGCGCGCGGCTGGCCGGCAGTCGATCACCGAAATCGAGTGGAAGCCAATCTCTGTGAGCGTCTCAACGTCTTTGGCCGACGCCACGCTGGACGAAGCCAAGGGTGTCACAGAACCGCTTCGGTTGAAGGCCGGTCCGTCAGCTTGGACCGTGTGGTTGCCGGCGGCCATTGGCATCCTGGTTGTTGCATCAATTGGGTACGCCGTACTCTCGCGCCGGCGAAAGCGGTCGGAGGTGTCGCCTGAGGACGAAACGCACGCTCGCCTCATCGCGCTCGCGCCGCTCGACGCCGATGGTCTAGCCACGACAATGAGAAACTACCTGTTGCGTCGGCGCGGCGTGCCCGCCGATCGACGGACGACAGCCGAGCTAAACGATGAGATTGATGCAGATTGGCGATGCCTACTCGAACGGTGTGACCTGGCAAAGTACGCCGACCGTCGCTTTGATTTCGCCGAATGGGAACGGACTCTGTCGCTCGCACAATCGTTAGTCTCGGCGAGTTTGACGCCTGGTCAAGCTCTGCCGGTCTCGGTGATGGGGCTGTCCGGGGAAAATGCGTCAAGTCAGAGCAAGTCTACGGCCGATGCAACAAGTGATTGATGCGGCAACTGGGCAAGGCGGTGAAGCTACGGCGATGCGGCCGGCTTCCCGACGACACCAGCCGCGGAAGCATTGTGTCAATGTCCGACCCACGACCGGGCCAGCCGCGGCCGCGGCGGCTCCGACACCTGGAGTTGTTCCACTTATGAAACGTGCATCGCAGACGTTGGCCATACTGGTTGTCGCCCTCGCCGGCGTCTGGGGCTGTGCCCAAGGCCCGTCGGCAGCGGCTCAGGCCGAGCGACTAAAAGCGCTAGAATCGAAGGCTGCTCGCCTCGAAACCGACTTCCGCTCGGCCGCGACATCCCGCGACCAGTTCAAACAGACACTCACACAAGCTGAAGAGCAGATTCAGAAGCTACAACTCGTCGTCAAGGAACGCGACGAACTGAAAGTGGCTCTCAAGGTCAAGACGAGCGAGCGCGATCAGGTGGTGGCCCAGTACGAGTCGTTCCGCAAATCGCTCCGCGACCTCGTTGGCCAAGCTGAGGCCGCGGTCTTGAAGTTCCCTGACGGCGAGCCGGTCATCGTGACCATCGCACCGCGGAACTGAGAGTAGTTGTTCGCAATCTTCGCTGATAACGTCAATCAAAGTCCGAAAGACCTAGGAGAGTATCAGAGACTCTCCTAGGTCTTTCTGTTTTCGATTCGTGATCGACGTCGTTCACTGATACACGACGATAGTTGCCTTCTTCTTTAACTCATCCACGATCTGCTTGAATTCGCGCTCGGCGATGATGTTGGTCAGCTTCTTGCGGATTGCATCTTGCGTCTCAATGTCGAATGGCTTGAGGCCGGAGTAGTCCCGGGCCGCGACTCGCACGATGTGATAGCCAAATCCCATGTCGACGAGCGGCGCAACCTGATTCGGCTTCAGCGACCAGACGGCGGCCTCGACCTGGGGCGGCGTGATCTCGCCGTGCTTGCTGCCGATGCCATCGCCATTACGCAGCTTGCTGTCGCCATCGTCGTGCTGTTTGGCCAGCGTTGCAAAATCCTCCCCGGCCGCTGCGCGAGCGCGGATTTTCTCGGCAAACGCTCGCGCGTCGGCGGGCGATGCGAACTTGCCCCCATCGACGAAGATGTCCTGCCAACGCACCTTGTCCTCGCTGCGGAATTCGTCTTGGTGCGTTTCGTAGTAATCTCGCACCTTGGACAGGCTGATCGACTGGACCATCGGGTGGATCATGCTCCGCATGTACTCCATCATGACGGAGTTTCGTTCGATTTGCCGGCGCATCCCTGCGACCGACAGGCCTTGAGCTTGCATGGCAGCCTTGAGGTCTTCGTCGCTGGCGAGCTTCAGTTGCTTGCGGATGTCGCGGATGCGCTTGTCGGCTTCCTCGGTCGCCGAAGCATTGAGCTTCTCGATCTGCTTCGGATTGTTCATCGCCTTGAGCTTGCCATATGCTTCTTCGAGAATCAGTTCGCGCTCAATCAAACGGTCGAGTTCGCGTTGGGCGATCTTCTTGAAGATGGCCTCGCGCTGGTCCTCCGGCACACCCATCAGCTCGCCGAGGTACGGCGTCATCGCCTCACGCAGCTCTTCGTCGAGGATGGGGATACCATTGACGCTGGCACGGATCTTGGCGGCGACTTGCGGCGTTGCAGCCGTGCCGGCCACGGGCACGACCTCGGGTCGCTGGCCGCGCGTGGTCGTCGTGGAACTGACCGGCACTTGCGGACACAGGTCCGTCGAGAGCGCGGCCTCTGCCGCGGGTTTTGCGGCATCCCGGGCCGGCGATCCAAAGGTACTTAAACACCCGCTCAGGCCTACGGCGGCGAGTCCGAGGCTTCGGCGAAGGTAAACGGCTGTGCACCGCGCAAGCATAGCGACCCCTAGCTCATCCCTGTGCCGTGGTCGTTAGAACTATTCGGCGGATGACCTATACCGTCCGCCGCCGCAGACGCAAGAGGGAATCTCGCTCAGACATCATTTGCACCGCGCGGGAGTGCAATGCACACCGCGCCGGACGATGGCGATGAAATGAATCCTTCGTCCAGAGACCATCAGGCAAACCAGTTGCACCTAATAGAACTGTGTGCGACAGTGGTCTCCATCATTTCGGAGGTGCCGCATGGCACGCTTTCGGATCGCAGTCATCCTGTTCGCAGTGTGCCCGCTCGGACTGGATGCCGCCGACGCGCCGCGCAAGGAGCCGATCTACGCTGGTAAGCCGATGTACTGCCGACTTGCCTTCGGTCGCGATCAGGCGATCGTCTGGCTCGCACTCGATGGTGACAAGCTGTACGCCGACCAGAACGCCAACGGCGACCTGACGGACGATGGTGCTCCTGCCGTCGCAGTGGTCGATGGCTCCGGGGACACTGCTTGGCGAACGTTTCGTCTCACCGATTTGCGCGTCGCCGGTCGCACGCATCGGGCACTGACGCTGACGGTCATGGCCTTGAGGGCTGCCGGAAGCGACCTCGCGTCGGTCAAGGACCTGCTCGCCAAACAGCCCGACGCCCGGTCATATCGGCTGACGTTGGATGTGGAGATGCCGGGCCGGACCGGCAGCGGCCTCGGTGGCCGCGTCGTGACCACGGCCGGCATCGCCGATTACTGGGGCGTGTTGCAGTTCGCCGCCAAGCCGGCCGACTCGCCGCTCGTCCACTTCGACGGCCCGCTGACGCTCGCCCCGGAGGAGCGGCCGTCGTTCGCCGCCCGCCGCGAGGCCGACTTGCGGCTCGTCGTCGGTACCCGTGGCAAGGGGGCGGGCACCTTCGCCGCAATGGTCATCGACGACCTGATCCCGGCCGACGCCTTCCCCGTCGCCGAGGTGACGTACCCGCCACGGACGCCCGGCGATCCGCCTGTGCGCAGGCGCTACGAACTCAAGCAGCGGTGTTGACACGTCAACCTGCACGGCCCGGTTCGGGCCGACGACGCGGTGGGAACGGGCACCGCCCAGCTGACGCTGACGTTCGACGCCTGGAAGGATGGCAACATCGCCGCCACCGAGTACGAGGCCGAGGTCGCGCGTCCCGCCACGGACATCAAGGTCGAGCCGGTGTCGCCGCGGTTGCGGGCGCGGCTGGCGCACCCGACCCGGCGCGGCAGCTTTGCCGAGGTTGCGTACTCGCCCGACGGAAAACGGCTGATCGCCGTCAGCAATCCGGAGAACGTGATTCAGGTGTGGGACGCGGTGACTGGCCGCGAGTTGACCACGATCGAGGTGCTAGGCCCCAACCTCGGCCCGGCCCAGGTTACGGCGGATGGGACGACGGCTTACGCAGCCATCGCCGACCGTCGCGCCGAGCGCGTCGAGCGTGACGGCCGACCATTCGGCCGCTACATCAATAGCGGTGAGGTGCGTTCGTGGGACTTGACCACGGGGCGGCCGGGGCGGGTTTTCCGCCCCGATCCACCCGCCGCCCCATGGAGCACAAGCGTCTCCCCCGACGGCCGGTGGCTGATGACGACGGAGGAGCCGTCTGCCGAGGGGGACGACCGCCGCCCGCTCCATGCGAGCCTGTGGGAGGTCGCGACTGGCCGGCGGCGACAGCTGCCACAAGACCTCGACCCAATTGGGGCGTTCACCGCGGATTCGACGATGTTCGCCGCTGCCCGCTTCGACGGCAAGGCCGGCCACCGCGAGATCGACGTGTTCGACACCGCGACCGGGACGCGACGCCACACAATTTCGTCCGGCCTTCTGTTCGGCAGCGCTCGCGTGTTCGCGTTCTCGCCGGATGGCCGACGGCTCTGCGGCTTGGTCGTCGATCACGGCGACAAGAACGACCGCGCGACGTTTCATAGCCGTGTTGTGGCATGGGATGTCGCTGCCGGGCGGGAGGCCGCCCGCTTCCCGGCCGAGGGGCCGAACACCCCGATCGAAATCCTCGCACGATCGCCCGACGGGAGCCTGGTCGTCGCTGTGACCTTCCGGTCGCCGCGGCTCGGCGGGGCCGCGATGTCGAAGCTGTACCTGCTCGATGCCGCGACGCTGGTGCCGCGGGCGACGGCCGCGTTCGACGCCAACTTGTTGCTATATCCCGTGGCGTTCCGCCCGGACGGGAAACGGCTCGCCGTCGTGGCCGACCGTCAGGCGGACGACGCGAAGCAGCGGAGCCGATCGCCGGACGACTACCCGCAACCACGGGTGCTGCTGATCGACCCGGCAACCGCCGCGGTGCGGGCGACGCTGGTGCTACCGCCGTGCTTTTGCCACGCGATCGCTTTCAGCCCCGACGGCAAGACGCTCGCCGCGGGCGGCTATGGGCAGGTGCTGCTGCTGGACGTAGACGATCTGTAGGAAAACCCGACGACGAGCCAATCAGGGCGAGATGGACCATGAGATGCTTCATTGCCTTACTTGTTATGGCCGTATTGTCTGTCGCGTCGCCGGCCGCCGACGCGCCGCGGAAGGAGCCGGTCTACGCTGGTAAGCCGACGTACTGTCGGCTTGCCTTCGGCCGCGACAAGGCGATCGTCTGGCTCGCACTCGATGGTGACAAGCTGTACGCCGACCAGAACGCCAACGGCGATCTGACGGACGACGAACCCGCCACCGTCCAGGCGGACGGCTCCGGCGATACGGCATGGCGGACGTTCCGGGTCAACGAATTGCGCGTCGCCGGCCGTACCCACCGTGCACTGATGCTGACCGTCATGGCCCTGAAGGCGGCCGGTAGTGATGTCCCAGCCATCAAGGATCTTCTCGCCCGCAAACCCGACGCGCGCTACTACCGACTGTCGCTCGACATCGAGATGCCGGGCCGCACTGGTACCGGCCTGGGCAGCCGCGTTGCCCATTTCGCGGGACATTATGACCACCGCGGCGTCCTTCAGTTTGCGGATCGCCCGGCCGATGCGCCGCTGATTCGGTTCGACGGCCCGCTGACGTTGGCCGTCTCCGAGCCGTCAAGTCTCACCGCCTCCCGCGGAGCCGACCTGATGATCGAGGTCGGTTGTGTCGGCGAGGGGCCTGGCACGTTCGCGAGTGTCGCTTACGAGGGCGTCATCCCCAAGGATACCTATCCGGTCGTCGAGGCGACGTACCCGGCGAAGGAGGCGGGCGGCGCGCCGGTGCGCGAGCGGTACGAACTGAAGCAGCGATGTTGAGGGAACACCCTGCACGGCCCGGTCCGGGTCGAAGGCACGGTGGGGGCGGGGACTGCGAAGTTGAAGCTGTCGTTCGATGCCTGGGCCGACGGACACGTCGCCCCGGCCGAGTACGAGTTGCCGGTCGTCTTGCCGAACGCAATCATCAAGCTGGAGCCGGTGTCGTCGCGGCTGCGGGCGACGCTACAGCACCCATCGCGGCGGGGCGTGCTGTCCGGCGTGCGGTACTCGCCGGACGGCTCAAAGCTGGTCGCGTCGAGCTACCCGGAAGGCGTCGTCCAGTTCTGGGACGCTGTCAGCGGACGGCAACTGGGCAAGGTCGAAACGCCGCCTGGCTACCGTGGCAGCGCCGACTATGCGATGCTCGCGCCCGATTGGGGCACAGTGTACGCGACGGTCGAGGGTCGCAGGCTTGAACGGTTCGAGCGCGACGGCAAGCCAATGATTCGCTGGAAGATGGATGGCTTCGCGCGGGCCTGGGACGCTGCCACCGGCGAGGTCCGCCGCACCTACCGGGCCGAACCGCCGGCGAACCCGTTGCACGCAACGTTGTCGCCCAACGGCCGGTGGCTCATGACCATCGATGAACTGTCCGGTGAGCGCGAAGGCGGCCCGCAGCGGGCCGCCAGCCTGTGGGACGTGGCGTCGGGCCAGCGCCGGTCGCTGCCCGAGACCGTCAGCCCGTACGGTGTGTACTCGGCCGACTCGAAGTCGTTTGCCGCCAGTACGACCGCCGGCGAGTTCAACTACGCCGGCCTCGCCATTGTCGATACGGGTGCAGCGAAGGTAGTGCGGGAGATCGCGACGGGCGTCGCATTCGGCAACGCCGACCCAGTCGCGTTCTCGCCAGACGGCAGACGCCTGATCGGCAGCTTGCGGTCCTTCCCTGGCAAGGGCGACTATTCGTCGTGGCAAACCCGCTTGGCTACTTGGGACGTGACGACCGGCCGCGAACTTGGCTCGTTCCCATCGCCAGGGCCGAAGACGTGGATGTTGGTCCGACTGTCGACCGACGGGCGAACCGTCGCAGCGATTCTCAGCCGACCGCCAGGCGCGCCCGACCAGGAGGAACCTTCGAAGCTGTTTCTGCTGGACGGCGAGACGCTGGCGTTGCGGAAGGCCGTAGTTCTCGGCGCTAACTTCCTGATGTCCGACGCCGCGTTTCGCCCTGACGGAAAGCTCGTCACGCTGCTGACGCGGCCGCGGATCGCCGACAACAACCGCCGTGATCCGTCGGCGGAAGACTACCCGCAGCCGAAGATCCTGCTGATCGACGCTGCGACCGGCGACCTGCGGGCGACGCTGGTGCTACCGCAGTGCTTCAGCCGAGCGCTCGCGTTTAGCCCCGACGGCAAGACGCTTGCCGTCGGCGGGCCGGGGCAGGTGCTACTGTTCGACGTGGGAGATTTGTAGCGCCGCCTTCCACCACAAGCACGCGGCGCGAGCAAGGGCAACGACGCTTCGCCCTTGCTCGCCCGGCGGGCTTGTGAAGAAGCGATCGCCGTCACGCGAACGGTACGCCGGCCTCGCGCCCCGTGCGCTCCAACTCCGCGATGACCGTCGGCGGCAGCGGGATACCGTTCGCTCGTCGTTCGGTCTCGGCCCGTCGCTCCGGGTCGCCTGGAATTAGCACTGCGGCGACATCCGGGGCCGGCCGCGACGCGCGAAGTCGCTGAACCCATGCATCGACCTGGCGAGTGAACTCGTCCGATTCGATAAACGCATCCACACGCATCGACCCGAACAGATGCCCCAGCCCGCGGCCGACCGACGGCGCGTTGGCGAGTGGTGGCACCAGAAATGGCGGCACATACGGTCCCCAATTGGCTCCGCTCAAAGGCCCACACAGTAGATCGACGAGTGCAGCAAGGCAATAGCCCTTGTGCCCGCCGAGCGGCAGCAGTGCACCGCCGGCCTGGAAGGCAGCCGGCTCGCGCGATGGACGGCCATCGCTGTCGATGAGCCATCCGTCTGGGATTGGTTCTCCGCGGCGGCGGGCCAGGTCGAGCTTGCCATAGGCCGCGGCGCTCGTGGCCAGGTCGATGACGACGGGGTGCTCGTTGCCCGCCGGCACGCCGACGGCAATCGGGTTCGTGCCGAGGACGCGCTCGGCTCCGCCGTGAGCGACAACGATGTTGGCTGCATTGGTCATGGCCCACCCGATCAGGCCGCGTTTCACGCACTCCAAAACGTAGTAGCCGGCGATGCCGAAGTGCGTCGAGTTACCAACTGAGACCCAGCCGGTACCGGCCGACTCGGCCAACTCGGCCGCGAGCGCGTTGGCCCACGGTCCGACGACGAGCCCAAGACCGTTATCGCCGTCGAGCCGCGCCGTTGCGGGTGTACGGCGGAGCACGGTAATATTCGGCCGGGGATTGAAACGGCCGGTGGCGAGGTTCGCCGCGTATGCCGACAGCCGGACGACACCATGCGAATCGATGCCGCGGAGGTCAGCACAAAGTAGGACATCGGCGGCCTGCGCCGCGTCGGCCGGCGGCACACCGTGGGCGGCGAAGACGCGACGGGCGAACTCGTGCAAGCGCTCGGCGGAAAGGTGAGTCATCGGGGCATTATCTCCCCTCTCCCGCAATTCCGGGAGAGGGGAGATCGCGCGGTCACGGAAGAATGGAAAACATCCGTTGAGCGAACTCGAATACCTCGGTGCCGTCAATGTCGCCATCGCCATCGCTGTCAAGTGCGGCGATGTAGTTCGTGGGATTGAAGGGCGTTGGGATGAAAGCGAACAGGTCGCTGCCATCCACATCGCCATCACCATCGAGGTCGCCGTAAAAGCGGTGGAAACGCATCAACGAATCGACGCCAGCCAGGCCGTCGTTGTCGCCGTCGAGCATTTGACCGATCGCATCGGTCGTCGCGCTCGACAAGATGGTGAGTGTGTATCGGCCGTCAGCGAGCCGCCCAAATGTCAATTTGACGATGGTCTGGGTCGCTGTGCTGAGCGATGTATCGGCGATCAATGCTACTGATCCGCCGGGACCGTCGAGGCGAAATGCCGAGGCCGCGTTGGCGGGCAATTGCACGACGGTGCTGAACTTTATGGTCAGTGACTCGATCCGCGAGCGCTGAGGCGAACCATCGCCGACGATGACTTGCGAGACCCGCGGTGGCGCGGGAATGGCCACAGGTGCGGTCACATCGGTCGAGATGCGGCCATACTCGTCCACTGTCCGCGCACGGACAATGAAGTTCGACGGGCCGACCAGCCCCTGACCGCGAAACGTCGGCGTCGTGCCTACCTCGTCGCCGCGGTTCGCGGTCGATCCCGTCTCGCCGAAGATGCCGTCGCCGTCCAAATCCCACAGGATCGTCGGGGCGACGACGGTACCGTCGGCGTCGTTACGGGTGCCGGCCAGCGTCACGGTGCCAGACGTCGTCAGCGTGTACGGACCGCCGGCGGTCGCCGTCGGGGCTGTGTTGACGAACAGGCGCACCGACCGGCCACTGGCAACAACGGTCGATGCCGAACCGTTCAGGCCGACAAGTTGTCTGCGCGTACCCTGCGTGAGCGTGTCCTTGATACCGACTGTGGCACCGGCCGCGTTGTTCTGCGACCCGCCATTGGCTTCCGCGAGATCTGTGTAATTGAACAACACGTCGCCGGACGTCGCGCCGGTGTTGAGACTCAAGACGGCTTGGAATGTGATGCCGTCGTCGGTTGTGTTGGTGCCACCGGCGTAGTGGACGTTTCGCCACGCCACGATGAGCCGGTCCGGTGTGCCGTCGGCGTTCAGGTCGCGGAACTGGTAGAGCACCACGTCGTCGGTTGTCGTGTTGCGGTTCGTGACCAGGTTGTCCCACATGGGAGCGATGGTCCGCAGGCTCGGTGCCGAGGTCAGGTCGCCGTTGGCTCCGCCTGCAAGGGTGCCGCTAAGCGTAATCAGGCCGTTACTGCTGACAAACAGGTTGTTCGTGCCTGTGTAGTTCGTGCCGTAGAAGCGGAAGACGTTTGTGCCGAGATCGATGGCTACGGCCGCGTCATTGTTGTTGTTAATGGCGCTCAGGGTCACAACGCCGCCCGTTGTCGGCGTGATGTTCCAGTTTGCGTCTGCGGTTCCCGTGGCGACGGCGTAGTCGAAGCCGTCCGGCGCAGGGCCAATGCGCAGGGTTGTCGCAAAGCCGTCGGCTGCTTCGCCGGGCGTGCCATTGACATTACTGTCGAGTGCTACACCGGCAGCGGTGAGGATTTGCGGGCCGAGCGTCAGCGTGTACAGGCCGGGCACTGTCAGCGAAGTGAAGTTGATCCGCAACGTCTGGGCGGTCGTCCACGAATAACTGGTGACGAGCGGTCGCAGATCGCTGCCGGTCGGCCCGCTGAAGCCGATGATGTCGGCTGCGATGGCAAAGCTCGTCGTATCCATCGACCGGTTAAACGTAACGTCGATGAACGAAACGGGGCCGGCGGCAGAAGCAGTCGGTGTCGAACTACTGACAAATGCGGGCGGGTTGGACGACGTGACGGCCACGGAATCGAAAGTGCCGGTGATGATGGTCGACGTGCTGCCCGCTGTAGCGAACAGTCCGGCCAACACGTTTGTTGGCAGCGTTACCGTCGCGGTGCCGGCTACGGTCCACGTCGTGCCATCCGCCGATTGTTCGGCAGTGAAAACATTGCCGACGCGGGTGAGTCGCAGCCACAGTGGAGCGGCAAGATTGGTAATGGCCGTGTTCGCTGGCGTACCACCGGTGCTGGTGCGACGCAGGAAATTCAAGTTGTTTGTCGTTTGATTCCCGGCAATCGGCGCAAGCGTCACGGCGACGAATCGGGCATTGTTAGCGGTAGACTCGCGGACCATAATGCCAACCTGCGGTGCGCCGCCCGTCTCGATGGAAGCCACACGTGTGACCACAGTGCCATCGCCGTAAAGGGGTTGATAGGCGAAGTGGCCGCTGTCCGCCGTCGTCGTGACGGACGTGCCGGACGCGGCGACGGTCCACGTCGTGCCGGACAGGCTCGTCGCACCGGGGCCAGCGACGGTGCCGATGTCGATGGAACTCCACGGCAACGGCAGTGCGGCTGCGGCTGGCGTGGCGAAGAGCAGAACCGACGACGCAGCGCTACTCTCGGAGAAGGCATTCACAGCGACGACCCGATACGCGTACTCAGTCAATGGCGTGAGCGTGTCGTCGGTGGTGGCCAGGTCGGTCGTGGTCGTTAGCACGGACCAAGTCGTGCCGCCGTCCACTGACCGTTCGACGCGGTAGCCAGTCGAGTTGGCGACGGCTGTCCAGAGGAACGAAGCGCTCGTTGAGGTCAAGGCTGTGCGCGCAAAGCCACCGACCACGGCCAGGCGCGTACTCTCGGTCACAGTCGCTGATGCGGGGCTATCGCCATCCGCCGATGTCGGGATCACGCGGTACTGGTAAGTCGTGCCAACGGTCAAGCCGGTGTTATTGAAACTTGGCACATTGGCACCGACGCTGCCCGCCGTTACCCAGGTGGTACCACCGTCGGCAGAGCGTTCGACGCGGTAGCCAGTCTCGCCACTGGTCTCAATCCAGTTGACGACGATTTGCGTCTGCGAGATCGACTCTGTATTGACGCTCGTCGGCGCGGCCGGGCGGTTGACGATGGTCGCTACGTCCGATGGGACAGAGCGCGATCCACCGGTCATCGTGGCGGCGATGCGGAAGAACCAGCGCTGCGCTCCACCGAGGCCGGTCACCGTGTAGGTTGTCGTCGTGCCGCTACCGATACTGACGACTTGCGTCCAGGTCACGTTGTCGGACGAGCGGTCCAGGGCATACCCGGTCGCTCCCGTCGCGGCCAACCATGTCAGCGTGACATCAGTTCCGGTACCCAGCGTTGCGGTCAGACCGGTCGGTGCCGAGAGGCCGTTGTATGTTGGTGCTGCAGTGCCGGTCGTCCCGGTAACGGTCACGCTGTCGAGCGTCGACTCGTTGAGACTGTTGACCTGGCTCGAGTTGTTGCTCGTGACGACGAGGCCGATGAGTGTGTTGGTACTCATCGCGATGGTGGAGGTGTTGATAGTCGTCCACGTAACGCCATCCGCGGACACCTGGCCGGTGAAGAGGTTGCCGACGCGGGTGATCCGCACCCAGCGAGGTGCCGCGCCGGCATTGCTCGTCGATGTCGGCGTACCGCCAGTGGTTGTGCGTGCGATCCAGACTGCCTGCGTCGGCGTTAGTGTCATTGCGACGCTGCGGCTGCCACCGGTCGCGTTTTCGCGGATGGCAACGCCGACACGCGCGCTGGCGTTGGTATTCTCGACATCGACGACACGGGCTGTAATGCTGCCGTCGCCCGTCAGCGGAACGTAAGCGAAGCGCATTGTGTCGCCGGTTCCCGTCAGCGCGTTGCCGGAACCCGCGACGTGCCAGGTGCCATCAGCGGGATCGAAGCCTGCGTACCCCGCCGCGATCGTGGTCCCAACGACCTGGCTCGTCCAGCCATCGGGCAGCGGCCGAGCCGACAGATGATACGCACCTTGGTCGCCATAGTCGCCGTGGCCAGAGACGTTGATCGTGTAATTGCCGGCCGGGAGGTCGAGGATGAGTGTCTGGTCGTTCGTCGCGCCGTCGGCTGTGGCGATGCGGTTGCCGGCCGCATCGAAGACCTCGATCTTCACATCGAGTGAGGATGGCGTCAGGGCATTGCCGTAGATGCCCCAGCGCCCGCCTGTCGTCGTAAGTGCGAACGAATCGACATCCGTGAGCCGCTCGATCGTGCCCCAGCCGAGAAACGCACCGTCTTGTTCCAACATCGTGGTCGGTGTGCCGAAGTGTTCGTCGGCAACGTAGCCGTCGCCGCCGGTCGGCTGGTAGGGCTTGATCTTGTTGGCGATGACCAGGAAGTCGTCTTGCAAACTGACGCCGCTGCCGCTGGGGTGGCCAACATAAAAGCGATGGACGTTTTGAGCGTAGTCGACGCCCATGATTGGGCCATTGAGCGTGTCGGGTCCAGAGGAGTACTCGTTCGTTTTGACGCCGAGCCCGTCGTAATCGGACTGGTGTGACAGGCCGAAGTTATGCCCGAGTTCATGGGCGATTCCGGAGATGCGGTCACGGGCGTTTGACGACTGGTTGAAGCTCTGCGGCGAGTTGTTCGGGAACACGCCGACGTAGGAGTACCCTCCGGAAATCGAATTGGACTCAAGTGCCCAGGCCGTCGGAGTCGTCGTCGGGGGTTTGACGGTCGTGACGTTCACGTCGAACATCGCGAAGTAGATGCTGATCTGTCGCCAACACTCGACAATGACGCCCTGTTCTGTGGCGTCGAAGACTGCAGTATTGCCGTTCGTGTCGTAGGCGGAATTGGTGCCATCGCCGTCGAAGTCAAGGTAGATCGCCGTGGGAGCGCTAGGTCTGCTGGCGAGTTGAGGCATGCCGTTTGCGGCTGCCGTCCATGTCACCGCACCCGGCGCGAGCGGTCCGGCTGGTCCGCCCAGCAGCGAGTCAAGCGCAATTGCGCCTCCGTCGGGTGGCAGGAACGGCCCGTGGGAGATGCCTGCCGGGTTGCCGAGCAAGTCGTAGTGCGGCCCCGAATGGGGTGCATCGCGAGCTTCGAGGGTGGTGAGATTGAGAAGCCGTTGCAGTCGGTGTCGGACAGAGCATTTCGGCATGACAATCCGGTGACGATCTGCGCCCGAGGGGGCCGGGCTAGACTGAAATGGGGATGACGACAGGATAGTCCCGCTGAGAGTTGGACGCCAGAGCCGGCCGAGAGTTCCCTGGCGAACCCCTGCCGGTGTCATGAAGTCGTATTAGAATGGACGTGCCGGAGGGTTGGCTGAGTGGTTGAAGGCAGCGGTCTTGAAAACCGCCGTAGGGGAAACCCTACCGTGGGTTCGAATCCCACACCCTCCGCTGTAGATGCGACCAATTCCAAGGCCTGGCCGTGGATGCGACGACCTCCCTCGCTACTGTCTATCGCGACGCACTGCTCACCGATGTCATCCCCTTCTGGTTGCGATACGGTCTCGACCACGACCACGGCGGCTTCCTGACGGCGCTCAACCGCGACGGTTCTATCCTCGACACCGACAAATCGATCTGGTTCCAGGGCCGCGGCGCGTGGACGTTTGCCACGCTTTACAACACGGTTGATAAGCGAGTCGAATGGCTCGCCGCCGCCCGCAGTGGGATTGAGTTCCTCCGTCGGTACGGGGCGGCTCCCGACGGCAAACTGTACTTCACGGTCACGCGGGCTGGCCGACCGTTGCGGGTGCGGAGATATGCCTATAGCGAGGCGTTCGCGGCCATCGCCAACGCCGCGTACTTCCAGGCCGCCGGCGACGAGCAAGCACGAGGCGACGCGACCCGATACTTCGCGGCGTACCTCGATTACTCGTTCACGCAGGGGCGGATGCCGGCGAAGGTCGATCTCACCACGCGGCCGACAGTCGGCCTCGGCCCGCTGATGATCACTATCGCCACGGCCCAGGAACTTCGCACCAACGTCGGCGACCTGGAGGTCGCAGGCCAGACGTGCACGGCATGGATCGACTTCGCGATCGAGCGGATCGAGCGGCTGTTTCTGAAGCCGGAGTACGAGGCGCTGCTGGAAGTCGTCGGCCCGGCCGGCGAGGTGATCGACCACTTCGACGGCCGGCAGTTGAACCCCGGCCATGCGCTCGAAGCAGCGTGGTTCATCTTGCACGAAAGCAAGCATCGCGGGGACGGCCGACTCGTCCGCCTTGGTACGACGATCCTCGATTGGATGTGGAAGCGCGGCTGGGACGACGAGTACGGCGGAATCTACTACTTCCGCGACTTGCGAGGGCTGCCGGTGCAGGAGTACTGGCACGACATGAAGTTCTGGTGGCCGCACTGCGAGGCGATCATCGCCACCCTACTCGGGTGGACGCTGACCGGCGAGGAGCGGTACGCACGCTGGCACCGTATGGTCCACGATTGGAGCTTCTCGCACTTCCCAGATCGCGAGTTCGGCGAGTGGTACGGCTACCTGCACCGCGACGGCCGGGTGTCGGTGCCGGTGAAGGGAACGATGTGGAAAGGGCCGTTCCATCTGCCGCGAATGCTGTGGTACTGCTGGCGGCTGCTCGAGACCCTCGATCACGCCTCGTAACCCTGTAGGGTGGGCCGAGTGGAGCGAGGCCCACCGCGACCCATGCAGCGGCTTCCGGGTTCGCGGTGGGCCTCGCTCCACTCGGCCCACCCTACGAGCGCGGCCCCTCCGACTCCGCCCGTCGCAACCGTCGCACGCGCCACGGCACCGAGAGCGGTCGGCACCGCGGTCGCAACGGCAAATACCGCGAACCTGTAATACGTCCAGCGCGGCGGCACGTCCCAAATCGCGATCGTGCTGGCATCGGTGCCGACAGCCAGAGACTTGCCGTCGGGGCTGAAAGCCCAGTAGCTATGGATGCCGGAGATGGAGCCGAGTGGCTCGGCCGTCGCGGCGTCGAACAGGCGGAGCCCGAGACAGTCTTGCCGTCGAGCCAATTCCGCCCCGTCCACCGTTGGAACTGGGCCGCGAACGGCAGTGATTGCGTGTGGCGAACAACGAGTAATCCAACGGTGCGGCCGTCCGCCGTTAGACATGGCTCGCCGGTCGTCTCATTCGGATTGCCGACCCAGGCGTGCAGATATCCCGGCGTCCCCGTCGCCCACGCCCACCGGCTCAACACCCACGTACTGTCGCGGCCGACTTCGGTGCCCAGCACGTCGCTACCGTCCGGCATAAACGTGAGCCGGTGGGCCAACGATTCCCGTACGACTTGCTGGTTCGCCGCGACGTCCCAGACAGTCAAGTGCCCCCGGTCTTCGACGGCCAGAAGGCCGTCCCGTCCCGGTATGAACTGGCCGCGCCCCCAGGGAGCGTCACACTCGACGGTGCAGCCCGCGGTCAAGTCCCACACGACCCACCGCGGGGTCGACCGCCCTTTCGCCCCTGCCGGTGTCGCCGCCTTCACGAACTCCTGCGCCAGCAACCAGCGACCGTCTGGGGAGAATGCCATCGGAGTCGCAAGCGACGGCAAGTTGGCCACGGCCAGCTGGCGTTCGCAGTCCCAGACCAAGGCTTCTCGCGCCATGAAGCCTCGCTGGCCAGGGTTGACGGTGCGCTCGATTGTGAGCATGCGACCATTGGGAGACGCCAACACTTGCTCAGCAACGGCGTCCCGATCCGTGGCGAGCAGCACCTTGGCCGTCGGCGACCCCGGTTCGTAGAGCCGGACCTCAACGGTGGTCGGTGTGCGTGGGTCGACGCCGCGGGCGACGCTTACCATCACGCCCCGCTTGTCCGGCGTGATGGTGGCCGTCCGCACGCACTCGACGTCGTCCTCGGGGCACCGGCCGATCGCTTTCCCGGTGTCAGCGTTCCAGAAGCGGACGCGGCGGAACGCCCGATCGAAGTCCTGGGTCACGAGGGTTCGGCCGTCGGCGAGGTAGCCGAGGAGCTGCGAGTTCTCGGGGACAGTCCACGCGACGCGGGGCCGCGGCGGAATGGCCCACCAGGCGACCGCACATGCCGCCACCCAGACGACCGTGGCGGCGACGCGGGTTCCCGTAATGGATCGCGGCAGAAGGCGCATCGGCCTCACCCCGGTGCGACGGCGGGCGAACGAATAGAACTGTAGCGTCCGCGGATTAGCGGACGATGAACCAAACCGGTCGACAGAGGCTTCCCATGACATCTCGCACCGTGCTGCTCGTCCTGTTGGTCCTCGCGTCGCCCGCGCTCGCGCAGGACCGGGCCTTCACCATCCCGCTGATCGACCTTGACGCCGACGCGGCCCGGCAGGTCGTCGTGGACCGCGAGGCCGGCCAGTACCTCGGCCATCCGACCACGCTGTTGCTCGAAGACGGCAAGACGATCCTCTGCGTCTACCCCAAAGGCCACGGCAAGGGCGCGATCCAGTACAAGCGCAGCACCGATGGCGGTCGTACGTGGTCGGAGCGGCTGCCGACGCCGAAGACCTGGGAGACATCGCTGGAAACGCCGACCTTGCACCGCGTCGTCGATGCACGTGGGAAGAAGCGAGTGATCCTGTTCAGCGGACTGTATCCGGTACGCATGGCCGTCAGCGAGGACGACGGCGGATCGTGGTCGGAGCTGAAGCCAGTCGGCCAATGGGGAGGCATCGTGGCGATGGCGTCCGTCGTCGAGTTGAAACCCGGCCCCGGCCGATACATCGCCTTGTTCCACGACGATGGTCGATACTTCGCCCCGGGCGGCAAGGCGACCGGCGTGTTCACGCTGTACAAGTCGCTCTCGACCGACGGCGGATTAACCTGGGCCGCGCCGGAGCCAATCTACAGGTCCGGCGACGTGCAACTATGCGAGCCGGGGGCGGTTCGTTCGCCGGACGGCAAGCAGATCGCCGTATTGCTCCGCGAGAACAAACGCACGAAGAACTCGCATGTGATCGTCACCGACGACGAGGGAAAGACCTGGACCAAGCCGCGTGAGGTGGCCGGAGCGCTGACGGGAGATCGCCACGTCGCAAAGTACGGCCCGGACGGCCGGTTGTTCGTATCCTTCCGAGACGTGCCGCGCAAGGGCGTTACGAGTCCGACGGAAGGCGATTGGGTTGGATGGGTCGGCCGCTACGAGGACGTCGTCGCGGGACGCGATGGACAGTACCGCATTCGGCTCAAGGACAATCACAACCGTTGGGATTGTGCCTACCCTGGTGTCGAACTGTTGCCCGACGGTACGTTCGTGACGACGACCTATGGGCACTGGGCACCCAAGGAGCCACCGTACATCTTGAGTATGCGGTTCACGCTCAAGGAACTCGACGCCCTCGCGGCCAGGCGGTGAGCATATGCCCCGTATACATTTCGCGTGCTTCATGGTCGCGGCATTCGCACCGGCCGTCGGACCTGCCCAGCCGGTAGCATGGAAGTCGCTCGCGCCGTTGCCCGATCCGGAAGGGTTCGCCGGGTCGTTCGCCGGCGTCAGCCGCGGCACGCTGCTCGTTGCTGGTGGGGCCAACTTCCCTGGCAAGAAGCCGTGGGACGGCGGCCAGAAGGTCTGGACCGACTCCGTATTCGCACTCGACCGCCCGGATGGACGGTGGGCGGCGGCCGGCAAGTTGCCGCGGCCGCTGGCGTACGGCGTATCGGTCACCTATGGCGATTGCGTCGTCTGCGTCGGCGGTTGCGACGCGGCCCGCCATTACGCCGACGCCTTCCGGCTAGAATGGGCCACGGGCAAGCTTGCTATCGCCGCGCTGCCACCGCTGCCGCGGCCGATCGCTAATGCGTGCGGGGCGCTCGTCGGCACCACGCTTTACGTCGCCGGGGGGCAGGATCGGCCGGACGCGACGGCCACGTTGGCCACGCTGTACGCCCTCGACCTAGCTGACATCAAGCCATCATGGCGCGAGTCGCCCCTACCGGGCGGCGGGCGGATGCTCGCCGTCGCAGCGGCGTTCGATGGCGCGTTTTGGCTCATCGGCGGCGTGGACCTGTTCGCTGGGGCGAGCGGAAAGGCCGAGCGCCGCTACCTGAGCGATGCTTTCCGTTATGACCCCAGCCGCGGTTGGACGCGCGTCGCCGGCTTGCCGCGACCGGTCACGGCCGCACCGTCGCCGGCTCTGGCGAGTGCGAAGGGTATTCTCGTTCTCGGCGGCGACGACGGCTCGCAGGTCGGACAGGCTCCGGATCGGCACCGTGGCTTCACTAAGGTCGTACTTCGCTACGATGCAAGTACCAACCGTTGGAACGATGCCGGTGAACTGCCCGCGCCCAGAGTGACGGTCCCTTGCGTCCGCTGGGGCGCGTCATGGGTAGTGCCGAGCGGCGAGATGCGGCCGGGTGTCCGCTCGCCAGAGGTGTGGGCGTTCACTCCGCAGGAGTAGCCGGACCGTGACGAGTCATGTCCACTGTGCAAGCCCCGCCCGCACTGCGTGGGCAGCGGTCATCCTCCTATTGCCGGTCGCGATGCTGAACTACCTCGACCGCCAGATGCTGGCGGCGATGAAGTTCTCGGTGATGGCCGACATCCCCAGCATCGACACCGATGCGAACTGGGGGTTGATGCTCGGCCAGTTTAAGTGGGTGTACGCCTTTCTCAGTCCCGTCGGCGGTTACGTCGCCGACCGCTTTAGTCGGCGGCTGACGATCTGCGGCAGCCTGTTTGTGTGGTCGGCCGTGACGTGGTGGACCGGCCGGGTCACGACGTTCGATGAACTGCTGCACGCCCGGTCCCTCATGGGCATCAGCGAAGCGTTCTACATCCCAGCCGCGCTCGCCCTGATCGCCGACTACCATGTCGGTCCAACGCGGTCCCGCGCGATCGGACTGCACCAGATGGCCATCTACTACGGCGTGATCGCCGGTGGGTTCGGCGGGTATGTGGCCGACGCACCGGAGTTGGGCTGGCGGCTCGCCTTCACGGCCTGCGGCGTTTTCGGCATGGCCTACGCGGTGCCGCTCGTGCTGCTGCTGCGCGACCCGCCGCGGTCGGCCGGGGCCGCCGCCAAGGTCTCGCCAGTGCGCGCCGGGACCGAATTGTTCACCAACCCATCCTTCGTTCTGCTGGTGCTGTACTTCACGCTGCCGGCGTTGGCCGGGTGGGTCGTGCGCGACTGGATGCCGGCCATCCTCAAACAGCAATTCGGCATCGGCCAGGGCTACGCCGGCCTGGCGGCGACGCTCCCCTGGCAGGCCGCCGCCATCGTCGGAGCGTTGGCTGGGGGCTGGCTGGCAGACTGGTGGATGGGTTGGACGATCCGCGGCCGTATCTATGTCAGCGCGCTCGGCATGGCGATGATTGTTCCCGCGGTGTTCGGCGTCGGCAATGCCGGCACGCTGGCGGTCGCGGTGGCGTTCTTGGTCTTGTTCGGTCTCGGCTGGGGATTTTTCGACTGCAACAACATGCCGATCCTGTGCCAGATCGTTCGGCCGGAGTTGCGGGCGACCGGCTACGGCTTCATGAACCTGGTGAGCATCAGTTGCGGCGGCGTCGCCGACTGGGGCTTCGGCACGCTCCGTGACCGGCAGGTGCCGCTGAACGTGATCTTTAGCGTGTTCGCCAGCGCGGCGGTGCTGTCGGCTGTGTTAGTGCTGCTCATCCGACCGCAGCGGGAACTGGCGACGGTTGGGCGAAATTGAGACGCTGCAGTACCAGATTATCGCGTGCTACTTCGTCGCATCGTGTTGCCGTGACTCGTCGAGAAGTGCTTGCAACGCATCGGCGTCATTCTTCGGCAAGTTCTTTTGCCTCACGTACCATTCCAATGTGTCTCGACATTCATCGACGATGGCAGTTCCTTCGGGTAGCAGACGCAGAGTCTTTGCGAGGCGTCCGGCGTCATTCAATGCGAGCCTATGAGCAGTAAATGGGCTGCCCAAAGCACGCTTGAGCTTTGCGATGTACTGTTCGCGCACCCACGGAGCCGGCGTGTCTTTGGTCATGGCGTCCAACACATCTAACAAGTGGGGTGCCGCATCGGCGTAGCCGACGCGGGGCGGGGGATCCCAGAGTGGCGGAAATGCATGCGCTTCGTGGGCCGACATGAACGCAAGGGCCGCGTCAATCTGACCGGCCTTTAAGTCGTGCTCGGCCTGGTGACGGAGCCGCTGTTCCGCCTGGGTCGATGGCAAGATCGGTATCCAGGCGGCCAGTGATAGAGCCGCCAAGGCCCAGAGTCCTCGGTCGGGTATCGACGCGCACTCACCGGCAGGTACCTGCCACACGGGTTTGCCCTTCAGGATTGCCGATAGCCCGCCGATCAACCAGATCGGCAGCGATGCCATTCCCCAGCATCCGACCATTAGGGTTGCGCCAGTGATCGCTTGTTCGGCCTCCGACAGACGGATGCCGCCCATCGCGGCGAATATCGTGGGCTTCGGCATCAGATAAACCGCGGAGAGAGCCACCACGTCCGCAAACCCTATTACCAGAAACGCTGCTTGGAATGGTCGGTAGCCCATTAGTACGATGGCGACCCGGATCATCAGCACGACGCGCCACGCGGCCACCAAGGCAAGCGTGTAAAGGTTGGCGGCGACCGCGTTACCCGGCGACAGGAATCGTTCGTAAGGAATCGCGTATAGCCATGCAAGCGGGGCCGTCATCCAGAAAAGCGTCAGAAACGACCCGTACGCCGACCATTGTGCAGGGCGACGCGGATCGTTCCACGCGACCTTTAGGAACAGCAGGCTGAATAACAACAGCGATGACACGAGGGACGCGGCGAGTGGGATCACGAGGTGCCACGGTTCGGCGGTCAGGTCCTCGCCGTCATACTCGCGGGCGAACCCAGCCGAGAGGACGAACGCCAAGCCGAGCCAGAACGCCCGTCGGCTCGCCGCGATTTGCAGGATCGCATCCCGGTCGCCGATCAGATACCGCAAGAGGGTTCGGATGCCCACGGTCGCAACCTCGGGTTGGTGTGCCAGACGCGGCGGCGGATTGCCTCGCGGCGGGCCGTCGGCGCGGGGGCGAAGACTTCGCGGACCAGGCCGCGAAACGCAAGCTCCAGGTCAGGCACGGTCATCGCATCGGGCTGGTATGTGACATCGAAGAGCGTGTGATACGACCAGCCACGTTCGGGCAGGAGCCGACCTTGCCGGCGTAGGCGCTGGTACAAAGCTGTACCAGGGAATGGGGTCTGGAGTGTCAATTGCACGTCGGCCAGCTCGCTATCGAGGACAAATCGGACGAGTCGGTCGATGGACTTCTGCGTCTCGCCGTCGCAGCCGACGATGAAGCAGCCGATGACCGCGACGCCGGCGTCCTGAATCGCCCCGATGGCGTCGGCGACGCGCGACAGCTCGGCCAGCTTCGGCCCCATGCCGGGGCATCGGATCACGAGCGACTCGATGCCGATCAGAACTTGCACGCAGCCGGATGCCGCGAGTGCAGCGAGCAAATCCGGTCGCTCGCCCAGCCGCCAATCGACTTCGGTAAAGTACCGTGCGTCGGCTTCCCCGAATGCCGCCAACAACTCAACGGCGTCGGGCCGGTCGACGAATGTGTTGTCGTCAGCCAGTTCCAGCGTCGGATGCGGACCCATTGCCGTGATTGCGGCGAGTTCGCGGCGAAGGTTATCGACCGGTTTCGCGCGATGCGGCCCAAGCAGCCGGCTCGCTCCACAGAATTCGCATGCCAGGGGACAACCTCGCTGCGTCTGTACTGTCAGCCGCGGGCGCGGCCGGTCACCGAGTAGATCGAATCGGGGGAGCGGCGATTGTGCGAGGTCGAATGGCTGCCGCGACTTGTAGAGCGGTTGGAGCGTCCCGCGCTCGGCGTCGGCCAGGACGTCGAGCCATACCGGTTCGCCCTCACCGACAACGACGGCGTCGCAATGTCGCTGGGCTTCCTCCGGACAGGCTGTCGTATGCAGTCCACCAATGACCACACGGATATCACGGCGGCAGAGACAGTCACTGAATCGATACGCCTCGTCGATCGAGGCGGTTAGTGCCGACACGGCGACCAAAGTTGGCCTTTCGTCCGCCAGCGTTTCGGCCAGGGCCTCGTGAGATCGGTCAGCGTCGTGGTAGCTGCACGTCCAATTGGGCGGCGTAAGTCCAGCAAGCGTGAGTAGACCGAGGGCGGGAAGCTGTGCAATCGCATCCGCCCGGCGTTTCAGACCTGGCAGCGTCATGCCGAGTTCGCGCATTGCTTCTTCGCGAACGCGGAAGCCGGTAAAGGGGACATACGAAACGTGGGGCATACAGCTATTGTACGCCTGTGGCCGACACACTCGTTTCGCGAGTTCAAAGACAGTTGGCCGATCACCGCTTGGTTTCGGCCACCACGGCCTCGACGGCCTTTGCGAGTTCCTTCTCCTCACCCTCTTCGCCGCTGCTCGCGAACCGGATGACACCTTTCGCATCGACCAGGTACAGCGTCGGAATGCTCGTCGCCCCCCATGCCAGATGCAGGCCGGCCGGCCCGCTGTACCAGTGCGTCCACGACATGTCGTGCTTCTTTACGAACCCGACGACATCTGAGCGGTCCTCGTCGCAACTGACACTGACGAGTGCAAACGGCTTGTCGGCATAGCGTTTGTTCAGTTCACGCTCGAATGGCACGAGCTTGCGACACGGCGGACACCAGGTTGCCCAGAAGCTCAGCAGCACCACTTTGCCGCGGAGGTCGGTGAGCTTTACGGGTTTGCCGTCGAGATCGATCGAAGCCGCTTCCGGAGCGGGCTTGCCCACGCCAAGCGTGCGAACTTGAAAAAGCCCGGCCTGTGCAAAGTCGGCTTCGCCGATCGGGACGCCCCGAAACTTGGTCTTCACCGTATCGAATTCGCGAATGAGCCGTTCGAGATACTCCTCGGCCTTGCGGGCATGGGCGTCGCGTTCGGCTGCCGGTGCTTTCGGGTCGCGCATGCCGCGCAGTTCGTACCGGGCAAGGCCCTCACATGCCCGACCACGAGCCGTTCGGTCGGTCGCTTTGGCGAGCGTCTCGGCCAGGAACTTGCGACCTTCCGCATCGAATGATAGGGCATTGAAAGCATCGACCGTCGCAGGATTGCCGAACTGGTGGTCGCGGAGGAAGCGTGCGATTTCCGCGAACCGCGGCGAATCGTCGATCGAGTGTCGGGCCGCCCAGGCTGCAGCGACGGCTGCGGACGCATCGGCCGGGGCTCGCTTCGCAAAGTCAAACGCCTTGGCGGCGTATTCGTCGTGCAGCTTGTCGAGCGCGTCGCGTTTGGCGAGATCGAAGGGTCGATCGTCGGACGCCTTCTTTACAGGACCTTCGATCGCAGCAAAACTCTTCTGAAAAGCATCGAACTCCGCCATTCGATCGGGTGGGACGGCGGTTGCCAGGGTAGCCGCGCCGAACAGGGCCGTGAACGCGAGACGCTGCATGGGTGGTCTCCCGAATTGGGCGTGGGGATGGATCGGGCACGTACACCGGAGCGTCAAGGGGCGAAAGGTTCGCCTTGTCGCGAGCCGCCCGCGAGCCTACAACAGCGGTTCCGAAATCGACTCTCAGGAGTGAGACATGGCGACCCGGCGCGGTAAAGGGCGACGAAAGATCGGTCGGAAGAAGCGGCGGATGCGGGCACGCATTCGGCACCGCAAATAACAGCCGTTTACGCTAAGGGTTTGCCAGCCAGTCCTGCGGCTTTAGGTACACCTCCGTCAGTTCCGCCTCCGGGCTGCCTGGTTCGGGGCGGTAGTCGTACTCCCAGCGCACTGTTGGCGGAAGCGACATCAAGATCGACTCGGTGCGCCCATTGGTCTTGAGACCGAACACCGTTCCACGGTCGTACAGAAGATTGAATTCGACGTAACGCCCGCGACGGTACTGTTGGAACGATCGCTGTCCCTCCGTCCACGTTAACCCCTTGCGACGCTCGGCGATCGGCACGTATGCGGGCAGAAAGGCATTCCCGGCGTCGCGAACGAACGCGAATGCCGTCTCCAGATCGTCGCTCATGTAATCGAAGAAAATGCCACCAACACCGCGTGCCTCGCCCCGATGGGGCAGGTAAAAGTATCGGTCGCACTCGGCCTTCATCGTCGCATAACTGGCGACACCGCTATGGCGGTCGCAAACGTCCTTCCACGTTCGATGGAAGTGAATCACATCCTCGCGCACTGGGTAAAACGGAGTCAGGTCAGCACCACCGCCGAACCATGACTTTGCTCCGTGCGTGAGATAGCGGAAGTTGGCGTGGACCGTTGGTACAAGTGGGCTGAGCGGGTGCAGCACGAGCGACACGCCCGCCGCTGTAAAGCTCCGCCCGTCGCCCGGCAGTTGTTTGCTGAAGTCCTCGGTCAGTTCCCCGAAGACCTCGGAGAAGTTGACTCCAGCCTTCTCGAACAATGCGCCGCCTGTCAGCACTCGCGTTCGTCCACCACCGCCGCCAGGGCGGTCCCACGCATCCTCCCGGAAGCGTCCAACTCCATCGAGGGCCTCGAGCCCTGCACAGATGTGGTCTTGAAGATTGCGAAGGTAATCGGTCGCACGTTCGCGCATGGTTGAACCCGTGTGGCAGTGCCATTCATTATCGGGATTGGACGAGCCATCGACAGGAGTGAGTCAGTCTCCTTGATCTCGGCTACCGACGGTTTGAGGGCAAAATAAGTCGACGATGAGAATAACCATAGGCGCGGTGTTAGCCGTCGAGTACCTTGAAGCGGGTTCATCGGCGCTAATCGCTATAGGTCGCTTGTCGGAGGGCTCGTCGATGCAAAGTACGCGTCGTGCGTTCACGCTCGTCGAGCTGCTGGTCGTCATCGCCATCATCGCGGTGCTGATCGGCCTCTTGCTTCCTGCCGTCCAGAAGGTCCGCGAGTCCGCTCAGCGAACCCGTTGCCTCAACAACCTCCACCAGATCGGACTGGCCTTTCACACTTACGAGAGCATCAACGGCCGATTTCCACCGGGATGGACCCAGTACACGAACTTCTTCCCGTACATCTTTCCCTACATGGAGCAGGATGCCGTCGCAAAGCAATTCAACTTCAACCTCTCGCACGACAGCGACACCGACATCCCTGGCGATGCACGTTTTGACATTCCCGGCCTGATCTGTCCGCTGGTGCCCGACGAGCGTCGCGGGAAATGGGTCACTGACTATGTGGCGATGACGTTTATCTCAGGCTCGGCGATTTCCGTCCTGGTTCCCACCGTCAATGGAACGCGCCCGAAGTACAGCTATGCCGGGTTCTTCAATGATCCTTATCGGGCAACGTATCCTTGGGGCTACTTTGGGAGCTTTGGTGAGTCGCCCAAGGTCGCCGACATTACTGACGGTCTATCGAACACATTCCTGTTAACCGAAGACGCTGGCAGGCCGGACTACTGGGTTGCAGGTAAACTCAGTGCGGCAAACAGCGCCGCTGCCGATGGCAGTTGGGCTGACCGCTATAACTTCATCTACATTGAAGTGATCTGTAATTCGACCCAGACGATCAATTGCCACAACGGAAACGAGATCTACAGTTTCCACGGTGGGAAGGCCCCATTCATCATGGGCGATGGCTCGGTGCGCCACGTCAACGAGAAAGTATCGCCGAGGACATTCGTCGCGCTCTTCACACGCGCGGGAAGCGACATTCCCGACTCGAACGAACTGTGAAACCCTAGCCAACCAACAATTTCACGGCAGCGGCCGGTCCCTCGGCCGCACGGAAGATCGATGTACCGGCCACCAGGACATTCGATCCCGCCGCGACCGCTTCGCGCGCTGTCGTCCGGTCGATGCCGCCATCGACTTCCAGTTCGCACGCAGGATTGAGGCGATCAATCAGCTTGCGCAGCGTATGAATGCGAACGGGACTTTCCCGCAAGAACGCTTGCCCCCCGAAACCGGGGTGAACGGTCATGCACAGGGCCAGTTCGATCTCAGCGAGAAATGGCTCCAGAGCCTCAACTGGCGTCTCGGGATTGACGACTAACCCCGCCTTTTTTCCGGCACTGTGGATCGATCGCAATAGCGGCCGCGGATCCGGTAGGACCTCGATGTGGAACAGAATCGTGTCGGCACCAGCCTTGAGGAACGGCTCGGCGTATTGCGCCGGATCCGTTATCATCAAATGCACTTCTAGCGGTAGCCGCGTTCGCGGTCGTAGGGACTTAACTATAGCAGGTCCCATGCTCAAGTTCGGGACGAAATGGCCATCCATCACGTCCACGTGTATGCGGTTGGCACCCCCCTGTTCGACGGCTGCGACCTCGTCGCCGAGTTTTGCAAAATCCGCCGCCAAGATCGATGGAGCTACGTGGACCATTGGCACGCTCCGAATTCGGTGAGGGATGTCGCGGTTGTCCCGCTCGGCGATTATACTGCATCGTAAGGCCCCCGGTCGAGAACTCCGGGTAGCCAACCGGGAGGCGATCGCAATGCCGCGCAACTGGCGCTGCTCCCACGGGCACACCTGGACGGGCGACATGGGCGCGCTCCTCGCGTGTCCGCACTGCCAATCGACCGATGTGTACGAATACCGCATCGTCGGTCAGATCGACACTACGCAGTTGCCGCCCGTTATGCCCCCAACGGGCTCCGAAGGCGCGCCTGTTAAGCCATCCCCATCGCCGTCGCCCGATGTCTATCCGCTTGCTCCACTTACAAAATCGTCGCTCGACTCGACCGCCATCCAAATGACGGCTCTCGGCGAACCCGCCGCGGCTGCCGCGAAACCGGCTCCTCCGTCCAAACCACGCCGTCCGATCCCACCGCCGCCACCGAAGAGACCGGTTCCACCGCCTCCACCAGTCGCCGGTCGGATGAAGGATACCGACATATTCCCGGCCGTCCGTTCGCCTGGGGGCGGCGAGACGTACGTTCTCCCGCCGACGAATCCGGCTGACCAATCAACGGTGGACTTGCCGGCATTGCCGCCAGAAGCCGGTGACACTGTCCAATTTGAGGCGATGGCTGCCGCGGATTCCGGTGGCACAGTGTTGCTCGACGGGAGGCCTGCTCCAGCGACGGCCTCCGACGCGACGATCGTCGTCGATTCACCGTCGACCGACGATTGGTCGGACGAGATGAACGGCACACCATCGCGCGCCGACAGCAGTACGGGAATGTGGACTGAGCCGGCCAGCAGTACTGGGACCGTCAATGAAGAGTCGAGCCTGCACGACTCGACCGGTGAATTCACGATCGCAACTGAGACGCCGGACGATCCGGCATCGACGGGCGATTTCACAGCCGTCATCGATGCCGATAACGGGTCGACAGGCGACTTCACTGCCGTCATTGATGCCGACAACGGATCGACCGGGGACTTTACAGCCGTCATTGATGCCGACAATGGGTCGACGGGGGACTTCACGGCGGTCGTCGATCCGGTCGGCGATTCGGCGATGCCCAACACGGAAGTCGTCTCGCCCGAGTCAGCGGTGCGACTTGGGCAACGAGGCACCCGTGTCGGTCCGGCGTTTGACGATACGGTCTCGCGAGTCGCCCAGCCGCGACCCAAGGCCAAGCCGGGAGGCAAGCACCAGCCACCGGAGGTTGAAGGCTACGACATTCTCGGCGTTCTCGGTCGCGGCGGCATGGGAGTCGTCTACAAGGCTCGGCAGAAAGGCCTTCAACGGCTCGTTGCCCTGAAGATGATCCTCGGTGGAGCGCACGCCGGCGACGCCGACAAGGGACGTTTCCGGCTCGAAGCCGAGGCCGTTGCGCAACTGCAACACCGCAATATCGTCGCAATTTACGACATCGGCGAGCGCGATGGCTTGCCGTTTTTCTCACTGGAATACCTCGACGGTGGCAGTCTTCAGGACCGCGCGAATGGCCAACCGATGCCGCCCAAGGTTGCCGCCGAGATCGTCGCTCAGCTCGCGGACGCAATGCAGTATGCTCACGAGCGCGGGATTATCCACCGCGACCTCAAACCGCAGAATGTCCTGTTTCAGAAGGCTCCCGAAGGAAGCCGCACCAGCGTTCACACCTCGGGCGATCTCAAACCAGCCGGCGATATTCCCAAGATCACAGACTTTGGCCTGGCGAAGAAGATCGAAGGCGATTCCGGATTCACCGGCACCGGGGCCATCCTGGGGACGCCGAGCTTCATGTCGCCCGAACAGGCCGACGGCCGCACCAAGGAGATTGGCCCGCCGACCGATATTCATGCTCTCGGAGCCATCCTTTACGACCTGCTGACGGGCCGGCCACCGTTTCTCGGTGCCGATCCGATGGACACGATCATGCAGGTCCGCAACCTCGACCCCGTACCGCCGACCCGATGGAACCCGCGGACGCCGCTCGACCTGGAAAACATCGTCCTAAAGTGTCTCCAAAAGGAGATGTCCAAGCGCTATGCGTCGGCCGGAGCCCTCGCAGACGACCTGCGTCGATTCGTAGCCGACGAGCCGGTCATGGCACGGCCGACACCTGCATGGGAGAAAGCATACAAATGGGCGAAGCGCCGACCGACTGCGGCAGCAGTCGTCGGACTGAGTACGCTTCTGGCAGCCAGTCTGCTAGTCGGCAGTATTGCCTTAGCCCGCTCCGAGAAGATGTATGCCGAATCACAGCGACAACGTGCCGACGAGCAGGAGAAAACGGCCCTCAAGGAGACGAAGCTCCGGGAACTGGCCAATCGTCAACGCGGGCGCGCCGAGGACAACCTCAAGCGGATGCGCCAAGCGTTAGATGAATTACTCACGCGAATTGGCGATCAGAAGCTGCGCGATGTTCCGGCCCTAACGAAGATTCGCGGCGAGTTGCTAAGTCGCGCAACGGCTATCTACGACGAAGCGCTCAAGGGGGAAGCCGATCTCGACCTCGTCCGCGAGGCGGGGTGGGCGCAACAGCGCGCCGGGCGAGTGCGTGAGGCGCTTGGCGAGCCCAAAGAAGCAGCGGACGCGTATCGCAAGGCCGCGGTGTTGTTTGAGAAGTTGACAGCTACTGGGAATGAGCCGGGCGACCGCAAAAACCTCGCAGACACTCATCGACTCCTGACGACTGTCGCAGCCAGTTTGGATCTTGCGGCGGAATCTGACAAGTCGTTTGACGTAGCCCAGGATCTGCTCGGTTCGCTGATTCAGGAGTTCCCCGCCGACGATATCTACCGCTTGGAACTCGCCGCACTGTGGAATAGCCGTGGAGCCGTCCTCGGGGACCGGCGAAGGGCCGCTGAGGCCGAAGCCGCTTTCCGCAAGGCGACTGACATCTTTAGCATGGTATCCACGCCGGATGCGACCCTGGAGGCGGCGCGGACTCGGATCAACCTCGGGCTAATGTTGCTCGCGACTGGGCGTCCCGAGGACGCCGTTTCAGAATTGCGAATCGGCCGGGAACGAATCGTCGAGTTGCTGTCGAAATACCCCGAGGACCAGCGGTATGCAGCCGAACTGTCCCGCGCCGCAAACCTTAGCGGGGTGGCATTCTGGCAGGCCGGGCACTACGACGTTGCGGAGGAGGCGCTCGCTGCTGCGGCAAAGCAATTCGGCACACTGAGTGCAAAGTTCCCCGATAATCTCGACTACCGATTTGAGTACGCCAAGCAGCGGCAGAATCTAGCCAAGCTGCTCGCGGATACTGGTAAGCCCACCGCTGCGGCCGAACGTACGCAGCGCGTGAGCTACTCCGGGAGTTGGCCGACAAACGACCTTCCAATCTCGACATTCGCACGGCTTACGGCAAGTCTCTGATCGATAGATCGGCCGAGTTGGAAGCAGCCGGGCAGCGGGCCGACGCGATTTCGGCTGCGGCCGAGGCCACCGACGTGTTAGCCAAAGTTGGAGCCGCCGATCAAAGCGATGCGACTGGCATGGCCTTCCTAGCCCGCGCGAAAGCGAACCTGGGTAAGCTCTACCTACGCGATGCTCAGGCAGCGAAGGCTGAAGTGCCGATCGACGAGGCAATTGCCTTGTATCAAGCCGCGCAGAAGCGTGTCGCAACGCCCGACCTGCTGCGCGATCTAGCTGGCGTTTATGCCGACCAAGCAACGACCAAGAAGCTGCTTAACAAACCAGCACCGGCTGCGACTGCGATGACTGGGGCCTTGTTCTCGCTCGACCGTTATGCCATCCAGACGCCAACATTGCCCGATGGCCCGGCCGAATCGGCACGGTTGAGCGCTCAGTTGGCCCAGGAAGCCGCAGCACAGCCAACCATCGCGCTACGACATTGGCGAAAGGCTGTGGCGTCGGGGCGAGAAGCCTACAAGCGGTTCTTAGCTCAGAAGTCACTAACCGGCCGAACGGACTATGCAACCTACTACGGTCAATACGCCACAGCGCTGATAGACACGTTGGTGGGCGAAGGCGATGCCGCCGGAGCAGCGAAGACAGCGAGCGAGTTAACGGACCTGCCAGCCAAATGGTCTGGGTGGACGGACGTGGCAGCGCTCTTGGGCCGGGCCGCGAATCGGGCCGAGAACGATGCAAAATCGGCGTGCGTTAGGGAGTCACTCGCATGCCTGAAACGTGCATCCGCAAGCGGTACACTTGACTCGGTGAAGCTAAGAGAGTCATCCGACTTTGCTGCACTACGTGAAACGGCTGAGTTTCAGTCGCTTGTGCGACCGCCCTAAAGAGCGGCTAGCGAATCGGCGAATGTCGGAGGATCGCTATTGCACCTCGATGTTGATGACGTTCGGGCCTGCAACGACTTCCTTTTTGACGGGAGTCTTTTGTGGGTCAGAGTAAAGGCCACCAATGCGTGGCTTCTTGCCTTTCGACATATCGGCATCTTCGCCCTTACGGCCGAGGAATTTCGTTCCAAGGATCGCCACGTCTTTCAGTATGACGTTGTGTTGCCCAATTACGGCTCCTTTGCGCTTTCCATCATCAAGCATTAGAGTGTAATGTCCCTGGTCGTCAGTCGTTCCCATCGATCGCGGGCCGCTCGCCACGGGCCAGAATTCCACTTGAATTCCGCTCAACGGCTTGCCGTTCTGTTTGACGGTGCCTTCCACGTCGACGAATTGCGGCCCACTACTACAACCGGCGACGACGAATAGCCCCAGCAACACAACAGGTGGTACTACGCGACGAACGATCATGGTGGAATTCTCGCCATGGAGAGAGACGAAGTCGAGTTGCGCGACTACCAGCGGGAGTCGGGCAACCGACAGCGAAGCCGTCGAAACGCGATCCAACGTTAGTAGTCGCCGGAAATGACTTCGCCGCCTGCTCGGGTGCCGAGCGCGAGGAACGTCACGGGCGAGATGGCATCGCGAATAAAGCGAACCGAACCGTCGGTCAGGGCGAAGTTCGCCCCACCCGTATGGCCGCTACCGTAGGCGTTGATCCGATCCTCAAAGAGCACCTGCTGCTGGCCACCGGCCAGGGTGTCGAAGTTCGCGGGCAGCTTGAAGTTGATCGGTACGCTGGTCCCGCCGTGAACGTCGCCCTCACCTGCAAACCAGACCCAACCCCAGTCTGCGATGCGATCATCGACGATTGGGCTGGAATCGAACACCGGATCGTAGATGTGTCGTTCGCCGAACAACAGCGTGTTCGACGTACCATCAGGTACATCGGTCATCTTGTAGGCGCGATTTCGATAGAACATGCCGTTTCCATCATAGGTCTTCAGCGAGGGCCTATCGGTCGTGTTACGAGGATAGCTACGGGTTCCGGCATTTCCGAGGTAACTGGTGATGAAATAGTGCCCATTTTGGGACGGATCGACGGGCTCACTCAGTGGGCCAGCCGGGTTGGACGGGCACACCATTGTCTTGACGACCGTGTTGGAAAACGAGCCAGGCGCGTATTGCACGCCCGACGCTGCTGCCGGGAATCGCTCGTTGTTGCTGTACGTAAAGTGATCCCACTTCTGCCACAGCGTGTCTTGTTCCAGGGTAGGAAGAAGTTGATGGAACAAGCCATACCGGCGAGCCGGAGACGTGGTCGGGTAGTTGGGCCACAGTGTCGATGGGCTGTCGGGTGGGAACGACCCGTCCGAGCGAAGGATGCCATAGGGGAACTTGCCGTTCGCATCGTGGAAGTTGTGAGCAGCAAGTGCAAGCTGTTTGAGGTTATTGCTACAACTCGCACGGGCGGCGGCCTCGCGGACTTTCTGAACGGCTGGTAACAACAGGCCGATCAGGACCGCGATGATCGCGATGACGACCAGTAACTCAATGAGTGTAAATCCTCGACGGCGCATATCCAGCCTCGGAGACATGTGGAGAGAAGGCGACTGTGATCGTGCAAATGTGACCTAATTCCTACCAGCTTCGATAGCCACTAGCAACAGGATTCTGTCGAAATATGAAACGATCTTGTCGCACCTGTAGAATACAGGGACGCCTCTCTAGCCAATCGAGGTTCACCATGTCGTTTCTCGCCAGAGTGCTTGTGGCGACGTTGGTCGCCTTTCCGATTGGATCTTCCGTCGCGGCACCCAATGTCGTTTTCATCCTGGCTGACGACCTCGGCTGCTATGATCTCGGCTGCTATGGCCGTCGCGATCACCGAACACCAAATCTCGACAAGCTCGCGCTCGACGGGGCGCGGTTCACCACGGCCTACGCGGCTCAGTCGGTCTGTTCGCCAACGCGCGCTGCCATCATGACTGGCAAAAGCCCCGCACGGTTACATATCACGACATTCCTGCCCGGCCGAGGCGACGCGCCGTCGCAGAAGCTCTTGCACCCAAAGATCGACCTGCAATTGCCGCTCGCCGAGGTAACGCTGGCCGAGCGGCTGAAGTCGGCCGGTTATGCGACGGCGTGCGTCGGCAAATGGCATCTCGGCAACAAGGGCTTCCTCCCGACCGACCAGGGCTTCGATGTGTACCACCCGGGCAAGGCGAACACAGCGCCCGATGCGAACGAGGGCGGCAAGGGCGAGTACGACCTGACGTCCGCGGCGATCAAGTTCGTCGAGGAAAGCCGCGACAAGCCGTTCTTCCTCTACCTCTGTCACAACAATCCGCACATCCCGTATACGGCCCAGGAGGCGCGGATAAAGGCGAACGCGGGGGCGTTCGAGCCAGTGTACGCCGCAGTCGTCGAGACGCTCGACGATGCCGTCGGTCGGTTGCTCGCCAAACTCGACGAGTTGAAGCTCGCGGAGAACACGATCGTCATCTTCACCAGCGACAACGGCGGGCTGCATGTCCCGGAGGGGCCGCACGACCGCGTCACTCACAATGGGCCGTACCGGGCTGGCAAGGGCTTCCTTTACGAGGGCGGCATTCGCGTGCCACTCATAGTCCGCTGGCCTGGTAAGGTCAAACCGGGTTCGGAGCCAGCCGAACCGGTGATCTCGACCGATTGGACGCCGACCTTGCTCGACCTCGTGGGCCAGCCGGTGCCGTCCGGCCTCGACGGCGCAGGCTTCGCGGGCATTTTCCGCGGCGAGAAACTAGCCGCTCGCGATCTGTATTGGCACATGCCGCACTACATGAACCAGGGCAGCCGGCCGTGTGGGGCCATCCGCAGCGGCGACTGGAAGCTGATCGAGCATTACGAGGATGGCTCGGCCGAGTTGTATCATCTCCCGAGCGACGCGGGCGAACGGACAGACTGGGCCGACCGCCGGCCGCAGGAAGTCCGCGCGATGCGTGCGAAGCTGGCGGCCTGGCTCACTGCTGTGGGAGCACAGCGCAATTCGCCCAATCCCGCGTTCGATGCTGCGAAGCACAAGACGCTATACGTCGATATCGATGCCTCACGCTATGTCCCGACGATGGCGAGCAACGTCGAACGAGAGCGGATGCGCGCTTGGCGGATGAATATGAATGCGGCAATGACGAAGTAAGAATGTCGTCCGAGTCAGCGACGCTCACGCCGTACCATCGCTTAGGCTTCCGGCTCGGATTCGGAGTGAAGTATGACCGCTGCCGTCGAGATCGACGCCGTCACTAAGACCTTCGGCCCGCAGACGGCTGTCGGCGACCTAAGCTTGAGCGTGCCGCCCGGCTCCATCTACGGCTTCATCGGCCCCAACGGCTCCGGCAAGACGACCACCCTCCGCATGATCATGCGCATCCTTCACCCCGACCGCGGGCACATCCGCGTCTTGGGCGAGGAACGGTGGAGCGCCGTTACCGACCGCGTGGCGTACCTGCCGGAGGAGCGGGGCCTTTACAAGTCGATGAGCGTCCGTGACGTGTTGCGGTTCTACGCCACGCTCAAGGGGCTGCACGACTCGCGCGCCGCCATCGACGACTGGCTGGAACGCCTCGACCTTGCGGCTCACGCGACCAAGAAGGTCGCCGCGCTCTCGAAGGGCATGTCGCAGAAGGTGCAGTTCATTGCCACGGTCGTCGCGAAGCCGGAACTGGTGTTGCTCGATGAGCCGTTCAGCGGCCTCGACCCGGTGAATAACGAGGTGCTGCGCGAGGCCATCCTTGATCTCCGCAAGAGCGGCACCACGGTCATCTTCTCGACGCACGACATGGCCGTCGCCGAGCGAATGTGCGACGCCATCTTCATGATCTACAAGGGCCGCAAGGTCCTCGACGGCACCCTGGAAGCCATCCAGGACCGCTACGGCCGCGACACGCTTCGCGTCCGCCTGGAAGGGTCGGCATCACTCGCCGGCGTGGACGGCGTGCTGAAGGTGACGGACTTCGGCCGGCTGCAAGAGTTGCGGCTGGCCGAGGGGGCCGACCCGCAGCGGGTGCTGGCCGAGTTGATGAAGCGGGGGCCGGTGGTACATTTCGAGCTGACCCGGCCGTCGCTGCACGAGATCTTCGTGCGGATCGCCCGGCCGGAACCGGGGGACGACGCGGCGTAATGGTTCGCGACGCTTCGCAGAAGCGTGCTTACGCAAGCACGCTTCTGCGAAGCGTCGCAACCAAGGATGAGGGTGTCGATGCAGAAGGTCTGGGCCGTCGCAGTGCGCGAGTACAAGGCCGCCGTCCACACGAAGGCGTTCGTCGTCAGCCTGCTGATGATGCCCATCCTCATGGGCGGCAGCATCGCACTGCAACTCTTGCTCCGGCGGGTGGACAATCGCACCACCAAGGCGTTCGCCGTCGTCGACCGCACCGGCAAGCTCGACGCGGCACTTCTCGCTGCCTTGAAGCAGTACAACGAGGTCGAGAGCATCGACACCGCGACCGGCGATCGCGATTCGCCGGAATACTCGCTCACCTTCGTCGAGCCGTCGCCGACGGACGAGGCGGCGATGCAAAAGCAGAGGTACGACCTGTCCGAGCGGGTCCGGGCCGGCGAGTTCGAGGGCTTTCTGGAGATCGGCCCCGACGTGTTCGAGGCCGCCCCGCCAAACGTTGAGGACGGCCGGGCCGCCCGGTTCCAGTCAGAAAAGACGGAGGCCGGCGAGTTCCGTCGCTGGGCGTGGCGGGCAGTCAACAACGCCGTGCAGGAACGGCGGTTCGCTGATAAGGGCGTCTCGCAAGACCTGGTGCGTAGGATTCAGGCCCCGGTCACGATCGTTGTCAAGGGGCTGACCAAGCGCGACGCCGCAACCGGGGCGATCCAGGAGGCGTCGAACGAGAACCGCGTCGTCAACATCGTTCTGCCGGGGATGCTGCTGGCGCTCATGTTCATGATGGTGATGCTCGGGTCGATGCCGGCGATGCAGGGCGTCGTCGAGGAGAAGCAGCAGCGGATCGCCGAGGTGTTACTCGGGTCGGTGTCGCCGTTCGAGCTGATGCTCGGCAAGCTGCTCGGTGTCGTTGCCGTATCGCTGACGGTGAGTGCCGTTTACCTCGGCGGCGGCTACGCGGCCCTGGCCCGCTACGGCATGACGGCATCACTGTCGGGCCAACTAATCGGCTGGTTCCTCGTATTCCTGGTGCTAGCCGTGCTGATGTACGGCTCTCTGTTCATGGCGGTCGGGGCGGCGGCCGGCGACATCAAGGAGACGCAAACGCTCTCCATGCCGATTATGATGCTGGTGACACTGCCGATGCTGATGCTCGGACCGGTGCTGCGCGACCCCGGCGGTACGGTGGCGGTGGTCGGCAGTTTCGTCCCGTTCGCGACGCCGATGCTGATGGTGGCGCGGGTGGCGTCCCCCGCGGGGGTAGCGTGGTGGCAGCCGGCGATCGGGGCAGCGATGGTGCTGGTCGCGTCGATGGCGTGCGTGTGGGCGGCGGGGCGCATCTTCCGCGTCGGCCTCTTGATGCAGGGCAAGGGCGTGAAGTTCGCGGACCTGGCGCGGTGGGTAGTGAGCGGATAGTGCCCGGCGAGCGTCGAGGCGTCAGCCCGACGTGGAAGCGACTTACCGCTTCCACGTCGGGCTGACGCCCTCGACGCTCGCCGAGCTTACGTCAAACTCATGACATACGGCGTCCGGTTGACCTCGCTCGAACACAGTTCCGGCAGCTGTGCCTCGCTCGCCAGCGGCCGCACGTCGCGAACGCCCTCCGCGGCCAGCCGCCCGTAGGCCGTCTCGACCTCGCCCTCGCCGATCATGACCAGGATCACCGTCACCGCGTAGCCCGATCGCTTCAGGTTGCCCACGGCCGCCGCCGTCTCGACGCTGACGGCCGGCAGGATGGCGATGACTGTCGCATCGCGCGGCAGCCGCGGCCCGGCCTCAACAACCAACTCCGCGAACGTCAGCCCGTCGTTGACCTCGGCCCGCGCGAGCATCTCGCGGATGCGCTGGAACTGCTCGGCCCCGCGGCGGGTCGGCACCTGGAGCGGCCGGCGCATCTTCTGGGCCTCCCGCCGCGTCTCCGCGCGGGCCAGCCGGACCCGCTCCCAGCCCTCGGTATCGTCGACCGCCTTCTCCGCCGACTCGTGGTAGCGGACAAGCGACAGCCGCTCGGCCGCGTCGGCCGCGTTCGTCACCAGGCCGACCTGTTGGCCGAGCGTCTGCACCGCGTAACACAAGGACGCGGCGGTGGTGACGGCGAGGTCGGAGCGGTGCGGCTCGCCGCGGGCGTGGTAGCCGGCCGCGTGGAAGTCGAGGACGACGGTCGCCCCGGCCAGGCTCGTCGGGTCGTACACCTTCGAGTGCAGCTTGCCGGTGCGGGCCGTCGCCCGCCAGTGGACGCGGTTGAGCGGGTCGCCCGGCTCGTACGGCCGGACGCCGGCGATCCGCGTCGGGTCCTCGTACAGCCGGTGCGTCAGCCGCACGTCGCCGATCGGCCGGCGGGACATCACGTCGTACCCGGCCAGCGGCACCACCTTTGGGTAGACGGTGACGTACGCCGGCGGCGCGACCACGCGGTAGCGGCGGTGCAGCCCGAACAGGTCGCCGCTCTCGATGACGAGCGGGCCGATCTGGTAGAACCCGCGGGCATGGAACCCGACGGTGTACTTGAGCGTTGCCTTTTGCAACGACCGCAGCGCGCGGATCTGCAGCCGCTTGCCCTTCACCTTGAGCCGCGGCGGCCGGGCCGCCAGGGCGTAGTCGGGCAGCAGATCTTCGAGTAACACCCACGGCAGCGGCACTGGCCCGCGGTTCTTGAGCGTCAGCGCGACCTCGACCCGCTCGCCGACTTCGGCCTCGTCGTCGGACACCTCACGGGTCGCGGCGACGACCCCGAGGCCGTGGCGGGTCAGCAAGCGGGTGACTAGCAGCACGGCGAGCAGGACGTACGCCGCGTACGCAAGCAGGCCGGACTGGATGACCAGCGCGACGAGGAGGACGGCCAGGACTCCGAGGAACCAACGCATCGGCGGACCGGGGAATAGCGGATCGGACTTCCTGTCGTTATCGGCATTCCCCGGCGGCCGCCAAGTTGCCGCCCGCGCCGTGTCGCTCACGCTCAAACTGTGGAGTGGTAAGACCGAAGGGATTGCTACGATGCCCCGCCACGGCGGTCGGCGGGTCTTTCAGCGGGTGTCCAAGACAAACCAGTCGGACGGGTTTACTTCGACGACAATGATCTTGTTCTCTGGCAACACTTGTTGGACCTCCCCGCACAGCAGTACGCTCCATCGCACCGCTATCGGGCGAAGGTCCGTCGCGTCCTTGGTGACGATGCGAAGGTAGAACCCGTCAGGCGTCAAGACGTCGTTCGTCCGTCGCCGAGCGTGCAGGGAACACAGCGTCAGGCGTCGGGTAGCATTTTACCGTGGACGTAGGGGAACAGAGGATGAGAATCGCCGATGGGAGTCGCAAGGGTGTATCGGCGACGACCTTCTATCCGCGGATGTACGGGATGGCCCCATCGATGCGTTCGACCGGGATCAGTCCTTCGCCCGCCCTGCGGACCTCCCACGAGTGAGACGACTTCAGTCGCGTCGATCCGCGGCCAAACTCACCGTCCCGCCGAGGCTGGCCCCGCGATCCGCGGCAAGCCGTACATCGGGTGCGTCGGGTCGTCGCACACCGTCCACAGTTGGCCGCAGTGGAGGTACAGCTTCCGCTGCTCCTCCTTGTTGAACGGCCGAGCGCCCACCCGGCCAAACACACCAATCTGATTGCCGCTTTCGTCCACCGCCCGGTCGCGGTCGAGTCCCTTCGCGACTTGCAGCACCTTGCCTCCGTGCGGAACTCTGTATGTCGCCACCAGGCACGGCGTCGGACGCGGATGGAAGCCATCGTTGCCCGGCGTCTCCGGACTGGTCAACTGGACGACCCGCAGGCCATTCTTGCCGTCGGCGATGTACGCGAACTCGCTGACGTAGGTGATGCCGAGTTTTACATCACGGACATCGTTCATTACCCCGTCGGCATCGAATACCTGGTCGAGTCGGGGCCGATCGGCAACGCGGATATCAAAAATCGCCAAGCCGCGCTTGCCGGCCGCGACGTATGCGTAGCTGCGAGCGAGGTAGACGCCCTGGAGCCCATCCATGCGGTACATTGACACAGGCTGCGGGTTCTCAAGGCACGTCACATCGAGGACCTTCAAGCCTTCGTCGTCGATGGCGTAAGCGTAGCGGAACTGAGCCTGCACCGCTTTCACACCTTTGAGGAACGGCGCGCCTACTGTAGCGGTTATCTTGGGCTTCTTCGGGTCATCGAGGTCTACGACGACGAGTCCTGCGTCGCAGCAGATGTAAGCGTACGTGCCGAAGATTGTTATCGACTTTGCCCCAGTTAAGCAACCGTCCGGGTTAAAGGTCAACTCGCGCTTGAGGAAGTTGTCCATCGGGTTACCGTTGATCGTCGAGGCGATACCACCGATGATGACAAGCCCTTCCTCCGCGTCTGCAACGTAGACGTAAGCGTAGAGTGGGTGGACCTTCTGCTCGCGATTCTCGGGTCGGTGCGTGCGCGTCGGGTCCGGGGCGGTCGTCGTCGGGGCGGCCAGACTGCGAGCGTTCTTCGTCTTCACATAGAATCGCTGCCCGATTGGTGACACCGGGGCCGTAGTGATCCGTTCGGAGAACGCCTTGTTGTCGATCATGGCAATGTCGAAGGCGCGAACACCATCTTCGCCGCATGCCGCCATCAGGTATTCCCCGCGGTTCTGCACCGCCAGGATTTCGTGGGACTTGAGCGGATTGATCAACCCCTGGGCGATGTCCACACCGGGGTGCTCGTGGGCATGTTCGAGATAGCCCTTTCGCTTCTGATGCCTGGCGAACTCTTCAGGGAACGCGAGCTTATGCAGCGATGAACCAATGACGGCTTGGGGCTCGTCGCGCTCGGTGACAACGACGCCATTGAGCCCGTGCTCGCCGCAAGCGACCCATGCATATTTGCCGACAAAGTTCAAGTAGTTCGTCCCGTGCATGAGCAGCTGTGCCATCCACGCGTTGTTGTCGTTGTGCAGCGAGACGTGGCAGTCGGTGCATTGTTTAGTGCCATCTCGGCCGCGGACGGTGTGTGGCACGTTCGTCGAGAACGCGACGCCGGACATACCCTCGGAGGAGATCGTCTGTTGTTGGACGTAGATCGACTCTCGGTTCTGGTTGTACGAGCCTACGTGAATCGCGCAGCTGGAGCGAGCTGGGCCGATGCGGTTCCCCGTCACATCTCCGTCGCGGGCGAGCATGTATACTTCGTCGCGAAGCGTCTGGAAGTTGTACGGCGTGTAGTTGCGGGTCACGTCGCCGTCCCAGTGCAAGTGTGGCATCTTGGCGTTAGCTCGCTGCGGCAGATGGCAGCCGTAGCACGATGGGTTCCACGCCGAGTGGCATGCGATGCAGTGCATCGTGTCGTTGCCGTGAGCCGTGCATTGCCCGGAGCCCGTCGGCGGCACATCGCCCCAGGCCATCTTTCCACCGTCGAATCGCACTGTCTTCGCCAGGTGTGCTTTCGCGTTGTAGCGCGGATGGCCGGGGGTGATGGTGTCGGGCACCTGGGTCACCTCCCAGCGTAGCCCCTCCTCGACCATCGAGTTTTGGTACACCTTCTCACCCACCCGTTCGAGCCGTCGTTTGCCCCACGGCGTCGTGAGCGCAGTCAAATCGCGGCCTGGGAGTTTCGGATCCTTTGTCGAGGTGTACGACGCCGGTCCGCTCGTTCGCAAGTTCGCCCGCTGGTCGGCCTTGCCGTGGCAATCGATGCACTGAATCTCGCACGCGGCTCGCACTTCCATCTGGAGCCGGGTGTTGCCGTGGACGTCCTGCACGAAATGGCAATCGACGCAGTGCATGCCTTTTTCGAGGTGAATGTCCATGTAGTGGACCGGGACGTGCTTGTACTGGTCCTCGAACGCCTTTTCGGCCGTGCGCAGGGACTCGACATCCGCGTACGGCTGCTTGTACACCTGTTTGGCCAGTTCTGGTACCTTGACCGCTGCCTGCAAGTCGGCGGGGGTCACCTGCGGAACGATGCAGCCGGAACGGTCGAGTAGTCGGCCTTCACGATCGTGACGGAACACCGCGCGGAAGACCCAACCGTGACCGTGGAAGTCCGCGAACTGTGTTTTGCTCATAACCGCGTTCAGTTCGACGACGTTGTTGAGGAACTTCGGCTCGCTCCAGTTGCCCTTCGCGGCGGCCTCATCCGGGTTCCGCATGGCGGCCAGTGTCAGCTCCTCGGAGGTCGGTCGCTTCTGCTTCTTCGGATACATCAGGTGGCCTTCGGTTTCCTCGTCCCACCACATGTAGCCGGGATAGCTGTTCATGACGGTCGTACCGGGGTGGATGTGGCAGACCATGCACTGCGACGTGGGAATGCCGCTACGGAAACGATGCTCAATCGGGTGGCCCGGTTCATCTTTGGGGATGCATGGGTCGGGGTTGCCGTGAGCCGTGCCCATGTTGCCGGCCGCCGCATACGGTCCCGAATTCACCGGAGAACGATCGTTGGCATACAAGACGTGACACGCCGAGCAGCCGCTCGAGCGGAAGTCGCCGGGGTGGTCATTGGTGCCGAGGAAATTGAGCGTCGGGTCGAACAGCCGGGTCTTGTTCAGGCTGACCAGCCCGGGGTCGGTACGGTTCTCGGTGCCGAGGCCGCGTTCGCTCAAGCGCTGGAGTGGTCGGCCGGGCACTTCCTTGTTGTTGGGGATGCCGACCTCAGCTTTCTTACCACCGCCCTGCTCGAAGAAGCGCAGGACGTTACCTGGCTGGCTGGCTTCGAATCGCGGCAATGGGTCGAGGAAGGGCACGACGCCCTTCTTGCACATCTCGTGTTCATCCGGCGGGGGCACGGTCTGAAGCCGCAGCGGCGCACCGCGCATGCTGTACGCCTCGCCGTGACGTGCACGCTTGTAAGGTACCGACCCATTGTTGTAGAGGGCCGCGCCCCAAAGCATGCAACCCGTGGCCATGATGCTCTTACGGTTCTGGTTCACTTCCTTCGCATGGCATCCCGATGTGCCACAAGAGATATGAGCAATGCGGAAGTCGCCGGGATTGATGAAGCGAATGAACTCGGGTGTCTCGTGGTTCAAGAGCGTATAAGTTCGCACCGGGTTGCCGCTCGTCCGCCAGAATTCGGGGAAACGCGGGGCAACGTGGGCTTTCGCTTTGTCGTTGGTATCGGCACAGCCGCCATGGCAGTCGGTGCAGCCGATGCGAAGCGTGTCCTTGAAGTGCGGATCGCGGCAGCCCTGGTGGCACTGCACGCACCCATGACTTTTGGCTGCGCATGCCTCGGCACTCTGGCCGAGCAGATCGACGCCGACGAGTTCTGGCGGCATCGGATAAGGATCGTCCGGGTCTGTGGAGACATTCACCTGTTGCCGGGCCGGGTTGAGCGATGGCGGATCTTGGGCAAGTTGCACGCCGACACCAATGGTCAGCAGCGTGAGGCAAGATAGGAGGAGTGCAGTGACGCGGGCAGTCCGCGGGCGTTCGGCAAAGTTAGCGAGAGGAGACATGCGGACCTCCGTGTCGGCGCGCAGAATGCCCGGCCTCCTGCCGAGCAGCAACGGCGGACGATAACGCAGCCCGCCACGACGTCAAGCCCAATTCATGCGTTGGCGACGATTGGCCTAACGAATGACCGCATCGGCTGCCAATTCCTCAATCCATCCGGCTGCGATGTCGAGCGAGTCGCCGTCCTGGAAGCGTCCGGCGACCGCGCGACATCGCTCTGCCACGGTGGGCGTCACGATTCGTTTGAGTGCCCGTGCCAGGCCGCGGCCATCGCGCTCGCCGCGCGGTAGCCAGTCGCCGGTTCCAAGCCGCTTCACTCGTGCCGCGTTGTCCGGCTGGTCCCACCCGAGTGGCAGAATCAACTGCGGCGTGGCCGTCGCCATGGCCTTTGCAACCGTCCCAATGCCGCCGTGGTGAACGATTGCCGAGCAATGCGGCAGGAGCTGGAGGAACGGCACAAAGTCGTAGTGACGTACGGTCGAAGGCAGTGCATCGGGTAGTTGGTTACGGTGCTTCGTCAACAACAGGCCACGTGCCCCAAGCGAGCGGCAGGCTGCAACCGCCGCGCGGAAGAAGGTCGCAGCGTGCATCATGCCGGTGCCGAGCGTAAACGCAATCGGCGGTGGCCCCGCGTCACAGAACGCTAACACATCTGCCGACAACCTGTCGCGTTCGCCATCTACCATCGGGAACCCGGCCAATCGCACCTGGGGCGGCCAGTCGTCCTGCGGCGGGCCGTACCAGTCAGGGAACAGGCCGATGACGCGCTGCGGCGACAGCCACCATTGGAAGATTCGGCGCATGGGTGACAGACCGAGCGACGCACGCAGCCGATTGATGTCTTGGCCCAGGAGTTGATCGCCCAGTGCGTCGAGGAGCCGCCAGTACCCCCGACCCATCCACTTCGGCATGTCCCGCGGCAGGCTGAGGCCGCCCGGCATAATGGGGGGTGCGTTCGTACTCGCGATCATCCCCGGTTGCAGCAGTAGCGTTGCGAGCGGTCGCTTTAGAGCATCATGAATTATGCGAGCGGCAACGACGCCGGGATTCGCGACCAGCACACAGTCACTGCGGGCCAAGTCCGCGAGCAACTCGTACTGACGGCCAATCAACTCCGCTCCAAGCCTCGCGCCGATGAGCGGTCCCTTGAGCGGATGCCAAAAGTCTGGGTCACCGAACAATCGGTGGTGTTCGGCGGCCGAAATGAGCGGTCGAAAGTCGAACCCTGCTGCGTCGGCGTATCTCTGGAACGGTTCGTTGGTGACGAGGGTAACTCGATATCCCCGTGCCAGCAGTTTCTCACCGACGCCGACGAACGGGATTACGTCTCCGTCGGTGCCCATCGTTACAAGGATGGCGTGCATGAGTTGCGAAGGGCTCCCGTCGGAGGCGTTTGTTTCTGTAGCCCACGTACTCGAAGCGTCAACGGATCGGTGGTTCTCAGCGCATGTGGGTCTCCTGTGAGGTAGAATAAGTGAGAGCACTGCCGGAACTCCTGGCCCGGCAGGCGGGAGCGTGTCCCCATGCCGCTGTGTCCTCACTGCCAGACCGACAACCGTGCTGATGCAGACGCTTGCATTACCTGCTGCGCGCCACTCTCCAATAGTCAGTTCGTTACACAGCGGTCCCGCCCAAAGGCCGACGAGGCCATGAATGCCGCTCCCGTGGACGTGGAGGCCGAGCCACCGGGTACGTTGCCAGTCGATCAAATCCCTAAGATCGTCCCTCCGAAAGAGGAAACGCCACCGATTGCGGTCGAGGGGCCGATTACCGGGCCGCCAGTGTCTGCTCGGTTGCTTGCCGCCGCTGCAACTGCCGCCAAGGCTCCGGAGGCACCTGTCTCGGTGGGTCGGGGAAGCACGCCACCGACGGCTCCAGATACCCGACCAAAGCTGCGTGTGATTCGCGGACTAAAGGTCAACGCCGAGTACACCATCTATGAGGGGCAGAACCTGATTGGTCGGCGCGACGATCGTCCCGTGGATATTGATATTGAAGAACAAGAGCCGGCGGACCGCGTCTGGTCGTCGCGGCAGCACGCCGTTATCACCTGCGAAAACGGCAAACTCGCCATCGAAGATCTCAACAGTCTCAACGGCACATTCGTCAACCGCCAGCGCGTCCACCCGGGGCGCAAGCGCTCTCTTCTCGTAAATGACATCGTGACGATCGGCACAATCCATCTGAAGGTCACGCTCTAGCCGATCGACGGATTTTACCCGGTCGTCCTCGCTTCGCGCGTGTGCGCAGTCGCTGTATCATGTCGTCCGCAGCCCGCCCGCGTGCAACACCGATGGAACCCGAAACGAACTCGCCAACACTGCTCGCAGTCGACCGCTACCGCATCGGCGAGCGGTTCGAGGTGCGCGGTAACGTCGAGCGATTCCATGCGGTAGACGCCGACGGATCCGCCGTCGTGATCGCCAGACAACCGCTGACGGCGGTCGATAGTGGCTCCAATGACAGCCCACCCTGGCCCGATCTCGCGTGGGAGGTCGCCCTTCGTCAACGATTCGGCCTGTTTGGCCTGACGTGCATTGTCGATACATTCGCCGATGCCGATTTCGACTATCTCGTTCTCGAGCGACCTGCTGGGGTCGCGTTCTGGGATGCCTGGGACGACCCCGCAATTGGTGCGTTCGAGCGGTTCGGCTGGCTCATTCAGCTTGCATCGTTACTCAAAGAACTACACGCAGTCGGTGCGGTCCTCGAACGGCTACGACCCGACGATGCTGTGGTCACTCCACTTGGGCAAATCGTTCTCGATGCCCAAGCACGGCTTGTTCCGGTGCCGCTGCCTGTGGGTGCACCACTGCAGGGTGGGATCGAGAGTCCACCCGAATTGTCGAGCGGGTCGGTTGACGCTCGCTGCGACCTATACAACTTTGGCGCGCTTCTCTACGCTTTGGAACTCGGTCGCGAATTGACTGACCTCGACTTCGTTGCCCCAGGAGTGCCAAAGCCATTCCTGGAGAGGTTCCCCGACGCCCATCCAATGCTCGGCCGACTCGTCCAGAAGACACTCCAGGCAGACCCGAGGAAGCGATTTCCATCGGAGTTGCCAGCGAAGGATCCGAGCGGCTTCGACGAACTGTTGCATGTGTTGGGGCAGGCGCAGCGGTCTCTCGGTCGCGTTCGGCTCGATGTCTCGGCGTGGACTTCGACGGGTACAACGCGACCAACCAACGAAGACGCCGTCGCCGTCGTGCACGCGACCGAGATGCGAGATGGCGTCCAAGATGAGGCTGCGGTCGTGCTGCTGGCAGACGGCATGGGGGGAAGCGCCGCTGGCGAGGTCGCCGCGGCTCTGGCAATCCGTTCTCTGCGTGGGAGTCTGCTGCGACAACCGCCGTTCGCCGCACTCGCCGAGAGCCACGATCTCGGCCCACCGCCGTCGGATCGCGAGTCTGTGGTGGCGCGTATTGACGCAGCCTTACGGGAGGCGAATCGCGCGATCTACCTCGCCGCACTGCATAATCTGGACTTCGTCGGCATGGGTTGTACTGGGGAAGCCGTCTACATCGACGGTCGGCAACTGATTGTCGGTCACGTGGGCGATAGCCGAACATATCGACTGCACCGCGGTCGGCTCCTTCAATTGACGAAGGATCATACGACGGTACGGCAACTGGTCGAAATGGGTCAAATCAGCATCGAGGAGGCCGATACACACCCGCGACGATCGGAACTTCGGCAAGCGCTCGGCGGCCGGCCCGATGTCGAGCCGGACGTGTCGGCCCACCCCTTGACTCCCGGAGACTGGATTCTGGTGTGTTCGGACGGCCTCTCGTCGCGGCTGCCGGCCCGGGCGATCCAGGACATCTTGGAGGCGTCGCCGTCGGCCGAGGCCGCGGCTCGTCGGTTGGTCAACGCGACCAACCTCGCCGGGTCTCCGGACAACGTAACCGTCGTCGTTGTGCGGGCGACGTGAATTGACCGCGAAGTTCTACTTTTTCAGCGATTCCTTCCACTCGTCGCCGAGTTCCTCGACCGACTTCTTTGTCAGTTCCTTCCAGATCTCCGGCTTGTATTCGCCCTCGCGCATCGCCTTGTTGAGCTTCCGCACCAGTTCCTTGTCGTACTTATCGGCGACGTAGTTCAGGAACCGGGCCGTCACTCGGTAGCTGCCGTTGTACCGCGCCCGCTCGGGCGTTGGCGGCTTCTGCTTGTCCTGCTCGAACCGGTAGAAGCGGATGTAATCGGCGATCCCTTCCACTAGCCAGCCGGGGTTGCCGCGAGTCCGGTACGATTGGACGACATGGACCGTTTCGTGAACCATCGCGCCAATGTCGTCGGGGTGGTCCTTGAAGAACTTGACAGAACCGGTGATTCGCCCGCCGCCGGCGGCGGCGACTCCGTTGTAATCGCTCTTCAACCGCATCGCGATCGTCGTCCGGGGTTTGAAGCCGTCACTCTTCAGTTCGTCGTTGATCATCGTGTACTGCCGCTCGCAAACGCGGATCACTTTCTCGCCCCACTCCTTCATCTCCGGCGCGTCGGTCACGTCGAGCGAGATTTCGATCGGGTACCGAAACGTCGCAACAGGCGGGTCGGACTCAACGGCGATTTCGCGGATGACGAGGGGATGCTTGATATCGTCGGTCGGTTTGATTCGCAGCGCCTTGACCGTTTTGCCGGCCGGTGATGCCTTGGCGACGCCACTAGCAAACTGCGCCAGCGGCTCGAACTTGGTGCCGTCCGCAGAGCCTTCGAGCATGCCGGTGTCAAGCGCATCGCCGCCCGCGGGCTTCCCGGTCGTCGCAATGACAGACTTGAGTGCGACAGCCTTGTCGAAGATGACAGTGAAGTGATCGGTCTTTCCGGCGTCTTTCTCAGAGGCAAAGTACGTGTCCGGGTTGCCGTCGAAGGCGAACTGCCGGATTTGCACGGAACCGGTGGCCAGCGACGACTCGACGACAGCCATGACTGGCGGTTCGCCCGCCCGACTAACGGCAACGAATGCCAGGAATACTGCTAGCGCACGTCGCACGTCGCACCTCCGTCGTTCGGTCCAAGTCGCTGTGAAGTCAACGAATCTGGTATGGCTGCCCGGGTCGCGTGCGCAAGGCGTGGTGTACTACTTTTTCGGTATCACATCGGTCGCAGCCAGTGCTACTGGAGTTGTCGCTTTGCGGACGAGGTCCAGCACGGGGGCGGGGTAGACACCGAGTACGAGGGTCGTAACCGCACACGCCCACACGGCCAGTCGGCCAGGGAGCAAGGTGGCCGGTCCCGGCGGCGTCACCGGCGGCCGCAGAAACATCGCACCGATAATGCGGAGGTAGTAGTATGCACCGATGGCCGCGTTGATCGCACCGATTAGAGCCAGGCCGACGTAGAATTGCCCCTCGCGTTCGCCGAGCGAATGGCCCGGAGCAAGGAACGCGCCGAAGAACAGGAAGAACTTACCTGCGAACCCAGCCGTGAGTGGCAGACCGATCAGGCTGAACAAGAACAGGCTCATCAGGAGTGCCAGACTGGGATGACTGGCGGAAAGACCGCCGAGGTCGTCCACACGCTCTACTCGCTTACCGCCGGAGTTCAGAAGCGAGAGTACGCCAAACGCACCGAGCGTCATTGCCCCATAGGCCAACAGATAAAAGACAACGGCGGGTACGCCTCCGACATTTGACTCGCCGATGCGCAAGAGCGGCGGCGCGACCGTCAGTCCAATGAGCATGTAGCCGGCGTGGGCGACACTCGAATACGCGAGGATGCGTTGCAGGTTGTCCTGCCAAAGAGCCACGACGTTGCCGAGAGTCATCGTGATGGCGGCCAGCATCCAGAGCAGTATCTGAATCTGAAAGCCGACCGTCTGGTCGTAGCGCAGTGCGACGGGGCCAGCGTAACCGAGCAGACGAATCATTGCGATAAAGCCGGCCACTTTGGGCACAAACGCCAGAAGAGCCGCGTTGCCCGTCGATGTTCCCTGATACACATCTGGCGCGTAGAAGTGGAATGGCACTGCTGTGACACGGAAGCCCAGGCCGACCAACACCATGACGGCCGCGGCCATCAAGGCCAGTCCTGGCAGGTTGCCGGCATCGCCGCCGGTCAGGGTTTCGTGCATCGCGGCCAGGTTGGTCGTTCCGGTCAGCCCGTAGAGGTAGCTGAACCCAAAGAGTGCGAATCCTGACGAGAAGACGCTCAACAAAAAGTACTTGATCGCCGCTTCCTGCGCAACCCGATCGGATCGGGGCAGGTACAGGACGACGTAGGTCGGGATACTGACGAGTTCGAGAGCGAGGAACAACGTTATAAGCTCATTGGCTGCCGCCGTAAGCGATACGCCGGCGGCGATCAGGAGCAGACTGGCGTGGTATTCGGCCGCGTGAGCGTCGGGCACCTCGCCCCAGGTGATCAGGATGAGAATGGCCATGCCGACAAACGAGACGACGCGGATGAGCTGCGTCAAGGCATCGGGCCAGACGGTGCTGACGCTCGGTACGAGGCCGGCGGTGTCGCCAGGCTTGAGAGCAAGGGCTATACCGGCAGCGGCCAGGCCGATCAAAGCAACCGACGCCCAAAGTGAACGGCCAGCGCGAATCGTGCCACCCAGAAACATCACACACGCGAACGCCAACAGCACGGCCTCGGGCACGACCTGGGCAAAGGCACCCCGGAGTGTTGCGACGGTCGACGGTTCGAAGAACGAATCCACTGTGCGATGACTCCTACCGACTTACACCGCTCTCCCGCAGGAGACGGTAGATTGACTACTTACTTCAGCGCGACCGCCGGCTTCTCGCTCGCTCGTGCGGCGCGCTCCTTCGCTGCTCCGACGATCTTTTCCACGACGGCCAGGTCGCCTTTCGCTGTGTCGATCACGGGCTGTGGCCACAGACCCAGCGCCAAACAGGCGGCCATCACCGGTAGAAGCGTTGCGAGTTCGCGTCCCGTGAGGTCAGAGACCTCATGTCCATCGTGGTGCGGTTCGTGGAGCGGGCCGAAGAACACACGCTTGAGCATGGTGAAGAGATACCAGCCGCCTAACACGATACCCGCAGCGACAGACCATGAATACCACGGGACTCCGGCGAAAGTGGCTCCGGGCATCGAGTACGTTCCGGCCAGTACGAGCATTTCCCCAACAAAGCCGTTCAAGCCGGGCATGCCGACACTTGTCAGGCAGATGAAGACCATGAAGGCACTCAGCAGCTTCAGACGAGCCGCCAGCCCGCTGTAATCCGACATCATGCGGGTGTGATAGCGCTCATACAGCATGCCGACCAAGAGGAATAACCCACCGGTTGAGAGACCGTGGTTGACCATTTGCAATAGGCTTCCGGTCAGCCCAGCCAGGTTCAGAGCGACGAGGCCGAGGACGCAGAAACCCAAGTGCGAGACAGAGGAGTAAGCGACGAGCTTCTTCACGTCGTTCTGGGCGTAGGCGCACATCGCGCCATACACAATGCCGATCGCTGCAAGGCTTCCCAGGAGTGGTACACCAACGGTTGCAACGCCATCGGGCACGAGCGGCAGGCAGAGACGCAGGAAGCCATAGGTTCCGAGCTTGAGAAGTACGCCAGCCAACAGTACCGAGCCGGCTGTCGGCGCTTCGACGTGTGCCAGTGGCAACCAGGTGTGGACCGGGAACAAGGGGACTTTGACCGCGAAGCCAACCGCGAGTGCGAGGAAGATCGCTACCTGGAGCTTTGTCGTAAATACTGGCCGACCGCTTGCGATCAGCGAACCGACTTGCGTCACAAGTTCGGGGATCGAGAATGTCAGTTCGGCCTTGCCGCCGGAGCGATAGCAGACCAGTACGATGGCCATCATTCCCAAGAGCGTGATGAGACTACCGGCCAGCGTGTAAAGGAAGAACTTACGCGACGCCTCGCGCCGCATTGGCCCACCCCAGATTCCGATGAGGAAGTAAAGCGGCACCAAGGTCAGCTCGAAGAAGATGTAAAAGAGGATGATGTCGAAAGCCAGAAAGACTCCCGTCATTGCTGCCTGCAGGACAAGGAGCCAAGCATAATACTCGTTGCCCCGCTCCTGAATCACGTTCCAGCCCACCAACACACTGGGCACCATGAGAAATGACGTGAGCAGGACGAGCCAGATGTTGATGCCATCAAGACCAATGTGAAAGCGGATTCCTGCACGGCCATCGCTCGAACCGAACGGCAGGATCAGGGCATTCGTCTCGTAGATCGGGTGAAAGGTCATCCCCGCCGGGAGCGTGCTTCGCGCTGTCAAGTCGTGCGAGGCGGGTACGACTGCTACAAGCGTAATTGCGAGATTGATCAACACGGCCGCCAGTGTCAGGCTGCGCACCGCCGATAGATTCGCCGCCCCGAGCGCCCAAACGGCGACGGCAGCCGCGAGCGGCACGACGAGAATCAGGATTATCAGAGTCGAGGCCATTCCTATCTCCGACCCACCGGTGGGCGGGCTCTAGCTCTTGCCGAGCAGGCTGCGCAATGTCAGGATGCCGATGAACACGGTCAGACCCAGCACCATTGCCAGGGCGTAGAATTGCACCAGCCCGTTCTGGATCGGTCGCAACATCCGACCAAGGCCACCAGGCACATCGCCGACGAAATCAACCAACCCGTCCACGAGCGTGTCGAAGAACGCGCTGACCTTGGCCAAACCCGCGGCCGGTTTGACCACCAGCAGGTCATAAGCCTCGTCGATGTAGAAGCGATTCTGTGACGCTTTGTAGAGCGCGAGACCTGGCCCAGACTTTGGAGCAGGGATACGTTGCCGACCGTACATCAGGTAAGCGACGGTCACGCCCGCCACGGCTACGGCCGTGCTGAGCCCCATCATGGTCCAGTTCAACGATTCATCGGGCACGGCCGGCAGATAGGTCCTGTAGGCTGGCGTCCGCGCCAGGAAGTGACCGATCAGGTGCGTGGGCCCAAGTGCTGCGCCGACCGTCGCCGCCCCGACGGCAAGGACGATCAATGGGAGTGTCATCACCGACGGCGATTCGTGCGCGTCGCCCTGAACTGGGTGGGCGTGGATGTTGCGGTGATGGCCGTGGGCGTGGTCGGCGTGGCCGGGCGTGTGGCTGTCGTGGTGGGCATCGTGCGAATGGTCGTGACCGTGCGAACCGGCTTCGGGCGGCACTACCAGATCGCCCCAGAACGTACGGAAATAGGCCCGAAACGTGTAGAAGGCCGTCAGTCCCGCGGTGATCATGGCGAGGTATCCGAGGATCGTATACAGCGAACCGTACCGATCACTGACATGGCCGACCTCCAGCGCAGTGTGCAGAATCTCGTCTTTGCTCCAGAACCCGGCGAACGGCACGAGCCCAGCCAGTGCGGCCGCGCCACACGCAAAGGTCGCGTGCGTCACAGGCATGACTTTGCGAAGCCCACTGAACCGTCGCATGTCGATGACGTGGCCCATCGCGTGCATGACTGAGCCGGACGCCAGAAACAGGAGGGCCTTGAAGAATGCGTGTGTGAACAGGTGAAAGATCGCAGCAGTCGCACCGGCCACGGCCAGTTCGTAGCGGGCGCTGCCAAGTCCGAGAAACATCATTCCAAGCTGACTGATGGTCGAATACGCCATTACGCGCTTCAAGTCGTGCTGCGTTAGGGCGATGAGTGCCGCGAGCATGGCCGTGACGATAGACGTTATCGCAATCCAATGCTGAGCGGTCGGCGCGACGTAGTAGAGCGGAAGGCAGCGAGCGACAAGGTAAACGCCGGCAGTCACCATCGTAGCCGCGTGAATTAGAGCGGAGGCTGGCGTCGGACCCTCCATCGCATCTGGCAACCAGACGTGCAACGGGAACTGCGCCGACTTGCCAACAGCCCCACAAAACAGGAGCAGGCACGCCGCGTTCAAAATGTCGGGATCAAAGGTGTTGGCTTGTTCGAACAAGTCGTCGAACCGCATCGAGTGGGCACCCTGGTGCCACAACAAAAAGATGCCGAGAATCAGCCCCGCGTCACCGATGCGGGTGACGAGGAACGCCTTCCGCGCAGCCGCAGCCGCCGACGGCTTGTGGAACCAGAAGCCAATCAAGAGGTACGAGCAGAGGCCAACACCCTCCCACCCCGCGTAGAGTAGGATTAGATTGTCAGCCATCACCAGAACGCACATCATTGTCACGAACAGACTCAGGACCGCAAAATAACGTGGGTAGCCCGGCTCGCCGTGGGCATACCCCACTGAGAACACGGCAATCCACGTCCCAATGAACGTGATGGCACTGAGCATGACTGCTGTGAGCGGATCGATCGTCAGGCCGTATTGCACCACCAGATCGCCGGCCTGAAACCAAGTTATCGGAGCGGCGCTAATGCGGTCGATGTCGTGATTGGTGACCAGGGTGAATGTCGCCCACAAGGCTACGGCACAGGAGACCACCAGACCGAGGATCACCGGCCGGTGGCTCTTGGCACGATTCACGAACGGGCAGACCATCCCGGCGAGGACGGCCGCGAGCAGCGGCGCACCGGGGATCAACCATAGGATCCACTGGTCAGACATAGCTGTCCTCGGGGCGGCGGCGGTGCGGTAGTCGGCCCGCGGGCACGAGCGTTGGATCGGCCGGCTCCAGAGGCGGCGACGGCAGCGGCTCCTCATCCTGGGGAAGCAAGGCGTCGATGCCCTCTTCGCGGAGATCTTGCCAGAGACTGACATCGAGCGAACGCCGAGTACGGTAGAGCGTCAGGATCAGCGCTAGTGCCATACCGGCCTCGCACGCGGCCACCGTCAGGATGAACAACGTAAACACTTGACCGTGGAGGTTGCCTCGGTCGCGAGCGAAAGCGACGAGGTTAAGAGAGACGCCTTGCAGCATCATCTCAGCCGACAGAAACAGCACGATGAGATTCCGGCGCGTCAGAAAGCCAATCGCCCCAAGTACGAACAATGCCGCGCCGACCGATAGGTAGTGCGCCAGACTCATGTGGCCCTCCGCGCGGTGTTGCGGGTGGCGATGGCGATGGCCCCCACGGTGGCGATTAAGAGGAGCGTGCCGGCGAGTTCGACAGCGAGCAGGTAATCGGAGAATAGAGCCCGACCGATCCCGCCGACGTTGTCAGCAGACATTCTCTCAGCAGGGCGGTTGGCCGGGCTACCGGCAAATGGCGAGAGTTTCACGTCCTTGGGTGGCTGTAACCGGCCGACAGCACGGTGGGCCTCCACGGCAGCCGACTCCAACGCCGTGAGGCGGACACGCCACCCATCAACGTCGTCTGACTTCCAGTTCGCATTGACGTCGCGAAGGGCATCCTCCAGCGGCTGCGTCTGACTGCGGCGTTCCACGCCGGTGCGGTCGAGCAACTCATCCGCTGGCTCCGCAAACTTGTCACCGAGCGCGAAACGAACCGCGTCGGCCGAATCGAGCGATTTGGCATGTCGGACGCGAACGAGCCATCCATCGAACCCGGGTACCGTGAACGTCTGCCGGACGACCACGAGCAACGTCGCCAGCAGCAGGCATCCGGCAACGCATGCGAGTAGCGGCTCGCGGGACCGTTGGTCGGCGTCAGACACGCCATCCGGTTGGGCCAACATCAGGACAAAGAGGAAGGTGACGACGATCGCCCCGGCGTAGACGATGACTGTCCCGGCCATAAGAAACGGGGCCGCGTTCAGAAGGAATAGCCCGCATGTCGCGAGAACAACGACGACAAAAGACAGGGCTGCCCGCGCCGGATTCGCCTGGGTGACGACCATCAGGCCGCCGAGAATGGCGAGACCGGAAAAGCCGTAGAAGAGCAGCGGCTCTATGGCGGCGCGGTCCCACCCGGCGTAGGTGGCCGCGGCCAATGCCAGAGCAATGCAGACCGCGCCGAGCGCGGTAGGGTAGCGCTTTGGCCGGGGCAGCAGCAAGTAGACACCGATCGCGCCCAGGAGAACGGCGAGCGTTGCCGGCAGGTCGGGTCGGAACGCGGCGTCGCCGGCCGCAGCGAGTGTGAGTGCGAGTATCATGTCAGTTGAGCGGCGGTTCCGAGGCCACACTAAGCCGACCGGGGCGCGTGCGTATCGGGTCCGGCCCCTCGTTGAGGCTTGCAGTCTGGTCGTACACCGAGAGCAGCTTCTCCTTGTCGAACATCATCTGTTCGCGGCTCAGGCCGGTCAGGTCGAATAGCGAGGTCAGTTCGATGGCGTCCACCGGGCACGCCTCCTCGCACATGCCGCAGTAGATACACCGCAACTCGTCGATGACGAATGTCTCGGGATACTTCTCGCGGTCCTTCCACTGCGGCGGGGCCGGGGCGGCCACGATGTCGATGCAGTGGGCCGGGCAGGCGGTCGAACACATGTAGCAGGCGACGCACTTGACCCGGCCGTCGGTGTCGCGGTTGAGCCGGTGGACGCCGCGGTAGTTCGGCGGCAACGTCGGCATCTGCTCCGGGTACTGCTCCGTCACGTTTTTGGAGAACATGTGGCCGACGGTGGTGCCGAGACCCTGGAAGATGGCCGGGAGGTAGAGCATCTCCGCGAGGCCCATCTTAGGCTCAGCGACCCACTTCACGTCCTTTTCGGCGATCGGCATTCGAGTCGGCTCCCGCGTCAAGACGAGGGGTATGGTTAGCGAACGGGGAGTTCACACCTCAATCAACGCCGGGTGCTTGCCGGTGCGCCGCACCATCGCGATGGTCGGCTTCCGTAGCCGCAGCGCCGCGGTGCCGATCAATAGCAATACCTGCGCCGGCAGCAGCACCCACGGCGAATAGTCCCACTGCCGCACCACCATGACGACCACGAGGTTGACGAGGCTGAGCGGGATCATCGTCTGCCACGCCAGCCCCATCAGTTGGTCGAACCGGAACCGCGGGATCGTCCAGCGGATCAGCATGAACAGCAGGATGAACCCGCCGACCTTCGTCATGATGACGGCGAGCTTGACGACGTAGTTGACCCACGTCCCCGCGCCGACGCCGTCGAGGAAGGGGAACGACCAGCCGCCGAAGAACAGCACCACCATCAGGAAGCTGGTCGTGACCATGTGGACGTACTCGCCGAGGTAGAACATCACGAACTTCAGCGACGAGTACTCGGTGTGGTAGCCGCCGACGAGTTCCTGCTCGGCTTCCGGCAGGTCGAACGGTAGCCGGTTGCACTCGGCGAAGATGGCGGTGATGAAGAGCAAGAACGTGAGCGGCTGGTACAGGATGTGCCAGCCGATGCCGTGCGCGCCGACCTGCGAATCGACGACCGTCTCAAGGTTGAGCGATTTCGCGTAGAGCAGCACCGCGAGGATGCTCGTGCCCATCGGGATTTCGTAGCTGATGATCTGCGCCGAACTACGGAGCGAACCGAGCAGGCTGTACTTGTTGTTACTCGACCAGCCGCCGAGGATGACACCGTACACGGCCAGGCTCGACACGGCGAAGTTGAACAGGATGCCGATGTCCACGGCCGGGGCGATCATGATCTGCGGCGTGTCGCGCCACGCCTTGGTCGTTTCCGCCAGTGTCTTCTGGACGTCCGCCTCGGCTGTGGCCCGTTGTGGTGAGCCGGGCGGGGCCGCGATCGAGACCGCGGCCGGCGGTGGCGTGGTCGGCCCGAGTGGCACCACGGCCAACGCGAACAAGGCCGTCCCCGCCGCGATGCCAGGGGCGAGGACGAAGAACAGCTTGTCCACGTGGCCGGGGATGATGTCTTCCTTGAGGAAGATCTTGGCCCCGTCGGCCATCGGCTGGAACATGCCGCCCCAGCCGAGCCGGTTGGGGCCGATGCGGTCCTGCATGTACGCGGAGATCTTTCGCTCGGCATGGACGAGGTAGAGCGTGCCGCCGAGGAGTGTGCCCATCGCCGCAACGATGACGCAGACACTCGTCAGCAGGTGGTGGTCGGACAGCCAGTCGATGATGAACATTCCCAACTCCAACCGTGACGCCGCGACCCGAGCTTGCGAGGGGAGCGGCGACCCGCCCGCCGCTCCCCTCGCAAGCTCGGGTCGCGGCGTCACGGGGTGAATTACACCGTCTTCAACTCCAACCGCGTCCCGCGCCCCGGCATCTGCTCGACCAGCGCGCCTTGAAGTACGGCACCGCCTTCGCCAGCTCGGCCCGCACCGGCCCCGCGTGCAGCAGCCCCTTGCGGCCCAGCAGGTCGGCGTACACCTGCCCCTCGCTGCGGCTCTCGCCCGGCGCGTGGATCGCCCGCTTGATCGGCTGGGCCAGCCCGGCGTGGTTGACGAACGTGCCTTCCTTCTCGGCCCAGGCGGCCGACGGCAACACGTAGTCGGCCGACTTCGACAATGGCGTCGCGAACAGGTCTTGCACGACGACGAGCGTCGCCTTGCGGATCGACGCGGCCTGCTCCTCGCTCAGCCACGGCCCCGCGACCGGGTAGCCGCCCCCCTGCGGGTAGCTGGCCGCCACCCACACGGCTTGCACCAGCCCCTTGTCGCACGCCTCCGTCAACTGCGAGAACGGCCTAACCTCGCCCTGGAACTGCCGCAGTACGGCCTCGACGCCCTTCCGATTCGGGCACTTCTCGGCCCGGATCGTGAACTTCACCGGCTCGACCGGCTTGCCGCGGCGGTCCTTCGGGTACGTGTCGTCCCCGCCGACGACCGGCACCGGCCCCAAGACGAGCCGCACGTCCTTCGACAGCCCCTTGAAGAACGTTGCCAGCAGGAACGCCTCCTCGCACGTCAGGAATGGCGACAGGACGGCCGCGACGCCGCTGGCCTTCTTCGTCGCCGCGTCGGCGAACCGCTTCTTCAACTCCGGCAGCAGGACCGACCACGCGACCGGCCGCAATGAGCCGCCGTCCAACTCCATCGGTCGCTTGAACCGGCTGTTGTCCTTGACGTAGTGCGCGCCCCACCGGCCCTCGTCGCACATCCAGTAGCCTTGGGCCTGCATGTTCTCCCGCGGCCGGAGGCGGAACAGCACCGACTTGTTCGCGTCCACGTGGATCGAGCAACCCGTCGAGCAGCCGGCGCACACGCTGTCGGTGTCTTGGAGGAACCAGACCCGCTGCTTGTACAAGAAGTCCTTGGACGCGAGCGCGCCGACCGGGCACAGGTCCACGACGTTGCCGGAGAGCTTGTTATCGAGCGGCTCGCCGGGGAAGATGTCGATCTCGGAGTGCGTCCCGCGGCTGACGACGGTGAGTTCCGCGGTGCCGGCCACCTCGCGGGTGAACCGGACGCAGCGGGTACACATGATGCAGCGGTCGGTGAAGAGCGCGATCTTCGACGAGATGTCCGGCTTGTTGGGCGGCGTGTTCTTCGGGTCGATCATCCGGCTCTTGGCGTTGCCGAACTCGTAGGAGAAGTCCTGGAGCTTGCACTCGCCGGCCTTGTCGCACACCGGGCAGTCGAGCGGGTGGTTGAGGAGCAGCCCTTCGAGCGTCTGGGCCTGCGCCGCCTTGGCCTTCGGCGAGTCGGTGACGATGACGGCCCCGTCCTTGACGGGAGTCTGGCAGCCGGGGACGACGCGGGGCAGCATCTGCACCTTGCCGCTCTTGTCCGGCTCGCCGTACTCGACAAGGCACATCCGGCAACTGGCGACGACGGTGAGGCCGGGGTGCCAGCAGTAGCTCGGCACGAGAACGCCGGCCCGCTCGGCCGCTTGCACGCAGTTGAGGCGGTCGGAGCCGATGTCCACGCTCTTGCCGTTGACGGTGACGGTCGCCATGAAACTCCTCACCGTAGGGTGGTACGAGCGTAGCGAGTGCCACCAGAAGCGGCCGACGCCACGATGGTGGCACTCGCTACGCTCGTACCACCCTACGAACCACTTAGTGCCCTTTCGAGTTCGTCCTTGGTCATCGTTTGGACGCCGGCCGTCGTCGCGACCATGCCGCGGTCTTCCAGCGCCCGCTTGTCGTACGCCAGTACGCCGCCCTTGCCGCCGGCCAGCACGATGTCGCCGTCCTTGATGAACGCCGCGAGGTTCGGGGCGTCGCGCTCGATCCCCGGTAGGTCGGCCAGCGACCGGGCGTACTTGCCCGTCTCGGCCTGGGCGTTCACGATGAACGCCTTCAACTGGTTGAGGTCGTTCTGGCTGATCGCCCGGCCGAGGACCGGCATCGCTTGGGCGACGCGCTGTTGGCCGGTCAGGTTGTCGTTCGGCGTCTTGGTCGGCGGCGCGGTGATCTCGCGGCGGTTACAACCTTGTAAGAACCAAGAACCAAGAACCAAGAACCAAATAAGAACCGTGACGCCGCGACCCGAGCTTGCGAGGGGAGCGTCTTGGTCGGCGGCGCGGTGATCTCGCGGCGTCACGTTGGTTTTGGTTCTTGGTTCTTGGTTCTTGGAGCTTCATGTCAGTGTGCCCCCGCCATCGTCAGCGGCTTGCGCTTCGTCCCCGCCTTGATGTACGCCTCGAACTCCGGGCGGAACTTGCGGATGGCCGTCTTTACCGGCCACCCCGCTCCGTCGGCCAGCCCGCAGATCGTCGTGCCCGGCATGATGCCGATGCGGTCGGCCACCTCGACCAGGATGTCCAGGTCTTCGAGCCGGCCCTGGCCGCGGCGGATGCGATCGGCGATCTTGAACATCCACGCCGTCCCCTCGCGGCACGGCGTACATTGGCCGCACGATTCATGCGAAAAGAACCGCGTCGTGTTCCACAGCACGTCCACCATGCTGGTCTGGTCGTCGATGACCGTGATCGCGCCGGTGCCCAGCCCCAGACACTGCTTCTTGGCCGGGCCGTTGAAGTCCAACACCATGTCCAGTTCGTCGCCGGTGACGTAGCCCATCGACAGCCCGCCGGGGTTGACGGCCTTGACCTTCCGCCCCTTCCAGCAGCCGCCGCCGTAGTCGTCGATGAACTTGCCGAGCGGGATGCCGAGCGGCACGTCGTAGGTGCCGGGCTTGTTCACATGACCGGCCAGGTTGAACAGCTTCGGCCCGTAGCTGCCGGCGTCCCGCGGGTTGGCCGGGTCGGGCGGCACGCCGATGCCCTTGAACCAGTCCACGCCGCGGTCGAGGACGTGCCGGACGCACGCCATCGTCTCGACGTTGTTCACCACCGTCGGCTTGCGGAACGCCCCTTCGACCGCGGGGAACGGCGGCTTGATCCGCGGCCACGCCCGCTTGCCTTCGAGCGATTCGATCAGCCCGGTTTCCTCGCCGCAGATGTACGCCCCGGCCCCGCGGTGCGTGTAGACGTTCAAGTTGAAGCCGGTGCCGAGGACGTTTTGGCCCAACAGGCCGGCCGCGTAGCACTCGTCGATGGCCTTCTGCGTCGCCCGGTAGCCGGGGCCGTACTCGTAGCGGATGTAGTAGTACGCCGTCGTCGCCTTGGTCGCGAACGCGGCGATCATGATGCCCTCGATGACCTGATGCGGGTCGAGCTCCATCAGCACGCGGTTGTTAAACGTGCAAGGCTCCGACTCGTCGGCGTTGATGCACAGGTAGATCGGGCCGGGGTGGTCCTTCGGCAGGAACGTCCACTTGAGGCCGGTGGGAAGCCCGCCCCGCCGCGGCCACGCAGGCCGGACGCCTTCACCGCCTCCACCACCTGGGCCGGCTGCATCTCGCGCAGCACCCGCTCGAACGTCCGGTAGCCGCCGTCGGCCCGGTAGGTGTCGATGGAGGCCGAGTTCGGCTTGTTGATCCGCGCCCAGCAACACGGGTTCGTAGGCGGCCATCAGTCACTCACCTCACTGACCCCCAAAGCCCGCCGATGGCAATCGGTGGGGCTTCTCATACCCACCGATTGCCATCGGCGGGCTTTCGATCACTTCCTCAACCGCGCCCGCAACTCGTCCGCCTTCTGGTGCGTCACGTCGTACACCGCGGCGTCGTCCACCAGCACGGCCGGCGCGCCCCTCGCACGCCCCGATGCACTCGGCCGTCTCGAGCGTGATCTTCTTGTCCGCCGTCGTGCCGCCCGGCTTCACGCCGAGCGACTCGCACAGGTGCGTCGTCAGTTCGTCGGACCCGCGCATAACATGCACGCGAGGCTGCGACAGACCCACAGCCGGGTCTTGCCGAGCGGAGTCGTTCTCGTCGCGGAAGAACTGGTAGAAGGTCATGGTGTCCTGGACCTCGGCCGGCGAGGTCCAACAGATCGGCGATCTCGCGGATGGCCGGCAGCGGCACGCACCGCAGGTTGTCCTGGACGACGTGCAACGCCGGCAGCGTTACCGCCTGCTTGTTCGGGTAGCGAGGCAGCAGGTCGAGGATTTGCTGCCGCAGCTCGTCCTTCAGGAATGGCATTTCCGGCCCTTCAAAGCCCACCGATGGCAATCGGTGGGTCCCTCCCACCGATTGCCATCGGTGGGCTTTGTGTTCCCTATCGATCCAGTTCTGCCGCGATGATGTTCAACGACCCCAGGATCGCCACCACGTCGCTGATGAGGTGTCCCTCCATCAGGTACGGGAACGTGGCAAAGTGGATGTACGACGGCGGCCGGGTCCGGCAGCGGTACGCCTTGCCGGTGCCGTCCGACACGACGTAGAACCCCAACTCGCCGTTCGGCGACTCGATGGCCGCGTACAACTCGTCCTTCGGCGGCTCCCACTGCCGGTTGGTCATGATCAACTCGAAGTGCTGGATCAGCCCCTCGATCGAGCGGTACACGGCCGACTTGTCCGGGATGACGGCCTTGCCGTCCACGTCCACGTTGACCGGCCCCGACGGCAGGTTCTCGACCGCCTGCGTCACGATTTTCAGGCTCTCCAGCATCTCGTCCATGCGGACGAGGTACCGCGCGTAGCAGTCGCCCTTGGTGTCGCAGACGACTTTGAAGTCGAAGTCCGGGTACGCCAGGTACGGGTCGTCCTTGCGCACGTCGCGGACCACGCCGGACGCCCGCGCGATCGGGCCGGTACAACTCAAGTCCAAGGCGTCGGCCTTCGACAACACGCCGACGCCCTTGGTGCGGTCCACGAAGATGCGGTTGCGGTTCAAGAGCCGCACGATGTCGCCGTGGGCCTTCGGGAACTGCTTGATGAAGTCTCGCACCTGAGCGACGAACTGGTCGGTCACGTCGGACATCAGCCCGCCGACCCGTAGGAAGCTCGGGTGGAACCGCTGGCCGCTGGCCGTCTCGTAGATGTCGTAAATCTTCTCGCGCTGGTAGAAGGCGTACAGGAAGCTCGTGAACGCCCCGAGGTCGAGCGCGGCCGCCCCGCAGCACAGCAGGTGGTCGCTGATGCGGGCCAGCTCGTTGAAGATGACCCGCAGGTACTGGCACCGCTTGGTGGTCGTGATGCCCATCAGCCGTTCGACGGCCTCGAACCACGCCACCTCGTTGGCGATGGGCGAGATGTAGTTCATCCGATCGACGATGGTGACGTACTGGTTGTAATCGAGGTCTTCGCCGAGCTTCTCGAAGCCGGAGTGCAGGTAGCCGATGTCGGGGACGGCCCGGACGATCCGCTCGCCGTCGAGGGTGAGGATGAGCCGGAGGGTCGTGTGCGTGGCCGGGTGCTGCGGGCCGAAGTTCAGCGTCCAGAGGAACTCCTTGTCGGACCCCTCCTCCGCCGTCTCCGCATAGCTGTCGAGAACTTCCAGCGCCATTCTTAGCCCCTAAAGCCCACCGATGGCAATCGGTGGGTCTACCCCTCCGCCCGCGTCAGCGGCGCGAAGTTGTGCCGCTCGCCGTAGCCGCGCAGCGGGTAGTCCTTGCGCAGCGGGTAGCCGGCGAACCCGTCCGGCATCAGGATCCGCCGCAGGTCCGGGTGCCCGGCGAAGGTGATGCCGTACATGTCGTACACCTCGCGCTCCATCCAGTCGGCCCCGCGCCACAGCGGGAACGCCGACGGCACGCTCGGGTCCGGCTCGTTGACGAACGTCTTGACGATTAGCCGCTCGCCGGTGGCCGTGTTGGTCAAGACGTAGACGACGCCGAAGCGGTCCTTGGCGTCGGGGTAGTGCAGGTAATCGACGGCCGTGATGTCGGCGAGCAGGTCGAACCCGGCGGCCTTCAGCGCTTCGAGGGCGGCGTACAGCTTGTCGGCGGCGACGACGATTCGCCGCTGACCGCGGAACTCCGTCGCGGCCGCGCCGAACTTCGTCTGCAACATCTCAGCCGCCGACATTGAACGCCCTCAAAGCCCACCGATGGCAATCGGTGGGTCTGCTTACCCCCGCAACCGTGTCGCCGTGGTGTAGTCCCCCGGCACGATCATCGTCTTCGTCTCCGGCAGTTCCGGCAGCAGCGGCGTCGGCCCCTCGTACTTCGCCCTCTCCTTGAACTCGCTGCCGAGGAAGGTGCCCGTCTGCTTGATCTTGTCTTGCAGGTCCATGATCGACCGGATGAGCTGCTCGGGCCGCGGCGGGCAGCCGGGCACATAGATGTCCACCGGGATGAAGCGGTCGATCCCCTGCACGACGGCATACGTATCGAACACCCCGCCGGAGGATGCGCACGCGCCCATCGAGATGCACCACTTCGGCTCCGGCATCTGTAGCCAGATGCGTTGCATCACCGGCACCATCTTCATCACCACCCGCCCGGCGACGACCATCAGGTCGCACTGCCGCGGGGTGAACCGCATGACCTCAGCCCCGAACCGGGCCAGGTCGTACCGGCTGCTGGCCGTCGCCATCAACTCGATGCCGCAGCAGGCTGTCGCGAACGGCATCGGCCATAAGCTGCTGGCCCGCACGAAGTTGGCGACGTAGTCGAGCTTGGTAATCAGGAAGTTGTCATTAGGTCTCACCGCCACTGGAACACCCCCTTGCGCCAGGCGTAGACGTAGGCGACGGCCAACGACGCGAGGAAGACGAGGACTTCGGCGAACACGAGCGCCCCGAACTCGACCTGCCACAGGTGGTCGACGCCGTCGCGGTAGGCGATGACCGCCCACGGGTAGAGGAACAAGAGTTCCACGTCGAAGACGAGGAACAGGATGGCGATAACGTAGAACTTGACGTCGAACTGCATACGGGCGTCACCGATCGGGTCCATACCCGACTCATAAGTCATCTGTTTGGTAGCCGTCGTCTTGCGAGGGCCGACGAAGCGGGAGCCGACGAGACTGGACACCGCGAAGCCGATAACGGCGAGGAGGTACAGAAAGATCGGGTAGTGATTGCAAGGTCGAACGCCAGTTCGACGCTAGTGGGCGTTACAATCTGTACGAGTGTCGGCACGGTTGCGACTCTGCGCTTCCGACGTCACCGGCTGTAGGGAGGGGGCCGGCGGCACGAACTCAGTCCTAGCGCAGGCCTGCACTTGCGAGCAGCCGCACCCGGCCTTACTATAGGCGACTGCGCGGGTCCGTCAAGAAAGCAACCCGTTCCGTCTCGCGCACCCAATTGTGGGGACTTCCATGGCGTTTCTCCGGCTCCGGCTGACGGCGTGGACAATTCTGGTCGGTTCATCCCTAGTCGGTGCCGCGGCCGCACAGGTGCCTGGTGGGGACGATGCCGTATTCACGATTCCTGAGAGTATTGCGAAGGCATTTCGCGAAGCGTCGCTGGCCAAGCCCGATCCAACGGACGACGAGTTAACCAAACTGCGCAAGGATCGCTACCGAATCGCCAGCGATATCGTTCGGGCAAGGCTCGATCTTTTCACGGCCGGCAGTCGGGCCGGTTCCATCGACGCGCTGATTGAGAGCCTCAAACAATTGGCCAAGGCCCGGTTGGCTTTAACGGATAAGCTCGACGAGCAAATCAAGGTCCACGAGCAACTCATCGAGGTCCTGAAGTTCGTGGAGGAAGTCAACCGGCGAAGGTTCGAATCGGGGCAAGCAGCAAGTCAGGACTATCAGCAGACGCAGTACGAACACACGGACGCCAAGATAAAGCTGTTGGAATTAAAGGCGAAGGTTGCCGCCCCGACTTCCGCGGTGCCCCCGAATGCGACACCTTACCCGTCCGTTGTGGAGTATGTTGCGCCGGAGGTCCGCTGCTGCCCGCCGACCCTCCGTCGGAGGTAAGCATGTGCACCTCACCGGTTGGTCGACACATACGCCGCCAGCAGCATCGCCAACCGCCCACTCGCCGCGGCGACGACCTCCAACACCTCCTTGTGGGACAGCGGCGTCCCGCTCAGCCCTGCCGCCCGGTTCGCGATGCATGAGATGGCGGCGACTTCCAGACCTAGCTCGCCCCCGCGGATTGCCTCGCGGGTCGTGGACATGCCCACAGCATCGGCCCCGACGAGCCGCATCGCCCGAATTTCGGCCGGCGTCTCGTAGCTCGGCCCCGTCACCGATAGGTAGATGCCTTCGTGCAGTTCGACGCCGCTCACGGCCGCCGCTTTCCGCAGCGCCCGCCGCTGGTCCTCCGAGTACGGCGACGGCCGTTCCTCCGGTCCGCGTTCTCGCCAGCAGTAGGGGCAGTTCCACTCGCGATGATCGGTCAGCGCCATCAGGCTGCCGGGGGCGAGCCGGTCGGCGATGCCGCCAGAGGCGTTTGTCAGCACCAGTCGCCTAACGCCTAGCTCTGCCGCAACCTCGACGGGACGCACGACTCGCGCCCACGAGTTGCCCTCGTAGTAGTGCAACCGGCCAGTAAATGCCAGGATCGGCCGGCCCGCCATGTCCCCGAGCATCAGTTGGCCTTTGTGCCCGGAAACGGTCGGGGCAACCATACCAGGGATGTCGGCAAAGCTGACGGCGGATGACGTTACAATTTTCGCATGGACTGGGCCCATGCCGGAGCCGAGAACGAGCGCAACGCGCGGCTTCATGGCCACCACGGCAGACCGGAAGTCAGCAAACGCAGACGACATGTCACCTCGCGATCAGTCGGATGTTGGCCGACGCCATTGTAGTACGATTGGTGGCTTTCCACGGTTTGTCGTTACGCCACATCGGCGCACATGGTGCTGCGTGACTCTGCCGTTGTGAAACGGCGTGGCCGCCTGCACAATAGAGTGGACCGCCACCCGTCAGGAGGTCGCGTCATGCGTTGGACCCTCGTTGTTTGCTGTCTCACGTCTTTGGCTCTGCCCGTGCGCAGCGCACCGGTATTGCCGGAAGAACCGCTCGTCGAGCGGGTGCGTGAAGCCATTCAAAAGGCCATTCGCTACCTTCGAGCGGAAGAGCGCGGTCGTGGGTCCTGGGACGGTACGCCTGGCGCATCCGGAGGTCCGGGCGGCGTGACATCTCTGGCTCTCTTGGCCTTGCTCAATGGCGGCGTCAAGGCTGACGATCCCATGATTCAACGTGGCCTCGAATACCTACGGAAAATCGAGCCGGAAGAGACCTACGCCGTCGGCCTTTCGACGATGGTCTTTGCCGAGGTTGGCGACCCTCGCGATATGCCACGCATTCAAGGCAACGTCGACTGGCTCCTGAAGACGCGCGTGCTCAGTTCCGGCGGCATGAAGTTGGACGGATGGAGTTACGGTACGCCATCGCTATCGCCTGACTTCTCGAACTCGCAGTATGCACTGCTCGGTCTGCACGCCGGTCGGCAGGCCGGCGCACGCGTTAATCGCAGTGTCTGGGAGCAAATCGAGAGATGCTATGAAGACATGCAGACGCCTGGCGGCGGATGGTCGTACAAGGGCAAGAGCGAGAAAGATGCTCGCTTGACGATGACCGTGGCCGGTTTTTGCAGCTTGCACATTGCCGGTCTGGAGTTGAACCCGTTTCGGCGCAATGTTGGCCCCGATGGCATCGATCCGAAGTGCGGCATTTACCCCGAGAACGATGCAATCGCCAAGGCTCTGAAGTGGCTTGGCGGCGGCAGCGACGATGGCCGAACGCGCTTGCGATTCAACTCGAAAAACATGTTCTACAACACGTACGGAATTGAGCGCGCAGGGCGATTGTCGGGTATGCGGTTCCTGGTTGGCCACGACTGGTATCGCGAAGGCTGCCGATTTCTCATCGAACATCAGAAACAGATGGAGGATGGTTCCTGGCGCGGCTGGGACCACGGCGAGACGAGTACGGTCGTCTGTACTAGTTTCGCCTTGCTGTTTTTGTCCAAGGGTCGCACGCCGGTCCTGCTTTCGAAGTTTGCCCATGGCCCAGGCGATGGTTGGAACAACAAGCACAACGATGCCCGATACTTGACCGAATACGCCAGCCGCGAGCTATTTCGCCGCCAGCCGCTGGCCTGGCAGACGTTCGACGTCCGCAAATCCGATCTGACCAACCGTGAAGATTATCTGACGACAGTGGGTGAACTTTTGCAATCGCCCGTTGTGTATATGAACGGCCACGAGTCTCCACGGCTAACCGATGTGCAGAAGAAACTACTGCGGCAGTACGTCGACGAGGGCGGCTTCCTATTCGCAGAAGCGTGCTGCGGCAGCAAGGATTTCGCAAACGGATTTCGAGCGCTTGTGAAAGAGATATTCCCCGATTCTCCACTCAAGCGTCTTCCACCGGAGCATCCGGTCTGGACGGCCCACGCCGCTGTGCCGCCAACGTTTGCAGAGCTTGAAGGCGTCGAGCAGGGGTGCAAGACGGTAGTCGTGTTCAGCCCAACGCCACTCGCCGGCTTCTGGGAGATCAACCAGTCGAAGGAGGGTCGCGGCCGGGACGCCTTCCGGCTGGCCGGCAATGTGATCGCCTATGCCACGGGTCTGGAGCTACCGCCGGCCCGCCTGACCGAACAAAAGGTGTTCGACGTGCGCGAAGAGCGACGAACGCCGCGCGGCTTCCTGAAGGTCGCGCAAATCCGCCATCAGGGGGACTGGCAACCGGCCCCGCGTGCAATGCAAAACCTGATGAAGTCCTTGCGGGCCGAGGCCAAGCTCGATGCGGACCTCAAGACCGAGGAGATGGGCCTGAGTGACCCGTCGCTGTTCAACTACAAGTTCCTGTACATGCACGGTCGAAATCGCTTCGAGTTCCCGGCCAACGAGCTGGAGAACCTGCGGGCGAACTTGAAGGCGGGCGGCCTACTGTTTGCCGATGCCTGTTGCGGCAAACGCGAATTCGACGTGGCGTTCCGGTCCTTCGCAGCCAAGCTGTTCAGGGACGCGAAGCTTGAGGCGATTCCGCCGAACGACGACCTATACTCCGCCGAGATCAACGGTCGGGCCATCACAACAGTCCGGGTGCGGCGGGAGAAGCCGGGGGGCGACGGCGTCGAAGCCGAATTCCGCGACCAGCCACCGTATCTCGAGGGCATCAAAGTCGATGGCCGGTGGGTGGTGATCTACAGCAAATACGACATCGGGTGTGCTCTTGAGAATCACGCGTCGAGCGACTGTAAGGGCCACGACCGGGCCAGCGCGTACAAACTCGGAACTGCCGCAGTTCTGTATTCGCTGAAACGCTAGGTGAACTCCCAGCCTCGCGGTCGATGTTCGCCGTATATCAGGAACATGACCGAATTCGTACTTCCTCAAGGCTTCCGCTTCGCAGGCGTCCATTGCGGTATTCGCGAGCGAGCCGACCTGGCTTTAGTCCTGAGCGATCGGCCGGCGGCGGCTGCGGGCGTTTTTACGCAGAACCGTGTCGTCGCCGCCCCCGTGAAACTGTGTCGAGCGAGACTGCCGCATGACAATGTCCGCGGCGTCGTCGTCTGCGCGGGCAACGCCAACGCGTGCACTGGCGAGCAAGGATTGCGCGATGCCGAACGCATGGCCGAGTTGGCGGCACGCGAGGTAGGCTGCGAGCCACGCCAGATGCTTGTCGCCTCGACCGGCGTCATTGGCCGGCCGTTGCCGATGGATAAGCTCGAAGCTGGCATTCCGAAAGCGGCAACGCTGCTCGGCAGCGCGGCGAACGACTTCGCCGTGGTCACGAATGCGATCCTCACGACCGACACGCGGCCCAAAGTGGCGTCTCGGCGTGTGCCACTCGAAGGCGGCGGGCCCGTCAACGTCGTCGGCTTTGCCAAGGGCGCGGCCATGATTGGTCCGAACCTGGCGACGATGCTGGCGTTTGTTCTAACCGATGCTCGCGTGCCGGCGGCTCCGCTCCACGCACTGCTGCGATCGGCGGCGGACCGTTCCTTCAATTGCATCAGCGTCGAGGGGCACACCAGTACCAACGACACCGTGCTGATACTCGCGAATGGTGCGTCGGGCCAGACTATTGCCGGCCGCGAATTCGGTCCGTTCGACGCGGCTGTGACAGCCGTATGCGCTGACCTCGCCAAGATGATTGCCGCAGACGCCGAGGGAGCCAAACACTTCGTTACCCTCGACGTCGAAGGCCTGCCCGACGACGAGTCGGCCCGCACAATCGCCAAGGCCATCGCGGACAGCGCCCTGGTAAAGACTGCGATCTATGGCGCGGACCCGAATTGGGGCCGGATCATTTCCGCGGCGGGCTACGCGGGGGTACCGTTTGAGGAGGCCGAGGTGTCGTTGTGGCTCGGCGACCTATCGCTCTACCGGGCCGGCTCGCCGCTACAATTCGACGCGGCCACCGCATCAGCGTATCTGAAACGCAACCGCGACGTGTCACTGCGACTGGTTTGCGGTACGGGGCCGGGCCGCTGCACTTTTTGGACGTGCGACCTGACACCGGAATACGTCCGATTGAACGCCGATTACACGACATGACCTCCGACCTGCTCATTGACCTCGATAACGTTACGCGCCGTTACGGCTCGTTCACTGCCCTCGACGGGGTGACGCTGCAAGTACGTCCCGGCCGAGTCGGCCTACTCGGGCCAAACGGGGCCGGCAAGTCGACGCTGCTTAAGCTCGTCCTGGGCCTGCTGCCGCCGACCGAGGGCACTGGCCGCGTCCTCGGCATCGAGTTGACCGGCGGCGACAACTGGGAGCTGCGCCGCCGCATCGGCTTTATGCCGGAGGCCGATGCGCTCGTGCCGGGACTGACTGGCGTCGAGTATGTTGCCCTGGCCGGCGAACTCTGCGGAATGCCGCGGGCACAAGCGCAGCGCCGCGCGCACGAGGTGCTGACGTACCTGGAGTTGGAGGACGCTCGCTACCGGAAACTCGAAGAGTACTCGACGGGTATGAAGCAACGGTTGAAGCTAGCGCAGGCACTCGTCCACGATCCCCCGGTTTTGCTTCTGGACGAGCCAACCAGTGGCCTCGACCCAGCCGGCCGCGATGCCATGTTGCGGCTCCTATGCCGTCTAGGTCGGGACCATGACAAATCCCTGATCCTGTCGACGCATTTGCTGGGCGACGTCGAGCAGGTCTGCGAGCAGGTTGTCATCCTGTACGGTGGTAAGGTGCGAGGGCAGGGTGGAGTTCGCGAGCTATGTGCCCGGCGGCACGACCGTTACCGTCTACAGATTCAGGGCAACCCGACCGTGTTTCTGGAAGAGATAGCCCTTGAAGGCGTGCGGGTGATCGCCAACAATGGGCGGGGTGCGTTGACCGTCGAGGTGCCGGCCGGTTTTGTGACGCGGGCCTTTTTTTCACTGGCCGACAACCATGGCATCGTCCTACGCGGCCTAATGCCCGACGACGAGTCGCTCGAAGAGATGTTCCACCGAGTGATCGGTGAACGGTGAGCGGTGAAGACAACCAAGACGCTCGGTTCCTGTCTCCACCGATCACCGTTCACCGATCACTCGGTTACTGAGAACCGATGACCAGCGCTCCCCCCACTGCCGGTGGTACCGAACTGCTAAGCTACCGCGCCTACCGTGGCCTGTCGCGCGGGCCGGCGTCGGCCGTCTGGGCGATCGCGCGGAGCGGCCTCGTCGGCATCCTTCGTCGCAAGCTCTTTTGGGGCTTATTTGCGGCGGCCGTCATGATCTTTCTGTTCTTCTTCTTCTCGCTTTACCTGATGAGCTGGGTGGAGAGCCAGGCGGGCGAGCAGTCGGTGCCATTCATGGGCGGGCAAGTCAAGCCGGCCGACATGCTCGGCTTCTTCCGCAAGTCGCTCAAACTCGACGACCCAGCCCGGCTCTACCGCAACGTCATCTGGTACGAAGGCTACGTCGTCATGATCGTGCTGGCCCTGGCCGGGTCGGTCCTGGTCGGAAACGACTTCCGTTTCGGCAGCCTGCCGTTCTACCTGTCGAAGCCGATCGGCCGGTGGCATTACGTTGGCGGCAAGTGCCTCGCCGTCGCCATCTTCACGAACCTGCTGACAACGTTCTTCGCGGCTTGCCTCTGGGTCGAAAACGGGCTGCTGGAAGGGTGGGCGTATTTCTGGGACGGTCGGAACCACCTGGTCGGCCTTGTCGGCTATGGGGCCGTGCTGACGGTCGTGTTCAGCTTGCTGTTGGTCGCCACGGCCGGGTGGGTCCGCAAGACGGTGCCAATGGTCATGGTCTGGACGGCGCTATTCGTCTTCGCCCGGACGCTCGGCGAAAACCTCGTGCGATTCACCGACCAGCCACGGTGGCGGCTCGTCGACCTGTGGTCCGACGCCTATGTCCTCGGCAACTGGTGCCTCGGGATGCCGGGGGAAGGCAGCTTTCCCGCGCCCGGCGAAGCGGCTATGGTCCTCGGAGGAGTGTGTTTGGCATGTCTGATTTACTTGAACCGAAGGATTCGGGCGGTGGAAATCGTGTGACGGTGATCGGTGATCGGTGGCCGGTGGCCGGTGAGAAACCGCTCGTCGTCGATCAACCGGCACCGATCACCGATCGCCGATCACCGAGCACCCCTGTTCTCCTCTTTGAGCATGTCTCGAAGTGGTACGGTCCCGTCCTCGGTGTCAACCAAGTGACGCTGGAGCTGCGGGCGGGCATCACCGGACTCGTCGGGGCCAATGGGGCTGGTAAGAGTACGCTCCTGCGCCTAGCGACTGGTCACCTCCGGCCGGATCTCGGCCGGGTCCGTATCGCCGGGCTGGACGCCTGGGATTGGCGGGCGAAGCAATTCGTTGGTTACTGCCCGGATATCGACGTGTTCTATGAGGAGATGTCTGGAGTCGGGTTCGTCGAGACGATGGCCCGACTGTGTGGCTACCCGCGGTCGGAGGCGAGTGACCGCGCGGCGGTGGTGCTGAAACAGGTTGGTATGGCCCACCGGGCCGACCGCCGCGTCCGTGGCTACTCGAAGGGGATGCGACAGCGGATCAAGCTGGCCGCCGCGTTGGTCCAAGACCCGAAGCTGTTGGTCCTCGATGAGCCGCTCTTCGGCATCGACCCGATCGGCCGGCGAGAATCGCTGGAGTTGTTCCGCGAACTGGCGATGCAGGGCAAATGCTTGCTCGTCTCCAGCCACGAACTCGACGAGTTGGAAAAACTGACCGATCACGTTGCGATCATGGCCCGCGGACGAATCGCCGCCGTCGGCACGCTGGCCCAGATCCGCGACCTGCTCGACGACCACCCGACGACGGTTCGCGTGGACAGCGACCGTCCGCGGCAACTGGCAGGTCATCTGTTGGCTCTCGACAACGTCGTTGGCATCGAGGTGGCTGACGGGGCGTCGCTGCGGGTTCAAGCCCGCAACCCGCGACGGTTCTTCGCGGAGCTGACAAGGGTCGTCCTCGAAGAGGGACACGAAGTGTCGCACCTGGAGACGCTCGACGAGTCGGCGTCCGCGATCCTGGGGTATCTGCTGGGCGGAACGCGTCGATGATGCCTGGCCACGAAGTATCCCCGCCGCCCGTCGGTCCTTCACCCCTTCGCGCCTGGTTCGCCCTCGTTGGCCTGTCAGTCCGCCGGCAGTCGAAGGGGCGGACGATGGTCTGGGTTTCGCTCGTCTTGCTCGCGCTGACGGTGGCGTCGATCACGCTGGTGCGGCTTTCGTTCGGCCTTGGGTTCGACAACCGCCGCGACCGCCGGCTCAACGGGGCGACCTACGCCGCAATCAACCGCACCTACCGTGCCACGGGCGTGGGCGTGCCGTTCCGACCCGAGACCGCCGCTCTGCACCAAATGGCCGGCGGAGCGTTTGAGGCAGCGCTTGAAGCGTCAAAGGTGTCGAACTTCACGCTGACGACCGTCTTCGGCGTCTACCTTGGCTTCCTACTTCCCCTATTTAGCCTTGCCTTCGCCACCGACGCTATCGGAGGCGAGCGCGAGGCCCGCACGACAGTCTGGCTCGTGTCCCGGCCGCTGCCGCGGTGGTCAATCTACCTGGCCAAGTTCGTGGCCGTGCTGCCGTGGACGCTGGCGTTCAACTTTGGCGGTTTTGCCTTGATGTGCGCGGCCGCAGGACGGGCTGGCGGGGTGGCGTTTCAGCTCTGCTGGCCGTCCGTGCTGGTGAGCAGCGTCACATTCGCAGCGCTGTTCCACCTGTTCGGAGCCTACTTCCGCTGGCCGACTGTCGTCGGGCTGGTTTACTCGTTCTTCCTCGAGACGCTTCTTGGCAGTATGCCGGGCCTTATGAAGCGCATTAGCGTCACGTTTTATTCTCGTTGCCTGATTTACGACGCGACCGCGCCGTATGGCGTGACGCCAGAGCGGCCGACTGTTTACCTTCCGGTCAGCGGCATGACAGCGTGGGCCGTCCTGACCTTGGCAACCGTGCTATTATTGGGAGTAGGCATGTTTGTCTTTTCGCGGGCGGAGTACCGCGACGAGGTATGATCTCCAAATAGACCCATCCGCGACGGCGGGTGGGGAGGGAGACCCGATGACCGATCTCGACGCCGCCCCACTGCATGGCTACCGCGGCGAACGGCCGGCAGACGATCCTCGGTGCTGGCCCGCGGGGTTGACCGTGACCATCAGCCGTGAGGCGGGTGCCCGCGGAAGTTCCATTGCACGTCGAGTTGGCCGCAAGCTCGGTTGGCAGGTTTTCGACCAGGATCAACTCGAATACCTCGCCCAGGATGGCCGGGCGCTTGACGACCTTGACGAAAGCGCTCGCGAGTGGGTCGGCATTCGTCTCGACCAGCTAATGCGGGCGAGGGCTATCAGTGACGATCCGGAATCGATCGCATTGGCGCGAGTTGTCTTGGCCCTGGGAGCGAACGGCGAGGCCGTCTTGATCGGGCGAGGCGCCGGCTACATCTTGCCCTCAGAAACGACGCTGCACGTCCGCGTCGTGGCACCATTGGCCGATCGCGTGGCGTATATGGCGCAGTGGCTACGGCTTTCTGACGAAGCCGCGGCCGAAGCTGTGCGTCAACGCGATGTCCGGCGCTCCGAATTCCTGGCTAAACACTTCCATCAGCGCCCCGACGACCTCTATTCCTATGACCTGGTGTTGAACTGTGGTCGGCTCGGCGAGGAGCTCAGTGCCGAAACGGTCGCGCAGACCGCCAAAGCCAAAGTCCTCGCACTTCAACCCACCGACGACGAACCTACCGCGTAGCGGCCGCTGAGGCGATACAATGGCGGCTGCCCTCATCGGAGTACCCGCCGTGCGCCTTCACGCCATCGTCGCGTCCCTCATTATCGTGTCCATCGCCGTCGCCGAACCGTGGCCCCAATGGCGTGGTCCTACGGGCGATAGCGTGGTCCGCGAAGCCGTCGTTCCACTCAAATGGAGCGAGACTGAGAACGTCGTCTGGAAGTGCTCACTACCGGACGGTGCCAGCACGCCGGCCGTCTGGGGCGACGCCATTTTCCTGACCGGCGCTGACGGCGAAAAGCTCACGGCTTACCGCATCGATGCAAGGGCGGGAACCGTCGTTTGGTCAAAGATCTTCGCGAACGGAACGCCGCGGCGGGAGCCAGTGCGCGGGTTGCCCGGTGGGCCGCGGGCCGAACAGCGGTTCCATAAGCTGCACAATCTCGCCAGCCCATCGCCGACGACCGACGGCAAACTCGTTATCTGGCACTTCGGCACCGGCGACCTCGTGGCAACCGACTTCGACGGCAAGGAGCTTTGGCGGCACGACATGCAGAAGGAGTACGGCCGCTACACAATTTGGTGGGGGCACTCGAATAGCCCGGTCCTATACGGCGATCTGGTCATCAGTGTCTGCATGCAGGACTCGCTCGCCGACGTAGATGGAGCGGAGGTCGCTAACAGTTACCTTGTCGCCCACGACAAGGCCAGCGGGGCCGAGCGGTGGAAAACGCCACGGATGACGCCTGCCCAGAAGGAGCACTGCGATTCATACACGACGCCGGTCTTCCGGACCGTCAATGGCAAGACGGAGTTGATCGTTGTCGGCGCAGAGCAAATCGATGCCTACGACCCTGCAACCGGAAAACGGCTGTGGTACCTGCCGGATTTCGTCGGCAATCGCACGATCACGGGACCAACGCTCATCGCCGACGTGCTGATCGCGACCAAAGGCATGCGCGGCGAGGCAGTCGGCCTGAAGCTCGGCGGCATCGGCGAGTTGTCGCAGGATGCGATCCGCTGGCGGCTCAAGAAAGGCACACCGGATACACCGTGTCCAGTGGCGGCGAACGGCCTCGCGTTCTTCGTCAGTGACAACGGCATTGCAACTTGCGTGGATGTTTTGACGGGCGATGTGCGTTGGGAAGAGCGGCTCAAGGGCGACTTCAAAGCGTCGCCGATCACTGCGCAGGGCCGCGTGTACTTCCTGAACCTGACCGGCAAATGTACTGTGGTGAGGGCAGCGAACAAGTTCGAGGTACTGGCCGAGAACGCCGTTGAGGACGAGACGATCGCGTCGTTGGCGGCGTCGGATGGGGCACTGTACGTCCGCGGTCGCAAGGCACTTTACAAGGTTCGGTGATCGGCCAGGACCTCGTGGAGGGGTTGCGATGACCGCGGAGACAATCCGTCATGTCCTTCTCTGGTGTTCTGTCATCAACTACGCGATCCTGATCGTGTGGGCAGTGCTCCTGAAGACGTCCCACGACGGCCTGTACCGCTGGACGACCTATTGGTTCCACCTATCAGTCGAGCAGTTCGACGCGCTCCACTACGGAGGGCTCACCCTCTACAAGCTGGGCGTCATCCTGTTCAACGTCGTACCGTGCGTGGCCCTGTACATCGTCGTGTGACTGGGCAACCGCGTTCATGCGGCCGCGGCGGTCGTCTCTGGCACGCCGGATGCCGAACGACGTGACCGCTCGCCGACGAATTCCGCCAACCGGCTTAGTCCCTCGCGCAATCGCCCATCGTCGATCGCACAACTCACCCGGACAAAGCCCGCTCCACATGGCCCGTACACGTCGCCCGGCGTCACGAGCACGCGCTTCGTCTTGAGCAGTTCCTCGGCGAACTCGCGGCCCGTCATGCCGAGCGAACTCACGGGCGTCCAAAGCGTGAACCCGCCGCTCGGCCACGCCGGCTCAAGCCCGACTGCCTTGAGCCGCTCGAACGCATATCGCCGCTTCGACGTCATCTCGTCGCGTACTGGTGCAAACGATGCGTCCCCCAATTTGATCGCTGCTGCGGCGAGCGTCTGCATCGGCGTGGGCACAAACGGCTTGGCGAGCGTCGCCGCCAGCATGCAAGGCTTGACAAATGCGGTGTCGCCCCGCACCCAGCCGACGCGAGCTGCAGCCAGACCGTGTCCTTTGCTCATGCTGCCGATTGTCAGTGTGCGTCCCTTCGCCATTGGCAAGTCAGTCGGGGCTGAGTCGTCGCGATACCGAATGAACGATTCGTCGTTGACGACTAGGACGCCCGACTTGCTGCACCAGTATGCGATCTGCTCCAGGTCGTCGGCGGCGAATGGAGCACCGGTCGGGTTGGCCGGATTGGCGACAACGAGCATTTTCGCGTTCGCCAGTGCCTTGGTGAACGGCTCCATCGCGAACTTCGTCACGCCGCCCTCGACCTTCGTCGGCACCCAACGCAGCCGGGCACGCCGTTGGCGCAGTGACAGGGAGAACAGCGGCGACGAGGGATCGAAGAGTACTACGCGGTCACCGGGGTTCAGATAGGTATCGAGAATCGTATGAAACGCTCCCGTCGCGCCCGCGGTGATGAGAACGTCATGGCCCGTATCTCCAGCGATCAGGGCGCGCAGCTCGGGCAAACCCTCGAACGGCGGATAGCCGCGAAGGCCGTTGGGGAGCTTCGCCGCCCCAGATGGTGCGAGATCGAGCCGTGGCGCTCCGAGCGCGAGGTCGATGGCATCGGGAGCGTCAGCTTGCCAAAACTCAGCTGCAGCAAGCAGTTGGTCGAACGGTGTCGCGAGCCAGCGATCGCTGACGTACCGCAAGGCTGCGGCCGATGGACCGAGACGACGACGTACCGATGGCAGCCAGCGGGCGACGCCGGAGCGCACGAACCATTTAACGACGGGAAAGGGAATCGCCATGGCCGAAGCCTCCGTGCTGCGGGGAGTCGGGATTGTACCCGAGGTGTGTCACGAAGCGAAAGGCGAACCGCGGCCGTGAGTGCAGCGAACGCGCATGGTCGCGCGCTTGCCACTCGCCATACCCAACCTCACGGCCGGCGTTCGCCTAGGGTGGGTCGTATCCACCGCGGCTGAATGGGTGGCAGCGGGCAATACGTTTCACGCCGCGCCATGCCCCTAGCCAGGGACCGTATTTCCGCACGGCCTCAATGAAGTAGGCACTGCAACTCGGTTGATAGCGGCATGCCGCCGGCAAGAGCGGCCGAAGACAAAACTGATAGAACCGCACGCACGCGATCAGGACTGTGATGGCGACTCGGCGCACGGCGTGGCCTCCTTCGCCAGCCGCCGGGCCAACTGGCCGACCAGCTTCGGCAGGGCAGCGAGCAAGGCGGACAGCGTTGGTTCTTCGGGGCCGCGCGGAATCAGGATCAAGTCGAAGCCCGGAGGCAGGTCGGGACGCGACAACCGGTATGCCTCACGGTAGAGCCGGCGTAGACGGTTGCGGCGCACCGCACCGCCGTACTTCCGTGATACCGAGAGGCCAATGCGCGGGTGATCGAGACCGTTCGCGCAGGCGTAAACGATCAACGTCTCATCTGAGGCCGATCGGCGACGGTCGTAGCAGCGCTTGAAGTCGGCAGGACGGCGTAGGTGCTCGTGTTTCGGAAAGGTGAAGGCCACGGCGTCACTCCCAGGGCGGGCCCTGGCGCACCGCCTGCGGATTGAGACGCACGAACTCCTCGATGTGTTCACGACTCTTTGCATCGGTCGGGGTTGGCACCATTACCTTGGCCTCAACGTAGAGGTTCCCACCCTTGATACCCTGGCCACGAACGCGCAGGCGAGTGCCGCTCGACGTGCCGGGCTTGATCGTCAACGTGATGTGCCCACCGGCTAGCGTCGGCACGTCTACTTTGCCGCCGAGAACCGCTTCGGCTAGCGACAACGGCACCGTCAGCACGAGATCGCTACCTTCGCGCCGGAAGTGAGCGTGTTCCGCGACGTGGACAGTCAGTAGCACATCGGCCCCACCCGGCCCCTGGCTACCTAGCCGCATCACTTTGCCGTCCTCGATGCCGGCCGGAACCTTGAGATCGAGTTCGCGGTCGCCAATCTTCAACGAGAGCTTACCGCCAAGTGCCGCGGTCTCGAACGGTATCGTAACATCCGTCTCGACAGGATCTGGCGTACGCCGCGCGCGGTTGCCACCGCGCGGTGCCTTGCCACCGCGCTGGCCGAACAGGTCGCCGAGGCCGCCGCCGAACATCGAGCCAAAGATCTGTTCGGCCGTCTCAGGGTCGATCGTCGTTCCACCCCCACCCCCGAAATGGAACCCTCCGGCTCCCCCGGCCGGGAAGCCACCGCCCGCGCCTGGGAAGCCACCGGGGCCGGCGTGGCCGAACTGATCGAATTGCGCTCGCTTTTGCTTGTCGGACAGCAGCTCGTACGCCGACGAAACCTCTTTGAACTTGGCCTCAGCCGCCTTATCGCCTGGGTTGCGGTCGGGGTGGTATTGACGGGCAAGTTTGCGGTATGCCTTTTGGATGTCGTCATCCGAGGCAGACCGGCTCACGCCGAGAATGTCGTAGGGGTCTTGCGGCATCGTCTTCGCAGCGACCATGGGTTAAACCGTGCACGAACCAGTTGAGATTATACACAGCCCTGTCGAACTACGGGATTGGATGCGCGGCTCCGTCGGGCAGATTCGGCTATTCGTGCCAGTCGCCTGAGCAACCACATGTCCGGTCCGTTGTTGCCGTGGGCACACAACGCCCTTTTCACCCACCAATGGCGTGCATGGTCCGTTCCGGCTTCACAAATCGAGCCGAATTAATCTCGTGTCCCTCCCATTTCGTCGCGACGCTCCGGCGTAGCGCATTGGCCAGCGCCACATCGTCGACGGCCGGGCGCAAGTGCGGTTTTACATCGATTTCGTCCAGCGCGAACAGGCAGTTGCGCAGATTCCCCTCGGCCGTCAAACGGACTCGATTGCATGAACGGCAGAATGGCCGCGATACCGACGCAATGAAACCGACAATTCCCTGTCCATCCGCATACTCGAAGTCCATAGCCGGGGCGTGCGGGTCGTAGCGCTTTGCCGGCACAAGCGGATTGATGTCTCGCTCGATGACATCCATGATTTCATGGGCCAGGACCGCTTTCTCTCGCTCCCACGGCTGCGCCCCGATCGGCATGGATTCGATGAATCGCAATTCCCAGTTGCGCTGACGCGCCAGTAACGCGAGCGGTACGATGTCGGCCTCGTTGACGCCGCGCAGGATAACCGCATTGAGCTTGATCGGTGCGAAGCCGACAGCGGTTGCAGCCTCAAGACCGGCCAACACATCGCGCAGACCTTCGCGCCGGGCGAGTTGGTGGAACCGATCCGGATCGAGGGTATCGAGGCTGACGTTGAGCCGCCGAAGCCCGGCGTCGTAGAGCGACTGAGCTTGTGCGGCAAGCAGAAGGCCGTTCGTGGTTAGCCCGAGATCGAGCAGCCCAGGTATCGCGATCAACAGCCGCACGAGTTGCGGCAAACCTCGCCGCATCAGTGGCTCGCCGCCGGTCAGTCGGACTTTGTTGATTCCGAGCGTCGTGGCCACACGCACGAACGCGGCGATCTCCTCAAATGCCAGCAGTTCGTGCCGGTCGAGGAAGGTGACATCCTCGGGCATGCAGTAGGTGCATCGAAGATTACAGCGATCGGTGACGGAGACGCGCAGGTTGTCATGCACTCGTCCGAAGGTGTCGATGAGCTTCATGGCCGCTCCACCCACTGGGCGGTGCCGTCGGCCCGGTTGTCACGCTTCCAAATTGGGACGAGTTCCTTGAGCCGATCGATCGCATATCGGCATGCGTCGAACGCATCGCTGCGGTGCGGGCAGCTCACCGCAACCACGACGCTGATCTCGCCGACGTCGAGCCGGCCGAGGCGATGAACCATCGCCACGTCGGCGACCGGCCAGCGCGCCCGAACGTCGGTCTCGATCTCGGCCAGTTTCTTCTCCGCCATACCTGGGTACGCTTCGTAGTCGAGGGCAACGGTCACCGCATCGCCGGTGATGTCGCGGACGGTGCCTAGGAATGTCGCTACCGCGCCGCAGTGCGGCGAACGGACGCGCTCGGTTAGGGCGGCGTGGTCAATCGGGGTGTGAGTCAACTGAATCATGTTATCCGCCGCTCACCGGAGGGATGACCGCGGCGACGGCTCCATCTCTGATTATCGTATCATCGTCCGCGAATTCTTCGTCTACCGCAACCGCCGACAAAGCCAGAAGTTCGGCCAATACAGATTGCTGGGCTGCCAACGTGACTCGGAAATCGGCAACCGTCGCCCCGGCTGGCAGTTCGAGTGTTACCTCGCCGGTCTTCGCCAACTCCCGCGCCCTCGCAAACAGCAGCACACGCACTGTCATTCCACGAACCGCCTCTCCAACTCCGGCATCAGGCCGTACGCGAGCGCCAGGTATTGCACCGGATGCAGCGTCCGTTTTCCAGTGCTGTCCTCGATCTGTAGCCGACACGCGCTGCACTCGGTCGAGCCGAACATGACCCGTGGGCGGTTCAGCTCGTCCAACATCGCCCGGCCCGCCGCCAGGGAGGTCGCGTAGCTATCGGCCCGCAGGCCGAACGTCCCAGCCATGCCGCTGCATCCCACGTCAATCGTATACACTCGCAGTCCAGGGATGAGTCGCAGAAGGGCCGGTCCGGCTGGCTCGCCGCCGAGTGCTTTCAAGTGGCAGGGTAAATGATGGCCCAGCATCAGTTCGAGCGGCTGGAAGTCGGTGCGCAGTCGGCCTGTTGTGTGCAACTCGGCGAGGAATGCGGTCAGCTCGATTGTTGCGTCGGCGACCAGCTGAGCATCGGGGTTGTCGGTCAGGTCGAGGTAGTCGTGCCGCAACGCCAGGGCCGCGGTTGGTTCTGGGCAGACCACGCGCCATCCACCGCGGACTAGCCCGGCCAAGGCCTTGAGGTTGTGGCGGGCAACCTCGCGGGCGGTTTCCACGTCGCCATGGGCAAGTGCTTCCATTCCGCAGGACCGCTGGCCACGCGGCACGACAACCGGCACGCCATTGTGCCGGAGGACGCGCACAGCTGCTTCGGCGATCTGCGGGTCGTGGTAGTTCGCGAAGGTGTCGATGAAGAGGGCCACGCCATGGGATCCTCCGACCGCCGTGGGCGGGCTATGGGTCCAGCCCTCGCGCTTGGCGATGCGGAGGAAGCTGCGGCGGGCGAACCGCGGAAGGCGACGGGCGCGCGCGATGCCGAAGAACTTCTCGAGGAACCATCGCGTGAACGGCCCACGGAGCATCTGGTTTGTTACCAACCAGAAGACACTGCCGAGCCGCGAGAACGTGGCGAGCCGCGACATGACCCAGTCGGCTCGGTCGAGGCCATGTTCGGCCGCGTTGGCCGCCTTCGCCTCCAGCATCAACTTCGGCACATTCACATTGGACGGGCATTCGTGCGCGCACATCTTGCAGTTGACGCACAGGTCGGCGATTGCACGTACATCATCGGCCGCAATACGCTTCGTATCGGTGGCAGTTTCCAAGACGTTGCGAAGCAGGTTGATCTTGGCTCGCGGAGATGCAGCCTCTGTGTGCTCGGCACGGAAGATTGGGCACATTCGCCGGGTCGGCGATGTCGTCCGGCAGTCCCCGCAGTTACTGCACGCTCCGATTTGGCGTAGCGGCTCATCGGGTTTCCAAAGCAACAGCGACGAGAACGATGCTCTCGGCTGGTCGGCAACATCGCCCGCGACCTGACTCTTGCGCAATGGCCACGCAGGTCGAGCGGGGTCAGGGCCGACCACATTACCGGGAGAGAGCACATTTCGGCGGTCGAAGATTGCTTTCAACTCCCGGAATACGGGCAATAGCTGCGGATGCTGCATGGCGACCCACGGTGTCCGCGCCAAACCGAAGCCGTGCCGGCCGCTGATCGCGCCACCGGTGTCGAGGACGAGCGCGTACACATCTTCGGCGATGGCCCACAACTTGGCCGCCTCAGCTGGGTCGGCCGGGCTAAGGAAGGGACGAGCGTGGACGTGACCGGCCGCGGCATGGACCAGGAACGCTGCGGTCGTCTCGTGCCGTTGCAACACATCCTGCAACTTCGGGAGGAATTCGGGCAATGTCTCGGGCGGAACTGCAATGTCCTCGATACCGGAGACGGCGGGTGGCCCACCGCGGAGTTCGGAGAGGCTCGGGAGTGCGGCGCCGACAACCGACCAGAGTCGGGCGATCTCGTCATTCGCGAACGCCGGAACGGCCAAACGCGTCGATACCTGGTTGCGCCCCAAGTCATCGATGAGGTCGAGCATGCAGCGCTTGGCATCGGTCGGCGAGTCAGTCTCGAACTCAACCAGGAGGGCCGCCCCTGCCGATGACGGCAAAAGTCCGCCCAGTCGTGGTCGCAATAGGGACAGCAAGCGCCCATCAAGGAGTTCGCACGCACTCGGCATGCGCGGCAGGGTTCGGACGGCTGCTGCGAGTGCGTCAGCCAGATCGGCGAAGCCGATCAACACTGCCGCTCGCCCAGTCGGTAATGGGACGGTTCGGAGCGTCAATTCCGTGAATAATGCCAACGTTCCTTCAGATCCCGCCAACAGTCGCGGATAGTGCAATGTGTCGCCTGTCAGAACATTGTCGAGTCGATAACCGCGATAGTACGGCGTCCGCGGGCGTTCCTTGGCAATCGTGTCATGGTGTCGGTCAAGCAGCGTGACGATAGCCCGGTGTATGGTCCGTAGCCGTACATCAGCGTCAGGTGGTAGCTGTCTCGATAACAGCGAGAGATCGGCCACGTCGCCGTTGTCGAGTACGGCCCGACACGCGATGACATGGTCGCGTGGATAGCCGAGGGCCGCAACGCGCGGCCCACCGGCATCGGTTGCGACCAGGCCGCCAAGCGTCGAGACCGTCGAGGCGGCTGGCTCGAGCGCAACTCGCAATCCATCGCGAGCAAGTCGGATGGAGAGTTGCTCCCAGGTCACTCCTGCTTGGACGCGGCAGGAGTCACCGGTCACTTCGAGAATGTCGCGCAGATAACAGCTGAAATCGAGGACGAGACCCGGCCCGAGAGCTGCACCCGCCGTACCCGTCCCCGCGCCGCGTGCGGTAACGGGCAGTGAGTTTTCGGCTGCGTAGCGAACGACCGTCCGAACGTCACCTTCGTGCCGAGGCCGGACGACAGCCAGTGGCATCACGTCAAAGCGGCTCGCATCGGTGGCGTAGAGCGATCGATCGATATCGTCGAGCAACAGGTCGCCGCCGAGGACACCGCGGAGATCGTCGCGGAGCCGGTCGCGGGGCACTTGGTCCATGGGAGTTAACGCCGGCCATTAGCCTGTTCGAGCCGGATTCGCTCCTGACGATAGCGCTCCGCTTTCGCCAGTTCGTGCGGGTCGAACGCCTTCGCCGGAACGCCGCGATGCTGGGCCGCGCATCGGTAGCAAACCACCACGTCGCCGACGATGCCATAGTACAGGAAACCGTCGATTGCCGCCGAGCCGAGCAGGATCGCCCAGGCGGCGTACCAGTGATACAGGATTTGCAGCACGAAGAAACTCGCACATGCCGCGGCCAAAAGCGAAAGTCCAAGCCACTGCGGGAAGTCTTTCTGTCGATATAGATCGCCACAGCCGCAGAGCACGCAAGCGGTTGGCTTGCCACTCGCGTCGCGCGTGTCAGTCAACGTGGCCGAATGGGCACAGGCCGCGCAGCGCCAATCGACACGGCCCGCGACGTCTACACGGTCGGGCACATCACAAGCGGGGCAGGCAAAGCGGATATTCACGCGAATCCTTACAGGGGCAACCCGGTCTGGCGGGTCAGCAGCAGGCTCATCAGTTCCCCGAGGAAGATGCACACGACTGCGACGTACAGAATCCCAGTTGCTGACTGCGTCGAGCGTATCTTCGCCGCTGAGTACGCCATCCAAACGAAACCGAGTGGAGCTGCGAAGCCCACTAACCAGCGCACTGGCAACCACAGACCTACATCATTCAGCGTATACGCTCCGCTGTCGGCGGTCCAGCATGTCAGGCCGCCGGCAACGACTGCAACTCGCACGGCAAGAGCCGTTGCCGACGCGCCGAGCGATAGCATCAAAGGGCGAAGGGACAAGCCTGGGGCAATCAGGTACGAATGGCCGACCAACATCGCCGTTAACGTTGTGCCAAGGAGGGCAGCGGATGATACGCCTACAAGAACCCAACCCCAGTCCGGCAGCTCGTAGTTGGTCGCGAACTCGCCCCGTGGTGGTTCAAGCCAAAACAAACTCACCGTACAACACGCAGTACATGCGACTATCAGGGTTCGGCCGAGCGGCGCTGGCTCGAACGTCCACGAGACCGCGCCGACGAGAGAAGCGGCGGTTGCTGCGCCGAGCCATGCCATGGCCGGCACGCCATCGCGAAATGCGAACAGCGTTGCGGCGGCGAGTAGTCCCAGTGCTGTCAAACAGTGCGTTCGCACGAAACGCGGGTGCGGCGGGTTACGCATCAAGAGAAACAACGAGGCAATCAAGCCCAGTGCTAGACGCGCGCAAAACGTTGCAAGCATTGCCTCACCGCAGCCCGTAGATCAGGGACATCAATTCGGTCCGGGATGGCGGGTTGGAGCGAAACGTCCCCCGCCACTCACCTTCGGTTGCCATCTATAAACCAATCATGGCAGCGCTCCCAGATCCGTGGCTTCCTTTGCTCTGCATGCTTCAGTCCTTCCGAGCATTTAACATCTAACTCAGCACAAAGGGGATCGCTGCGCTCGTCGTCCATCTCCCTTTTCTCTTGTGAACTTTGCTTTCCCTTCAAACAAGCAGAGAATCGCCTGAACAGCTCGGTGAATCTGACCATTCTGGCGGTACCGCAGGCGTATGGTAGCGTTGCGCCAGACAACAACCGCCTGATGCCAGCGGATATCCTGCGGACAATCCAGCAATAACCGCCAGAAACAGCGCCCAGACCACTGCGCCCGGATATCGGCGTGGAACCAGCGCGGACGCGCCTGCGTATTGCGGGCAGCGCAGGCGCGCGCCCGCCAGGCCTCGCCGTCTGGTCTTCGTCCAGACGGGCGACGAGGATCTGCCGCACGGTCGTCCGGGCGGCAGGTACGGTACCAGCAGCATTCCCCGGCGGCGGATGCCTGGGTCACCGGGCGGTATTCGTACTCACAACTAAGTTCCGTGCGGTTCCGCGGTTGTCGGCCGGTTGACCGCTCAGACGACCAGCCGGCCGAATCGTACCCCGCTCCGCGATTGTATACGCCTGACTCGCCATGCAACCTCTGAGCGGTACGATGAACTGAAAGTCTTTCGTTTTATTAAACTGAACTTGTGATTTGTTAAATACCTGATACGCTGTGTCGAACGACTAGTGAGAGTAGCGATGAGTGCGACGCCGGGCGATCAGCCGCCGCTAAGGCAACTGAGCAACGACGATCTGGAATTCGTCCAGCGATTCGTGCTGGCGTCCGGGTCGCTCAAGGACCTGGCAGCCGTATATGGCGTGAGTTATCCAACGATCCGCAGTCGGCTCGACAAGCTCTTGGAGCGATTGCAGGATCGGGTGTCTGGTCGGCCCGGCGACCCGATGGCGGATTTGCTCGCCGACCTGGTTGGTCGTGGCGAGGTCGCGTCGTCAGCGGCGCGAGCGATTCTGAAACTGCATCGAGAACTTCTCGAACAAAGTCAGGGGGGCTGAGCAATGGCGGAACCGTGGTTCGACCCGAACATGTTTGGCGCAGTGTTCGGCAGTGTCGTCGGAGGCGGAGGTGGAACGCTCGGAGGCTTATGGGGAGCCGCTGCCGGCACTTGTGCCCAACGCGGGATTGGCAGAGCCTGGATCATCGGCTCAGGCTGGGCGATTGCCCTGATGGGAGCTGCCATCGCCGGATTCGGTGTCTTCGCTTTCGTATCCGGTCAGCCATTCCATATCTGGTTCTGGCCAGTGCAGACCGGTGGACTCATCGCCATCCTGATGGGACTACTCGTGCCAATAGTTCGGAAGCGATTCGATGAGGCCGAGCAACGACGCATGGCAGCCGAGCAATTGCGAACGTCGTAAGCCGAGTTGTCGACCGCGGCTGAGATGTCTCGTCCGCAATTGGCCGAGACGACTGCGATCGACGATCGTTTCTATCCCTTCGCTTCGGCTAGGAGTGTTTCAACAGCCGTCTCGAGATCGGAGCCGAAGCGATTTCGGAAGCGAATCTTGCCTTGGGCGTCGATGACGTAAACCGTGGGATAGGCACGAACCTTGTACTCCGTTGCAATCGGCCCTGACTGACCACCATCGAATACGATTGGCCAGGAAAGCCGTTGGTTCTTGACGAAACTCCGGAGCACGTCTTGCTCATCGTCAACGCTAACGCCGAGGAACACGAATGGCTTGCCCTCGAACTTTCTGACCATTGTCTTGACATGCGGAATCTGGGCGACACATGGGCCGCACCATGTTGCCCAGAAGTCCAGGACTACGACTTTGCCGCGCAGGTCGGCTAGCTTGACGGTGTCGCCGTTGAGTGTAGTCGCCGTGAAGTCCGGCGCCTCCCGCCGATCATACGCGGCATCATCCATCCGTAATGCTGCCAATGCCAGGATGCAAACGCCAACGCTTAGCAATGCTGCAACGAAATAGGGTCGCATGGATATCCTCCGCTCGTCATTCTAGTCGGCGAAGCCGGCTTCAGAAGAGTCGCCGCTGCCGCGAACCGGCCGCGACCACTGCGGCGAGCTTGCGCTGGGCGCTCGCGATCGGGTAGTCACTCAGTGCGGAAGGTGCAATCCACTCGCCGCGAGCATAGAACTGCGACTCGAAGCTCCCCGCACGCCACTGTGAATCTACTGCGACCAACCGGATTGCAAATCGGGTCACGCCATGCTTGACAGTCAACACTTCACCGCCGACATCGGCCGTTAGCCCAATCGATGCAAGAAGTCGCTCCACCGCCGAGGCGTGAGGTTCATCATCTCGAAGCTCTGTGTGTGGGAACTCCCAAAAACTCGCCCAGCGCGAGGCATCGGCTGGGCGTTGGGCCAGCAGCACCTTGCCACGACGGTAGACGACGACAGCGACTTCCTCGACCGCGACGATGGCTGGACGTTCGGCCCGCTGTGGCACAATGGAATGAAGCCCGTCGCGCTTGGAAATGCACGCAGTCGCTAGTGGGCAGAGTCCACATTCCGGCGTTGTCGGTGTGCAGACCAGGGCGCCAAGTTCCATCAACGCTTGATTAAAGTCGCCGACGCGTTTGCGCGGTAATAGTTCACTGGCCGTCGTCCAGAGCCAGCGTTGGCCTTCGCCTGAACGGGGGTCGCCGCGGTAGCCAAACAGTCGGCACAAGACGCGCAGGCTGTTAGCTTCGACGATTGGTAGCCGCCGGTCAAATGCCTGCGACAGCACGGCTCCGAGGATGTATCGACCCACACCCGGTAAAGCTGTCCAAACTTCGGGGTCATTCGGCAACGCGCCGTTGTAATGTTGGACGAGAGTCTTGGCCGCCCGATGCAAATGCCGGGCACGGCGGTAGTATCCGAGGCCGGCCCAGAGCTTGAGAACCTCTTGTTCGTCCGCCGCGGCAAGGTCAGTCACGGTGGGAAACGCCGTGAGGAATCGCTCGAAGTAGGGAACGACGGCGGCAACCGTCGTTTGTTGAAGCATGACCTCACTCACCCAAATGCGGTAGGCGTCGCGATCGCGACGCCAGGGCAGATCGCGCTGATTGCGATCAAACCAATTGAGAAGCTTGCGGCGGAGAGTCGAATACGGCGACATTCGCGATGATCCGCCGCGCTACCAGCGCAAGCACGAGTCCATTGAGAATACGAGTCCAGATGCCCTTGCGTTCGACTTCCTAGCTTCGGGGCCGTCGCTGGTACTTCTTGAGGATTTCTGCAGCTGCCGCGGAGGTGTTACCCGTGCCCATAACCGACTTGGGCTTGGCGGGCTGTCCCGATTTGTCGGCGGCCGGCAACTCCATGATCGTGCTGCCTTCAGGCACACTTTCAGGACTGTCGAGTTGAGGGGCAGGTGTCGACCCATCGTCGTCGAGAAGGAGATCGGCAATGTTGTCGGAAGTCGGTCCCGCCGACGGAGGTGCGTCGAGAGTCACAGTGTCGTCGCCTTGTGCGACCGGCGCGGGTGCCGGTTTCTTGGCGACCGCAGGGGAGGCGGTGCCCGTCGCAGCCAGTGCGGCGGCCGGTTTCGGTGCGGATACCGTCGTAACCTCCAGACCCACCTTGAAATCGAGCGGGCCGACCTTGAGTCGGTCGTCGTGTTTCAACTCGACTTCGTCCTGGATGAGTTGGTCGTTGACGAATGTGCCGTTGGTGCTGCCAAAGTCGCGGATGAACACTTGTTGGCCGCGGACCGTAATAGCACAGTGGCGCTTGCTGATCGATGGGCTGGCCGGTCGGAGCTGACACTGTGGATCGCGGCCGATGACGAATTGCGGAACGTTGATCGGGATAGCTTTGCCTTCGTGAACTCCCGAGGCCACGACGAGATTCAACTTCATGTGACGACCCCGTGACTGGCGAGTGATAGCCGGACCCGCTAGAGCATATCCTTCTGCGCGGGCGCGGCCCCCTTCCGCATTTTGGGCGAGCGTGACAGGCACTCTACATCGACCGCTTATTGCACGCGATTCGGCCGATGGAGCACTGTCACAAACGGCGGAGCCCTAACCCGAGGGAATCAGGCAGTCCGGCGAACGGTCCGTAGAATGAATCGTGTCCGGACATTTCCACGACTGATTTTACGCGGGGGCCTCAGGACATGCAACGACTTTGCGCGCAGCACATGCGGATTTTCGTCTCCGTAGCCGCGCTAGCCGCAATTGGATGTCCCAAGCCCACGCCAAAGATAACGCCAAAGCCGCCACCGCGGTATGCCAGCACGACGCTTCGAGTCGCCGTCCCGGAAGGCCAAGCCAAAGCGCTCGTGGAGCGCCACTCGCGAGCCTGGTGTGGTGAGACGGGCGCGAAGGTGCAACTCGTTGCTAGCGACGCACCGGATGCCGACCTTCGGTTGATCGCGCCGGCCGAACTGCCACGACTCGCGTCTGCCGGTGGGTTGGCGCCACTGCCGAACCCAGAAGCCATCAGCCGGCTCTTACCCCTGTATGCTTCCCGGCTTGTGACCTGGGACGGCAAGGCGTATGCGCTTCCGATTCGCGGCGAGTCGCTGTTTTTGCTGTACCGACTCAGCGAATATCGCGACGCCGGGCTGAAGCCACCGTCGGACTGGGCCGACTTCGCCGAGCAAGCCGCGACACTTGCGAAGAAGCTCGCGAAACCTTCGTTACCACCCCTGCCGACAAGCGATGACGACCTCGATCGCGAGTTTCACGCGATCGCTTCGTCGTACGCATGTAAGGCTGTCGCCGGTGCCGTCAGCAAAGCGACCGTGAGCGCGGACCAGAAGGTGGCTGGGGTGTTTGCCTTTGACTACGACCCGACAACTGGCCTGCCGCGAATCGATGGCCCCGGTTTTGTCGAAGCTCTTGAGCTCATGCAGCGCTTGCAGCCGTTTCGCGGAACGTCGTTTGCCAATGCCGTGCTGGGTTTGGCATCGCTTGACGAGCTATCGGCCTTGCGGGGGACAGCCGACAAATGGGGTGTGACCCGTGTCCCTGGCAGCAAGCGCGTGAACGGGGCGCCCCTCAACGAGAGTTTTGCAAACGTCGTCCCGTATGTTGGCCACGGCGGGACACTCGGCGTCGTGTCTCGTGGCTCGCCGAACATTGAGGCCGCGTTTGACCTTCTTCAACACCTGTCGGGCGAAGCGGTCAGCATGGAGGTCGTCCACGAGCCGGAGTTCTCGTCTGGGCCGTTCCGCGAACCGCATCTCGGTCGACGGACGGAAGGGTGGTCTAACTACGGCCTAGGAGTCGAGGCAACGAGCCGCTTGCGTGAAGTGTTGCGGGAGCGCGCCGATCCACGAATCGACAATCCCGCGCTTGTTCTGCGATTGCCCAATGCCCGCGAACACGCTGTCGCGCTCGCTGTCGAACTGCGGCGAGCTCTTACGGGAGGCGCGACGGCCGCAGATGCACTCAAGGCGGCGGCGGCGAAGTGGCGTGAAATTGACGGCGATCCAGCGGCAACGCGCGAGGCCTACAAGCGCGGCCTTGGTCTTTGACCGCCGCGGTTGCAATTGTGCTCAAGCTACCCGGCGGAGGACAACGCACGAGTTCGAGCCACCGAAGCCAAAGGAGTTTGAGACAGCAACATCGACTCGGCGCTCCCAGGCGCTATTTGCGACGTGCCGTAGGGCGCACTCGGGATCGGGGTCGTGGAGATTCACCGTTGGCGGAATCGCACCGCGTTCGATGGCAATCAGACATGCCGCGGCTTCGACGGCCGATGTACCACTGAGTAGATGACCGGTCATGCTCTTTGTCGCGCTGACCGGCACTGTATCGGCTGCAGCTCCGAAAACCTCTCGCAAGACTCGCACTTCTGCGACATCGCCGAGCGGCGTACTCGTCGCGTGAGCGTTAACGTAATCGACGTCATCGGCATTGGTCCGTGCATCGGCGAGCGCAGCGCGCACGGCTCGTACGGCATACGTCGGGTCGGGACTTGGAGCAACCATGTGATGGGCGTCGCTGGCGGCTCCGTAGCCGGCGAATTGCGCGTATGGCCGAGCGCCCCGCCGCTGAGCGACTTCGGAAGACTCCAAGACGAACATGGCTCCGCCTTCACCCATGACGAATCCGTCCCGACTTCGATCGAACGGTCGTGAGGCACCGGTAGGGTCATCATTACGAGTGGTCAGCGCGCCGAGGTTGGCGAAACAGGCCAGTCCGACGGGAGTCAGTGAGCGGTCGCATCCTCCAGCGACGCACACGTCCACCCACCCCGCCGCGATCCATCGACGAGCAATCCCGAACGCCACATTGGCACTTGCACACGCTGCGGCTACGGTTGCAGCCGGGCCGCCCAAACCCAGGTCGGAGCAAAGTCGGGCCAATACCGACCCGCGTCCCGGTGTATCGTCGTGGGTCCGTTTGCGGCCGGCGAGACGCTCGGTGTACCAGAAATTGAGCCATTCAGCACCGACGCCGAGAACGACGCCAACGCGATCGCGATCGTCCCAGCGACCAGCATCCTTCAGGGCGTTCGCCGTACACCAAAGGGCCAGTTGATCGAGCGAATCGCGCTTGGCAAACTCGACCGCGTCGAACCCAACTGGAACGGGCACCCGCCCCAGCATAGCCCCGACACGACATCGGTGGTTCGAGGCATCGAACGCTGTGACGGTCGATACGCCCGAACGTCCGGCAAGCAAGTTGTCGGCAAGCTCGTTGATCTGGAATCCAAGAGGTGTGCCTACACCGACACCAGTAATCCAGATGGGGTTGGTCATGGGGCTCAGTTCCTACGCGGCCCGTGCGACTTCGGCTGCGCGTTTGGTCAGCGCCAACCGCCAACCGCCGCCCAGAGCGCACTCCCATGCCGTTGCGAGGTCGTTTTCCAGAAACCGCCCGAGTGCCGCAACGGAGGTAGTTGGACCGTCACCACGCTCTAGGCGAATGCCCTGCGCCGAGCTTGTCAGCCCAAGGGCCACAGCATGACAAACGGATGCTGGATCGTCGGGCACGATCGGTTCCGGGTTCCACTCGGTCAGCACCACCCAGACCCCGGGCGTCGAACCTTCGGCACAGATCGTCAAACCGGCGAGCAGACCTTCGGCGAGCGAGCCTGGGCCGCCACCGGCACCAATGTTTGTGCCATGACTACCGAGTGCCAAGCTCACCGCGCCGGCAACGGCGTGTAGTGACATGTAGGGAACGTTTCGCGCGGAAACGCTCGGCGCACCGCGCCGTTCGTAACGATCGAGCGCTGCATCCGTGTCCCATCGGCCAAGGAATCGCGGTGCGGCGACAACGCTCCAATCGGCAAACGCGGCCACGGGCTGACCGGTCGCACGAATGGCCCGAAAAACGGCGGCGATTCCTGCGATGGCCTGATCGTCAGCATACTTGGTTGCCGTCGGCGGCACGTCGCAACCGGGCATCGGCTCTTTATGGAGCGACGCCATCTCGCTGGCCGATGCACGCACCGTACCGCTCGTGTGAATCCCGCACTCGAATCCCAATCCCGCCACCATCGGCACTCCCAGGTTACGCCACCTTCCTAAGTACGATGCAAGAGTTCGAGCCACCGAAGCCAAACGAGTTCGACACCGCTACGTCGACGCATCGCTCTTGTGCCACATTGGCGACGTGACACAGTTCACACTCCGGATCGGGGTCGTCGAGGTTGATCGTGGGCGGCAACGCACTGCGCTCGATCGCTGCCAGACATGCGACTGCCTCAACTGCTGACGCACCGCTGATGAGATGGCCAGTCATTCCCTTCGTCGAACTGACCGGCACAGTCGCGTTGCCGAAGACGAGTCTGAGTGCCCGTGCCTCGCCGACGTCGCCGAGGGGTGTGCTTGTCGCGTGAGCGTTGATGTAATCAACGTCGCCAGGGTTGATGCCTGCATCGGCCAAGGCCGCCCGCATGGCGCGTGCCGCGTACGTCGGGTCAGGCCTAGGCGTGACCATGTGGTAGGCATCGCCCGATGTGCCACAGCCAGCCAATTCCGCGTAGGGCTTCGCACCACGCCGTCGTGCCGACGCGGCCGACTCGACGACGAATAGCGCCCCTCCTTCACCCAGTACGAAACCATCCCGACCGCGATCGAACGGTCGCGATGCAGCCGTGGGTGCGTCGTTCCGCGACGTGAGTGCGCCGAGGTTGGCGAAGCATGCTAATCCAACGGGGGTCAGCGACCGATCCACTCCGCCAACCAAACAAGCATCAACCCAGCCGGACGCGACCCAACGTCGCGCAACTCCGAAGGCGTAGTTGGCGCTGGCACAGGCCGCCCCGACCGTGACCGCCGGTCCTGTATGGGCCAATTCCCGCCGCAAAGTATGCAACGTGCAGTCCGATTCAGGCCGTGGCTCCCGGACGAGCGAACCACCGGCGGCCGCGTCTCGCTCCCAAAACGGTAGCCATTCGGCTCCGCTACCGAGAGCGATGCCAAGGCGAGATCCGAGATCAGTCCAGCCAGCGTCGGCGAGTGCAGTGGTCGCACACCAAAGTGTGAGGCGGTCGAGCGGCAAGAGTTGGGCAAAGGCGTGAGCATCGCGACCCGTTGGCGTCGGGACAGGTGCAAGTGGTGCGGCAACTCGGCACTTGTGGCGAGACGCATCGAAGCACGTGATGGACGTCACGCCCGAACGACCCGCGATGAGATTGTCGGCCAATTCGGCAAAACGGAAGCCCAGCGGTGTGCCGACGCCAACGCCTGTGATCCAGATGGGAGTCGTCATGCGTCGTGACCCTACGCCGCTTTGGCGACCTCGGCCGCGGCTCTTACAAGTGAAAACCGCCAGCCACCAACCAGAGCACATTCCCATTCGGGCGCGCGATCATTCTCCAAGAATCGACCGAGCGACGCGACGGACATGAGTCGTTCATCACCGTTGCCACGGTCGAGGCGCACGCCCCCAGCATCCGGCGTCAGGGCCAAGGCGACCGCGTGGCAGATCGCCGCCGGGTCGCATTCGGACATCGGTTCCGGGTCGTACGCCGTGAGAACGATCCAAACCCCGGGAGTGGTGCTGTCGAGAAGTGACAGACCACCAATCAGTCCATCGGACAGTGAGTCCACGCCCCCGCCGAGACCCGTGACCGGACCATGGCAACCGAGTGCCAGGCTTACGCCACCAGCGACCGAATGAAGCGACATTTGTGGCGCGACGAGCGGCGACACGCCCGGAGCACCGCGCGCATCGTGCCGCTTAATTACGGCCGCAGCCGCCAGTCGGCCGAAGTACCTCGGGGCACCCACCACACCCCAATCGACAAAATCGGAGTTTGGCCGGCCACTCGATTGCACCGCGCGTATCACCGCGGAGACGCCGACGACAGCTTGGTCGTCGGCGAACTTCAACAACGTTGCTGGCACGATGACGCCGGGTGCCGGCTCACGTCGTAGGGCGGTGATTTCCGCGGCCGTGGCGCGAACGACACCATGTGCAAGTAGTTTGCAGCTTAAGGGCGTCACGCGGCTGCCCTTCCGCTCATCAGAGCCTGAATGGTGTCGAGTAGACCACCCACCGTTGCGACACCCTCAAGGTCGGCAGCCGTCAACTCGACACCGAACTCGGTTTGGACTTGGATCGCCAGGTGGACCATGTCGACCGAGTCGAGGCCGAGACCAGTGCGCAGTTCGGTTGTTTCTTGGACATCCGTCTTCGTCTCGCCGGTTGTCTCTTCAAGCAAGCGCACAAAGGTCTGGCGAAATGTGTTTCGATCCATCGTTCGCGTCCTTGCGAGAATGGAGGGTGCGAGCCAAGGCCGGCAGTTTGCCTGGAGCGGGCGGTTTCTGCAAGGTCAACCCGGATGAAAAGTCTTGTTGTGGAATACTAAGGACGAGTTTACTTAGCCTTGCGGCCCTTGCCGTGGCTCGCTATGGTCGCGCCTTCCCGCAAACGCCCCTCGGCAGGAGGACGTGCCTTGCTCCCTAAGCGGACGAACCGGAGCGACAGTCAATCGAACTTCACTGCCAGCGAGCGAAATCTAATCCTGGCGGCCGAAACGATGCGGGCCAGCGAATCGCCTCAGGCTCCGATACCGATGGAGAGGACCGAGGAGCGAATCTCGTTGTTCTGGCGCGTATTCGGTGGCACGATCCTCAGTATCACGGCACTCATCGTCATCAACGCCTACCAATCTCTCGGGGCCAACATTCACGAACTCCGCAGCGACCTCAGCCGCCTGCGCGAGAGCGCGGGAGACTTTATTAAGAAAGACGATTTCAATGCCCGTCACGCAACGATGTGGACGTCGCTTCGCGAAGCACAGCAACTCTCCGCACCGATTACGGCATTGACGGGCAAGGTCGTGGCTCTTGAACAGCAGATTGCCACGGCCGAAGTGGAACGCCGTGAACTGATCAAGGAGCTTCAAGCATTTCGCGAGCGGTTAGCCAAGCTCGAAGGTAAGACCGAATCCAAGCCCGAGCCAAAGAAGGACCACTAATCGCTCGGTTCGTGGCCCAGGCGGGACTTCCGACGAACGTGCGCCTATTGATTGAGCACGTCGGCCCTGGAGCTACTTCGATGCTCGCCAGTCGTGTCCGTACTCTCGTCGATGCCGCACCCGATAGGCGTGGTGACTATGTGCTGTACTGGATGCAGGCGTATCGCCGGCTGAGTCACAACCACGCTCTGGATTACGCCCTTACGCAAGCTCGGACACTTCGAAAACCGCTAGTTGTCTATGAGGGGCTACGCGCAGACTATCGCTGGGCCAGCGATCGCACGCATCGAATCCTGCTCGAAGGCATGGTTGCCAATGCGGCCACTGCCAAAGTAGTCGGTGTCAACTACTGGCCCTACGCCGAAACGCCCGACCAGCCAGCCCGCGGCTTACTGGCAAAGCTTTGCGCAAAGGCAGCCTTCGTTGTCACTGACGACTACCCGTGCTTTGTCGTTCCCGCCCAGATCGAGGCGCTAGCCAGGCAGATCGACAAGCCTTTCGTTGCCATCGACGGCAATTGCATCGTGCCACTGGCTCTCTTAGGTGCACCGGTTGCCGCAGCGGCGCACCTTCGGCCGCGCATCCACAGACTATTTGCCGACGCATGGCCACATCGCGCTGCGAACGCGCCAGACTTTCCACGCAGTCCCCAGATCACTCCGCCATTTCAGTTGTTCGACGTCGATTGCGATCTTGGTGCATTCGTTGAATCGCTGCCAATCGATCATGCGGTCGAATCGGTCGTGGCCGAGCCAGGGGGAACACCGGCGGGTCGCACGCGATTGCATGAGTTCCTTGCCCGGAAGCTCCCAGACTACGCGGAAGGACGCAACACTCCAGGTCCGCCCGAGGCCACGAAGTCGAGCCAACTCAGCGCCTACTTGCGCAATGGGCACCTGTCCATTGAGGAGGTCGTCGCCGAGGTGCTCGCCACGACCGGCCAATGGGACGAAACCAAGCTGACAGGCCGCAAGCGCAACCGCAAGGATGAGTTCTACTGTGACGACATCAATGTCAACGCATTCTTGGACGAAGCTATTACGTGGCGAGATGTGGGATATCTGTGGCACAAGACCCGTCGCGCCGATGCCACACGCCTCGACACCGCGTTACCAGCCTGGGCACTTGCCACGCTCCGAAAGCATGAAGCGGATCGTCGTGAGTTCCATTATGAACTCGACGAATGGGAGGCGGCGGCGACGCACGATGAATTGTGGAATGCCGCCCAACGGGAACTCAGAGCAACCGGGCGAATCCACAACTACATGCGAATGCTCTGGGGCAAAAAAGTCATCGAATGGTCGTCGACTCCCGCTGAGGCCTATGCAACTCTCGAACATCTTAACAACAAGTACGCGGTCGATGGACGCGACCCAAATTCGTACACGGGCATCTTGTGGTGCTTCGGTCTTTGCGACCGCCCCTGGCCGCCAGAGCGATCTGTGTTCGGCACAGTCCGGTACATGTCGAGTGCAAGCACGACACGCAAATTCGACGTGAAGCCATACCTGAGCTACACTTGCGCGCTAAGTCCCTCCGAGGGGCCGGCCAGGCCAGGGAGTGGCTGCAAGTGAGGTCGTGGCCGCGCGCGGTTTTGCTACAATGACGGTTGCAGATCGGCACGGCCACTGTCGCATCCGATGGGGCCGCATCCGGTGGCCCATTCCCGTTGCAAGGCGGTGGAACCCGATGGCTGCGCTGACGAGCACCGACCAATTCCTCGAAGTTCTCCGCAAAAGCAAACTCGTCGATGAGAAGAGACTGGACTCGGTCCTGGCGAGTCTACCGGACGGACTACCGGAAAAGCCGAAGACGCTCGCGGAACAGCTGTATCGTCAGGGCGTGTTGACTCACTTTCAGGCCAGCCAACTGCTTCAGGGCAAGTGGCGCGGTTACCTGATTGCTGGCGGCAAGTACAAGCTGCTGGAACTGCTTGGCGTGGGCGGGATGGGTTGTGTTTACCTGTGCGAACATCTGCGGATGAAACGCCTGGTCGCGATCAAAGTCCTACCGGGCGAGAAACTTGACGACCCAACGACACTTGAACGGTTCGAGCGCGAGGCCCGTGCCGTCGCGGCTTTGGATCATCCCAACATCGTTCGCGCGCACGACCTCGATAGCGACGGGAAGATGCACTTCCTAGTGATGGAGTTCGTGGACGGCACGTCGCTTCAGGATGTCGTCAAGCGATTCGGTCCGATGGATATCGTGCGGGCCGCGCATTACGTCTCGCAATGCGCGGAGGGGCTGCAACACGCCTACGAAACCGCAGGCCTGGTCCACCGCGACATCAAGCCGGGCAACATCCTCGTTGACCGCGCCGGAACTGTGAAAATTCTCGACATGGGCTTGGCCCGCTTCTTCCGTGCTGTCGATGTCGATCCGCTCACGAAGCGTTACGAGAAAGACGCCGTTCTCGGCACGGCCGACTACCTCGCGCCAGAACAGGCGGTGAACTCGTCCGAGGTGGACATTCGCGCCGATATCTACGGCCTGGGTGCAACCTTCTACTACCTTCTCACAGGTCGTAGCCCGTTCGACGAAGGATCGGTGGCCGAGAAGCTCATCTGGCACCAGATGAAGAACCCGGAGCCGGTGCGTTCGCTACGGCCTGAGGTTCCGGTCGAACTCGAAGCCGTCCTCAACAAGATGATGGCCAAGAAGCCGGTGCATCGGTACCAGGAGCCGGCGGCTGTCGTCGATGCGCTGCGACCGTGGACCGAGCGGCCGATCGAGCCACCGGCCGACGAGGAAATGCCGCGCCGTTGTCCCGCGTTGGAGAACTACTCACCGAGTGGCGTGTCGTTGCCGACATCGAGCGTGTCGGGAAACCTCTCTGGAATTCGTCGCCCGGTACGCAGCGGCCCGCGCTCGGCAAGCCACAGCCGTGCGTCGATGCCACGCATCCCGGCGCCCATATCGTCATCACGTCCGCGCTGGATGTACGTGGCCGCTGTCGCCATTGGGTTATTGGTTGTGGGAGGAGGGGTGGCTTACTGGGCGACGCGGCCATCTGTGCCTCCCAAGACTCCCGCCACTCCTACGGTCAAGGTGCCGGCCGTCCCTGTGTCTCCGGTCGAACCGCCGCCTATTCCTCCGACGCCGCCTTTGACTCCGCCGCCATCGACCGAAGACAAGCTGATCGTTTCTCGCGGTGGAGAAGCGGGACGTAGTGATGTCTATGCCTCGATTGCTCTCGCGATGGCCGCGGCCAAGCCAGGGCAAACAATCGTTGTCATGGAGTCCGTCATCGAGGAGCAACTGCGGCTGGACGGCCGGAAGTTCGCTGGCATCCGAATTGAATCGGGTTTGCCCGGCGGACAACGTCCGACCTGGAAGCCACCCGCCGACCTTGCAGCGGATCAGCCACTCCTCGATCTGACGGAACCTACGGGCATCGTCCTCAAGGGCTTCGCCCTCGATGGCGGTAAACGCATTAACACGCTGATCCGTGCGAATGGTAGTGCAGGGGGGCTGACACTCGACGATCTGACAATGACCGACGCATTGCAAGCACCCATTGTCTTTGATGGCTGCACGTCATCGAAGGACAAACCGGTCGTGATACAAGGTTCGCGGATCGAGACGATTCGCAACTATGCTCAGGGCGACAACCTGGATGTGGACGCGAACGCCGATGCAGTTCGTCCCGCTGCAGTGTTGGCTGCGGGGGAAGCCGCGGATGTGCTGCACCTCGCAATACGCGAGTGTCGTATCGAAGGATTGTTTAAGGCGGGCGTGCGTCTAGAGGTGCCGTGCGAGGTCGAAATCAAGCTGAACCGCGTGTACACGCTGAAGACTGAGAAGCGCCCAAAGTCGGTGGCGACCTGTGACGCTGTGTCTGTAAAGGTACCCACGGCTGGCCCAGTCAAGCTGTTGATTGCGTCGAATACGGTCGCCCGGTACTCGGGCCTTTTGCGGTTGGACCGCGTACCAGCCACGGACTCGGGTTCCAAATTCGAGCTGCGAAGCAACTTGATGATTGGCGGCGATGCCTTCGTCGCGGCCCCGGCTGGCGCGAATGCGACGGCTGCCAAGGCACTCTTCGCCGGTAGCCTCGGCAACGTCGCCCGGCCGCGGACGTGCGATGGCGGCCTCAAGGTTGTCGACAAAGTTGAAGTGAGTTTCGGCTATATCGATGTGAACCTGAGCAGTAGCGTTTTCCTGATCTATAAGAAGGCGGGCGATACGTTGCCCCTGTTCACGTCCGGAGCGGGGGGCGAACCGGCTGGCGTCCCGCCAAAGGACTGATGCGGCTAAACAACGCCGGAACAACATCCGCAATGGGCATCGGAAGGTTGGGCCGATGAGCGTTTGGTTTCAGTGAAGTGGCCTAGCCGCTTGACGCGGCCTTCCGACTGCCGTAACCTCGGGCGCAGTTGCCTTCCCGAGGTTACTTCGATGCATCGACGCGAATGGCTTAAGTGGACGACCGTGGGTAGCGTCCCGTGGCTGGCGACGCGCGCCCCGGCCGCCGACCCATCGGCCGACGGCCAACCGGCCCTCAAGATCACGGACGTCAAGACCACCCTCACGGCCCCGGCCGGCATCCGCCTACTCGTCGTCAAGGTGCTGACCAGCGAGCCGGGCCTGTACGGCCTCGGCTGCGCCACGTTCACCCAACGGGTCCGCACCGTCGTCACCGCCGTCAACGAGTACCTCCGGCCGTTCCTGATCGGCAAGGATCCGCTCGCCATTGAGGACGTCTGGCAGTCGTGCTTCGTCAGCTCGTACTGGCGGAACGGGCCGGTCCTCGGCAACGCGCTCAGCGGCGTGGACATGGCCCTGTGGGACATCCTCGGCAAGCGGACGAAGCAGCCGGTCTACCAACTCTTCGGCGGCAAGTGCCGCAAGGCCGTGCCGGCCTACTACCACGCCAGCGGCCGGACCAACCAGGACGTCGAACAGGCCGTCCGCCGGGCGATGGACAAGGGTTACCGCCACGTCCGCGCCCAGGTGGCCATCCCCGGCATGGCGACCTACGGCTCCGGCGGCGGCGCGACCGGCTCGAACACCGGCGACCGCGTGTGGGAGCCGCGGAAGTACGTCAACACCGTGCCGAAGCTGTTCGAACACCTGCGCAAGACCGTCGGCGACGAGGTGGACCTCTTGCATGACGCTCACGAGCGGATGCCGCCGCCCTTGGCCATGCAACTCGCCCGCGACCTGGAGCCGTACAAGCTGTTCTTCCTCGAAGACCCGCTCAGCCCGGAGGACGTCGGCTACTTCGAGAAGCTGCGGGCGCTAACGACAACGCCGTTGGCGATGGGCGAGTTGTTCAACAACCCGAACGAGTGGCTGCCCTTGGTCAGCGGCCGGCTGATCGACTTCATCCGCATCCACACGTCGCAGATCGGCGGGCTGACGCCGGCCCGGAAGGTGGCGGCGTTGTGCGACTTCTTCGGCGTGCGGACGGCGTGGCACGGCCCTGGCGACCTGTCGCCGGTCGGCCACGCGGCCAATGTTCACCTTGACCTGGCGACGCCGAATTTCGGCATCCAGGAGGGCCGCGAGTTCACCCAGGCGGAGCGCGACGTGTTCCCCGGCTGCCCCGAGACGAAGGACGGCATGATGTGGGCTAACGACAAGCCGGGCCTCGGCATCGACATGGACGAATCGCTGGCGGCGAAGTTCCCGATCAAGGACGACCCGCCGTTCGACCTGAGTTGGGGGCAGCTGCGCCGCCGGGACGGGTCGATCGCGAAGCCGTAGGATTGGCACCAGTTTCGCGACGCTTCTACGAAGTGTCGCGAAACCGAACCCCGAGAGGTGTCCCATGTCCAACGCAACTTGCGACCTGACCAAGAAGCACTGCGTCCCGTGCGAGGGTGGCATTCCGCCGCTGACGCGTGAGCAAGTCGCCGCTCTGCTAACGAACGTCCCGCACTGGCGGGTGGCGGCCGACGGCAAGTCGATCCACCGCGAGTGGCGGGTGAAGGACTTCCCGACGGCCCTCGACTTCTTCCGCCGGGTCGGCGACATCGCCGAGAAGGAAGACCACCACCCCGACCTTCATCTGACCGGTTACCGCAACGTGGCCATCGAATTGTCGACGCATGCGATCAAGGGGCTGTCCGAGAACGACTTCATCCTCGCGGCGAAGATCGACGAACTGCCGGTCGAACTGAAGGTGTGACTGACGAGGAGGGAAGCGGCATGACCGATGCTCGCGTTTCTCGCCGCGCGTTCCTCGCCAGCGTCGCCGCGACGGCCGCCGCGGCGCACGGCCCATCCGCCGACCGGCCGCCGCGCGTCCTGCTCCGCTCGTCGTGGCAGACTGTGAACATCGGCGACATCGGCCACACGCCGGGCTTACTCGCCCTGCTCGAACGCTACCTGCCCGATGCCGAGGTTCGCCTCTGGCCGTCGAGCGTCGGCGACGGCGTGAAGGAACTGCTGGCGAAGCGCTTCCCAAAGCTGGCGATCGTCGAGGGTGCGGCCGCCCAGAAAGCGGCGCTGGCGGAGTGCGACTTCCTGTTGCACGGCTCCGGCCCGTCGCTCGTCGGCGAGAAGGACGTCGCCCGGTGGCGCACGGAGACGGGCAAGCCCTACGGCGTCTACGGCATCACTCAGGCGAAGCCGTCGGCCGCGACGGCCGAGTTGCTGAGCGGGGCGGCGTTTGCGTATTTCCGCGACTCGGTGTCGCTCAAGGTCGCGAAGGAGAACGGCGTGACCTGCCCCGTCATGGGCTTCGCGCCGGACGCGGCGTTCGCCGTGGACGTGCGGGCCGACGACAGGGCCGACGCTTTCCTGAAAGCCAACGGCCTGGAGCCGGGCAAGTTCCTTTGCTGCGTATCGCGGTTGCGTTGGACGCCGTACTGGACGATCCCCGGCGACAAGCGGCCGTTCGACCAGAAACGCCACGACTACAACCAGTCGAAGAAGGAGTACGACCATGCTCCAATCATTCGCGCCGTCACCGAAGTCGTGCGCGAGACGCCGATGAGGGTCCTACTCTGCCCCGAGGACAAGACACAAATCGCGATCACCAAGGAGAACGTTTACGACAAGCTGCCCGCCGATGCTAAGGTGCGGGTTGTCTGGCGCGACAAGTACTGGCTGACCGACGAGGCGGTCAGCACCTACGTCCGCTCGGCCGGCCTGTTCTGCATCGAAACGCACTCGCCGATCATGGCCGTCGGTAACGGCGTTCCAGCCATTCTGTGCCGGTACGTGGAGCAGACGACCAAGGGCCTGATGTGGCGGGACATCGGCCTGGGCGAGTGGCTATTCGACCTGGACGACCCGAAGGACTACGCCGGCGTCGCCCCTGCAGCAGTGGCGATGGCGAAGGACCCCGCCGCTGCGAAGGCGAAAGCCCTGAAGGCACAGGCACTCGTGCGGGAGCGACAGCGGGAGACGATGGCGAGCGTCGTCGCGGCGGCGAAGCGGTGACGCGAGTCTTGAGGGTAGCCGGCATGCTTTGTGTGCCGAGTTAGCCGGCACAATCCATGTGCCGGCTACTTTGGTGGTCTACGCCAGGTCGGCGGCGTCGAAGACCGGGCCGTCGACGCAGACGCGCTTATAGTCCCACCCGTCCGGCGTCTTCACCTTGGTCACGCAACTGAAGCAGATGCCCAGGCCACACGCCATGGGTGTTTCCAGCGACACGTGGCACGGCACGCCCCACGACTTTGCCAGCGCCGCGAGCGCGTGCAGCATCGGCTCCGGCCCACAACCGACAATGACGCCGGGCCGGTCGTGAGTTGCCAAGAGTTGCGTCACGAAGCCGCGGTAGCCAAGCGTGCCATCGTCGCTAGCTAGATGCACCTCGGCCCCGGCGGCGCGGAAGTCCTCGACGCCCGCCGCCAAGTCGACCGACCGCACGCCGTAGTAGAGCCGGACGCGATCCGCCGTCTTCGTCGCCGGTCGGCCGCCGTAGCCGCGGGTGCCGAGCAACTCACGGACGTGAGCCAGGAACGGTGTCTGGCCGATACCGCCAGCGACGAGCGCGACGTCGCCGGCCAGTGCCGGGAAGCCGTTGCCGAGCGGGCCGACGACATCCACACGCTCACCTGGCTGCACGTCTTTGAGCAAGCCGGTCATCTTACCGACGACCAGGTACACCACGTCGATGGCCGTTTCGTCGGGTGTGGTGTCGTAGAGCGCGAACGGCCGGCCCAACAGTGGGTCGCTGCCACCGAGGAGCCGCAGCATGACGAACTGGCCCGGCCGGATCGCGGCGGCGATCGCCGGACATGCCAGCCGAATGCGAAACGTGTCGCGGGCGAGCCGGACATTGTCGATTACAACAGCGCTTCGCTGGAGGGGAGTCGTCATGCGGAGGGCTTTGGGCGGCGGGCGCGTTCGACGGCCCGCCGCAGTGACAGCAGTTCGGGGCCGGCGAGCTTGCGGCACTTGCCTTTGGGCAGCCGGTCGAGTTCGACCGGTCCAATGGCGGTGCGGCGGAGCGTCACGACCTTGTGCCCGAGCTTGGCCAACATGCGGCGGACTTCGCGGTTCTTGCCCTCGTTGAGGACGATCTTGAGCCAGGTGCTGTCCTTCTGCCGCTTCAGCCGCTTGACGCGCTTCGCCTTCACGCGGCCGTCGGCCAGGAAGACGCCCTTGAGCAGTTGATGCAAGTCCTCAGCCGTTGGGTTGCCTTGCACCTGGACGAGATACGTCTTCTCGACGCCGAACCGCGGGTGCATTAACTCGTTGGCGAGGTTGCCGTCGTTGGTCAGCAGCAACAATCCTTCGCTCATCTCGTCGAGCCGGCCAACAGTATAGACGCGCTGCTCAACATGCGGCACATAGTCTACGGCCCGCGGTCGGCCGGCCGGATCGTAATTGGTGCAGAGGACACCGCGCGGCTTATTCAGGAGCCAATAGACGAGCCGTTCAGCCTTGACCGGGTTGCCGTCCACGGCGATGCGGTGAGCGTCGGGATCGACCTTGACGCCTAGGTCGCGCACAGGTGCACCGTCCACAGTGACGCGGCCGGCGCGGACCAGATCATCGCAGTGCCGCCGCGACCCGACGCCAGCGTGGGCCAGCAATTTGTTGAGGCGCTCCATAGCGGCATTCTAGCTTTGGCTCGGTCGGTGGCTTGCCGATTCCAGCTCAACAGGCGGAGTAACCAAAAAACTCTGCGGTTGTGAACCGCATTACAGAGTCATCGATCCGCGCTGCACTACAGTTGGCCGAACGCCGATGACGGGCCGATACGTCGCCTGTCTCGGACCAACTTCTAGCAGTACGCCAGACCTGCCCGCCCGACATCCGTCCGAACGGTCATTGCGACCCATCGTGGCCGACGAGAGTGACGTCCGTTCCTTAGTCGCAACAGGAGAGTGATCATGGCGCTGCCAGGAGTGTGGCGGGGCATACTACGTAGCGCGAAGCGCAGTACCAACCCTGTGCCAGCCGGCCGTGACCGTTGCCGACTCCGCGTGGAGTTGTTGGAGGATCGGATCGCCCCGGACACAACACCGCCGACGATGCTCGATCCGAACCTCCGAGTCTCCACGGTGCTGAGCACTGGGATTACCCAGCCGATTGGCATCGTGTTCCTGAACAACAATGTGAACGACTTTCTGGTCCTCGAACGGGCGTCGGGCCAGATCAAGCGTGTGACGAACGGCGTGATCCAGGCGACGCCGGCGCTCGACCTGACCGTCAACTCAGCGTCGGAGCGTGGATTGCTCAGCATGGTCCTGCACCCCAACTTTCCAACGACGCCGTTCGCGTACGTCCGCTGGACGGAGAGTGCCACGTCGGTGGACAGCACCGCGAACGCTGACGTACCGCTCCTCGGCAACCGGGTTGATCGGTATGTCTGGAACGGCTCGACCTTCACGTTTGACCGCAACATCATTCAGTTGCGTTCCCGCCAGACCGATAACGTGGCCGTGACTGGGCACTCGGGGACGACTAACGGAAACGAGAACGCCAACCATAACGGCGGCGTGATGAAGTTTGGGCCGGACGGCAAGCTCTATCTCTTCATGGGCGACCAGGGCCGCCGGGGCTGGATGCAGAACTTGCCTAATGGCCCGTTCCTGACGGCTCCGCAGGTCGACGATACATTCGGCGGACCCGCTCCGGATAATGCCCATCTTTCGGGAGTCATCCTCCGGTTCAACGATGACGGAACGACTCCCACCGACAACCCCTTCTTCGCAGTCGGCGCAGCTATTGGTGGTGAGGCGGGGGCGAACATACAGAAGGTCTACTCCTACGGGCACCGCAATGGCTTTGGCATGGCGTTTGACCCGGTGAGCGGTTCACTTTGGGAAACTGAGAACGCCGACGACGCCTACAGCGAGTTGAACCGCATCGTCCCCGGAATGAATGGTGGCTGGATTCAGTTTGCTGGGCCGATATCTCGAATCGCCGACTGGAAGTTCATCGAGACGACGCAATTCGGCAGCGCCTTACAACAAGTTCGCTACCCGCCGACGCGGGCCGCCTACACGGCAGCCCAGGCGACGGCGCAGATGTTCATGTTGCCAGGGGCGACGTATGTGGACCCCGAGTTTAGCTGGCGATACGAGGTCGGACCGTCGGGCACATCATTCGTCTCGGGCGCCGCGCTGGGGCCGGAGTACAACGGCACCCTTTGGATTGGATCAGCCCGAAGCAACCAGCAAGTCGGCGGCAACGGCGGTGGTCTCTACCGATTCAAAATGTCGGCCAATCGCCTGCAAGTCGATGTCAGCGCTGATCCGCGGCTGGCGGACCGCGTGGCCGACAACGTCTTCCGACCGACCAAATTCGACGGCACGGAGAGCGAGACCCTGCTGATCGGCACGGGATTCGGCACAACGCCCGACATCGAGCAAGGGCCGGACGGCAACCTTTACGTCGTCTCCATCACGGACAACGCGATTTACAAGATTAGCCGCAATACCGGCGGCCGGCCCGGCAAGCCATCCGAGCCGGGGCGGCCAGATAAGCTCTTGCTCGGTGCCAAGGTTGCCGCCGAAGTCGCATCGACCAATGACTCACCGATCTGGATCGGTCCACCAATGCTGCCAGCGTTAGCCCTACCAAAGGCGGAGTCGGAAAACGGCTTGATGCGAGTTCTGGTCAACGGCGGCCTGGACCCGACCGACAACGGTCGGCTATTGCAAGTCGAGCCACATGGTAACCCTGCCAAAGTTGGCTCGGTCGTCGGCCGCGTGGCCGACGGTCTTGAAGTCGAGGACGGGTCTACTCTGTTCGGTGTCGCCATCCCAACCAAGGGAGGGCAACTCAAATGAAAACGATGCAATTGCGTGGGCCGTGGACTGCAACGCTCGTCGTGCTCGTTCTTGCATCGGTAGGCTCGCGCGCCGATGTGGTCATCAACAATGGCGGCTTCGAAGCAGGCTTTGCAAGCTGGATTCGTGCCGACCAAACTGGCAGCAACGGTACGTTCCTCATTCAAACTGGCCTTGTCAGCCCAGTCAACGGAACTGGCGTGCCGACGCCACCCGGCGGGACGCGAGCCGCGATGTCCGACGCTCAGGGGCCGGGGACGCACGTGCTCTATCAGGACTTTGTCGTCCCGCCGCTGCCGATCGCCTCGGCGATCCTGAGTTTCGACGTTTTCGTTGGCAACCGGGCGAGTGCGTTTTTCGTCCCAAGTCCGGCGTCGCTCGACTTCAGCACGCCGACGTTGAACCAGCAGGCGCGGGTGGACATCCTCCGCGGCGGCACCGACCCGTTCAGCGTGTCGGCCCTGGACCTGCTGACGAACGCCTACCAGACGCAACTGACGGACCCGCTGGTGTCCGGGTACACGCACGTCACGGCCAACGTGACGGCGCTGTTGGCCGCGAACGCCGGGACCACCCTGCGGCTGCGGTTCGCGGAGGCGGACAACGTGTCGATCTTCCAGTTCGGGGTGGACAACGTGAGCCTGGTCACGTCGCCGGTGCCGGAGCCGCCGGTGTGGGTGCTGGCGTGCGTCGCCGCGGCGGCCGGGTTCGGCTGCTATGGGGGCCGTCGGGCGCGGTCGTCGGCGGACACGGCGATGGGGCCACAGCGGTCGGCCGGTGCCCCGACTCCCTAGGCCGATTTCGCGGGCACAGACTCGTTGGGTAGTCGAACGAGCCGGCGTCCGCAAACTCCGGTTTCGCGACGGGCGTGTCGTTGGCCGTTGGCGAGCGTCGAGGCGTCAGCCCGACGTGGATGTGCCAGCCACTTCCACGTCGGGCTGACGCCTCGACGCTCGCCAGCAGCCAACGACACGCCCAAGCGGCCGGGGTTCGCGGACGTCACCCCTTACGGTTTCGCCGTCGTCGGGAACGCCGGCCGCGTCGGCTTCGCCGGCGGCGACTTCTTCAGTTCCGCCAGCGCGATCTCGATCGCCTTCTCCAGTTGCGGGTCCTTGCCGGCGATCACCGCGGCCGGCCACTGCTCGACCTCCACGTCCGGCGGCACGCCCTCGTTCTCCACCGTGTAGCCCTTCTCCGGCGTCCAGAACGCCAGGTCCGGGGCCGTCACCCGGCCGCCGTCCATCAGCGTCGGGAAGCCGAGGATGCCGACCAGCCCGCCCCACGTCCGCTTGCCGACCAACGGCCCGAGCTTCTCCTTGTGGAACATCCACGGCAACAGGTCGCCGCCGCTGCCCGCGGTTTCGTCGATCAGCATGACCTTCGGCCCGTGGATGGCGGCCTGCGGCGTCTTGAAGTCGGCCCCGTAGCGGGTCGTCCACATGCCGACGAACGGCCGGCGGAGGTGGTCGATGTAGTAGTCGGCCACGCTGCCGCCGCCGTTGAACCGCTCGTCCACGATGATCGCGTCCTTGTCCGACTGCGGGTAGAAGTACCGCTTGAAGTACGTGTGCCCCGGCCCGGCCGTGTTCGGCACGTACACGTACGCCACCCGGCCGTCCGTCGCCTCGTGGACCTTCTTCAAGTTGCCCTCGACCCACGCCCGGTTGCGGAGCGCCCCTTCGTTCGCGATCGGCTCGACCGTCACCGTGCGGCTGTCGGTGCCGTCGGCGTTCGGGCCGACGGTGATCTCGATCGACTTGCCGGCCGTGTTCTCGAACAAGCTGTACACCTCGGTCGGCGGCTTCAGGTCGGTGCCCCGCACGGCCAACAGATACTCGCCGGCCTTGACGTTGACGCCGGGCACCGTCAGCGGCGAGCGGGCCTCAGGCGACCAGTTCAGGCCGCCGTAGACCTTGGCGAAGCGGTAGCGACCGTTGGCGACCTCGTAGTCGGCCCCGAGTAGGCCGCCGGGGACCGTCTTCTTCTCGAACGGCCGCTCGGCCGGCATCGTGTAGCTGTGGCCGACGGCCAACTCGCTGAGCATCCAGCGGACGACCTTGTACACGTCGTCCGAACTGGTGCAGTGCGGCAGGAACGCGGCGTACTTCGCCTTCATCGCCGGCCAGTCGGCCCCGTGGTAGTTGGTGGCGTAGAAGTAGTCGCGGTTGACCCGCCACGCCTCGTCGAAGATTTGCGCCCACTCGGCCCGCGGCTCGACCTTGACCTCGACGGCCTCGACGTTCAGCTTGCCCTTGCCGGGAGTCGCCGGGGCGGCGGTGTCGATGATGGCCCAGTCGGCCGTCGGCGGCCCCATCGGCCCGCCCGGCCCGCCGGCCGAGGCCACCAGCGCCTTCTTGCCGTCGGGCGTGAGTTGGTACGTGATCGCCTTGGGCACGATCGTCTCGTCCTTGCGCTTGGTCAGGTCGTAGCGGTGCAGCTCGCCGCCGGGCGGGCCGTCGTCGGCGATGCCGTCGCTCGACTTCAGGAAGAAGAACTGCCCGGCCGTCCCGGTCTGCAAGTTCGAGTAGCCGCTCGCCGGCAACGGCAGCGCCAGGATGCGCTGGTCGAGGCCGGCGAAGTCGATCACCACGTCGGTAGCCTTCTTCTCCTTCGGCTTGTCGTCCTTCTTCTCGTCCTTCGCGTCGCCGGTGCCCTTCTCTTCGTCGCTCTCGCGGGCCAAGGGCGACGGCTCGCCGGCCTTCAACACCGCGATGTAGATCGATCGCCGCGCCCGCATGTCGGCGGCCGCCTGCGAGAACCACGTGTTGACCGGCCCGGCGTCGGTCGAGGCGAAGAAGACGAGGTACTTGCCCGAGGCGTCGAACGCCGGCTCGCTCGCGTCGCTCAGCCCGTCGGTGACGGGCGACGCCTTCTTGTCGGCCAGCGAGTAAACGGAGACGGTGCGGTACGCCGAGCGGTTGCCGAGCGCGTAGGCGATCCACTTCGAGTCCGGCGACCACATGGGCCGCAGCGTCCGCGCCGGGCTGTAGATCGGTTCCTGCGCGACCTTGGTGACGGCCCGCGTTTCCAGGTCGATGAACGCGAGCGTCTGCGCGTTATCGACGTAGGCGAGCTTCTTCGAGTCGGGTGCCCAGGTCAGCCGCTCGTAGAAGCCGCTGCCGCCGAGGTCGTAGGCCTTGGCCGTGCCCTTGCCGTCGGCCGGGCGGACGCGGAGCTTGTACTCGCCGCCCTCATCGGAGACGTACGCGACCGACTTGCCGTCCGGCGACCACGCCGGGTCGCGGTCGTGGACGCCGGGGCTGTTGGTCAGGTTCCGCGGGTCGCCCTTCTCGGCCGGGACCGTCACGACCTCGCCGCGGAACTCGAACACCGCCCGCGCCCCGCTCGGGCTGATGGAAGCGCTGCGGACGTACTTCGCGCCCTTGACGAAGCGGGCGCGGGTCTCCGGCAGGTCGGCGGCGACGCCGATCTTGAGCGGATTGCTCTCGCCGGTGCCGAGGTCGAAGCGGTGCAGCCGGCCGGCCTGCTCGAACACGAGGTTGCCGCCGCCGACCGCGAGCGAGATGACCGGGAAGTCGGTGAACTTGGTGAGCTGCTGGACGGTCTTCGTCTTGGTGTCGTAGGCGAACAGGTTGAACTCGCCGGCCCGGTCGGAGCGGAAGTAGACGGTGCCGTTCTGCCACCGCGGGTCGGTGTCGTTGCACCGGCCGGTCGGCTGCGGGATCGGCTCGACCGCGTGGTCGGCGAAGGTGTACAGCCAGACGCGGGAGGCGGTGCCGCCGCGGTAGTGCTTCCACTGCTGCGAGCGGTCGCCGATCGGCGTGTAGGCGATGCGGGTGCCGTCGCCGTTGTAGCTGGCCTCAACGCCGTTGGGGATCGGCAGCTTGGTCGGCTGGCCGCCGCCCGTCGGCACGGTGAACAGTTGCGAATAGCGGTTGGTGAACACCTCCCGCGGCGACGAGAACAAGACGGCCTGCCCGTCCGGCGTCCAGCCGCGGACGACGTCCGGGCCGGGGTGGGTGGTCAGCCGCTTCGGCGTGCCGCCGCTGACCGGGATGGTGTAGACGTCGAGGTTGCCGTCGTACTGGCCGCTGAACGCGATGGTCTGGCCGTCGGGCGAGAACACCGGGTTCATCTCGACGCCGATGTCGCTGGTCAGCCGGCGGACGTTCGAGCCGTCGAGGTCGGCGACCCACAGGTCGTCGGCGTAGGCGAAGGCGATGTGGTCCTTGCCGACGGCCGGCTGGGCGATGAGTTTGGTGTCGGTCACGTCGGGTTGGGCAAGCAGCGCCGGCGTGCATAGGGCCAGGCAAACAAACGTGAGTAGTCGCATCGGTGCCTCACGGGTGGAAAGAGTTGGCGGCCATATCTTAGCCGTCAGTTGCCCGCGCGGCCTGCAAACCGACTGGTCTGCAATGGTGTTTGGTGGTCACACCGGATGGGTTTGCATCCCAACTAGCCGGTTGCGGCCCGATGACGCGTCCCGTAGCTTGTCGTTGGTATCGCGCGCTACTGCAAGGCGTCGCGAACCGTCACACCGAGGAACCCTCCCATGCTCCGCATCCGACTGTCTTTGGCCGCACTCGCTGGCCTGATGCTGCTTGCTGCCCCGGCCCTCGCGCAGACTCCGCCACCGATTGCCGCGGCTCACGGAGTTGTGGACAAGGCGACCAAGGACACGCTGACCATTAAGCCCCGCGGGGTTGACGGCAAGTTCGAGAAGGCCATGGAGTTCCAGCTCACGGGCACCAGCAAGATCACTGTGCTGACGCAACAGATGCGCGGCGGTAAGCAGGTCGCCGTGCAGAACGAAGTGGATGCCAAGGACCTTAAGGCCAACCAGAACATCGCCCTCATCTACACGCCGGGCACCGCGGGTCCGGTCGTCCTGACCGCTGTTGTGTTGCCGCTCAAGGAAACCACGGGAAAGTAACCTCACCATGAGACGATTGACACATTTCGCTCTCGTCGCGGCCGTTGCACTTGCAAGCTCGGCCGTAGCCCAGGACGCACCGCCGCAACTGAAGGCCGGGATTATCGGTCTCGATACCTCGCACGTGTTGGCATTCGCCAAGGTGTTCCACGACCCGAAATCGGAGGCGGGCAAACTGGGCATCCGCATTGTGGCGGCATTCCCCGGCGGCAGCCCCGATGTGCCGGCCAGCCATACTCGTGTCGCGAACTACACGAAGACGATGCGCGAACAGTACCAGGTCGAGATCGTCGATAGCATCGACGCGCTACTCGCCAAGGTTGATGTTGTTCTTCTGGAGAGCGTGGACGGCCGACCGCACCTGGAGCAGGTCAAACCAGTGCTGAAGGCAGGCAAACCGGTGTTCATCGATAAGCCGGTGGCCGGCACGCTGGCCGATGCGGTCGCGATCTATCGGTTGGCCGAGGCGGCGAAGGTGCCTGTGTTCTCGTCGTCCGGCCTGCGATTTACGCCGGGCGTGGCCGGCCTGCGCGATAAGGTTGGCGGCACGGCGCTCGGCTGCGATGCGTTCAGCCCGTGCGAACTGGAAGAACATCATCCGGACCTGTTCTGGTACGGAGTCCACGGTGTCGAGACGCTGTTCACTGTGATGGGGCCGGGCTGCGAGTCGGTCGTGCGCGTCCACACGAAAGGAACGGACGTCGTCGTCGGCACTTGGGCGGGCGGTCGTATCGGCACGTTCCGCGGCATGCGCGATAGCAAAGCCGGATACGGTGCGACGGCGTTCGGTAGCAAAGGCATGGCAGCTAGCGGCACATACACCGGCTACGAGCCTTTGGTCGAGCAAATCGGCCGATTCTTCCGTACTGGCAAGGCACCAGTGAGTGCGGCCGAGACGTTGGAGATTTTCGCGTTCATGGAGGCCGCCGATGAGAGCAAACGGCGCGGCGGAGTGCCAGTGAGGCTCGAGGACGTGCTGGCCAAAGCGCGCACCGCGGCCGAGGCGAAGTAACGGAGAGCATTCACGTCAATGGGCGAGGAGGATGCTGACAGAAGGACACGGTGGCAAGTCGCTCTCCCGTTCTTCTCTCCGCTCTCTTCGCCCATTACGGTGAGTTGGCTTTGTGGATCGCCATGTTGCCGCCAGCAGCGCCGATCGCGATGTCGTAATCCATTGACGAGCACAGCTTTATCGAGACTTCTATGCCCAGAACTTGCGAGACGCATTGGTAGCGAGGAGAGCCGCCCGTCTCACCAGAATTCCTCCGGCCGAACCCCACCCACCCCTCCCCAGAATCATCGCACCGAGCCGGAATCATTTCCCCAAAGCACTCGAACCGATTGTCGACGAATGACTTATGGCGGATCCTCATTTCCGGAATCAAATTGGTGTTTTGATCGGTCCACGGCCTGAGTGCGAAGCCTCCCACGGCACCTCGGCGCTGTCCAACCGCCCCTGAGTCCGGGGAGGTAACGAAGCCTAACCCCTCTCCGCAAAACGTGCTTGGCCGCCAATTCGGAGGAATCGCTGATGGCGAATCTTGACCGCTGAGGGTACGATGCCTGGTGAGTGTGCGGCCCGGTGCCCACGCCGAGTGTCCCCGCCGGGGTGCGATCAGCCCCCGCGAGAAGGAGAATGAACATGCCTTGTACCCATTGGGCCTGGCGGCGCGCCAGGCATGGCATCCCACAGTGCGGCGTCTGGGAAGGCCGCGGTCACGGCGGTCGTCCTTGGGGTGGCCCCGAGGGCGATGAATCGGAGGGCGGCGGTGGCGGCGGCTTCGGCATCCGTCGGCCGCTGCGGTTCCTGAGCCACCGCCTGGGCCTCGACCAGAACCAGACGGCCACCCTGGCCGGCATCCTCGACAACCTCAAGATCGAGCGAGCCCAGGCCGACGTGGACCGCCGCCGCACGGTGGCCGCGCTCGCTGAGGCGCTGACTGGTGACCCGTTCGACGCCGCCAAGGCCACCGCCGCCGCGGACGCGGGGACGCAGAGTACCCAACGGCTCCAGACAGCGGTCGTCCACGCGCTCCAACAGATCCACGCCCTGCTGACGCCCGAGCAGCGCGGCGCGATGGCGTACCTGATCCGCACCGGCAAACTCCTCGTCTGAGGTCCGGACGAAACGCCGTCCGCCAAGGCCGGGTCGGAAGCGACTTGTCGTTCCGACCCGGCCTTTCGCATGCGCGACGACGGCTTTTGCGACGCCACGGTAGGGCGTACAATGCGGGGGTAGCGCCTGCACTCGGAGTTGAGGGAGGCGACCATGGATCGAATCGTGTTGGACGACGCCCTGATCGAGCGCATTCGGGCGTCGATGCAAACGGTGGACGTCTACGACTCCAAGGGCAACATCGTGGGGCTGTACACGCCGAAGATCGACCGGTCGCTGATCGCCGAACTCGGGCCCGGGATTAGCGACGAAGAGATCCAGCGCCGGATTGACTTGAAGGGGCCGAGATACACGACGGCCGAAGTCCTTCGCCACTTGAAGGACGCATGATTTACGACGTCGAATAGCTCGACGAGGCGGATCGCGAGCTGACCGTGGTCTGGCAAGCAGCCGACCCGGCTGAACGCGAAGTCATCGAACGGATGGTTCTTCGCGTCGTGGATCGACTCTCCACCTTTCCGTATTCGCAGGGTGAGTCCCGGCCTAAGCCCGACGCACGGCTGCTGTTCGAGTTGCCCGTCGTTGTCGAATACCGCATCGAGCGGTTCGGCGGAATCGTACTCGTCCCCCACGTTCGGTACGTCCCAAACCGCCCTCGAACGTGACGCCGGCCGCCGGGGTGACCCCGGCGGCCGTCGAGAAATCCCTCCTGCATCTACACCTTCTCAACGGCCTCCGTCGCCGTCGTCAGCACCGCGCCGTCCGCCCGCTGCGTCAGTGCGGCTTGTTGCATTGACTCCATGGCGTCCTTCGTCATGCGGTCGGCGAACTCCTGCAACGTGCCCATCCCGTGGCCGTTCGCGTCCGTCAACTGGAAGCCGCTCTTCTCCGCGACGAGCAAGCTGATCAACGTTCCAAGCAAGCCGTTGCCGACGGCCGGCGTGCCGTTCTCGCCGCCTGAGCCGCCAGCCACGAACATCCGCTCCGGCACCAATGGCTGCTGACTCTTCGACAGGTTCTCGGCAGCGAGGGTCAAGGCATAGAGCCGCGGGTCACCATAGCTACCGACCTTTCGCAACAAGACTGCCGCTTCGGAGAGGCCGACTTGAAGCTGCCGAGCGCCTTCGCCGCGACCGGCCAGCACCTTCTGCTGGCTCTCAGCCTGGGCAGTGACGATCAACTGTTCGGCGGCCTTGCGGGCCCGGGCCAGGTCCGCCTCACCCTTGTTTTCGGCGATCCGCACAGTCACCTGCGAGTTCGTCAGCTCCGTTTGCATGTTCGCGATCGCCTGCGCCTCTTGCAGCGTCTTGAGCTTCTCGGCTGCCGCCCGTTGGTGTTCGTACGTCTCGATCTGCTCGATCGAAAGCTGCCGTAGCCGCAATTGCTCGAGCAGCGTTTCGATCTTGTTGTCGGCTTCTGTCGTCTGCGGCTTGCCGATCAGCACGTCCACACACTCGATGTCGAACTGGCCGAACTTCGTCCGTAGCGCCTCACGGCCTTCCTGCTGGATCAGGTCGCGCTCCTGCAACAGTTGCAGCATCGTCTTCTTGTGCGCCACGTCGCGGAAGTACGCTGACAACATCGGATCGAGCGTCTGCGTAATCAGCTTCTTCACGTCGCCGAAGCGCTGGATAACGCCAGGAGCTTTCTGGTAGTCGATGTGGACGACCACGCTCAGTGGCAACAGCGGCTCGTAAGCATCGTGAGTCACAAGGTCGATCGAGCGCAACGACTCGTCGTAGCGGTGCGCCTCGGTCTTACCCGTGACCCAGTGCAGGACGAAGTTCGTCGTCGGCACCAGGACCAGGTTGCCGGCGTAGGTGTTGAATGGGTACTTGCCCGGCCCGAGCGGCTTTTCCCACACGCCGCGCTCACCCTCGGCCACACGCTCGCCGTGGCGGAACGTGGTACCGGAGACATCGTGCCCGGCTCGGCCGTAATAGCTAACCACAACCCCGACATAGCCGATCGGCACGACGGTCTTCGGCTTCTGCTCGACCGTAGCAAACCAGCGGTTGATGAAGTAGGTGCCGTCGGTCAGCGGTGTGTACTGTCGGCCGCGGCGGCCGCCGGCCCGAAGGAACGACTCGGGGTCCTGGTAGTTGTTGTGGTAATTCTGGTCATTCGGCGAATTGCCGCAATCGGGCGCGATGATCTCGTTCGGAGGCAGCGATGGGCCGTCGTGAACGGTCACGATGCCGATCGAGTCTACCGTCACCTTCTGGTCCGGTCGCAGCGGGTCCGGAGCCTCGACCGGGCCACCGACGACGACCGGGTGGAACCCGTCGATCTCGGCCAGCTCACTCTGCCAGTTCAGGACCGATTGGATCTCGAGCTTATTCGCCGCGGCCGCGAGCCGGTAGACGAGGCCCTCGGTGATGACCACGAACAGTGCCGGGTTGATGGCGTAGACGCCTTCACGCAAGATGGCGCGCTGTCGGCCACGCTGACCGATGGGCACGTATGCCGACTGGCCGATGGGTAAGTTCGGGTCCACGGTGCCGGTGAGGAACGCACGGGCGTCCTGGAAGTTGTTGCATAGGACGACGCGGCCCAGCGTCTGGCTCGGCGGCAGTGGCTCGCCGTCGCGCGCATACACGTAGCCGATCTGCCCTTGCGGGACGGTTACGAGTCCGACCTTGTGGATGCGGTACTTCCACCGCCAGAGACCGAAGTGGATGCCGCCGCGCAGGAGATCGACCTGATAGCCGGCCTCACCGCCCAGCGCGATGATCCGGCCCTCGGTGACGGAGCCTTTGGACGACCAGAGGTTTTCGACGACGCCGACCTTGTCGTTGGGGATGATGCGCAGGCCGCACAACTCGATCAGGGCGACGACGGCGAGGACGGCCAAGACACCGTAGAGCAACAAGCTCTGCGGGTCCGACCAGGCGGCCAGCAGGGGCGTGACCATGGAGCAGACTCCGGGAATGGACCATTGCCCCAACGAGGCAACGCGCTCCGCAGGGATGGTCCGTGGCTATGAGATATTCGCTCGGCGAGCACCCGAATTATGGTATCGCTGCAAGCGATTGCAAGGAAATCGATTGCGGCAGAAGCAAGTGTCAGCCCGCAGGTCAGCGGTCGGCAGGTATCCCGTGGAACGTTGTTCCGTTCGGTCGTGTCTCAAGGCGGAGTGGCCGGCCTCACATAGGCAAGCCACTACGACTTGAGACACGTTCTTTAGCGGGCCAGTGTGTCAGGGAACCACGGCGGCGCGCTGCATTGCCGGGATTCCGTACTGAGTACCGGCAATTCAGCGCGCGGTTGTGAACGACCAAACCACCGTTCCACAACGCACCTGTGGCACATGTCTGGGCACGGCTTACAATTCTGCAGTAGCCACAGTCTACGAGCATGTCGCCTCGTTCGAAGAAGGGGCTGGCTCTCTCCGAGGTTCCGGACACGATGCATGTCCTGTTCGTCCACCAGAACTATCCGGCCCAGTTCGGCCACATTGCTCGGCACCTCGTGAGCCATCTCGGGTGGCGTTGCACGTTTGTCACCCAGAAATCGGACGGTGGCACCTACCCCGGCGTCGAGCGAATACTGTTCACACCCCGCGGAGGGGCGACTGCTACGACCCACTATTACTCTCGTCACTTTGAGAACGGCATGGCCAATGCCGACGGCGTATACGTTGCCCTCAAAGCTCGGCCGGACATTCGGCCGGACTTGATCGTCGGCCACTCAGGGTTCGGTTCGACTCTGTTCCTCCGGGACCTGTACCCGACGGCACCAATCATCAATCTGTTTGAGTTCTACTATCGAGCGTCCGGAGGCGACCTGGACTTCCGGCCCGATTTCCCGTCCGACGAGGCAACTCGCCTGAGGCTGCGGCCGCGAAACGCCGTGTTTCTCTGTGATCTCGACAACTGCGATCTTGGCTACTGTCCGACCCAGTGGCAGCGCAGCCGGCTGCCTGCCGAATTCCAGAGCAAGCTCCGGGTCGTCTTCGACGGTATTGACACAACATTCTGGAAGCCGCAACCTGTCCCGGACCGCACAGTCGCCGGTCGGGCGATCCCGTCCAACACCAAGGTCGTGACCTACGCATCCCGCGGAATGGAATCGATGCGCGGGTTCGATCTGTTCATGAAGATGGCCAAGCGGCTCGGCGACCGGCGGCCCGATGTGGTTTTCGTGGTGGTCGGTCAGGACCGCGTCGTTTACGGCGGCGACGAGCGCACGACCGGAAGCCAGTCGTTCAAGGAGTGGGTGCTGGCCCAGGACAATTACGACATGTCGCGATTCATTTTCACCGGCCTGCTACGGAAAAGCGAGCTCGCGCAGCTCTTTTGCCTGTCCGACCTGCATATCTACCTGACCGTTCCGTTCGTCTTGAGCTGGTCGCTGGTGAATGCCCTGGCGTGCGGGGCGACGGTCCTTGCATCGGACACCGCCCCGGTCCGCGAGATGATCGAGCATGGTCGCAACGGCCTGCTAACCGATTTCTTCGACAGCGATACCATGGCCGACGTCGCCGACCGGGTCTTGTCAGTCCCGGCCGACTACGCGCACCTTAGCCCGGCCGCGGTCGCTACTGTCCGCGAGCGGTACAGCCTGGACGTATGCCTGCCGCAAATGCTTGCGATGTACGAGGACGCCCTCCGCCTCCGCCCCGCGCCGGCGTAGCACTGTCTACCGACAGCTTCTTCGGCGCGGCGAGGCCTCCCACTTCCTCGGACATCGTCGGATCCGTCAACCGACCAGTACGCCTCCGAGGAACGTCGGGTCATAGGCAAAGAACGAGCGTAACGGCGCGAGGTCCGTTCCGCGGAAGCCACGGACGTGCGGGCCGCCAGTCGGCCCAGCGGCGGTGACTACATCGGCCAGACCGTCGCCGTCGAGGTCGGCCGCGGCGACGTTGACGCCGCCACGAAACGCCGTGTCGTAAGCGAACAACTCCTGGAGCAGCCCGCCGCGCAGCCCATCGAACACCTTGACGTGTGGTCCGCCACCATTACCAGTGCCCGTGATGATGTCGGCCCGGCCGTCGCCGTCCACGTCGCCGGCCGCCACCGTCACGCCGGTCCGCAGATCCGGATTGTAAGCCGAGAAATTGAACAGCAACGCCCCATTGGCCACGTCGTACACTTTGACCAGAGGTCCGCCACCAACGCCAGGACCGAGGACAATGTCGGCCATCCCGTCGGCATTCACGTCCCCGGCGGCCACGTTGACGCCGCCGCGGAAGTCCATGTTGTACGCGAAGAACTCGGTCAGTAGGCCAAGCGTCGTTCCGTCGAACACCTTGACGTGTGGCCCGCCCCCGACGCCCGCTCCGGTAATGATGTCAGCAATGCCGTCGCCGTTGATGTCTCCAGCTGCGACGTTCACACCTCCGCGGAACGCCGGGTTATACGCGATCAAGCTCTTCAACAATATACCCGTGTTACCGTCGAACACGTTGACGAGCGGCCCACCGCCATTCCCGGAGCCGACGATGATATCGTCCACGCCGTCACCAGTCACATCGGCCGTCGCGACGTTGATGCCGCCGGTAAACGTCTTTTCGTAGGCGAAGAAGTTGAGCCGCAATGTACCATCGGGGTTGTAAACTTTGACGTGCGGTCCACCGCCCGGCCCGGCCCCGACAGCCACCAGATCGACGGTCGGTAGCGCCGGCGGTACGTCGAGGATCGAGAGCGTCAACGTACCGGCCGCGCCGACGGTGATACCAGCCGAGGCTGGGTCGATCGTGAAGACAGCCGTCTCGGTTGGCTCGACGATCGCGTCGTGGTTGAGGTTGATCGTGAAGGTGCCCGTCGTTTGACCTTGCATGATGCTGACGGTGAACGGGCCAACGACAAAGTCCTTCACGGTGTAGTCGAACCCTGGGGGCAACAGTGCTGGGTCATTGAGTGTGGCTGTGCCCGAGAAGTCGATCTGTACGAAGATGTCTTGCGGTGCCGGCTTGTCGAGTTGCACGGTAAACACGAGGTCCTGAATGTTGTCTTCCGGCTCCGTCTGTGTCGTTACGGTGAACGTCGCCACGGGCGGGACGACGGGCGGTACGTCCTGAATCGTGAACGTGTGAACTCGGTTCGTACCCAAGGTCACACCGGCCGATGCGCTCGTCAGCGTCAGGACGATGGTCTCATCAGGTTCGACGATCAGGTCGTCGAGGGCATCGACATCGATCACAAACTCGGTTTCCCCGGCCGGAATCGTGATTGGGCTTAGCGGGCCGATGTCGTAGTCGGTCCCGTTCGTTGCTGTGCCCGCGATCGTGTAGTTGATGACCACGTCCTGATTGTGCGGGGCCGACAACTTGATGACGATCTGCCCGCCGTTGCCCTCGCTGACCGTCGTGGCGACATCCTCGAACTCCACGGACGGGGCGGGCAGGGGCGCGGCCTGGACTGTGATTTGTGCGGTGCCGATCGCCGTGCTGTAAGGGGACGTGCCGCCGTTTGTGGTGGTATCGACGATCCGGCCGTTGGCCTCGACGATCGGGACTAGCGGGATCGGCCCGGACTGGTCCCACGCGCGGAATGTGAATGTGGCCGTGCCGGCGAACGCAGCGTTCGGCACGAAACGGATCTTCGTCCGTTCGTCGGCGTCGAGCTGGCGGGCTTGGGCCGACGTCGGCGTGCCGAAGTCAGCCCACGTCTGCCCGCCGTCCGTGGTGAACTGCCATCGGCCGTTGGTGTTGTCGACGCCGACGACAGCGATGCCACGACGGGCGTTGGCGTCCAAATCGGTAATCCGATCGGGCGGGGCCGCGCCATCGATGATGTCCTCAATGACGCGGTCGCCCGGATTGTTCGTCGTGTTGGACTGGATGGTGAAAAGGGTAAAGACCTGTGTGGTGTCGAGCACCGGTGCGTTGTTCAGCACGATGACAGAGACGGTGCTGGTCACCGAGTTACCCTGCACGGCCCCAGCGTCAGTCCGGAAATCGACGAGGCGAGATTCCGGATCGAGCGTCCGGTCGGTGTTGTTGTAAGTGACGGATCGCAGGACTGCTTGATAATCAGCCACCGGCGCAGTCGCATTGATTGTCAGCGTTCCGGTCGTCGGGTTGTAGCCGATGTTGGCCGCCTGGATGGCCCCACTCGGCGTAGCCGCCAGGAACTCCTTGGGTGCATCCCGCAGATTGGTGATGACGATGGTGGCGCGGGTGAGGTTCGTCGAACCAGGAGCCGTAATCGTCAGGTTTGGCGAGACAATGGACACCGCGGTGCCACCGTTTCCGCCTCCGCGGAACTGAGCATTGAAGTTGGCAACGCCCGGCCCGCCGAGCGCAATCATCGGCGGCCCGACAACAGGTGGGGCATAGTTGATGGTGGTCGTTCGCTGATCGCTGATGGCTGAGCCGTCGTCGACGCGGAACAACACGGTCCGCACCGTGGGGTTCGCTGCCGCCAGTGTGTTATTGTACTTGAGCGTGTGGAGCATCTGCTGGTAGTGCGCCACCGTGTCGACACCTGTCAGAGTCAATATGCCCGTCGCGGCGTCGTAGCGAGACCGAATGGCGCCGACATCCGTGATCGATAGAGATTCGGCGTTGCCATCTTGCAGATTGATCAGGTGGACGGTTGCGGAGACGAGGGTCGTGCTGGCAGTGCCACCGATCGTCAATTGCTGCGATGTCGCGGCGATTGCACCGCCGCCAACAGTGAAGGTGGTCGTGAAATCCGTCCCGGCCGCGCCATTCAACCGCAGATCGGGAGCGGTATGGCCCGTGAAGTTGCTCAGGTTGTACACGGAGAATGCCCCGCGGCCATCGGTCGCCGCGATGAGGACATTGTCCAGTGCGTCGTAGACGAGGTTGTTCACGCGGTTGCTGGTCGGGATGGCCGATCCGAACTTGACCCAGCTCGGGTTTGCCGCAGTCGGGTTCTCCAGGCCAAAGACGGCTCCCCGGCCGCCGACGAACAGGACCTCGTCACCAGGGCCGTTCGACTTGGCGTAGATCGTCAGGGCATCGACGCGCGGTGTCAGCGTGTCGAGGTTACCGGTGACGTTCGTGAATGTCTGTCCGGCGTCGGTCGTTCGCCACACCTCGTTGGCGAAGTCGAGTACGTAAGCCGTCCGCCAGTTGTCCGGGTCGAGGACGATGGTCCTTGGGCTGTCGCCGCGATAGGCGGTCAGCGGAGTGAGGGGGCCGTTGGCCGTCGTGCGCAAGAGCAATTTGTTGGCCCCGCCGGTTCCCACGTAAAGAACGTTGGCATTGGGCTGTCCGTTTAGCATGCCGCCGTAGGCCGCCGAGATCGCGTTCACCGGGCCGCCAACCGAGGTCAGGGTATCGCCTTTGTCGAGCGACTCGAACACTTGGCCGTTGGGGATGACCATGCGCCGCTGGTCGATCGCGTTCAGATAGAAGGGCTGCAGAAACTGCCAGTCTTTTTCGTCAGTCAGGCGTTTGCCGTTGAACTCCAACTTGACGTCTTCTCGGTCCACGACGCGGCCGGTGTAATCGACGGTGACGCGGCTAAACCCGCCGAGATTCTGTGCGGCGACGTAGCCGATGGTAAAGCCCGGCCGGGTCGTGGTGTCAACTTGAACGTAGTCGCCATCGCCGCCCGAAAGATCGAGGGCGGACTGCCGAGTTCGCGAGTCGATGCGATTCGAACCCCGATCCTGCAAACCGCCCCAGACCACGTGGCCGACGTTGTCGTATGCGACCGTGTTGTCGTAGAAGTCGCTGTTGTTTGTTAGGTTGGCATTGAGCGCGGACCACTTTGCGTTCGTCCCGGCGGTGCGTGGGGCGGCTAGCCGGCTGACGCCCGAGTCGTCGAGCGAATATATGTTGCCGGCCGCGTCGAACCCAAGATTGCGTCCATCGGGGCCGGGGATGACGTCCTTGGCATTCTGGACATACGCCCCCTCGGGGCCGGTGATGTTGACCCACACAGGGGCCGTGGGGTTTGTGAAGTCGCCGCGAAAGACGCGATTGTTGGCGGCGTACAGGAAGTTGGAATTGGTCGGATCGACGCCGAACTCAAAGGTCGTGAAGTTGCCGTTGCCGCCACCCGGGAGGAAGCCCTGGGCGTCGCTGGGTGGCGGCACCGCCGTCCACGTGGCACCATGGTTGGCGGAGCGGTAGAGGGCGCTGACCTCGAACTCGGTCCCATTCTGCGGAGCCAAGGCTACGTAAAGGATTCCGTCGTTCGCGATGGTCAGTCGGACGATCTTGGTCGTGGCGATGCCAACCAACTGGTTGTTCGCGGTCGCTGTCCAGGTCGCACCGTTGTCGGTGCTGACGAACACGCCATTGTTCGCCATCGCCACGAAGTACCGGCCTGGCTGCGATGGGTCGCGGACAACGTCGCGGGCTTGCGTGGTCAACGGAACGTTGGCGATGGCCACCTGGGTCCAGGTGGTGCCGCCATCGACGGTTCGGTACAGGCTCTTGTCCGTGGTTGCCAGTGCACCCTCTGCGCCGCCGACCGCGATCGGTACGATGCTGCCGCGAACGTGAATGCCGGACAAGACCGCCTGGCCCGTCAAAGTGACGACCGGGTTTGCCGACAGGGCGTTTGTGATCTTGTAGACGCCTTCAGGGAATCCTTGGTCGGAACCGGCCGTGACGCCAGTGCCAGCGTAGAGCGTGTTCGGGTCGATCGCGCCGGCCGGCGTCAGTCCGTACGTCAGCGAACTGATGGCCGCTGAAAGTTGGTTGTCGGTCAGGTTGAGCCAGGTCGGGCTGGCGCTCGTGGCGTTGGTCGTCCGCCACAGCCCGCCATTGGCTGCGCCGATGAAGACGACATTGGCGTTCGTCGGGTCCGCCGCCATTGACGCCATACCGCCGGAGCGGACGGCCTGCGCGGTGGCATCCCCGTTAACGGACGGCCCCTGGGCCAGCCATGTCGGATTGCCGAACGCGGGCACGTCCCGGGCTTCCAGGTGCAGGAGGCGAAGAACAGCCTTGTTGGTGATGGGTTTGCGACGCGTACGGGTCACGGGGATGGCCTTTCATGGAGAGTGGTGCGGGGACATCCTAGCGAGATCGAAGGCCCCAGTAACCAAAAACGTTGGGACGGGCACGGAGTACACCAAAATGATCCCAAGCGCGACGATTTGTCCCGCATCCGAAGAAGTACGCATCGGAAAAAGTGTTGCCGTGAATGACGGGTACGAGCGCCCGCGGCATGCTATCCTGCGCGGACTCGAAATGGCCGTGTGGCCACGACTTCCGCCGTCCGACGGAAGTCGTGGCCATACGCTTCTTGCGGCTCGGCTATGGCTTTTTCGGCGCGTCGAGATCTTCGACTTCGTCGGCTAACGTCGGGTCGTACACGGCGCGGACGTCCTGCTGGTTCGTCGTCGTCTTGACGACAGCGGGGAAGCGGATCCGCGTACCGCCGGGGCCGGCTTTCCAAATCATCAACTCGAGCGGCTGGTCCGGCAACTGGGTCAGTGCGAATCGGCCCTGCGCGTCGGTCGTCGTCCACGGCGGCGGGCCGGAGTTCCGCCGCGACAGATTCTGACCGCTGACGAGTCGGGCGTTCACCGTCACACCGGCCACCGGCTTGCCCTTCGGATCGACGACCACGCCGCGGAGAGATTGGCCGCGCGTCGTCAGATTGACGTCGGGCAGGGCGATCTCGGCCTTGCCCTCGCGGACGGCCTGGGAGTAGGGCATCTGGTGATGCCAATCGGGATCGGCCATGCCGTTCGGGGCGGTGATAATGAAGTAGTAGTTGTCGCCGGCCTTCAGCCCGCTGACGCGGTAGCGGCCTAAGGCGTCCGTCGTCGCCTCGGCGCATTCCGAAAAGCGGGTGCCGCCACTGCCCGGGCCGATGGCGACCGGACCGCTCGACTTCATCAGCTTCATCGTCACGCCGGCCACCGGCTGGCCCTTATGCAGCACCCGGCCCACCAGCGTCACGCCGGGTTCGAGCGTCAGCTCCACGTCCTGCCAGCGGGTCTTGTCCCACGGCTGGTCCGGAGCCGCGTCCACCACGGCTTGGGCCGCACCGCCGCCCGCCTGCACGGTCACGATCGACTTAACGTGTGGGGCCACACCGGCAACGACGAACCGGCCGTCTTTATCTGTCGTGGTCGCAGCCTTTCGGTAGGGCGAATCGTCGTTCTGAAGCTGGACAGCGGCCCCGGCGACGGCTTTGCCCGCGGCGTCGCGCACCATTCCGCGGATGCCGAGGCCGCGCGGCAACGGCAACGTCACCGCAGCAGGCTCGCCGGATTGAGGTATGTCGATGGCGAGGCCGGGAGTCGGCTTTTCGGCCCGCAGATACTGAAGGTACGGTGCATGATAGCCGAAGACCGGGCGAACGACGGACAACATACCGCGGCCAGGGACCGTGGGGATGCGGAACTCGCCGCCGGGGCCGCTGACGGCCATTGCGTGCGGGCCGTCGGATATCTTCTGCGCAAATGAGACATAGGCCCCGGCGACGCCCTTGCCCGTATCGGCATCGACGACGCGGCCCGTGAGCCACGTCGGCTCAGGCAGGCGGATTTCGACGACCGGCGAATCGGTCCCTGCGGCGATGTCGGCCGACGTCGACGAGCCGACCCGCGGATTGAGCGGGTCGGCCCCGTAGATGAACTGGTAGCGGCCGGGTTCGCGGGCGGCGATGCGACACTCACCGCGAGCGTTCATCTCGTCCTGGCCGGCCCCATGCCGTTGGGAGTCAATGGCCTGAACGCCTCCGTCGGTCACGGGCCGGCCGGCGTGGTCCAGCACTTTGACCGTCACGAATCGCTGCGGCTTAAGATCGACGCTCAATGGCGAACGCAACACGGGGTACGTGCCGCCACCGCCGCCGCTCACTCGCATCTCGGTCGCACCGGCGGTCGCCGCGGTGTCGATGTACGCCGACTTCCAGGCCAGACCATCGCCCCGGATGCCGACGTGAAAGCGGTAGTCGGGTGGCAGGTGGTGGAGCGCGAAGCGGCCGGCCGCGTCGGTCGTCGCGTCCCACGCTGTCACTTCGGACGAGACGAAATTGACGTCGCCCGGCTGCTGCATGAACGCATCGGCATCGGCCGTCGCGCGGGTCGCGCCGCTAACGTGGACTCTCGCCCCGGGCACGCCTTTGCCGGTCGCATCGCGCACCACGCCGGTGACGGGCGATTCCGCGGGCAGTGCCAGACGCACTCTTTCCGCGTTCGTCAGCCCCTTCACGTCGGTCCACGCGAGCGCCCGGCCGTCGGCCCAGGCGAGCAGTTCCGCGCCGCCCTGGCCGCGGATCAGGCTTTCGATGATCTCCTCCAACCGCGGCGGGATGCCGATGCCGTCGAACGTGAACCGCCCGGCGGCGTCGGCCGTCGTACGTGCCAGCACGTCACGGTTGTGCTTCACGCCCATTGCGTAGAACCGCCCACCGGTCTTCGCCCGCAACACGACCGTCGCCCCGCCGACCGGTTGGCCGTCCGGCGTGACGACGACCCCGGCGATGCGGATCGTCGGCCCATCGGTGGCAACCGGCTCGGCCGTGCGTTGAACGGCAGTGCCCTTGGCATCAACTGGTGGCTGCGCGCCCGCGATGACGGCCGTCAGGACAATCCCACCGACCGTCGCCGCGTGGGCCAGCCACGGCCGCGGCATGCGCGGCCCGGCGAGGACGCGACGGACGCGGCGCTCCAGGTCGGCAGCGCGGGCCATCGCCGGGGCGAGAGCGACGCCGGGCCGGGTGCAGCGGACCACCACGTCGAGCAAGTGGTTCGCGTAAGCGCGCGGGTCGACGTGGCCGGTCGCTAACACCCACTCGTCGCAGGCGCGTTCGCGAAGCCGGGGCACCGATCGCGCCGCGAGCCATAGCAGAGGGTGCGGCCAGCCGAGCCGGCAGACGAATTGGGCGATTAAGTCTGTCCACGCATCGCGACGGGCGACGTGCCCGAGTTCGTGCGCGGCCACGGTCCACCGCAGTGGCTCGGGCCACGCCGGGATGTCGGCCGGCAACAGCACGACCCATCGGCCGAGCCAGCACGCCATCGGCATCGACCCAGCCGGCAGCGTTCGTACGTCGAACCGTCGGCGGACGCCAAGCGCCGTGGCGACTCCGGCCACCCACGCCCGCAACTCATCCGACGCGGCCGGGGCACGGCGAACCGTGCGAGTGAGCAGGACCGCCGCACCGATCAACCGCACGACGAGGGCGGCGGCGACGCCGGCCCACGTCAATGCGATTGTGAGCGGCCAATCGATGTGGAACGTAGGTTGCGGCAAGGCAGCCGCGTCCGGCGCGGGCGGATTCGTCGCGATCATCGGCAATGGCTCAACCAGCGTCGGAGTCGCCGGCATCGCGGCGGCGGGTAGTTCAGGGAGCGATAACGCAGGCGGTTCGATCGGCGTCACCGGTTCCCGATCCACGGCAACGACCGGCGGCATGACGCGAGAGGCGACGGCCCACGTCGGGACGACCGCAGCGAACAGCGGCAGGGACGCGACGCCGGCGAGTGCCGCGATCCAGACGCGGTGGGCTGCGTCGGCTGAGCGGCGTTGCATCGCGGCGGCGACGACGGCGGCGACAAGGCACAGCGCCGTCGCGCGCAGGAGCCAGGCTTCCAGCATGATTCGGCCTCCGAATTGGTTGGCTTATGATTCCGCCGTTGCCGCGCGCTAACGCTTCGCGGCCGGCACCAGCGGAATGCGCAGGTCGTTGACGCTCTCGCGCAGCCGAACACCAAACGACTGCCGCTCAAGCATCTGGAACGGCATCCGTTCGCCGTCAATGTCGAACCCGCGAACCGGGACGCGGACCTCATACGTCTCCGGCGGCAAACCGTCGGCGACGAACGAGCCGTCGGCGTTGACCGGCACGGAAATCAGATCCCACGCCGGGTCACGGCCGAGCGCCAGCTTGGTGCCGGCCGGAACGGGCTGGCCGGCGGGCAGGTCCACGCGGCCGGCAAGCCGCAGCGCCGGGATCAGGGGCAGGTCGCCGAGGTCACGGTTCTGTCGGTCGCCGAGTGCCTTGAACCGCTTCGTCGTGAGGACGAAGGGCTGCGGCCCCTCGCCGACCGGTGTGAAGATCGCGTACTCCTCGCCGGCCGGCAGAGCGTCGAGGGCGAACCGGCCGTCCGGGTTGGTCATGTCGCCGACAGCCTTGATGAAGTGGCGCCCCGCCGTCCGATCGATCTGCACAACGGCCACGGCTGCACCAGCGACCGGCTGGCCATTGTGAATCAGACGACCCGTCACACGCGTCCCCGCTGGTACCGTGATCGAGTGCCGCTGTGGGCCGGGTGCCAATAGTCCGGTCGTCGCCCCGGCGTAGCCGTGGATCATCACCTTGACGTCGAGACCTTGAAAACCCTCTGGCAACACGATGCTAACGTTGCCCTTGGCGTCGCTGACGGTCGGATCAACGCCATCGACCTGGCCCCACCACCGCCGCTCGGCCGTCTTGGCCCCATAGGGATCGACGAGCGCCCCGGCGACCGGGTTGCCCCGATCGTCCACGACCGTAGCCAGTAGGGTGCGGTCGCGGGGGATGTTGGCCGCAATCGCCTCCAATGCGATCCGGACGTCGCCCTGTTGGGGATCCACGAGCTTGGTCAGATGTGCCTTAGTCGTCGGCGTCGTGACCAGCACGCGGAACTTCAGGGCCGGGTCGAGGCCGCGGAATTCGAAGCGGCCTTCGGCGTCGGTGCGGGCCGATTTGGCGCAGTCGCGGTAGCAACTTGGGCAAAACATACCGGTGCCGACACGCGGCGCGGCCGTCGGCAGGTCAACTCGCGCCCCTGCGACGGCCTTGCCGTCTGCGTCAACGACAGTTCCACGAAGCGTCGATCCCGGCGAGTCCGCACCGAGTAAGTACGCCAAGGCGAGGAATGTGGTAGCGTTCACAGCTTCTTCCCCTTTCGCGTCTCGCGCGTGTCCTGGACCGCTTGCGATTCGATCAGGGCGCGGAGGCGGCTCAGTTCGGCGTCGTCCGGCTTCACCTTCGGGTCACTGAAATGGGCGGCGAGCGCCTGTTCCAGCGAACCGCCGAAGAAAACGCGAAGGACGCGCTGCAGGGCCGACTGCCCTTCAAGCCGGGGCGAGACGAGTGGCCGGTAGACATATCGCCGCCCATCGGTGCGATGCTCAACCACACCCTTTTCTTCGAGGATTCGGAGTAGGGTTCGCACGGCCGAGTAGCTCGGAGCAGCCGGCAGCCGTTCGTGGACCTCGGCCGCGGTGGCTTCGCCTGTCTGGAAAAGGGCGTCCATGATCTGCCGCTCCCGCCGACTGAGACTCTGTTCAGACGCCATCCTCGTGCCTCGCGTGACCGATGTCACAGCCCGCCGATAGTGGCGGCTGCGGTAGTGCTAATTTTTTAGCATTAGAGCGCCGTTGTCAAGAGGAAGGCTGCCAAAAAAAACTTGCTCGTCGCGCGCCCTCTTCGTCCCGACTTGACGGCTACTCTATCGAAGGAGGACCAATGAACGTGTCGCCGGATGGGAATGACCCGACCTTCGAGCGCTGGCGTACCTATCTGGTTGTCCTCGCCCGACTGCACCTCGGTCGGGTCGAACGCGGTTTTGAGGCGTCGGACCTCGTTCAGCAGACTCTCCTCGATGCATACCGTGACCGTGCGACCTTCCGCGGCCGCACGAACGCCGAGAAGGCGGCATGGCTTCACAGACTCCTCACGTGCAACCTCGCGGATGCCTGGCGTGCCCGCCACCGGGCCAAACGCGATGCGGATCGTGAGATGTCCCTGGAAGCCGCACTGGAAGCATCGTCGCGGCGGATCGAGCAGTTCCTCGCCGCGGAGCAATCGTCTCCAAGCCAACGGGCCGACCGCAATGAGCAGTTCGCCCTCCTCGCTGCCGCGCTGACGCAACTGCCCGATGCCCAGCGCGATGCGGTGGTGCTGCACTACTTCGAGGGCCAGTCACTCGACGCCATCAGCGCGGAACTCAGCCGGACGCCCGCCGCTGTGGCTGGGTTGCTCAAGCGCGGTCTCAAATACCTTCGTGCCTTGCTCAACTCGGGGGAGCCATGAACCCTACGCCATCCCGCGACGAGCGGATCGACGCGGCCATCGCCGACTACCTGCGCGGCACAGCCGACCGCGACGCCTTGTTGGCTGCCCACCCGGACCTGGCAGATGAGTTGCAGTCGTTCATCGCCGACCACGAGCGGATGCACCGCTTTGCCGAGCCTGCCACCGTCGGACTCGATGCCGATGTCGACGACTGTCCGCCGCGAGTCCGGTACTTCGGCGACTACGAACTTCTCGACGAGGTGGCTCGTGGCGGCATGGGCGTCGTCTACCGTGCCAGGCAGGTGAGCCTCAGCCGCACCGTGGCGCTAAAGATGATCCTCGCGGGTCAGTTTGCATCGGCGGAGGACGTGCGCCGTTTCCGAGCCGAAGCCGGAGCGGCTGCCTTGCTCGATCATCCAAACATCGTGCCGGTCTATGAAGTCGGCGAGCACGACGGGCAGCAGTACTTCACGATGAAGTTCGTGGAGGGGGGTAATCTGGCCCAATGCCCACCGATGGCAATCGGAGATGCCGTTCGCCTCGTGGCCACCGTCGCCCGCGCTGTCCACTTCGCGCACCAGCGCGGAGTTCTGCACCGCGACCTGAAACCCGGCAACATCCTCCTCGAAGACGGCGGCCGGCCCGTCGTCTCCGACTTCGGGTTGGCCAAGGTTATCACCGACGCGACGGCCGGCGGGCCGCGGACTCGTACGGGGGCCGTCCTTGGCACGCCGAGCTACATGGCCCCGGAACAGGCGGCCGGCCAGCCGGTGACAACGGCCGCAGACGTGTACGGCCTCGGGGCCGTGCTGTACCACGCACTGACCGGTCGGCCGCCGTTCCGCGCCGATACGGCGTACAAGACCATGCGCCACGTCATCGAAGACGAGCCGATTGCACCGTCGTCGTACAATCGCGACGTCGATGCCGACTTGGAAACGGTGTGCCTGAAGTGCCTGGCCAAGGAGCCGACCAGGCGCTATGAATCGGCGGCCGCGTTAGCGGACGACCTTCGCCGTTGGCTGACTGGCGAGCCCGTGTTGGCCCGCCGCATTTCGCCGTACGAGCGAGCGAAGAAATGGGCGCGGCGGCGTCCGGCTGCGGCAGCGCTTGTGGCGGTGAGCACCCTCGCTGTGCTCGTACTGGCCGGCGGCGGCTGGGTAGCGACGGTGCGCGACCGTCGGGCCAACGAAGAGCTGCTCCGCGCGGCCGCGGACTTGCAGGACACGTTCGACCTATCCCGTCGGCGGCTGTACGCGGCCCAAATGCAACAGGCCCAGCAGGCGCTCGAGTACCACAATCTGGGACAGGCCGACGAACTGCTCGACGCCTGGGATGGCCGCGACGGCCGGCCGGATCTCCGCGGCTTCGAATGGTACTACCTGAAGCGGCAAGGGCACCGCGAGCAGTACGGGTTCCCCGGCCGGCGCGGCACCACGTCGCAAAAGGCTGACGAGCCGCACCAAGGGACGATCATGGCCCTGGCGTTCTCGGCAGACGAGCGTTTGCTCGTTAGCGGCGACGCCGCCGGCCGCGTCAAGCTCTGGGACCTGATCGCCGGGCGGGAGTATGCCGAGTGGCTGCTGCCCGCCATCGGCGGCGACCGGCACGTTACCAGTGTCGGGTTCGCGTTGGCCCACGACGGTCGCTCGCTTCTGGCGCTAGTCCGCGGTGCGCCCGGCGACGGCGCGACGTGGTACGTCATCGGTTTCACGGTCGGGTCGGCCGTCCACCGGATATTGGCAACGGGCACCGCGGGGGCGGCAGCGGCGGATGGCCCGGCGCTGGCGGTCGCCACCGCGGCCGGCGTCCGGCTGTTCCGACCGGACGTGGCGGAGCCGACTGACCTCGGAGCGGCCGGCACTGTGCAGCGGCTCGCCTTTTCGCCCGATGAGCAAACGCTGGCGGCATCGGCGACCGGCGGCACGGTGCGCATCTGGAATCTAACGACCGGTGCGGGCCGCACCGTTGCGCCGAAGCCATGGGCAGCCGACGGCCCCATCGCCGTCTCAAACGGTGGCACGCTGCTCATCGCCACGGGGTGGAAGAAGGCGTTCGTGTGGGACGCACCGTCGGAGAAGGGGCGCGAGTTGAAGGTTCCTGAGGGTGGGGCGGCCGATGTCCGCTTTGCACTGGGGGGCAAGGAGTTTTGGCTGGCGCTGACCGATTGCCGGGTCGAGCGCTGGTGCGGCGGCACGTCCTCCTCGGACGACCGGCAACGGACGACATCGTATGCAGGCGCTTTAACGGTCGTCGACACCGCCCGCGACAGCGTTAACGATAACCTTGGCTACCACTATGGCGGTGTCGTCGCGCTGGCGAGCGCGGACGGCGGGCGGTTCTTGGCGTCATCCAGTTACTACGGCACGGCCTACCTCCACTCGTTTGAACAGCCGACCGATAAAAGCCGATTAACGTATTGCCACGGCCCGTTCCGTCACGCCGAGGGAGTCAGCGCTGTGGCCGTGACGAGGACCGGCCGGCTCGTCGCCACCGGCGGACAGGACTATGCGGTCAAAGTGTGGGAGACGGCCGCGTTCCGAGAGAACGACAGTCTGCACACCCACGGCTTGGGTTGGGTGCTGGCAGCCGCGATCTCGCCCGACGGCCGGACGCTCGCCGCCGCCGGCACCTCGAAGGAACGGGCCAACGTCTACGGCACGAGCGATGTTGCCCTTGTCGACATCGCGACCCGCGAGGAGACCGGTCGGTTGCCCGGCGGTGGCTGGGCCGCGATGTCGGTCGCGTTCGCGCCCGACGGCGCGACGCTCGCCGTCACGGCCAAAGCTGAGTATCGCCGCGAGGGGGACAAGGATGTTGTCACCACTCCGTCGATCAACTTGTGGGACGTTGCCACGCGGACCAAACGGCGGGAGTTCGCGTCGTTTGGCAATGGCCAGCCCGCGGCTCACACTGTCGCGTTTTCGCCGGACGGATCGATGCTCGTCGCGGCGAACTCGTCCGCAGAGCGACTGTATGAGGTGTCGAGCGGCCGCCTGCTGTGGGAGAACATGGTGAACGGAACCGCGGCGGTCGCCTTTTCGCCAGACGGCCGCACGGTCGTCCGGGGCAACTACAACGATGGAACGGTCACATTCCTCGACCCCGCCACCGGCCGAGAAGGGCGAAAGTTCGGGCAAAGGTACGGTGGCGGTTACACGTCGTCGTGGTACGACTTTGTCGGCAACCGCTGCCTGGCCACTAGCCCGAACGGCCGGCGGGTCGCGCTGAGCGGCCGGACGAACGACTTTAGCGCCCCTGGCGTGGTCCGCGTCTACGACGCCGCCGATGGACACGCGATTGCAGAGCTCATCGGCCACCGCGCCGAGGTGTGGGCGGTGGCGTACTCGCCGGACGGCCGCACCATCGCGACCGGCAGCGAAGACCACACAGTCAAGGTGTGGGACGCCGCGACCGGGCTGGAACTACTGACGCTGCGTGGCCACTCGGCCCGCGTCAGCAGCGTCGCGTTCTCGCCGGACGGGACGCTCCTCGTCTCGGCGGCGTGGGACGGCACGGTGCGGCTGTGGCGGGCGGCGGCTAGAATTCCGAACGCTCCCATCCCACCGAAGCCGAGGTGAGTTGTCGATGACCGCCGCTACGCGAGTGCTTGCGCAATCGATCTACGCCGTGATCGGGGCCGTCCTGTTCGTCTCTGGGGTGGCCGTCTGCTCGGTCAAGACGGGGCTGCTGCCGGAGCCGGTCATGGACTTGATCGCCGACCTGACGCACCGGGACTTGGGCACGCTCCATGTCGGGCAGGAGCTCGGTTCCCTGATGGTCTTCGCCGGCCTGATCTCGTTCTGGTTCGTGCGGCACTACGAGCAGAGCCAGCTCTATCACGTGGCGATGACCGCGTTCGCGGCCCTGTTCTCGCTCGCCCACTGGTTCGACGTGCGCGGCCCGAGTCCGAGTTTCGTCGGGCCGCTCGTCAACACGGTGCCATTCGCGCTGTTCGCGGTCGTCGGGCTGCTACGTCTCGCGGCGGGGCGGTGACGCTCAATGGCGGAACTGCCGCCGGTACGCCGTCGGCGTCTGGCCGGTTTCCTGCCGGAACACCACCGACAACTGTCGCGGGTCCGAGAAGCCCGCCCGCTCGGCGACCGCCGCCATCGGCAGCCCGCCGCCGGCCAGCAGCCCCTTGGCGATCTCCAGGTGCGTCCGGCGGATCTCCTCCCACACGCTCCGGCCCAGGGCCGCGCGGAACCGCCGCTCCAGCGTCCGCCGCGATACCGTGGCCGCCCGCAGCACGTCCTCGACGTTGATCGGCCGGTGGCCGTGGTCGCGGACGTACCGCACCGTTGCCGCCACCTCCGGGTCGTCGATGGCCATAAGGTCCGACGACTGCCGGGCGACCACGCCGACAGGCGGTAGCAACTTCGGCCGACGCGGCGGCCGGGCCCCGCCGATCAGGCGGTCCAACAGGGCTGCCGCCCGCATGAAGTGCAGCAACAACCTCAAGCAGATAGGCATCGCCTTCCACAACTACTCCGACGCCGTCGGTTACCTGCCGTACAACGGCTGGCGAGATAACTCCGTCAACAACGCCGTCGCGAATCCGACGGTCAAAGACTCGGGCTGCTGGGCATGGCAGATCATGCCGTATGGCGAGCAGGACAACCTGTACCGGTCCTGGACGTTCGTCAACGTCCCCAACAGCGGCAACACCTACCAGGTCGGCCGAACCGAACACCTGTTGCCCGTGCAGTTGTTCATTTGCCCGAGCCGTGACCGTGGGAAGGGGTACAAGACGCTGGGGGCCGCCCCCGGCCCTGTGACCGACTACGCCATCAACGTCCGCATCAACAACCTCAACCCGATGAACGCCTTCGGCACGAACAACACCAACACCAACGTCAGGAACAACAAGAAGGGCCTGCTCGGCATCACCGACGGCACTTCGAACACGATCATGGTCGGCGAGAAGGCACTGGCGATCCCGGGCCACGACAACGATTCCGGTCAGGATTGGGCCGAGTGTATCACCCGCGGCTGGGGCGGTGGCACCGGGCGGGCCGGCAACCACATCGAAACCGACGATGTCGCCGGCCAAAACTCGTTCTACCTCGTGCAGGACAACCTCCTCAACGACCCGGTTCACAACGGCCACTTCGGCGGGCCGCACTCGGGCGTTACCCTGTTCGTCTTTGCCGACGGGAGCGTCCGCTCGCTCCGAAACTCGATCTCGTCGTCCGCATTGTGCTGGACGACCGGCGCGAACGACGGCCAAATCGTGTCCCTCGACTGACCAGGCGTCCGGGGAATCACGGCGGCCACGCGGGCGATCACCCGCGCGGCCGCGCCTTCATTTCACGAAAGAGGAGTGTGCGATGACCCGGCACCAACTGGGGTATGGCTTACTCGTCGTTGCGCTGGCCGCCGGCTGCGGAGCCCCGCCTCCCACCGGAAAGGAGGTCAAGGGTGCGAAAGTCGCGGGGGTAGTCCTCGAAAACGGCAAGCCGATCAAGGTCTTGCCGAACGAGACGATCCACGTTTCCTTCGCGATGGGCGACGGACCGGATCAGATCGCCGCCGCCGGCCAGGTCAATGTCGCGGACGGCACGTTCGCGATCGACGGTCCGACCAAGCAGGGTCTGCCGCCGGGCAAGTACCGCGTCACGGTCGCGGGCAACTGCTACGACCTGGAACAGTCGAACCGGTTCGAGCCGTTGTTCAACTCGACCCGCCGCAAGTTGTACGCCGATGTCGGTCCTGAAGAGGGCCAGCGGTTCGAGATCGACGTCGGCAAAGGCTGGACGGCGACGAAGAAGTGACGCGCCGCTGTGCCCGAGATGGTGCCGGGGCGACGCGACGGGTCTGGTCGCGGTCGGCATCGGACATCCGCCTGTGTCGCAGAACCGTAACGCGAAGACGCAATATCGAAAGGGCGTGCTGACCCCGCAGTTATGATGCAATGCGACTCGGGGCTGACCCCCGAGACGCTTTCGAGCATCACGGACGGCACCAGCGGCACACTCATGGTGTGCGAGCGGCACTTGCGGGACAACGGCCCCAGGCGGCGCGAGCCGTTCTGCGCCCGTGCCTGCAACCTGTACCAGACCAGCGCGTCGTTCCCGACCATCGGCAACTCCTACAGGAAGCCAGTCTGTGAGGCCTGCGCGACGTTGACGGGCAACTCAAACTACGGCGAGTACGGCTGAGGCAGTGTCCACACGGGCGGCATTAGCCTCGTCTACGCCGACGGCCACGTCGGCAAGTCGTCGACACCCGGCGGCCGATCGTGAGCTACGCTTCCCACAAGGGGGAATCGCGCCATGATGCTAAAGTGCCCGTGCCCGAAGTGTGGCCAATCGAACGATTACATCAGCGAACAGGTCGGCCAGACGGCCTACTGCAACCGTTGCGGCCATGCGTTTACGCTCCGCGGACAGCCTGCGAAGGTCGCATTACATATTGCCCTGGCGACGCTTGTCGTGGTCGGTGGCGTCGTCGGTGTCTTTGCCCGAGCGTACCATCGAGCCCACCGAAACGATCGGGACCGGCCAACGATCACGTTCAATCCGTACGATGACGACGATGAGCGATAAGATGGCTTCATGCGTTGGTCGCACTCAGAATACCTGTTCAAAGGCATCTTTCTCGGCCTGCTACTGTACGTAGCCCTGAGCGCGCCGGATCCCGGGGCGGCGGCCACGGTCGGTGGATACACACTCGCGGGGCTGGCCCTCGGATTGGCCGTCGCTGCGGTGGGCAAGTTCCGGGCCGGTGTCCGCCCCGGCGGCCGGCCATTCGCGTTTCTCCTTTTCCTTTTGCTGGAGAGCCCAAAACTCGTCTACGCCGGCGTGGTGTTCGGCCTCGGCGCGGGTGCTCTGGCCGTGCGCCCGCCGGACGCCGATGGCCGGCTGCTGATCGCGACGGTCGGCGGTGGAGTGGCGGTCGGCGTCGGCCTCGCCGCGCTGCATTCGGTCCAATGTCCGAAGAGGCGGCTCATCTATTCGTTGCTGGCCGGGGCCGGTGTCGTGGCTGCGGGCATTCTGACGCTGGAGTACTATCCCGACCTCGTACCCGAGGCCGACCGGCGTACGCTGGGCGTTTTTCTGCTGCTCGGGTTACCTTTCTTCTATCTGCTAACGTTTGCCGGTGAGGCCGAAGAATCGGAAGTCGAAGTCGCAGCGTGGTGTACCGCGTTCGCGCTCGGCATTTGGCTGATCAAGGTCACGCCAACTCTGCCGCTCCTCGCGCTCGCCGTTCCCGCACTTTTGTACTACGGCTACTCGCGCTACGTCATGCCTGGGCTGCGCGTATTCAAACACACGTTGCGGGGCATGAGCTACGCTCGCCTCGGGCGCTATCGGCCGGCGCTTGCGTCATTGCGGCGGGCCGTGGAGCTGGACCCGGCCAACCGGCTCGCGCGCGAAGCCCTGTGGGACGTCCATCGCGACCTAGACGCTGGTCGCATTGCCGCCGATCCGGAGCTTGTCCGCATGGTCGATCCCGACTTGTGTTTGGAGCGAGCGGGCAGCATTCTGACCGATTCACCAACCCCGCAGAAGCGGTCCGAGGCCGTCCACCTGCTCGATCTCGTCGAGGGCCAATCGCCGGGGCGAGCCGCCCAGGTGCTGTACTGGCGGGCGGTCGCCGCGACGCATGCGAAGGATTTCGACGTCGCTGAGTCGGCTCTCTCGGCCTTGCTCGACCCGGCTCGTTGGCCGGCGAGCGATCCGTCACGCCAAGCCATCATCCTGTCGGCCTGGCAATTGGCGACGGCCCTGCACCCCGAGCTGAAACGCCGCGTCGGCGACCTACAGCTCAAACTCCCCGGCCGACGGCTCGATGCCATCGCCGCCGCTGAACGCGCGCTGGCCGCCGCTCCTGACGATTCGGATGCGTGGGGCCTCAAGCGCGTGCTGTACAGTGACCTGACGGAAGTCGAGTACGCCGCCGGCCCTGTCGAGCTATTTGACTACGCCTACGCCGAACAGCTCGGCCTTGCGCTCGTAAATGACCCCGCCCGCTGGACACGCGGCGTCGAGTACCTCCGCATTGCCGCATGCGGCTTGGCGGAGCGCACTCCCACGATCTACGCTGCGATTGGCAAAGCACTTGAACAACAACGCGACGCCGATGCCGCCCGCGCCGCCTACGACGCTGGCAAGCGAGCTGGCTTGGCTTTCGGCCCGAAGCAATTCGCCGACGACCAGCGTGCAGCGTATTTCGGCATTGTTAAGCGGTTGGCCGAGGATGCGGTGGCTCGCGAGGATTGGCCAGCCGCCATTTCGCACTATCAGGTCTGCACGCTGTCGGAACGCAGTGGCGTCGAGACGTACCGCACACTCGCGGACCTGTACGAAAAGCAAGGCGACGCCCTCGCGGCGGTGCGAGTCGTCGAACAGGCGCTTCTCTACAACGCCAAGGATCGCGATCTACTGAATCGTCGCGACCGCTACTACTACTCGGTGACACCCGAGCAACTTCGTTCTGCACCCGACACCGTGCGGAACGTCTTCGACTCGAAGTACTGCCTCCAGAAGGCCCGGCAAACACTCGATAGCCGCGATCTCGATCTCGACATGCTCGACTGGGCGCAGCACCTCGCAGAGCTTGCCCTCGTCCTGAAACCAGAGAGCCTTGCCGCTAAGGTCGCGGTCGGCCGAGCGCGCATGCGCCGCGGCGAACGCGACGAAGCCGTGGCGATCCTGGAAGCCGTGCGGACAGCGAAGCCGGAATCGTTTGCCGATGGCGACGACCAGGAAGCGTACTACCTGACGTGCCGACTACTCGGCGATCTCTACCTGCGCGAACTGGATAAACCGGACCTGGCGGTACAGTGCTTCACGGAGTACCGCGCCAGTTCCAAGAGCGGGGCCGATACGCTGTACAAGCTCGGGCAGGCGTACGAGCAACTCGGTGAGGCGAAGCGGGCGGCCAAGTTCTACGAGCAGGTGACGGCCTACGAAAGCCATCCACTCGCCCCGGACGCACGGGACGCTCTGCGCCGCGTTGGGGCGTAGCTCCGCATCGGCGAGACGATGTGACCCAGCCAGACGGGCGACCTACGCTTGGCGAGGCGTGAACCGAATCACACTCGGGAGGCCCGGCGATGCGTGCGGTCATGCGCGTTTCATTGGTCAGCTTTGTGGTTGGGTTGGCGGCAAATACCGCCGGGGCAGACGGGAACAAGGACCGGACCCCTGAGATGGACGAGGCGGCTCGGGCGTTCCTGAAGGCGTATCTGGCCAAGGATCTGGACGCGGTGATGGCGGCAGTCGCTGCTCCGTTTGGCATCGGCACACTCCGCGACCCGAAGACGCTCAAGACGGGTGCCGATCTGCGGAACGAGCTGAAGGCCCGACTGGCGAAGGACGCCAAGTTCCCCTCGCGCGTGGCAAAAACGCTGACGTGGGACCAGGCGATCGGTTCGCAACTCACCTCGGACGAGGAACGGACGACACGTCAACAATTGAAGCCAGCGATCGACCTCACGGGCAAGGACGGTGGCTACGCGGCGTTGGGCGACAGCGTCCAGATAGCGAAAGGGCGCAAGGGGCTGGCCATCGCGGATACCCGATTGTTGGTCGGGATTCGGGATGGGAAAGCGAAAGTCGTTGGCATCGTCGTGGACGATCCGCGGAAGCGCTGACGCGAACTCGCCGGTGCGATGCCCACCCGTTGTGCGTTGAACCGAGCCGGCACCAGGCATAAAGCAAGCGGCGACGCGCCGGCCACCCCGCATGGCCCGACGCGGCTCCGTGAGGTGCCGGCGATGGCCAGTTCTACCCCACAGCGGTTGGGCGAATTCGAGCTTGTCAGCGAGCTGGGCCGCGGCGGCATGGGCGTCGTCTACGAGGCCGTCCAGACGTCGCTCGGCCGCCGCGTTGCCCTGAAAGTCCTCGGCACGAGCCTTGGCCTGACACCGCAAGCCGTCGAACGCTTCCGCCGCGAGGCTGCCGCAGCCGCCAAACTGCATCACACCAACATCGTGCCGGTCTATGCCACCGGGCAGGACGGCGGCACGCACTATTACGCCATGGAGTTGATTGACGGCCCGTCGCTTGACCGGGCTTTACGCCAGTTGCGCGAGGTAACGCCCGACTCGACGGGTCCACCGGCCTCGCACGTCGATGCGGCGATACAAACGGCTGCCTACGATCACACGGAACCGGTCGTCGCCGCGGTCGGCTTGGGCGCGTCGTCGCTCGGCTCCGCCGGTCAGTTCTACGACGTGGCTGCTCGCATGATTGCAGGCGTTGCCGACGCGCTCGACTATGCCCATCGTCAGGGCGTTCTGCACCGCGACGTCAAGCCGGCAAACTTGCTTCTGTCCCCGGACGGGCGGCTCAGCCTCAACGATTTCGGCCTTGCCCGCGTGTTGGAGCAGCCGGGTATGACCCAGACTGGCGAGTTCCTTGGTACGCCGGCCTACATGTCGCCCGAGCAAATCACCGGCGGCCGAGTGCCCATCGACGGTCGCACCGACGTGTACTCACTCGGGGCCACGCTGTACGAGATGCTCACACTTACGCCCCCATTTGGCGGCACGAGTCGCGATCAGGTCCTGGCCCAGATTCTTCACAAGGAGCCAGTTGCGCCCCGGAAGATCAATCCCAAGGTGCCCGTCGACCTGGAAACGATCTGCCTGAAATGCCTGGAGAAAGATCCGGATCGACGCTACGCCACCGCTGGTGCCCTGGCCGACGACCTGCGCCGCTTCGTCAACCGCTTCGCGATTGCGGCCAAGCGAGCCGGGCCGATGACACGCGCACTCAAGTGGGGCCGTCGGCATCCGGGCGTGGCCGCACTCCTCGGCGTATTGCTCCTGGCGGTCACGGTAGCAGGTTACTACGCTCGCCAGTCCCGCGTGGCTGCGCGTCAGGCGGCCATCGACAGCGCCATCCTTGCGGCGATGAGCGGTGAAACAGAGGGAGCATTGACGGCCATCGCAGAAGCCGATGACCTAGGAGCCGATAAGGGCCAACTCGACCAGCTCCGCGGACTCGTCGCACTGAATAGCGGCCGACCGAGCGAGGCCATCGTCTATCTCAAAAAGGCGGACGAACGCCTCGGCGGCACCGTCGCCGTGCGGGCGCTGCTCGCGCAAGCGTACAACGACGATGGCCAGTACGAACGAAGCGAAGCGATGGCGCTTGAGTTGTCACAGTCCGTGCCGAAGTCGTTGGAAGACAGTGTGTTCCTCGGACTGGCGTTAGCAGAGCAGGATCCGGTTCAGGCCGTCGCAGTGTTGGATCGGGCTCTCACGCGGCCGCGGCCGCCACCTGTGGCGAGACTCGTCCGCGCCAGCGCTCTGACGCAACTGGCGCGGATGACCGGCAAGGCGGACGACGCGGAGCGGGCCCTGGCCGACCTTCAAAAGCTCGACCTGTCCGACAATCCCATCTATCTGAACGTGCGGAAGTCGACCTTACTCACGCTGGCACACAACTGCGGACCGAATGACCCGCGGGCGGCGAAGGCACTCACCGAGGCAAGCGCAGTGGTTCAATCGCTTGCCAAGTTCCCGGACCTGCCGAGCGCGGCGGTCGGACGCTGTACGTACTACTTCGTCATTGGCAACGACGATGGCATTCTGACGGTGATCGATGAAGTGAGTGGCCGGTTTCAGCACAACTACCTTGACGACTATGTCCGCTACGTTCATTACCGCCGCAAGCAGTACGCCGAAGCGCTGGCCGTGGCCACGGGCCGCTCGCTGCGCGGGTATGAGGCGGCGGTTCAGTTGCAACAGGCCATCATTCTCGCCGCGATGCCCGGACGGACAGCCGAGGTCGAAGGCAAGCTCGCCGAGATACCTCACAGCTATCGTCGTGGGACCAGTCTCGCGTCCTTCCCGGCGTATTGGCAACTACTCGGGCCGACCGGCCGCGTACGGACGCGAGACACAAGCCGCAAGACGTTGCTCGACGCTGCTCAACTGATCCCGACGTGGCGCGACGGATGGTATCGCCATCTATTGGCGTTTCATGCCGAGACTATTGACGCGGACGAGTTGCTCACCCGCGCTGGCGAGTCGCAATTCAATCGATGTGAGGCGTACTTCTACATCGGCTTGCGGGCACTCGGCGAGGGGAAGCGGACGGAAGCGAAGGATTGGTTCACGAAGTGTGCGGACACCGGAGTGTCCAGCTTCATCGAGTCCATATGGTCGCGCGCGTTCCTGACCCACATCGATGACAAATCGTGGATGCCGCAGTGCCGTTAACCTCGCGTGTTACACGGTCCAGTCGGCAACATCCAAGCGTGCATGCGGCGGCATGCCATCGGCGCGAGTGAGAAGGCGGTACGCTTCCAGTGCTTCCAGACCCATCGCTGGGAGGGCGGTCAGAGGCACCATAGGGCGTTCGCGAATCAGGGCCACGTCCGCGGGACTTGACGATGGGATCAGGTCCAGGGGCACGAGCGCGCGTGTTGCCAGTTCGCGGAAGTCATCGGCCTGTGGTCCCGGCGGCACTGCGAGGGCCGCCAATTCCGGGCCGCCGAATGTGCCGAATGCGGGTTCAGCAGCCTCGAACGCGGCGGCCAGTTCACGTCCGGCTTCGGCTGTCGTCGCAAACCGCGCCAGGAACGCTTCTACAGCACCCGTCGTGTCGATCCGGCTTGCAAGGAACTCGCGTGCCCGGGCCACCAACAGTGGCCCCAGCATCATCGGCCCATCTGTCGTCATCAGGCATGCTGCCGCCAACCCACCGAACTGAGTCTGCAACGTGGTCTGTACCTCCGTCTCAAAGGTACGTCGGTCGTCGCGACTCAGGTCATCGACGAGTTTCGCAGCTCCTTCGACCAGTGTCGCACAACCGTCGGGCAGGAGCAGACCCGGTGCATCGGGCAGTGGGTCGGCAGCTTGAAGCGTCTCGTCGCGCGTTCGCAGGGCACTTAACACGTCCTTGACTCGGCGGCGGCATTCTTCGATTTCCGCAAGTGCGGCGTCGAGCTGCCCGCGGAGCGCACCGTAGGCCGACGAGACGTGCTTCAGTACCAGACCCTGGAGCCGCCATTGCGGGAAGAGATGCAAGGCGTCGGCTAATTCGGTTGGTGCAGCGCGGCGCATAGGACTGCCGGCAATCAAGTCTCCGGCGCGAGCGGCTGCCTGCCGAGCTTTTCGCAGCCACTCGTCGGCCAAGGGGCCGAAATGAGCCTGGGCGCGTTCGATGCCGTCCCGTAGCAGGACGACGGCCCGCTCGGCTCCGGCAAACCGGAACTCCGGTTGCTCCAGTAGGCACACAGCGAGCGCTTCGAGCTTACGGCCCCACTCATGCACTAACGACGCCGTGGCATCGTTCAAGACTTCTTCGAGGCGGCCAGTCACACCGCTAGCATCGCCGTGGTGGGCCCGGCCCACTTCGCCTTCGAGCCGGGCCAAGGCATCGCTCGGTGACTCGTTGGGACCGACTGCGAATGCCGCGTCGGCTCGTTGGCCTAGCGCGACTTCAATGGCGTCGTACAGTCGACGCGTTAACGCCTCGGGGCCGATCTCCTGCGCGGCCCATTGTTCGCCGACCCAGGCATTCACGGCACTCTTGAGCTTGCTCGTCTCGGGTGCGATCCAGCGATCGAGGGTCGCTTCCGCCAAGCATCGCGCGGAACGATCGTGAAGTGCCGCGGTCGGTCGCGAGAATCGAGCGACGCTGAACGTCCGGGCGGAAGGTTCGGGTGACCGCGAGCCACGTTGGGCCTCAAGTGCGCGACCGAGCGGCGTCATCAAGTCACGAAGGAGTGCGTCCGCGATCGACGATGGTCCGTCGCTAATGGCCGTCGTCGCTGGGACAACGACGACGGCGGTGAACGGCGGAGCCGAGGTTGGCGGTGCGTCGCACTCGGGCAGGGCGGGTGAATAGGTAGTACTTGGGCGGATGTAATAGAGCAATTCGGTCATCGCCGCGAAGGCATTGCCCGCGGCTCGCACCTCGGCCGGCGTCGTTCGGCACACTGTGGGAAGCACGAACCATCCGGCGACATCCGGTGCCAGGTCACCCGATTTCGCGATAAGCCGGCTAGCCAAGTAGCCGATGTCGATGGCCGTGCCGCCGCCCGTGGCTCCGCCCAGACCCGCAACAACGATAATGCGAGGCTTGGTCGTGCGCAGCCCGAGCCCGGTTCGCCGCGCGGCGGTGTCGATGACGTCGGACCGCGTAGCCGCAGTCAGTTCGTCTTTGATCTTGCCGGCAATGGCCGACGCATGGTCGGCAAAGGCCAGCCGGCCGAGACCGCGAACTCCGGAGGTCCCCGGCGTGCGCGGCATGCGCGTCAGCAGTTGCGTATCGAACCAGCCTTCCGTCATCTTGCGACCGTCCGGTCGCGGCTTCATGTAGTGGCCGGCTCGTTGAAGGCGGATCGACACGACTTCATTGGGTTCAAGTGCTGGCCCACCGAGGCCATCGAGTGCGGCTTGAAGATCGGCAGGATCGGTGTCGAAATAGACGAGGCGAAGGTGCGGCAGGGCGTCAGCCGGGGCCACATCATCGTTCAGTCGTTGCCTCAGGCGCTGCAGGATAGCCCGCCCGACGCCACCGATACCAACGATCAGTGCCGGCTGAAGGACCCCATCGCCGGTTGTGTGCTGCGGCGGCTGCAGGGCTAACCTGATCCGAGGCGTGAGCGATGATGGCGGTGTTCGAGTCTCGGGCGAGGAGTTGGCGTCGTCAGGTAGGTTGAGCACCCGGGGAACCGGCCGGACAACGACGCGAGCAACGACGCTGGTAGGCGGAACCCTGTCCCCGACATGTCAAACGGCAACCACGGCAAACGGTTGAGGCGATTCTCCTGGGAGCACGGCGGAGTGCACGCGCGAGAACCGGCCGATCCGACGGCGGCGGGGCCGTTGAGATTGGGTTTGCCCTGGATGTGTTGCAAGATGATCTGTTGCACCGTACCGCCCGCGAACGGACGCTGGCCGGTGAGAAGCTCATGGTAGACGATTGCCAGGCTGTATTGGTGCCGGTGCAGCTCAATTGACCATCGAGGTCTCCGGGGCCATGTGGGCGTAACGCCGCCGGTGATCGTACCACCGACACCCTGGAGGTCTTCCAGGCCGAAGTCGCCGACCTTGACGTGGTCGTGCACCAGGAACATGTTCGGCGGCTTGATGTCGAGATGCTGGAGTTGGTAACGATCGTGCATCAAGTCGAGCACTTCAGCTGCTTCGAGCAGGTAGCGGATGAGATCATCCCGCGGAATCCCTGGCAATCCCGCCTGCTCGCAGCTCTGGCGATACCGATCCCAGGGTGCCGTCGGCCAGTTCGGTTACAATGACTAATCGGCCGTCGACAACATCGTACCGGTCGATGCCGAGCAGATAGGGATGGCGAACGGCCTGCACGCCTTCAGGAAAAACTCGGTTCTGTTGGGCCAGGTCGTGATTGCCATCGGGGTCGGAAGCACGAAGATCTTCAAAGCGGCTTGCAATGGCTTTGAGGAGGCCGCCCAGGCGGCCCCCGCCTTCAAACCTCGCCGAAACCCCGGCCCCAAGCCGCTCAATCAAGCGGTAGCGGGGATCGGCTCGGAATGAGGTTCGACCGCAGCAGCATGGGGTTACAGCGGCACCAGAGCGTAGGACTCTATCGCAATGCACGCAGAATGGTGCAACGAAGTGTAGCCCGCAAGTCGCAGGCGTGCAATCGAACCGTGTCGCCGTTGACGGTCTTCCGAGCGACCCTATCCAGGCGCTGGGTGCTGGTCGCCGACTCGCCTGGTCGCCAAGGACCCGCCGTGGCGGATATGCCGATCGCCCATGGCCGACCGTGTGGTGGTGACCGGCGGAGCGGGATGTATCGGTTCCGACCTGTGTGCCGCCTTGCTCAACCGCGGCTACGAGGTCGTCGCATTCGATAACCTATCCAGCGGCAAGGCCGAACACGTCGCGCCGCTCGCCGCCAACCCCCGCTTCCGCCTCGTTCGCGGCGACATCCTCGATTCCGACGCGCTGGACGACGTGCTGAAGGGCGTCGTGTTCGTCCATCACCTCGCGGCCAACCCGGACGTGAAGTTCACCGACGACGCTCCCGACCGCGACCTGAAGCAAAACACCCTCGGCACGCACACGCTGCTCGACGCCATGCGCCGTGCCGGTGTCCACCGGCTGGCGTTCTCGTCCACCTCAGCCGTCTACGGCAATAGCCCCGTGCAGCCGATCCCCGAGTCACAGCCGGGTCGGCCAATCTCGCTCTACGGCGCGACCAAGCTCGCCTGCGAGGCGATGATCTCGGCTCACGTCCACCTGTTCGGTCTCAAGGCGTGGGTCTTCCGCTTCGCCAACGTCGTCGGCGGCAAGGTGCGGAAGACGGGTCGAACGGTCATCTCCGACTTCATCGCCAAGCTCAAGGCCGACCCGAAGCGGCTGGAAATCCTCGGCAACGGCAAGCAGGCGAAGTCGTACATCCTGTCGGCCGAGTGTGTGGACGCGATGCTATACGTCATCGACCGGGCGGCCGACGACTATAACCTTTACAACCTCGGCGGCGACGACTGGCTTTCGGTCAGCCGGATCGCCGAAATGGTGGTCGAAGCGATGAATCTCTCCGGCGTCGAGTTCGCCTACACCGGGACGGAGGCCGGTTGGCCCGGCGACGTGCCGCGGTTCCGGCTCGACGTGACCGTGTTGAACCGGCTCGGCTGGCGGGCCGGGCACACGTCGGAAGAGGCCGTCGCGTCCGCCATCCGCGACATCCTGGCGATCTCGTAACCATGCAAGCCGTCATCCTCGCTGGCGGCCTCGGCACCCGGCTCGGCGACATCACCAAGGCCGTGCCGAAGCCGATGGTCTCCGTCGCCGGCAAGCCGTACCTCGAACACCAGCTCGCCGAGCTGCGCCGTCAAGGCGTCACCGACATCGCGCTTCTGACCGGCTACCTCGGCGAACAGGTCGAAGCGTATTTCGGCGACGGCGGACGGTTCGGCCTGACGATCCGCTACAGCCGCGAGACAACGCCGCTGGGCACCGGCGGGGCACTCCGCGACGCGGCAGGCATCCTCGCCGACGAGTTCCTCTTGATCTACGGCGACTCGTACCTTCCGATCGACTATCCGGCCGTGTTGCGACACCTGGCGACCGACGCGGCGGCGGTCGGCGTCGCAGTCGTGTACGATAACCGCGAGGCGACGACGGTGCCGAACAACATCGCCCTCGACGCCGGCTATGTCGTGCGGTACGCGAAGGACGCGGCCCAAACGCCCGACCTCGCCTACGTCGAAGCGGGCGTGCTGGCGTTCCGCAGGGGTGTACTCGACGAGTTGCCGGCAGCCGGCCCCGCGTCGTTGGAGAAGGACGCGTTCCCTCCCTTGATCGCCCGTCGTCGGCTGCTCGGGCATGTGACCCGGCAGCGGTTCTACGACATCGGCACGCCGGAGCGGCTGCGCGCTATCGAGGAATTGTTCTCCCACCGATGATTATCACCCGCACACCGTTCCGCGTGAGCTTCGCCGGCGGCGGCTCCGACTTGCCGGCGTTCTGGAAGGACGAGCCGGGGGCCGTGCTGTCCACGGCCATCGACAAGTTCATGTACCTGACCGTGAAGCCGCGGTTCGGCGACACCTTCCGCGTCAGCTACTCGCGGACCGAGCTGGCCGACCGGGCCGAGCAGATCGAACACCCCATCGTGCGCGAGTGCCTGCAACTGCTCGGCGTCTCAAAGGGCTTGGAGATCGTCTCGGTCGCCGACCTACCGGCCCAGAGTGGCATGGGGTCGTCGAGCAGCTTCACCGTCGGTCTCTTGCACGCCCTCTACGCCCACTCGGGCCGGGTGGTGTCCGCGAAGCTCCTGGCCGAGACGGCTTGCCACGTCGAGATTGACCGGCTGAAGGAGCCGATCGGCAAACAGGACCAGTACATCGCGGCGCACGGCGGGTTGCAGTTCATTCAGTTCCACCCGGACGGGCATGTCTCGGTCGACCCAGTCATCTGCGCCCTCGGCACCCGGCGCGAGCTGAGCCGGCGGCTCTTGCTCTTCTTCACCGGCCTGACGCGGAACGCGAGCGAGGTGCTGACCAAGCAACGGGCCGGCACCGGCGAGAAGCGGCCGGCGCTGCGGCGGCTATGCGAGGTCGCGGGCGCAATGCGCGACGTGCTGACCGGCGGGCACGACCTGAATGAGTTCGGCCGACTGTTACATGCGGCGTGGGAAGCGAAGAAGTCAGTCGAGGGGTCGATATCGAACCCGTCGATCGACGAGTGGTACGAGCGCGGCCGGGCGGCTGGGGCGCTCGGCGGCAAGCTGCTCGGGGCCGGCAGCGGCGGCTTTCTGCTCTTCTACTGCGAGCCACACCGGCAGGCGGCGCTGCGAACGGCCCTTGGCGACCTCGTCGAGGTGCCGTTCGAACTGGAGCCGGAGGGGTCGAAGGTGATCTTCGTTGGGGGCGACCTGTGACGCGACGGGCGGCGTTTCTCGACCGGGACGGCGTCATCAACGTCGCGCCCGCACCCGGCTGGTACGTCCTGAAGTGGGAGGAGTTCGCCTTCCACGAGTCGGTCTTCGACTGGGTGCGGCTATTCAACGCGCTCGACATGTTGGTGATCGTGGTGACGAATCAGCGGTGCGTCGCCCGCGGACTGGTAACGCTCGCGGAGGTTGAGGCGATTCACCGGCGGATGGTCGCCGAGTTCGCGAGCCGGGGCTGCCGGATCGACGATGTGTACGTCTGCCCGCATGGCGACGGCGAGTGCGACTGCCGCAAGCCGTTGCCTGGCATGGTGCGAGCCGCCCAGGCGAAGTGGAGCATCGACCTCACGCGCTCCATCATGATCGGCGACTCGGAGCGCGACCGTGGCTTGGCTGACGCCTGTGGGCTGACGTTCGTCCGCGCCGAGGGCGGCCGCCTCATGCCTCCGCCGGTCGAGTCATCGGGCTGTGGGCAAGTCTGAGCACGGGAATCCGATGGGCGCACTTCGCCGGGACGACTCCGCTGCGTCGCAACCCGTCCGGCTCGAATTGACGCGGTGGCCGTGAGTCCTTAGAATTCCGGCTGTGTTGCCGAAGTAGCTCAACGGTAGAGCACCGCTTTCGTCAAGTAGACCGTGATGGTTGTCGGAGAAGACGGATTCGACGCAACGATTTGACGTAAGCCGCCTTAGCTCAGCGGTAGAGCACAGCTTTCGTAAAGCTGGGGTCCAGGGTTCAAATCCCTGAGGCGGCTCTGATGTAAACGCCGCGAGGATAATACCTTGCGGCGTTTTTCTTTACTGCCCTGCTGATTGCGTTCGACAACTTACGTCGATTTACAGCCCCCGATCTTACGCCTCGTCACGCCACTTTTCGCCCTTCTGATCGCATCGCCACGCGCCCCTGGTGTTTCACGTTCTCGGCCCGTTTGTCCCCTGTTTGCCCCCAAGTGTCCAGTGAAATTGGAACAGGGTGGGCAGTGGCCTGACTCGCATCGTGTTGGAAGGCGGCGTATGGGCACGACCAACCAGTGTGCCGCACGGCGACCACTTCGGGCTGAGTCGGAGGTAACGGGTGAGGACGACGCCCGACCGGATGTGTCGTGAATCGACAGCGGTGGTCATAATGACCGATCAACCGGTGCCGCTCGACGGATTATGAAGGTAGTGGATCGGTGCGAGTTGCGGGGTGGTGTGAATGTGGACGTGTTCATGAACAGACTGATCGAACATCTGCGTCGGTCCTCCCTCTCGGCCGGGGGCGGGGCGGACGGACGGGGAACTGCTGGACGCGTTCCTGGGCCGGGACGACGGCGCGGCCCTCGAAGCGCTGATCCGGCGGCACGGCCCGATGGTGTGGGGCGTGTGCCGCCGCGTCCTCCGGGGCCACCAGGACGCCGAGGACGCGTTCCAGGCCACGTTCCTCGTGCTCGTCCAGAAGACGGCGACCCTCACGATGAAGAAGGTCGTCACGCACCCGTACTTTGCGGTGGTGTGCTTCGTCGCCCTGTGCTTCATCCTGCCGCGATATGGCGGCGTGGCCGTCATGGTCGGCAGCGCCCTCGTGCTGTCGGTGCTCGTCGCGGTGCTGCCGGAGCAGTTCCGCATCCGGAGCGGTTCCATAAGGGCCGCGGTCTGCTTGGTCGCGGCCACCTGGGCGGGGGCGGTGGTCATCACCGCCCTGACACTGATGGGAGAGATTCGTGAGTGAGCGAATCGCCGGCCCCGGTGCGTCCGCAGACGGGGGGCAGTGGGTGTTCTGCCGATCGCGGCTCCCTCGGCCCCGTAGAGGCTGTGCTGAACCGTTCGCCGGCACCGGCATCAAGCGAACACCGGAGTACGGAGTTGCCGATGGACTTGACGTGTCCCAAATGCGGGTCGGCCGAAGTCATCCCGGACGTTCCGGTCGTGTCGAGCGTGGACATGCTGTCCGCAGTGCCGAACTCCAGCCGAACGAACCGATCGGCCACTGTCCCGACTGTCGCCGGGACTTATTTCCCCCAACAGACGATCCTGCGGCTGGACGGGCACGGGTCTAGCCCGTCGTTGCCAGGTACGGACGTGTGTGGCCAGCCTGGCCGACAGCCGGTCGTTCGGGCCGATGGTCGCCGCCGAGGCGCAGGCCCGGAACTTCTATGCGGCCCGGCGGCGGGCGTTCGTGGCCGACGGCCAGGCCTACAACTGGGTGATCCACCGGAATTGCAAAACCGGATTGGAACTACGTTGTCGCGAGTCGCGCGGTTTCACTGACCCTTAGCGAGGAATCGCTTGCCCGATTTCGGGGTAACTTGCTGGCGTGAGAGCACAAGATGGTACGCCGACTGGTGAGGCACACCGCGGTGAAAGTAATCCAAGTCGGCGCGTGAATCTAGTACATAGAAGCCCGTTGCGCGACCTACCTAGCAGATGCGCGGCAACGGAGCTCCGTTCGGTTCGTCGAGAATTCGATCGATACCGAGCAGACCGCGGACCAGGACGAGAGGTGGGGTCGCTGAAGTCACCTCGCCGATGATGGCAGCGTCTGTCCCCAGTGGGTGCCTGCGGAAGCACCCGAGTGCTCGTTCGGCATCATGTGCGGCAACCAAAGCCACGCACTTGCCCTCATTGGCAACGTACAGCGGGTCGAGGCCCAGGATCTCGCAGATACCGCGGACCGGCTCTCGAACCGGAATCGACTTCTCGTCGAGCACGACCGAGAGTTTGGTTGCGTCGGCCACTTCGTGCAGCACGGCGGACACGCCGCCGCGTGTCGGGTCGCGCAGCATGTGCACTTCGACATCGAAATCCAAGAGCGAGCGGACCAGGTCGTGTATTGGTGCGGTGTCGCTGTGCAGGCTCGACTCGAGTTCGAGTCCTTCCCTTGCGGCCAGGACGGCGATTCCGTGGTCGCCGATCATTCCGCTCACCAACACCCGGTCTCCCGGGCGAACGCGGTGAGTGCCTAGGTCGATCTCCGATCGCAGTTCACCGATGCCCGTCGCATTGACGAAGAGACCGTCGGCCGTTCCGCGTGGCACGACTTTTGTATCGCCCGTGACAACCTGCACACGACATGCTTGTGCAGCATCACGAATGCTGGCGACGACTTGCTTCATGGTGTCGAGTCGCAGCCCTTCCTCGACGATGAGAGCGATACTCAGGTACTTCGGCTCCGCTCCACAAACGGCAAGATCGTTGATTGTGCCGTGCACGGCCAGCTTCCCGATATCGCCGCCGGGAAAGAACAACGGACTGACGACGTAACTATCTGTGGTCATCACCAGGCGACCCGTCGGGGCAGGCAACACAGCTCCATCGGCCAAAGGACGAAGGAAGTCGTTGTCGAAGGCGTTGAGAAGTACCTCCCGAATCAGACGGCGCGTCAGCCGGGCACCTTCGCCGTGAGCGAGGAGAATGCGGTCGCCCGTCGCGTGGGGAAGCGGGCACGTTAATTCCGCTCGAACAACCTGTGTCGTGTCGAATTCCGGCATTAGCCTGTGATCCCGCTCGATGTTGCCTGTTTGGTTGACTGTTCCGGCATTCGTCGGTACTTCCAGTATGCGGCACAGGCTCCTTCCGAAGAGACCATCGGAGCGCCAAGCGGATGGTCCGGCGTACAGCGCGTGCCAAAGGCAGCACATTCATCGGGACAAAGTCGGCCCTGGAGAACCTCGCCGGCGCGACAATCGGGAGGTTCGACTGCGCCGATCGTAGGAATCGCGAAGCGCCTTTCGGCATCGAAGTCGCGATAGGCCAATCGAAGGCGTAGGCCACTGCGAGGCAACACACCGAGGCCCCGCCAGGGCCGATCGCACACTTCGTAGACCTCGGCGATGATGTTTTGTGCGGGCTGGTTGCCATCACGTTGGACGGACCGGGCGTACTGATTCTCAACCTCGTATCGTCCCGATTCGAGTTGGCGAACTGCCAGCAGGATTCCCTCCAGCAGGTCCACTGGTTCAAACCCGGTGACAACGATGGGGACGCGGTAACGCTCGGACAATCCCAGATAGTCTTGGTAGCCCATGACGGTACACACATGGCCAGCCGCCAGGATTCCCTGGACGCGGTTGCCAGGTGCTCCGAGGATGCCCTCGATTGCCGGTGGCACCAGGACGTGGGCGACCAGAATGGTGAAGTTGCAAAGTTCCAACGCCTTGGCTTGCCATACGGCCAGGGCCGTCGCTGGGGCCGTCGTCTCGAAGCCTACGGCGAAGAAGACGACCTGGCGATCGCCGTTGGCCTGAGCGATTCGAACGGCATCGAGCGGCGAGTAGACGAAGCGTACGTCACCACCTTCGGCCCGGATGCGAAGCAGATCGCTTTGCGTTCCCGGCACGCGAAGCATGTCGCCAAACGTGCAGAAGATGACCCCAGGGCGCGAGGCAATAGCCTGTGCGCGGTCGATCGATTCCAAAGGGGTAACGCAGACTGGGCAACCCGGCCCGTGGAGAATGCGAAGGCCCTTGGGCACGAGGCGGTCGATGCCACTACGAATGAGCGTATGCGTTTGACCGCCGCAGACCTCCAGGAGAGTCCACGGTCGGGTCATGCTGCGTCGAATCTGGTCAAGGAGAGCTCGCGCTAGTTCCGGGTCTCGGTACTCATCCACGTACTTCATCTTGACCTACCTTCCAGCTGTCGAGGTCGTCGATTTCGGTCAAGTAGGCAAAAACCCGCTGAGCCTCGACAGGATCGACTCGGCTGATGGCAATCCCTGCATGAACGATGACGTAGTCTGTCACACGAGCCTCGGGCACACAGGCGAGGCAGACGCGACGCCGGACACCAGCGAACTCCACGACTCCGAAAGCGAGCCCCTCGGTCGATTCCACTCGCTCGATCACTTGGCCGGGGACACCCAGGCACATGTTGCACCTCCCAACGCATCGACCTGGCGACCAACGTCTCGCGAATTCCGCATCAGGGCATGGGCCAACTGCCCCACGGCCAAGCCACCATCGTTCGGTGGCACACAGCCATGCGAGTACACCCGGCGATTCATTGCGCTAAGTGACTCCTTCATCCGAGTGGACAGAAGTCGATTCTGAAAGCACCCGCCGCTCAACACGATATCGGTGTAAGGATGCTGGCTGGCGACCTCGGCTGCCCAACTCGCCAATGTATTGTGAAACCGAGCAGCGATTCGTCCCAGGTCGACTTCATTTGCCAGATCGCCCAGGATCGCCGTCAGCAACGGCCTCCAGTCGCCACGCGCGCAAGAACAGTCGCCGCTTGCTTTCCTGCTCGCGTCGGGATCGCGAAGTGGTAGGTCGTAGGCACTGGTGATCTGGGTGTCCGCGGCCGATTCGAGCCAGACAGCCGCTTCCCCTTCATAGGTTACTTCCTCAACGGAAAACAGCAGGGCGGCCACAGCATCGAAGAGCCGGCCCATGCTGCTTGTCCAGGGTGTGCAGACACGGTGACGAACCGCTGAAGCCAGCAATCGGCCTTCCGTGGACGTGATACGAAGGCGTTTGATCCAATAGCCGTCGCGCAGCAGGGCGTCCTCGCCGAGCAAGCTGTGAAGCAGGCCAAACGCGATCCGATTGGGATGGCGAATGGCGGCTTCGCCACCCGGTAGTGGGAAGGGCAGAAGCGAAGCGACTCGCTCGGTTCGATCGTTGCGAACCCGCAAGCACTCGCCGCCCCAGATCGTGCCGTCGGGTCCGTAGCCGGTTCCGTCCCAGACGAATGCCAGGACTTCGCGATCCAGAAGATTGTGTTCAACCATGCAAGCCAATGCATGGGCGCAATGATGTTGGACCGCGATGATCGGCTTACCTTGGGCTGCGGCCCACTGTGACGTGAAGTAATCGGGATGCTGGTCACAGGCCAAGGTCGTTGGCTCGAACTGGTAAAGGTCCGACAAATCCCGCGTTGCTGTCTCGAATGCTCGGCGCGTGGAAGGCCGATCCATATCGCCAATGTGCTGGGCCAGCACGGCTTGCGTGCCAGTCCAGAACGCCAGAGAGGTTTTTTGATGGCCCCCGGTCGCCAGGCTTGGGGGCAAGTCGACCCCCTCCAGGGCTGGCAATGGCAGTGGTGCGTGACCGCGGGCTAGTCGGAATGTCACCGGTTGCCCCGCGATGGATCGGACCACGGAGTCGTCCACGGGTCGCCGGATTGGGCGGTTGTGAATCAGGAAAACATCGGCAATTTCTGCGAGTCGATGCATAGCGTCCATGTCATCGGTCGCGAGCGGCTCGTCGTTGCGGTTGCCACTGGTAGCGACAACGGGTACCCCAAGCTGAGCGAGCAGCAGATGGTGCAATGGTGTGGTCGGTAAGAGTAACCCGATAGTGCCCGCTCGCGGTGCGACGGTTGATGCGAGAGATGTCGACGGTGAATTTGCCAGGACGATCGGGTTCGGAGGCGATGTCAGCAATTCCCGTTCGACGGGTTCCAGGGCGGCCAGTCGCTCGGCAATGCCCAACGAAGGAACCATGACCGCGAGTGGCTTGCTAGGACGGTGCTTACGCAGACGCAGACGCTGGACAGCCTCGGGCTGGTCCGCGCGCACGAGAAGCTGAAATCCGCCGAGTCCTTTAATTGCCACGATCCGGCCCTGGCGCAACATCGAGGCAGCGGCAACGACGGCATCGTCCTGACCGGCAACCACTCGTCGATGCGCATCCATGAGGGCCACTTGGGGGCCGCACGCGGAACAGGCGTTCGTCTGAGCGTGAAACCGCCGATTGCTAACGGAGTGGCATTCGATGTCGCAGGCTCGGCACAGTGCGAAATCGCGCATCGTCGTTAACGAGCGATCGTACGGCATGGCCTCGACGATCGAATAGCGTGGGCCACAGGCGGTACAGTTCGTGAAGGCGTAGTTCCGACGACGATCTGACGCGGCGAATACCTCGCTTCGGCACTCGGCACAGGTGCCCAGGTCGCGAGGAACACGCGCCCCGGCACAAGGTGAGGCGTCGCTGTCATCAATGGTAAACGATGAACGTCCGGAGAGCAGGGTAGGTTCAACGGATAGACGGTCGATCCTTGCGTTGGTAGGCGCTTCTACCGCGAGTCGTTCGCAAAATCGAGCGACGTCTTCGGGTCGCCCCTCTATCTCGATCGCGACTCCTTCGGGGCCATTCCGCACGGAGCCACCAAGCTCACACAACTGTGCGAGTCGATAGACGAACGGACGAAAACCGACGCCCTGCACCTGACCGTGAACTACGATGCGGGCGGCCGTGCGATCTGGTGGGACAAGTGGCTTGCCGTCGGTGTCGCCGCGGCTTGTCGTCTGGCTCATGGCCTGGACCCATCGCCACCCGGGTCACTTGACGAGCAACACCGGGCAGTGGGCCACGATGCCAAGCTTGTAACTCATGCTGCCCCAGCTTGCCGGCTTGTCTGGCTCAATGCGAGGGGCGGTGAGAACGATCAGGTCGGCACCCTCTTCGGACGCGAACCGGGCAATTTCACCCGCACGATTGCCATAACGAACTTCGTTCCGGCAGGGCACATTCCGATTGGCCAGCGTCGCGGCATATCGATTCAAATGGTCGCGTGCGCTGCGTTCGAGTCGGCCGTAAAAATCGCGCTCTTCGTCGTGGGATAGTCCAGGAATCACCTCGATTACGTGCAAAAGCGTTATCTCACCCTTGCTCTGTTGGGCCAGTTCCGCAGCGATCCGCAGTGCAGGTTGGTGCTTCTCGGTCAGGTCCAGGGGGACAAGGATCTTCTGGAACATGCTCGGTGTCCATCTCAACTGGGGTTGCAGGCGATGTCGATGCTCTCCAGAGTTAGTTCGTGTAGTTCCTCGGTCGTTTCGATATCCAGGTGCGCATCCTCGGCAACCGTGCCCCGTGCCGCTTCGACGAAATGCTCGCGCAAGTGGTCCGGCTCGATGTGGGCCAGAGGACCCAGCTTTAACCGCACAACACAAACACGACCCGCGCCGTTCTTCCGTGCCAGCTCATCAATCTGAGCCAAAAGCCCGCGCAGTAGCGACATTTCGTGCATCGGGCGCCTCCTTCGCAGTGTTGCGGGCGCTGGACGGACCATAAGCGTTCAGTTCCGTAACGATCCTCCGCGCCAGCTCCGGGATGGCGGTAGCGATCGCCGGGCTGAATTCTCGCGATGGATAGACAGCGGCTGCCTCGATGCCAAAGATCGCGACGTATGGAGGCAATGTGCCGAGCGTTTCGGCGAGCTTCAGGGCTTCCGCCGGCCGTAGGTCGTGGGTCGAACCGGGGCGAAGCACGTCAACGCGGCGGTCGGGCCACTCGAATCGATGAATGGCGCCCGGCGATCCGCCCGGTGCCAAAGCGTCGATCAGGAGCAACGTACCTGTACCGTCGAGGATATCCAAGAGTCGCTGGCCGCCTTCGACGACGTGGAACTCAATCTCCGGTCCCCAGGTTTGTGCTGAGCGGGCGGTGCTGGTCACAGCCCATGCCAGCGCGTCGTCGCCCTGCGAACTGCCGACGCCAATTACGCGAATGGGGAGCGGCCAAGTCATCGAGATTCGACCTTGAGCTTGAGAAAATGTGTCGCACAACTGATGCACGGATCGTAGTTGCGGATCACCTTCTCGGCCTGAAGTGCCGCGTCTGCTTCGGGCAGATTGATGAGTTCTGGAGCGATCCGTGCCAGATCTCGCTCGATCTGGAGTTGATTCTGGCTTGTGGGTGGAACGATGACGGCATCGCGGATGAGACCGGCTGCATCCGTCTCGTATCGATGGTAGAGGATGCCGCGGGGCGCTTCGGTCACGGCGTGGCCAATCCCGGCTCGCAGTTCAAACTCTACCACCGGTTCGGATGGCGGCTCGTAAGTGTCAACGATTCGTAACGCTTCGTCGCAGGCTAACAGCACTTCGAGAGAACGAGCGACAATTCCGACAAACGGATTGCGATTGGGAAACGCTATGCCAGTGCTGACCGCCGCCTCTTGCACGAGTACCGGTGCTTTATCTGCGTTTAGGTTCCAGCGAGCCAAAGGGCCCGTGACGTAGGCACCGTGGCCATCGATTGGCAGACGTCGGCGTGCTTGCAGGGCGTTGGAATGTGGAACCTGGTATTCCTCGAATTGGTCGGGATACTCCTCAGCGGCCAGGTCGAGACCACGGTTCGAGACGATGCGTCCCTCGTTCATCGGGTATTCGGCAGAATGCCGGAGTGCGACAAATTCATAGTCGTCTTCAAAGTTCGGAAACGGCAAGCGGGCCGACCAGCGCACGGTCTCCATCGCCATGTCCCGCGCCCATTCCAGTTCGGGCCGCAATGCGGCTAGCTCCTCCGGTCGAGGTGCGCGATAGAAACCACCAACTCGCACATTGATTGGATGAACGTCTCGTCCACCCACAACGCGGACGATCTGATTGCCGGCTTTCTTGAGTCGCAAAGCCCGACGTACCAATTCAGCGTTTGCCGGGCTGGACTGAGCCAGGGCAATCGCACTTTCGAACCCAAGGAAATCGGGAGCATGCAGCATGTAGATGTGAAGCACGTGGCTTTCGATCCACTCGCCGCAGTAGAGAAGCCGTCGCAATGCCCGTAAAGACGGTGGAAGGGTCACGCCAAGTATGTTCTCGATCGCATGGACACTCGACATCTGGTACGCCACCGGGCAGATGCCGCAGATGCGGGATGTGATGTCCGGCACTTCGTGCAGCGATCGACCACGGAGAAACGCCTCGTAAAAGCGAGGCGGCTCGTAGATGCGCAATTCGACACCGTCAACCTGACCGTCGCGCATGCGAATCGTCAGGGCACCCTCGCCTTCGACCCGAGCGAGGGCCTGAACCGTGATGGTGCGGGTTCGATTACCGGTGGTGTCAGACACGGGAGTCGTCCTCGCCAATGCACGTTGCCCCCGCGCGGAATTCCGGAGCCCAGGCGTTGAACGTGTGGACCATTCTGTCGATGGTCGGTAGGGGGATGCGCATCGACTGAAACTGACGAGCGAGGGAGGCTACGTTGGCTCCCTTGGACGGGCCGTAGCAGCCGTAACAGCCACGATCATATCCGGGACAGATGGCCCCACAGCCGGCGTGTGTGACGGGACCGAGGCACGGAGTTCCCTCTGCGACCAATACGCATACGACGCTGGCCCGCTTGCATTCGACGCACACCGAGTGGTTCGGGACGTTGGGCCGGCGGCCCGCCAGGAATGCGCCGATGACATCGATCAGTTGACGCTTGTTGATCGGGCAGCCGCGAAGCTCCAGGTCCACGGGCACGTGATCTGCAATAGGGGTCGATGTCGCCAGGGTCTGAATGTACTCCGGCCGAGCATAAACAATCTGTAGGTACTCTTCGACGTGCCCCCAGTTTCGCAGCGCCTGAATGCCGCCCGCCGTTGCACAGGCTCCGATCGTTACGAGGTAACGACTCCGCCGGCGTACGTCTCGAATCTGATCGAGTTGCTCAGGCGAGCTGATGGAACCCTCCACCAGACTCAAGTCAAACTCCCCTTCGAGCGGCCGTCGAATGGCTTCGAGGAAATAGGCGATCTCAATCACTCCGGCGACGGCGAGCAGTTCGTCTTCGCAGTCCAGGAGGCTAAGTTGACAGCCGTCGCACGAGGCGAACTTGAAGACTCCCATGCGTGGCTTGCGATTCGTTCGTACCATCGCTAGGCCTCACGCAGGTTGAAGATCGTCGCGATCCGGTCGTAGCGAAACACAGGCCCTGTCATGCAAACGAATTCCGGCCCGAGTTGGCAATGTCCACAGAATCCGACGGCGCACTGCATGTTCCGTTCGAGCGAGAGATAAACCCGATCGTCACTCATGCCGTGGGTTGCGAACTCGCGCTGGACGAATCGCATCATCACCTCGGGACCGCACATCAGACCGATCGTTCGTTGCGGATCGAATTCCACACTCGGGAACAGTGTCGTTACCAGACCAACCGAGCCGCGCCACGAGCCTTCATGGCGATCCACTGTTACGAGTACTTGGAAATCGTGGCACTTCCGCCACAGATCCAGGTCGGCCGAATAGAGTACATCGCTCGGAGTGCGAGCGCCATAAAGCAGGGCGACTCGGCCGTAGTCCTCTCGATTCCTCAACAGGTGGTAGAGGATCGGGCGCAGAGGTGCCAGACCGATTCCCCCAGCAACGATCACCACGTCGTGGCCTCGCATGGACTCGGTCGGCCACGCACTGCCGAAAGGGCCCCGCATTCCGACTGCCGCTCCCGGCCGAAGCTCGGCCAGGGCACAAGTCACCGAACCGACCGCACGAATTGTGTGAGTCACGGTCTGTCGGTTAGACGGGTCGCCGCTCAGAGAAATCGCTGCTTCGCCTATTCCGAAGGCGTACAGCATGTTGAATTGGCCGGGCTGGAATTGAAACCCGACCGGAGCTTCGAGAATCAGCGTAAACGTGTCGTGCGACTCCTGTATTCGTTCGCGAACGCGAACGACCGTCGGTATCATCGGCGGAAGCGGGGCTTTCGAGTGTTGGTCGTCAACGATCAAGACGCACCATCCGGCATTACTTGTAGATGTCGAACCGCTGAATCCTAGCGGCCGCCAATCGCCTTCCAACCACGATCAGGAGCTGCTTGAGCAACTGATATCCGAACTCGTGGTCTCGCTCGCATTGCTCGCGCAGCCAGTCCGCGTCGAATGCCAAGCCTGATACGGCATCGACAGCACGGGCATCGAACTGCCAGTGGTAGGGGGGCAACAGCCAGGACCAGCCGACGACCTCGCCGGGTCCGACGGTTTGGATCGGTGTCGCTCCCCGTTCGGCGAGGTGCGAGCCAATCTCCACGTGGCCGAACTGCACCAGGTAGAATGCGTGTGCCGGGTCGCCTTCACGAGCCAGGTAGTCGCCGGCAGAGGCCGTGAAGTTCCTCGCACCCGAAGCCAGAAGAACGCGATGACGATCCTCCAATCCTTGGATGAATGGGTGATTGGCAAGTTCGCTCGGAGGTACTGGTTCGGTCATGGCTTTTTCTCCCGCTGCTGGCCTTCCGTACCTCGAATTGCCCCGATTTCCTCAGTTACATCGATGCCGACCGGACACCAAGTGATGCATCGCCCGCAACCCACGCAACCGGATAAGTCAAATTGGTCGAACCACGACGCAAACTTGTGCGTCAACCATTGCCGATAGCGACCGCGAACACTGGGACGGAAGTTGCCTCCGTGAACACGAGCGAAATCGGGATTGAAGCAACTGTCCCAGCGACGTATCCGTTCGGCATTTTCCAGTTCCAGGTCTGAAACGTCTTCAACAGTTGAACAGAAGCAGGTCGGACATACGAGTGTGCAATTGGTACACGACAGGCATCGCTCTGCCACAACGTCCCAGCGGGGATGGTCCTGATTGCGATGCAACAGGCCGCGAACATCGGTCACATCGAGCGTTCGTCCCATGGCATGGGCGGCCGTCTCGATGCGCCCTCGTGCCTCCGCGACGGATTCGCTCGATGCCTCGGCCAGCGCTAGCCGATCGAGGATTCCTTGCCCGGCCGGACTGATCGCTCGGGCGACAAACGCATCGTCGAGTTCGGTCAGGACAAGGTCGCAAACCGAGGGCGATTGGGTCGAAGATGTCGGCGGTGGCACCGGTGTCGCCATGGGAAGTGGCGTCCGAGTTGAACCGCTTGCGTCAGGCGTCGTGTCTTCGTCGTGCTTCGCGGAAAAACCAGGAATCCGCTCCTGCTGTACGGACGGGCCAGTGCCCATCGACGTGCAAAAGCAGGTAGCGGCGGGATACTCGCACTCGACGGCAATCAGGAACAGGTTGCCACGGGCGGCGGCGTAATATGGATCGGTGAATCGACCATCGCGATTGAGGAAGACGCGATCCTGTACGGCAATGGCGTGTAGCTCGCAGGCGCGAACGCCAAGGATCGCGCGAGGTGGCGGGTTAGTCGCTTCCGGCAGAACATCGAATCCAAGGGTCGTTCGCTTGGCCTGCCAGAGCCGCAACTCGGGCGGAAAAAGGTACTTCTTCCCCGAATGTGGTCCCACCGCAAATCCAAAGAAAGCGCTGTCGTCTCGCCTCTCGATCCGGTAGGAGCCCGGGGCTTGTCGATCGGTCCAGCCGATCGGTAGGTCGTTCGCAGACTTGAGCGGAGCGTAGACGATTGCGCCTTGTTCGATGCGTGGGCCGATCACTTCCAAGCCCTCATCGGCTAGCAGGCGGATGAGGTCGTTGAGGCGCGGCTTCGGCAGGATGCGACAATCGACATCGGACATCAATACTGCGCCTTTCGTACGATCCGTCACCCAGAAAGTTGGCCAGTTACGGCTTGGGCGTGCCCTGGGACAACTCCCCTTCCGCTTCGGCGATCTCTCGCATTGTCTTCAGCACGGTGTCCGGGTTGAGCGAGATACTGTCGATGCCACAGGCAACGAGGAACCGGGCAAACTCCGGATAGTCGCTGGGTGCTTGCCCGCAGATGCCGATCTTGCGGCCACAGGCCCGCGCTCGCCGAACCACGTCCCGAATCAGCTGCATCACCGCTGGGTTACGCTCATCGAAGAGGTGGGCAACGATCTCGGAATCGCGATCCAGTCCCAGTGTCAGTTGTGTTAGATCGTTCGACCCAATCGAGAACCCGTCGAAGATCTCGGCGAACGCTTCAGTGAGGATGACGTTGGCGGGGATCTCGCACATGACGTAGACCTCCAGCCCATTGTCGCCACGTCGCAGGCCCGCTTCCTCCATGACAGCGAGCACCTTGCGGCCTTCTTCAACCGTGCGGCAGAACGGAACCATGAGTTTGACATTGGTCAGACCCATCTCGTTGCGAACCTTTTTCATCGCCTGGCATTCGAGGAGGAAGCCTTCCCGGTAGCGATCGTCGTAGTAGCGTGACGCGCCACGGAATCCGATCATCGGATTCTCCTCCTTCGGCTCAAACGGCTCGCCGCCAAGTAGGCCTGCGTATTCGTTTGACTTGAAGTCCGAAAGACGCACGATCACGTCCTTGGGGTAGAACGCCGCGGCGATCTGTCCAACGCCTTCCGCGAGCCGGTTGACGAAGTAGGCGGTCTTGTCGGCGCAATGGCGGGTTAGTTCGGCGATCTTGTCTTTGGCGGGGCCGTCGGGCAGGCTGGCAAAACGCGTCAAGCTGAGCGGGTGAACCTGGATGGCGCTCGAGATGATGAATTCGATCCGTGCCAGACCCACACCATCGTTGGGCAAGGACGCAAGAGAGAATGCACGGTCGGGGTTTCCGACGTTCATCATCACCTGGGTCCGAGGCCGCGCAAGGCTACCGACATCGAGGCTCTGACGGGCAAACGGCACGATTCCATCGTACACGAGGCCAACTTCGCCCTCGGCGCACGAGACGGTGACGTTCTGACCGCTCTTCAGTGCCACGGTCGCCCTTTCGGTTCCCACGACACAGGGCACGCCAATTTCGCGACTCACGATCGCGGCATGGCACGTACGACCGCCCCGGTTGGTGACGATCGCCGCGGCCATCTTCATGGTCGGCTCCCAGTCGGGGTCGGTCATATCCGCCACCAGCACATCGCCGGGCTTGAAGCACTGCAAGTCTTCGACGCTGCCGATGACTCGCGCCGGCCCAGCACCGATCTTCTGCCCAACGCTACGGCCTTTGAGCAACACAGGTCCTTTCCCTTGGAGCTGGTAGGTCTCAAGGCTCGTTGCTTCTCGTGCCTGAGCGTGGACCGTCTCGGGACGAGCTTGCAGGATGTACAGTTCTCCCGTCCGCCCGTCTTTCGCCCACTCGATGTCCATCGGGACGGGATGGCCGGCCCTGGCCGAGTAGTGGTCCTCGATGAGACAGCCCCACCGCGCCAGTGTCAGAACCTCGTCATCGTTCAAGCTGAGTCGCATGCGATCGTTCTGGGGAACTGGGACGCTGCGCGTGGTGTGACCGCCGCGCGTGGCGTAGATCAACTTCTCCTGTTTCGCGCCGATCTCGCGTTTGAGGATCGGTTGAAGACCCATTTTGAGGGTGGGCTTAAAGACCAGGAACTCGTCCGGATCGACACGCCCCTTGACGACGCTTTCGCCCAGGCCATAGGCGCTGTTTAATAGCACGACGTTCGGGAATCCGCTTTCCGTATCGAGGGTAAACAGCACACCGGCGGCCCCCAGGTCCGAACGGACCATTCGCTGAACGCCGACAGAGAGGGCCACAGAAAAATGGTCGAACCCGCGATCCACCCGATACGAGATTGCTCGGTCGGTAAATAGCGAGGCGAAGCACTGGCGGCAGGCTTCGACGAGTGCTCGCTCGCCACGGACGTTGAGAAAGGACTCCTGCTGACCGGCAAAGCTTGCCGTGGGCAGATCCTCGGCGGTCGCGCTCGAGCGAACGGCCGTGTCGATTTCCGGTCCGTATTCGCGACAAAGGTCCGCGTACGCCAGTGTGATCGCCTCCCGGAGATCGTTGGGAAGTGGCGTGGCCAGGATCGCCTCGCGTAGGTTGCGGCCACGATGGGCCAAGTCGGTCAGATTGCGAGTATCAAGGCCATCCAATGTGGCCCGAAGCCGCTCGGTTAGGCCACCGGCACTCAGGAAGTGACGGTAGGCCTCGGCGGTGATCGCGAACCCGTTCGGAACTCGGATGCCCCTTGGAGTCAGCTCGCGGTACATCTCACCTAACGAGGCATTTTTGCCGCCAACCAGGCCGACGTCGGCAATACCGATGTCCCGAAACCAGGAAATGAACCGGCTGTTCGTCATGCCCATCTCCTTGCGTCGCGACTTGTGGATACAAGCCGTAACCAGTGATGATCCGGTCCTACCAACTTAGACATGCGGTGCCTGATAAGGTGCAACTGTAATGCCATATCCACGCCGTTCACATTGGAGGATGTGAGGGAGCGTATCGCCGAATCCAGTGGCGGCCCTTTCCTCGGGCGCAGTTGATGACACTGATGAGGCCGGCATTTTTTGAATGTGCCTCCTGATGGGAGTACGAAGTCGCTTTCCGAGCAATGTCGGGCTAGGATCGAGTGTGACGAAACGACACGACTGTGACGAAGAGGCGTGGTCCGTGAGTCAGGGAGGCGTTTTGTCACACGGCTCTCTCATCAATTTTTCACGAAGGCACTCGTTCGGTTCTGGTATCATTTCGGGCTGGTCTATAAGTTGGTGCGCGCGAGCCTGCCAAAACCGCGAACACTCCTCTACTGTCCGTAAAACGGACCACGCGGGGTCGTCCTGCCTGCGGAGAGACCATGACCTCACCTGCCGATGCTGTCACTCAGATCTCACATCGGAAGCAGTGGTTGTGCGCGGTGGGTCGCCTCTCCTGCATTTATTTGACATTTGCGGGCCTTTCTGACGCAGCCGGAATGTCCCCGTCTGGCTTGGCCGACTACCGGAAGTCGGTCGAGCCGATCGTTGAGCAATTCTGTGTCAGTTGCCACAGTGCCTCGACCAAGAAGGGCAACGTCGTCCTGGAGGCAGAGGGCGACGGGCTGAACCTTTTGCTCGGGGATCGCGAACTGTGGCAAAAGGTGCTTAAGGCAATGCGGGCTGGCATGATGCCCCCGAAGGGCAAGGACCATCCGTCGGCCGAGCAAATGGGTCACATCGAATCGTGGATCAAGTACTCGGCTTTCGCGATCGATCCGAAGAACCCCGATCCTGGCCGTGTGACGATTCGCCGGTTGAATCGGACGGAGTATCGCAACACGATCCGTGACTTGCTTGGCGTCGATTTCAACGCGACCGCGGAGTTCCCGCCCGACGACACCGGACATGGCTTTGACAACATCGGTGACGTTCTCACGCTGTCGCCGCTCTTGCTCGAAAAGTACATTGCCGCGGCCAAGGAGGTGATCTACAAGGCTGTGCCGATCGAGCCACGCGTGCCCGTAGAACGGCGAATTGCCGGGCGAGCGTTTGCGACCACTGATGCTAAGCCGGTTGGCCCACTCGATGGGCCGCTCGCTTTGCCCTATGTCAAAGCGGCGACGGCGACATACACCCACCAAGCCGAGCACGCTGGGAGCTATCGGCTTCTCCTCGACTTGACGGCAAACGAGACATTCGTGGATGGGCAGTTCGATTACAACAAGTGCCGATTGACATTTAAGGCAAACGGAAAGCCGTTGCTCACGCAGGAGTTTGTTCGGCAGGGCGGCAAGACGTATCACTTCGAGTACGATCAGGAGTGGACGGCCGGCCCGCAGGAATTCACTGTCGAAGTTGAGCCGCTCACGCCGAAGGAACGGCAGGTCCGCAATCTGACGCTGCGAATCCAAGCCGTTACTGTCCGCGGGCCGATGGCGAAGGAGCATTGGGTCCGCCCGGCGAACCACGAGAAGTTCTTTCCCGGCGACGTGCCGTCAGACGTCACGGACCGACAGGCCTACACGCGCAAGCTGCTCGCCAGTTTTTCGAGCCGTGCTTTCCGACGACCCGTGGACGCTGCCACGCTGGACCGTCTCGTCGATTTCGTCGAAGCATCGGCCGCTAAGTCCGGGACGAGCTACGAAGCCACATTTGCCAAGGCCATGGTCGTAGTCCTTGCATCGCCGCGGTTTCTGTTCCGTGAGGAGGTGCCGGTCGCCAACTCGACCGATCCGTTCCCATTGCTCGACGAGTATTCGCTCGCTTCGCGGCTTTCGTACTTTCTGTGGTCATCGATGCCTGATGACGGGCTGCTGCGCCTCGCGGCCGACGGGAAGCTCCGGCAAAACCTGTCAGCCGAAGTGACGCGGATGCTTGCCGACCGCCGGTCGAGCGAATTCGTAAAGAACTTCGCCGGCCAGTGGTTACAAGCTCGTGGTATTGACACCGTGAACGTCAACGCGGCCGCGGTTCTTGCGAAGGACGAGGTCCCTGACCCAAAGGCTCAGGAGCGCCGGGCGCGGTTTCGGGAACTCAGCCGCAAGGCTCCGGATTCACTGACGCCGGACGAGAAGAAGGAACTTGAAGCCGCTCGCGGAGCGTTCTTCGGTGGTTTCCGCCGGTTCGCTCAGTTTGAACTCACCGGCGATCTCCGGCGAGCCATGCGCCAAGAGACGGAGCTGACGTTTGAGTACATCGTGCGCGAGAATCGCAGCTTGCTCGAACTTGTCGACGCCGATTACACGTTTCTGAACGAGCGACTTGCCCGCCATTATGGCATTAACGGTGTCACCGGCGATCAGATGCGAAAGGTGACGCTGCCACCGGATAGCCCACGGGGCGGCATTCTGACCCAAGCGGCCGTTCTAATCCTTACCTCGAATCCGGATCGAACTTCGCCGGTCAAGCGAGGCTTATACATTCTCGAAAACCTCCTTGGGACACCGCCACCGCCACCCCCACCCGATGTTGCGACACTTGAAGAATCCTCCGCCGCGATCAAAGGCAAGCCACCGACGCTGCGAGAATCTCTCAAACTGCACCGAGCCGACGCGCTTTGTAGTTCGTGCCACAATCGGATGGACCCCCTTGGCCTAGCCTTTGAGAATTTCAACGCGCTCGGTCGCTGGCGCGACAAGGAACTTGGTCAATCCATCGAGTCGTCAGGAGAGTTGCTTTCCGGAGAGTCGTTCAAGGACGTGCGCGGGTTGAAGCACGTTCTAGCGACCGATCGCCGGCTTGATTTCTACCGGTGCATAACAGAGAAAATGCTCATTTACGCCTTGGGTCGTGGACCGGAGTACAACGACACTCACACGGTCGACGAGATTGTCGAGAAGTTAGATGACGTAAAAGGCCGCCCATCGGTTCTGATCTCGGGAATCGTCGAATCGCCGGCGTTTCAACGACGGCGGAAGTGACTGGCGAACGCCGGCCGACAGATCGAGGGTGGTACTACCAGCGACTCAGAGATTGCATCCTACCGCTCTAGCGGTCGGGATTCGTCGAAGAACGGGGAATTGCCTATGCTTACTCGCCGACACTTCCTCCGCGGCGTCGGGACGTCCGTTGCTCTGCCGCTGTTGGAGTCGCTTCGGCCGGCCCGCCTGGTAGCCGGCGAATTATCGAAGCTTGCGACGACTGTTTCGGGCAACCCTCTCCGCACGGCATTCGTGTATTTCCCGAACGGAGCGATTCCGGCAGCGTGGTGGCCGACGGGCGAAGTAAGCGACTTCAAGTGGAGTCGAACGCTCGCGCCGCTTGGGAAACATAAGGACTCGTTGCAAGTCCTCGGTGGACTCGATCACAAGTCGGCCGAAGCCGGTCCAGACGGTGGCGGTGACCATGCTCGGGCCAACGGCACGTTTCTCACCGGCGTCCGTCTCAAGAAGAGCGCCACCGACATTCGCGCCGGCGTGTCGTTTGACCAGGTTTTGGCGAAAGAAGTCGGGCACCTGACGCGGTTTCCGTCGTTGGAACTGTCGTGCGAGGCCGCGCCGAAGAGCGGCGGCTGCGACTCCGGCTACTCGTGCGCGTACCAGTTCAACCTCGCATGGAGTTCGCAGAGTACGCCGAAGTCGGCCGAGTCCAATCCACGCCGGGCGTTCGAGCGGCTCTTCGGTGACGGTAAACCGGGCGAACGGACCGCCAACCTCGCCCGCCGGCAACAGGAGGACAAGTCGGTCCTCGATTTCGTGCTGGACGACGCCCGCGCCATGCAGAAGCGGTTGGCCGGGGCTGACCGGCCGAAGCTCGACGAGTACCTGACTGGCGTCCGCGAGATCGAGACACGCATCCAGAAGGCCGAGCGGTTCGGCAAAGTGCCGGACCCGGCCGTGGATACCCCGGCCGGTGTGCCGGGTGACTATGGCGACCACATTCAACTCATGTTCGACATCATGGCTCTGGCGTTCCAGACTGACTCGACGCGGGTGGCCACGCTCTTGTTGGCCCACGACGGCAGCAACCGCTCGTTCGACCACATCGGCATTAGCGAGGGGCACCACGACCTGACACACCACCAGAACCGCAAGGACTGGATCGACAAGGTGGCCGACATCGACTTGTGGTACGCGGGACAGTTCGCCAAGTTCTTGACGAAGCTCGAAGCGTTGAAGGATGCGGACGGCACGTCGCTGCTCAACAACTCGATGATCGTCTACGGGAGCGGCAACGCCGACGGCAACCGACATACGCACGCCAATCTGCCAGTGGTCCTGGCCGGCCGCGCCGGCGGGGCATTTCAGACTGGCCGGTACATCAAGCACGGCTCGAAGCCGTTGACAAACCTGTTCCTGACGATGGCCCACGCGCTCGGGGCGACGAAGGTCGATCGCTTCGGCGACTCGACGGGGCTTCTGACGAACGTCTAACCGGCCAACCACACAGGACAGTTCCGTAGGGTGGGCCGAGTGGAGCGAGGCCCACCGCGGACCCTGAGGCCACCCGCTTCGCGGTGGGCCTCGCTCCACTCGGCCCACCCTACACAACACACTCACGCCGCGGTTCATTCCACCGGAGACACCCGTGCGACCCCTCCTCTCCCTCGTCGCCCTATTCGTCTGCACCTTCGCCCGCGCGGCCGATGAGCCGCCGGTCGTGCCGCTGTGGGACAAAGGCGCACCCGGCTTCGAATCCCGCAAGGACGAGAAGGAGGTCCGCGATCGGCAGAACGCCAGCGGCGAATACCGTACTACGGGTATTCACAACCCCTATCTGACCATCTTCCTGCCGCCGAAGGACAAGGCAACGGGCGCGGCCGTCGTGATCGCCCCCGGCGGCGGGCATCGCGAGTTATGGGTGAAGCACGAAGGTGAGAACGTGGCCCAGTGGTTGGCCGAGCGGGGCGTGGCGGCATTTGTACTGCGCTATCGGCTGGCGCGGGAGCAAGGCTCGCCTTACAAATTGGCTGACCATGCTCCGCAGGACGGCCAGCGGGCCGTCCGGCTCGTCCGCAGCCGGGCGAAGGAGTGGGGCATCGATCCGAACCGTGTCGGCATGATGGGGTTCTCGGCCGGTGGCGAGGTAGTGGCGATGGTCTGCCGTAAGGCAGAGAAAGGCAACGAGTCGGTCGACGACCCGGTGGAGCGCCAGAGCGCCATGCCAAACTTTCAAGCACTCGTTTACTCTGGCCCGCTCGGCATCCGTGGGCAGGCGGTCACGAAGGAGAACGCCCCGCCGACCTTCATCGTCGTCGGCGACGAGGACGGGGCGGTGAACGTGCTGGTCGAACACTACCAGGCGCTCAAGAAGGCCGGCGTGTCGTCGGAGTTGCACGTCTATGCGAAGACCGGGCATGGGTTCGGCCTTCGTCCGGCCAGGGCGACTGGCAAGCCGTCCGAGGCGTGGCCGCAGCGGTTCTACGAGTTCCTCGAAACCGAGGGGATACTGAAGAAAGGGTGAGCGGCCGCTAATCCTTCGCTTTCGCGGCCAGCGCATCAAGCAGTTTTGCACACAGGAGCATCGACCGCCCGTTGTGGTACGCGCCCTGCCACATCGACGTCCGCGATTGGTTCAACGGCGACCCGTCGGCCTTGCGCGACGCCCACCAACTGCCGTCCTTCGACGCCTGGTGCTTCTCGACAAATTCGAGCGTTCCGGCGAACATCTCGTAGTACTCGGATTTGCCGGTCAGCTTGTACATTTCGAGCATCGACACGAGCGCCTCGGCCTGGACCCACCATTCCTTCTTGGTGTCGTCGGCCGACTGACCGAGCGGGCCGGTGTAGAAGAAGCCGCCGTTCGCCCGGTCGTAGCCATGCTTGACGCTGTACCCGACCACGCCCTCGGCCCACGACCGGTAGAGAGCCGGCGGATGTCCCAGGACGCGAGCCGCGTCGAGGCACAGCCACGCACCTTCGATGTCATGCCCGTAGCTGGCGCGGCGGTTCTGCCGGCTGTCGATCGGCGTCCAGTCGGGCAGGAAGCCGTCCACGTTGCAGCCGAACTCGGGCAGGCGGATCGTGGACATGTTGATAACGAGCAGTTCGTCAAGCCGGCGGCGGACTCCCGGATTCGGCCAGACGCGATAAAGTTCGGTGAGTGCCTCCAGGACGTGCAGGTGCGTGTTGAACGTCTTGGTGCCACCCGGCCCGATGAACGACGTGACCCGACGATCGGTAATCGGTGTCCAGTCCTCCTGGAAGAACTCGGTGTACCCGCCGTGGGCCGCGTCGTGAGCCTTTTCGTCGAGGACGCCGATGAGGTCCTTGGCCGCGGCGAGTGCGGCCCGGTCGCCGGTCGCGCGGTGGTAAGCCGACAGGCCGTAGAGGACGAAGGCGTTCAAGTAAACGTGCTTTCGCCGGTCGGTCGGCTGGCCGGCATCGCTGACCTTGGCGAAGTAGCCGCCGTGCTTGACGTCGCGGAACTTCGCTTCCAGGAAGTCGAACCCCGTCTTGGCCGCGGCCAGAGAGGCGTCGCGCTCGATGCCGGCCTCGGCGAGCGTGCTGAAGAACCACAACTGCCGGGCTTGAAGCGTGGCGAACTTCTCGCCCGTCGGTGCGAACTTGCCGCCCCGCAGGTTTTCTAGGTAGCCGCCGTTCGCCGCGTCGACGCACGCCGGCAGGTAGAAGTCAACGATGCCTGTCTTGAGCAATTGGCGACAGCGCTCCGCTTGGTTTTGCAAGGCGGACTTGGTCGGCACGATTGGCGGATCGCCAACGGCCGATGCGGCGATCACGAGGATGCCGCCGAGCGCGAGAAGTGGAAGGCGCTTCATGACGACTCCGCAAACTGGCGACGAACTCATGCATGCCCGCCGACCGCGGCGGCGTCCGCGAGGATCAGCGCGTCGTCCTGCCGCACCCGACCGGCCGGGATCGACCTGTCGGCTGCGCGGAGCTTGGCCAACATGCCGACCTTCTCGCCGCCGGTCACGAGCCAGAGGACGCGGCGAGCGCGGTTGATGGCCGGGTACGTCAGGGTCATCCGCACCCGCCACTGGTAGACGCCGGTCACCGCCACGTCGGCGTCGATCACGTCGAGGACCGGGTCGCCGGGCACCAGCGATGCCGTGTGGCCGTCGGGGCCGAGGCCGAGGTGAACGAGGTCGATGACCGGCGGCGACCCGGCGATCTCGGCGAGCGTCTTGGCATAGCTCGCGGCCGCGGCCTTCAGATCGGCCGCCTCGACCGGCATGGCATGGACCTGCTCCGGCTTGAGCGGCACCCGCGACAGCAGGCTCTCGCGGAGGTGCGTGAGGTTGCGGTCGGCGTGGTCGGGCGGGGCGACCCGCTCGTCCACCTGGACGATGTGGACCTGCTCCCACGGCACCTTCTCGCCGGCGAGCGCCTTGAGCATCATCCACGGCGTGTGCCCGCCGCTGACGGCGAACACGAACCGGCCGTTGGCGACGACCGCGTCCCGCGCCGCCGCGGCCACGACCGCCGCCGCCTTCGCGGCGACCGCCTTGTCGTCGGGGAGGACTTCGATCTGCATGGGGAAACTCCTCCGGTTCGCGACGCTTCGCAGAAGCGTCCACGCTTCTGCGAAGCGTCGCGAACCGGCCGTTACTTCGCGGGCTTCTCGTGGTGCCCGCCGAACTCGAAGCGTGGCCGCCGACTGCAGCTTGTTCGCGAAGTCGGCCTCGCCGCGGGACGCGAACCGCTCGTACAAGGACGCCGTCAGGACGTGCGCCGGCACGCCCTCGTCGATGGCGGCCTTAAGTGTCCACCGGCCTTCGCCGGAGTCCGACACCCGCCCGCCGAAGCCGGCCAGGGCCGGGTCTTTGATGAGCGCGTTCGCGGTCAGGTCCAACAGCCACGACGCGATGACGCTGCCGCGCCGCCAGACCTCGGCCACGTCCGGCAGGTGGAAGTCGTACTGGTAGTGCTCGGGGTCGCGGAGCGGCGTCGTCTCGGCGTCGACGACGTGGTCCTTCTTGCCGACGTTGGCGGCCTTGAGGATGCCGAAGCCCTCGGCGTACGCGGCCATGATGCCGTACTCGATGCCGTTGTGAACCATCTTGACGAAGTGCCCGGCCCCGTTTGGCCCGCAGTGCAGGTAGCCCTTCTCGGCCGTGCCGCCGGCCTTCTCCCGGCCAGGCGTCTTCGCGATGCTGCCGACGCCGGGGGCCAGCGTTGCGAAGATCGGGTCGAGCCGCTTCACCACCGCGTCCTCGCCGCCGATCATCATGCAGTAGCCGCGCTCCAGGCCCCACACGCCGCCGCTCGTGCCGACATCGACGTAGTGGATCTTCTTCGCCGCGAGTTCCTTAGCCCGACGGATGTCGTCGATGTAGTACGAGTTGCCGCCGTCGATAAGGATGTCGCCGGGCTCCAACAGCGGCACAAGGTCGGCGATCGACTGGTCCACGACGGCCGCGGGGACCATGAGCCAGACGGCCCGCGGCTTTTCCAGCTTGCTCACGAAGTCCTTGAGGGCCGACGCCCCGGTCGCGCCTTCCTTGGCTAGCCCTTCGACGGCTTGCTGCGAGCGGTCGAACGCCACGCAGGTGTGGCCGCCCTTGAGGAGCCGGCGAACCATGTTTGCGCCCATGCGGCCGAGGCCGATCATTCCGAGTTGCATCGCGGACTCCTTCGAATCGCGGTTAGCGACGCTTCGCAGAAGCGTCCGGTGCGAACGCTTCTGCGAAGCGTCGCGAAACGGGGTTATTTCTTGAGCGCCCGGTATCGCCGGATTAAAGCGTTCGTCGAACTGTCGTGTGCCAGCTTCGGTTCCGTCGCGGCTTCCAGTTCGGGGACGATCCGTTGGGCCAGCACCTTGCCCAGTTCGACGCCCCACTGGTCGAACGAGTCGATGTTCCAGATCACGCCCTGCGTGAACACCGAATGCTCGTACAGCGCGACCAGTTTGCCGAGTGCCGCTGGTGTGAGTTCGTCGGCGAGGATGGTGTTCGACGGGCGGTTGCCCTCGAAGACGCGGTGCGGCACGATCGCGGGTGCGGTGCCCTCGGCCCGGACTTCCTCCGCTGTCTTGCCGAAGGCCAGCGCCTCGGCCTGGGCGAAGACGTTGGCCATCAGAATGTCGTGGTGCCGGCCGAGAGGGTTGAGCGTTTTTCCGAACCCGAGGAAGTCGCACGGAATCAGGTGGGTGCCCTGGTGGATCAACTGGTAGAACGAGTGCTGGCCGTTCGTCCCCGGCTCGCCCCAGTAGACCGGGCCGGTCGCCGCCTCAACGGGCGTGCCGGCCAGCGTGACCGACTTGCCGTTGCTCTCCATCGTCAACTGTTGCAGGTACGCCGGGAACCGCTTCAGGTACTGCTCGTACGGCAAGACGGCGACCGTCTGCGCCCCGAAGAAGTCGGCGTACCAGACGCCGAGCAGGCCGAGCAGGGCGGGCAGGTTCTTGGCGAACGGGGCGGTGCGGTAGTGTTCGTCCATCGCGTGGAAGCCGGCGAGCATCGCCCGGAAGTTGTCCGGCCCCACGGCGAGCATCGTCGAGAGGCCGATGGCCGAGTCCATCGAGTACCGACCGCCGACCCAATCCCAGAAGCCGAACATGTTGGCCGTGTCGATGCCGAATTCGCTCACCTTCGCCGCGTTCGTCGAAACCGCGACGAAGTGCTTCGCCACCGCCGCGACGTTGCCGCCGAACGCCTTGAGCGCCCAGTCGCGGGCCGTGTGGGCGTTGGTCATCGTTTCCAGGGTCGTGAACGTCTTCGACGAGATGACGAACAGCGTCTCGGCCGGGTCGAGGTCGCGGGTCGCCTCGGCGAAGTCGGTGCCGTCGACGTTCGAGACGAAGCGAAACGTCATCGACCGGTCGCAGTAATGCTTCAATGCCTCGTAGGCCATTACCGGCCCGAGGTCGGAGCCGCCGATGCCGACGTTGACGACGTTCTTGATCCGCTTGCCGGTGTGCCCCGTCCACCCGCCGCCGCGGACGCGGTTGGCGAACTCGGCCATCTTGTCGAGGACGGCGTGGACGTGCGGCACCACGTTCTCGCCGTCTACCACGACCGACGCGCCGCGCGGGGCGCGGAGGGCGGTGTGCAGGACGGCCCGGTTCTCGGTGACGTTGATCTTGTCGCCGCGGAACATGGCGTCGATCCGGCCACGGAGTCCGGACTCGTCGGCCAGTTGCAGGAGCAGTTTGAGCGTCTCGTCGGTGACACGGTTCTTCGAGTAGTCGAAGTACAGGCCGACCGCTTCGAGCGTCAGCCGCTCGCCACGGCCCGGGTCGTCGGCGAACATTTTCCGTAGGTGCAGGCTACGAACCTGCTCGTAGTGCTTGTGCAGGGCCTTCCACGCGGGGCGGTCGGCGAGCGGTGCGACGGCGGCGGTCATCGGCGTCTCCGTTTCGCGGGAACCTTGGCTTTCAGGACGGGCGGCGGCTCGGGCTTGTCGGCGTCCGGCGTCTCCCACAGGCGGAAGCCGCCGAGAAAGGCGTTGTTGTTGTCACCGGCCCGGCAGCCCGGCGGCAGTTCCTTTAGCTTCTTGACGTTACCACCGCCCAGCACCACGTCGTCGGGTTCGAGAGCGGCGACCAGCTTGGCCACCACCTCGGCCACCCGCAGCCGCCACTTCTTCTTCCCGAGTCGGTCCAGGCCGCGTAGGCCGACGTAGTCTTCGTAAGTGCCTTTCTTATACGGGAGGTGTCCGAGTTCCATCGGCTCGACGATGCCGTCGACGATGAGCGTCGAGCCGAGGCCGGTGCCCAGGCCGAGGAATAGCATCTTGCCGCCCTGGTAGCCGCCCAGGGCTTGCAGTGCCGCGTCGTTGACCACTTTCACCGGGCAGCCAAACGCGGTCGCAAAGTCGAAGCCGACCCAACCCGGCGCGAGGTTGTTCGGCTCCGCAACCGGGCGACCGTGCAATACCGGGCCGGGATAGCCGATGGAGACGGCCTCGTACGCCCAGCCGTTGGCCACTTGCTTGACGCCGGCCACCATGCCCGCGGCTGTCAGCGTCCGGCCGGATGGGAACTCGCGCCGCTCCGTTTGCCCGGTAGCGAGCAACTTGACGTGCGTCCCGCCGACATCGACGACCAAGACGTTCATTGGCGAACCCCTACCAGTTCTGTTCGGACTTCGGGACGTCGCGCAAGCCCAGCACGCTCGCCCACTGCCCGGCCGGCACGTCGGTGACCCGCGTTTCGGTCGGCTCGATGCCAAGGACGGCTAACCCGAGGTGCAATGGTCCCGACGGCCCGGCGACATCGCCGGCGAGCAGCCGCCAGCGCGACGCCGTGCCAGCCGGCTCCGGGAACTCGATGCCGTTGGCGAACGCTCCGCGGAAGTTGTTGCGGGCCGACGTGTCCGTCCACACCTCGACACGCGGCGAATCGTTGGCTGCGACAGATCCAAGGCCGGGCAAGATGTCGTCAAGCAGCTTGGTGTGCGTCCCGGCCGGCAACCCGCCTTCGCCGGCCATGACGACGAGCCGCAACCGGCCCGGCACGCCGTTGACGGTCAGTTGCCGTGGGCCGAGGCCAGTCAGTGCGTCGGCCACGTTCGCGAGCCGAACCCGCGGCTCGACCTGTGCACGCGGGACCTTCCGCCGGCCCCGGTTCTTGTGCCGGTGGCGGTTGCGGCGGAGCAGTCGCCAAAGTCCGAGTAAGGCCGGTGGTACTAGCAGCCAGCCGCCCGCGTTCAGGAAGTCCTGTTCTGGTTCCGGTAGGAGTCGGGTTGCCGGCTCGAGTGCCGTATACATCGGTTCGAGCGATTTGTTGATCGACTGCCACCCCGCGGCCAACCGTCGCCAGACCGGGCCGCGTTCCGGAGGTAACTCCTCTACCCGCTGCCGCAGGTGATCGAGGTGTTTCGGCTCCGGCTCCGGCGGCTGCGACTCGGCGTGCCGTTCGTGCGGCCGCTGGTGCGTCACTGGGCCGGCGTACTTCGCGTACAGGCTAATTCCGATGTTGAACGCGAACGACAGGACGATCATGGCGAGTAAGTTCAGGACGACCTGGGCGATGAAGATCAGGAAGCCGAGATGGAAGGTCACGTCCCACAGGAAGATCTGAATCATCCCGCCCGCGATGAGAGCGAAAAGGACCGGTAGGAATCGGATCATGGGCACGAAGCTGAGAACGTGCCACTTGACGGTCAGCGGTTCGTTGAGCCAGTGCCAGTAGGAGTAGTTCGGTGGCATCCGGACACCGACTGTTGGGTCTTGCATCATCAGGGCGAAGAGATAGCCCGAAGCGTCGTAGACGAGGAACACGACGCCGGCGACGAGCAGCGTCGTCCCGGCCGTACGGGCCAGAGTTCCTGGACTCTCGCCCGTACAAAACGACGTAACTGCCGCGAGGATGTACATGGCGGCGATGAAGACTGCGAGCCAGTAGGCGGCCAGGATAGCGGTCGGGTGTTCGATCATGCAGTGTCTCGCGGGGAGCGGGGCCGGGCACTTGCATTGAACGAAAATCGCCGCCCGTGACGATAGTCGCTGTGGGCCGGTCGTCCTCTCCCCGGCTTTGCAGTGCGAGGGACCAGAGGTGCAAAGGACTCGGTACTCAGTACCGAGAACTCAGTACTCCGATCCGTCGGTCGCTCCCCGCCGCGTGGCTGGGGGCAGAGGGAGGAAGAGGGCGGTCAACACAGAGCGCAACCGGCATGGCCGCGGACGACACCACCAGTGCGAACCTCCGGCTCGCACTCCGCATCGCCGCCTCGGCGACGATTTGCCTGTTTCTCAGCGAGCTGTTCAAAATGAACCAGCCGTCGCTGTCGGTCTTCACCTGTCACCTGTCGATGGTGCTGTTCCCGTACTCGGCCTTCCAGAAGATGCTGGAACGGCTTGGCGGCCGCGTCCTGGGAGTTTCCTACGGCCTGACGCTTGTCGCGTTCCTGAATGACGCGCCGTTCCTCCTGCTCGCCCTGATGTTGCTGGGGCAGATATTCTTCTTCTACGTCAACGCCTCGGGCCGGCTGGCGTATGCCTCATTGATGGGCGGACTATTCGTCGGCGTGATCGTCGAAATCGGCATCGCCTCGTCGCCGGTCGCGGCTCAGGACTACGCCGTCGGCCTCATCGAACAACTTGTGCTAGCGACATTCGTGATCTTCCACGTCAATTGGTTCACCGGTGCGGAGCGAAGCCTGGCCATCGAAACCCGCGGCGAGCCGCTGTTGCCGCTGCGGGCGGGTTGGCTGAGTAAGAGCGGAATGGTCAGCACGGGCCAAGTCGTGTCGATGATGACGGCCGTCTGGTTCGGCCTGCCCGTCCTGCCGACGATGATCTCGGCAACGCTTCTCGCGGTCACGACAACCGATGCCGTGGCGATGGGTGAGAAGGCACTCGAACGGGCGGCAGGGGCGGTCCTTGGCGGGACCTACGCGATGGCGTGCATGGTCGTCCTCGCCTACATCCCCGAGTTCAGCCTTTTGCTCGCACTTGTCTTCTACGGTATGTTCCTGGCCGCGTACTTTACCAAGGCGAATGCACGGTTCACCTACACGTTCATGCAGGCGGGGTTGGTCCTGCCGCTAGTGCTGATCGGCACGTCGGGCGAGGTCGGCAACATCGGTACTATGATCGGGCGTCTGTTCGGTGTGGCGACGGGCCTGACGCTTGCGGAGGTGATTTTCCTGTGCTGGCCGTGGCCGATGGTCACGACACCGCCACCGCCGTCGCGGTCAGCGGAGGTAGTTCAGCCGGGCCACTAGCCATTGCCACGCCTCACCGATGACGTTGAGAGTGCCGTCGCCAGGTTCCACATAGACAGTGACCGAACCGGTTGCACCGACCCGCATGGGCAGGTCGATGCCGTCGGCTAGAACGAGCCGCACCTGGAATCGCTGGGCGGCCGGCACCCACTCGGTCGGGTTCTTGATGCCTGGCAATTCGCCCGACGGCACGCCCTGACCCTGCGACACGCCCCAGCCAACGCTCTGGACCGTGGCGGGCAGGACCCGGCCGGGGTATGTCTTGAACGCGATTGCCGCCGGCATTCCCTCGCGGATGTACTCAAGGTTGCTCTCGCGGAAGTTGGCCACAATCCACCACGAGTCGGTGTCGATGCACGTTAGCACGGGCTTGCCGGGGGCGACGTAGCTGCCAGGCTGAAGCTGGAGATTGGTGACGTATCCGCTCACCGGGGCGAACACCTTCGTCCATGCGAGGTTCAGGCGGGCCGTCGCGAGTTGGGCCTGCACCTCGGCGACGAGCGCGTGTTCGTCACCGAACTTGGCCTGGAGTGCTTGCTCCTTCTGTTTGATAATGGCCTTGGCCTTCTCTCGCATGGCCACGAATCCGGCGTGCTTCTGCTTCGCGTCGAGAAACTTTCGCTCGGTCGTTGCGTCCCGCTTGTAGATGACCGTCTCCTGATCGAAAACGGCTTTCGCATACGCCTCGTCGGCCGCGACCTTCGCCTCCTCAGCGCGGGCGGCGATCAACTCGCTGTCCATCTGCGCGACCAGGAACGAGTTCTGTTGCAAGCTCGCTTCCAGTCGGCGGACCTGGTACTCAAATGGCCGCGGGTCGATCTCAAAGAGCAGCGCTCCCTTCTCGATCCTCTGGTTCTCCTTCACGTAAACGCGGAGAACTTGGCCATCGACCTGCGGCGCGACCTGAATGACGTACGCCTGGACATAAGCGTCGTTGGTGAACGGCGTGTAGCGGTTGGCCAGCGCGTAGTAAATGACAATCAGGACGATCACGACGAAGAAGAGTGCGATCCAGAAACGCGCGGACGTGAACACCTTCCACGGCCAGGCCAAGACCGTTCGGAGCCAGCGGAAGGGGGCAAACGTCATAGATGCGGTCTCGCGGGCCGTTAGTGTTATCGTCTGGAGATTGGCGTACCACCCGTTGGAGCTGCGAGCATTAGCGAGCGTTGGCCGTCCAGGCCGCACGCTCGCGGCGTCCTATGGACGCTGGTCTTCAATCGGCTTCGGCGGCGGCAGCGAATCTGGTCGTTCCGACGGCGCGTCTTGAGCCTTTTCCAGAACGCCGCCAGGCGGCCCGCCCATCGTGTACTCCAGGCGCGCGAGCGCAGTGAGGTAATCGTACACGGCAAAGTTGTAGCGCTGCACGGCCCGCGTCAAGGTCGTCTCGGCATCCACGATGTCCGTCGGCGTGGCGTCGCTGTTCTTGTACTTCACCGTGACGAGTCGCAGGTTCTCGCGGGCCTGGGCGACCGCCGGCTCCGTCAGACCGATGCGCTCTCGCGTCGTGGCCAGCCGGCGGTACGCGAGGTTCACTTCGAGCGAAACATTGTCAAAGATCGACTGTGCCGTTCCCGCTGCGGCAGCAACATCGGCACTGGCGACCTGTGCTTCGCCTTGCCGCCGGTGACCGGCGAAGAGTTTCTGGTTGAGGTGCAAGCCCGCGCCCTCATGCCAGCCTGTGCGGACGCCGTCACCAGAGACATTGCCGACGCCAGCCATGACGAAGATCCGCGGGTAGAAGTCGGCGTCAGCGGCTTGCAAGCCGAACTGGGCGGCGGCCACGGCGTCGCGGGCGATACGTACTTCCAACCGTTGGCTTGCAGCGGTTTCCAGGCACTCGACGAGCGAACACTCGAACTTGGGCCGAGTCGGCCAGTCGAGTACCTTGAGCGGCAGAGCGGCGTTGCGGCCCATCGCGTTATTCAAGCGGGCGACCGAGTCGTACTCCATCTCACGCGCCAGAACGAGCGCCTCGCGGAACTCGGCGAGTTGCACCTCAGCGCGGAGGACATCGTCACGATCGGCCACGCCGCCCTCTCGCCGCGCTTGCGTGTCCTTCAAGATCGATTCGGCCCGGCGCACGGTCTGCTCCTGTTCCAGTGCTGTGGCCTGGGCCAGGAGTACGCGGACGTAGGCGGTGGCCACGTCGAACCCGACGGTCTGTCGCGCCCGTCCGAGTCGCAAGTCGGCAATCCGCTGGTTTGTGACCGCCTGGTTGTACTTTCCACTCGTGCGGCCGAAGTCGTACAGGGTCCACTGCAACCCGACTTCGGCCTGGGTGTAGGCATGCATCCCATCGCCGGCTGCCGTGATGGCTCCGACCGGTCCCGGCGCGCCCGGACCCAGCGTCGGCGACGACACGCCCGTCCGTGTGTACAGATCGATCTCGGGTAGGAACGGGGCAAACGCAACCGTCTCTTGACCCTGCGCCCGGGCGACGGCCGCTGCGGCGACCGCGAGCCGCGGGTTGTTCTGAAGCGCGAACTCGACCGCCGCGGTCAGCGTGAACGTCGGTATGTCGCCGGCCGGCGCGTCGGCGCGGCTCACGACGATTTCGGCTTTGTGAACGACCTCGGGGGCGGCGGTGATCCGGTTCCGCACGGCCGCATCGGAGACACTTGCCGGAAGTGGCCGTGGGGCGACGGCGCAGCCCGGCAGGAGTACCAGCCCGACCAGAATCCGGTAGGGACCGGACGCCATGCCCACGACTCCGAACCCCGACGGCGCGCACCATCGCACCGACCGACCGAATTGGTCGTATCGTACTTATCGGTCGTACCGCGCCGCCGACTTCACGGAGTGATGAGAACCGGCCGCGACTTACGCTGAAATCGCGGGAACGATCCTTGTCCCGATCCGGGTCGACCGACAAGATAGCCATACCCTGCCTGACCCGCTCTCCACCTAGTCGAAGGAGCTGCACGCCATGTCCGAAATGCCGAAACAAGCCCCGTCGCGCCGCGACGCGTTCAAGACCGCCGGCCGGGTTGCCGCCGCGTCTGCCCTGGCCGGCGTCGCCATCCCGGCCGTCCACGCCGCCGAGACCAGTATGATCGAAATCGCGCTGGTCGGCTGCGGCGGCCGTGGCACCGGCGCGGCTGCCGACGCCCTGAAGACCGAGAAGCAAGGGCCGATCAAACTCATCGCCGTCGCCGACGTACTGGAGAACCGCCAGAAGAGTGCGGTCAACCAGCTTGAGAACGGCAAGCTCGGCAAGCAACTCGATCTGGCCGACGATCGTAAGTTTATCGGGTTCGATGCTTACAAGAAGGCGATGGACCTCTTGCGGCCTGGCAGCATCGTCATCCTCGGCACGCCGCCGGCGTTCCGCTGGCCAATGTTCGAATACGCTATCGAGAAAAACCTCAACGTCTTTATGGAGAAGCCGGTCAGCGTCGACGCGGCCAGCAGTAACAAGATCCTTGCCCTGGCCAAAAAGGCCGACGAGAAGAACCTCAAGGTCGCCGTCGGCCTGATGTGCCGGCACTGCGTCTCCCGCAAGGCGCTCGTCAAGCAGATCCAGGACGGGGCGATCGGCGATATTCACCTGCTGCGGGCCTACCGTTGTAAGGGGCCGGAGGCGAGCAGCCAATCGACCAAGGAGGACCTCCAGCGGTACAAGACCGACCTGCTCAACCAGATCCACCGGTTCCACTCGTTTCTGTGGCTCTCCGGCGGCTGCTACAGCGACTTCCTTATCCACAACATCGACGAGTGCTGCTGGATGAAGGGCGAGAACACCTGGCCGGTGTCCGCCAAGGGCTACGGCGGCCGGCATTACAAGGGCAAGACGGTAGAGGGACAGTACCGCGAGTTCCTCGACCAGAACTTCGACAGCTACTCGGTCGAGTACACCTTCGCCGACGGGGCGAAACTGCTGCTCGAGGGCCGCACGCAGCCGTTCTGCGACGAGGAGTTCGCCAGCTACGCCCACGGCTCCAAGAAGGCGGCCTTGATCTCGGTCAACAGCCACTCGCCGGCCCGCTGCCGCATTTTCAAGGACCAGAACATCAACTCGAACACCCGGTCGATGACCAACGTCGAGTGGAAGGGGCCGGACCAGGAGCCGAGTCCCTACGAGTTGGAATGGATCGACTTCATCGATGCGATCCGCAACGACAAGAAGTACAACGAGGCGCACCGCGGAGCGATGGCCAGCGCCATCACCGCGATGGGCCGTGCCGCCTGCCACACCGGCAAGACCATGACGCTCGAGGACTACCTCAAGGCGGACAAGGCGCTCGCCGACGGAGTGGACAAGCTGACGCTCGACGGCCCGTCGCCGCTCAAGGCCGATGAGCACGGCAAGTACCCCGTGCCGATGCCCGGCCGCAAGGGCCGGTCCGAGTATTGATCGGGACTCGGCGGGCCGGGACGCAGGTCTCCGGCCCGCCGCCCACTTCCGTCACGGCGTCCCGACGGGTGACTCGCTCGCCCGCTCGAGCGCGTCCCAAAACCGCTCGACCTGTGCCCGTCCGGCCTCGGGGACCGCCCGCCGGGCGTACGCCAGCCGCGCGTACAGCTGCGCAAGCCGCCGCGCTTCGTCCTCCAACCCCGGCCGCTCGCCGCTGACGCGTTCCGCGAACTCCAGTGGCGTCTCGTCCTGCCGCCGACCGCTCGTCTGCTCGGCCGCCCACGCGTCCAGGGCGCTAAAGCTGTACCGCACGAGCGCGTCCGGTGTCTGGTGCGAGGCACTTCCGTCGGCGAACGGGTTGCTGAACTCGGCGAATGGCCGCGGCTTCGCGACGACTTCCTCCTCGGCGCTTGGCTCAGCGCTTCGCGATCCGCTCGCGCCGAATAGCGCCGACAGCCAGTCGAAGAGCTTCTGGGTCCAGCCGCCGAACTGGGCATAGTGCTTGAGCAGGAACCAACCGGCAAACGCCAGGGCCGCGACGATCAGGACGGCGATCACGACCCACTTGATGAAGTTGGCGACGCTGCCGAGGAAGTCCGGCGGCGACACGCTCGGCGGTGTGGACGACGAGTCGGACCCAGACCCGGACGAGTCGCCGCTATCTTTCGACTCGCTCTTGCCGTCCTCGCCCTTGCCCGAGTTGCCGCCCTTCGCGTCGCCCTTGCCGTCCTTGCCTTTCGCCTTGCCCTTGCCATCCCCGCCCTCGGCCTTGCCGCTCTTGCCAGCGTTCTTGCCGCCGGCCTGGCCCTTGCCGCCTGAGCCGTCCTTCGCGCCTTTGTCTTCGCCCTTGGCCATCGCCTTGCCCTCGCCCTTGCCGGCGTCGTCGCCGCGTTGGGCAAGGCGCGAGGCGTCGCGGCTGCGGGAACCGGCCGGCGTAATGCTGACGAGCGGGTACTCCGAGTGCGGCCGCGGCAACAGCGCGCCAACGATTAGGAACGCCAGGACCAACGCGGCACCGACTCCGAGCCAGAGCGTCGTCATGCTGGTCGGCATCTGGAGCCGCTTCTGCCGCAGGTAGCGGCGCATGGCGAGCAGGCTCGTCGTGACGAGCAGCCCAAGGCCGCTACCGACGTAGGTCGTCATGAGCCAGAAGGCGTACTGTCGCCGGCCCGTATCGGCGGCCGGGATGAGCGACTGGCCGATGCCGAACAAGGGCAGCGCCGCGAGCGAGAAGTACACGACCCACCGCCCCGGCGGATGAGCCTTTCTTTTCTCCGAGCCGGAAGCGTCAGCGATGGAACGCCCGCGGGCTGTCGCTGACGCGTCCGGCTCCGATGTACGGTCGCCGGTCACCTCCTGCATCAGCCCGCGGCCGGCGTCATCCTCGAACTCATCAATGCGGGTGCAGTCCTTGACGAGCCGGTCGGCCGACCACCAGACGACGCCGAGAATGACGAGGTTGGCCACAGAGCCAAGCGGAGATTCGAGGAACTTGCCCATTGCGAGGAACACGGCTCCGCAGAGCACGAGGCCATAGCCGAACGCCTTGCCGGGGTCCATCGTCAGCGCGATGCGGCAGACAAGGACGATTCCAAAGACGAAGAAGAATAGAGTCCAGCGCAACCGGCCATCGTGGTCACCGGCATAGAGGACTTCGAGCAGGAAGTAGCCGAGGCTGCCGACTAGGCCCATGATGAGGGCTGGGCTAAGGGCCACCACAGCCAAGTCAAAGGCGGTCGGCGGCTCGCGGTCGCGCGGCATAGGACCTCCTGGGACGTCACGTTGCGGACTTCAGTCGACATTCACAATACCCGAGTCTGCCATGGTGGCAAAGCGACCTGCCCGAGAAACTCTTGGGCTCGGTGAGGGTTCCATATTCTGTGGGCCGCCGGAACTGTCGCCAGGTGACGACCGTCAAATTGGCGATCCCAATGCGCCCCATACCAAGGACAATCTGCTAATGAGACCGACTGCAACGCTTGTCATGTGTCTGCTATTGGTTGCAAGTCCGCTACTCCGCGCGGATAGCAAGGAGGAGCAAGTCGCCGGCTACATCAAGGACTTGAAGAGCAAGGAAGCCGCGACACGTCGGAAGGCGGCTGAGGAGATCGGCAAGATCGGGCAAAGTCGGGCATCGATTGCCAAGCCGGCCGTCCAGCCGCTCTTGGACGCTCTCAAGGACAAGGACGCCGATGTCCGCGCCGCCGCCGTGATGGCCGTCAGCCGGCTTGACGAGCCGAAGGACGCGGTGCCAGCCATCGTAACTATGCTCAAGGCCGAGAAGGAGTCCAAGGTCAAGGCCGCCGCAGCTGGGGGATTAGGCCTCATGGGCGAGGCGTCGAAGGAAGCGTTGCCGGTATTGAAGGAAATTGCCGAAAAGGCGAAGAAGGACGACGACAAACGGCTTCAGCGCGCCGTGGGCGACGCTATGCGGCAAATCAACGGCAAGAAGAAGTAACTCAGTACGCGCCGAGCTTTAGTCCTCGGCTGCGGTCATGCCGGCTTCCATTCGCGAAATAAAATGAGCCGGGGCGGGATGCCATAGCATCCCGCCCCGGCTCGTTAGCGCCGCCTCAATGCGGCCTACTTCTCTTCCCCGGCCGTGACGAGTTCCGGCGCCGCCTCCTTGGCCGTTGACTCGAAGGCGAGTTTCCGTTCTCCCTCGGTGCCGACAACCGTCACGGTGATTGTGTCCTTGCCGACGAAGACGCCGCGGAGCAAATCCTCGGAAAGCGGGTCTTCCAAATTGTGCTCGATGGCCCGACGCAACGGACGAGCACCGAACTCCAGGCTGGTCCCCTTTTCGATCAGGAACTGCTTGGCTTCGTCGGTCATGACCAGGTCTAGACCCTTTTCCTTGAGTCGCTTGGTGACCTTCTTCAGCTCGATGTCGATGATCGCCTTCAGGTCGTCGGCCTGGAGGCTGCGGAAGACGATGATGTCGTCCACGCGGTTCAGGAACTCGGGGCGGAAGTTCCGCTCCATTTCCTGCTTCAACATCTGCTTCATCTTGTCGTAGCTCGCCGCGGCGTCCTTCTTCTGGAAGCCGAACGAGTCCCGGCCGACGATCTGCTCAGCGCCGATGTTCGTCGTCATGATCAGAATCGTGTTCTTGAAGTCGATCACCCGGCCGACGTTGTCGGTCAGGCGACCTTCTTCCATGATCTGGAGCAGCATGTTCCAGACATCGGGATGTGCTTTCTCGATTTCGTCGAGCAACACAACGGAGTACGGCTTACGGCGGATCTTCTCGGTGAGCTGACCGCCTTCTTCGTAACCAATGTAGCCCGGCGGCGCGCCGACCAGCCGGCTGACGTTGTGCTTCTCCATGTACTCCGACATGTCGAGCTGCACGATGTTGTTCTCGTCGCCAAACATGAACTGCGCGAGCTTCTTTGCGAGCAGTGTCTTACCGACACCGGTTGGGCCGGCAAAGATGAACGAGCCGATCGGCCGCTTCGGATCTTTAAGACCCGCACGGCTCTTACGGACCGCCTTGGCGATCGCCTTGACCGCCTCCTGCTGGCTGACGACGGTCGTATGCAACTCCTGCTCCATCTTGAGCAGGCGCAACGTCTCGTCCTCGCCGAGTTTCTTGAGCGGAACTCCGGTCATCTTGCTAACGACCTCGTTCACGACTTCCTCGTCGACGACGCCGTCGGTTTCCTTGGCCTTCTCACGCCACTCGCGAGTGATCTGGTCCTTCTTCTTCTTCAGCTTGTCGGCCTGATCGCGCAGGTGCGCGGCCTTTTCAAAGTCCTGCTCCGCAACGGCGGACTCCTTTTCCAGGTTGAGCTGCTCGATTTGCGAATCGAGGTCCTTCAAATCTGGTGGCCGGGTCATTGCCTTGAGGCGGATGCGAGCACCGGCCTCATCGATGACGTCGATTGCCTTGTCGGGCAGACAGCGACCACTGATGTAGCGGTCGGACTGTTCGACAGCAGCCAAGAGGGCCGAGTCCGTGATCTGAACACGGTGGTGCGCTTCGTAGCGATCACGCAGCCCCTTGAGGATTTCGAGTGCCTCAGCCTGCGATGGCGGATTGACAATGACTTCCTGGAACCGGCGGGCGAGTGCCGCGTCCTTTTCGATGTACTTTCGGTACTCGTCGAGCGTGGTTGCACCGATGCACTGAATCTCACCGCGGGCCAGTGCCGGCTTTAACACGTTTGATGCGTCGATCGCGCCCTCCGCACCGCCGGCTCCAACGAGCGTATGCAATTCGTCGATGAACAGGATGGTGTTCTTGGCCCGGCGGACCTCGTTCATGACGGCCTTGATGCGTTCCTCGAACTGGCCGCGGTACTTGGTGCCGGCCACCATCATCGCCAGGTCGAGGACGACAATGCGCCGGTCGCGCAGCAATTCCGGAACGCTGGAATCGACGACGAGCTGGGCCAGCCCTTCGACGATGGCCGTCTTGCCCACACCGGCTTCGCCGAGAAGGACTGGGTTATTCTTCGTGCGGCGGCTGAGGACCTGGATGACGCGCTCGATCTCGTTGGCACGGCCGATGACCGGGTCGAGCTTGCCCTGGCGGGCCAGTTCGGTGAGGTCGCGGCCGAAGGAATCGAGGGCCGGGGTCTTGCTCTTGCCCTTGCCGGAGGTGCGCTCGCCGCCGCCCCCGCCGCCGCCCGTTTCGCTTTCGTTCGGCATGTTGTGCCCCAGTAGGTTCAGGACTTCCTCGCGCACATCTTCCAGCTTCAGCCCCAGGTTCATAAGCACCTGGGCGGCGACGCCTTCTTGCTCCCGCAACAGTCCTAGCAAGAGGTGTTCCGTACCGACATAGTTGTGGTTGAGGTTTTTGGCTTCCTCAATGGAATACTCGATGACCTTCTTGGCCCGCGGGGTCTGGGGCAGCTTGCCCATCGTGACCATCTCGGAACCCGGACCCGTCTGGACGATCTTTTCGACTTCCAGGCGGATCTTGCGAAGGTCGATGTCGAGGTTCTTGAGGACGTTAGCAGCAACGCCGGACCCTTCTTTGACCAGGCCCAAGAGGATGTGCTCCGTGCCGATGTACTCGTGGTTGAAGCGCTGGGCCTCCTGGTTGGCCAGTTGCATCACCTTGCGGGCGCGGTCTGTGAAGCGCTCATACATGCAAGCCATCTCCGACAAGCCCGGCCTGGAACAGGAGCCAGGGGAACCAAAAGTTTGTTGTCAGCCGGAGAACAACTCAGTTATCCGACCGACTCCTGAACTCCTGACTCCTGACCTCTATTCCGGGGCGAGCGGTGCCACGGGTTTCTTCGCGCTAGCCGCGGAAGCATCGAGGTGGGCAGCCCCGGTCGTTATCGATCCTAGTCACTAGTCATCATACGGAGCGGGTCGCGGCGGTTCCAAGGGTCCGGACCTTGGATGCGGAGAGAGTCGCCGGGCCTGCGCCGTCGACCCCGTCCAGTATTGGAGTCGATCGGTCAGTAATCGATTCACCGGGTTGAGGCCCGGCAAACAAACTGAGGAATCATAGTCCGGGAGGCTGGGCGAATCAAGGCAGACGCGTCGGCGTTGCCGTTGGCAGTGGCGTGGGGTATCATAACTGATGCCGGAGAGGTGGCTGAGTGGTCGAAAGCACCGCTTTGCTAAAGCGGCGATGGGGTCAAACCTATCCGCGGGTTCGAATCCCGCCCTCTCCGCTTCGATAGACTTGACCTATCGTTGCCGGGCGATTGCATTTGCCCTCAATCGGGCTCCCATCGTAGCCTTCAGGCTGAGGCCTTTGGTAAGAATCTGACTTTTGTGCCTCGCTATGCCAGTTCTTTGACGTCAAAGTAACCGCTAGCGAAATCAAAACCGCGGCGTTCATGGCGTGCCAGCGAGTGCGGGCGGCTGCGCCAATGCCAGGGTCGTGTCATCGAATTCTCACGCAATTGCGGATATATTGCTGTGTTGGCCTTGGGTCCGACTCATGGCATTGTGGTTGCCGTGATGGATCGGAATCCCGGCGGACGCCTTCCTTCCAGAGGAATCCTACCATGCGCTACACTGCTCGCGTCGTACTGTCTCTCGGCTTAGCTGCTGCCCTAGCTGGGCCAGCGGCGGCCCAACGAAACCAGCAGCCCGGCGGCGGTCGTGGCATGGGCGGAAATGCTAGCTTTGGCGCGCTGCTCCAGAACGAAGCCGTGCAAAAAGAACTGAAGATGGAAAAGGATCAGGCGGACAAAGTGATTGAAGCTGTGAAGAAGGTTCAAGAGAAGCACGCCGACGACTTCGCCAAGCTGCGCGATCTAAGCCAAGACGAACGCCGCACCAAGACGCAAGAACTGACAGCGACGGTGAACGGCGAAACCCTGACGGCCATCGGCGACATGATGAAGCCGGAACAGCTCACACGTTTGAAGCAGATTGAACTGCAACGCGCTGCGGCCGCGGGCTACGCCCGGAAGGAAATTCAGACAGCGCTCAAGCTATCGGATGAGCAGAAGGATAAGGTCAAGACTCTCGTCGCCGACTACGAGAAGCAGATGCAGGAACTCGTTGGTGCACGCGGTCAGGGTGGTCAAGGCGGTCAAGGCAAGGGCGGCCAGGGCAAGGGCGGCCAGGGGAAGGGCGGCCAGGGAGGCCGAGGATTGGGAGCAAATCAGGAAAAGGTCACGGCCCTCCGCAAGGAAGTAGCCGAGAAGTTTGTTGCCCTGCTCGATGACAGTCAGAAGAAGACGTGGAAGGGACTAACCGGTGAACCGTTTGAGGTTCCGACTGTTCGCCGCAACGCCGCCGAATGACAGCAACGCACGCAATGCGACATCAATGGCCGCCGATGATTGACCATGGCGGCCATTGATGTTCGCTCGCTAGACTGATCGATTTCGCATTTCCTCAGGTTCACTAACTCCACGATCGCGAGTACGATCCGGCAATTCGTAGCCTCAGTCGACAGTCGCACGAGATACATCCCGTCACTTGATACACTTGCATGGACCGTGGGTTGGACCCGCGCCGTCGCCTCGTGTACTACTAGACGTACTGTTCACCGAACTCAATTCTGACCGCGCTGTGTGCAGCGGCAACCGGACGATGAACCAGTTGGCTACGGCGGCGAATCTGTCTGCAATCTCGTCCGAGCACCGGCTCGACGACCTGCTCAGCGAGCCGCCGCCGGCCGTCGTCGAGACGATGGGCCGCTTGACCGGCGACCTGATCGTCCTGGGCGTGGCCGGGAAGATGGGGCCGTCGTTGGCCCGCATGGCCAAGCGCGCGTCGGACGCCGCCGGCGTTCGCCGCCGGGTCATCGGCGTGTCGCGGTTCTCGGCCGGCGACGAGGCGGAGCTCGGGGCGCACGGCGTCGAGACGGTGCGGTGCGACCTGCTGGCGGACGGGGCGCTGGCCCGGCTGCCGGACGCGGCCAACGTCCTGTACCTCGCCGCCCGCAAGTTCGGCTCGACCGGCGACGAGGCGACGACCTGGGCGATCAACAGCCACCTGCCGGGGACGGTGTGCCGGCGGTATCGCGGCCGCCGGATCGTCGCGCTCTCGACCGGCAACGTCTACCGCCTCGTGCCCGCCGACGGCGGCGGGTCCCGCGAGGACGACCCGCCGGAGCCGGTCGGCGAGTACGCCATGAGCTGCCTCGGCCGGGAGCGCGTCTTCGAGTTCTTCAGCCGCACCGACGGGACGCCGGTCGCCCTGATCCGCCTGTTCTACGCCTGCGACCTCCGGTACGGCGTGCTGGTGGACGTCGCCCGCCGCGTCCTCGCCGGGGAGCCGGTCGATCTGACGACCGGGTACTTCAACACGATCTGGCAGGGCGACGCCAACGCGATGATCCTGCAAGCGTTCGACCGCGTGGCGTCGCCGCCGTGGGTGGTCAACGTCTCCGGGCCGGAGCGGCTGGCCGTCCGCGATGTCGCCACGCGGTTCGGCACGTTGCTCGGCCGGCCGGTGCGGTTCACGGGGACCGAGTCGGAGACGGCCCTCTTGAGCAACCCGGAGCGGCGGCGGGCGACATTGGGGACGCCGCGGGTCACCGCCGATGAACTGATCGAGTGGGTTGGGGCATGGGTCGGACGGGGCGGCCGATGCCTCGGCAAGCCGACGCACTTCGAGGCCCGCGACGGGCGGTACTGACGCCGACACGACCTCCATCCGCGACATGCTCCACGGGCCGCTGGCGATCCCGGCGTGCTCGCCGCGCTGACCGCCGACCGCCGGTTCGAGCGAGCGGCGGCAGCGGGCGCTGGTGCGGTACTACCTCGACGCCGGGGCCGGGGTTGGCGGTCGGCGTCCACACGACGCAGTTCGCCATCCGCGACCCGCGCGTCGGCCTGTACCGGCCGGTGCTGGAGCTGGCCGCCGCGCGCTCGACTGGGCGGCCGGCCGATCGTGCGGATCGCCGGCGTGTGCGGGCCGACCGACCAGCGCTTGCCGAAGCGGCCGTGCGCGCGGGTGCGGCTACCACGCGGGCCTGCTGAGCCTGGGGGCGCTCAAGCAGGCCACCGAGGACGAGCTGATCGCGCACTGCCGGCGGGTGGCCGAGGCGATCCCGCTCGTCGGGTTCTACCTCCAGCCGGCCGCCGGCGGGCGCGTCCTGCCGTACTCGTTCTGGCGGCGGTTCGCCGAGATCGGTAACGTCGTCGCGATCAAGGTCGCCCCGTTCAACCGCTACCAGACGCTCGACGTGGTGCGGGCCGTCGCCGCGGCCGGCCGCTCGGACATCGCCCTGCTCACCGGGAACGACGACAACATCGTCCTCGACCTGCTCACGCCGTACCGCTTCGCCGGCACCGATTGGCGGATCCGCGGCGGGCTGTTGGGCCAGTGGGCCGTGTGGACGCGGCGGGCGGTCGAACTGGTCGAGGAGTGTCACCGCGTCGTCGGTGCGGTGCCGGCCGACCTGTTGCGGCGGCACGTCGAACTCGTGGACGCGAACGCGGCGGTCTTCGACGCGGCCAACGGCTTCGCCGGCTGCATCGCCGGCGTTCATGAGGTGCTGCGGCGGCAAGGGCTGCTCGAGGGCGTCTGGTGTCTGGACCCGGCCGAGACGCTCGGCCCCGGTCAGGCGGCGGAGATCGACCGCGTGTGCCGGGCGTACCCGCACCTGACGGACGACGAGTTCGTCCGCGACAATCTCGGTCGGTGGCTGAGCGACTGACGGCTACGCCTGGTGGACGATCGCCAGGGCGCGTGTTGTTGGACAACAGATCGCCAAGCGGGTTCAGGCCGACAGTCACTACTGGGTTGCGGGCAATGGGTCCGAGGGCCTTAAATCTCTCCACCCACAGCTTGTGGTCGCCGCAGTGCGTGTGGCCGAAGGCGAGTGGTTGGGGATGCCGGCGGCGGCCGACCGGCGGAACCGGTGTTGAAAAACCTCGAGGTTGTTGTCGGCATCCGGATGCAGGCCGAAAAATACAAGCGGCGGTTCCAAGCCCCATGTCGCAGCAGCGTTGACCCAGGTCGGTGTCCGTGGCCAATGCCGCTGCAAGCCTGTCGCCGAGTGGGATCGTGATTTCGGGATGGGAGACCGCTCGTACTTCCCGTTTGGTAATTGGCGATCACCGTCCAACAACTCAGACGCGTGCGCGATCGGGCTCCTCAAATCGCGAGGACTCGTCGCTGATGCTCGGGCCGTCGGAAATCGTACGATTCGGTCGCCAATGCCTCAGGACCGTGTTTCGTAGGTTCCGTTGCGTGTCGTCGTCCAACCTCAACTGTGTCGGGGCCGAGGCTAAACCGTATTTCTTTGGCGTCCGTCTTCTCAAGGGGTAGGATGTGCAGGCCCAGACCGGTCTGCTGTGCCATTAGCACTAGCCCCAGCCGTCCGCATTTGCAACGACGGAGTCTGTCTCATGAGGTCTTGCATCGTCGGAATGGTTCTGGCAGCTCTCGCGCTCGTCGGACCCTCGGCACGTGCAGTGGACGCAGATCTCATTCTGCACAACGGCAGAATCGTGACGGTTGATTCAGCGTTCTCCATCGCGCAGGCTGTGGCCATCCAAGGAGGGGTGATTCTCCGCGTTGGGACGAACGAGGATGTTCTCAAGACTCGCGGCTTGCGTACGACCATCGTCGATCTCGACGGCAAAACAGCGCTGCCGGGATTGATCGACTCGCACGTCCACGCTAGCGACGCGGCCATGACAGAATTCGACCACCCGATCCCCGACATGGAGAGCGTGGCGGACGTGTTGGAATATGTCCGCGGACGGGCGCAGGCTCTGCCGGAAGGGACATGGATCGAGGTCCGGCAAGTCTTCATTACTCGGTTGCGCGAACCACGCTACCCGACCCGCGCCGAACTCGACGCCGTCGCACCCAAACACCCAGTCGTGTTTTCGACGGGCCCCGACGCCTCGCTCAATAGCCTGGCGCTCACACTCAGTGGCATTGATAAGGGCTTTCGCGTGACCGATGGCGGGACGGGCTTTGCTGAGAAGGACTTGACCACGGGCGAGTTGACCGGAATCCTTCGAAGTTGCACGCGCTATGTCAAGAGCCGGCCGACCGGCCGTGAGGCGACCGACCTGGACCGTGCGGACCGACTACGGCAACTGTTCCACGATTACAACTCCGTTGGTTTGACTGGGGTCATCGATCGGAACGCGAGCGCCGGTGCCCTCAATCAATATCGACGATTGCTCGACAATGACGCGCTGACCGTACGCATCGCAGCGTCGCACCAAGTCGGGACATCGGGTGCCATTGAGGCCATCGAGCAGAACGTACGCAAGGTCGCCGACCACCCCCTGTGTCGTGGTGGGCCAATGTTGCGGGTCATCGGAATCAAGACCTTTCTTGATGGCGGCATGTTGACCGGCAGTGCGGCGATGCGCGAGCCGTGGGGCACAAGCAAGATTTACTCGATCACCGATCCGCAATACCGGGGTCTGCTGTTTATCAGCAAGGATCGACTGACCCGCCTGGTTCGTACCGCGGCTGAAGTGGGCTTGCAGTTCACAGCCCACTCGGTCGGCGACGATGCCGTTCACACTTTGCTCGACGTCTACGCAGACTTGGACATGACGACGGGGATTCGCAAGACTCGGCCGTGCTTGACGCACTCGAACTTCATGAGCCAAGAGGCCATCGCGAAGTGCGCGACACTCGGCGTGGTGATCGACGTCCAGCCGGCGTGGCTCTACCTCGACACGCGGACGCTGGTCAGGCAGTTCGGCATCGACCGGCTCCGCTGGTTCCAACCGCTCAAGAGCTTGTTCGCAGCCGGCGTGACAGTCGGAGGCGGATCGGACCACATGCAGAAGATTGGCTCGCTTCGATCCATCAACCCGTACAACCCTTTTCTCGGCATGCAGACGGCCGTCACACGTCGGGCGCGGTGGTACGATGGCCAGCTGCACCCGGAGGAGGCCCTGACCCGCGAGCAGGCGGTGCGACTCTACACCATCAACAACGCACGACTGATGTTTCTGGAAGACCGCACTGGTTCGTTGGAAGTAGGCAAAGCAGCGGACATGGTCGTTCTCGATCGTGACGTGCTAACGTGCCCGGAGGATGCCATCAAGGACACGCAATGCCTGAGGACGTATCTGAACGGCAAGTTGGTCTACGAGCGGAAGTAAGACCGAGCATGGACAGCCGTCACTTTGTTGCGTCGCTTCGGGTCCTGCCCATTGCCGCGGCTGATCCACGCGCGGCTGACGTGCCCCCGACCTCCCGCGGACGGGAATGACCGAAGCCGTCGGCAGAGCAGGGTGTCGGAAGCAGTTCGAAGGGCGATTCCACGACGAACCGTGTCGGCTTACCCGAGCCATGCCGGACAATGCCCTTTGCTGTTTCGAACATCATCATTCCAGATGAGGGATCCATGGGCCTTGGACGAGCCACGGTGTGTTGACATTGGTTCCTACCATGAGAATCGTCGAGATGTCGGCCTGTACGCAGTTGAGGTTACGGTCACTGTGATGACAATTGGCCGGTCGCTGGCGAGGGGGCGTCGGTGAGCGCACTGGATTGGTTGGTCCTGGCTGGCGGTGTCGCCGCCATCGGATGGGTCAACTGGTACTTCTTTGTTGCTGGCCGAGACCGCGCGGCCGCAGCAAAGGACGTTGCTGGAGGAGTGCAGGAGGTCACAATTGTGGTGCAGGGAGGCTATTCGCCGGCGGTTGCTAAAGTCCATGTGGGACGGCCAGTGCGACTCATATTCGATCGCCAGGAGACCTCTGGCTGCTCGGAAGAGATTGTCATGGCCGACTTCAACATCCGGCGGTACCTGCCGCCGTTTCAGAAAACGGTTATCGAGTTTACACCACCGCGGGTTGGCGAGTTCGAGTTCACCTGCGGGATGGGGATGTTGCGAGGCCGGATCACTGTGGAATAGGAGCAAGTCTTGCCATCGACGGAGCCAGCATCGGCGGCCACTCGTGCCACACTCACTGTCACGGGCATGTCGTGCGCTGCATGCCAGTCGCACGTCCAAGACGCCTTGCGGCAGCGCCCGGGCGTCCGCGCTGCCAACGTCAATCTGATGACACACGAGGCGACGCTGGAGTTCGACCCGTCAATCTGTTCGCTCGATGAACTGGTTGCCACGGTCGTGGAAGCGGGCTACTCGGCGAGCGTTTCCGCGGAGCCTAGCCCTGGGATCGACGAACAGGCCGAGCGCGATCGCGCGCAACGAGCCGAATATGTTGAGTTGCGACGCAAGGCTATCCTTAGCCTGATGGCTGCGGGTATTGCGATGCTCGTGTCGATGCCGCTCATGGCGGCTGACGGGCACAGCGCTCGCCACGGGCCTTCGGACCCGTTGATGGACTGGGCAATGCGCACGCTCAGCCCCTATCTGAAACGTGGCGCTCCCTGGCTGTACGCGGTCGAACCACAGATTCTTAGCTACGGACTGTTAATTCTTACGATTGCTGTGATGGCGTGGGCGGGGCGACACTTCTACGTCCGCGCGTGGTCGTCGTTTCGCCACCATGCCGCCGACATGAACACACTCGTGGCCGTGGGCACAGGCTCGGCCTTCCTGTTCTCTGCGGCTGCGACACTTGCGCCCACTGCCTTCATCAGTCGTGGTATCGCACCCGACGTCTATTACGAGGCCGTCGTCACTATTCTCGCTCTCGTCCTCACAGGCAATTCGCTGGAGGCTCGGGCAAAGGGACAAACAAGCGAAGCACTTCGTCGACTGATGCAACTTCAACCTCGTACGGCGCGGATCGCACGGGCAGATCGAGACGAGGATGTCGATATCGGCGCAGTGCGACCGGGGGATACGATCATCGTTCGTCCCGGCGAACGCATCCCCGTTGACGGGGAGATCGTCTCAGGTAGGAGTGCCGTAGACGAGTCAATGCTGACGGGCGAACCACTACCGATTGAGAAAGGCCCCGGCGATTCGGTTGTGGGCGGTTCGGTCAACACGACTGGCGCGTTTCGCTTTCGCGCAACGACGCTGGGTGCCGATAGTGTCTTGGCGAGGATCGTGAGGCTCGTGCGCGAGGCCCAGGGAGCCCAGGCGCCGATTCAACGGCTTGCCGATCGGGTCAGCTCGATCTTTGTACCGGTTGTGCTGTCTCTTGCGATCGCGACGTTTGTCGTCTGGTTTGTCGCGAGCGAGTCCGCACCGGTCCTCCGCGCCGTTTCCGCTGCGGTCGCGGTACTCATCATCGCCTGTCCGTGTGCGATGGGCCTGGCCGTCCCGACCGCGGTGATGGTTGCGACTGGACGCGGAGCCGAGCTGGGATTACTGTTTCGCGGTGGTGACGCTCTTCAGAAGGCCGAGTCGGTCCAGACAGTTATTCTCGACAAGACGGGGACACTGACGGAAGGGCACCCGAGCGTCACGGATGTCGTCCTAGCTTCGGCAACCGCTAGTACGGTCGAGACGGTGGTCTCTACAGCAGCCGCGGTGGAGCAGTTGTCCGAGCATCACTTGGCCGATGCGATTCGGAAATACGCGAGCGATCATGCTTGGGAGTGCCCGTTGGTGGAGGCGTTCGAGGCGAAGCCTGGGCGCGGTGCAGTGGGCCGGGTTGGTGGCCAGCCTGTCGCGGTTGGTAATGCCAAACTCATGGCCGAGGCGCGAATCGATGTTGCGCCGCTTCAAAAGGAGGTCGAACGGCTTGCATCGCTCGGCAAGACACCGGTCTATGTTGCCATCGGCGACCGGCTGGCGGGCGTCATAGCCGTGGCCGACCGACTCAAGCCATCGTCGGCAGAAGCGGTTGCCCTGTTGCGCAAGCTTGGACTCGAAGTCGTCATGCTTACGGGTGACAACAAGCGTACGGCCGAGGCGATGGCGCGGGAAGCAGGCATCGACCAGGTTATCGCCGATGTACTGCCCGAAGGCAAGCGCGATGAAGTGCAACGCCGCCAAAGCACAGGCAAACGAGTCGCCATGGTCGGAGATGGAATCAACGATGCGCCGGCGTTAGCCCAGGCCAATGTTGGCATAGCGATGGGGTCGGGGACGGACATTGCCATTGAAGCCGGCGACGTGACATTGATGCGTAGTGACCTGACGGGCGTCGCAGTGGCGATCAGTCTGGCCCGACGCACAATGCGGATCATGCGGCAGAATCTCTTCTGGGCATTCGTGTATAACGCGGTCAGCATTCCTGTGGCCGCGGGCGTGTTGTATCCCGTGTTTGGCGTCCTCCTAAGTCCCGTGCTAGCCAGCGCGGCGATGGCGCTCAGTTCGACGAGCGTGGTGCTGAACAGCTTACGCCTGAAGCGTTTTCAGTTTCCGGGATGAAATCGCCGACTACGGAATTGGCCGATACGAGGTTGCGCAAACCGGCTTGGCGCGACCCGTCAAGCGTCATGGATTGCACGACAGCAATTTGTGTAAGAAAAGGTGGAACGGCCCGAGCTTCCCGCCATAATTCCCGGCTCCGATCGCGATGACACCGGGCCGGCAGGCTGCTCGTACGCCAACTCGAGTGGCATCCTCGACGGATGCCAGGTCGATACCGTCGATCACGATCTCGTAAACGGCATTGCATCCATCCGGCAACTCGCTGGAACCGCAACTGCGAAGCGTCGGGCAGAATGCATCGTTTGTGCTGGCGCGAAGCGCCTTGTAACGACTGCCGACCTTCGAGCCACTCCGGACGATGCCACCTGGAAATGGCGTCATCGCGCCGGCGATTTCTCCGATCGCAGCGACACCCGCTTCCGCGGCTTGAAGCCCGGTCTCCTGACTTTCAGCCATGATGAGGAAATTGCCGCCGGCTACACCTTTGGTCGTACCAAAGCGATCTTCGCATAGGAACTCACCATCCATGACTGGCACGCGCCAGAACCTGCGGCCGTCGAGAAGCTTGCTCGCCTGAAAGCCGTCGCCGAAGTAGCGCAGGCTTCCCCCGATCCGAATTGCTTTGTCAGGCACGATTGGCAAGCCGTTGTAGCACGCGGTCGTCGGGCAGGTCAGCACGCACTGAGCAATTCGGTTTAGAACGGCCTTTTCGAGTTTCTCACGCCCAAACCCAAAGAACAGCACACTTTCGCCATGCCGGCCATCGGGCGTTTCGTCAGGCGACAATGTTCGTTCGATTCCGGCTTCCGCGTCGCAGCCGATCACGCTTGTGGCGTAGCCCGTCGCTACCTGGGCTGCCGTTCGTGCCCAGCCAGCCGTGGCGGCCGTGACGATCGTTCGGGCAGCCGTCATGGGAAACGCCTCGGCAAATGTGTCGAGGATCGTGGTAGAGCCGATGGTCATCACGCGCGAATCATGCCCCTCGCTAGATCAACGACACTATGTGCTTGCGTTTGTGTCCGACGCCGGTATTCTACAAGCATCCCACCCCCCTGCCGCGACGGTGTTGGCCCACTCGCCGGAACCGTAATCAATGCCTCGATGGACTTGCGCCCTAATCACGTTCGCACTCGTCCATTCGCCGGGACAAGCCGACGAGTTCTTTGAGAAGAAAATCCGCCCACTACTTGTCGATCGTTGTCATGCATGCCACGGGCCACAGAAGCAGAAAGGCGGTTTGCGTCTCGATTCGGTGGAGGCATTTCGAAAGGGCGGCGACTCGGGTCCAACTACTGAACTGATCGTCGAAGCTGTAGGGTATTCCAGCGGTCTCAAGATGCCGCCAACGGGTAAGCTGACGGACGCAGAAATCGCTGACATCGCACGCTGGGTTAAGGACGGCGCGAAGTGGCCGGGCGACCCGACTCGCCACAGCGGCCGGAGCGAAGCACCTGAATCTTCACGACAGTCTGTGACGCGGGCCGGCTCACCAGAGCACTGGGCGTTCCGACCCGTCACCGATCCGCCGGTGCCGGCCGTCCGCGATGCGTCCTGGCCCACGTCGCCCATCGACCGCTTCCTCCTCGCGGCCCTCGAAGCGAAGGGCCTACGGCCCGCACCGCCGGCTAACAAGCGTGTCTGGCTCCGTCGTGTCACTTATGATCTGACCGGCTTGCCGCCCACTCCAGCCGAGATCGAAGGCTTCCTCGCCGCCGACTCGCCCGATGCTTGCCGAATGGTTGTGGACCGGCTACTCGCCAGCCCGGCGTACGGCGAGCGCTGGGGCCGGCACTGGCTCGACGTGGCCCGCTACGCCGACTCGAACGGCCTCGACGAGAACACCGGCTTCGCTAACGCCTGGCGGTATCGCGATTACGTCATCGCTGCTTTCAACGCCGACAAGCCGTTCGACCGCTTCGTCGTCGAACAACTCGCCGGCGACCTGCTGCGGTCCGACGACCCGACACCGCTCGCCGACCGGCTCACCGCGACTGGCCTGCTTGCCCTCGGCCCGAAGCTGCTCGCCGAGGTGGACAAGGAAAAGATGGTCATGGACATCGTGGATGAGCAAATCGACGTCGTGTCGAAGGCGTTTCTCGGACTGACGCTCTCGTGCGCCCGTTGCCATGACCACAAGTTCGACCCGTTCCCTACGACCGATTACTACGCCTTAGCCGGCATCTTCAAAAGCACGAAGACGATGGCCACGCTCGCCACGGTCGCGAAGGCGCTCGAACGGCCGCTCGACGGCGACGACGCCAAGGCCGCCGCCGTCGAGGAACGCCGGGACAAGCTCAAAAAGAAGAAGGACGAGCGCAAGCGAGTCGCCGACCGGGTGAAAGCTGCCGGCGACGACGCAAAGCCAACCGACAGAGACCGGCTGCCGAAGCTCGACGCCGAGATCGCCGATCTGGAGAAGAACCCACCGCCGGTCGTGGCGATGGCGCTCTCTGTGCGCGATGAGAAGCAGCCTGGCCCAAGTCGTGTCCACGTCCGCGGCAACCACCTAACGCTCGGGGCCGAGGTGCCGCGCGGCTTCCCTCGGGCGCTTGTGAAGCGCCGCAGGTGACGGTGCCGCAGTCGGCCGGCTCGAACTGGCCCGCTGGATCGCAGACGCGAAGAACCCGCTGACGGCCCGTGTGATCGTCAACCGCGTCTGGCAGCACCATTTTGGCGAAGGACTGGTCCGCAGCCCTGACAACTTCGGCCGCCTCGGCGACCGACCGACACACGCCGAACTGCTCGACTGGCTCGCGACACGATTCGTCGAGTCCGGTTGGTCAGTTAAAGCTCTGCACCGCACAATCGTGCTGTCGAGCGCGTACCGCATGGCGTCGGCTGGCGATGCCGACTCCGACAACAGTCTGCTCACACGCTTTCCGCGGCGAAGGATCGAGGCAGAGGCGCTCCGCGATGGCATCCTTGCGGTGAGCGGTCAGCTCGACCGCACTGTCGGCGGCGACATCGCCAAGGTCAAGGGCTTCGAATACGTCAACGGCAACCAGCCGGCCCTGGCCCTGCCGCGCCGCAGTGTCTACCTGCCGGTCATCCGCAACGACGTGTACGACCTATTCCAGACGTTCGACTTCCCGGAGCCGAGCGTGCCCAACGGCAAGCGGGCCGCGACGACCGTCGCCCCGCAGGCCCTCTTTCTGATGAACAGCCCGTTCGTCCGCGACCAGGCTGGGCACTTCGCCAAGCGACTTCTCGACGGCCCAAGTCGCGACGATGCCGAGCGCGTCGCCGAAGCGTACCGGCGGGCGTTTGCGCGGGAACCACGCGAGAGCGAGATCGCCGCGGCGCTGGCGTACGTCATACGCCGTGGGTGGGCGGATTACTGCCACGCTCTCTTCGCCAGCAACGAGTTCGTCACCCTGGACTGAGCGACCCGATGCGTTGTCACCGCTTTACCTCCGTTGCCAGCCGCCGCGAATTCCTGCGCACGACGGCCAACGGCTTCGGCCTGCTCGCGCTCGCCGGACTGGCCCGTGGCGATGCCCCGGACGCGCTCGCGCCGAAGACGCCACACTTCCCGGCCAAGGCCAAGCGCATCATCTTCCTGTTCATGCACGGCGGGCCGAGCCAGGTCGATACGTTCGACCCGAAGCCGCTCCTTACGCGCGACGACGGCAAGCCCTATCCCGGCCAAAAGCCGCGGGTGCAGTTCTCGGCCACTGGCAACCTGCTCGCTTCGCCGTGGCCGTTCGCCCCGCACGGTACCTGCGGAACGGAGGTCAGCGAACTCTTCCCCGAGGTCGCCAGGCACGTCGATGACCTCTGCGTGATCCGCAGCGTCCACGCCGACAACTCGGCCCACGGCGGGGCGCTACTGCAACTGCACACCGGGTCCGACACGTTCGTTCGCCCGTCGGTCGGCTCGTGGGTGACGTATGGCCTCGGTAGCGAGAATCGCAACCTGCCGGGCTTCGTCACTGTCTGCCCGACGCTCGGCCACGGCGGCGTGCAGAACTGGTCGAGTGCCTTCCTGCCGGCTGCGTACCAAGGTACACCGGTCGGGTCGTCCGGCATCAAGGCGAAGGACGCTGCTATCCGCCACATCAAGCCAGCGGCGACGCCTGAGGCGCAGCGCGAGCAGCTCGACCTGATCCAACTGATGAACCGCGGCCATCTCGCTGCCCGCGGGCCGGATGCCGCCCTCGAAGGCCGGATCGAGTCGTTCGAACTAGCGTTTCGGATGCAGGCCGAAGCGCCGGGCCTGTTCGACATCGGAGGCGAGTCCAAAGCGACGCTCGCCCTCTACGGCGTCGGCGAGGAGCCGACCGACAACTTCGGCCGGCAGTGCCTCGTCGCCCGCCGGTTGGCTGAGAAGGGCGTGCGTTTCGTTCAAGTGTCGCACAGCTACAAGTGGGACCAGCACGGCAACCTCAAGGCCGACCACGCGAAGAACGCAAAAGAGGTGGACAGACCGATCGCGGGTTTACTCGCCGACCTCAAGCAGCGCGGTTTGCTGGAGGACACACTCGTTTGGTGGGGTGGCGAGTTCGGCCGGACACCAACGAGCCAAGGCACTGGGCCGACTGCAGGCCGGGATCACAACCCACATGCCTTTTCGATGTGGCTCGCCGGCGGAGGAACTAACGCAGGGACAGTCGTAGGGGCGACCGACGACTACGGGTATTATGCCGTCGAAAACAAGGTCCATATGCACGACCTGCATGCGACGATTCTGCATCTCTTGGGCCTCGATCACGAACGCCTCACATTCCGCCACGCCGGACGCGATTTTCGGCTGACCGACGTTGCAGGACGAGTCGTTCGCGAAGTTCTGGCGTAGGGCATACTCCCTCTTCTCGGCTTCGAGGAAGAGAGGAGAAAAACCTGGTCAATTCACTGGCTTTCCTCTTGGCTTAGCCGCGCCGCGAGCTTATGCTGTAGCCAATTTCCCCAGGTCGGATAGTCAGCGTGCGGGTATCTGATTCGCCCGGCGCTCTTCGATAGCACTGCGAGCCTGCCGCGCGGCGGTAGGCGTTTCGGCGGTTTATGGAGTCGCGCGGTCCTCTCTCGATGAACCTGGCGCGGCTCGGTCCTTGAGGTTCTGCGATGGCGAAGAACATCTATGTCGGCAACCTGGCCTGGGGGTGTACGTCTGACGATCTGCTCAACTTGTTCGGCCAACACGGTCAGGTCGGCCGCGCTCAAATCGTCACTGACCGCGAGACAGGGCGCTCGCGGGGCTTTGGCTTTGTCGAAATGCCCAACGACGCTGAGGCGGCCGCTGCTATCGCGGCCCTCGCTGGTCAGGCGTTTATGGGCCGGGCACTCACGGTTAATGAAGCCCAACCGCGCGAGAGCCGCGGCCCTCGTCCCGGTGGTGGCGGCGGTGGCTATGGTGGTGGCGGCGGCGGCGGTGGTCGCGGTGGCTACGGTGGCGGTGGCGGTGGCGGTCGGGGCGGCTACGGTGGCGGTGGTGGTGGGGGCTATGGTGGTGGCGGCGGTGACCGCTATTGAATCGACGGCGGCGAGCGCCGCAATTGCAGCCCGACGCTCGCCGCCAGTACTATCCGCCGGCCTGTTGAAAAACGTCGACCTGCTGACCAACGTATAGTTGCTGACCGGCTGGATCGATCGTGTAGATCACCTGCAGAACGCGAGTATCGACACGCTCGACATTGTCGCCTGTCAGAGCCTTCTTCGGGATCACGAAAGGCTCAACGCGAACGAACTTGAGCGCGAATGTGACCCGCGGATCGCCGCGAAGGTGGGCCACCGTTGGCTTGGTTTGGTCGAAGCGGTGGATATCGTTCTCGTCGAAATCGACCCGGACGTGAAGCGAGTCCAGGTTGCCCAAGACAATGAGAGGTTGGTTGGCCGGCGCACCAACGTACTCACCCGGTCGCACATTTCGTTGCAAGACCACGCCGTCGACCGGGGCTCTCACTTTGAGTCGCTCTAGCTCGATTTTGGTTTGTTCGACCATCGCCTCGGCTTGAGCGACGGCAGCTTTGCTGACATCCAGATCCGCCGACCAGGCCCCGGCCTTCAATAACGCAAGATCTGCTTCTGCCTTGGTGAGTTGCTCACGGGCTACAATCGCCGCCTGCTTGCGACGGCTGAATTCCTCACCGCTGATCGCACCCGATGAAACGGTTTGACGGGCACGGCGTTCCTGATCCAGCATGTCGTCGAGTGTGGCCTTCGCCTCTCGGACCTTGGCCTCGCTGGGCGGCACCTCCTCGGAGCGGGGCAGGGTGCGCATGCGGCCATACTGAGCTTGCGCGGACGCCAGGTTCGCCTCGCGCAGCTTGAGCTCGGCCCGATGCTGTCGGTCGTCGATTTGGAATAGCACATCGCCGGCTTTGACGTATTGCCCCACTTCGACCGTGACCTCGACAACGACACCTGGCAGGTGGGGGCCAACAGCGATGTTTTCCGTCCGGGCCTCGACCAGACCTGCTCCGGCCACGGTTCGGGCGTACGGTGATTGCGCCGGCTCGACCAGCGGCTGTTTCGGCGGAGGTGTCTGCTGCGACTGGACGACGTGTGTCACGGCGAATGCCAACGCGCTGGCTGCTGTGAGTGGGATGACGAAATTCCGCATGTACCCCTCCATACATTGCGACATGATGGGCTAGCTGTGGGTAAATTCTTCTGGCGTAGCTACGCGCTCGACGCTGCCGTCAGTCATCTGCACCATTCGGTCGCCATACTTGTAGACGCGGCTGTCATGGGTCACCACGATGACCGACCGAGTTGGCTGCACAGCGATGTTCTTGATGAGTTCCATCACAGTTTGCCCGCTGTGGGCATCGAGCGCCGCCGTAGGCTCGTCACAGACAAGTAGGCGCGGCTCGTGGACTAGAGCCCGTGCGATAGCGACCCGCTGTTGCTGTCCGCCCGAGAGTTGACCGGGTCGATTGTTGGTCCGTGCTCCGAGACCCACCATGTCAAGGACATCCTTGGCTTTGGCGACGGCCTTGGAGCGATCCCAGCCGGCGATTAGCAGTGGTACGGCCGCATTTTCCGCTGCGGTCAGCGCCGGCAACAGGTTGTACTGTTGAAAGACGAAGCCGATATTGGCACCGCGAAAGTTGACGAGCGTTCGGCCGCGCATGCGCGTCAGATCCTCGCCGAAAACCAAGACGGTCCCGGACGTGGGATTCAGCAGGCCTGCAATGATTGAGATCAACGTCGTCTTGCCGCAGCCCGACGGTCCGACGAGCAGTGTCAATTCACCGAGGCGGACGTCCAGATCGACACTATTGAGTGCGAGGATCTTGGTGTCGCCGGTCGTGAATTCCTTGCTCACGTTGCGGCAAGCCACGGCCGTTGCCAAGTTTGCCAGGGGTTTATCGCATACCGCCGTCATCGCTACGGACCTTTCCGCGTGGCACGTGATACAAACGCATCGCGGCCCATGCCGCACGTCTTTAAGCCGCCTTAGCCGCGAAACACGACCGCCGGTTCCAGGGTCAAGACCTTGCGAGCGCTGATGAGACTCGCCAGCGCGACGATCAGTGCAATGCAACCGGCGACGCCGATCATGACTTGCCGATACATGTAGATGCCTTCCAACTCGGTTTTGTGCTTTGAGATGGTCTCGAAATACGTCGCAGTGAGCGCGACACCGAAGCAGTAGCCGATCAGCCCGACTACCAAGGCCTGAAGTAGCATCATGCCGAGGATGCGACCGTTGGAGAGGCCCATGGCCTTGAGTGAACCAAAGTGTTTGAGGTTCTCGAGGGCAAACAGATAGAAAGTCTGACCTGCGATCGCGGCACCGACAATGAAGCCCAGGCCAATCGTAATGCCGAAGTTGATCGGGATGCCGGTGGTTTCGAGAAAATACCGAATCGTCTTCCAGAAGAAGTCTTCCTGCGTCAATGCACTCAATCGGGCCGCGTGACCATCCGAGCGACTTACAGCCGTGGTAGACTCAATGCGGCGGCACACCGCTCCGAGATCGTGCCCCGGCAGACTCTTTGCCAGAACGAACGACATGAGGTTGCGTTCGCGCGGAGCGTAAGAGCTCGCCTGGCTGTATCGGGTGTACATGACAGGTTGCGACGTGAACGGCATCGATACCTGGCAAACACCAACGAGCACTGCCCGCCGGTCGTTCATCTCGAACACTTTGCCAAGCTTGTATCCCTCGGTCCTGATGGTCCCTTTTTCCGCCGGCCACATGTACTCGTAACCCCCTTTGTCAACGATCACGCCATCGGGCTTCCGCAAACCGTCAAAGCTGCCGGCGAGCATCTTTGGAGGTGCACCGATCAGCGTGGCGTCGTCGAGTCCAACGAGTATGGCGTTGCGGAACTGACCGCCGTCGAGCCGGCAACGCACAGGCCCCTTGTACATGCGCACGGCCCACGCGACGCCTTCGACACCGCGCACGCGATGGAGGACGTCGTCGGGCAAAGCCGGAATCTCATCTATGAAACGCACCTTCGAGTCCATCACCCAAATGTCGGCTTCGGTGACGTCTTCGATGGTCGCGGCCGTGCGTCGCATGATGCCGATAAAAATCGACATCTGTTGACTCATCAGCAGTGTGGCGAACGTGATTCCGAAAATCAGCCCGACGTATTTGCTGCGATCGCCAGTGAGCATCTTGAGTGCGACCCAGGTCATGGTGTCACTCCCAACCCGCGCAATGTGAAGGCGGAAATATGGTCGGCGATCCGATCGGCCGAGAGGGATTCGTACGCGGTGTCGCCCATGAGAATGCGCGACACGGGCCGATTCTGCTTGTAGTAAAGACACTGGCCGACGATGCTGAACCCCGCAAGGAACACACTTTCGCTGTCCGCGTTCGGCAGAAGTTCCGTCAGAATGCCACGGAGGATGTCGGCGACAGGCCGGATATACTCGCGAACTACCTCAAAGCACGCAGCCGTCGGCTCGATCATCTCGCGCATCATCAGAGTCGATTCGACGGCAGTGGCTTCGACAACCATTCGCCGAACCATGGTGCGGATGAATCCGCGCAGCCGTTCCGTCGCGGGAGTTCCGGCTGGCCATTCCGGAAATGGTTCACCGCCAATGCAGCAGAGGTGGGCGGCCTTCACGGACTCGATGTACAGGCGCTCCTTGCCACCGAAATGAAAGCTAATCGCGGCCCGGTTCGCGTTAGCGAAGTCACAAATGTCTGCGACAGACGCTGCCTCGTAGCCCTTGGCCGCGAAGATGGCTTGCGCAGCGTCTAGAAGCCGTTGTTTCGTGGGAACTTCAGCCGCTATGTCACTAACGTTACTCATGATGCCCTCAATTCAAATGATCGTTTCAAACGATCATTCGACTCAAATGGTAGTTTGAAACGATCGTTTTAGTCAAGGGCGCTGTTGCGACGATTCGCCCATCCAGCCTTGGAATAAGGACTTGAAGAAAAAGTCGTCGGATTATGTGTGCCGGTCTATGACCGCGCGCAATATCGGCAAAAGTTCCCCGACCCGACTTGCCGATACAATCCGTAACCTTGTCGAGCGCGCCGGCGGAGGGGTGTCGGCGCGAAGCGATTTCGCCTCAGGGGTATCAGGCGGGGAAGACCATGATGCGCTGGAACGCCGGGCTAGCGGCAGCGGTGTTGGCGGCAGGCTTGGCCGGTTGCCAGCAGAAGTGCTTCATGACCGAGGCCGACTTCTGCACCGCCCAAATGAGCGTCGCCGGCAACTTCGCGCCGAAAGACCTCGAGTGTAACCCCCATTACGTCCTCGATCCGGCGAAGGGACCCGGGCTGAGGCCTTCGACCGTCGATGATCCGGATCGGAAAATCCGGTACGTCGCTCTGGCGGAGTGCATTGCCACCGCGCTCGAGCAAGGAAACACCGGTAGCCAAAGTGCATTGTTCCCCGGTGTCGTCAACGATGGTCTGGTGCAGTTCAATGGCAACTCCGTCGGTGGCTCGGACGCGATCCGAGTGCTGTCGCTCGAAACAGCCATCACTGGCGCACAGATTGATCGATCGCTATCGCGATTCGATGCTCGCTGGATCACGAGTCTACAGTGGCAGAAGGTCGACAATGGTATCGTCAACGCCCTGACCAACCTGCAAAACGGCGATCTGGCTCAGATGAGCACAGGCATCTACAAGCCGTTACCAACGGGTGGTCTCGCCGGCATCACACTGAGTGACGACTACCAGTCGTTCACGAATCCTCCGACCGGCTTCCAGGTCGTGAATCCGTCATACCGCCCGCGAGCACAGTTCGTCTTTGAACAGCCGTTGTGGCGAGACTTTGGCGTTGAAATCAACCAGCTATCCCAGAGTCTGCCGTCGAGCGCGCTGGTACCGGCCTTCAGCCCGGCGGGCGGCCGCAATGTCGAGGGTATCGTCATTACCCGGTTGCGTTTCGATCAGCAACGGGCCGAGTTCGAGCGTAACGTCAACTTCCTGCTTCTCAACGTCGAGTACGCATACTGGAACCTCTATGGGGCGTACTACACGCTCTACAGCCGCGAGCAGGGGATGCGGCAAGCGTTGGTGTCGTGGCAGGTCAACAAGCTCCGATTCGACGCGGGTCAGGTCGCTGTCCAAGACCTGGAACAGACTCGGGCCCAATTCGAGTTGTTCCGTGCGCAGCGCATTACGGCCCTCGGCAAGGTGCTGGACAACGAACGCCAGCTCCGCGGATTGATGGGTCTGCCGATCGAGGACGGCACGCGACTCGTACCGAGCGACACGCCGACACTGGCCCTCTTTACGCCCGACTGGACCATGGCGGAAAACGAGGCAATGGCTTCGCGTCCCGAGTTGATCCTGGCCCGACAGGACTTGAAGTTCCGTCAGCTCGACATCCTGATTCAGAAGAACCTCTTGAAGCCTGAGCTGCGTTTCTTTGCTAACTACGACATCAACGGCATTGGCACGAAACTCGACGGCACGGAGCAGAATGGTAACGCACTGGCGAATCTGACGAGCAACGTCTTCAACAGCTGGACGATGGGCCTTCGCATGGATGTGCCGATTGGCAGCCGCGATGCTCAGACGCTGGTCCGCCAGGCTCGGCTGAACCTCTTGCGAAGCTATTACACGTTGAAGGACCAAGAGGACAAAACGCAGCGGTTCCTCGCGCTCCAGTACCGCAACCTCATTCAGTACTACCGCGAGATCGAGGCCCAGCGAGCGCAACGCGAGGCCAATGCCCGCCAGCTAAGTGCTCGATTCAATCTGTTCCGAGCAGGGTCGAAGAGCGGAAGCATCGACGTGCTGCTCGAAGCTCAGCGGAACTTTGCCGACTCCTTGGCGAGCGAGTATGCGGCAATCGTCAATTACAACAACGCCTTGTGTGGTTTCCAGTTTGCCAAGGGCACGATTCTGCCTTACGACAACGTCTGCATCGCCGAAGGCCCGCTACCCGGCTGTGTCCAGGTGCGTGCGGTCGAGCACATCCGCGAGCGCCAGATCGCCCTGCACTTGCGAGAGCGTGCTGATCCAGCCATCTGTGACGCTTCTTCGTGTGGTGGCGTTCCGCAGTTCGACCAGCCGCAGAGCTTGGTTGGGATGCCTGTGATGCAGGCCCCAGGCGCGGGACCGGCATCGACGACTCCAGCTCAATTGCCGATGCCGAAGGCGGATCCGGCCGTTCCCGGGAAACTTCCGGAGGGGCGGTAGTCGGATTGGGCAAGCCGGGCCGTGTCACTAACCGGGAGCGAAACGCGGGCAGCATCGCTCCGTGTTATGACACGGCCCGACTCATCCAGTCCTTCCGAAGTACCGCATAGCTGTAGATATCCACGAACGTGCCGCGATGCAGACGGGCGGAACGGTGGATGCCCTCGTGGGTCATGCCAAGTTTACGCATGACCCGGCCGCTCGCCTCGTTGCCGGCCATGTGATGGGCCTGGATTCGCTCCACTTCGTAAGTCGCGAACGTATGGGCGAGTAGTGCCCGTGCGGCTTCCGTTGCGATGCCTCGGTTCCACCACGGTTCACCGATCGCGTATCCCAATTCCATGCAGTGGTTTGGCTGGGAGGCCCAGTGACAGCCGAGTGATCCGACCAACGTGGCCTCGGCTTTCAGCACGATTCCGAGCGGTTCGGGAACTCGTTCGAGATAGTGGCCCTGGGCCATCGGGCCGACAAACGTGCGAGCGTCGTCAATGGTACGATGTGCGTCGAAGACCGTGTAGCGCGTGACATTGGCGTTCGAGGCGTAGGCGAAGACGGCTTCGGCGTCCTCATCCGTCAGTGGCCGCAGACGCAATCGGTCGGTCTCCAAGGTCGGCGGACGCCAATTTGTGTCGATCACGACCCACTCCTCCTTGCAAAGCGCCTCGAGTCGGCGCGCTTGCAGTTCGCGTGGCGAACTCCTAGCGAAATCGTATGGATGACGCGACGTTGTTCGCCTTTGCCGGTGCCGACGTGCTCAACACGGACGGTACGCCCGCAATTCGAGGCTTGGATTGGACCGTTCGGCAGGGCGAAACCTGGGCGATCGTCGGCCCGGTCGGCGCTGGAAAATCGGCATTGGCCGAAGCAATTGCCGGGAAACGTCGCGTCGTTGGTACCTATCGCCGTCCGTCCGGTCGTGTGCGACTCGTGGCCTTTCGCGAGGACGGTTGGCCCTTCTCTTATCGCAAACACTATTACCAGCAGCGATTCAACTTCGTCGAACCACACGACGACGTGACGCTTGCCGAATTCCTATCCGACGGTACTGGCGGCGATGTTAGCGGTGCAGCTCGAACGGTGGGCATTGAACCGTTGCTGGGGAACTCATTCTTGACACTGTCGTCCGGGCAGGCGCGACGCGCTCGATTGGCGAGGGCACTCGTCGCGCGACCCGAGTTACTCATCTTGGACGATCCATTCTTGGGTGTCGATGTCGCGGGCCGGGCGGACCTCTCCATACTTCTCGAAAGAGTCGCCAAAGAGACGGCCATCGTTCTGGTCGTGAACCGCGAAGCGCTTCCGGGTTGGGTGACGAATGTCCGCGAACTTGTCGGCGCGTGCCGGGGCGTAAGTCCGAGAGCCTTGCAGCAAGCGAGCACATCGGGCGGACACCCCGGCGCTTGCCCGGGCGAGCCGGTCATTGAGGTACGCAACACAACGGTGCGATATGGTACGCGCACGATTCTCAATCGGATCGATTGGGTCGTCCGTCGTGGCGAACGCTGGGCGCTGATCGGGCCGAATGGCTCCGGCAAGACGACGCTCTTGAGCTTACTCTGCGGCGACCACCCGCAGGCTTACGCACAGGATGTGCGTATCTTCGGCCGTCGGCGAGGTACTGGAGAAACGATCTGGGAACTCAAACGACGCATCGGGCTGTCGTCGGCCGAGTTACACTTGTATTTCGCCGAACCTCTAACCACAGCGGAGACTGTCGCAACGGGTTTCCACGATGTCCTGACTCGGCGGCCCACGACTTCGGTGCAGGACGCCGCCGTTCGTGACATATTAGCTGAGCTGGGACTCACCCATCTTGCAAGTCGGCGCTTCGACCGCCTTTCAACCGGGGAACAACGCCTGGTGTTGTTGGCTCGAGCACTCGTAAAGCGGCCCGAGATTATCATCCTCGACGAACCATTTCAGTGCCTTGATTCAGCGACGGCTTTCCGTGTCCGCGACTGGCTCGACGATTGGATCACCCCCTCGCAAACGCTCTTATTCGTGAGCCATCATGCTGACGAGATACCTCGCAGCGTCAGCCAACGGCTTCAGTTGGTCGGTGGAAGCGAGGTTCGTGCGGCCGCGCCGGCCCATGGAGCCACGCCATGATTGAAGGCACGTGCGATCCCGCGTTTGCCTTAGTTCGCGATGAGTTTGCTCGCAACTTCGACGAACGCGGTGAGGTAGGTGCATCAGTTTGCATAATCGCGGGCGGGCGAACCGTCGTCGACCTATGGGGCGGAATCGCCGATCGTCGTACAGGTCGTCGTTGGGATCGGAATACGCTCGTTCTTGTGTGGTCTGCAACGAAAGGGGCGACGGCACTTTGTGCCCATATCCTTGCGTCGCGTGGTCGGCTCGACGTCGATGCCTCGGTTGCGGTGTATTGGCCCGAGTTTGGGTCAGCCGGTAAGGATGCAATTCCTGTTCGCTGGTTGCTCGACCACCAGGCCGGGCTACCCGTCGTCCGTGCTCCGTTGCGTCCCGGTGAACTGTACGAATGGCCTTCGATGGCCGCACGACTAGCCGTGCAGGCACCGATGTGGGAGCCCGGTACACGACAGGGCTACGCGGCACAGACATTCGGCTTCCTGGTTGGGGAACTCGTTCGGCGCATCGACGGTCGCGACCTCGGCTCGTTCTTCCGCGAAGAGATCGCAGGACCAAGGGACCTCGACTTCTGGATGGGCCTACCCGACGAACACCATGCCCGTGTCGCGCCGACCATTCGCCCCGACCCGCGGCCGGCGGGCGAACCGGCGTGGCGATTCCTAGTCGCCGCACAAAGGGAGCCGGATGGAATTGCCGGTCTAATACTCCGTAACACTGGTCGACGGCTCGACCCGCACGACCACGATTCACCCGAAGCCTACCGGGCCGTCCTACCGGGACAGGGCGGTATTGCGAACGCTCGCAGCCTTGCGGGGCTATACACACCTTTGGCATCGTCCGATGCGTCGCTCGTGGACGGTGACAGTTTAGCGCGAATGGGACGTGTCAGTTCGGCTTCGGCCTGCGATGCTGTGTTACTAGTGGGTATGCGGTTCGGGTTGGGGTTCATGAAGTCGGCCGACAATCGGCGGGCCGGACCGGGGGCTACCGACAGCATCATCCTGGGTGAAGCAGCGTTCGGACATGCCGGCATGGGCGGATCGATTGGCTTCGCCGACCCCGCCGCAGGCCTAGCCTTCGGCTACGCCATGAACAAGCAGGGTCGCGGAGTTCTGCTGAATACTCGTGGGCAAAGCCTGGTCGATGCAGCCTACAAATGTGTCGGTTGCCGCTCTGACATCAGCGGATCCTGGTGCTAAGGGACTACTAGCCGGCCAATCATCTCGGTTTGTAGTAGACGACGGTTGCGGTCGTTACAGGTGTCGGGTCCGGCGTGAATCGCACGACCTGGACCTGACTCTTGATCTCAGCACCCTCGACAATCAGGGACCGGCTACCGTCCGCTTCCAGCGATGCTTTGAGCGCCGCAAAGCTCTCGGGAGGATTGGTCGGCAACTGTGCCTTTGCGACGGTGGCCGCATCGGCGGATTCGTCATCAATCGGGGCTGGCTGCGGTCGCCCAGCGAGTTCGCGGAATACCGTCAACGTAATCGTTCCGACATCCGCACCGTAGTTCAAGGCACGCTCCGTTGTTTCGACTGCCGAGGCGACGCGAAACTGCTCGGCTGTGTGTCCCGCCTTCTGAAAGCCACGAATCTCGTAGGGGCCGGTACCCGGGTCGAAAACCCACATGCGGCACTGGGCGTCCGGGAGCTTTTGGCGTTCCAGCGTGTTTTCACCATTGACCTTGAGTACGACAGCATAGCGTTCCCGCGTCGCGTTCTTGCCTAGGACGAGCGTCACGACTTGACCTTCGCGAGGTTCCGCGACAAAGGCCTTGCCATCGCGGAACTCGATGGGCACGGGTCGACCATCGTATTGAATGGTCAGCGACACCAAGGGATTATCCTGAAGCGGGTGTTTCGCTGCGCCGTTTTGGACGCCGACAGCTGCGTCAAAGGCTTGAGCAGCCTGTCGGCTGGTCTTGAGACTGGACTCGCTGGCTTCGCCAATACCGCGCAGCGAAAAGCTCTCGCCGATTTCGGCAAGCTCGTCAGGACGGTTCTTCGCAACGACATCTTTGCCGATCGGCGTTAACGTGTTGGTCGCCTTGTCGAAACAGACGAAGCCGAGCGTGATCGTCTTCAAATCCTTGCTGACCGCGGCGATGCCCGTGACGAACGCGTCAGGTGTAACTTCATGCTTGCCCCATGCGAGCGGGTACTTTGCGCTGAATAGGGCGAGCCGACCGTCGGCTGTGCGGTGGTTCGCCCCTCGCGTCCGCGCGGCCACCGCACTCGCATTCCGAATGATGCCAATGGGCTGACGTGCGTCGTTCTCGACGATCAGAGCGATCTCCAGCCGGTTTGCCAGCGACATGTTGAGCGTGCCAACGTTATCCGCGAGCGCCTTGCCGTCTTTCGAGACGGCAAACTTCAGAACACCTACGTTCGCGTACTTCTTCGCCTTGAAGTGTCTGATGATGTCCGGCGCGGCTCGGACGAGCGCGCGTTCCAAGTCGGGCAACTCTTGAGCTCGGATGGACGTTACAAGTGTCGCAGCAAGGCACGCCGCGAAGGTGATGATGCGCATGGTCGGTTCTCGGAAATCGAGTACGAAACGGCGGACTGGTCAGGTGAACGCGGCTGGCGGCCGTTTCTTCCCGCCTATTGTCCGGTCAGTGTATACGCGGCCCAGAAGAACGGATGGGCCGCAGCGTTGCGCTGTCGGCGATTTGCGATTTGGCCGAGTTGCGCAGCCCGGAGCGACTCGGCCTTGCCTTTGCCCAGGGCGAGGTTGTCGAAGAATGCAGTCATTAACTTCGCCGAATCGCGATCGGGCACCTGCCAAAGCGTTGCGACGACCGAACGCGCGCCGGCCAACTGAAATGCTTGTCGCAAGCCTGAGACGCCTTCTCCATTGCGGACATCGCCCAAGCCAGTCTCACAGGCGCTGAGCACGACAAGGTTGCAACCGCGAAGGTCGAGGCCAGCGACTTCCAGGCCTGTTAATACGCCGTCGTCACTGCCAGCCAACGGTTCGCGGTTGCAGCCGGCCAGCAGCAATCCGCAACGGAGAAGCGGGTTCTCCCACGGCTTTCCGTCAGTCGTCAATACGGGGCCGCGCGAGCCATCGCCGGAGTCCTGCAACAGCCCCTCTGACTGTCTCAAGACCTGATCGGGCAGAAAGAAGCCGTGGGTACTCAGCACGAGCGAATGTGGGCGAGGAGTTTGCTTGACGACTGACTCGGTCGCCGCATGAGACATTGCGATACGCGGTTCGGCACCGCCCGCGAAGCGTCGCAGCGTTGACAGTACAGCCTGGGCTTCCGTCGCTGTGCCGGGCAGCGGTCTGACCCGTCCCAGGACGGCGCTCAGCGCATGGGTATCGGCCGCACTGGTAGGCTTCCGGATTGCACCAGTTCCGGTGTCGAAGTCGGGGTCGGCGATCACGAGAGGCGCGCCCGTCGAGATGGCGGCGGCGGCCGTTTGCTTGGTGTAGACGGGGTCGCGGGCGCTGACAGCAAAACTGATCTGCAGCGATTCAGCGGCGTACTTGCCGTCGGGCATTGTCAGCGCCGGCCACGGAACGAGCCAAAGATCAGCGTCCGGACTAACGATCCACCGTGTTCCGGAACCGGCGGCGCGCAATAGTGGATGGAGCACTAGTTTGGCGAGAGCGTCGAGGTGCGTGCGCAGTTCGAGTTCCGCGTCCGGTTCGCCGCGTGTGCGGATGACCTGAGGCGCTTCTGCGAGCGACTTACGTAGGGTGGCCGACGCCCTGTCGATTGCGGCTGCGGGGCCAAGGTCGATCAGTTTCACCGGACCGGTTTTTGGGGTTAGCCACGCGGCGTAACGTGCCGGCTGCCAGCGCTCAACGCCCGCTTCGCGACCAAAGCGCCAGACCTCGAAACGAGCGATGTCGATGAGTGTGGTTTCGGCCGCCAGCGCATCGCGGATCTCGTCGAGCGCAACCCACGGTTCGGCTCTTAGGCCGGTCAGGCCGGCACGACCGAGATCGGCGGCGACTTCCGCTTCGGCCCGTCCAAGTTCCTGCATTTGGGCAAGCCGCCGGGCCTCCATGCCGGGCTTCGGAGGATCCGTCGTTAGTGCCGCCAACTGCCCGCGCAAGTCGGCCAATCGCCGCGACTTGGCTCCAAGTTGCGGATCGTCCCGCGAACGGGCAACTCGGGCTGCTTCGGCATTGGCCTCATGAGCACTCGCCTTGCTGTTCGCCAGCCACGTGGCGGACTGCGCAGCGATGGCGTCGTTGCCTATGTTGGCCAAACCTAAGCTGAGCGACTTCTGTGCGCCGCCACTCTCGCGGGCCTTGAGGAACTCGGCTTGTTGCGCGTCGGGCAGCGTGGGGAGCGTGCGGGCCACGAAATGTCGGGCGCTCGTGCGGGATCGCTGCATGACCGCGGCTGCGTCGATTGGCCGGCCGGCACCGGCGTACACCTGTGCCAGATTGCTGAGGCTGGTCGCGACATCGGGGTGATCGGGACCGAGCCTCGACTCACGAATCCTGAGACTTCGTAGGTAAAGTGGCTCAGCCTTGGCGTACTGCCCCATAGCCTCGTACAGCCCAGCGAGGTTATTGAGACTCGTGGCTACGCTCGGGTCATCGGGACCAAGCTTCGTTTCGCCGATCTTCAGGCTGCGAAGATAGAGCGGTTCCGCTTTGGCGAATTGTCCAGTTGACTTGTACAGGACCGCGAGGTTGTTGAGGCTCGTGGCGACGGTCGGGTCGTCCGGGCCGAGCCGCGATTCCTTGATAGCAATGCTGCGAAGGTAGAGCGGCTCAGCCCGTGCCGGCTGATTCATCGACACATAGAGAAATGCCAGGTTGTTGATGAGTCGAGCCACGGCAGGGTCGTAGGGACCGAGTCGGGCTTCGCGGATTGTCAGGCTCCGCAGATAGAGCGGCTCCGCCTTCGCGTACTGGCCCATCGCTTTGTACAGTTGCCCTAGGTTGTTAAGACTTGTCGCGATGGAGAGGTCGTTGGAAGACAGCCGCGTTTCCTTGATCTTCAAACTTCGCAGATACAGTGGCTCGGCCCGCGCGTACTGACCTGTCGCCTCGTAAAGTAGTGCCAGATTGTTGAGGCACGAGGCCACGGAGAGATGATCGGGACCGAGTCGCGCTTCAAGTATTCGCAGGCTCCGTAGGAAGACCGGCTCGGCCTTCGCGTATTGACCGACATCCGTGAGGAGTCTGCCCTGGCTGTTGAGAACGTCTGCAACCGTGTCGCTGTCGGCACCGTAAGTGGCTTCGGCCAGTTTGATCGCCCGCGAGTATTCCTCGATGGCCTTGGCTTTCTCGCTGCGGTCGCGATAGAATTGGGCCCGAGCAATGGCGTCTTGGACGGCGCCAGGTTGCCGGGACATCACATTGTTCAGGAGGCCCAGCCATAGGGCGACGAGGATTATGGTTCCGCGGCCCTCGGGTCGCATGGCATCGCCTCGGAGTGAGTCAGTAGGCCGATGTGAGGTCGTCACGGTGTCTAAACACACGCAACGATAACCGATCTCTCCGACGGCTCTGTAACGTGGCCTCCGTGTTCGGCTGTACTCCAGTATAGGCGATGAACTTCTAGGCCGCAAACAGCCGCCAAATTGGCAAATCACTCACGCCGTCCGCTCCGGTCAACGTGTAGGCAGCAATAATGGTGGGACGCAGGGCACATTCCAGATCAGAGCAACAACACCCCACGCCGACCAGTTGGAACGCACGCTGGAGTCTAGAGTTCCGGCCGGCAAGACAGCGAGCTTACCTGAATCTTCCGTAATCACAGTTTCCGCTGCCATGGAAAAGCGATCGGTCGGTCGGCGCAACCGTGAACCTCTTGGCTTACCCGCGTGTCTGGCCGGCCATGAACGCCGACGAGTTGCCTGCTGCCCGCGTCGCGGTTGAACACCGCAGCGGCTATGTCTTGCTAACCGACGATGGCCGCGAATTGTCGGCTGAGCTCGCTGGGCGGCTAAGGCATGACGCCGAACGCGGGTTGCCGCCGGGGCTGCCCGCCGTCGGCGACCGCGTTCGCTACCGGCCTACGGACGATGGCCGCGCCGTTGTTCATACCGTCGAGCCGCGGCGCAGTCTGTTTGTGCGGAAGGAGGCCGGCCGGCGGCATGCCGCTCAGCCGCTCGCCTCCAACGTTGACGCTGTCTTCCTCGTCAGTCCACTGCCCGATGGTGTCAACCTCCGCCGCCTCGAACGCTTCCTCAGCCTGACCTACGACAGCGGTGCGAAACCCGTATTCGTGCTGAACAAGGCCGACCTGTGTCCTGACCCATTGGCCGCGCTGGCGATCCTCCTTCCACTCGCCGCCGACGTACCGCTGCATGTCGTCAGTGCGGCAAACGGCACAGGCATCGCCGAGTTGGAGACATACTTCGTCGATGGCGCGACGGTCGCACTGCTTGGTGCGTCGGGCGTCGGCAAATCATCGCTCATCAACCGACTACTCGGCCGCGAGGTATTGGCTACCGGCGGTTTACGCGAGGACGGCAAGGGCCGGCATACGACGACCCATAGGCAACTACTGGTTAGGCCGGGCGGTGGTGCCGTAATCGACACCCCGGGTCTGCGTGAACTGGCCTTATGGGAGGGTGGCGACGGCGTGGAATCGGCGTTTGCAGAGGTCGAGGACTTCGCCGCCCACTGCCGCTTCCGCGACTGCACGCATGAGAGCGAGCCGGGTTGCGCCGTTCGCGCTGCAGTCGCGTCCGGCCAGATTGACGCGGATCGCCTTACGAGCTACCGGGCACTACGAGCCGAATTAGCGTACCTTGAGCGCCGTGGCGACGTGCAGGCGCAGCAGGAACGCAAGCGCCGCGACAAGGCGCTGATAAAGGAAGCGAATCGATATATACGACGCAAGCGACACTGAACCGTCCGAGTGAGTACAACGGCTCTACCGAATATCGGGAGAGCAACCATGTCCATTTCTCGAACGACGGCGATGGCGTCCCTGCTGATTCTGGTCGGCACGGTTTCTGCCGCCGGCCCGCGGACGTACCTCAAGAAACCGGATGAGTGGTTCGCAACCGACGAGGCCAAGCGCATCGCCGCGAACATTCTGTCGTACCAGGCCGACTTAGGCGGTTGGCCGAAAAACACCGACACGGCCGCCACTCCTTACGCCGGCGACCGCAAGGAGCTAAAGCCGACGTTCGACAATGGCGCGACGACCGACGAATTGCGGTTCCTTGGCCGCGTGTTCAAGGCAACGAAGGACGATCGTTACCGTGCCGCGGTTATCAAAGGCATCGACTACATCCTGAAGGCGCAATACTCGACGGGCGGCTGGCCGCAGTACGCCCCGCCGCCGAAGTCGTACCACCGGTACATCACGTTCAACGACGACGCGATGGTCCGGCTCATGGAGTTCTTGCGTGAGGTGTACTCCTCCGACTCGTTTGCGTTTGTCGGCGACGAGCGTCGTATGTCAGCGAAATCGGCGTTCGACCGCGGCATCGCGTGCATTCTCAAGTGCCAGATCAAGGTCGGCGGCAAACCGACTGCGTGGTGCGCACAGCACGATGAGGTCGACTACGCCCCGCGGCCGGGCCGTACCTTTGAGTTGGTCAGCATCAGCGGAGCGGAATCGGTTGGCATCGTGCGGCTGCTTATGAGTCTGGAAAAGCCGAGCGCAGAGGTCGTGGCAGCCGTAGACGGTGCTGTCGCATGGTTCGAGGCAGCGAAGCTCATGGGCATCCGTGTCGAAGTGCGAAAGGACGACAAGGGACCCAAGGGCTTCAACAAAGTGGTGGTAAAGGACTCGTCGGCCCCGCCGATGTGGGCGAGGTTCTCGGAGATCGGCACCAATCGGCCAATCTTCGCCGATCGCGACGGCGTGGCCAAGCACGACCTCGCCGAGATTGGCTATGAGCGCCGCAACGGCTATTCGTGGCTCGGCACATGGCCGCAGAAGGTGCTGGACCAGGAATACCCCGCATGGAAGAAGCGGGTTGGAACGGCTCGGACTTCGCCGGAATGAAGCCTGACTAACTTGCCCGACTTGCAAGGTCACCACCATTGGGCGTAAACTGGGAAGGGGAAAGGGAGTGACGCCATGCGACCGCTCTGCCTTGCGTCATTTGCGATGGTGGCCGCGTTCGGAACCAGCCATGCCCAACCGACGGGCACGCCAGTGCCGACGCGCGATCTGGTAGCCGCCCTCATCGACACGTTGCGCGATGCCGATGTCGAGGTCCGCACGTATGCGGCCACCGCGCTGGCCGCAGTCGGCACCGACGCTGTCGAACCGCTCGTGGCGACACTCTCCGACAAGAACCCAGCAGCCCGCGCCGCGGCCGCCTACGCGCTTGGCCAGATGGGAGCGCCAGCCGCCCCGGGTACTGCGGCCCTGGTCAAGGCACTCAAGGACGAGGTAGCCGACGTGCGTCGTCAGTCCGCACAGGCCATCGGGCGAATCCTGCTGGCGCAGAAGCCACCGGCGACGTCGCTCTTTCAGCCGTTACCAACGCCACCCGATGCCGCACCGCCGCCGGCCTTCCCGGCCCCAGAGAAGCCGCGGCCGTGACGCGACTACTGCCGGCCTTGCTCGCCATTGCAGTCGTTCCCGCCGTATTCGGGCAAGAGCGGCCCTCGCACGCGCCTATCCCACGCGATAAGAACGTCGATCCCAAAGCGCTTTTTGAAGAGAAGTTTCAGCAGACGCAGATTCGCGGCGAAGTCGAGAAGCTGCTTGGGCAACTCGGTAAGGGGCAGGGCAGCGGCCTCACAGAGCAGATTCAGAAGATGCTCCGAGACAATCCCGACCTGCTCAAGCAGGCCCGGGAGATGTTGCATTCGAGCGATCCCAAGACGCGAGACCTCGTTCGCAGCACGATCCAGAACTCACTGCAGAACAATCCCAACCTGCAGGGGATGGGCATCTCAGCGGACGATTTGCGCCGTCAGATGGAGAGTGTCCTGACTGGAAAACCCGCCGAGCCGCTTCCGCGGCCGGATCAGGCTAGCCGCGCGCGTCCACGGCGCGATGCGGCGAAGGACGATGCTCGCACCAAGTGGCAACGCAGTCTCGCAGACTGGGCCGAGCGCATGAACAAGAGCAAGGCAGCCGAGCCGCTAAAAAACTCACCGGCGTTTAAGGGGATGCTGGCCGACATTACGAAGGCCGGCCTCGATACGCTCAAGAATGGTAATGGCGAGGGCATGGATGCGCAGTTCGCTCGGTGGCAGGATCGCTGGCAGGCCATCAGCGCATGGCTGCCGAGCGAAGTGCCATCGGCGCTGAAGGACCGGATCAATAACATCGAGATGCCCGTTCCCGAGAATTGGTCACCGCATTTCGATACGCCATCGGGCTTCGGATCGCTGCCTGCGCCAGCAGTCGGCAGTACGGCCAGCATCGTGCAGATTGCAGCGTATTTGGGAGCCGGGGCGGCCATCTTCGTCTTGATCCGCCGAATGTGGGGACGCACGACCATCGCAACGCGACGTCGACGTGAACTCGCTCGTTCGATCGATGGGACGCTGGCCGGTCGGGCCGATGTAATTCGTGCCTTCGAGACATTGACGTTGATGCGACATGGTGATTCGGCCCGTGCCTGGCACCACCGAGCGTCGGCGGCTGGTTTCCCGGCCGATGAACGCGACGCTGCGGATAGGCTTGCTTCCCTGTACGAGACCGCGCGCTATGCACCAGGTGCGCCCGAGCCCACGACCGACGAACTGGTGACCGCCCGCCGCGATATCGCGAGGCTCGCGGGGACTATATGAGGCACGTGGTAATCTTCGCGCTGGTGGTTGCAGCGCCAGCCACGGCTCAGCCGTTCTCCCGCGGCGATTTCTGGAAAGGCACGCATGCCTTTCGCGCCGCTCTCAGCAAGGAAGGGTTTCAGCCAGTCGACAGTTTCGAGGCTCTTGCCGAAGAAGCGGACAAATCAGTTCTGATCCTACTCGGCAAGAGTGACCGGCTCGATCCGCTATGCGAAACCGGTCAGCTCAAGGCGTTCTTCCGCGGTGGTGGAGCCTTGTTGCTCGCCACCGATCAGCAAACTTCCAGTACTGTCTACTCGACGATGCGCGTGCGCGTCGACGGCCGCTTTGTAACTTCACCTGTCTCCTGCTATCGGGACAACCTCCCGGAATGTCCGCTTCTCACCGAGACTCGCACATTGCTGGGAGGTCGCAATCCGCTGTTTAGCGGGCTGCCTGACAGGCCAACAGTGGCAACCAATCGACCGAGCGTTCTCCGGGATAGCGGTCTTTGGCCGGCGCTGGCAACCTTACCCGCCGACGTCGATTTTCGCTTTGGTGGAGTACCCGTGGGCCGCGGGCCAGCTCGCTTTGCCATCGGTGGTCGCGTGGAGGATGGTGGGCGGCTACTCGTCATGGCGGATCATAGCCTTTTCATCAACGACATGATGCTCCAGCGCGACAACGACAATATCGCATTTACGTTCAACGTGCTGAAATGGCTCGGGGAAGACGGCAAACGGACGCGGGTTCTCCTTTACGAGGACGGCGAGGTGCAAACGGACTTCAAGGTGTCGCTTGATTATGCCGACCCACCGCTGCCACCATTCGAGGCCCTGATTCCCGTGGCCAACAAGTTCCTGGGTGGACTTGAAGACGAAGATGCATTCAACAAGACGCTCCTCAGCGTTATCAATCACCGAACGCTCCTGCGGACGACGATCTTCGCGTTCACCATCGCGCTCCTGGTATGGGGCCTATATCGATTCTTGAACTCACGAGTGCGTGTCGACCGATTGCCACAAGTGCCGACCGTGTCGGCAGCCGCGCTGGATATCGACCGCCGCCGCGACGCGCTCGTTGCCCAAGGCAACTTCGGTGAGGCTGCCCGCGAACTGTCGAGGCAAACGCTGGCGCATTGGGGAGCCTTGACATCGTCGGACATGGAGGTTCGAGGTTCGTGGCCAGTGCGGCGACGTTGGACGCGACAGATCGAACGGCTGCGTACGATTGCCACACAGGATGGGCTTCGAGTTTCAGCCACCGATCTTTCGCGGCTTGTTGCCGACCTGCACGCCTTCGAAGCGGCTGCGGCCAATGGGACGCTCAAGTTAGACACCGGCCGTGCAACCCGGTAGGGTACACGCATCGCCTGCGAGTTCGCCGGAGCCTGCCGTACGCGCCATGTCCGAATTGCACGCGACCACTGCCGATACCTCGCCAATCCGCCAACTCGCTGACCGCGTCCGCGGACTCAAGAGCCGTGTTCTAGACGAAGTGGCCCGGGTTGTTGTCGGGATGGAGGGCGTGACGGAGCAACTCCTGATCGCGCTGTTGGCCAATGGACACGTGTTACTCGAAGGCGTTCCGGGAGTGGCAAAAACGACACTCTCGAAGGCATTCGCGCGTATTCTCGGTGGCCAGTACCAGCGCATCCAATTCACGCCGGATCTGCTCCCCTCAGACGTGACCGGCACCTACGTGTTCGATCGCAAATCGAACGAGTTCGCGCTCCGCAAGGGACCGATCTTTTGTCAGGTGCTGCTCGCCGACGAAGTGAATCGCGCTCCAGCTAAAACGCAATCGGCGTTACTCGAAGCAATGCAGGAAAATCAGGTCACGATCGAAGGGACTACCTTATCGTTGCCCCGACCGTTCTTGGTCCTTGCGACTCAGAACCCGGTGGAACAGGAAGGCGTCTACCGGTTACCGGAGGCACAACTCGATCGCTTCCTGTTGCGCGTGCCGATGGGTTATCCCGGTCACGATCCCGAAGTGGCGATGCTTCAGCTATTGTCGAAGCCTATCCAGGAACCCTCGCAGTTGCTTCGTCCTGAGGAAATACTGGATCTGCAGTCGCAACTCCCAAGCGTTTTCGCCGCCGAGACGCTCCTGCACTACATCGTGGCGCTGGCCGAGGCCAGTCGCAGTCACGCCGATGTTGCCTTAGGGGCTAGCCCTCGAGCCGCGTTGTGTTTGCTCCGCTGTGCTCGCGCACGGGCACTACTGGATGGCCGACACTACTGCACGCACGAAGACGTCCAAGCAGTAGCTCTCGGAGTTCTAGCGCACCGGCTTATCGTTCGGCCGGAGGCGGAGATCGAGGGCAAACACGTTGGCGATGTCGTGAAAGAGCTTTTAGCCAAGGTGCCGGTTTTGGAAGCGGTCTGAACGCAGTTAGCCATTCGTGCGTTGTCGTGTGCGAATCACATTCGCGACTGCATGCTTGACACTCGCCGGAAATCGGCGACAATCGGGTTTCGTACCGCGCCAGGCTCGCTGAGAATCGTCGGGAGTGCCTCGATCGTCGCGGCATCCGCCGTTCCGTTGCATATCTCTCCTATGCAAGAGGTTCTGTCATGCGCCGGGAAACTCTCCGTCCGCCGCGGTGGGGGTTCACCCTCATCGAGTTATTGGTGGTCATTGCGATCATTGCCGTTCTGATTGGCCTCTTGTTGCCGGCCGTGCAAAAGGTGCGTGAGGCCGCTGCTCGAGCAAGTTGTAGCAACAATCTGAAACAGCTTGGTTTGGCGTTTCACAACTACCACAGTGCCAACGGCTGGTTCCCCGCATGGGGCTTCAATTTTCCCGCGAATCCGCGGCCGGGCAATCCTTATGGCGACCAACGACAGGGCCACACGGCTGTCGCGATGGCGGTCGAGTACCTTGAACAGGACAACTTGGTTCGCATCCTGAACCGCCAATACTCGGCCCTCGATCCGCTCAACCTTCCACCGCCGGCTCCGGGGGCGACCTCATCCGTTGCTTCGCTGCCGATCAAGATCTTCACTTGTCCTTCCACACCCAGTGGTGAGTTACCGGCGAATTACGATGTCATCATGAGCACGTATCCCGGCTTCCCAACCACTGGCCACCGTTACTCACGTACCGACTATTGGGCTTTCCGCGGCGTTGAGGCCGGCACGCTGACACGGTGCGGCGGTAGCCCACTGCTTACCCCGACGACCGGCATTCAAGACTCGGCAGCTCTTGGACCAAAAGGAACCGTGCCGGGCAAAGGCAATCCCATTCCTGCCATCTCGGACGGAACGAGCAACACTCTGCTGATGACGGAAATCGCTGGCCGTGGTCTGGCGGTCTACATCATGGGCTTGCCAATCGCCGACATTCCATCGGCTCCCATTAGTCCACTCCCCATCCCCTCGCTCAGTGCGAGCGCGAACGACCCGTATGTGCGCGGAGCCTGGGCGGACCAAAACGGCACGCCACTACTGGTCGGCTACAACGTCATCAACAACGGGAGCCAACTCGATCTGACGGGCTGCAACATGATCAACGTCACAAACCACGTCAGCCCATACTCATTTCACACTGGCGGAGTCAATGCGCTGCGGTGCGATGGGTCCGTGGCATTCCTCCGTCAGAGCGTATCTCCACAGGTGCTGATTGCCTTCATCACCCGCGAAGGAGGCGAGGCCGTGACGATCGACTGACGACTGGAATCGGCTGCGATCGCAACGAGGGTGTTGGAGCGAATGGGTGGGCGGGCAGGGACTTCCCGGCCCGCCATCTGTCGTGTATCATCGCGCGAGATGCTCACGCCGCGTGGCTGGTGGTTCCTTCTGTTTGTCGTTACGTTCCTCGCAATGGGCGCGATCCTTGCCCTGCGCGGAGTTGCGACCATCTTGCTTCTCGGCCTAACGCTTTTTCTCTGGTTCGTGTGGGAGTGGGCACAATTCGCCATTCAGGCACGTCTTGCGACCCGAAATCTGACACTAACCCGTCGAATTTGCGATGAGCGCGGCTCGGTGACGACCCTATGGGCGGGACAGTCGTTCACCGTCCAAGGATGCATCCAACTCGGCGGGGCGTTTGGATTGACAGCCGGCTTCGGCACCGATCGACCGCCGGTTGGGGCCAATGTCGATGCTGATGCTGATCTTCGCCATTCGCTGCCGACTGCTCCGGGTCATGAGGTTGCGTGGACCTACAGAATCCACTGCACGTCGCCCGGCACAGCTCGATTCGAGGGAGCGCGGATTCAGATCGCAGACGCGCAAGGGTTCTTTTACTTCAACACATTCTTGCGAGTCCCTGCCGTCCTTCCCATCCTTCCGACGCTCGTCGATGCCGAGGCCAAGCAACGAGCGACCAAGCGGTTCAATTTGCTGCCACCACCGGGCGTACATCGACACCGGCGTCCGGGATCAGGCAGCGAACTTCTGGAACTGAGAGACTACCGACCTGGCGATCCTCCGAAGCGCATCGCGTGGAAGGTCTCGGCCCGCAAAGACAAACTCATCACGCGCGAATTCGAGTCGGAAGTGCCGCTCCGGTGTACGCTTTTTGTCGATACGTCGGATAGTGTGCGACTCGGACCGCCTGGTCGCAACTCGCTGACGCAACTTGTCGCGATCACGGCTACGGTTGCTCAGGCCGCAATCGCCAATCGCGACCTTGTCGGCCTCGCTCTGTGCGATGAGCGAACGACGGGCTATGCAGCTCCGGCTCGGACGCCCGCACATTCGATCGACCTTTTACATCGGCTCGCTCGTGTGGCCGCATTGGCACCAGCAACTGAGGCGGCGGAAGTGACGCCGCTATTGGAACGTGCTTACCCGTTTGCGTGCGAGGTTTACCCCGATCTCACGCGAGCATCGATCAACCGCTTTCCGATGTGGTTGACATTACTGACGCCACAACCGGGCTGGACTAGACGACGGCCGATGCGACGAGACGCCTGGCTTCAGAGCATGCGTTTGCTTTCGGCAGCATTCTTTGCAGCCGGTTCCGCCGTGGCGTGGGCGGCCGAAAGCTCCGTGGGAGTCGCCGCCGCCGCAGCGGGGGCCACGTTGTTTGCGTTGAGCTTCGTCGGCGGGTTCATCTGGAATCTCCTTTCAAGGCGCGAACGACGCTATTCCATGTGGCGCAAGCGTCTGGCGGCTCTGATTGCAACTTGCGAACAGTTACCCTTCGGTGCCATCGCGACCATGTCGGAAGACGATGCGGCCTGTGCCGCAGCACTCCAACGATTCCTCGCGGCTCACCAGGTTCCTTACGACGTACCGCTCTACGATGCACGAGGTCGCTATCTATTTGCTCGGCCCGCCAAGGTCGATGTGTTGGCCAAGGCACTACTGCGAGCCGTGGGACGTGGACGCGACAACGAGCTATTTGTCGTGCTAGCCGACTTGCTCGAACTCGACGACGACCTGTCGCCGCTTGTGAAAGCCGTGAGGGTTGCGCGGGCCCGACACCATCAGATTCTGGTCGTTTGTCCGTGGCCTGCGGGACTCGACCTCGACGCCGGTGGGCCACCTGCGTTGCCGTCTGCAGATGCTTCTCCCGCCGAGATCGTTCGACTCGTGGCTCAGGCGCGCGCTCGACGCGCCTGGACGACGGTGCGGCGCTCGTTCGGCCGGCTCGGAGTGCCAGTTCTGTCCGCTACCGTCGGCGATCCAGCTCGCTTGATCCTCCATCGGCTCGAACAACTTCGCACACTTCAAGGAGCCGGCCGCGAATGAACGACGACAATGAAGAGGCCAACGCCTCAACCGCGACGGTCCTCGCCCAGACATACATGCTTGTTGGGCTCATTGCCATCGTCGGGCTGGGTGTTGCTCTTCTTCAACGCGGATCGGAAACGTGGGCACTCGCGCCGGCTCTTGTTGGGGGTGCGGGCCTCGTGTTTCGCTGGCGACTGTCGGTTTTGTGCGTATTCCTGTCGCTGGCTTACGTATTGATCGCGCCGTCATTCAGCGGTGTGCATTTCGTTCAGCCACGGCGAATTCCACCGCTTACAATCGACCTGCTCTTGTGTGCTTCGACGCTCGTGTACGTCATGGCAAACAATCGGATGCTGTCGTTGGAAGTGACCCTATTGCCTGTCGAACCGCAGCGACCCCGCACAGCTGCACCAACGCGGTCGATCGATACGGCACCCACCGGTGAGATCTTTGGTGCGATCATCGTCGCGGCCGGGGCGACAGTGGCAGCGTTCTTCCTCTGGGAAGCCACTGCCGTACTCGACCCACCGCTCGGAATCCCCCGTCGGGACTGGCGAGTCGGTCAGGTCATATGGGCCGTGTCGGCAATATTGGTCGCCGTAGTAGGTACGTTGGCCTATCTCGGCTGGCGGCGACAGTCGCCTTTGGAGGCGGAGTTGTACCTGCGCGATGTGTTTTGGGCTGAGACGCGAGGCGAACAGCGACTGCTGAATCGCTGGCGAGCGTTTGGGCTACGTCAGCGGGAACGGAGTAAGCGGGCATGAGTTTTCATATTTGGTTGCGCGATCTAGCCGGTTGGCTACTCGTTGGCCTGGGGCTCATGGCTTTCGTGGCGTGTTACCTGTTCCTCCTCGCCGGTAAGGTCATCGAGGCCGGACCAATCACCTTGTTCGGGATTGTTGTCTTTCGTGGCGGCATTCACTTGCTCAAGGTTGCTGTGGCGGCTCGCGTTTGTGCCGACGCTCGGCGCGAACCGAAGATTGGCTGAGAAGCAGAATCGAACGGTCCGTCGCGCTTTGATAATCGAAACGCGCCGTCATCCTTAGAGGAATCACCCGTGAAGAGATTCGCTGCAATCGTCGTCGTTGCGATGCCAACGTTTGCAGGAGCGGCTGACCCCGAGGTCGCGCAAACGATCGAGCGATTCACCCAGGCCAAACCGGATGCGAAGGCGCTCGCGTTCTACTCGCTCGACTGGGTGCCGAACTTGAAGGACGCTTTGACGCGGTCCAAGGCGGAGCGGCGACCAGTCTTCCTCATCGCGAACACCAACATCACAGCGGGTTGCAATTTCTATTCCGGCCATACCTGAGCAAACGCCGATCACGTGCGGGGGAGTTCCCTCGCCTGGCCCGCTTCGCTCGAAGCCCTTCGTCCGTTTATCGTGACCTATTGGAGCGGTCGTAGTACGGCGGACATGCCGCCCGAAGTCAGCGGCATTGTCGATGCCGCCGGCTTTCGTCGCTTGCATCTCAATCTGGCACTGTTCGCGATCGATGCCGATGGCAAACTGCTCCGCTCGAAGATCCCTGACATCCGCCCACCGTCGTTCCGTTTCGACCCCGAAGCCCAGGGGCGCGATTTTCAGCGTCAACTCGAAGAGATGCTATCGGGCCTGCCGCTGGCGAAGACGGCTAAATCCGATTCTGTGAGGATGGTTCTGCCGGATGTGGTCGGCGATGGTCGCCCGGCCGGTATTCGTATCTACCTCACGTTTGCAAAGAACCGGCTGAACCATTACCGTACGCCAACGGTTGAAGCCGTGCTGTGGACAGAGACGATGGCGACGGCCCTCCGCTACGCCGACAAGCCGCGTTCAATCGCCGTGGCCGACTTGCGTCCGGTCTTGGAGCAACTTTACCCGCCTGCGATCATGGACGGTCACGGAGGGTGCCGGCGAATCGATGGCGACCTGACGTTGACTCCCGCCGGTTCGGATGGCGACAAGCGATATGCAATTGTGAAGGGCAAAGTCGCCATCGAACTCGATAACGAGAATCGGACACGATACAACGGCCCGCTGAGCCTGGTCGTCACTTATTCGACAGACGATACTGCACCGAAATCGCTCCGCGGTGTCGGAACGTGGGACTTTCCCAAGCACAATCCCCAGGGCCAGGTCGTGGAAACGATTGCGATGACAGCTGCGATCGAGTCGCGACCTGAGTGACGATGCGGTGATACGCGGCCGTGTCCCTTACAATTGGTGTGTCGGTTGCGTGCGGGTGCCGGGGGGTGTTCATGGCCGTCCGTTCCACAGCCTGGGTTGGGCAGACGTTGGGCGAGCGGTACACCGTGACCGCCTTGCTTGGCGAAGGTGGCATGGGCTTCGTGTATCGGGCCCGTGATGTACGCCTCGAAGGCGATGTGGTCATCAAGGTGCCGCGGGCCGAGTTGCTCGCCGACGTCGAGTTTCGCACTCGATTTCAAGACGAAATCCGCGCTCTGGTTCGAATGAACCATCCGCATGTCGTCAAGGTGACGGATACCGGACGTCACGAGGGGTTACCCTATGCGGTCATGCAGTTTCTCCCGGGCGGCAGCCTTGATGACTGTCGTCCTCGTACGGATGACGGACGCATCAAGCCGATGAAGGTACGGTCGATCAAGGAGTGGCTTCCGGCGGTTGCCGATGCGCTGGACTACATCCACGCCCAAGGGTATATCCACCGCGATATCAAACCCGCCAATATCCTCTTCGATGCAGCTCGTAACGCTTACATCAGTGACTTCGGCGTAGCGAAGGCGGCCGGCGACACGAATCGGCCCAACCTGACCGGCGCGGGCATGATCGTTGGCACGGCCGAATACGTCGCTCCGGAAATCGTTCACGGCAAGCCGTTCGATGGTCGGGCGGACCAGTACGCGCTCGGTGTCATGGCCTACGAACTCCTTGCGGGCGTGCAGCCGTTCACCGGATCCAGCCCGATGGCCGTTCTCATTAAGCACATCAACGAGCGACCCGTTCCGCTTTGTCAAGTTCGCGATCGAATACCACCTGCGCTGTCGGCAGTGGTCATGCGTGCTCTCGCACGAGATCCCGCCGGTCGGTATCAGTCGTGCGCGGCATTCGCGGCCACAGCCGTTGTCGCGGCCGACGAACCGACCGGGAATTACGGTGTTGCCAAGCCCACAACACCTACGGCTCCCTGGATCGGCGAAACGCAGCCACTTCCCAGAGAGCCTCGGCGACGCACTCGGCCGAGCATGCTGATCGTAGGGATCAGCGCTGTCTGTCTAGCGTTGGGTCTTGGTCTGGCACTCACAAATCGCGGCCGGACGCTGCCATCGGCTGAGCCGGTCGTTGCGCCACAACAAGTCCAAGTTCCCGACAGTCAAGAGACTGCAACAGGGCGAATTGAGCGGCAGGAACTACAGGGCACGGTCTCGTCACCGTCGCCGTCACCGTCGCCGTTGCCCAAAGAGATCACCGACAAATCCCCACCGAGCACGCCACGCCCGTCGAAGTCTATCGACCTGGGTGCTGGCGGTTCGATCGAATTTGCATTGATTCCCGCTGGACGTTTTCAGATGGGCACGAACGAAGGCACGGGGCCAGCGACACCGGCCCACATGGTGCTGTTGGAAAAGCAGTTCTACCTTGGCAAACACGAAGTGACACGCCGGGCTTTTCGAGCGTTTGTCGAGGCCGAGAAATACGTCACCTACGCCGAGCGCGAGGGCAATACCGCCGAGGGATGGAACGCCGCTCGTGGCGAACTCGAACGGTCCACCGGATATTCGTGGAGAAACCCCGGGTTCGAGCAGGACGACGATCACCCAGTCGTTTGCGTCACCAAATCCGACGCTCGTGCGTTCCGCCAATGGGTCGCAAAGGATCGCAACGAGCGATTCACGATGCCAACGGAAGCTCAGTGGGAATTCGCGTGCCGTGCAAACCGGCCTGGCCCTTTTGCCGGTGCAATGCGGCCCGAGGAAATCCACGGAGCGGCCAATGTTCTCGATCGTTCGCTGGGGGCAAGACTGAAGCCACCAGGCCGAGGCGAGACCTGGGACGATGGCTATCCATTCACATCTCCGATCGGCAAGTTTCGAGCGAACGCGTTTGGGCTATTCGATATGCACGGTAATGTCGCGGAATGGTGCCTCGACGTCGCTCGCGATTATAAGAAGCCGCCTTCACCCGACCATTTTGAAGAGGATGTCTACGGCGCGAAACACGTTGTCCGCGGCGGGTCGTGGAATTCACCGGCCGTGCAGTGTGCCGCATTTGAGCGAGAGTTGCTCGACGACAGCTATACGGCCAGCTGCCGTATCGGCTTTCGCCTGGCGATCACGATCGAGCAGTGATCGCTTGTCGAGAGGCGTCTCCTTGGGCACAATCGCGGCCATGACCGAACGAGAATTTGCGACCGATGTCGTCCGCCGGCTCCGCGACGCAGGGCACGAAGCCCTATTCGCCGGAGGCTGTGTCCGCGACCAGCTTCTCGGCCGAGAGCCGGACGATTTCGATATCGCTACCGATGCCCGACCCGAGCAGGTCCGACGGCTGTTCCGTCGCACTGTAGCTGTTGGCGTCAGCTTCGGCGTCGTCGAAGTGTTGGGGCGGAAGCCGCACAAGGTCCAGGTCGCGACGTTTCGGTCCGACGGCGCGTACACCGATGGGCGTCATCCCGATGCGGTCACGTTTAGCACGGCTCGGGAAGACGCGCAACGCCGCGACTTCACGATCAATGGCATGTTCTTCGATCCACTCGGTGGCCGCGTTATCGACTACGTCGGCGGTGAGGCCGACTTGCGGGCTGGCGTTGTGCGGGCCATTGGCGACCCGGCCGCCCGTTTTACCGAGGACAAACTGCGTCTGCTGCGAGCCGTCCGCTTTGCCACGCGCTTCGGGTTTGCACTCGATTCGACAACGGCCGATGCCATTCGTGCGATGGCGGGCCAGGTGCGAGTCGTTAGTGCGGAGCGGATCGCCGATGAGCTTCGCAAATTGCTAACTGGGCCAAGACGGGCGGAGGGCATGCGACTTCTGGAGGACGTCGGCCTCATTGCACCAATCCTGCCGGAGTTGTTGCCTACACAGGGGTTACTCCAAGGGCCACCGGCCGCACCCACGGGCGACCTGTGGGAACACACCTTGCGAGTGATCGAATTGTTGCCGGCCACCGCCTCGTTCGAACTTACGTTTGCCGCGCTGCTACACGACGTTGGGAAGCCGCGTGTCGTCGGTCGAACGCCGGATCGTTACACATTTCATGGACACGAACACGTCGGCAAACGGATGGCGGGCGACATTTGCACCCGGCTGCGGCTATCGAACATCGAGACATCGCGAATCGTATGGCTCGTCGAAAAACATCAAGTACTGTGTGACGCCCCACACATGCGCCGCAGCGTGTTGAAGCCGCTATTGGCCCATGCTGGCATTGTTGAGCTGCTGTCCCTCCACCGCGCGGACGCAAATGCTAGCGGGCGACCTGTCGATCACGTCGATTTCTGCGACCAATGCTTGCGTGAGTGGCCACCGGAGGAACTAAACCCACTGCCGTTGCTGACAGGCACGGATCTAATCGCAATGGGCCTGTCGCCAGGGCCGGAGTTCAAGCGTTTACTCGACGCCGTCCGCGAGGCGCAGCTCGAAGGCTCGATCCGTACCAATCAGCAGGCAACAGCGCTCGCCCGCAGCTTGCTCTGATAGAATGCTCACATGACCGCGACGCGAACGCCGCCTGCCGCTATGAACCCCGGTGCGGGTATTGACTACGAGCTGTTCCTCGACTGCATCCACTGCGGATTGTGTTTGACCTCGTGCCCCACCTACGAGGTGCTTGGCACGGAGCAGAACAGCCCGCGCGGTCGAATCTATTTGATGCGAGCCGTCACCGACGGCCGCGCTCCGGCCGACGCTCAGGTCCGCCACGCGCTTGACATGTGCCTCGACTGCCGAGCGTGCGAGTCGGCGTGTCCCTCGGGCGTGCAGTACCACAACATCATCGAGCCGTTTCGCATTGCCTTGGACCGGGCGATGCCGTCGGCCAAGCCGCTTCCGTGGTTCCAGCGGTTCGTTCTTCAGAATCTGTTTCCCTACGCGTGGCGAGACCGGCTGGCGTTAGCACCGGCTCGCTGGATGCAGTGGTCCGGCCTCGATACACTCGCGAGGCGGATCGGTGTGCTGAGTTTGTTGCCGAAATCACTGCGACAGATGCACGATATGCTACCGCCGTTGAAGTCGCACCACGGCACGTTGCCCGAAGTCTTGCCTGCCGAGGGACCGCGCCGGGCGCGGGTCGCGTTTTTCACCGGCTGTGTCGCCGACGCCGTGTATCCCGAGACGAATCGGGCGACGGTTCGTGTCCTACAGAAAAACGGTTGCGAGGTTCTGGTGCCGCGTGGCCAAGGCTGTTGCGGTGCCCTCGCGTACCATATGGCCGATGAAACCACCGCCAGGGGGTTTGGAGCAGCCAATTGCTCTGCCTTCGGATTTGGCCCGACTGACCTGGGCGACGTGGACGCGATCGTGACGAATGCTGCCGGCTGTGGTGCAATGCTCAAGGACTACGCACATTTGCTCCACGGGGGCGAATCCGCCGAGGCGGGGGCCAAGTTTGCGGCGAAAGTGCGCGACGTGAGCGAGTTCCTCACCGCACTTGGCCCGGTCAAGCCGACGCATCCGCTACCGATGAAGGCAACGTACCACGATGCCTGTCACTTGGCTCATGGTCAGAAGATTCGTACCCCGCCACGCCAACTTCTGGAGATGATCCCTGAATTGACGTTAGTGCCGTTGCCGGAAAGCGAGCTTTGCTGCGGGGCAGCCGGCAGTTACAACTTGACGCAGCCTGAAATGGCCGAGCAACTCGGATCGCGCAAGGCTGCCAAGATCATTGCAACCGGTGCGTCGGCCGTCCTGGCCGGAAACGTTGGCTGCTTGATGCAGATTTCCCGGCATCTGCGGGCGCAGCGACCGGACATTTGGATCGCACATCCAATTGACGCGCTCTGGGCGAGCTACTCGGGCAATCGGCCTGGCGGCTGACAGAGTCACTTTTAACGAACGATTTCAACGCAATGTGACCCACGCGAGGCCATCCTCATGCAGCTCTACGGCGTCATCCCTCCAGTTGTCACGCCTATGCACGATGACGAGTCGCTGGACTTGCCGCGACTCGGCGCGCTCATCGATCGTCAGTTGTCGGCCGGCGTACATGGCATTTTCGTTCTCGGAACAACGGGCGAGTTCTATGCAGTGGACGCTGACGAGAAGCGAGCCATCATCGCGGCAGCCGTTGCTCACGTCAATCGTCGAGTGCCGGTCCTCGCCGGGACCGGAGGCATCACGACTCGCGATGCCGTACGCCTGACCCAAATGGCCGAGCGCGAAGGGGCCGACGCCGTATCCGTCATTACGCCGTTTTTTATCCAGCCAACGCAACAGGAGATGTTCGATTACTTCCGCCAGGTCGCAGAGGCAACGCGTTTGCCGGTCCTACTTTATACCAATCCAGCGATGACCGGCGGCGTCAAGCTCGATGTCGGAACCGTTGCGAGGCTCGCCGAGATACCGAACGTGGTCGGCATCAAGGATTCGGGTGGCGATCTCACCACACTGATCGAGTACGTCCGGGCCACACCGGCAGAGTTTGCCGTTTTTCAGGGCCGTGACACGCTCATCGAACCGGCGCTCTGCTACGGAGCCAAGGGCGCGGTCCCCGGCACGGCGAATATCGCGCCTGAGTTGGCCGTCGCAATCTACACAGCCCACCAGCGTGGTGATGCCATTGGGGCGCGCGAGGCGCAGCGACGGTTCAGTCCGGTCCGGCTAGCACTGTCGCATACGACTGCGCCAGGCGGCATCAAGGTAGCGATGAGCTTGCTCGGCGTGAGTGCCGGGCCAAATCGCGGACCAATCGGATTGCCGACCGAAGCCGAGCGTGAGAAGATCAAGGCCGTCCTGCGCCGCGTCATTGGCAGTTGAATCGCGGCCCAGATGCTGAGACGTGCTTGACGCGGTTGCACGGGCCCGGGATAATCGCGGGAATTCGGCTCCGGTTACATTTCGTCCGACTCGTCAGCTCCGTACTGTCTGGGGCCACACCGTCATTGTGGGCGTTATCCACTATCGAAGGACAGTGCTGTGAAGAACCGGCGTCCTCTGTTCGCCCGCCGTCTTTTCGTCCAGCGCCTCGAAGACCGTTCGGTGCCGTCAGCAACGGCCCCTGATTTGAATGCGCTGCCGAAAGGTGTCGAATTCGATCCCGGTGTCATTCTCGTCCGCGTCGATCCTGGTACCGATCCCAAGCAGCTCTACGCTCCGGCCGACCATCTCTTCGCGAACTGGTACCGGGTTAGCCTGATCGGGCCAAAGATATCGGTTCAGGATGGGCTGAATTCGTATGGGCGATTGCCCATCGTCAATTACGTCGAGCCGGACTACATCGTCCGCGCCTTGTTGAATCCCAACGATCCGAACTACCCACAGCAGTATGGTCTACCGCGCATTAGCGCACCGACGGCATGGAACGTCACTACGGGGACCGGCAATACGGTCGTGGGAATGATCGATAGCGGAATCGACTATTCGCACATCGATCTGGCCGCCAATATGTGGCACAACCCCGGGGAAGTCCCCGGCGACAGACTCGATAATGACGGGAACGGCTATGTGGACGACTATTACGGCTATGACTTCGCCAACAACGACAGCGATCCGATCGACGACTTCGGCCACGGTACGCACACGGCAGGTATCGTAGGAGCCGTCGGTAACAACTCGATCGGTGTTACTGGGATGAACTGGAAGGTCCAGTTGATGGCTCTCAAGTTCCTCGGTTCCAACGGAACGGGGGCCATCTCGAACGCCGTCAAGGCACTCAACTACGCTACGATGATGGGCGTCAAGATCACCAATAATAGCTGGGGTGGTGGCGGTTCTTCGCAAGCGATGATCGATGCACTGAATGCTGCGAACTCGGCCAATGCCATCTTCGTCGCCGCGGCAGGGAATACTGGTGCGAACAATGATGCGATCGCCAACTTCCCCGCGAGTTACGCAGTGACCAATGTCGTTTCCGTGGCAGCAACGAATGCAAGCGATGTGCTTGCATCGTTTTCGAACTACGGTGCGACTACCGTTGCCATCGCCGCGCCGGGTGAAGGGATCGTCAGTACGCTTCCGGGGAATGTCTACAACGCCTACAACGGCACATCGCAGGCCGCACCGTACGTGACGGGAACACTCGCGCTGTTGCGGGACTACAGTCCGACGTGGACCGTGCAACAACTCATCGGCCGCATCTATTCGACTGGCGATACACTCGCGACCCTGACGGGCCGCGTCGCCACGGGCAAGCGGCTGAACGCGGGAGCGGCCTTGACTGGACTTACGCCCTCGGCCGATGTGTCAGGCCCGCGCATCAACACTTCCCTGGTGAGCGGGTCCACGCCGTACAATCTCAATCGCCTGCGGCTCACATTCACCGAGGCGATCAATCCGACGACGTTTACACCCAGCGATGTCATCATCACGGGGCCGAATGGAAGAATCAGTTCTGGTGTCACGGTCACGCCGGTCACTGGGGCAGGCAACGTGCAATTCGACATCTCCCTGCCAACGCAATCGACAGTCGGCAGCTACAAGTTCGTCGTTGGCCCGGATGTGCGCGACATGGCTGGCAATCCAATGGACCGAAACAACAACGGAATCAATGGGGAAAACCCCGGCGACCAGTTCGTTATTACTGTCGCGGTGACACAGCCACCTCTCGCTTTGATTCGCACGTACTCGTCAATCGATACGCCCAGGGGCATTCCCGACGATAACTCTGTGACTTCTGTCCTGATCGTTCCAGACAGTGTTGTGATCCGCGACATTAACATCCGGGTGCGAATCACGCATACGTATGTGGGCGACCTGAACCTTCAACTCCAGGCACCCAATGGCCGAATCGTGCAGTTATTCAACCGAGTTGGCGGATACGGCACGAATCTGACCAACACGGTCTTCGACGACGAAGCAACACAGTCTATCAATAACGGCATCGCACCGTTTAGCGGTTCTTTCCGGCCCGACCAACCGCTGAGTGCCTTCGACGGACTGAAGAGTAAGGGAACCTGGAAGCTCATCGTAGCTGACATGGCGACTCAAGACATTGGCACGTTGCAAGAGTGGTCCATCACGATTACGAGCGACCAGAAGGTCAAAAACGAGAAACTCTAGGCGCGACATTCTAGAGGATGGCGGAGCACAACGACTGGCACGCTGACGCTGAAGAACCAGGGTGCCAGTCATTGATCGCTGCCGACCGGTCGTTCACGTTCGACTCGGGCCAATGCGACTTGCACGACCCTATCGCACAACGATTCGCGTTACTTCTTTGGCGTCTCGTTTTCCTTCCCAGTCGGCTGCTGGAACGAGCGTTCGACGGTGTCCTTGACATCGGTCGATACCGGGTGGTCTCGCCACAACCAGCGCATCATCTCAGGGAAGATTGCCCCACCCTGCTTTTGGCCGTGTAGGCCAATACCCCAGGCGTAGTTCACATCGTAGCCCTTCTTGGTGAGGGCATCGACCAAGCGGACGTTCTGGAGGAACCAGTCGCGGTTGGGATCGTAATTCCCGCCGCGTCCGAGGCCGCGGTTGTCGTTGCGTCCATCTTGGAAGAACACGCGGATGGGCTTCTTGTCGCTCGCCAACACTCGCTCGGGATAGACATGGCCACCGCGGAGGTTGACGAAGCTGCCGACCATGCTCAGTACCTTGCGGAACTCGTTAGGCCGCTCCCAAGCGACCATGAACGCGGCAATCGCGCCGGAACTGGCTCCGCCGATGCCGCGGTGTTCGGGGTCTTTCGAGATGTTGTAATCCTTGGCGAGCGCCGGCAGCAGTTCGTCGCAGACGATGCGGGCATACTTGTCGTCGGGCGTGTTGTATTCCGTCGGCCGGTTGGTCGTGCGGTCCCCCCATTCCTTCGGTGTCGGCTCGGGCTGGTCGGGCCGGCGACCGGGGTTGATGAAAACGCCAAGCATGACCGGGATCTCGCGACGGAATATCAAGTTGTCGATCACGTTCTGGGCGCGGACGTCGCCTTTCTCGTTCTTGAATGCCTGGCCGTCGTTGAAAACCATCAGTCTCGTCGGTCGGGCGGCGTCGTATTGCGCGGGAACGTAGACCCAGTAGGTGTGCTGCGTGCCGGGGTAGACGTTGCATGGCAACGTTATCGGTCCGACGAATTTGCCGTGTGGTACGCCCTCCTGCTCCAACGAATCTGGGCCGAGCTTGTAAAGGCTGTCGAGACCCTGAGCGAACGCACTCGCCCCGGCGAGTAAGATCGCCAACACCGCTACCACATCGCGTTTCATGGAATGTCTCTCCACAGGAAAAGATGTCGGCATGCCATCGACAGGTGTAGGGCGCGGCTGGAAATGGTGTAGTTTTAGAGCCGGAACTGATGCATCATCCGCCGCAGCACACACTACGTTGCTACGGAGTGAAAGGTAGTGGGCTTGTGAAATGAAAACGGGCCGGGGGATGCGGCTCACCCCGACCCGTCGCGCTGTAAGTCATCGAATCGGCAACTTAACTTGACTCACTGCCCGATTCGACTCCGGCTATGTCGCGGAGTTGCTTCATGATCCGCACATTCAACTGGCGGACTCGCTCCTTCGTGATCCCGAGCTGCTGGCCAATCTGCTCCAGCGTCTTTGGCTCGCTGCCATCGAGGCCGGCTCGCAGCCGAACAATCTCGCGATCGCGCGGACTCAGGTTCTCCAATAGTCGGTTCACGCGACTGGCAGCCTGCTCGGCACTTTGCAACATCTCGGCCTCGTCCGACCGGCCATCCGGCGTCGCGTCGAACAGCTCGTCCCGGCCTGTGACATACCGCTCCTTGCGGTGAATCTCGTCCGGGATTGAGCGGGCGTAGTTCTTCATAATCGCCCAGCTCGCATACGTCGAGAACTTGTTGCCTCGGCCGAAGTCGAACTTCTCGACGGCCCGCATGAGCGACATGTTACCGTCGCTGAGCAGCTCGAAGAAATTATCCGACTGGGCTGAGTGTCGCTTGGCGATCGATACGACCAACCGCATGTTGCAACTAATCAAGAGGTCCTTGACCGCCGTCGCCTGTTCCTGAAGACGTTCGATCGCTTCCAGATCGTCGATGCGCACCCGGCTCGCATCGATGGAGCTATCGGTCTTGCGGAACTTCGCGACAAGGTTCGCGACCTTGTGTTTCAGGAAGTTCATCTGGCGGAAAAGATGCTGCTCTTGCTCCTTGTTGAGCAACGGAACTTCGTAGAGGGCCGAGAGTTCCGGTGGGACGTCTTTCGGCACCCGCATTGTGGCGCGTGCCTTCTCAAATTCGGCAAGTCCGGGCATGGGCGCGAGAATCGCCCCTTCCAGATCCGGATCGTCGAACGACGGATGTGGAATGTAGTCGCTCGCCTGCTTGGCGAGTTGCTCAGCGCGGACTTCAGAAATCACGCGGTAGACCGACGGTCGGCTCCGCTGGAATCGCTTCGCGAGGGCTTGCACGGGTATGCCCCTCCGAAAAGAGTGATAAATCAATTGTTTGGCCGGACGGTCGAGCGGGCCGGTCTGGTCCGGGAAAACGGCCAGGGCCGGGTAGGCCCGGTCGAAGTTCCGGATCGTATACCGAACCGCCTCTGCCGAACGGCCCAACCGTTCGGCGACCTGCCGGCTAACCTCCGTGAGCGAGCGGCCCTCGCGGGCCAACCGCCGCGCTTCAGTCAGAAGCTCGTCTCTCTCTCCATTCGAGAGATGGGAGAACTTCCCACCGCGCGCTACGCGCTCCGTGTGCGTCTGCGCAAACCGCTCCAAGGCAGCCGCCGAGTAGCCCAGGCATCGCCGGCCCTTGGCCAGTACGCGATACCCAACCAGGTCAAACTCGGCCGCCCAACGCCGGAGCGTCTTGGTCGAGACATTAAACCGCTGAACAGCTTCGTCGAGTGTCAGCAGCGGTTCGGCGGCCTCTGCGATCGGCAGCGCCGGCAATGACCGGTCCAGCCGCTCGATCAAGAGCCGCAAGTCGTGTTTCAAGTCGCCGCCTCCGATCATGAGATCGGGGTAGGCATCCGTGCGGAAGTCGGTGACCCGGTAGCACACGAACTGGTATGGGTACGACCGGCTTGCATCGACTTCCGCGAGCAATCGGCTCGCACGAAGCAATTGCTCGCGCCGCTTGAGAGGCGGCGCGTAACGGACCTGTTGATCCGTTAACTGCTTCATAGCTGGATGCCGAAACTCGTTCATGGCGGACACAATGGCCTCAAGTTCTTTACGCTCGAAGGTCGATACCCTTCATCCAGTGATACGTCGATTACCGTTCTCCCTTTCAAGACGACCGGCTGACCGGCCGCGCTTGCCCTACACCTATTCAGATGCACTCGTCGCTATCGAAGGTTCACTCGGGCGCGGTGGCATCGCTTGCACACCAACCCAGTCGATAGTTGGGCTACCATCGCCGCGTCGGCATACAGGGCCGACCGCCTCCCACTATCGTGCGGTTTTGTGATCGCGAGCGATGGAATAAAGAGCGAAGGCCGTGCCAATCACGCGTATGATAGAAGTAGGCCAGTGTGGGCTCAAATACGTTCGACGCCATAAGTTAATGCTCTGAAACACATTACTGCCATGCAGCGCGCTGAATAGAATTCTGCAGTCGCTATGGCGATGCCATGATCGATCATCTCGTAATAGTGAAATAACGTATAGTATTATGTAGCATTTTGCAAGGCCAGCCGGTCGGGTTTCGTACGTCGCTTGCAAAGACCGCAATCGCATCCTGTCTCGCAACCGTCACACCTTCCCGTTTGCCCGGAAAAACCAGCCGATTCGTGGGGATTTGTTCAAGTCGGCGAAGGCCCTTCGCAGGGTAGAATGTCGTGCCGCCCGAACTGTCCCGAGGTATCCATGCTGGCGCGTTTGCATGTTCTCGCGTTGATCGTCTGGGCGGTGCCAGGGGTTGCCTTGGCCCAAACACCGATCCGCCTCCGGGAGCCATTTTCGGCCGGCTATCAGTACCACGTCAGTACGCGGACGACACTGACCGGCGAATTGCGCTTGCCGGCCGAGGCGGGCAAAGCTCCCGAGACCGTTGCGCAATCGGGAACCAGTGCAGTCGAATACGACGAGCGCATCCTCGACGGAGGCACGGCCGACAAACCAGCCACGAAGACGCTTCGCATTTATCGCCGGTATGACCTGACTCGTAAGGTCGGCGACGTACCACAAGAGGCGACCATCCGAACGGGCGTACGCCGAATGGTGGTACTCCGACACGGACACCGCGAAGTCCCATTCTCGCCCGACGGTCCGTTGACGTGGGAGGAACTGGATAACGTTCGCACCGATGTGTTCGCGCCGGCTTTGGCGGCCTTGCTGCCCGATCGGCCGGTGTCACCGGGAGAGCGCTGGGTGGCCGGCTTAGCCGCCGTGGAAGAGTTGACCGATCTAGAGAAGATCGAGGCCGGCGGGTTGGAATGCCGATTTGACGAGATTGCGACGCTCGCGGGGCGAAAGGTCGCCCTGATTCGCCTCAGTGGCACTGTGAAAGGCGTGAGCGAAGACGGTCCGACTCGGCACAAGATCGAGGGCAAATTCTATTTCGACCTATCGAGCAGCTATGTGAGCTACCTCTGGTTGGAGGGTGTGCAGACGCTCCTCGACAAAGATGGCAAGGAGGCCGGGCAGGTCCGCGGCGAGTTCACGATGACGCGACAGGCCTACGTTCAACCGCCCGAGTTGGCAGACTCCGCAATTCGCCCGTTGGCGCTGGAGCCAAATGCCGACAATACGCTTCTGTACTACGACAATCCCGACTTGGGTCTGCGATTGCTGCATCCTCGGCGGTGGCGAGTCGGCCTCATCACTGGACGTCAAGTAGCCATCGATGATGTCGGCAACTCGCGCAATGGCATACTTCTGACGCTCGACAGCCTTGCCGGCCTGCCCACTCCGGACGCATACGCGAAGGAAGCGGAGAAATTCATCACGAAGGTCAAAGGCAAGGTGCTGAAGGCAGATCCCACGCGACGCCTTGCAAATCCGCCGGCCGAATTGGAGCAGTTTGGCTTTGAGGCGGAGATCGATAGCCAGCGTGTTCGGCTGGAATACTACATCGCACGCCAGCCAGCGGGTGGGGCAACGCTTGCCGTCCGGCTTACGTCAACCGATCTGGCGGTTTTGGAGCGGGATGTGGAGCGAATCGCTCGCAGTGTCCGGGTCGAGGCCAAGCGGTAGGCGGATCGCGGGCAAGCAGAAAGGCGTCATGGGGTCGGTGGACGCGACCCGACCTACGCTTACGGCCCCCATTTCTTAAGATGAAACAGACGCGGGCGGGTGTGGGTATCACCCTCCGAGCGATTGCGCGCCCAACATTTCAGGAGTCTGTTTCCCATGCTTCGATATTCGCGTTGGCTCGCGGCAGCCACCTTGTGCGCGTTTGCCGCCGTCACGTCGGCTGCTCCTGTGACCGGCGTCAGTGCTGACTCGCCCCTATCAGCGGTGCCCGCTCAGGCCCCCATCGTCATTCACGTTCGCGGTGTCGAGCGCGTGAAGGAACGCCTCAACGCCATGTTGAAGGAGGCAGTCCCCGACTTTGCCCCGATCATCGGGGCATTGGCTGAATCGAAGCTGACAGACCTGCTCAATGGTCGATCGTTTGCAGGTGTCGAGAAGACCGGCCCAATCTTCGTGGCGCTTTTGGAGATGCCCGCCGGCGACGCTGACCCGGCTGTGGCCGTCATCGCCAAGGTGACGAAGTACGCCGACTTCCGTGACGGAATGCTCGTCGACGACGAGAAGAAGAGCGTAAAGTCCGATCCGGCTGGTTTCGAGAAGGCAACGGTCAAGGACAAAGACTTCTACTTCCTGAACAAGGGCGCTTACGCGGTCATGACGCCGAGCAAGGATGTCGCGACGCTGATGATGAAGCCGCAGCCCGGTCTCGACGGCAAACTCTCCGCCGATCTCGCCAAGAAACTGACCGACAACGACCTCTCGGTCTACGTTAACATGGCGGCTGTCAACAAGACCTATGGCGACTCGATCAAAGAAGGCAAGGATCAGTTCCTTGCGCTGCTGGACGGCGTCGGCGGACAGATCGACAAGGCACAACTCGAATCGGCAAAGGCCGTCTACAGCAGCATCTTCCAACTGATCGAAGACGGCAAGGCGTTTGTCATCGGCGTGGATTTCAAGCCAGATGGCCTGGCGATTACCCTCAATACTCAGGTCGGTTCGGATACGAAGACGAACGAACTCCTCAAGGACGTTCGCCCCGCACTGCTCGACGAATTCGGCAAGCTCGGAAGCGGTTACACCACCTATAGCGCGTCGCAGTTCGGCCCAGCCATGCTCAAGCGGATGTCGTCGATGGCCTACGGCATGGTGCCAGAGGGTGCAGGTCGAAAGGCCGTCGAAGCCGCCGCCGAGCAGATGATCGCGGCTGGGAGTTTGGCCTCTTACAGCAGCACCAATTTCCCGTCGCAGGGCCTTTCGGTCCAGTCGTTCAAAGACCCGGCCAAGGCGGTCGCGGCGCATGTCAAAATGCTAGAAGCGATCGCCGATGGTGGTGTCTTCCAGAATGCTCCGACTAAGGGCAAGCCGGAAATCAAGGCGGATGCGTTGGACTATAAGGGCTTCAAGCTGACGTATTCGCGCATCGTCTGGGACATCGACAAGATGGTCGAGAAGGTACCGAATGCGAACGATGACACGAAGGAAGCGATGAAGAAAGTCCTCGGTTCCGACGTGAAGACTTGGTTTGGGACCGACGGCAAGCTTTTCATCTCGGCAACGGCGAAGGACGAGGCGGCGGCGAAGGCAATCATCGATGCCTATCTGTCCGGGACTAAGACGCTTGGCTCCGAAGCAGCCTACGCGGTGACGCGGAAGAACCTGCCGGAACGCGCGAGCCTGATCATGTTGGCTGACGCAAACAAGTTTACCCAAACGATGGGCGACTACATGCTCAAGATGATCCAGTCGGCACCGCTTCCGATCGCCGTTCCGAAGGGAATCAAGCCCGTGCAGGGAAAGACGAGTTTCCTGGGATTCGCGTTGACAATGCAGCCGGAGAACGGTGGGATCGATCTCTTCCTTCCGACCACGGCCGTGCAAGAGATTCGCAAGGTGATCGAATCGGCGATGGCCGATCAGTGATCGAGTTGCGTTAGTGGCGTACGGAAGGACGCGGGGGCTGGGTGATGTATCATTCTCCCAGATTCCGCGTCCTTCCGTTTTTGTCATTCGCCTCAGGGAGCGCGTCTCATGTCGCGGTTGCTTCGCGTCGCGTCTGTTGGACTGGTCTTGCTGGTCGGCTGCCAGAGTCGACTCAAATACGAGCGGGCGTTCGCGGTCGGCCCCGGCGACTCGAACAAGAGCATCATCGACGGTCCGAAATACGACCAAAAGGTCACTGTGACGCTGACGACAACCGGACCTGTCGATCTCGATGTATATCTAGCCAAGGACGCGGTTCAGGATGGGAAGCCGAAGACTCTCCTGGGATCATTGACGCAATCGTCTGGCGGTCAGCTCGATGTGCAAGTGCCAGCGAAGCAGGAGTTCATCGTCGAAGTCAGCAACGCACGTAAGGAAGCAAAATGTACTGTGAAAGTCGAGGGCAAGTGAGCCTCCGAGTGCGTTAAGCCGCGAGTGGCTCGAACGAGCCAGTCGTGGCTTATCGCGCCAGCTTTCGCTCAAACTCGCGTAACCCTGCCTCATACGCCGCGCGCCACTCACCGCGTGGCTCAACGGCATCTCGGAATCGCACCATCTGGTGCACAGCATCGGCAACTGCGTACGCCTCGCGGTCGCCTGCTTGCGTTCGACCGTAACTCTCGGCACCCGCCAGCGCGGCCGCGGCTGCGCCGAGGGCCGGCCCTTCGCTCGATACGAGCCGGTGCAATGGCTTATTGAGAACCGACGCAAGGATTTCGCACATCAGGTCGCTCTTGGCGATTCCGCCCGAGACACTCACACGGCTTGCCGCTTGCCCGGCTGCTTCGTGCTCGCGGACGCCGAGCGCGATCAGGTACGCCAGTGCTTCGAGCGAGGCGCGGAACTTGACTCCAATATCGGCTGGTTCCGAAGTCCATTCGAGTCGCGGGCTGTTGACATTTCGCGATGGTTCTGCCAGCACGAATGGCAGAACGCAGACGCCGTTCGACCCCGCCGGCACTTGCCGCGCCGCCGCTTCCAGGGCCGGCCAGTCCGGGTTGGGACCGACAATTCGATCGAGAAACTGCGCGCCATTGTTGTAGCAACGCATCCACAAGTACGGACCCCAATTAAGCCGCATGGCGTCGAGGGTACTGGTCGCGGCGGGCAGCGTCGCCGACGAAGCGTTAACGACGGCCGAATTGCCGAGGATGACGGCGATTTGCCCCGCATCCACCGCCCCGCCACCAGCGAGTCCCGCTTGCTGGTCGTCGGAAGTCGGCATCACCAACGGGCGGACACCCGGCTCCGGCGCAAGCTTGTCGCACAGTGGTCCGACCGGCTCGTTCTGGTCGATGATTCGCGGCAGTTGGGCTCCTGCAAGCGTCCTGAGCTTGGCATCCGAAATTGCCATGAGCATCTGATCCGACCACTGGCACGTCCGGAGGTCCATGAGGCCGGTCGAAGCCGCCGCCGAGACGCTGACGGCATCGTACCGCCCCGTCAGCACGCCCGCGACGAACGAGCCGTGTTGGATGATCCAGCGGGTACGTTGCCAGTCGGCCAACGGCAGGGCAGCCTCGTCCTTGATGAGATGGCTCAGCGAATAGCGGATCGCCCATGGCCCGCCGGTCAACGCTCGCGCGCGCTCCTGCCCGCCGAGTCGCTTCAAGCCGTCGGCGTGGTATGTGGCCAGCGTTTGGTCGTTCCAACAGATCGCCCGACGGACCTGGACGTTGTCGGCGTCGATGCGCCCCGATGTGTGGTGGGTTGCGCTAATGCCGATGACGTGCCAGTCCGTGAGCCGGCCGAGATCGCGGAGCCGAGCCGCCATCATCCGCATGGCGGCCCGCACCTGGCCTTCGAGTTGCATCAGGTTCAGTTCGCTGACGCCGCCTTCCGTCCATAGGTCGGTCGGCAGTCGGACTTCGGCCAGCGTGTCGCCGCTGGTGTTGAAGGCCAGCCCCTTAACGGAGCCTGTCGAGAAGTCGAACCCCGTAACGATGGCGTTGGCGGGGACGTGGCGGAGAGGTGCGGACATCGCTGTTGCTCCAAGTCGCAACGCTTCGCAGAAGCGTTCAGTGCGTCGCTATTGTGCGCGCCGGGGCGGACGGTTTCCACCGGTCTCCGTAAACCGGACAAGAGATACCCACCCTCCCGAACGTCTCGCGGAGTCTCCCCGTGAACCGTATCCTCTTTGCCGCGGCACTGCTGGTTGCAGCGTCCGCCCGCGCCGGCGAACCGGTGCGCCTGGCCAACAACCCGAGCCTATCACCCGACGGCTCCCAGGTCGCATTCGACTGGAATGGCGACGTGTGGATCGCGCCGACAGCGGGCGGTGTCGCCCGGCCGCTGACGCAAAACCCCTCCCATGACCGGATGCCTCGCTATTCACCCGATGGCAAGTCGATCGCCTTCGTCAGCGACCGCGACAACGGCCCGCAGGCCTACGTGGTGTCGGCCGAGGGTGGTGTACCGAAGCAACTGACTTTCAACACCGAAGGCTGCACGATCGCCGACTGGACGGCTGACGGCTCGAAGTTGCTCGTCCATGCCAATCGCGATCACGGTTGGGGGCGCGGCTATGGCCGCTTCTTCACGGTCTCCGCGACCGGCCGCTCCGGGGAAGAACTGCTGTTCGACGATTACGGCAACGCGGGGGCTTTGTCGCCCGACGGCAAGCAACTGCTATTCGTCCGCGAAGGAGCGCAGTGGTGGCGGAAAGGTTATCATGGCTCGCAGGCAGCACAAATCTGGCTCTACGACCTGGGCGCAAAGTCGTTTCGGAAGGTCATTGGCGATGAGCCGTATGGCGCGCTCTGGCCGCAATGGAAGGCAGACGGAAAGGGCTTCTTCTACTGCAACGGCCGGGGTGGCTCGTTCAACCTCTGGGAGTTCGATCTCGCCTCGGGCGAGAACAAGCAGTTGACGAAGTTCGATGAGTCGGTCGTGTATCCGACGGTGAGCCGGGACGGCTCGACGGTCGTCTTCCGCGTGCTATTTGACCTGTACCGGTACAAGCCCGCCTCCAATGAGCCACCGCAGAAGATCGCCATCGAACATGCAGCCGACCGGCCGACGGACCGAAAGGACCGCCGGACGCTGGCGTCGGCCACTGGCGTCGCGTTCTCCGGCGATGGTCTGGAAGTTGCCTTCATTGCCGGTGGTGACCTTTGGGTGATGGATACGGAACTCCGCGAGCCGAAGCCGATTACGAAGACTTCGGAAGAAGAGCGCTCGCCGGTTTTCTCACCCGAGGGCGACAGTATCTACTTCCTGAGCGACGCTGGCGGCAAGACCGATGTCTGGCGAGCCACCCGAGGCGACAAGAACAAGTACTGGTTCCAGAACAACAAGTTCAATCTGGAACGGGTTACGACTGACGGGGCGACGAAGTCGAACCTGACGTGGAGCCCTGACGGCAGCAAGCTCGCGTTTCTGAAGGACCGTGGTGCGCTGTGGGTTATGGACCCGCGGGGGCAGAACGCGAAGCAGGTGGTGAAGTCGTTCTCGCCGATCGAGTACGACTGGTCGCCTGACGGCAAGTGGTTCGTCGCTTCCTACGAGGATACTGAATACAACCGCGACATCTACGTCCTGCCCGTGGATGGCTCCAAGCCCCCGGTCAACGTCTCGCGCACCCCGTTCAATGAGCACAACCCGGTTTGGTCGCCCGACGGAAAGTTGATCGCCTTCACCGGCCGGAATCCGAACTCGCAGACCGAAGAGGATATCTTCTACGTCTGGCTCAAGGCCGAGGACAACGAGACGGGCAGTCGTGAGCGGACGATGGAGAAGGCGCTCGACAAGATCAACAAGGTCCGCAAGCCGCTGGGCAAGCAAGCGTCGGAACCGAAGGATGGCGAGGAGAAGAAGGACGACGCCCCAGCGTCGCCGCGCGGCGGGCGGCCGCCGGTCAACGTCGCCATCGACTTCGACCGGATCCATGAGCGCGTCAAGCTGATTTCGATCCCGGACTCGGCCGAGACGGGCTTGGTTTGGACGAACGACGGCAAGAAGCTGCTCTTTGGCGCTACCGTCGGTGGGACGCGTGGTACCTATTCGGTCGAGTTCCCCGACGATATGACGCCGAAGTCGGTGACGACGCAAACTTTGACGCAGGCCAAGGCGCTGAAACGCGGCAATCAGATCGTCGGCCTGGCGGCCGGCGTGCCCGCGAGCGTAACGGTCGGTGCCGGGGCAGCCCGTCCGGCGACGCCCGCGGCGAGCCCGGCCCCGGCCGGCCCTGGCGGGTTCCGCCGCGGTGGTGGTGCGGGAGCCGGGGCCGCAGCAGCGCCCGAGGCTCCGGCGGCTGCGGGTGTGACGTCGTACCGTTTCAGTGCCTTGCAGGAGGTCGATCTGCCGAAGAAGCATGCGGCGGCGTTTGACCTCGCCTGGCGGATCATGCGCGACAACTGGTACGACGAGAAGCTTGGCAACCGCGACTGGAATGCCGTGCGGACCAAGTACATCGACATGGCCGCAGCGGCTCCCGACGCGGAGGCGTTCGGCACCGTCGTCAGTCTGATGCTCGGCGAATTGAACGGTTCGCATCTCGGCTTTACAGCGACGGACCCGAATGCGGGCGGTCCGGCCCGCCGCCGCGGTCCGGCTCCTGGTCCGGCGGCTGGCGGCGATGAGCCAACCGGCTCCTGGCGCGAGACGACGATGCATCTCGGCATCCGCTTCGACCCGAACTTCGCCGGGCCAGGCCTTCTGGTCAAAGACGTGCTACCGGCCGGCCCAGCCGATCAGCGCAAGAGCCGGATTGCGCCGGACGAGTTGGTCGTGAGCATCGATGGTACGCCGGTGAACCGCACCACCGACCTGACCGCGATCCTGAACCTGCCGCCTGGCCGTGAGGTAACGGTCCGCGTCCGTAAGCCGGACAGCAGCGAGCGCGATGTGTCGATCAAGCCGATCAGCTACACTGCGGCCCGTAACCTGATCTACGAGAAGTGGCTGGCCGACAACCGCGCGATGGTCGAGAAGCTCTCGAATGGTACGCTCGGATACCTGCATGTGAGCGCGATGAGCATGCCGAGCTTCTACAAGTTCGAGAAGGAGCTATACGCGGCCGGGGCCGGGAAGGAGGGCCTCGTCATCGACGTTCGCGAGAACGGCGGCGGCTCAACGGCCGACCATCTGCTGACGAGCCTGACGCAGCCGGTCCATGCGATCGCAGTGCCCCGCGGCGGCGATCCCGGCTACCCGCAGGACCGCAAGGTCTACGCGACCTGGAACAAGCCCATCGTCGTGATGTGCAACCAGAATAGCTTCTCGAACGCGGAGATCTTCAGCCATGCGATCAAGACGCTGAAGCGAGGCCAGCTCGTGGGCGTGCCGACGGCTGGCGGCGTCATCAGCACCGGAGGCACCAACGTCATGGACGTCGGCTTCCTTCGCCTGCCGACTCGCGGCTGGTTCACCGTCAATGACGGCGAGGACATGGAGCTGCATGGAGCAGTGCCGGACCATATCGTCTGGCCAACGCCCGGCGACGCGGCGAAGGGGCGGGACGCCCAGGTGGAGAAGGCCGTCGAGGTCTTGCTCGCCGATGTGAAAGCGGCCAAGGCAAAGCCGCAGAAGCCGCTCATCAAGGCGACGGATCGCAAGTGAGTTTGGTGACGTGACGCTGCGACCCGCGTCTGCAAGGGGAGCGGTTCCGGTACGCGGTACCCAGTACGCGGTACCCAGGACTCGGTACCCAGTACCCAGTACCCAGTACCTAGTACCCAGTACCCAGTACTCGGTACTCGGTACTCGGTACCCAGGACTCGGTACTCGGTACTCGAACTGCTCCCCTCGTAAGCTTGGGTCGCGGCGTCATGGTGCGTTTGGAGTACCGAATGGACTGGCTGCAATCGCTTATCCTCGGCGTCGTCGAGGGGCTGACCGAGTACCTTCCCGTCAGCTCGACCGCCCACCTGCTGCTGGCGCAGCGTGCCTTCGGCATCGGCCAGTCGGAGGCGTCCGACGCTTACGCCATCTGCATCCAGTCCGGAGCGATCCTCGCCGTCCTGGGCATCTACGCCCGCCGCGTCCGACAGATGCTCGTCGGGCTGATGGGCGGCGACCCGGTCGGGCAGCGGCTCGCCCTGCAAATCGTGATCGCGTTCCTGCCTGCGGCCGTCGTCGGCGTCCTGTTCAACAAGGCGATCAAGGCGAAGCTCTTCCACCTCCAACCGATCTGCGTCGCCTGGGCCGTCGGCGGTGTCGTCATCATCGCGGCTGCGCTGTGGCTGCGGCGGCGCGGCGAGACGGTTGGCAAGGACCTGGCCGGCCTGACGCTCGCTGGTGCGGCCGTCATCGGGGCGATGCAGTGCCTCGGCATGATCCCCGGCACGAGCCGCAGCCTGGTGACGATCCTCGGCGGCCTGGCCGTCGGTCTGAATCTGTCGGCAGCGCTTGAGTTCAGTTTCCTGCTCGGCCTGGTGACGCTGACGGCCGCGACCGTTCACGACGGCTACAAGCATGGCCGTGAGATGTTGCACGACTATTCGCCGACGACCATGGCCATCGGCTTCGTGGCCGCGGCGGTGTCGGCGTTCCTCGCGGTGAGGTGGATGATCCGCTCCTTGCGCGGCGGCGGATTGGCCGCGTTCGGCGTCTACCGCATCCTGCTCGCCGCGGCCGTCATGGCGTTGATCGCATCGGGTAGACTGATCGAATGAGCGCAAATACGTCCATCGAGTGGACGGATGCAACTTGGAATCCGATTCGAGGGTGCACCAAGATCTCGCCCGGTTGTACGCATTGCTACGCCGAGACGTTTGCCGAGCGGTTTCGCGGCGTGCCGGGCCATCCCTACGAGCAGGGCTTCGACCTGCGGCTCGTGCCCGAGAAGTTGCTCGACCCGCTGACGTGGGCCAAGCCGTCGATGGTCTTCGTCAACTCAATGAGTGACCTGTTCCATAAGGATGTGTCCGACGACTACGTTCGCCGCGTCTGCGAGGTCATGCGAACCGCCGACTGGCATACCTACCAGGTGCTGACGAAGCGGGCGGATCGGCTCGCGGCGTTGCTCGGGTCGTCGTTCCGCGAGTACGCTGAGTTGCCGCATGTCTGGTGGGGCGTCAGCGTCGAGGACCGCAAGCATGGGCTGCCGCGGGTCGACTTGCTGCGGCGGTCGCCGGCCCGGACGCGCATCCTGTCGGTCGAGCCGCTCCTCGAAGACCTCGGCGACTTCGACCTGTCGGGCATCGATTGGGTCATCGCCGGCGGTGAGAGCGGGCACGGGGCGCGGCCGATGCAGGTCGATTGGGTCCGCCGGCTGCGTGATCGATGTGCGGCGGCGGGCGTGGCGTTCTTCTTCAAGCAATGGGGCACGCGGAACAAGGCGAAGGCCGGCCGCGAACTCGACGGACGGACGCACGACGAGGTGCCGTGGCGAAGTGCCGCGTCCGCGCCATCGCGCTCCCGACGACTCGAATTGATGGCCTCGGTTCGCGATGCTTCGTAGAAGCGTTCACGCTTCTTTCGAAGATCCGGTAAGCGAATCTATGGCTTGTGGTGGTACTCCCTGCGGTCGTACCACCCTACATGCTATGGCCAAGTCGTAAGGGGCTTGGGGCTCCCGACAGGTGACAGATGTTCGTTTGTGGGGTATCAGGTGAGAGACCAGCAAACGAGCAAACGAACATCTGTTAACCGCCGACCTCGACCGTCGCTGCGACGACGAGCGGTGCGGTGCGGTCGGTCCCTTTGACGAACTCGACCTTCTCGACCTTGGCCGTCGGCCGCTTCGGCGTCAGCGCCAGATACCGGACCTGCCGACCGCCGAGATTGAACGCTAGCTTCGACCCCGGCACCTCGACGAGGCCGTTGTAGTCCGCCATCTCGACGCCGTTCTTGAGTTCGTGGTCCTCGGTCTTGCCATCGGCGTAGACGAAGCGGACGATCATCGACACCGAGCCTTCGCGGCCGCCGGGGCTGGCCCAGCCGGCGACGCCGCCCAACAGGTGCAGCGTCTTGACCGGGGCATTGCACTGGACGCTGACCGACTTCGGCATCTCGCGCGAAACGGCTCCGCTCGGCCCTTGCAGCAAGACGACGTTCGGCACCGACCCGTCGCGCGGGTCGATGACCTGGAACGGCACTCCGGCGAACGTTTGCGTGCCCCAGGTCTTGAAGACCAGTCGCTCGACGGTGTCCTCCTTGTTGTTGAACATGCCGCGGACGCTCGTGATCGTGGCCGCCTTGTTCAGGGGCAGCGGCAGGTAGCGGTCGAACGCCGTCAGGAAGGTCAAGAGCGACGCCAGGTCGCTCGGCGGCAGCGTCTCGAAGCCCTCAGGCATCAGCGACCGTTTCGTGTTGAATAGCTCCTCCAGGTCGTCGCGCAGGACGACGTGCCGCTTGTTCTCGGCGTCCAGGAGTTCGACGGCCGTCTTCGTCTCCGAGACGAGCAGGCCCTGGATCGACGTGCCGCGCTTGGTCGTCGCGCTGTACTGCTGGTAGTTGCCCTCGACCGAGCGGTTCGGGTCCAGGACCTCGATCAAGAGTTCCGCCTTCTCGCGGACGGCCATGCCGGTCAGGTCGGGGCCGACGCTGTTGCCGAGGTCGCCGTGCTTGTGACACTTCGCGCAGTTGGCCTCGAACACCGCCCGGCCGCGGGCCTTGTCGCCCGGCTGCTTCGCCACCGCCATGAGCCGCTCGACGACGGCCCGCCGGTCCGGGTTCGGCAGCTTGCCGCCACTGGCCAACACTTTCGTCGCCCGCTCGGCCAGCGCCTTGTCGGGGTGCCGGGTCAGGAGTTGCGCCTGATCGACCGACAGGTCGCCCTTATCGACCTTGCCGGCCTCGACGCCATCGACGAGCGCCTTGGCCCACGCCGCGCGGCGGGCGAGCAAGGCGACCGCGGCCCCGCGGACGGAGGGCGTCAGCTCCTCCCAGCGGCCGACGACAGCGGGGCCGATGGCATCCGACCGGCTCTCGGCCAGGGCGTCCAGGACGCCGCGTGCCCAGGTTGGCGTGGCCTTGCCGGAGATCGTCTCGACGAGCTTGACCGCCTCGGCGTCGCTGCCGAGGGTGACGAGATCGCGGGCCGCGGCCAGCCGCTCGGCCTCGCCGAGCGTGGCGTCGGCGACGCGGGCGGCGAGCGTTCGGGTCAGGTCGCCGGCGACGGCCGCCAGGGCGTCGGCTTTGCCGCCGGCCTTGAGCAGAGCAGCGAGCGACGGCAGGACAGCCTGCCTAATCTTATCGTTGCGCCGAATCAGGTCCATGAGGTTCTTGAGCGCGGCCTCGGCTCTGCCGTCGAATACCATCGGTCGTCGGGCCGGCCAATTGGCCGCGATGCCCCCAAGGATTGCGTCGGCAGACTCCAGCTTGGTGGCGGCGGCCTCGAACAAACTGGCGAGATCGACCTTGTCGCCGCGGACGACGTGCCCGGCCACGACCCTGAGCGCCTCCGGCTTGGCAGCCGGCGCGAGAAGGAACTTGACGCCGCTCGGGGCCGCCGCCGCGACCGCCGCCTGCGAAATCCAGCGGTCGTTGACGTTGCGGTCTTCCGCCGCCATCAGCGCGACGGACCACGCCGTAACGGTGCCGGGCATTTCCGCGAGGGCTAGCAACGCCGCCAGGCGGACGCCGGCGTCGGAGTCGTTCAAACACCTGCCATCAACAATGAGCGTGGCCGACGTCTCGTCGCGGGGCATGGCGTCGAGGATCGCTCGGCGAACCGCTACGTCGGGGTGTCGGATCAGTGCGACGGTCGTTTCGAGGTCGATGCCGCTCGCGAACGCCCGCAGGACGCGCGTGGCGTGCGCCGCGCCCGGCCCGGCCTTCGGGTCGGTTGCCGTGTTCAACACGGCGGTATGGGTGTGGGAATCGACGTCGCCGCCGACGTGTTCGACGAGCAATCGCTGGGCCGTCAGACGCCAGAACATATTTTCGCTCCGAAGGGCCGCGACTTGCTCGGCGGCGGTCTTGAGCGGCGGCGTCGGCGACGGCTTGCCGTCCTTGTGAACGACGCGGTAGATGCGGCCGTGGGTCTTGTCGCGCAAGGGCGTCTCGTAGGCGTTGCCGCGGCCGGTGCGGAAGCCCTGCGGCGTCGGGTTGTGTTGGACGATGAACGCGTACCAGTCGATCACCCACAGCGCGCCGTCCGGCCCGACCTCGGCCATCGTCGGGGCGGTCCACTCGTCGTCGGACGCGAGGATGTTCCAGCCGTCGCGGGTGACGAGGCCGCTGCCGTCGGGGACGAGCCAGTGCGTGCTGACCAGGTGCCCGGTCGGCTCGCAGACGAACGCGGCCCGGTTCCAGTACTCCCGCGGGAAGCTGCGGGCCGTGTAGACGGCGTGCCCGGCCGCGGCCGTGAAGCCGCCGTGCCAATCGACCTGCCGCACCTTGTCGGTGATCGGGTGCATCTTGCGGAAGTCGGCCATGAAGCCGCCGCCCTTGCCGTACCAGCCGCGGACGCCCTCGAACGTGCGGTTTGGGATCACCCAGGAACCAGCTCTGGTCGTTGTTCGCCGTCGAGGCGACGACCGTGCCCTCCTCCGTGAAGCCGAGGCCCCAGGTGTTGTTGCTGGTCGAGGTGACGTATTCGAGCGCGGAGCCGTCCGGCTTGAAGCGGAAGATGCCCTGCGAGAACTTCGAGTACTTGCCGCCGACGGTGCCGTCGAAGCCGGAGTAGCCGACCGTCCCCCAAATCCAGTTGTCGGGGCCGTACCGCAGGTTGCTCGGCCCGGCGTGGGTGTCGCGGGTGCCCCAGCCGGTGAACAGGACCCGCCGCTCGTCGGCTTTGCCGTCGCCGTTCGTGTCCTTGAGGAAGATCGTGTCCGGCACCGCCGTGACGATGACGCCGCCGTTCGCGAAAACGAGGCTCGTCGGGATGCTCAGCTTGTCGGCGAAGACGGTGCGCTTGTCGGCCACCCCGTCGCCGTCGGTGTCTTCGATGACGACGATGCGGTCCCGGCCCTCGCCCTGCTTCTTGAGTTCGTTCGGATAATCGACGGTTTCGCAGAGCCACAGCCGGCCGCGCTCGTCCCAAGTCATGGCGATCGGCTTGCCCTCGATCAACGGCTCGGACGCGAAGAGCTTGACCTCGAAGCCGTAGGGCGTGTGCATGTGCTTCATCGACTCGGCCGGGCCGAGCGGCTTCTGCATGGTGTGGATCGGCTCGCCCTGCGTGCCCCACTTGGCCTTCGGCAAGTAGTTGGGGACCTTGGCCTCGGCGTACTCGAACGGCTGCGTGTCCTCGCGCGGCTTGAGCCGGCCGGCGGACCACCGGACGCCGTTGGCCAGAAGCGCGTGATAGCCCGGCTCCTTCCAAGTCTTTTCGTCGTGGCCGAGGGCGGTGTAGAACACTCGGCCCTTGCCCTGCTGCCGGACCCACGTGTACGGCTCGTACCCGCCGGACTCCTCGCGGGCCATCAGGACGCGGATGTCGTCGCCGAGTTCGTTGTGCCGGTACGTCTCGTCCCAACTGCTGAACGGCGCGAGGCCGCGCATCGCCGGGTGCTGGGCGTCGATGATCTTCGCCGAGAAGGTGCCGGTGCCGTGCTTCCAGAACCGCCCGCCGACGAGCGTCGTGTACCGCGAACTGTTGCGGAACGTGTGCGACGCGCAGTGGACGGCGACGACGCCCTTGCCGCCCTCGACGAAGTCCATGAGGGCCGTCTCGTTCGTCGCGGGCAGGTCACCCGAATCGCGGAAGATCATCAGGGCGTCGTACTTGGCGAGCGTTTGCGGCGTCAGTTCGGCGACATCGACGGTGAACGTCGTGTCGATGCCAACCTTGCCGAGCGCCTCGCCGATCAGCTTGGCGAACTCGTGCGGCCGATGGTGCCCGCGGTCGCCGAGGACCATGACCTTGAGCCGAGCCTCGTCACCGGTCGTGCGGCCCACGAGGACGGCGAGGATGACGACCAGCACGGGCAGAACTGCGAATCGGCGGGGCATGGGAGTGATCCTGCGATGGGGGTTCGTTCAGAGTGAAACTAACCGTCGAAGCACGCGGCGGCAATTGGCGTGGGGCGTCAGATGGTCTGATGCTCGTTTGTAGGTATCAGGGGTGACACCCCGCAAACGACCATCTGAACATCTGACGGCCCGATGACGTGGCCATGGGCGTATGGACAATTGTCAGATGCTCGTTTGCAGGTATCAGGGCTGATACCCCGCAAACGAACATCTGTCACCTGATACCCACGATGGTCGGGGCAATGGGCGTGGGGGCGGTCATTTGTTCAGATGGCCATTTGAAGGTATCAGGGCTGATACCCCGGAACCGAACATCTGACATCTGACGCCCTGAATGCGGTTCCGAATTGAGGCGACGAGCGCTGCGAATCCGGTCTCGTGTCCACCGCCGCCAGCGCCAACCCTGTGAGCGCTCACGAAACACGCGAGCTTCGCGAAGCGCATAATCCCCCCTCCCCAATCTCCCTTCCCTCAAGGAGCGGGTTCTCGCCGATGACTCGACTATCGGCCCCAATTTGGATTTGTCAAATAATTCGGTGAGGATTTCTCAAGAAAAGTCGTACCGGCCACCGTTCGCAAGTCACAGATGTTCAGATGTCAGTTTCAGGTATGGCACCCTGCAAACCGAATTTCGAACATCTGTAACCTCCTACTACGAAATGCGACCGGTTTCTTCATGCCCCGCAAGAATCCTGGCACCCCGAGTTCATCTCGAATCGCAAAGCCATCTCGGATAGCCTGTCGCGTCGTGAGGTAGACTACCCTGCCGAGAGTGGGGCCGGCCGAGGTGCCCCGACGTTTTTGGGAGAGTTCATGATTGTGCGATTCTACTGGTCTATTGCTTGTCTTGGGATGGCCATCACGCCCGCCGCGCATGCTCAGATCGTTGGCTACGACTTCTTTGGTGCGGCCGGCAATCAACTGAGTACGTCCGCCACGCTCCTTGCGTCCAACCTGACGGCCGGAGCCATTTCACGCGGTGCGGGGATTTCCGCCGACACGCTGACGAACTCGATCAACGCCCGGGCGTTCGTCACGGGCGGGTTCGACCCGACGCGGACCGACTACTACACGTTCACGATCACGCCCAATGCCGGCTACCAACTTAACCTGAACCAAGTCAGCATCGTAGCGCCCGTCGGCTCGGCCGGTCCAACGAGTCTAACGCTCTACAACGCCACGGGTGGGGCCGTGCTCGGCACCGCACTCGCCTTGACGCAAGGAGCCACGACGTCGGCGTCGTACACATTCAGCCTGACGACGGCAGCGGCTATCGAACTGCGGCTATACGGAACCAATGCGTCCAACAACGGTGCCAACAGCCAGTTAGGCTTCTTATCGACGGCCGCCGGCAAATATGGCGTCGCCATTGGCGGTTCGGTCACGCCTGTTCCCGAGGCCCAGACGTACGCCTTCGCGGGTATCGGCCTTGGCCTCGTCGGCTTCGGATACTTGCGCCGCCGTCAGGCCGCCGCCATCGCCATCTGAGTCAGTTGACAGATGTTCGTTTGCAGGTTGTCGGGCTGATACCCCGCAAACGAGCATCTGTCACCTGAACGCTACGCGATCAGGTCTTTCACGACGCGGCCTTGCACGTCGGTCAGCCGGAAGTCGCGGCCCGCGTAGTGGTAGGTGAACCGCTCGTGGTCGAAGCCAAACAGGTGCAGCAGGGTCGCGTGCAGGTCGTGGACGTGGACCTTGTTCTCGGCCGCGGCAAACCCGGTCTCGTCGGTCGCGCCGTAGACGGTGCCGCCCTTGACGCCGCCGCCGGCCAGCCAAACGGTAAAGCCCCAGTGGTTATGGTCCCGGCCGTTGATCTTGCCGGCGTTCGCACCGGCTTGCGGTAGCTCCACGGTCGGCGTCCGGCCGAACTCGCCGCCCCACATGACGACGGTGTCGTCGAGCAAGCCGCGCTGCTTCAGGTCTTTGAGCAAGGCGGCGATGGGCCGGTCGCTCTCGGTGGCGAGCTTGCGGTGCTGGACTTCCAGGTCGTCATGGCTATCCCACGGCTGGCCGGCTCCGTGCCAGACCTGGACGACGCGGACGCCACGCTCGATCAGCCGACGGGCGACGAGCAGTTGCCGAGCCTGGGTGCCGGGGCCGTACATCTCGCGGACCTTGAGCGGCTCCCTGGAAACGTCAAACGCCTCGGCCGCCTCGATCTGCATGCGGTACGCCAGCTCGAACGATTGGAGCCGCGATTCGAGTTGGGCGTCCTGCTGCCGGGCCGCGGCATGACGGCGGTTGATCTCGGCCAACAGGTCGAGCTGCCGCCGCTGGTCGGGCCGAGCCGTCGAGCCGCTGCGGATATGCTCGATCAGCTTCTCGATGTCGGTATGCCGGGTGTCGATGTAGGTGCCCTGGTAGACGCCGGGCAGAAATCCCGCCTGCCAGTTCTGCGACTCCTGAATCGGATAACCGCCGGGGCACATGGCGATGAACCCCGGCAGGTTCTGGTTCTCGCTGCCGAGGCCGTAGGTCAGCCAACTGCCGACCGCCGGCCGCACGAGTCGCTGCTCGCCGCAGTTCATGAGCAAGAGCGACATCTCATGGCTCGGCAGGTTGGCATGCATCGACCGGACGACGCAGATATCGTCGATGCATTCGCCGACGTGCTTGAAGATCTCGCTGACCTCGATGCCGCTTTGGCCGTACTTCTGGAACTTGAACGGCGAGCCGAGGGCCGCACCGGTCTTGCGTTCGGTGCCGAGGTTCGGCCGCGGCAGCGTCTTACCGTGAAACTGCGTGAGCATCGGCTTGGGGTCGAACGTATCGACATGCGATGGCCCACCGTTGGCGAAGATATGGATGAGCCGCTTGGCCTTCGCCGGGAAGTGCGGCGACCGCGGCGCGAGAGGGTTGAGCGCGTCGATGGGAGCGGCGGTGAGATCGCCGGCGTCGCGCAAGAGCGGCCCGAGGGCGAGCGCCCCGAGGCCGAGACCGGAACGAGCCAGGAATTCGCGCCGAGTGGCGGGTGGGGTCATGAGGACAGTCTCTTGGATGCCAGCGCGGCGACGAACGCCGCATGTTCGGAGGAGGCGAGGCCGTCGCGGAGGACGGCGGCAACGCGGGCGCGATCGTCGCGAAGGAACGCCGCCGGATCGAGCCAGAGACCCGGGAAGACCTCCGAGCGGAGTACGCCGTCGTTACCAGGTTCGAGCGGCTGGTACGCAGTGCCGCGTCGCATGAACCAGTACACCCGTTGCTGGCGAGTTGCCACGACGATGTACTCCTGGATGCCATGCCGCTCGTAGTCGCGGCGCTTGGCATTCAGGTCGATCGACTCACTGCTCGACGCGACCTCGGCGATCAGTTCCGGCGGGCCGGTGAAGTAGCCGTCGGCGTTCACGCGGACGCGGCCGCCGTACGCTTCGGTGACGATAAAGCTCAGGTCGGGTTGCGGCTCACTGGACGACCCAAGGATGAAAGTCGTGTTGTCGAACCCTTCGACACCGGGCGTCTCGTCTTCGTACCCGGCCAGCCAGTGGGCAAATCGGTAGTGCGATTTGCCATGAGGCGGCTTCATTGGCGATGCCACGTAAACGATCCCTTCGATGAGTTCGGCTTTGAAGTGTTCCGGCATCGCCTCGTAGCGGGCGTGAAACGTCGGCTGGTCGAGGGCGTCGCCGTTTTCCAGCGGCGGCAATTCGCCGGGCGACTCAGCCTTCGGGGTGTCGGCTCGCATCTTGATAGCGGTGGACATCTTCGCCTCCATCGCCCGATTGTACCGCGCTCCGACTCAGTCCACGAACGCGAACTCATTTGCTAGCAGTAGCACCTGGGCGTACTGCTCCCACGGCGTCAACTTTGTCCCCTCCGTCGGGGCGGCATCTAAAAACCGCAGCCCCAGGTCGATTTCCTCACCGGTCGCCGGGCGGGCGTAGAGCAAGCGGTGCAACGCGTCGATGCGTAGCTCCGGCTGCGACAGCGCGGCGACCTCCGACCGGGCCACGAGCGCCTTCGCCTGTTCGACGGCGAACGGGCTGTTGAGCAGGAACAGCGCCTGCTGCGGCACCGTCGTCGAGTACCGCAGCGGGGCATGGGTATCGGGGCTGGCGAAATCGAAGGTCTGGAACAGGCCCGGCAGATTCTGCCGGTCGATGAAGCCGTAGATGGTCCGCCGCGGCACGCCAACGCCGGTCGCGATATCCACAGCCGGCCCGCCGACCATCGGGTCGAGCCGGCCGGACGCCGCCAACAGACCATCGCGCAGCGCCTCCAGGTCGAGCCGCTGCCGCGGGAACTTCCAGACGAGCCGGTTCTCCGGGTCCTTGGCCAAAGCGTCCGGTCGGTCGTCGCTCCGCTGGCGATAGGCATTCGACAGAACGATCAGCCGCTGGAGTTCCTTGACCGACCAGCCGCGGGCGACGAACTCGGCCGCGAGCCAGTCGAGCAGTTCGGGGTGCGTCGGTGGGCCGGTGCGGACGCCGAAGTCGCTCGGCGAATCGACCAATCCCTTGCCGAAATGGTGCATCCAGACGCGATTGACGAACACGCGGGCCGTCAGCGGATTGGCCGGATCGACGATGGCCTTGGCCAGTTCAAGCCGGCCGCTGCCATGCTGGAACGGCTGACGCTTCGCACCGCTCAAAACGGCCAGGAATTGCCGCGGCACGTTCGGCCCTCGGTTCGACGGGTTGCCACGGAGGAAGACATGCGGATTGGTCGGTTGCGCGGCGTCGGTCAGCACCATCGCCCGCGGCGGTGCAGCCGGTGAATTCGCCTTATGGGCATCGACCTTCTTCACGAGTGCTTGCAGCGTATTCCGTTGCTGACGATCGAGCAAGCGGACGAACTTGTCGTCGGCGACAAGCCGCGCCGGCTGGGGGCCGACGGCGACGGCGACCGCTGTCGCATCGGTCGCTCCAAGCAAAATGGCCAGCCGTTGGGCGGCAGCCAATTGGTCGCGTTTCGTCTGTCGGAAGGCAGCAACCGGGGCTTCGAGCTTGGCCAACTCCGCCTCGTACTTGGTTGACTCCGCCGTCTGTTTCGGTTCCGCAATGAGCGGCAGCTCCTTCGGCTCGATCGAACTGACGAAGACGCCGTGGAGCGAGTAATAGTCCTTGATCGGGATCGGATCGAACTTGTGATCGTGGCATCGGGCACACGTCACCGTCAGCCCGAGCAGCCCACGCGAGACGACGTCGATGCGGTCGTCGGCGATGTCATGAACGTTGTTGAGGAACCGCCGGCCGAGCGTCAGAAAGCCCATCGCCGCGAGTGGCTTCTTGTCGTCGCCGAGCGGCAACTGGTCAGCCGCCAGCTGCTCGATGACGAAGCGATCGTACGGTTTGTCCCTGTTGAAGGCGTCCACAACGTAATCGCGATAGGTATACGCGAAGGGGTATCGTCGCTCCTCCTGGAACACGTAGCCCTTCGAATCGGCGTAGCGCGAGACGTCGAGCCAGTATCGTCCCCAGCGTTCGCCATAATGCTGCGACGCGAGCAACCGGTCCACGACGCGGCGATAGGCTTCGGGTGATTCGTCGCACAGAAAGGCGGTGACCTCGTCCGGAGTCGGCGGTAGACCGGTCAGGTCAAACGTCACACGGCGGAGCAACGTCGCCTTTGCGGCAGGAGCCGAGGGCGCAAGGCCGACCGCGTCGAGCCGGGCGAGCCAAAACGTATCCACAGGCGTCGCTACTTGCCCCGGATCGCGAACGGTCGGGAGCGTCGGGGGCACGACTCGCTTGAATGCCCAATGCGTCTCGGACGGCGACATCGATCCCTTCGTCGCGGCCGGCTTCGGCCACGGGGCATTTGCCTTGACCCATGTCGTCAGGTCGGCGATCTGGGCATCGGTCAACTTGCCCTTCGGCGGCATCTTGAGGTCGCCGCTTTGCTGGATCGCGTCGATCAGTCGGCTCTTGCTCGGATTGCCCGGAACGATGGCCGGCCCGGACTCGCCGCCCGCGAGGACGGCTTCCCGGCTGTCGAGACGGAGGCCCGCCATCTGCTTCTTGTCGGCATGACAGGAATAGCATTTGTCGGCCAAAACAGGCCGAACTCTGGTCTCGAAGAACTCGATGCCGGGTGCATCGGGCGTTTCGGCGCGCACGGCGGTGGTCGCCAGGAGGGCGCAGAGGGCCAATTTGGCAGTGCGGAAGAGCATCGCGAGATCGAATCCAGCGAGATCGGGCGAGTCGGCGGGTTTCGGACACCATCATTCTAACCCGCTCCATTACGGCTGGCCAAAGGAAATCCGCCCCTGTCCCCCTGAACGGGGCGCGGTAGGTTGGCCGTATGAGCGATGCACTTCCTGAAACGATCCTGCAATTCGGAGCTGGCAACTTCCTACGGGCGTTTGCCGACCTCTTCATCCATCAGGCAAATACCCAAGGCCAAGCAGTCGGTCGCATTGTTGTCGTTCAGTCGACGGGTGATGGCCGAGCGAATTTGCTCAACCAATGCGGCGGACGGTATCACGTCGTCGTCCGCGGCTTGGAGAGCGGGCAGACGGTCGATCGAATCGAGGAGGTTGCCTCCATCAGTCGGGCGTTGTTCGCATCCACGCAGTGGGAGGACATTCTCGCAGTTGCCACAACACCCGAGCTAAAGTTCGTCCTCTCGAACACGACCGAGGCCGGTTACAAGCTCGACGAATCGGACCTGGTCTTGTGCCAGCATTCGCCCGGACCGGCTCCGAAGTCGTATCCTGGCAAGCTAACGGCCGTCCTGCACGCCCGCTACCGGGCCGGCCAGCCCGGCGTCACCGTCATGCCCTGCGAGTTGATCGAAGACAACGCCGACAAACTGCTTGCCCTTGTCATGTCGCTCGGCGAAGCCTGGAAGCTGCCGACGGCTTTCCTGCACTGGGCGTCGCACGAGTGCGTTTGGCTGTCGAGCCTGGTGGACCGCATTGTTCCTGGAAAGCCCGACGATCACCCGCTGCTGGCCTCGGACCCACTGCTACTCATGGCCGAGCCGTATTCGCTCTGGGCCTTGCAGACCAAGCCCAACGCTGCCCGGTTCGCCGACCATCCGGCCATCATTCGTACGGCCGATGTCAAGCCGTACTTCCTGCGCAAGGTCCGCATCCTGAACGGAGCCCACACGGCCCTGTTGAGCAAGGTCGGTCTATCGCGATTCGAGACAGTGCGCGAAGCGCTCGACGACGACGCCACCCGCGCCTGGCTTGAGCAACTTCTCTTTACGGAGATCGTTCCGACATTGATGGGTCGTTGCGACGGACCGGAGGAGTTCGCGCGACAGACCATCGAGCGATTCCGCAATCCATTCCTACGGCACCGACTCGCAGACATCGCACTGCATCATACGGCGAAGAAGGACGTTCGACTCGTGCCGACTCACGGCGAGTTCAAGGCGAAGTTCGGCCGCGTCCCACCGATCCTCGATGAGGTGTTGAAGCTGCCGAATCCCGCTTAGCCCTTGCCTACTCGGGTTCGGTCAGTTCTAACGTCACGCTCGATGGGTCGGATCGTCGGATCGCCGTCCAGGTCAGGGCCTTGGTGATAGGCCGCGGATAATCCAAGGGGTAGCGTACCTCGCAGCGAACGCGGTACTTATCTCCATCCTTCCGCACTGCGATCCGAAGCTCCGATTCCGGGATGATGGCAATGGTTTCGCCGGTGTAGCTGTCTGCGCCCGCCAACAGTCGCGCGACTGCGAGTTCGCCGCCGGCGCGAGCCAGCCAATTGGCTTGCAACTCGTAGCAGCGCTTGTCCAGCGTCCGGCGCGTCGCGACCCAGTGCCATGCCGTCGTTGCCGACACGGCACCGAGAAGTGACAGCACAACCAGTGCCCACAGAGCGACGGCTCCGGATCGGCGCGGGACGGTGCGAGCAATTCTCATCGTCGGTCGCTCCCTACAACGGCGGCAATCTCAGTACGCCGGATCGCGCCGGGGGCCGGTGCGTCGATCAGCCGCAGTACGATCGTCGGCCGTTCCCCTTCGGTACGGCCAAATTCGACCGTCGATTCCGGCGGTCCAATTGGCTCCGAACGACGCACGTCCATGCCGTCGGTCGCTCGGACAATGCGTTCGAGTTGCTCGGCCTTGACCCTGTAGATGACATGGCCAACGTCGGGCACTCTTAGGATCAAGCACGCGGGACCGCGCTTGTCCTCGCCGAGAGCGTCGGGGGCATCTGCGGCCCGGCCCACATCGGCGCGAAACTGGTCGGCCACGGTCGCTCGCAAAACCAGGTGTCGCAAGGTCGCCTGACTGACGCGATCGGCCCGTAACAACGTCGTCACGAGAACGATGCCCATGCCAAGGGCAATGGCAAGCCCCCACATCACGACGAGCATTTCCAATAGTGTGTAGCCAGCCCGAACGTTGGAGATCCTCACGACCCACCTCCCGCAGTGCGGTCGGCGAACAGACCGGTCATTGAGACCGTTTGTTGAGTCGAACCGATGTTGGGCTTCCAACGCAGTTCGGCCGTCATGCGCTTGACCCGCGGTCGCTCCTTCTCCGGTTCAACTCGGACTGTCAGCGAGGCATCGACGAGTCGCGAGATCACGTCGGCGGAGGGCTTTCGGGCCGCAGCCCACTCTGGAGTCAGAGTGGCCCACGGGATGGCGCGTGCGGCCTCCAGTTCGTTGGCCACCGCCTCCATCGCCGCAAAGTGCTCCTCGGCCCGGGTGCGCTCGACCAGCGAATGGACGCCCACCTCGACAACGAGCAGTGCCGCGAAGCCCAGCACGGCGATAGCGACAACGCACTCCACGATCGTATAACCGTGGCGACACCGACCGCCGTGTGTCATACGCTCAGTCTCCCGAGAAGGTCGATCAATGGAGCAAACATGCCAATAGCAATGAACCCGACCAACGCGCCGACGGCTACGACCATCGCCGGCGTAGCGACAAATGACAATCGCCGTGCGCGAGCGACAGCCCGTCCGGCAAGGTGTCCGCCCAACTCCGCAAGTGCCCAAGGTAGCGTCCGTCCGCGCTCGGCCGCTTGCACGAGTGGTACCATCGTGGCCGGCAACAATCCCGCTCCCCGAAGGGCTTCGGCCAGCGGTTCGCCACGCTCAGTCGCCTCGCGGGCTGACACAAGACAACGCTTGACGACGTAGGGGAAGTCCTCGGTGTCTGCCAGGATGCTCAGTGCTCGCGGGACTGTCTGACCGGTTTCAACCAACGCACCGAGCATCCGCAATACCAACCCCTGCGCCTCGGAGCGATACAACCGGCCGATGAACGGCAGATACCATCGAATGGTGGGGCTAAACATCATTGCGATGCACCAAAGGAGGATGGCTGGCACAACCATGGCCAGGAACGGTCCGATGAGTGACAGTTCGTTCCAGACAGTAAACAGGTGCCGTGTGATCGACGGCATTGGGTAACCGAAGTCTGCGAAGATGCGCTGGAACCGGGGCGCAATCGCGACAGCCATGAATGTCGAGATGCCGAAAACGAATAGCAGCACCAACAGCGGGTACAACACGCGTGGCAGGATTTCCAGCCATGCGCCCGCGAGCCGGTCGCGGTCGGCCTTCCGCAAGCACTCGGCCAATCGACCGGTCGTCTCACCGACCGACGCCGCGACTTTGATCTCCTGCGAGGCAACGCTGCCAGTAATCCGGTAGGCATCGGCCAGCGCGACGCCGTGGTCGAGCAAATGCGCCAATTCGCCGGCCTTGCGGTCGAAGCGGAGCCGCTGACTCCACAGCAAGAACCCTGGCGGGAACAGCAGAAATAACGCGGCGACCCAATCGGCACTGCGCCCTTCGGCGGGTCGATCGGCCAGGTACGCGCGAATGGAAGGACCGAGTGGGAGCTTTGCTTCGACGGCGGTCGCGATGATTTGGAGCAGTTCGTCTTGCCGCACTTGTTGGTAGCGGACGAAGGCGTACAGCATCCAACCAAACACAAGCATCAGGAACAGCAGCATCGGCGGCGACGGGCCGATGCCGAGTCCAACGAACAAGGCAACGAGGATGGCAATCGTCGCAATGACAGCCGCGACGATGCCAAGCTTGTTCAGCCGCAAGCCGACGAAGATGAGGAAGGCGCAGTAGGCAATAATGCCGCCCGCAACAACCCCGCACGCGATCAGGATCTCGCCGCTACTCATCTACTTGCTCAGCCCTTCCACGAGTTTGATCATGGGCAGCATCACCGAGAGGACGAATGCGCCTGTGAGCGTCCCGGCGGTCATGATGATGACGATGGATGGAAGGACGGTTCGCAGCAACGCTGAGCGTGACTGGACTTGGCGCTGGTACAGCGTAGCGATCTGTCGCAGCGTCTGCGCCAAGGTGCCGCGCTCGTTCCCTGCGCCCGTCATCCACGCGACCCACTCGGGCAGCAGGCCTCGGCCGCGCAGTGCTTCAGCGATCGGCATCCCTTGGTCGAGTCGATCGGCGATCTCCTTCGCTCGGTAGGCCATCACCGGGTCGCTCGACGCTTCTCCGGCCAATCGGAACGCCTCCGGGAGCGGAAGTTCGTAGTCGACGAGCATCGCGAGCAGATCCGCAAATGCGGCCAGACGGGCGGACTTCAGCAACGTCCCGATGACTGGCACTGCGTAGACAAGGTGGGCCCATGTCACCCGACCGCGCTCGGTCGTACTCAGAAACGCGCGAACCAATAGCGGCAGCAGCACAAAGACGGCGAGCGGTGTCACCAGAAACAGAACCGGATGCCGGGCGATGCCGAAGACGATCTCGGTGACCGTCGGCAGTTTCATCTGAAAGTCCGCGAAGATCTGATCGAACTGCGGCATAACGAAGAACATCAACAAGCCGAACAACACCATCGCAAAAAACAGCACGACGATCGGATAGAACAGAGAATCGATGACAATGAGCCGGGTAGTGTTCACCGTTCGGGCATAGGACGTGAGTGTCGATAATACATCGGGCAGTCGGCCGGTGCGGATGCCGGCGGTAATGAGGTTGGCGTAGTACGGCGGCAACTCACTGCGGTGACGCTCGATGGCTTCGGGCAATGTACTGCCGGCCTTGAGATCGGTGGCGATGCCCTCGGTGACGCGCCGCAGCCGCCCACGGCTCATGTCACGGGCCAGGCCGGCCAGCCCTTGATCGAGCGGCAGTCCGGCTCGGGCCATTCCAGCGATCTGCTCATTGAGTGCAATAAGTTCGTCTGCGTTCATATGACCTTCGCTCGATGGGTTCCGCCATCATACTGTGCCGGCGATCGGTTCGCCATCGTTTCTCCCGCTGCCCGAAAAACTTGGCGAGCGTCGGGACGTCAGCCCGGTGTGGGAGTCTCGGGCGCTTCCACGTCGGGTTGGTGCCCCGACGCTCGCCAGGGTCAGTGGCTCTGACGACGGTTCCTACCGCCGCGGTCCCAACACTCGCACGACTTCATCCGCCGTGGTCTGCCCGTCGGCGACGGCGGCATCCGCCTCGGCGCGGATCGTCCGCCACCCCGACTCGGTCGCGGCGGCTTCGAGCGCGGTGGCATCGGACTTCGCCAGCACTGCCCGGCGGAATGTATCGTCGGGTATCAGCAACTCGGCGACAAGGAACCGGCCGCGGTAGCCGCTGCCCAGGCACCGCTCGCAGCCGGCCCCGCGGCAGTCGCTGCACCGCCGCCGCAACAGCCGCTGGTTGAGGACGCCCTTGACGCCGCTCGTCAACAGGTATGGTTCGACGCCCATGTCGAGCAGCCGGCCGACGACGCCGCAGGCCGACCCGGCGTGCAGCGTGCTAAAGACGAGATGCCCGGTCAGCGCCGCCTCAATGGCAACGCCGGCCGTCTCCCGGTCGCGGATTTCGCCGACCATGATGACGTCGGGGTCCTGCCGCAAGAGGCTGCGCAGCCCGCGTGCGAAGTCGAACTCCGTCCCCGGCCGAGCCTGCGACTGGCTGACGCCCTCGACCCACCGCTCGACCGGGTCTTCGATGGTGACGACGTGCCGCCCGGCACCGTCGCGGACGAGCCGTCGCAGGCAGGCGTAGATGGTCGTCGTCTTACCGCTGCCGCTCGGCCGGTCAGGAAGATCGCCCGTCGCGGCTCGCAACAGGTCGCCGAGCGCGTGCAGCGTCTCGGGCCGCAGCCGAGTTGTTCGGAGGTCGAGCAGTTCGGCCGCGGCGTCGAACACGCGGACGACGGCCTTCTCGCCGTGGACGGTCGGGAACGTGCTGACCCGCATGTCGGCCCGACCCGGCGAGCGGTCGGGGCGGATGCCGCCCTCCTGCGGGATGTCCACGCGGTACGTCAGCAGGTCGGCCAGCACCTTGAGCCGAGCGACGACGTTCGGCGCGAGCTTGCGGTCGAGCGTGGCGACGCGGTGCAACACGCCGTCGGCGCGGAAGCGGATGTCGAGGGCGGCCGGCGTCGGCTCGAAGTGAACGTCGCTGGCCGCGCGGCGGACAGCTTCGTCGAGAACGAGGTCCACGGCCGGGACGACCGCGGCGGGCGCGGTGCCGAGCGCGTCCAAGCGGGCTTGTAAGTCGGCGGGGGGGCCGGACGGCATGCGTTGTGTTCCCACGTGGCGATGGCCGTCATTCTACCACGAAAGAAGACCCGTGCCAGCCCCGAGGGGCGGTCAGCGCCAGGCGTCAGCCCCTGGAATCTCGATGCGTTGATGCGATAGCCCCGGAGGGGCGGCAGACGGGCCACGGTTCCAGGGGTTGGCACCCCTGGCTACCAGCGCCGCCCCTCGGGGCTGAAGCCATCCTACCGAGCCAGCACCGCTTCTGCTCCCGATCGCAGGCCGCCCCGCGGGCGTCGCCGAGCGCGGCCCGCACCGCCGCGCGGCCCTTGTAGTACCGCGCCTGGTTGCGGTCGCAGCGGATCGCCTGCGTGAAGTCGGCCTCCGCGGCCGCGTACTCGGTGCGCGTGGCCGCGGCGTCCTTCGCGGTGGCGTTCTGGTTGCCGCGGGCGACGTGTGCGTTGCCGCGGTTGTAGTACGTCGCCGTGTCGTTCGCATTCAACCGCACCGATTCGTTCCAGTCGGCCAGCGCCCCGGCGTAGTCGCCGCCCTTCAGCTTTGCGACGGCGCGGTGGTTCAGCACCAGGGCCGACAGGAATCGGTCCGCGTCGCCGGCGTTCAGTTCCAGCGCCCGCTGGAAGTCGGCGAGGGCGTCGCGGGCGGCTTTCGCCCGGTCGGCGGCTTCGCCCAGGAACAGGCGGGCGACGCCGCGATAGGCGAAGGCGTACTTCGACGCCGGGTCGATGGCGAGGGCCGCGTCGCAGTCCGCGGCCGCGCCGGAGTAGTCGCCGCCCTCGTTCCTGGCGTACGCACGGGCTGTGTAGTAGACCGGCCGCGTCCGTGGGGTCGGCAGCGGCCGGTCGCCCGGCGCGCCGACCCGCAACGCCTCGACGACGCCCGGTCGGACCGTGTCGATCTCGATGGCGCGGGTCAGGTCGCGAACGGCGAGGTCGTAGCTCTTCAACTCGGTGTAGGCGTAGGCGCGGGTGCGGTACGCGGGCAGGAAGCTCGGGTCGAGTTCGAGGGCCTTGGTGCAGTCGTCCGCGGCCGCGCCGTACTCGCGGAGGTAGTTGCGGGTAAACGCCCGCGCCCAGTACGCCAACGGCGTCGCCCCGCCGAGTTGCACGGCCCGGTTGGCGTCGTCGCGGGCCTTGGCCGTGTCGCCCTGGTCGGCGAAGGCGAGCGCCCGCATGGCGTAGGCCGACGCCGACTTCGGGTCGAGCCGGACGGCCTCCTCCGCGTCCTCACTCGCCGCCCGCAGTCGCTCCGGCGTCCGCGGGGCCTCGAAGTGCGCGAGCGCCCGGTAGGCGTGCCGTAGCGACTCGCCGGGGTACGCCGCGATCGCCGCGGTGAGCGAGTCGGCCGCGTCGGCGTAGCGGTGCGCGTCGAGCAGCTTCTTGCCGCCGGCCACGAGGTCGAACCGCTGCCGGCCGCGCAACACTTCCACGTCGCCCTTGAGGTTGAGGGTCAGCTCTGGTTGCTGGAACGCGCCGGGGAAGTCGGCGAGGCTTTGCGGCATCGTCTCCTTGACGTGGGCGGCAAGCTTTTCGACCAGCACCCGGCCGTTCTCGTTCCGCGCCCCGCCCATCAGCCCGTCGAGCAGGTGGTAGAAGAACAGCCCGTGCGGGTGCCGCTTGCTCTCGAGCGCGACCTGCCCTTCCAGGCAACTGAACAGGGCGGCGGTGCCCTCCGGCGGCTTCGGCAGCCGCGGCCGGGTGGCGCTCTGCAACCCTTCGACGAGCTTGGCCCGGGCCACGAACGGGTCGTTGCGGCAGGCGTCCACGACCAGGAGCTTGACCGACGCCTTGCAACGGGCCAGGGCGTCATGAACCTCGTCGAGCGCGACGATGTGCGGGTCCTTCGGGTCGAGGACGGCCCCGCGCGGGCAGAAGTACAGCTTGCCCGGCGAGCCGAGCATGACGCCGTGGCCGGCGAACGCGACCAGCACCGTGTCGCCCGCCTTGCAGCCGCCGAGGGCCGACGTGAGCCGAGCGCGGACGTTGGCCGCGGTCGGGCCGAGCGCCTCGTCCTTGGTGTCGCGCCGCTCGGCCTCGGTCATCAGGGCCACGTCGTCGTAGCCGTCGCCACGGAGCAGCCGGGCGAGGACGGTCACGTCGTTCTCGGCACACCGCAGGTCGGACAGGCCGGTGCCGCCGTAGTCGTTGACACCGACAAGGACGGCCACCCGCCGGCCGTCGGCGGCGGCAAAGGCGGGCGCGAGCAGAAGAAGGACGGCGGCAATGTGGCGAGACACAGCACGGTCCTCACGGGTGCGAATCGAAGGTGTCGTTAGATAAGCGGATTTCGGGGCCGGTATGGACAGGATACTCCACGGAAGATGGATTTGGCGAGCGTCGCAGCGTCGCGCGACGTGCAAGCGTCGGACGCGTCCACGTCGCGCTGACGCTGCGACGCTCGCCAATACCCAAAGGCACGCACGACAGAAGGTAAGGCGGGGGCGGATTGCTCCGCCCCCGCCGCGGTCACTCCAACACTTCGCTAACGACGCCCGAGCCGACCGTCTTGCCGCCCTCGCGGATGGCAAACCGGCTGCCCGCCTCGACGGCGATCGCCTTGTCGAGCCGAACTTCGACCCGCGCGTTGTCGCCGGGCATCACCATCTCCACGCCGGCCGGCAGCGACACTTGCCCGGTCACGTCCGTGGTGCGGACGTGGAACTGCGGCTTGTAGCCGCTGAAGAACGGCGTGTGGCGGCCGCCCTCGTCCCGGCCGAGGACGTACACCTCCGCCCGGAACCGCGTCCGCGGACGGATCGACCGCGGGGCCGCGATCACCTGGCCGCGCCGCACCTGCTCGGCCTTTAGGCCGCGGAGCAGCACGCCCACGTTCTCGCCGGCGACCGCCTCCGCGCTCGCCCGGTTGAACGCCTCGACGCTGGTGACGACCGTTTCCAGGACGCCGCCCCGCCCCAAGACCTCCACCCGGTCGCCGACGCGGACCCGGCCCTGTTCGACCTTGCCGGTCGCCACCGTCCCCCGGCCCTCGATGGTGTGGACACCCTCGACGGCCAACAGGAACGGCCGGTCCACCGCCCGCACCGGGTCGGGGACGTGCGCGTCCAGCGCGGCCAACAGGTCGCCGACGCACTTCGCGGACTCCGGGTCGGCCGGGTGGTCCAGCGCGCCCTTGGCGTTGCCGCGGACGAACGGGACGCGCGAGCCGTCGAACCCGTACCGCGTCAGCAGGTCGCGGGTCTCCAACTCGACCAGGTCGATCAGGTCCGGGTCGTCCACCAGGTCCACCTTGTTGACGAACACGACCAGCTCGGGCACGCCGACCTGCCGGGCGAGCAGGACGTGTTCGCGGGTCTGCGGCATCGGCCCGTCGGCGGCCGACAGCAGCAACACCGCACCGTCCATCTGCGCGGCCCCGGTGATCATGTTCTTCACGTAATCCGCGTGGCCGGGGCAGTCGATGTGGGCGTAGTGCCGCCCGTCCGTCTCGTACTCGACGTGCGCCGCCGTGATCGTCACGGTCTTGGTGGCGTCGCGCCGCGTGCCGCCGCGGGCGATGTCGTGGTAGCCCTTGGGGCGGGCCAGCCCCTTCTCGGCCTGGACGGCGAGGATGGCGGCGGTGAGGGTGGTCTTGCCGTGGTCGATGTGACCGATGGTGCCGACGTTGACGTGGGTCTTCTTCACGGGAACGGTCCTCCCGGCTGCGACGAGCAGCCAACGGGTGTGCCGGTCCCGTCGCCCGGCCGCGGGGTGCGGCCTTTTTTCCACGACGAGTGAATCCAGGGTGGCGGGTGCCGGCGGTGCCACAAGGCTCCTGATTGGACACACAGCCGGCGCAAAGGGTTCGGCCGAAGTCACGCCCGCGACCAAGCGATACACTAACCGCTGAGGCGATTCCGTAGGGCTGTGAAAGGGCGTTGGCGCATGGACAAGTTGGGTCTGGTCGGGTTTTCGGGGTGCGGGAAGAGTACGGTCTTCCGCTGGCTGACGGGCGTCGCGCCGGACCCGGCCAAGGTGCAGCAGGGCCAGACCGGCATGGCCAAGCTGCCCGACGCCCGGCTCGACCGCATGTCGGCGATGTTCGAGCCGAAGAAAACGACCTACGCTGAGTTGGCGTTCCTCGATACGCCGGGCCTCGACCTCACTGAGCGGCGCGACAACCCGCGGCGGCTCGGCATCCTCAAGGAGTCGACGGGCCTCGTCGTCGTCCTCAACGGGTACGCCGACGGTAACCTGGCCGACGAATTGCGCCGGTTCCGCGACGAGATGGTCTTCGCCGACCTGGAGATCATTACGAACCGCCTGCAAAAGCTGGAGGCGAATCTCAAGAAGCCGCGGCCGCAGAAAGAAAAGGACGTCGACTTGCTCGAACAGTCCGTCCTGCAAAAGATGGTGACGATGCTTGAGGCGGGCGAACTGCCGCGCGACGCCGAGCTGAAGCCCGAGGAAGAAAAGGCGATCCGCTCGTTCCAGCTTCTGACGGTGAAGCCCGAGGTGGTGTTCGTCAACCAGGGCGACGCGGCCATCGGCAAGCCGCTGCCGGCCGACCTCTTGAAGCTCGCGCCGGGGGCATTGGCCGCGCCGGCGAAGCTGGAACTGGAACTGGCCGAGCTGTCACCCGAGGACCGGGCGGCGTTCGCGGCCGACCTAGGGATCGGTGAGTCGCAACGGGACGACATCCTGCGGTCGATGTTCGCTGGCCTGGGCAAGATCGTGTTCCTGACCGTCGGCGAGGACGAGTGCCGGGCGTGGCCAGTGCGCAAGGGGGCGACCGCGGTCGAGGGGGCGGGCGAGATCCACACGGACCTATCGAACCGCTTCGTGCGGGCCGAGGTGGTCGGCTACGACGACTTCTGCCGCGTTGGCTCGATGAAGGAGGCGAAGTCCCAGGGCGTCTATCGGCTCGAAGGAAAGACGTACGTCGTGCAGGATGCCGATATAATGCACATCCTGGCATCGACGTGAAAGGGTAACCATGTCCGACGCAAAACCACTCGACCGCCTCGACGACTGGGACGACTTCGTCAAGGATCGTTACGATCCCGGCAAGCCGAAGGAAGAGTTCCGCGACTACGGCAAGTTTGCCCGCCCCGGTGTGCGAGAATTCTATCGGCTTAATCACAAGCACCAGACCTACGACTTCGTCCTCGCCAAGAAGCGCGAGTATCTCGCTCTCGATAAGCGCACGATGGGCATCTGGCAGGCGATGGAATACCTCAACACGCTGGTCGACGACAGTGATCCGGACACCGACCTCAGCCAGATCGAACACCTGATTCAGACGGCCGAGGCCGTCCGCCGTGACGGGCACCCGCGGTGGTTCATCCTCACCGGGCTGATCCACGACCTTGGTAAGATCCTCTGCCTGTTCGGCGAGCCGCAGTGGGCCGTCGTGGGCGACACCTTCCCGGTCGGCTGTGCGTACTCCGACAAGGTCGTCTTCCCCGAGTTTTTCGCTGACAACCCGGACGCCCAACGGCCGGAGTACCAGACGCCATGTGGCGTCTATGGCGAGGGTGGCGGGTTGGAGCGCGTGAATATGTCGTGGGGGCACGACGAGTACCTGTACCACGTCGTCAAGGACTACCTGCCGCCGGAAGCGCTGGCGATGGTCCGCTATCACTCCTTCTACGCCTGCCACCGCGAGGGAGCGTACGGGCACCTGATGAATGATCGCGACCGTGAGCTGTTCGACGCGGTGCGGGCGTTCAACCCCTACGATCTGTACTCCAAGGGCGAAGCCAAGCCCGATGTCGCGCAACTTCGGCCGTATTACGAAGATCTGATCGCCGAGTTCTTCCCCGCAACGCTCAAGTGGTGAACGGGGAGGGTGCCATGACGACCCGCCGTCACTTCCTGTTGGCCTCGGCCGCCGGGGCCGTGGCCCTGGCTAGCCGCGCCCGCGCCGCCGACGCCGTGACCCTCGGCCTGATCGGGGCCGGCGGCATGGGCGTTAACCACCTCAAATACCTGGCCAAGCGGTCGGACGCCCGCGTCGCGTTCATCTGCGACCCGGACGCCGACCGCTTCGCCGTCGCGGCCAAGACGCTGGAGTCCGGCGGCAAGCCGACGCCGAAGATGGTCCGCGACATCCGCGAAGTCCTCGACGACCGCGCGGTCGATGGCGTCATCGTCGTCACGCCGGACCACTGGCACGCCCCGGCGACCATCCTGGCCCTCGCGGCCGGCAAGCACGTTTACGTCGAAAAGCCCTGCTGCCACAACTTGCGCGAGGGCCGGCTGATGGTCGAGGCCGCCCGCAAGGCGAACCGCGTCGTTCAGGTCGGCACGCAGAGCCGGTCCAGCCCGGTCGTCCGCAAGGCCATCGACCGCCTGCGCGAGGGCGCGATCGGCGAGGTGCTGACGGCCAAGGCGTGGAACAGCCAACTCCGCAAGAACCTGGGCCACGCCAAGCCGGCGGACCCGCCGAAGTCGCTCGACTACGACCTGTGGCTCGGCCCCGCGCCGTTCCGGCCGTACCAGGCCAACATGCTGCCGTCGGTGTGGCGGTTCTTCCGCGACTTCGGTACCGGCGACATCGGCAACGACGGGGCGCACGAGCTCGACATCGCCCGTTGGGGTCTCGGCGTCGCCGGCCTGCCGGCGAAGGTCGTCGGCCTCGGCGGCAAGCTCTTCTTCGACGACGACCAGGAGTTCCCCGACAGCTACACCGTCGCCTACGAGTATGGCACCGGGCCGAAGCCGAAGCAGCTCGTGTACGAGCAACGCATCTGGTCGCCCTACGTGCAGGAGGGGCACGAGAACGGCGTCGCCTTCTACGGCACGACCGGGTACATGGTCCTCGGCAAGGGGAACGGCTGGCAGACGTTCGGCCCGAAGAACAAGCCGCTCGAAAAGGTGGACGGCCGGGTGGACCTGGCGCTGCACCACGACAACTTCATCGAGTGCGTCCGCGGCGGCAAGAAGCCGAGCGCCGAGATCGAGGACGGCCACCTGTCGGCGGCGCTCGCCCACCTCGGCAACATCGCCTGCCGCGTCGGCCGGACGCTCTACGTCGATTCGGCCAACGAACGCATCCTCAACGACCCGGAAGCCGACGCCCAACTCAAGCGGACGTACCGCAAGGACCATTGGGCCGCACCGAAGGGGGCGTAGCCGTGTCGCTCGTTGCTTTGTTGCTCGTCGCCGCGGCCGACCCGATAGCATTTCGCGAAGGCGACGGCAGTGTCGAAGTCACCGTCGCTGGCGAGCCATTCGCCACTTACGTTTACCGCGACCCGAAGATCCCGCGGCCCTACTTCACCCACGTCTTCGCGCCGGGCGGCGGCCGGGTCACGCGGAACCATCCTCCGCAAGCCGGCGATCCAACCGACCACGCCGAACTGCACCCCGGTATTTGGCTGTCGTTCGGCATCCTGAACGAGACTGACTTTTGGCGGAATAAAGCCGTCACGGAACAGGTCGGTTTCGCCGAACACCCGAAGGTCGTGTCCGATGTCGGGACGTTGACTGTCCGCAATAGGTATGCGACCAAGGACGGTAAGGCCATAGCCACGGAGGCCGCGAGTTATTCGATACGATCTACGCCGTCGGGCATCGTTCTCGTGTGGGATGCAACGCTGTCGCCCGCCGGCGACAATCTGGTGTTCGGCGACCAGGAGGAGATGGGCCTCGGGATCCGTCTGGCGACGCTGCTCACGGTCAAGAACGGTGGCGCGATCAGCGGTAGTGCCGGCGGGCCGGCCGAGAAGCAGGTTCGTGGCAAGCAGCACTCCTGGTGCGACTACTCGGGAACAGCCGCCGGCCGACGACTGGGAGTGCTGATCGTCCCGGACCCGGCTAACTTTCGGCCGTCCTGGTTCCACGCCCGCGACTACGGGCTGATCGCGGCTAACCCGTTCGCCCGGAAATCCTTGGGCGGCGGTGAGCCAAGCCGCGTCGTCGTCAAGGCTGGCGAAACTCTGCGGCTACGATTCGCGATCTTGGTTCATGGCGGACCTGCCGCCGAGTCGTTCGACCCCGCGTCTGCGGCCCGGGCGATGACCAAACTGCTTGGCACGCGCTAGTCAGGACCATACAAGTTCCGCCGACGTTACTACGCGACTGGTAACGGCCCTACTCCTGCGACGACACAAGGCGTTTGCTTGAACCGGTGCCAGTCCGCGGGGTACAACATTGGTATGAGTATCCCGTTGTCGGTCGTGAACCTCACCACAGCGACATTTGAATGCACCTTTGGTCGCGGCTGCGATGGCATCTGTTGCCAGAACGGTCGCCCGCCGGTCGAACCCGCTGAAGCCAAACGGATTCAGAAAAACCTGGCCAAGTTCCTACCGCACCTGCGACCCGAAGCCCGCAAGTTGATCGACGAACAGGGATTCCTGAGCAACCGCATGAAGATCGGGCATCCGATGTTGCGAGTCGTCGGCGGATGGTGTGTCTTTTTCAACCAGGGTTGTGTTCTGCATAAGGTCGGTGGTAGCGAGGGTGAGACATTTCGCTACAAGCCATCCGCGTGTGCGCTGTTTCCATTGGAGCAATCGACGAAAGGCAACTGGTACGTCCGGCAATGGGGAGTCGAAGGTGAGCAGTGGGACTTGTTCTGCCTGAACCCAAAACAATCGCCCGTATCGGCCGCAGAATCGTTGCGAGACGAACTTGAATTGGCCGCTTCGATGAAGGCAAGTGGGTGAGCTTGGCGCGGCCACCTCGCACCCCTAGACTACTTATGTCGCCGCAAAACCCTTGACGCGCAAGGGCGGCGGCTCGACAATCGAGACCAGATTGGCCCAAAGGGCCTTATCGGGAGTAGCGTTCCATGACCTCGCAGCCCCGCCGCCGTCGTCTCGAAGTCGAAGACATCGGCGACATTACAGTCGTCAACTTCGTCGACAAGAAGATCCTCGACGAACAGAACATCCAAGTCATCGGTGAGCAACTGTTTAGCCTCGTCGATGAGCTTGGTCGCCGCAAGGTTCTCCTTAACTTCGGCAACGTCGAGTTCCTTTCCTCGGCCGCGCTCGGCAAGCTCATTACGCTCAACCGTAAGCTCCAGAGCGCCGGCGGCAAGCTGGTCCTCTGCAATATTGACCCGCAAATCTACGAGGTGTTCGAGATCACCAAGCTGAACAAGTTGTTCAATATCCAGAAGGAAGAGCAGGCCGCTCTTCAGGCGTTCTAACCGCGCGGTCTCCCCGCTCGCGGCTAAGCCGAGGCCAGTGCACTCGGTACTGTCCGCTCTCGCGAAGCCGCAAGCGGCGTAGACGATTCAGGACTCAGGCATGAGTGCCCCGGCTCCCACGCCCGCCCTCGAAATGTCCATCCCCAGCGACATGGCGGAGGCGCGCCGCGTCCAGTCGGAGATCGAGGCCGCGCTTCAACAGGTTCACTTCACTGAACATGAGATCTTTGCCGTCAAACTGGCGCTCGAAGAGGCGCTGGTCAACGCCATCAAGCACGGCAACCAGATGGACCGTTCCAAGCGGGTCCACGTCACCTATCGCGTCCGCACGGACCGCTTCGAGATCCGCATCGCCGACGAAGGCCCCGGCTTCGACCCCGGCGACGTGCCCGACCCGACAGCCCCCGAGAACCTCGAACGCCCATGCGGCCGCGGTTTGCTGCTCATGCGGCACTACATGACCGAGGTCGATTACGCCGATGGCGGTCGCGCGGTCCACATGGCAAAGGTGCGGAAAAGCTAGTAGTCAGCCCGTAGGGTGGTACGAGCGCAGCGAGTGCCACCACGAAGGTTTAAGTGCTTCGTGGTGGCACTCGCTGCGCTCGCACCACGCTACCAGACTAACCGCCGACCACTATGACCAAATCCGACACCCCGATGATGCGGCAGTACCGGGACGCGAAGACCGCGCACCCCGGCATGATGGTCTTCTTCCGCAATGGCGACTTCTACGAGCTGTTCGAGGACGACGCCGAACTCGGTGCCCGGCTGCTCGGTATCACGCTTACCAAGCGAGACAAAGAAATTCCGATGGCCGGCGTGCCGCACCACGCACTCGACCGCTACCTCAACAAGCTCATCCAGGCCGGCCATCGCGTCGCCATCTGCGAGCAGATGGAGGACGCCAGCCAGGCCAAGGGCATCATCCGCCGCGAAGTTACCCGCGTCGTCACCGCGGGCACCGTCACCGAGGACGCGCTGCTCGACCCGCGGCAAAGCAACCACCTAGCGGCCGTAGTCGTCCGCAAAGGCGGTGTCGGCCTCGCGTGGGTCGACCTGACAGCCGGGTCAATCTGGGCGGCCGACGTGCCGCACGAACGGCTGGCCGATGAGTTGGCCCGCCTCAGCCCCGCGGAGTGCCTGCACCCGGAGAGTGACGCGGAACGCCTCGCCGACGCCTTTCAGGCCGCCCCGCCGCGCACGCTCACCCCCCGGCCCGACTGGACCTTCGAGCCAACGACGACCCGCCGGGCGATCTGCGACCTTTACGGCGTCGCCACGCTCGCCGGCTTCGGCTTCGCGGCCGACGACCAGCCGGGCTGCGTCGCTGCCGGGGCCCTGGTGCTGTACCTGCGCGAGACGCTCAAGACGCCGCCCACCCACCTGCGGCCGCTGAAGCCGTTTTGTGCCGAGCGGTTTCTGTTGCTCGACGAGGTGACACGCCGCAGCCTCGAACTGACGCGTACGCTGCGAGACGGCGGCCGAGAGGGGTCGCTCCTGAGCGCCATCGATCGCACCGCGACACCGATGGGTGCGCGGCTGTTGGCCGAGTGGCTGGTCGCCCCGCTCGCCGAACGGCCGGCCATCGAGGAGCGGCTCGACGCCGTGGCCGAGTTCAATGCCGACCACCGCCTCCGCACCGAACTGCGCGACCTACTCAAGGATGCATTCGACCTGCAACGGCTGACGGCTCGCGTCTCGACCGGCCGGGCGTCGCCTCGCGACCTCGCGGCTGTAACCGGGACGTTGCGGCTGTTGCCGCGGCTCAAGGCCAAGCTCGCCGGCCGCAGGTCGGCCCTTCTCAGCCGGCTGGACGGAAAGCTCGAACTGTTCCACGACCTCCGCGAGGCACTTGACGCAGCCCTGGTGGATGAGCCGCCCTTGTCCGCAAAGGAAGGCGAGCTGATTCGTGACGGCTACAGCCCCGAACTCGACGATCTGCGCGGCATCGCGCGCGACGGCAAACTGTGGCTGACCCGCTTCCAGGCCGACGAGATCGCCCGGACCGGCATCCCGAGTCTGAAGGTCGGCTACAACCAGGTGTTCGGCTACTACATCGAAATCACGCACGCTCAGGGCGCGAAGGCCCCGTCGAACTACACCCGCAAGCAGACGCTCAAGAACGCCGAGCGGTACGTCACGCCGGAACTCAAGGAGTACGAGGAGAAAGTCCTCGGAGCGCAGGAACGCATTCATACTCTCGAATATGAGTTGTTCGTCGCCCTCCGCGAGAAGGCGACGGCGCAGACCGATCGGCTGCTGACGGCCGCGGAAGTGTTGGCCACGCTTGATGTGTTGGCGTCGCTCGCGGAGTTGGCGGCGTCGCGCAACTACGTGCGTCCCGAGTTGGCCGACGCGCCGGTTCTTCGCGTCTCGGAGGGCCGGCACCCGGTTCTCGACCAGACGCTTCCCCCCGGCGCGTTCGTGCCAAACGACCTATGTCTGACGGCGGAGGATGGCTGGTTCTGGCTCGTCACCGGTCCGAACATGGCGGGCAAAAGTACTTTTTTGCGTCAAGCTGCTCTGGTCACGCTGCTCGCTCACATGGGCAGCTTTGTCCCGGCAAAGGCTGCGATGGTCGGCGTCACAGATCGCATTTTCACCCGCGTCGGGGCGTCAGACGAGCTGAGCCGTGGGCAGAGCACGTTCATGGTCGAGATGACCGAGGCGGCAAACATCCTCAACAACGCCACGCCGCGGAGCCTCGTCATTCTCGACGAGATCGGCCGCGGTACCAGCACTTACGACGGCGTGTCGCTCGCTTGGGCCATCACCGAACACCTGCACGATGCGATTGGCTGCCGGGCGCTCTTCGCGACGCATTACCACGAACTAGCACAGCTCGCAGAAGCACTTCCCGGATTGCGTAACCACAATGTGCTAGTGCGCGAGCAGGACGACACGGTCGTCTTCCTGCACCGAATTGCTCCGGGGAGTGCCGGCAAGAGTTACGGGATTCACGTGGCTCGTCTGGCGGGCGTACCAGCCGGTGTGTTACAAAGAGCGCACGTTGTGCTAGCGGAACTGGAATCGCGGCACAAGCTAAACGCCGGCCCGCGGCCAATTGTGGTGCCACCACCGGAGAGGGCCGGGCGACGCAAACGGCCGACGTCGGCAGGGCCGTCGTTGTTTGGAGAATCGGTGGACGGTTAGCTCGGGAGAAATTGCGATGGAATTCAAGCCAGGCCCAATCGAAGGCGTCATCTGGCGGCCGCTCAAGAAGTTCCACGATCAGCGTGGCTGGCTCTGCGAGCTTTTCCGAAACGATGAACTGCCGCAGGAGTACATCCCCGTGATGTGCTACGTGTCGGTGACGGAGCCAGGCGTGGCTCGCGGGCCGCACGAACACGTCGACCAGGCCGACTACTTCTGCTTCTACGGACCCTCGAACTTCAAGATGTACCTGTGGGACAACCGGCCGCAATCGAAGACCTATCGAAACGTCGAGACTCGTGTGGTTGGGGCCGACGACCCAATGGCCCTTGTGGTGCCAGTAGGCGTGGTGCATGCTTATCGAAATGTCGGCGAGGTACCCGGCTTGGTGCTGAACGCAGCAAACCGCCTTTACAAGGGCTGGGGCCGCAAAGAGCCGGTGGATGAAATCCGGCATGAGGAGCACGTCGGCACAGTCTTCAAATTGGATTGAGCAACGCCGAGAACGGGGCCAACCGACCGAGCAGCCAAACAACAACGCAGGGCAGGGAGGAGGATCTTATAATCCTCCTCGCTGCCCTGCGTTGGAGATTCAGTCACTCAATGGTCAGTTCTGAGTTACCGAGTTACTCGGCTGGATCTTGCTTGCCCTTGCCGCGCTTGCCGCCCTTGCCACCGCCAAAGTTCGGGGTTTCGATCTTGATCTCGAATTCCTTGCCCACGAGCTCCGTCCACGCCTTCTTCTGGTCGGCTGTCAGGACGTTGGTGGTCTTCTCCTTGTACTCTTTGCGGAGCGCGGTTCGCTTGGTCTGCGTGTCAGGGTCGAAGCCACGGAGTTCCATGTTGTCCTTCTGGTACTCTTCGGCCATCGCTTTGAGTTTATCCTTCTGATCACCCGTCAGCTTGATGGACTTCTGGACGTTATCGTCAGCGACGGTGCCAGCGACGCCGAGCTGTTGGTAATTGATTTGCTTGAAGCGGGTAAGCTGCTCGTCTTTCAACAGCTTCTTCTCCTTCAGGTCGTGCATGGCCGCATCGCCCAGCTTCTTCGTGGCCTCTTGCATCTTCTTCATGAAGTCGGGGTCACCGAAATTGCCGCCGCCGCTGCGCAACTCCTGCATCGCGTCGCGCATCTTCTGGCCTTGCTCGGTCGCAAATGCCGTGAGCTTCTCTTTTTGCTCGTCGGTGATCTTGAGCTCTTCCTGAACGCTCTTGTTGCTCAGCAGCATGACGCCGCTCTGCTGACCGCCCATCCCCATGCCGCGCCCGCCGCCCTTGCCCTGGGGGGGCTGAGCCAATGTCAACCCGGCCGCCACCAGGCCGGCCGACAATACCAAGGCTGCCAGTGTCCGCATCGCTGTTGCCCTCTCATCGAAAGTGCGCCCGCCGACAGGCAGGCTGAAGGTTGTACCCTACGGGATTGTATCCCTCGATACTAACACCGTCGGCCTACGGACGTTTCGTGAGAGGCGCATGAGAAGTGAGCGGTCCACCTGAGACACCGGGTGGACCGCTTGCGATCATTCAGTTCCCAGCGGGTCGGACCTTGGAAGGCGGCAGGGCCGCAGGCCCTGGCTGAGGTTGCTGAGGAACCGCAGCTCGAACGGCCGGCAATTGCTGCAACTGCCAATCGCGCGGCAACTGTGGGGCTTGGAAGTCCGCGGGGCCGACCGTCTTGTTCGGGTCGTTCGCGCCGATCTTCCAGTTCACTTGATTGCCGTTCGGCGGTACGAAGATCATCTCGCGTGGCAGCATACTCTGAAGCAATATCGCCAATCGGGCTTCGCTGAATTCGGCTTTATCGCTGGTGGCAACTGGCTTGACGTGCAGATAGGCGTACCACTGGTCCGAAGGCTTCATCATGGAAATGTCGTAACGCTTCTTCAACTCCTTGGCCTCAAGCCCGAACAGGAAGCTCAGGAATCCATCATCGACGGCCGCCTGGCCGGGAGCCTTCTGTGGCAAGGTGTGGACGCGGATCAGCTTTTGCTGCGGCCGGAACTCGTACAGGTAGGTTCCGGTGCAAAGAAATCGGTCGTAAACGTCGGGCTTCGCGCTATTCTGCTTCGCCAGATAGAGGTCGGCGCGATTGGGACGCATCAGCTTGACGTATCCGGCGTAGACCTCTTTCGTGCCTGTGACGGAATCGGTTTCTGTGCGGACGACTTCGGCGAATAGCGTTTGCACGCTCTTCATCTTCTGTTCCCAGTCGAACAGAACCTTGTCGAGCGGATTGGTTTGCGGGTCGAACAGCACAACTCGTGGTGGTGGTGCGGCCGGCGGCGGTGGTGCGGGGGCAACCGGTGAGTTCTGCTTGGCAGCCGGCTGCTGAGCAAGTAGCGGCCCGACGGCGATCAGACTCGCCAGGGACCAGCCGAGGGTGCGCATGGGGGGTGGACCTCCTTCACGAACGGAGCGCAGGGGGAGGGCGGGCGATGGCGCTTATAGCACGGCCGGCCGCGGCGTGACAAGGCGAGCCGGCGGCCGATCACGCCGGGCACGCGATTTGCACCCCTTCGGGGCAGGACCCGTCGCCCGGCACGCGAGGAGACAGCGATGACCGACAGCAGCAAGATCAAGGAACACATGAAGGTCATGTGTTCGATGGACAAGCAGATTGGCACGGTGGATCAGGTCGAGGGCAACTCGATCAAGCTGACCAAGAGTGACCCGCCGGCCAACGGGCAACACCACTGGATCCCGCTTAATTGGGTGTCCCGCGTCGATGACGCGGTTCATCTCAACATCTCGGGCGACGATGTGAAGAAGCGTTGGTCGGCGACGGCCCCGGTCGGGGCGTAACAGGTGTGTGGAGCGGGGCGGCGCTCGCCGCCCCGTGATCGTTTAGCCCTTCGCTTCCGGGGCGAAGCCCCGTCGCAGCGTGTTCTCGGTGATCGTCCGCGGCACCACGAACTGCAACAGGTAGTCTGGCCCGCCCGCCTTCGAGCCAATGCCGGACATTTTGAACCCACCGAACGGCTGCCGGCACACCATCGCTCCCGTGCACTTGCGGTTGATGTACAGGTTGCCGACGCGGAACCGCCGCTTAGCCGTCGCGATCGTTGCCGGGCTGCGGGTGTACACCGCTCCGGTCAGCGCGTACTTCACGTCGGTCGCGATCTTGAGCGCCTCGTCGATGTCCTTGGCCTTCATCACGGCTAGGACCGGGCCGAAGACTTCCTCTTGCGCGATTGTCTTGTCCGGCGTCACGTCGGCGAAAACATGTGGAGCGACGAACGTGCCCTGATCCTTCAATGGGCCTGGGTCACCGGCATAGGCAACTCGGCAACCCTCCGACTTGGCCTTCTCGATATAGCCGAGGATTCGCTTGCGCGAGTCCTCGTCGATCACCGGACCAACGGCGCAACCGGGGTCGTCGGCCGGGGCGATCGCCAGACTCTTCGTCGCCTCCACCAGCCGTTCGAGAAACTTGTCGTAAACCGGGGCTAGCACGATGGCCCGCGAGCAGGCCGAGCACTTCTGGCCCGAGTAACCGAACGCGGCTTCGTACACGCCCTTGACCGCCTCGTCCAAGTCGGCGTCGGCGTCCACGATCGTCGCGTTCTTGCCGCCCATCTCGGCGATGACCCGCTTCACGTGGTCCTGCGCCGCGGGAGTCTTAGCCGCCGCTTCGTTGATGGCCAGGCCGACCGGCACCGACCCGGTAAAGGCGACCACGGCCGTGTCCGGGTGGCCGACCAAAACCGGGCCGATCTCCTCGCCGTCGCCCGGCAGGTAGTTGACAACGCCTTTCGGCAGCCCGACTTCCTCGAACAGTCCCATCAGTTTCGCGCCGATGACGCTCGACTGCTCCGACGGCTTCATGACGACAGTGCAGCCAGTTACGACGGCCGCAGCCACCATGCCGCAGAGGATGGCCAGCGGGAAGTTCCACGGTGCAATCACGACGCAGACGCCGCGCGGTTCGTAGACGTACTCATTGTCCTCCCCGGCGAGGGCACTCTTGCCTGGTGTTGCGAGCATGCGGGCCTCGCGGGCGTAGAAGTCGAGGAAGTCGATGCACTCGCCGACCTCGACGTCAGCCTCGCGCCACGGCTTCGCGCTCTCGTAGGTGATCCATGCCGCCCACTCGAAATGGCGGGCACGCATCACGTTGGCCGCCTTCTCCAGAAAAGCGGCCCGCTCTATCGGGTCGGTATCCCGCCAGGTCTCAAACGCCTTGGCCGCGGCGGCGATCGCCTGTTTTGCATGCTCCGGTGTCGCTTTCGCCCACTTGCCGACGACTTCGCTCGTCCGCGACGGGTTCACGGAGTCGACAAACGTTGCTGTGTTGATGCGTTCGCCACCGATGACCAGTGGGTATGACTTACCGAGCTGCGCCTTGACCGCGGCCAGGCCGGCCTTCATCGCGGCGCGTTTCGTCTCGTCGCTGAAGTCGGTCAGCGGCTCGTTGACGAACGGCTTGGCGTCGGACGTTGTCGGGGCCGACCCGCTCATCGCGCCGCCGCGTTGCAATGGACTCATGAGAAGCTGTTCCTCGGGGGTGTTGTCGCTGAAGCTGGCCCGCAGGAACGAGTCGTTGGAGGTGTTCTCCAACAGCCGCCGGACCAGGTAGGCCATGCCGGGCAACAGCTGGCCGTAAGGCGTGTAGATGCGGACCCGGCGGCCGGTGCCGACGAGCGCGTCCTTGATCGGGTCGGCCATGCCGTAGAGGGCCTGAAACTCGTAACCCGTCGGCGGCACGCCGGCCTCCTCGGCCGCGGCCATCGCGTGGGCGATCGACCGCAGGTTGTGGCTAGCGAACGCCGGCCGCAGCGTCCGGTGGTTCGCCAGGAGGAACCGGGTGCAGTCCTCGTAGCAGGCGTCCGTCTCCCACTTCTGCATCCAGACCGGCGGCACCCAACCGTTCTGCTCGGAGATGATCGTCTCGTAGTCCCAGTACGCACCCTTGACGAGGCGGACCCAGACGGGTGTGCCGCGCTTCGTCGCCCAGTCGGCAAGTTCCCGCAAGTCGCGCGGCGTGTTGCGGAGGTACGCCTGGATGGCGATGCCGACATCGGGCCAGTCGGCGAACTCCGGCTCCGAGAGGATTTCGCGGAAGACCTGGATGGTCACGTCCTTGAAGGCGTGCTGCTCCATGTCGAAGTTGACGAACGCCTCGTGCCGGCGGGCCATCGCCAGGATCGGCCGCAGACGTTGACGCACCGCCCGACTCGTGCCGTCCGGGTCGATCGGGTCGAACTGGCTGTAGAGCGACGACAGCTTGACCGAGACGTTGACCCGCGGGATCGGCCCGTAGGCGTCGGAATCGATCTGCGGCACGGCCGGCCAGTCGTTGACCTCGGCGCTCAGCCCCTCGATCAGCTCGAAGTACTGCCGCTGGTAGTCGTCGGCCTCGGCCTCGGTGATCGTCGCCTCGCCCAACAGGTCGATGGTGAACGCCAAGGAGCGGCGGCGCATCGCGGCGACCGACTTCAGCGCCTCGGCCACCGTCGAGCCGGCGATGAACCGCCGGGCCATGCGCTTGGCGTTCACGTCCGCGGCCTTGGCGAGCAGCCGGCTGCCGACGCCACGTTCCGGCAGCAAGCTGACGGCACGGCGAAGCCAGACGGGGATGCTGTCGCCGGCCTCGTGGAAGTATTCGCGCAGGTGCCGGCCGATGTCGTCGGGCCGGGTCAGGTTCGGCAGGGCGTCGATGAAGCGGAAGAGCTGCAGCTTGACGGCCGGGTTGCTCATGGACGCGGCCATGAGCTGGTCGTCGAACCAGGTGGGTGTCAGCACCCGTGGGCCGCGGCGGTCGAGCCGGGCGAACAGGTCGTGCCCGTAGGCCCGTGTCCGGGCCTCGCGGTCGGCGGTGGTCATGCGGCTCTCGGTGGACGTGGGACTCTAGTATTGTATACCGTCTAACGAGACGGGCGCATTCACATATGACATCGATACCCAAGTCCTTGTGGGGCAATCGGTTCGGAGGACATAGGCAAGTATCGCGGAAGCCGGGGTCCGCGGTTGGCTGTCTAATAATGTGCGGTAGGATCGACCTTCATCCGCTGGACGTAGAGGTCCTACATCTGGACTCTCGCTCGTGCCCCCGTCACTATTCGTCGGCTTGGGTTACCGCTCTGACGGTTGCCCGCTGCGTTGACCAACGATTGGGCCGACAGCGGGCCGCACCTTAGCAGTGAGGATCGGCTGGCTACCGGAAAGATGGTGTTCATCTACGCGGCGGCCACCGAATGGGTTACCACTTATTGCCATAAACAACATGCTGTTATTGATTTATGGGTGCGCCGGCCAACGATAAAATGGTGCTGATGTCCAGCAGTTTCAGAAACTCGAGACATGCTCTTGACAACAGACCTCAAACCACTACCCTGGTGCCGCGGCGCGTGCCTACTCCATAGGTAGTGCGTGCGCAAATCGCAGGTTTACCGAAAAGTGCCGGGGTCTGGTTTAGGGTGACTGCATGCGAGTTCCGCTAGCTTTGATCTCTGCCTTGTCACTTGCGTGTGTTGCCCTATGGGCAAATGCTGACGATTCTCCTGCATCTGAAGGTAAGAAGCCGACACTTTGGGCTTCAATCGCTGTGACGACGCCAATCGTTTATCGAGATATGGCTGATGACTTTATGATCCACTTCGGCCTGGTAAACGATGGTACGGAATCCGTTGATACTGATATCGATCACAGTCAGCTGCTAGTGAATGGCAAGGAGATGGCGGCTTGGCGACTTATCGTCGTCAACGGCCCAATGGATGATCGGAGGGGGCGACTAGGTGCTGGCCGTTTTCTGATCTTCGGGTATGCGATGAGGACGTGTTTTGAGAAGCCAGGTGTTTACACATTGGTCTGGAAGGGGAAAGGTTTTCAGTCACCAGCTGTGACGTTTCGCGTCATGCCGAAGTAACGTCTTTGTATACACCAGTCAGCTAGGTATTACTTCTCCGACGAATGGTGTGTAGTAATGTCCAAGACACATTACAGCTTCCGCGTTCGCCTTTGGCTCGTCCGATTGGAAGACCGCGAGACACCGGGCGAGACCCTTGCCGCGCTGCTTATCTCTCCATTGGTTATTCCACTAGCCATGGACTGGGACGCAACGGACCTGGCGTGGTTGACCGGTCGCGATGCTAATGTCGGCGAGGATGTCCAATCGGCCGAACGAGTCGTGACCACTGAGTTAGAGATCAATCCAAGCCTTTTCGCTGCTCGGTACAGTACTGACCCGTATGTTCACATCACATCGTCGACATCTAGTGCGCGACTGCGATCCGGCGACAGTTCACATTTACAGTCGATTGACGATTGGCTCTTGACTTGGGATGATGCAGTTCCAGATCCGACCGATTTCCCGATACGATCGCGGGGCTTGGTGTTTCAGACGGAGGTGTCCCACGGGGCGTCCTCTGCTAGTGCCATTGAGCCAGCAGTACGTTCAGATGCCTTTTCATCCCGCATCGTTGAAGGCATAATCTCAAGTGGTGGATCGCAGGCCGTTAGCCTGCGCCCGCAAGTCGTTGCAAGAGATTCGACGCCATCGCTACCCGCTCAGCGACAGACGGATGGCGGTTCAGGATCTGTTGCAATTGTAGCACATCGTAATGCAACACGGTCAACTGTCCATCGCGTTCATTCCGATCCTGGTAGTGATGTAATAGATGAAGACAAGACTCTCCAACCTCAAGCAGAGTATTTTCACGGAACTCACATTTTTCAAGTTGACCCGGCGATTCCAGAGGCGACCATGACCTTTGGTGGTTCAACGGCGAGCAGCCACAGTATTATCTGACCGCCATTCCGTTGAACCTAGACCCCAGCGTGGCAGGGCCCGAGGGGACGTCTTACGAATGGACGGTGGTTGACGGACAAGACAAGGTTGATCTTATGCTATGGGGTTACCGTTCCGATTCGCTTTACGCTGGCCAGTCGGGTGTTATGGTCGTCAGTACAGCGGCAAGTGATGCTCCTGACGACGTTATGATACAAGTTAAACCTGCTAATAATCCGAACGGGATCGTACTTGGCGAAGTAAAACTCGCAGTAGTGACTCCGCACCACTTGGTGGCTCTCGGGGTGAATGACTTTGCTGTCGAGAATCCCCCTACAGGTTTTCGATCTATGGCTTACTACAGAATCGAAACTCAGTTTAACCATTACTTGCCATGCAATATCGAAGTTAATGAGAAATGGACCAACCCTGTACAGGTTGATACGGCGGATCCTCAGTACAATTGGATCCGTGTTAACGAAGGTTCGGATCTCATTGATCCAGATCGTTTCTTTGACAGGATGGAGATTTCGAACCCTCCCAATCTAAACTTCTTTAAGCCAACACCGAACGCTCCTGGTGTGGGGCCTCAGAACGAAAAAGTAGATCATTGGACGCAGGAGTGGAGAGTAGGATCGAGAAGGATCGGCCAGGGGGTTCTCGTGCAGAGAAACACCCTACAGCGCTATCGCGACCGCGCGAGGCACTTGGATATTGTGTCTCCGGTCGGATGAGTCGGGCTGCATGTAATGGCAGCGTCGCTGGGACATTGTGCTGTGAGGATTGGTTGGACTGTTTTGAGAAACAGACCAGCTTTCGTTTATCCGGCCTTTGGCAAGCCTGAACGGGCCAGCCTATTGTGTCCCGATACTTGGCTTTCGGCATCTCTCATGGATTCGCGGGATCGCACAGCGTCAAGCGAGAGAATAGATCGAAGTCGGCTTTCGGCTACCAACATGGCTGGTGAATCTGCCTGCGGTTTGTTGCAAGTTGGTGTCCAAAATCAGCAAGTCGGTCAGGCGTTCGCCTCCTAATCGTTACTTTTTCTTAGAGGGCGTCTAGAAACTGGTCTTCACGCGGCGTAGGGCGGCGGGTATGCTGGCGCGATGACGGCACGGACGCGCTACCCGAGCGACCTGACGGACCTCCAATGGCACAACATCGAACACCTGTTCCCGCAGGGTTCGGGCCGGGGCGGTCGCCCACGGACTTATCCGGTGCGGGAGATCGTCAGCGCCGTCTTTTACCTGGCCCGCAGCGGCTGCGCGTGGCGGATGCTGCCGCACGACTTCCCGCCGTGGAAGACCGTGTCGTACTACTTCTACACGTGGCGGGACGCCGGCGTCTGGGAGGCCGTCCACAACGTGTTGCGGGTCGACGTGCGGCGGCTGGATGGCCGGGAGCCGACGCCCAGTGCGAGCGTCCTCGACAGCCAGTCGGTCAAGACGACGGAAGTCGGCGGCCCGAAGGGGTACGACGCGGGGAAAAAAAATCGGCGGCCGCAAGCGACACCTGCTGGTTGACACGCTCGGCCTCGTCTGGGGGTTGGCGGTCTTGCCGGCCGACGTGCAGGACCGGGACGGGGCCAAGACGTTGCTCGGGCGGTTGCCCGTGTTGCCGCGGCTGGCCGTGATCTGGGCGGACGGCGCGTACCCGGCGATCGTCGATTGGGTCCGGGACACGTTTGGCTGGGTGTTGACCACGATCTTGCGCCCCGTCGGGGTCAAAGGGTACGTCCACCTGCCGCACCGGTGGATCGTCGAGCGGACGTTCGGCTGGCTCGGGCGGTACCGACGGTTGAGCAAAGACTACGAGTGCAACCCGACGAGCAGTGAAGCCTGGATTCTCATCGCCATGACCCACCGCATGGCGCGACAACTGGTAACCGCCCGCGATCCCGAGAACCGACTGAAGCGCCGGCGAAAACAGAGGCTCTCCCGCTAATTAGACGCCCTCTTAGCCGTGATCGGCGTGGACGCGGGTTGCGGTGTCACGTTTCGACGAAAAAGTTGACAGCGTTGCGGAATACCGACATCCCGTCCCCCTCGTCCTTAAGCCCATCCCGCGTCCAGCGGGGGTGTTGCGTACCAAGGATGTGCCGTTCCGGGTGCGGCATCAGCCCCAGCACCCGGCCCGACGCATCGCACACGCCGGCGATGTCGGCTTGTGAGCCGTTCGGGTTGGTCGGGTAGACGCCCTTTGCCGGCGAGCCGTCCGCGGCCACGTACCGTAAGACGAACTGCCCCGTCTGCTCCAAGCCCTGCAAAATCCAGTCTTTGCGGCAAACGAAATTGCCTTCGCCGTGGGCCATGGGCACGTGGAGTCGCTGGATCCCAGTCAGGAACGGACAACGGTCGGATGTCACATTGAGATGCACCCAGCGATCCTGGTAGCCGTGCGTATTGAATGTCAGCGTTGCCAGCGGCCCGTCGTCGTCGGGCTGGATGATGAGTCCAGCCTTCAACAAGACCTGGAAGCCATTGCAGACGCCGAGAATGAGTTTGTCCTTATCGCGGAACTCGCGAAGTGTCTCGCCAAGAAATGTCGCAAGTTGGTGAGCGAGGATTCGGCCAGCGGCGACGTCGTCGCCGTAGCTGAATCCACCAGGAACGCATAGTATCTGGTAATCCTGTAAGAGTTTAGGGTTTTCCCGTAGTCGATTGACGTGGACGCGGTCGGCATACGCGCCGGCCCGCTCAAAGGCGAAATGCGTCTCGCCGTCGCAATTCGCCCCAGGTGAACGCAATATCAGGACTCGCGGAGTGGCCATGTGTTAAAACTTGCGGAATGGAAGGGGAAAACGCTTGACCAACGCCTGTCGATCCGCCAACAATGGCCAATGTACAGCGTCGGCGCTTCCACTGCCAGCATTCCGGGCGGATCCCGGCTCCGCGGCTGCTCTTGCCGCGAAAAACTGGCCGTGCGAAAGCGGAGAAGCTTCATTCCCAAAAAAAACTCGAGCGGGCGTTGACACTCTCGGGACGCACCCCTAGAGTATGAGGGTCACGCTAACGCGAGACATGCAATGTAACGGTTTAGCCAGCCGATGAGGCGTCGGTTAAGTCGTTCATTGTAAGAGACACTCGGCTCTGCCGGGTGAATCGATCTTTGACAACCTGGTGCCCTTAAGTACGAGCCAATGCGGGGATGTGTGGTCGCTAGTTTTCTAGCGGAACACACATTCTCGTCTGTGCCGGAGAGAAATCTCTGGTACGTCGAGCTTTGAGTTTCGCTTAAGTAACTAGCGACCTTCAAACCATTCACAGCTCGTTTGTGAGTCGCAGATTTCGGTCTGCGAATCTATAAGCAGCAACATTTGAAGGGTTTGATCCTGGCTCAGAACGAACGTTGGCGGCGTGGATTAGGCATGCAAGTCGAACGAATCCCTGGAGCTTGCTCCAGGGGGAAGTGGCGAAAGGGGCAGTAATGCGTGGGTAACCTACCCCGGGGACGAGGATAGCCGTTCTAACGGACGGGTAATACTCGGCGATTCGGCGAGAGGACATCCTTTTACCGGGAAATGAACTTCGCCTCGGGAGGGGCTCACGTGATATTAGCTTGTTGGTGAGGTAACGGCTCACCAAGGCGAAGATGTCTAGCGGGTGTGAGAGCACGACCCGCGCCACTGGCACTGAGACACTGGCCAGACTCCTACGGGAGGCTGCAGTCGAGGATCTTCGGCAATGGGCGCAAGCCTGACCGAGCGACGCCGCGTGTGCGATGAAGGCCTTCGGGTTGTAAAGCACTGTCGAGGGGGAGGAAGCCGCAAGGTTGACCTATCCCTGGAGGAAGCACGGGCTAAGTTCGTGCCAGCAGCCGCGGTAAGACGAACCGTGCGAACGTTGTTCGGAATCACTGGGCTTAAAGGGCGCGTAGGCGGATGGGTAAGTCTGCGGTGAAAGCCTCCAGCTCAACTGGAGAAGTGCCGTGGATACTGCTTATCTGGAGGAGGGTAGGGGCATCTGGAACGTTGGGTGGAGCGGTGAAATGCGTTGATATCCAACGGAACTCCGGTGGCGAAGGCGAGGTGCTGGACCCTTTCTGACGCTGATGCGCGAAAGCCAGGGGAGCAAACGGGATTAGATACCCCGGTAGTCCTGGCCCTAAACGTTGAGGACTAGGTAGTGGACTTACATGGGTTCACTGTCGAAGCAAAAGTGCTAAGTCCTCCGCCTGGGGAGTATGGTCGCAAGGCTGAAACTCAAAGGAATTGACGGGGGCTCACACAAGCGGTGGAGCATGTGGCTTAATTCGAGGCTACGCGAAGAACCTTATCCTGGGCTTGACATGTCCGCAAGGGGCAAGACGTAGGGACCGGAAACGGCACCCGACAGGTATCCAATCCTGAGCTTGCCACAGGTGCTGCATGGCTGTCGTCAGCTCGTGTCGTGAGATGTCGGGTTAAGTCCCATAACGAGCGAAACCCCTGTTTCCAGTTGCCAGCGAGTAATGTCGGGGACTCTGGAAAGACTGCCGGTGTTAAACCGGAGGAAGGTGGGGATGACGTCAAGTCCTCATGGCCTTTATGCCCAGGGCTGCACACGTGCTACAATGGCGTGAACAAAGGGACGCAAACCCGCGAGGGCCAGCAAATCCCAAAAAACACGCCCCAGTTCAGATTGCAGGCTGCAACTCGCCTGCATGAAGTTGGAATCGCTAGTAATCGCAGGTCAGCAACACTGCGGTGAATGTGTTCCTGAGCCTTGTACACACCGCCCGTCAAGCCACGAAAGAGAGGGACGTCCGAAGTCGCCTTTACCGGTGCCGAAGACGGACTTCTTGATTGGGACTAAGTCGTAACAAGGTAACCGTAGGGGAACCTGCGGTTGGATCACCTCCTTTCTAAGGATTTCTTAGAACCGAGCGGCCGGTGACGGCCGAACGGAAACTTACATGTTACGCATCCCCGCACACAATTGGCCAAACCCTGTACTCGGGCACCTGGTTCAAAGATAGGCCCCGCCGTTCGCAAGGACGGCGGGGTTTTTTCATGCGCCCAAAGTCAGAAGGCCCACCGATGGCAATCGGCGGGCCTTCATAGCGATGCCCACCGATCGCCATCGGTGGGCTTTGAATCGCAATCCTATTCCTTGGGCAAATCGCCGCCGATCTTCTCGGCGATGAACCGTACGAGGGGCGCCGAGGGCTTAGAAGCGTTGTGGAAACCCCACATGCTGTGAAGTAGCTCGTATGCCATGATGCCGGTCAGGAACATCACAAGCACGCAAGGCAGCAGAACGAGGGCCGGCAGGAGGCCCCAGTCGGACTTCTGGGCGGCTGGGGCCGGGCGCGTCTCGACTTCGTCCTCGTATTCGTCGCCAGCCTCCGCGAGCTCGTCGTATTCCTCGTCTTCCGCCACGGCCGCGGCACCACGTCGGCGTTTACCGCCTTCTTCGATGGCAACAACCTGGCTCGCACTCTCCTCTTCCGAGACGCCGTCATCTTCGCCGAGCGCTAAGTCGAAGTCCGAACTCTCCAGGTCGGTCTCGTCGGTCAGCGCCGCGACTTCCGAGCCGGATTCCTCGTCGAGGGTCGGCAACTCAAAGTCCGTCTCGAAAATGTCCTTTGACTCGGGATCTTGGAACGCGGCGGTCTTTTCGTGCGCCGCTGGAGCATCGCCCGAATCATCCAGAGTCAGCTCGAATTCGCTCGATGAATCGTCGGGTATAGCGGGCTTTTTCGGAGCGGACTTCGGTCCTGACTTTGGACCCGATTTCGGTCCAGACTTAATGCCCGATTCTGGAGCGATATCCAACTCGAAGTCGCTTGATTTCTCAAGGGAAATCCCGCTATCGGCTGGTGATTGCAGATTGATGCCACTGTTACCGCTCGACAGGCCACCCTTGCCCGGCATGACGCCGATGTCGATCTCGTCGCTGGAATCGTCGGATAGTTTGAGTTCGATCTCGTCGCTCGAATCGGGTGTTAGGCTCAGCTCGAACTCACTCGATGATCCGACATCCTGCTTCTTCTTCGGGGCAATGTCGGCGTCCGAAGCTAGGTTCAGGGGTGCTGAGAACTTGCGAGTACTCGACGGTGGCTTGGCCGTAACCTCTGCGTCCAGGTTGATTTCCGTTGGCTCTTTGGCCTTCGGAATCCGTCCGCTGGCGGGCTCAAGCTTGACATCGCTGTCGGAGCCGGATTTCTTGTTCTTGGTCTTTCCACCAGGAACGATGTCGAGCACGTCATCGGAATCGTCTTCGAGGCCCACGAAGCCCGAGTCGTCGCCAAGCGACAACGGTTCGTCGGCCAACTGCAATTCCGGTTCACTGCCACGGCCCAGCGTGCGGGACAATTCGTCGATCTGATCGGCCTTCAGGCGGATCGATCGGCCGTCGGGGAACTTCGTGATGTGTTTCCACTTGGTAGCCAGGTTGCGCTTGAAGTCATCGACGTTGAGGCCGACTTTTGCGGCGGCTTCTTCGATCGTGTAGAACTGCGCCATGGTGCGGATCCCCTACCCGCTAGGGCGGGTGTCTGTAATACACGGGTCGCCGACGCGCAAATGCCGCCGTATTACCCACTTCTTCGATTGTAAACTGCTACGACTTGAATACAAGCGGACTCACGTTGCCGTCACAGCTTACGCAGGGCGTCAAGTTGACGGTCGCGCCGGTCGCACGGGCATTCCCCTCTCTCCGAGCTTTGCCGAAGGGGAAATTGGGTCGAAGAACCATGTCTGCGCCGGCAGGGTCACAGCCATCCCTGCGCCTCGTCGAGGACAATTCTCGAGAGACCACGGATCCAAGCCGGGTGGTCGTTGAGACAAGGACACAGAGTCAGCCGCTCGCCACCGGCCTGGTGAAAGACCTCAGTGGACTCACGTCCGATTTCGTCGATTGTTTCCAGGCAGTCAGCCGTGAAGCCGGGAGTCGCGACAAAAACGCGCTTCATTCCACGCTTGGCCAGGCGCGTCAGCACGTCGTCGGTGTACGGCTTCAGCCATACGTCGCGACCAAAGAGCGATTGGTACGACTGCGTCCACCGGTCACGCGGCCAGGCGAGCCGCCGTACCAACGCGTGGGCCGTGCGGGTGCAATGCGTGGCGTACGGATCGCCGGCGGTCGCGTACGATTTGGGAATGCCGTGGAACGATAAGACGAAATGCTCCGGTTCCCAACCGAGTTGTGCAATCTCGCTGCGGACAATGGCTTCCACAGCGTCGAGGTAGCCAGGGTGACTGTAATAAGGCGGCACAACACGTACGGCCGGCACGTGCCTCACGGTCATGAGAGCTTTGAACAGTGTGTCGGTCGCGCTAGCCGTAGTCGTCGCCGAATACTGCGGAAACATCGGCACGGCAATGAGCCGATCGATGCCGGCAGCGATCATATCGTTTACGACATCCCTGGCCGGCGGATTGCCAATCATCATGCCGAACCGGACAGATGCCCTGGGCAGAGCCTGTTGCAGAAGTTCGCACTGTCTTCGGGTGTAGTGCAGGAGGGGGGAACCCGTCTCGTTGGACCAAATCCGACGGTATTTCTCGGCAGAGCGTGAGGGGCGGAACGGCAGTACAAATGCGGGAATGATAACATTCCGCACGAACGGCGACTCAATAACGCGGGGGTCGCCAAGGAACTGACGGAGGTATTGGCGAAGTGCCGGCGCAGTAGGTGCGTCGGGCGTACCGAGTTGAATGAGAAGGACGCCGACAGGCATAGGTGAGTCAGGAGTCAGAAGTCAGGAGTCAGCCAGAGCCGCCAACGGCATGATAGCGGCCCGCACGACCGAGACGCCAACTGACTCCTGACTTCTGATTCCCGGTTTTACGCCTTCTTCTTGCACCCCGGCCCTTCCTTTGCGTCGAGCTTTTCGGTGCACTTAGCATCCTGGGCCTTGAGTTCGGCCGACTTCTCGGCGTTGATCTGTGTCCACTGGGTCCACTGTGCTGGAACGGCCGATTCGACGAAAATCGCCTCGACCGGGCATTCGGGCACGCACGCCTCGCAGTCGATGCAGTCCACCGGGTCGATGTACAGCATCATGTCGTCCTGGTAGAAGCACTCGACCGGGCAAACAACGCAACAGTCGGTGTACTTGCAATCGTGGCAGGGTTCGCAGACAGTGTGCGTCATGGAACGTTGTCCTTACAGGTTCTTCGATCACTTGCCCCGCGAGTGGGGCACGATGTCGTGGATACTAATAGCTATCGATAATCGATCCGGCGACGGTTTGCAACCAGCAAACGCACGAGAGTTGTGTATTTTTTGCAACCTCAATGCGTAAAGCCGCAAGCGGTCGCTTGCGGCTTTACGCATTGAGGGCATCACTTACCAGCCGGCACCCTGGCGGCTGTCTGCTGCACGCCGGCACCGGGCGCTGTGGGCGGGGGCAGGTGTTCGACCGTCATCGGCCCGCCCATGGCCATCATCGTCTGTCCCTTCTCCGGCTCGAACCGGAGTCCGACATGGATCTTCGTCAGATCGGGCCGGTAAGTGCCCCACGGCAGGAACATCGTGTAACCCCATCCGACGATGTCCTTCGACAGCAGCTTCTTAGCAGTGTCCTTATCGATGATCCACTGCTCAATGGCCACCGAAGTCGAACCCGAATCGTCGTACAACTCCGCCACGAATTTGCCGTCGGTCGTCAGCGAGTCTTTCACCTGGGCGTCGAACAAGTACACGCGTCCCAGGATACCTGGCATCGGCGTACCGCCGTGAGCGACATCGGGGACATACTGGACCTTGTTGCTCCAGGTGGCAACCATTCGGTTAGTCTCGGTCGAGACTGGCACACCGCCGTCACCGCAGGTCGTACACTGCGACGTCGTCTTGCAACCGGCGGCCAGACCAACGATCACGACCACCGCCGCCCGCAGGCAGCGGCGGACGCTCAGCGGGAACCGATGAACTTCCATCGTTGGGCCTCCTTGCCCTGGGGTGCGGATTGTGGTTTCGGCGAGTCGGACGCGGGCGCGGCCGCTGGCGCGACGTAGGACGCGGGCTGAAGCGTCGGCCCGGCGGTCGGATCGGCGCCGGCCGAAGTCACCGGCTTGGCCGAGGACGCCGCGGGCGGGTTCGCCTGGATCACCATTGGCGCGCCGACCGGACCGCCTTGCGTCGGCGTTGGCACGCCGGGAAGGACGGGTACGCCGGGGACGACCGCCGGGCTCGTCGCCGGGGTCGGTTCCAACGGAGAACCGGGGACGACCGATGGAGCGGGAATCGTCGGAGTGCCGGCACCGATCGGAGTGCCCGGTGGCACGATGCACGCCGGTTGGGACGGAATGGCCTGCGGCGTTGGCAGTTCCGGCAGCTTCGGCGGCGGTAGCACGTTCGAGAGGCCGTTCGTCGCGTGAATCTTGGCCACGTCGCCGAGAATCCAGTCCATCCGCCGGGCCTCGTCCATCGCGATGCGGTCGGCGTCGGCTTGGCTCCGAACGACGTGCGGCGTCAGGATGACGATCAGCTCTCGCTTCTCACGAACCTGCGTACGGTACCGGAACGCCGAGCCGATGTATGGGAGGTCACCCAGGCACGGCACCTTGTTCTCGGTCTTGAGCTCGCGCTGGCGAATCAAGCCGCCGATGACCACCGTCTCGCCGTCCTGACCGACGACCGTTGTCTCGACCTGTTGGATATCGAACGCTTGGCCAATCGTGCCGTTACCAAGGTTCACCGTCTGTCCGATGGCCGAAACCTCCGGATAGACCCGCATGAGCACCTTGCCCTCAGGCGTGATCCGCGGCGTCACCTTCAGAACCACGCCGACGGTCCTCCGGTCGATGTTCTGGGTCACAGCCGCGGCCGCACCCGTAATGGTCGTATTCGCGTGGACCGGGAAGTGCTGGGCGATGGACACCGCGGCCGTCTGGTTGTCGAGCGTCATGACCTGCGGACGGCTCAGCACGTCGAGCCGGTTCTGAGCCTTGAGCGCCCGGATCAACACGTTCAGCGAGTCGCTGCCGGCCGTGAAAACAAGGCCACCGACATTGGACACCGGCGACACACGGCCGACGCCGAGGCTGGTCAACCCTTGGTAGCCAACAACCCCTGGGTCCGCCAGCGCGCTGTTGCCAATGATCGTCCCGGTCGCCGTGTTGGTGTTGAAGTTGAAGCCGGGAATCGCCGCGTTGGTGATTCCGTTCGCGTTCGTCTGCGGTGTCGCCAGCACGCCGCGGCGGAAGAACACCGGGCTTTGGCCGGCGATTTCGACGCCAAACTCCTGGTTGTCGGTCAAGAAGACTTCGGCGATGAGGCACTGGATGACAACCTGGGGTGGCATCTGGTCGAGCTGCGCGACCATCCGCATCAGCTCCCCGAAGGCAGTCGGTGTCGCGCTGACGAGCAACGTATTGGAGATCGCCTCGGGCACGATCACGACGTCCCGCTGAATCTCGGTGAACGCCGTCAACTGGTTGCCCTGTTGCAGCACGCTCTTCGAGTTAGTGATGAAGGTGGTCAGGGCGGTGGCCACGTCGGCCGCGAACGCGTTCTGGAGCTTGTACACCTGCGTCATCCGCGACTGCACGTCGGAGCTTTCGAGCTTCGAGATAATCGCTTCGATGACCTCCAGGTCGTTGCGGCTGCCGGCCACGATGATGCTGTTCGTCCGGTCGTCCACGCTAATGCGTAGATCGATGAGGGCCGCACCTTCACCCACCGCACCGGCGAGTGCGAGGAGCGGACGTTGCTGGCCCGCTGTGCCCGCATTACCAGCCGCTACACCACCGAACGCTCCGCCGCCGCCCGTGGTTGTCGCTCCTGTGAACAGTTGGCGAAGCAGGGTTGCAGTCTGAACCGCGTCAGCCTTCTTAAGCGAGAAGACGTTGATCGCTGACTGCGCGGCCGCCGGAACGTCCAACTCTCGGACGAGAGCGTAGATAACTTGCATTGTCTCCGGCGGAGCCGAGACGATCAGGCTGTTGGACCTGAGGTCCGACGTGATGTGAACGTCCTCGAGCTTGCCCGAATTGATGACCTGGTTATCCGGTTGGGCAAAGAACCGTAATGACGTCGTCTTGGTTGTGTTGGCCGCTGTCTGGCCCGCCGCACCAACACGGTTTTGCTGGCCGAACTGGCCGAACGGCGTCTGGCCACCTTGGCCGCCAAGCGGCTGAATGCCCGGTGCGGCCGTCGTGCCGGGGGCGGCGATGCCTTGGGTGATGGCTTGCGAAATCGTCGCCGCCAACTCATCCGACAGCGCGTTGCGAACCTTGATGATTCGCAAATCATTGACGGCGCTCGAGTAGTTCGTGTCGGCCCACTCGATGATGCCCCGGATTTCGTCGAAGTCAGCCGGAGCTGCCTGAACGAACACGGTGTTCGTCGAGACATCGTAAGTCACGCGAATCTGGTTCTGCTGGAGCGCCTCGTTCGGATACCGCTGTTGGTAGAACTGTTGAACGAGCGTCGCAACCTGCTGAGCCGACGCCTTCTTGAGCGGGAAGGGCGTGGCCCGACCGGCAGACGTACTCGGCTGATCGAGCTTCTCGATCTCCTTCTTGATGTCCGGAATCCGTTGACCGGGCGCAACGACGAGGATCGAATTGAACCGGGGCAACGGCAACAGCAACAGGCTTCCGAGCGTAGAGGCCGGGTTGAACGTTCCGCCCTGAATGCCCTGCTGGCCGAACGCGCCACCCTGTCCGCCGACGGCTCCACCCGGACGCTGCTGACCCTGGCCGACAACGAAGTTGCCGCTCGGACCGGCGTACACCCGCGAGAACACTTGCGATAGCGTGTTCGTGATGCTCGTCGAGTCGCCGTACTTGAGCGGAACGACTTCGAGCTTCACCTCCGTGTTCGGATACGACTCCTGAATGAACTTGATGAGCTTGAGAATCTCATCGATATCGGTCTGGTTCTCACCGCTGATAACGATGACGCCCAGTTCCTCCAACGCCTCGGCCAGCACTCGCCGCCGCGGGCCCTGGAAGTTATCCAGTCCGGTTGCCGCCGGCGGTTGGGTCGCCGGCTGGCCCGGCGTAGCCGGCGGCTGGCCGGGTGTGGCCGGCTGGGGCGTCGTGGGCTGGGGCGAGCCGGGGGGCAGCGGGGCCTGCTGCTCCTCGGTGGCGTTCAGGCGTGGGCCGTTGTCATTCGTTTGGGCGTAGGTTGTCGTTTGCTGCGGATCGAACAGGATGGACGGCTTCGGGTCGTCCTTGACCCCTTGCTCAAAAAAATCCGGTCCTCCATTTTCCCGCTCGGGTGCTCGCGGGAAACCGCGGCCGCCGCCACCCCCACCTCCACGGCCACCGCCACCCCCACCGAAGCCACCACCACCGAATCCGCCGCGGCCTCCACCACCCATGCCTCCGCCGAAGTTACCGCCGCCAAGGCCACCTCCGCCGAAGTTGCCTCCGCCGAAGCCGCCACGGCCGCCGAGACCGGCGCCACCAAAGCCACCTCCACCGAAGTTGCCTCCGCCAAAGCCACCGCCGAACGGTGAGCCGAAGCCCCCGCCCATGCCGCCGCCGAACGGTGAGCCGAAACCCCCGCCCATGCCGCCGCGGTTGGCCATGCCGCCCATCATGCCCATACCCATGCCCTGTTGGCCGGAATGGAAGCCTTGGATGGCATCAATGGCCTGCTGAACGACATTCGGGTCGATACCCTTGATTGGGATGATCTTGACAGTCCGGACCGCACCAGCGGCTTCCTTTTCCAAGTCATCTACCAGTGTCTTGATGTCCTTGAACAACGATTCGTTGCACAGAACGATGAGCGTGTTGGTGCGATCGTCCACGCCGATCGAGAGCGGGTTCGGCCGCGGGTTGCCGTTAGCATCGGTACCACGGTTGGCACCAGCTCGGCCGCCGCCACCGCCACCGCCAAACCCACCACCGCCGAAGCCGCCGAATGGCGAGCCGAAACTCCCGAACATGGCTGCGCGGGCGTCCTGGCCTGTCAGATCGCGATAAACCATGTTGACGGTCTGAGCGACCTCGACAGCGTTCGCACTCTTCAACGGCCCGATCTTGTGGGCCTTCTGGTTCGCACGAGTGTCGTCCAGTTTGTCGATCGAGTTCGTAATCAACTGTTTGATCTGAAGCATCTCGACCGGGCTGGCCTTGACGATCAGCGAATTCGAACCGGGGTCAGCGACCACGCGGACGCTTGCGGTCACCGGCGGTCCCTGTCCCGGCCCACCGCCGCCACCGAACCCACCGCGGCCGCCGAATCCGCCACCAAACCCTCCACCGAATCCGCCGCCGAATGGGTTGCCACCACCGCCGCCGCCACCCCGCTGCTGCTGTGGGCCGTTGTACATTTCATTGATGGTCCGAGCTGCGTTGGTCGCGTCGGCATACTGGAGCTTGATGACTTCGAACTCACCGTCTCCGTCGTTGCGCGTCAGAAGACGAATCAACTCCATCGTGTATGCGACGGCTTGTGGGTCGTCGCCGGTAATCATCAGGCGGTTGCCAACCGCGGTGATCACGACCGCCGGCTTCTTGGCCGGTTGCTTCGGGTCATCCGGACCGTCACCACCACCGCTGTTCGACTTTGGCGCGTCGGGCTTAGCCGGCGGTGTCGGCATCGGGTTCACCGGCGGAGCCGGCGGAGTGGAGGGACGACCTGGCTGGATCACCTCGGCCTTAATGCCGCGCGAGTCCATGAGAATCCGCGACAGTTCGTTAGCCAAGGCCCCCGCACTACCCTTGTCGAGCGTGATGATCCGCATGTTGCCGGTACCGCTCGGACCCACGCCTTCCATCACTTTCACGGCCGCTTCAACGTCTTGAATCTGCTCGGCCGTGCCTTTTGCAATGATGCAGTTGCGGCTCTTGTCGCCCTCGACATACGGTCCGGTCGATACGCCGGTGCGGAAATCGGTCGACGAGAACATGCCCTTGAGAGTCGTCTCAACCGAACTCGCTTCGAGGGAACCGAGCGGGATGAGCTTCGTGACGACGCCCGAACCCGTGCTCGTGCCGTTGATCATGTTGGCGATCTCAAGCAGATCCTCCGGCGCGGCGTAGACCATGACCGCGTTCTGTCCCACGGGCGACACCTTGACGGTGGTGGAAGTCGCGTACACGGTCCCAATGAGCTTCGCCACGTCCGCGGCCGAGCCGGATGGCACGGCAAATTGCTTGAGCTGCGGCGAACCGGCAACGCGGGGCTTCTGGCCCGCGACGCTCGGCACGTCGACCTTCTTCATGATCTCCTTGGCTCGTGCGATGATGTCGGCCGGCCCGTTGACCAGGATGCTCTCCGTCCGCTCATCGACGGTGATGTAGTACATCTTGATCTTGGGCATCGGGCCGGGAGGCAGCATTCGGCCGTCAGGGCCGCGCTGGGGCTGCATCGCGGCCTGGATCTGCGCCTGCAAGAGCCGCGGGTCTCCGAGCAGCTCGCGCAAGATGCGGTCGGCTTCGCGGGCCTTGATGTACTGGCAGTCGTGCTTGAAGCTCTCGTTCTGCGTCTTCTCACGCTCCTCGATCTCTTGCGTCGTCTTGAGGATACGCTTGACGTTGCCGACGGTGTCGGTGAGCAGAATCTGGTTCGACTTTGCGAGCGCCAAGGCGTCGCCATACGGCCCCTTCATCTTCTGAACTTCATTGATGTAGTCGTCGGCCACGAGCGTATTGAGCGTGATGTAAGTCTGTACGACCTCCGTGTCGCCGCGTGATGCAAGTTCCTCCGGCTTGACCCGCGGGAGGTCGATAGCGTTCAGCTTCTCGTCGGCCGGGACGATCGTAAACGACGCCTCCTTGCGGATCAGCAGAAACTTCTGCTGAGCGAGGCCCTCGTTAATGAGGTCCACGACTCGTGTCATCTTGTACTTGACCGGTTGGCCGTTCGCGCCCTTCGGCGAGATGTACGTGAACGTGCCGGTCGGTTTGACCGTGGTGACGACGGGCCAGCCCGTCTGGTCGGCGAGCCACTCAAGGACTTCGCCCCATCGCTTGTCGCGAAATTCGAAGACGACTTCCTTCTCGGCCGGGAACGCGGGAACAACGCCACCTTTGGTCGCCGGCTCGCCCATCGGGGCCGCGGCAGGTGGGGCGACCGCGGGCGGTGTCGCCGCCGGCGGCTGTTTGTCCTTGTCCTGAGGGGCCGCTTGCCCGAACGTCGCGCCCGCCAGCACGACGCAGGCGGCGAGCCACCGTCCGACCGAACGCGAACCATTTGTTAATGCGAGCATACGCGAACCCCTGCCGGAGCAAGACTCGGGACACTCAGGGCTGGCGCTGACCACGTCAACCCGCGAAGGTGTACAGAGGATTGTACACAGCCGCGCGACGCAACGCGAGCCTTCGACCGTGATACTCCCGGACAATCCAGACTATCGGCACGTCCGTTACAGTTTCGTGAGTGAGATCCAGAAATGGGAACTTTTTCATCAAGTTTGGCTCTGCCGACTCTCATTAGTGAGCGTCGCGCGGGGCGGTCCGAAGTTGATCTGGCCTCGAGTCCGGTCGGTCGCTATTGTCCCGCCCCGCCCAAGGTTTGGCAGGGATCCGACCATGCGCATCCGATCATTCTGGGCCTTTGCCGCGATCGCTGCGGCCGGTGTCGGCTTCTATGTAGGGACGGTCCACTATGACTGTTCCAACGAAACCTGCGCCGTCTTGATTCCCGCCTGCGGGGAAGAGAGCGACGGACCGGCCGTCCTCGCAGTCGAGGCGATCGACCTGACGTGTGTTGAGCCGGTGCTGCCTTACGATCTGTTCTCACATACGTCCGAGCCGCCGCTCGCGGGCACAACGCAGAAGTCCGATACGATCGTCCCCGTTGTCTATGAGTTGCCGGATTTCGAGGGGCCGGCGCTGCCCGTATTGATTCCCGAGTGCAAGGACGACCAAACTCCCCGCCCCCTGCCGAAGGGACTGGAGTCGCAAGGGACCGACCTGCCGACGACGGGATCGATCGTCTTTGGCAACCCCTTCAGCATCGAACAAGTCAAAGTGGACCTGGGCAAGCCGCCAAGTGGCGAGAAGCCACAAAGCGATGAATTTCAGAGCGGTAGCCCCGTGGCTTCCGGTCAATGTCCCTGCTGCGAAAAGGAGGGAGCCCAACTGAAGCCACTCCCAGCAAAGTGGTTCGTCGGCCCACCGGCTCCCTCTGGCAACGACAAAGACTGATTTCGAGAGTTCAGAGTAGGCACAGCGACTTCGAGAACGCCTGTTGTCGCGGTCGCTGTGCCTTTTGCACCTAGCACACTGGGCAGTCGGCGTATCCGACAATCGTCGCTCGCACTTCCAATGACCACATCGCAGCCGCTTGTTTCTCAATAACCCACTCGTGCCGTTTGTAACCGCACTTGCACCAGCCACGCTCGTGCGACTACGCTAACGTGGACAGGTTGGACCGGTTGGAAATCGCCCTGAGCCGGTTCGTCCCATTGCCGTACTTCCGCTAGTTCCTAGACCAGCAAGTGGACTCACACGCGAAAACGACCTGGGGAGATTCCACCTCTCCCTTAGCCCTAGGTCGCCTTGTTTACCAACCAGACCCAGCAGGAGAGCACAGCGGTTCGTCTCTCTCTTATCGCACAGTTGTGCTCTACAGCCTGCGCAGTGTTTCATTCAACGTACATACTGGGAGTCGACGACATGGCTAAGAAGACTCGTCCGCGTCAGAAACCGCATCGCATTCGAGGGTGGCTCGATACCCTTGAGAACCGTGTGGTCCCAGCCAACTTCACAGTTCTGAATGCCGCCGACGCCGGTGCTGGCTCGCTGCGACAGGCTATTCTCGACGCGAATGGCGCGTCCGGGGCCGACACGATCACCTTTGACGCGGGTTTCTTCAACGCGGCCAATCCCCGGACCATTACGCTTACGGCGGCGTCCGGCCAGCTATCCGTCACCGATGACGTAACGATCACCGGTCCTGGTCCATCGATTCTCACCGTCAGCGGCGGGAATGCGGTCCGGGTGTTCAACGTCGATAACACGGCGACGATCTTGAACGTCACGATGTCCGGAATGACGATCACCGGCGGCAACGGAACTACGAACGGCACCACCGCGGCCGATGGCGGTGGCATTAACACGACCAACGAGAACCTCACACTCGACAACGTGGTGATTTCCGGTAACTCGTCGGGCAGCAACGACGGCGGTGGCCTGGACGCGACGTCGACGGCGTTTATCACCATCCGCAACAGCACCATCTCCGGCAACACGAGCGGCAAGAACGGCGGAGGCCTCTATTTCTTCAGCGGCGGTGCCTTGCTGATGGAGAACTGCACCGTCTCGGGGAATTCGGCGGTGGGAACTGGGCCGGGCGGCGGCGGCATCTATTTCTTCGGTACGGTGTCCGCGGGCGGCGTGACCATCCGCAACAGCACTATCGCGGGCAACACGACCAATGGATCGGGCGGCGGCGTCGTTCTCCGCAGTTTCTCCGGAACCGCGCTCATCCAAAACAGCACGATTACGGGAAACACATCGAACACGACCAGCACCACTGTGGGCTACGGCGGTGGCGGCATCGCGTTGTCTAGCGGAAGTGCTACTTCGGTCCTGACGCTCGATAGCACGATCGTTTCCGGAAATACTGCGGCCGCGGCCAATGGCCGGTCGGACCTAGCATCCATCGCAGCCGCGATCGTCAACGCCAACTTCTGCGCGATTGGGGATGCCGATGGATTCACGCTCTCGGGCAGTAGCGCGAGCAACCTGGCAACGGGAGCGGTCCTGAATCTGCTCCCGCTTGCGAGCAATGGTGGGCCGACTCAGACGGTCGCACTGGGCGTCGGAAGCCCGGCCGTGAACGCCGGAGCCAACAACGCTTCTTTGTCGTTCGATCAACGGGGTACTGGTTTCCCGCGTGTCGTTGGCGCCGCGGCCGACATCGGTGCTTTTGAAGGTGTCGTCGATCAACCATCGGCCAGCGGCGGTCCATTCGCGAACGTCACGACTTCCGGCGGCACGACGTACACGTTTACCGTTACCTACTCCGGCGGAACGGCGATCAACGTCTCGACGCTGGACAACAACGACATTCGAGTCACCGGCCCGAATGGTTACAACCAACTCGCGACTTTTGTGAGCGTGACGCCGGCGGGCAACGGCAGCCCGCGCACGGCTACGTACTCCATCACCGCTCCGGGCGGTACCTTTGACGCCGCCGACAACGGAACCTACACAATCGCTCTGCAGGCCGGCCAGGTAGCCAATACCGGCGGTGGAACTGCGGCCGCGACGACCCTGGGTACGTTCACAGTCCAGATCGCGGCAGTCTATACCGTCACCAACCTGAACGACGCCGGTGCGGGCTCCCTACGTCAGGCGATTACGGATTCGAATGCCACAGCGGGTGTGCTCGACGCGATTGTCTTTCAGTCGGGCTTAACGGGCACCATCACGCTCACGGCGGCGTCGGGCCAACTGAACATCACGGACAGCGTGACGATCACAGGCCCGGGCGCATCGGCCCTGACGATCAACGGAAACAATGCGGTTCGCATCTTTAACGTAAACGGGACGGGTATCCTCAACGTAACCATCTCCGGCATGACGATCACCGGTGGGAACGGAACCTCCAACGGTACGACCGGTGCCGACGGCGGCGGTATCAGCACGGCCGACGAAAACCTCACGCTCGACAGCGTCGTCATCACGGGCAACTCGTCGGGTACCAACGACGGCGGCGGACTGACGGCAACGTCGACCGCGTTCATTACGATCCGCAATAGCACGATCTCAGGTAACACATCGGGCAGCGATGGCGGCGGGGTTTACTTCTTCAGTGGCGGTGGCATGCTGATGGAGAATAGCATCGTCACCGGCAACGTAGCCAACAGTACCGGGACAGGTGGCGGCGGCATCTATTTCTTCGGCACAGTGGCAGCCGGCGGGCTGACGATCCGCAATAGCACGATCGCAGGGAACACGACCAACGGTTCGGGCGGTGGCATCGCATTGCCAAGCTTCGCTGGCACGGCGTTGATTCAGAACTGCACGATTACCGGCAATACATCCAACACGACCTCGACGGCGGCGGGTGCGGGTGGTGGCGGTATTGCCATCACGAGTGGTAGTGCGTCGTCGATTCTGACGATCGATAGCTCGATCGTGTCGGGCAACGCCGTCAATGTGGCGAACACCAACTCGGATGTGTCGACCATCGCTGCGGCGATTACCAATGTGAATTTCAGTGCCATCGGCGACCCCGATGGCTACATCCCCTCCGCGACCAGTGGTAACAATCTGGCATCGGGCGCGGCTCTCAACTTGCTGCCTCTCGGGAATAATGGCGGGCCAACCCAGACCATTGGGTTGGGACAGGGTAGCGCGGCTGTCAATGCGGGGCGCAACTCCGCTAGCCTCACGACCGATCAACGCGGTACTGGCTTCCCACGCGTGGTCGGTGCGGCTGCCGACATCGGTGCGTTCGAGGGTGTCCTCGACCAGCCGCTCGCCGTCGGCGGTCCCTATGCCAATGTGTCTACCGTTGGTGGGACGACCTATACCTTTACCGTCACGTACAGCGGGACGACCCCGGTCAACGTGTCGACGCTGGACAACAACGACATTCGAGTCACCGGGCCGAATTCGTACAACCAGTTGGCGACATTCGTCAGTGTGGCACCGGCCGGGAATGGATCCCCGCGCACGGCAACTTACTCGATCACCGCGCCCGGCGGCACGTTCGGCGGCGAGGATAACGGGCTGTACACCATCGCCCTTCAGAGCGGGCAGGTGGCCAACACCAACGGTGGCTTTGCCGCCCCGGCGACGTTGGGCACATTCCGCGTACAGATTCCGACCACCTACACCGTCACGAACCTAAACGACACTGGCGTCGGCTCGTTGCGGCAAGCCATCCTGGACGCGAACGCGAACTCCGGCGTGCCGGACAACGTCGTGTTCCAGCCGGGCTTGACGGGCACGATCACGCTGACACTCGCGTCGGGGCAGTTGAACATCACCGATAGCGTAACGATTACCGGACCAGGGTCGTCGGCCATCACCGTAAGTGGTGGTGCGGCCGTGCGTGTCTTCAACATCGGTGGAACGGGCATCCTCAATGTCAACATCTCCGGCTTGACCATAACCGGCGGTCGGGGAATTGCCGGGGCCGGATCGACAACGGTCGGCAGTGGTGGTGGCATCTTGAACACCGACGAGACACTGACATTGGACGGCGTGGTCCTCACCGGCAACAGCACGACTTCGGGCAACGGTGGCGGACTCCATAATTCCTCGTCGGCCAGCGTCACGATCCGCAACAGCACCATCTCCGGGAACACTGCATCGGGCAATGGCGGCGGCGTGAACTTGTTCACGTCGGGCGGCAGCCTCCAATTGTTGAACAGTACCGTCTCTGGGAACACCGCCAGCGGAACGGCGGGCGGCGGCGGCGTGTATTTCTTTGGAACCGTTGGCGCGGGTGGCGTGGTCATCCGCAACAGCACCATCTCCGGCAACACGGCCGCCAACACGACAAGCGGTTCCGGCGGTGGCCTCAAGTTCCAGTACATGAATACCGGCACGGGCCAGGTGTTCGTTCAGAATTGCACGATTACGGGCAACACCGCGAGCGGAACGGACGCATCGACGGCGGGTTTGGGCGGTGGTGGCATCGCCTGGTCGTTCAATACGTCGTCGACGGCCGGGCAGAATCTGACCATTCAGAGTTCGATCGTCTCGGGTAACACCGCGGCCAATGCCACGAACGATATGTCCGCTGCGATCAACTGCATCATCAACGCTTACAACTCGGCGATTGGTGACGCCAATGGGTACACACTGTCGGGCAATAGCGGCAACCTCGCGTTTGGCGCGGCCCTTGGGCTCGGTTCGCTCGCCAATAATGGTGGACCGACGCAGACGATTGCCTTTACCGCCGGCAGCCTGCTCCGCAATGCGGGGTCGAACCCAGGAACGCTTACCACCGACCAACGTGGTGTTGGTTTCCTCCGGGTCAGTGGTGCCGCGGCCGACATTGGAGCGTTCGAGTTCCAGGACACGACTCCGGCGGCACCGCGAGTATCGAGCGTGGTTGCCAATACGGGGCCCGGTCAACGGTCACGAGTGACCAGCATCACGGTGACCTTCAACACACAGGTTGCCTTCTTGCTGCCGGGAAGCGTCGGTTCGGCGTTCGTCATCAGCCGGATTGGCGGAGGTACAGTTGGGAGCTTTACCGGCTCGGCTGCGACGGTCGGCGGCGTGACCGTCGTGACACTGACCAATTTCACCGGTGCGGAAACCGTGGGGCCAACCGGCTCGACCGCGAACTCGCTCGTCGATGGTCGCTACCAGGTGACGGTGCTCGCGGCACAAGTATCGACGGGTGGCCAGTCGCTTGACGGCGACGGAAACGGCACCGGTGGCGACAACTATGTCCTGAACGGCACACCGCTGAACGGCCTATTACGGTACTACGGTGACATCGACGGCGATGGTGACGTGGACGGGTCGGACCTGTTCCAGTATGTGCCAACCCTGTTCAATCCTGCGAACTACGCACCACAGTTTGACTTCGACGGTGACGGCGACGTCGACGGAACCGACCTGTTCGAGTTTGTCCAGAACCTATTCGTGCCACTGCCGTAAAGTCGGTCGGAAGGTGCGCTGACATCAGACGCCGCGTGGAGGAGTCGATGCGATTCTTCCACGCGGCGTCGTTCTGCCTCAGTACTGGCTCATGTGTTGAGAGTATCGGGACCTGGGGCGGGTCGGACATCGGGAAGGGCTTCATCGGGCAAGATGTACGAATGAGCGACATGCTCGTCCGATTCGTCAGCTAGCAAATCCGGGTAGCGATTTGGCAGTGCCAGCACAGCGAAAATCTCTTGCACGCCAGCTTCAAACCGAAGAAACGCGATTGTCTGTCCAGTTCGCACGTCGATGACCCAAACGCCACAGGCCCGTTCCTCGATGGGTCGCTCGGCGATCGGGATGCCACTGAAGACGGCTGTTTCGCGCACCTGGGACAGTCCGATAAAGGCGTACGGCCCCCAGAAATCCAGACCGCGCGTAAACCCTGGCATGCGAGCCACCACGTCGAGCCGCCCGTTCGATTCGTCGACAACCGCGAGCGTGCCCGTTCCGGATTCCAGGACCCACAAACGATCGGCGTACCACCGCGGCGAATGAGGCATCGACAAGCCTCGTGCGATGACGGCACCGGACGGCACATCCATCAGTATGCCGCCGTCACGTTTGTTGGCCCGCCAGCCAGCCGCCGTATCGGTTGCACCCAGGGCGGTGACATAACGGACTTGCCCGTCCCGCACACCGAGACCGTTGAGGTGGCAACGATCCTCGAGGGATAAGCCGGTAATGAACGGTGGCCGCCACCGAGGCACAAAGCTGGAGTCGCTGTCGAGCGTACACAGGCACGAGAACCGGGTGTTGACAATCCACAGTTCGCGATCGACGAACGCGAGCTCGTGAATCGCGATATCGCCAGTCACATGACTTGAGCGGGGAACGTAGCACGCATCGTGTCGGCCCGTGGGAGGCAATTTGGTTGCGAGGGCCGGTTGGTCGACGTACTCGCGCACGCTTGTCGCAGTTCCAAGGGCTAGCCGATTACCACGGCGAGCCAGGCCCATTGGCTGTTGAACTCCTCGAAAATGGGTGTTCGCTTTGCCGTCTTCCGCCCGGACCAGAATGAACTTACCGGCTTGGTATGTGGTGACGGCGACTGACACACCGAGTTGATCGAGAAGTGCCGGCAGCGAGGTGGTGTGGACACTCCGAAGATCGGCACCAATCGATTCGGGAGGCGCAGGCTGCGGTGCGTCGGCCATTTGAGTCCCCAGAGTCCTTGCCGCACTGACCGCCATTCGGTCGAGTTGTTTCCACCCTTACTCTATCGAATGCCGCGCAAACCACTGCCAGTGAACAAATGACGACATCCGGCGGCGTCATGGCTATGCCGAACGAGACGGAGCACAGGCAGTTTTGCCAGGTTCCGATCGCGTCTCACCCACTGTCCGCGCTCAATTCGATCGATTCGCCGGCCCGGGCGGCAGTTCGATTTGGCTTTGACGCACTGTGTCGATGCGGTAGAATCGGTAAAGTCGTCAAAGATCATATTGTGGGAGTACATATGTCCAAATCGAAGAAGAGAATCTATCGTCCGACTCCACATCGCCTTCGGCCCATTCTCGATGTCCTGGAACGCCGGATCACGCCGGCCAGCTTCGCAGTCGCCAACACACTCGATTCCGGTGCCGGCTCGCTTCGACAGGCTATCAGCGACGCTAACGGATCGGCGGGAGCCGACACGATCACGTTCAACGCGGGTGTGACGGGCACGATCACGCTCACGAGCGGCGAACTCTCGATCATGGACGATTTGACGATCACCGGACCGGGTGCTGCCAACCTGACAATCAATGGCAACAACGCCGGCCGTGTCTTCAATGTCAACAACGCTTCCGTCGTGCTCAACGTCGCATTAAGTGGCATGACCGTCACCGGCGGCCGCATTACCAGCGGGGACGGCGGTGGCATCTATAGCACGGGCGACAATGTGACGCTCGATAGCATGGTGATTTCCGGCAACACCGTTGCCGGTACCACGAGCGATGGTGGTGGCGGCATCGCGACAGGCTCCGGCGGCGTGTTCACGATTCGGAACACGACGATCTCCGGCAACTCAACCGTCGGCCGTGGCGGCGGCGTCTACTTCTACAACAACGGCGGTCTGCTGCTTGAAAACAGTACGATCTCCGGCAACTCGTCAACCGGCACGACCATCGGCGGTGGCGGCATCTACTTCTACGGAACTGTTGGCGCAAGCGGCTTTACGATCCGGAACAGCACCATTGCCGGCAATAGCGCGCCGTTCGGTTCGGGCGGCGGCATTCACTTGCGAGGGACGGCCGCGAACGGATTCAATGGCACGGCTCTGATTCAGAACAGCACGATCACAAACAACTCCTCGGGTACGGCCGCAACCGCGGCCGGCTCGGGTGGCGGTGGTATTGCGGTGGCTGTTGGAACGGCTAACTCGATTCTCACGCTTCAAAGCACCATCGTCTCTGGCAATACTGCCAATGCTGGAAACGGTAACGCGGACATCGCAGCGACCGCTGCGACGACTGTGAACGTCAATAACTGTGCGATCGGTGTGTCCAACGGCTTCACGCTTTCCGGTTCGAGCGGCAGCAACCTGGCTTTTGGTGCCGCGCTCAACCTTGGCGTGTTGTCGAATAACGGTGGCCTGACGCAAACCGTTGCGATCCAGGCCGGCAGCGCGGCGATCAATGCCGGAAGCAACCCCGCGAGTCTGACGACCGATCAGCGTGGCACGGGATTTCCGCGCGTTCAAGGTGGCCTCATCGATATTGGTGCATTCGAGAACAACCCGGCCATTCCGACAGCGAGTGGCACATTTGCGAATGTCACGACAGGTGGTGGGACCACATATTCCTTCACGGTCACCTATTCGGACAGTGTGAGCATCAACGTCGGCTCATTGGACAACAACGACATCCGGGTCACCGGCCCGAATGGGTACAACCAACTCGCGACGTTCGTGAGCGTTACGCCGGCGGGTAATGGCTCGCCACGAACGGCGACTTACACGATCCCGGCTCCCGGCGGGACGTTCGATCTCGGCGACAATGGCACCTACACGGCCTCTGTTGAGGCCAATCAGGTGTTCAACACGGGTGGGAATCCGATTGCGGCCAGCAGCCTCGGCACATTCCAAGTTCTCACGCCCGGCACGTTCACGGTCACGACCAACGCGGATTCCGGCACGGGTTCGCTTCGCGATGTCATCACCCAGGCCAATGCATCTGCCAACGTCGATACGATCTCGTTCGCTCCCACCGTCACGGGGACCATCTCCCTCCAATCGGCGCTTCCGACGATTACAAACCCGATCACACTCACAGGACCCGGCGCGAGCGTATTGACGGTGCGGCGCGATCCCGCGGCGGGATCGACGTTCCGTGTCCTGACGATTGGCGGTATCTCGCCGTTCAGTTCGACGGTTTCAGGATTGACCATTAGCGGGGGAGTGACGTCCGGCACGGTCCTGGGGACGCGGGGCGGTGGTGGAATTGCCATCAACGCTACCAAGACGCTGACAGTGCTCGACTCCATCATCACTGGCAATACAGCCAGCGGAGAAGGCGGCGGGATTTATGTCGGCATTGGCAGTACACTGACTGTTCGCAACTCTACCGTCTCCGGTAACACGGCCGGCACGGACTCGGCTGCAACCTATCGCGTCGGCGGTGGGATCTACATGCGGAGCGGCGGCACCCTGACCGTCGAAAACAGCACCGTGTCGGGCAACACCAGCCCGACCCAAGGCGGTGGCATCTACATGTATGGCGGCGGTACCGTCGGCAACTGGACGATTCGCAACAGCACGATCGCCAACAACTCGGCACCGAGCGGTGGCGGGGTCCTCGTGCTTACGACGAACGGCGCTCACACTTTGACGTTCCAGAACACGACGATTACCGGCAATACAGCAACCACTGGCGCGGGCGGATTGCAGATCAGCGGTACGAACGCAGCCGTGACCTTGACGAGTACCGTGATCGCCAACAACACCGGAACATCTCCGGACGTCCTGGGCGCACTGACGGCCAACTTCAGTCTGGTTCGCGATCAAACCGGAGCCACGGTGACCGGGTCGAATAACCTAGCGGCCGGCACCGATCCTCTGTTTGCGACTGCCGGTCTTGCTAGTAATGGCGGTTCGACGTTGACGATCGCACTCCAGTCCGGCAGCCCGTTGATCAATGCCGGGTCAAATCCCGCAACGCTGACAACCGATCAACGGGGACCGGGCTTCCTGCGTGTGAGCGGTTCAGCGGCCGACATCGGCTCATTCGAAGTGCAGTCCGCGACCGCCGCCCCGCAAGTTGCGTCGGTTGTCGGCAACACTGGAGCCGGGCAACGTTCCCGAGTGACAGCCATTACCGTGACGTTCAATTCGGTCGTCACGTTTTCCGGACCTGTGGCGAGTGCATTCCAGATTCGCCGTATTGGTGGAGGAGCCGTTGGGGCCTTCACGGCGTCGGCCGCGACGGTTGGCGGTGTCACGGTCGTGACACTGACCAATTTCACGGGCCTAGAGACTGTGGGACCGAACGGCTCGGCCTCGCTCGTCGATGGCCGATATCAGGTGACGGTACTGGCAGCGCAGGTGTCCGCGGGCGGCTTGCAACTCGATGGCGACGGGAACGGCACCGGTGGCGACAACTATGTCCTGAACGGCACACCGCTGAACGGCCTGTTCCGGTACTACGGTGACTTCGACGGCGATGGCGACGTGGACGGGTCGGACCTGTTCCAGTATGTACCAACCCTGTTCAATCCTGCGAACTACGCACTGCAGTTTGACTTCGACAGCGACGGCGACGTCGACGGAACCGATTTGTTCGAGTTTGTACAAAATCTATTCGTCCCGTTGCCATAGTGGCACGGTACGTCGTAGTAATGACCACGATTAGGACTCAATACTTCGCGAGGACGACCGATGCACATCCGATTGTTGGCGGCGGCTGCCGCCGTCCTTCTCACGGTGGCCCCGGCCCCGGCACAGATTGCGCTTGAGTTTGCCAATGCGGGCGGCACGACGCAAAGCGCATTTACCATTCCAGCTGTTGGAGGAACCGTACAGGTCCAGGTGTTCATCACGGACACCGGTAACACGCTCTCGAGTCAGTATCTACAGACCGCGGGCTTCCGCACCACATCCAGCCTTCCTAACGTGGCTCGTGTCAACGCCACGTCGGGGATCGTCGGGAACAGTGGGTTTGGCACTAACGGTTTCATCACCCCGGGCGTTAACACGGCAAGTGGCACCGCGGACCTCCAAATGAGTTCGTTCAACGCCCCACAGACCGGTCCTCCTCCGGTTCCAGGTGGCGTGCCTGTTCCCGGTCCGACGCCGCCTGCGACAGTGACCCGATTCTCGCTCGGAACGTTTACCTTCACCGGCATCGCGGCTGGTACGACCACGTTGACGTTCTCGGACATCCAGCCGACTTCGGACAACTTCGTGACTGGCACGGGCACGGTGCTCGACGGCCGCGCTGGACTGTACTCGGGGACCGCGACGATCACTGTCGCCGTTCCAGAGCCGACGAGCTTCGCGCTGGCCGGCGCCGGCCTTGTGGGCTTCGCCGCGCTGCGTCGTCGCAAGAAGGTCGCCGCTCAGTAGTGGCTTGTCGGTCAATTGTTGCGATTGACCACGCAGATTAAGATTTGCGTATGAGAGTCGGGCCGGCCAGCATTGGCCGGCCCGATGCTTTTTTGGGCCACCGCGACGGAAGCTGGTGTGTGAATTCCCGAAATGGAACTCGTCTAGTTTGTTGACGCCGGCGTGCCGGGCCGTTACATTCGGTATCGTTGATTCATGCTCCCAGATTCTCACCCATGACCCCTCAGGGCCAATGTCCGAAACAACGCAGTTCATCCAAGACGTACGCCGCCGCATAGGCACAGTGGTCGTCGGGCAGGATGTCGTCGTCGAACGGTTGCTCGTTGCACTGTTTACGGGCGGTCACCTTCTGCTCCAGGGCGTTCCCGGTCTTGCCAAGACGCTACTCGTCGCCGTACTGTCCAAGACCATCGACCTGACGTTTGCCCGCATTCAGTTCACCATCGACCTGTTGCCATCGGACATCCTGGGTTCCGAGGTTCTCGACCAGCGGACCAACGAGTTCCGCACGATGAAGGGGCCGATCTTCACGAACCTCCTTCTCGCCGACGAAATCAATCGCGCCGCACCAAAGGTCCAGTCGGCACTGCTTGAAGCCATGCAGGAACGCAAAGTCACGATCGGCAAGGAGTCATACAAACTGCCCGCGCCATTCCTCGTGATCGCGACGCAGAACCCGGTCGAACAGGCAGGAACGTTTGAACTGCCGGAGGCACAGCTCGATCGCTTCATGCTCTGCCATCGCCTCGATTATCCGACGCCGGCCGAGGAGCGCGAGGTTCTGAAACGCAACATGGCCCTCGGTGTTCGCCGCGAAGACAAAGGGGCGATCGCTCGCACGGAGTTCGATGTACTCGACGACAAACCGGTCGGATCGACCGAGCAACTCGTCCAGGCCATGGAGGCAGTACAGACCGTTCACGTGTCGGACACATTTGTCGAGCATGTCGTCGAAGTCGTGAAGCGGACGCGCACTCATCGCAGCTTGGACCTGGGGGCAAGCCCGCGTGCCGGCATCGCACTCATCAAGGCATCGCGAGCCCGAGCATTGATCCACGGACGCAACTATGTGGTGCCCGAGGATCTGTTCGCGTTGGCCGAAGACGTTTTGCTGCACCGCATGCGGCTCAACTACGAGGCCCTGGCCGATGGCCAGACCGGTCCCGGCGTGCTCCGCGAGTTGTTGGATGAAGTGGCGGCTGTGGCGGCCTAAGCGATGCGTCAGCGGCTGAAAGACATCACCCTAACTCCTGACTCCTGACGCCGGACATGCAAGGCACTCTCGACACGGCCGACACCCTGAATTCGCGTCAGTTCTTCATCGCTGTGAAGAAACTGGCAGACGCTTTCAGCTACGGCACCGATCGCTCGCCGTTCCTCGGCTCCGGCTTGGAGTATGTGCAGTCGCGCCCCTACGTCTTTGGCGACCCCGTGCGGTCAATCGACTGGCGGGTGACGGCTCGGACGCGGAAGATCCACGTCAAGGAGTACGAAGCCCCGAAGCGGATGCCGTGCTACCTGCTCATCGATACGTCGGCTTCGATGACAGTTAGTTCGGTGAAGCGCAGCAAGTATGCGACGGCGATCCATATTGCCGGGGGCTTCGCGCTCGCCTGTCTGGACCGCATTAGCCCGGTCGGCGTTGTCGGCGTTGGCGAACGCGAGTTTCGCGTTGAGCCGAGCCTGTCGCGCGATCAGATCATGCAGTGGTTGCATCGGCTGCGGACCTTCCGCTACGATGAGCCGACGGCAATCGGTCGCCGCGTGGCCCAACTCTCCCCGCACCTGACGAACCGATCGCTGATCGTCGTGCTGAGCGATTTGCACGATCCGACAGCGCTCTCCGCTCTCAAGCTACTCGGCACACGGCATGACGTGGTGGTGCTGCAGTTGCAGGACCCGGCCGAGCGTGGGTTGCGCGGGACCGGGTTTTTTCGCGCCCGAGAGGCTGAGACCGGTCGGCCATTCGTGACGCATGGCCGCCAGCGCTGGCTCAGCCCGGAGCAGGTCGCTGCCCCGCTCAAAAAGGCCGGCATCGACCACCTCGTCATTGACACCGATCAACCGTTCGCCCATACGTTGCGTTCGTTCTTCCATTCCCGCAATTTGCTCGGCCGGGGGGCACGATGACCGTTCGGCTGTCGCTTGTCTGCGTCGTCACGTTTCTGGGGTTGGCTCCTGCGGCCGATACGCCGGTTACGGGCGTGGGTGTTGCCGGCAAGCTTGAGCAACTTGTCCTGCCGGGCACGGAATTGGAAGTGAAGCCGATCGAGGACCGAAAGGCGAAGGTCGTCCTGCGCATCGTCGGTGCATACAAGCACGGAACGGCTTACCGCTACGACATTGAGTACTATGGCCTCGAAGCGGGGAAGTACGACCTCAGGGAGCTTCTCCAACGGAAGGACGGCGGTGCAACCACGGACTTGCCGTCGATACCGGTCGAGGTCAAGGGCGTGCTCCCGCCAGGCCATGTCTTGCCGCACGACCCAGTCACGGGCGGCGGCCCGAGTATCGGCGGCTACCGCAAGCTTGTGTATCTCGCTTTGGCCGCCTGGGCGCTCGTCATGATCGCCATTGTCTTCCTGGGCCGCCGACAGCAGGCCGAGACGAAGATCGCGCTGGGGCGGCCCGTAACGCTGGCAGACCGCTTGCGACCCCTCGTCGAACGCGGTGCGAGAGGCGAACTGTCGCCGACCGACCGAGCCGACCTGGAGCGAACCTTGATGGCGTTTTGGCGCACGCGGCTCGGGTTGACCAAATCGCGTCCGGCAGACGCGATCGCCTCACTGAAGCAAAACCCCGATTCGGGACCGCTGCTCAAGCAATTGGAAGCCTGGCTGCACAAGCCGGGATCGAGTGAGGGCGTCGATGTTGCCTCTCTGCTCCGGCCGTACCAGAATCTCCCCGCCAATGCGCTGGACGCCGTGATTCAGCATTCGGTGACCGCGACATGAATTTCGAAAACCCCTACGTTTTGCTGTTGTTGCTCATTCCGTTTGGCTGCGTCTTCCAGGTCTGGCGACCGAAGCCGCCGGGTCGGCGCGTCATCCCAATGGACCTTTCGGGCGGCAATCCCGCGCTTGGGGTTCTCGTCAACCTGGCGTTAACGGCAATCCTGATCGGCATTGGCTGGGCCGTCATCCGAGTCGCCCGGCCGAACTTCGCGTTCACCTATCCAAAGGTACTGACGGCGCTCGCGATTCCATTGGCCCTTCTGGTGTGGACGTGGCTGCGCGATAGCGGCCGGATCGCGGTGCCGTTCGACCACGGGGCAGGCGGTGCACCGGTCACGCGGGTGTTTCTCGACATTGCGGAATCGATCCCTGCGGCGATCCTGGCACTTGTGATCCTGATCCTGGCCGGACCACAGAAGTTCGAGGCTCCGCAGAACAAGCGGGGACTGACCAACATCGAGATCTGCCTCGACGTATCCGGATCTATGACGGCCCCTTTCGGTGAGGGCAGTCGTTACGATGCCGCAATGCGGTGCGTCAATGAGTTTGTCGATTATCGTAAGGGCGATGCGTTCGGCCTAACGTTCTTCGGCAACGAGAAACTTCACTGGTGTCCGCTCACATCCGATGTGTCGGCGATCAAATGTTCGCCGCCATTCATGCGGCCGGAGAATATCCCACCGTGGTTCGGTGGAACCGAAATCGGCAAGGCACTGCGGGCCTGCAAGAAGGTGCTCGAGGAACGCGAAGAAGGCGACAAGATGATCATGCTGGTCACGGACGGCTTTAGCGCCGATCTGACGGGCGGTAACGACCAGTTGGTCGCACAGGAATTGAAGCAGGCGGGCATCGTTTGTTATGCCGTCATGGTCGGCGAGGACAAACCTCCGGATGAGGTCTCGTTGATTTGCGAGGCAACCGGCGGACAGTCGTTCGATTCAGGCGACCCCGATCGGCTCTCGGCCGTCTTCAAACGGATCGACCAGATGAAGCAGGCCAAGATGGAGAAGTCGATTCCCGAGGCCAGTGACGACTTCCGCCCCTACTGTATTGCGGCTCTGAGTCTATTGGGCGTTGGGCTACTGACCGCGCTGGGTTTGAGGTACACGCCGTGGTGATCGTGCTTGCGACGGTCGCGGCCGTCCTCGTTTCGCTGGTAGCCGAGGTGATTCACGCACGTCGCGTGGCTCGCCTTGCCCCATTGGCATTCGGGCCAAACCGGCGGCCCGCCCATTGGGCGTACGCCGCCCCATTCCTTCGGGCGACGGCCGTGGGGCTGTTGGTCTGGGGACTCGGCACGCTGTATTTGCTCAAACCCAAAGTTCACAAGCAAGGTGTCGTTGCGGAGAAGGACATCCGGTACCTCGTTCTGGTGCTCGATGTGTCACCGAGTATGCGGCTTCAGGATGCCGGGCCGACCGCCAAACAAAGCCGGGCAAAGCGCGCTGCCGACCTCATGACGTCCTTCTTCGAGCGTGTGCCGATCGAAAAATACAAGATGAGTGTCATCGCCGTCTATACCGACGCGAAGCCGGTGGTCGTCAACACGACCGATATGGAAGTCGTGCGCAACATTCTGAGTGACCTTCCAATGGAGTTCGCCTTTAAGCCGGGGCCGACGAATCTCTTCGCCGGCTTGGAGGAGGCTGCGCGCATCGCTGCGCCGCTGCCCCCCGCAAGTGCAACACTCGTTGTCGTGTCAGACGGCGATACGATTCCGCCCACCGGCATGCCAAAAATGCCGGCGTCGGTATCTGGGACGCTCATCATCGGCGTGGGCGATCCGCGGGCGGGGAAGTACGTTGACGGCCACCAATCGCGGCAGGACGCATCGACGCTACGGCAGCTCGCGGCCCGAATGCGCGGTACCTATCACGACGGCAACGAGAAGCATCTCAGTACCGAACTTGTCCGAAGCGTCAGCGGTCGAGCGGGCGAGGCGTTCTACGAGCGCCTTGGCATTCGCGAACTGGCTCTCGCTGCGGTCGCCCTGGGAGCCTCGATCCTGGCTCTCTTGCCGCTGGCTTTGCACTACCTCGGCACGCGCTGGAAGCCAGGTGTGCCGGTGCGGCGGCCCTCGCTCACGGCGGCTTCATTCGCCAAGTCATAAGCTCACTCCTGCCCGTCTCTCCGCCCGGACTGCGAGGATGGTTATGCAAAAGGCTGCGTTGCTGCCGCTGGCGGCTGTCGCGCTAGTGTGCGTTGTGGTCGGCCAAGCCGTTCCCCAAGACGGTGCCCGGCCGGCAAAACAGGCCGGTGCCGTGCCGCCGTTCCCGGTTGACAAGCAGGTCGTGTTCGAGTTCAGCGATAAAAAATGGGGCGAGGTGCTGGAGTGGCTCGCCGACCAGACCGGCTGGCCGGTCGTCATCAACGTCAAGCCGACAGGCACGTTTACCTACATTTCGCCGCGAGACAAGAACCAGAAGCCGATCAAGTACACGATGAGCCGGGTTGTGGACCTCATCAATGAGGCCCTGGCACTTCAAGATATCGTGTTGGTCCGCAAACAGGCGTCGTTCGCGACAGTTCAGGCCGGCGAGAAGGCCGTAGACGGTGGGTGGACAAGTACGTTCCACATCGAAAAGGGCGAACTCGCGACGACCGGCCGGAACCCGTACTTCATCCTGGAGCCCGGCTACCAACTAGTGTTCGAGGACGGTGACGAGCGGATCGTCAAGACCGTGCTGGACGAAACGAAAGTCGTCGATGGTGTCGAGACGCGGGTTGTCGAGGAGCGGGAGACGAGGGACGGCAAACTGATTGAGGTGTCGCGGAACTACTTCGCGATCAGTAAGCGGACGAATAGCGTCTTCTACTTCGGCGAGGACGTGGACATCTACAAGGACGGCAAGGTCGTGAAACACGACGGCGCGTGGCTAGCCGGCGTGAACGGGGCAAAGTTCGGGCTGGTGATGCCCGGACTGCCGCTCGTGAAGGCTCGCTACTACCACGAGGTCGCGCCGGGCACAGCCATGGACCGGGCCGAGATCGTGAGCGTGAGCGAGACCGTGAAGACGTCGGCCGGTGTGTTCAAGAACTGCGTGAAGACGGAGGAGACGTCGCCGCTGGAGCCGACGAAGGACAACAAGTGGTACGCCCCCGGCGTCGGCCAGGTGCGCGATGGCGGGGCGAAGCTCGTCAAGTACGGGATGGTCGAGAAGAAGGCGAATCAGTGAGCGGCCGCCTCTTGGCGAGCGTCGGGTAAGTCTTGCGGGGATCCGGCAGATCGGCTACCGTGTCGCAGCGCCCGGTTCGTGGCACGGAGGCCGGTCATGCAAGGCGACATCGTGAAGGCAGCGAAATGGCTGGGTGGCAGCATGGTCCTCGCCAGCTTCATCCTCGTCGTGGGCTTTCATCCGACGGTGACCGGGCACGTGGTCCGTATCGCGAAAGTCCGAGCGGAGGCGGACCAGCTCCCGTCGCCGGTTCCGCCCGCACAGAGCTTCTATTCGCCGCAAGCGTGCGACGCCACTAGCCTACCGGCCCCGCCGACCGGACCTGCTCACTAACACCCGCAGCGTACTGTCGGAAGTTGTCCGCGAAGAGCTTCGCAAGCTTCTTGGCCGTTGCATCGTAGGCGGCTGTGTCCTTCCACACGTTCTTTGGGATCAGCACGTTCCCCGGTACGCCGGGGCAGGCCGTGACAACGTCGAAGCCAAACACCGGATCGCGCTCGGTCGGAGCGTTCGCGAGCGCACCGGTATGGATCGCGTCAATGATGGCCCGCGTCAACGAGAGTTTCATTCGGTCGCCCGTTCCGTACGCACCGCCACTCCAACCGGTGTTGACCAGCCAGACACTCGCCTTGTGTTGCTGCATCTTCGCCGCCAGCAACTCGGCATACTTCCCGGGGTGCCAGACGAGGAATGGGCCGCCGAAGCACGGCGAAAACGTCGCCTGCGGTTCGGTGATTCCCACTTCGGTGCCCGCCACCTTGGCCGTATAGCCGCTGATGAAGTGATACATCGCATGGCCGGCCGACAGCTTGCTGACCGGTGGAAGCACTCCGAAGGCATCGCACGTCAGGAAGATCACGTCGGTCGGGTGACCACCAAGGCACGGGAGCTTTGCGTTCTTGATGAACTCAATGGGGTATGCCCCGCGGGTATTCTGCGTAATGTGCGCGTCACGATAGTCGACCGATCGGTCTTCCTCGTGCAGCACGACGTTTTCGAGGACCGCTCCGAAGCGTAGCGCCTGGAAGATGTCTGGCTCGCTCTCGGCCGAGAGGCCGATCGCTTTGGCGTAACAGCCGCCTTCAATGTTAAACACGCCATCATCGGACCAGCAGTGTTCGTCGTCGCCGATCAACAGACGTTTCGGATCGGCCGAAAGCGTCGTTTTTCCTGTGCCCGAGAGACCGAACAAGATCGACGATCGCCCCGTTCGCGGATCGGCCGTAGCGCTACAGTGCATGGACAGCACGCCGCGCTTGGGCATCAGGTAATTCATGACAGTGAAGACGCCCTTTTTCATCTCGCCGGCGTATTCAGTTCCCAGAATCACCGCCTCCTTGGTCTCGAAGGAGATATCGACACTCGTCTTCGAGGTCATCCCGGCCGTGTGCTTGTTCGCCGGAAAGCGACCGGCGTTGAGAATCACAAAATCGGGATCGCCGAACGATGCAAGTTCTGCGCGGGTAGGCCGAATCAACATTGTGTGCATGAACAGCGCGTGATACGGACGGGAGCAAACGACGCGGACTTTCAAGCGGTAGCGTTCGTCCCAGCCGGCGTATCCATCGAAGCAGTAGACGTGCGCTCGCGTATTCAGGTAGTCGACGGCACGCTCCCGGTTGATCGTAAAGCTCTCGGGTGCGAGCGGAACGTTGACGTTGCCCCACCAGACATCGGCTTCACTCGGTGACCGCTTGACGATCCGCTTGTCCTTGGGTGATCGTCCCGTCTTCGAGCCTGAATAGGCGACGAGCGCACCGCTTTCAGCGACCCGACTGTCCGGTTCGTAGCGAATCGCTTCCTCGTAGAGTCGAGCGACGGGCAGGTTGCGACGGACGTCGGCGACAGTTATGCCGTGGGCGCACAGGTCGAATGTGATCATGGTAACTCCTTTTCGGTAGCTTGCTCGCCCCATTGCGCCAGGGCGTCGAGCCGTCCGGCGAGTAAGGCGGCAACCGGACGTGTCGATTCGATTCGTTCCAGGACAAGCCGGGCGACGGCCGTGAGCGGCACGGCCAGGATCGTTCCACCAACGCCCCAGATCATTCCGAAGAACAACAGGGCCAAGACGATCGTCACCGGGTGCAGCCCCTGCGAATCGCCAACGAGTTTCGGTTGAACGAGGTTCCCCAGGAAGATCTGAAGCACCCCTGGTATTGCAATCGCAAGAACCTTAACGAGGGGCGACAACTCGGGGCTGAGCAACACCACAGGGACCGGCAGTAGCGTGGCCACAACAGAGCCGATCGTCGGGATGAAGTTGAGCAGAAATGCAAGAAAGCCGAACATCCCGGAATAGGGCACACCGAGAGCAAACAGCGTCCCGCCGACGAGTAAGCCGGTCACCGCCGACACAGTGAACATCGATAACAAGAAACGCCGCACGGTGTACTCGATCTCAGCGAGAAAGCCGGTCGGGACCGCGCCCGACGTATTGCGACCGAGTAGCAAAAACGCCATAAAAATGAGGACGAGCGAACCATCGGACACAATGTCAGTCAGCTCACGAGCGAGCGCACGCACAAGGCGACCGCTCGCGTCGCCCGTCAGGCTCACGAGCTTTCCAGTGTCGGCGTCGAAGTGCAAGCCGAACGACTCGAACTGGATCCGGTCCTTGTATCGCTCGATGAACTCCGTGAGCCGGGCCTGAAGCCCAGCGAAGTTCTGCGAAACGTCGCCCACAAGCGATGCAACAAAGAGCCCCAGACCGAGTAACACGGCCAGGCCCACCAGGGTTGCACCCAGCACGGCGAGCGGTTGTGGGAAATGGGCCGTTCGCACCAGAAAATCGACTACTGGCGTCAGGCAGTAGGTCACGAGCACGGCAAGGACGAACGGCACCAGCACTGGCTTGAGAAGGGCGAGACCCGCGCCGACGGCCAGGACCGTGAGCGTCACCAAGCAATTGGCGACGACCCGCAGTTCGGTGCGTTCGGACTCGCGATGGATCATTCGCATCTCGCGCCGGACTGGCGGTCAAATCATTGGCTCGATAGTGATTACTACGTCCTGCCCGCTCCGCGTTCCAGGGGCCGGCATCTACGGAGCGTCCGCGTGACCGGTAGTGTTCTCACCCTGAATGGCGGTTCGTCCAGCATCAAGTTCGCCCTGTTCAGCAATGCCGATCCGTCGTGTCGGACGCTTACGGGGGCCATCAGCCGCATTGGTCTGACCGGCCCGACGTTGAGTGTCCGGGGCGAGACGGAAGGACCGTTCGATGCGCCGAACCTGACCGTGGCCGCCGATCGACTTCTCGAATGGCTCGATGGTCGCGTGGGGCTTCCGAACATCGCGGCCGTGGGACATCGAGTCGTTCACGGGGGTCCACACTATGCCGAACCGCAACTCGTTTCGTCTGACCTGATTGCGGAGCTACAGCGTCTCGTTCCGCTCGACCCGGCGCACTTACCTGGTGAACTGGCACTGATCGAAGCCGTTCGCCGCTACAAGCCAGAGCTTCCCCAGGTTGCATGTTTCGACACGGCATTCCACCATCACCTGCCGCGCATCGCACGGATGCTGCCGATCCCGCGCCGATACGAATCGCAAGGAGTGCGCCGATACGGCTTTCACGGGTTGTCGTTCGCATATCTGATGCAGGAGCTTGCGCGGTTGGACCCGCCGTCGGCCCGAGGACGCATCATCCTGGCGCATCTTGGCAATGGCGCGAGCATGGCAGCCGTGCGCGATGGACAGTGCGTGGACACGACGATGGGCTTCACGCCGACGGGCGGTCTGGTGATGGGGTCGCGAACCGGCGACCTTGACCCCGGCCTGCTGATCTACCTGGCACGTCATGAACGGTTGACCGCGGACCAGATCGACGAACTAGTCAATCAGCAATCGGGACTCCTGGGTATTTCGGAGACGAGTTCCGACATGCGCGAGTTGCTGGAACGCCGCGCAACAGACGAGCGAGCCGGCGACGCAGTCGCCGTGTTTTGTCACACGGCGCGTAAGTCCCTCGCCGCTCTGGCGGCCGTGTTGGGCGGAGTGGATACCGTTGTCTTCTCCGGTGGCATTGGTGAGCATTCGCCTGTCGTTCGCGCCGAGATTTGCCAGGGGCTGGATTTCCTCGGCATCTGGTTGGACGGCGATCGCAATGCCGCGAACGCTCCGGTCATCTCGGCTCGAAACGAGAGGCTCACCGTCCGCGTCATTCCGACGGACGAGGAAGCCGTAATCGTCGGTTCGGTGCGGAAGGTACTTGGCGCATGACCGCGGACAAAGGCCCTTTGACGGACGAAGAACTGGAAGGGATTCAGTTCACTACGGTGCAGTATTACTTGCACGAGATCAACCCTTACAACGGGCTAGTCCGGGACAAGACCTTTCCCGATGCGCCGGCAAGCATCGCGGCCTGCGGGATGGCCTTGGCGACGATGCCGCTGTTCGTCGAACGTCTCTTGCTTCCACGGACGAACATTGCACAGCGGGTCCGCAACCACCTGCGCTATCTGTGGGAGTTGCCGCAAGGACCGGAGCCCGATGCGAGCGGGCACCACGGCTTCTTCTACCATTTCCTGCACATGGGCACGGGAGAGCGGGTCTGGAACTGCGAGCTCTCAACGATCGACTCCGCATTCCTTTTCGCCGGCATCCTGACCTGTGCAACTTATTTCGATGCCGACGATCCGATCGAGAACGATCTGCGAGCCTATGCGACCAAACTGTACGAACGTGTCGATTGGAACTGGGCCTGCAACGGAGGCGCGGCTGTCACGCACGGCTGGCGTCCGGAGAGTGGCTTCATCCCGCATTCGTGGACGGGCTACGACGAAGCGCTGATTCTCAACTTACTTGGCCTCGGCTCACCGACGCATCCACTACCGGCTGAAAGTTACTCCGCTTACACCTCGACCTACAAGTGGGGCAACGTCTATGGGCACGAGTACCTGGTGTGTCCGCCGCTGTTCACGTACCAACTGTCGCACATGTGGGTGGATTTCCGTGGCATCCGCGATGCCGTGATGCGCGAACGCGGCATGGACTACTTCGAGAACAGCCGGCGGGCGACCTATGGGCACCGGGCTTACTGCATCGCGAATCCCAACGAGTTCATCGGCTATGGCGAGAACTGCTGGGGGATCACCGCGTGCGACGGTCCGGGTTGGGAGAAAAAGCTGGCAAAGAACGGTCGGGAGGTGCAGTTCTTCGACTATATCGCTCGCGGCGTGCCGGAAGGGCCGGACGATGGCACCATCGCACCCTGGGCGGTCGTCGCATCACTTCCGTTCGCGCCCGAGATCGTCATGCCCACCATTCGCCACTTCGAGTCGCTGGACCTTGGGATGTTGCAGCCGTTCGGCTTCAAGGCGAGTTTCAACCGCACTTACCCCGGAACGACCGGACCCCTTGGCTGGGTGACACCTCATCATTTCGGGATCGATCAGGGGCCGATCGCGCTCATGATCGAGAACTACCGGTCGGAGTTCCTCTGGAATCTCATGCGGCGGTGCAAGCCCCTGGTCGCTGGGTTGCGGCGCGCTGGCTTTACGGGTGGATGGCTCGACGGATGACGGCTCGTACCGTGCCGCGGATCGTGGGCTAGCGAGCCGAGCCGACCACGACCGGGTTCACCAGTTCTCCGATCCCATCGATCGCGATGCTGACGATGTCGCCGTGATGCAACGTGAAGTCGTCCGGTGGAACGACGCCGGTGCCGGTCAGCAGGATGACACCGTGCGGGAACTCATTCTCTCGGCCAAGCCAGTTCACCAGGTCTTCGAGTGGTCGAGCCATCCGCGCCAGGGACGTTTCGCCCGCAAACGCGGTCGAATCGCCCCGGTCGATTCGGAGCCGGATGCCGACTGAATCGCGTGGAGGCAGAGCCGAGGCCACCGTCACGCACGGGCCGATCGCGCAGGACTGCTTGTAGACCTTGGCTTGCGGTAGGTAGAGCGGATTCTCACCCTCAATATCGCGGGCGCTCATGTCGTTGCCGATCGTGTAACCGACGATCTGCATGTCAGGCGAAACGACGAGGGCCAACTCCGGCTCCGGCACACTCCACCGACTGTCGGCACGGGCGCGAATCGACGCACCGGGGCCGACAACACGTTCTGGCGTCGCCTTGAAGAACAGTTCGGGTCGAGCTGCCGTGTAGACCAGATCATAAAATCGAGCGGCTCCGGCCGACTCTTCTTCGCGTGCCTTCTTACTACGCAGATACGTGACGCCGGCGGCCCAAACCTCCTGGCGGTCCACCGGAGGCAGCAGTGTCACGGACGCGAGCGGTAGGCGTTCGGATGTCGGTTCCGGAATCGGCCCGGTCAGCAGTTCGGCAAGCGTCTTCGCCGTGTCAAGCGGACGCAGGACGTCGGCTTCGACAAGCCCGACACCGGCCGAGCCATGGGAGCGGAGGTATTTTGCAAGGCGCATGGCGGTCTCCACAGACGCTTGAGGATAGCGTCGCTAATCGACGGTGTACGGGCAGGCGTAGAATACGGCGATGGAGTTTCCGCCACTCGACGTACTGTACGAGGACAACCACTGCATAGCTGTGGCCAAGCCGGCGGGCGCGCCGTCGGCCCATTTCGACGGGACTGTGGAGACGCTTGACCACGCTGTGAAGGCGTACCTCAAGTCGAAATACGGGAAGCCTGGCAAAGTCTTCCTTGGCGTCGTCCATCGGCTCGACAAACCAACATCGGGAGTATTGCTCTTCGCACGCACATCGAAAGGGGCCGCCCGGCTGTCGGAACAGTTTCGTGCAGGAGCTGTCGAAAAGGTCTACTGGGCGGCCATCGAAAAGCCGATGCCAACGCCCGCGGGTACGCTCGAAGACTGGCTTCGGAAAGACGAAGCCATCGGGCGGGTCGATGTCGTACCCTCTCACGCGGCCGGGGCCAAGCGGGCGCTCGTTCATTACAATCAGAAGGCCATCCACGGAGGACTAGCACTCGTCGAATTGCGACCCTTGACCGGACGAACACATCAGCTCCGCGTTCAGTTGGCCCATCGCGGGCATCCGATTGTTGGTGACTTCAAGTACGGTTCGGAAGAGCCATTCCCGGCTGGAATCGCCTTGCACGCTCGTTCGCTCACGTTCTTGCATCCGACTCGCCACGACCCGATCACGCTCACGGCCGACCTTCCGCGGTCGTGGCGTGGCCGACTCGCCCACTTGCTGAGAGAGCAACCGAAATGAGCGACGACGACAAAATACTCAATCGATTGCGCGATGCCATTCAGGAAGACATTGGCTGCCGCGGCTTGCGAGCCGATCCGCACGATAACCTGATCGACGCGACGCTCCAGGACTTTGCGGCCGCCTGCCGGTCGATCGCGGAAATGCCGGAACCCCGGCTGGCGATTGTCACAGGGTTCACCATCCCCGGAACCGACCCGCTCATGTCGGAGACGGATGGGCCATTGGGAGCGCTGTTCCTGGCGCGGGCGCTTGCGCCACTCGGCATCGGTGTTGCGATTGCGGCGGACGGGTCGGCCGTGACCGCGCTTGCCACCGGATTGGCTGCGTGCGGTTTGACCGACGACGTCACGCTGGCCACCTTGCCGGACGCACCGGGTGGATACGATGGTACGATTCGAGGACGATTCCAGACACTACGACCAAAGTATCTGCTCGACTTCACGGCGGCCGTCGGGTCGTTCACCCACCTGATCGCCTTGGAGCGAGTTGGTCCCGGCCACACGCGCGAATCGATCGCACGTGAAGGGGAATCCGCGGCGTGGAACCTGTTTCCGCGTGAGGTCCCGGAGGAGCAACGTGGCCGCTGCCACTCCATGCGCGGCCGTGACGTAACCGCGTTCACCCGGCCGGCGCACTTGCTATTTGAGGCACCGGCCGGTGCGATGGTGGGTGGCTTCACCACGATCGGCATAGGCGATGGCGGCAACGAAATCGGCATGGGCAAGCTCGCGTGGGAGACGATTCGTCGCAATGTGCCACGCGGTGGACTGATTGCATGTCGTGTGCCGACAGATCACTTGATCGTCAGCGGCGTCAGCAACTGGGGTGCGTATGCGTTAGCCGCTGGTGTTCGCCATGTGCGGGGCGTGTCCGTGAGTCGCGACCTCATGGACTCACGGCAGGAGCGCGACCTGCTGCACGCAATGGTGGAGGCGGGACCGCTTGTGGATGGTGTGACGGGCGAGCGCACAGTCACGGTCGACGGGTTGACATTTGAGCGATACGCCCAGGTCTTGCAGCGAATCCATGAGATTGCGGCTACTTGAGGCGATAGACGCGATAGCGGCCCGCGGAAAACACCATGTCAACCTGTGGTGGCCCGAGTCGTTCCAGCGGCACACGGCTCCAGTCGTACCGAGTATCGTCGGCCAGGACGACGAACCGAAGCCGATACTTCGAGGCCCGACGCAGGAAGGCGGCCTCGTCATTGGTCCGCAGGCTTTCGTACAGGGCCTGTGTATCGGCGAGCCGTTCGTCGTAACTGACGTACGGACTCGACGACTGATCGTGGATGCACACCACCTTGCGGTCGGCAGCGGCGACCGTTGTGAATGCCGTCAGCAGATCGGCAAGGAATACATCGTCTGGTCGCGTCTCAGCTAGGAGCCAGTCGTACAGAGCGATGCGGTCGTGTTCGGCATTGGTGGCGAGCGAGTCGGCTCGAAACGTCGCCAGTTCCCGTCCGCGGAGGTATCCGGGGAGGTGCAGGGCGACAATCAGGGCGGTCATGGCGACGAGGGCTAATTGCTCGTTCCGCACCAGGGCCGTGCGATTTGTCAGCCATCGCGCGACGGTTGTCGCGCCAACGCCAAAAAGGAGCGCTTCGATGGCTTTCCAGTACAAGAGGAAGTGATAGGCCGGGACTGCCTGCGGCCACCGAGCAACGCCGCGATCACGGAGCACCTGGGCCGTCATGTTGTAAGCCAGGAGCAGAGCCGAGGACGCGACCAGCGACAACGTGGCCGACCTCGCCTTGCTATCCGCACTTCGGTACACAGCCACCAGCCCGATGGCGGCAAACGCCGTGCGTGCGCCCAGAAGGCTACGGGCGACGTACAAGAGGCCGAAATTCGATTGCTCGGACGGCAGCGGATTCAGAACGTGCAGCCGATACCGTGCGACCAGTGGCAGCAGGAACGGCGATGCCACAACCAGCGAGATCGCACCGAGGAGAATGTAGCGACGAAGCGCGACGAGCCTTGCCCCGCGTGGTGCAAACGCCGTCGCAAGCGTCAGCATCCCAACAATCAGGAGTGCTGGAGCTGCGTGGCCGAGAAATGTCAGACCGAGGAGAACGCCCGTCAACAGATTCCACCAAAGGCTCCGTGTCTCCGCCGCAACGTCGTAGGCTGCGAGTGTGAGGTAACAGAGACCCTGCGTAACGTTCATGGGCCAGGCCCACGGAGAATACGTGGCCTGAAACCACGACGGCGCAGACGGGTTGACGACGAAGAGATACGCACCCAGTGAGGCCATCGCGGGCCACGCTCCGACGAGTCGCCGTGTCAGAATGTAGAAGCCGATCGGGCCAAGCAGATTCAGGTACGGCCCGACGCGGGCGTACAGAACGTGCAACGACACTCCAGTGACCTTGGAAAGCCCAGCGACGATGACGGGCTGTAGCGGGTTGTACCAGCCCAATTCGCCGAGGTAGGCTGGGTCGGTACCGACTCGTCCATCGAGAATGGACTGAGCAGCACCCATGTCGCGGTAGAAATCGCTTTCGCACGGCCACTGGAGGTCCGCCGTCGTCCAAATCGCCAGGGCAAATGCCACTGCGATCATGGTCGCCGCAAGCAGATCAGCGCCGAGCACCGACCGTCGGGGCAAGGTCGATTCACCCATTGGCATGCGTTCCGAGGTCGAATGCGAAGTCGGCGACAAAGCGGAATTGGCCATACAGTACGACGATATTCAGCGCGAGCCACATCAGGACGCCGAGCCAGAGCATTGGGTCGTGTAAGAAGACCCCCTCGGGCGACTCGCCGCCTCCTTCGACCATCAGTTTGTAGGTGTAGCGAAGCACGCAATAGACGACCGGCAAGATGGTGATGATGAGGCTCTGCGTGTGGTGCGGCGCGACACAATAGAGTGTGTAAGTCAGGATCGTCAGTGTCGCCATCATTCCGAGTACAAGGTCGAGGTAACTCGAACTGTACTTTCGCAGAACCGGTCGCGCGGACTCGGCCCCATCGCCAAGGTTAGTCAACTCCGCCTTGCGTTTCCCGAACCCGACGAGCAGAGCCAAGAAGAACATGCAGAGGATGATCCACGGAGTCGGTAACACGCGAAGGGCATAGACGCCGAACAGAACGCGCAAGACGAACCCAAGCGCCACGCACATGACATCCACGATCACCGTGCGCTTCAACCGCAATGAGTAAAGAGCCGTGAGTGCGGCATACGCGATGAGGACGATGAGGCAATTGACACCAAGGTAGCTGGCCAGTGAAGCTGCGCAGGCGGCAAGGACGATGGACGCCGCGACGGCAATCCAAACCGGAAGTTCGCCGGTTGCCACGGGCCGACCGGCCGTGCGGGGATTGGCCCGGTCACGCTCGCGATCCACCACATCGTTGAGCAGGTAGCCGGCCGATGCCATCAACGAAAACGTCGCGAACGCCAGCGCGGCCATGGCTTGGGCCGCCGGCAGAAACAGTTGGCCCGAGAACACAAGTCCGGCCAGACACGGCAGGTTCTTGACCCAATTTCCGGGCCGCATGGCTCGGAGAAGTGCTATCGGGACGATACTCGGCGTTGGTCGGCCCAACCGCGTGACTCCTCACCGGATTGCCGCGGAGGTGCAGCGGCCACCTGTTAGAGTGGAAAACGAGCTAGTGGCCCGCCGCGCGTTGGGAGGCCATGGTCAGCGGCTATGTCGATTCGGCCGAGCCGAGAAGCTGAAATCCGGCTTTTGCCATGGCGTCGCTAACGCCGGCCGCGGTCACGCCATCGCCCGTGACGGTGAGGACCTTGTCGGGGATCGCGGTGTTCACGCTCCACGACACCATGCCAGGCACACGGTCGAGGTACGGCGTTGCCTTCTCAACACAGCCGTTGCACCGCATCGTTGTCTTGAATCGCATCGTCGTCATGGCATCTCCTTGGTTCATCATAGGCTCGGTAAAACAGTCCAGGATGAGCGAGGCGACATTCCTCCAGGCGATCCGCGCAGCACCCGACGACGATCTGCCCCGATTGGTTTATGCGGATTGGTTGGAGGAGCGAGGCGATCCGCGCGGCGAGTTTATCCGCCTTCAGTGCCAGGATGCTCTCAATCCGACTCTCGGAGTGGCGACGCGTATCGCCGAACTCGAAGCCGAGTTCGGACTTGAGTGGGCTGGTCCGCTCGAAGAGCGGTTCTCGCGCTACCGCTTTCGCCGTGGTTTCGTGGAACCATTCATCGATCCGACGACTTACCTGTCCATTGCCGATGCGTTGGAACGGACGACAAAATACGTCTCGGTTCACATTCAACCCACGTCGTCGGTTCACCGCGAGACACTGGAAGCGCTGGCGAAATCACCGGCGGCCACGCACGTTCGGTCATTGCTGCTGGGCCATGAGTGGCCTCTCAATGCGGGCGTAGCGGCCCTGTGCGAATCGCCGTACTTCCAGCAGCTGGTCCTGCTGGACCTGCACAGCGGCGGATTGACCGACGCCGGTTGCATTGCCTTGGCCGAGACATGGAAGCTACCGGCTTTACGGCACCTCGATCTCGTCAATAACGAAATTGCGTCCACTGGTGCGGGCGCATTGGCGACCTCGGTGCATCGTCGCGGCCTTCAGCGGCTGAACCTGTCTCATAACCCAATCGGCGAAGCGGGAGTCGAAGCTCTCATCCGTTCGCCCTGCCTGAATGATCTCAGCCAGCTATTGGTGATCGGCATCGGCATCGATGGCCGCACGCGGTTGGGACGAGCGTTGCGACGACGGTTCGGCGATGTCGTGGTCTGGCGGTGACTTGTCCGCGAGTGGCGGTGCGACGACAATTCAGGTGAACCCGTCGAACGGAGGAATGTCGCCATGTTTTGTCGATCGACCGCGACTGTCGTCGTGCTTGGCCTGGCTGTCCCGGCATTCGCTCAGCCGGACGCTGGAGTTCGTGTCTATCGCGATACGCTCAAGTCCACGGTTTGGATTCGTTCCGAGCGTGGCAACCTCGTTGCGAGTGGGACGGGATCGCTAATCGACCGACGCCGCCATTTGATCCTGACCAACTACCACGTCGTCGGCGATGTCGATCGCGTCACCGTGTATTTTCCGACCTACGAAGTGGGTGACTCGAAGCCGGTGGCCGAGAAGGAGTACTACGAAAAGCGATCGCGGCAACTTGGCGTGCGGGGCCGAGTTGTCGCGCGCGACAAGCAAGCGGATCTGGCCCTGATCCAAATCGATCGTGTGCCCGAGGGTGCGCAGGCGCTGACGTTGGCCCCGGATAGCCCAATGCCAGGGCAACCGGTACACTCCGTCGGGAACCCCGGCAAAAGCGGTGCGCTGTGGGTATACACACCGGGCAAGGTGCGGCAGGTCTACCACAAGAAGTGGCGCGCGAAACTGGAATCGGGCGTCGTCCAGTTCGAGGCTAAGATCGTCGAGACTGACTCACCGACGAACGCGGGCGACTCGGGTGGCCCACTCGTCAACGACAAGGCTGAGCTGGTCGGTGTCACTCAGGGCGGCTCGCTGGATGCTCAATCGTTGAGCTTGTTTGTCGATGTGTCGGAAGTGAAGCGCTTCCTGGCAACACGAACGGTACGCGATATCCCAAGCATGGGTCCGGCCGAAGTCGCTCGCGCTGAGGCGAAACCCATCAAGGACGAGGGCAAGTTCTTCTCGTCAGAAGCCATTGCCAAGGCGAACGAGGACGTTCGGCAAATTGCCCATCGTTTCGGGAAGGAACTACTGATCGAAACGTATGCGACGGTGCCGGAAAGGGACGTCGAGCGGGTTAAGGCCATGTCGGCCAAGGAACGCGAGGACTACTTCCGCGACTGGGCACGACAACGCGAACGTGCAGAGCGCATCGAAGGCATCGTCGTCTTGATTTGCCGTGAACCGACGTACCTGTATTTCGACATTACGGAATCGGCACGGTCGCTGATCAGCTCATCCGAATTCCGGTCGATCCGCTCGAAGCTGATCGAGAACTTCCGCGCCAAACGGTACGACGAAGGCTTGGCCGAACTGACGAAACTCGTTCGCGACGCACTCGCCGAGCGGCGACCGTAATCGCCAGACCTGGCTACCGATTCTTGACCTTTTGCCACAACAGCCGGCCGCACCCGGCCGCGCCGATGAAGCCGGCGTCGCTACCAAGTTGGGCGTAGCGAATCTGGCACATCGTCGCCGGAACTGCGAAAGCGTAGTCGTGAACTTTCGCCCGGATCGCGTTCAGTAACGGCTCCCCAGCCGCCGTCATCCCGCCCGCAAAGGCAATCACCTGCGGATCGATCACGTGCATCAGGTTGGCCGCACCAATGGCCAGGTACTTGGCCGTATCGTCCACGATGGCCGCTGCGAGTGCGTCTCCGGCGGCTGCGGCTTGAAACACGTCCTTTGCGGTTAGTTCGCCCGTGGCCCGTACGACTGCGTGCAGCGACGAACGTCCATCGTCGGCGTTGAGGGCTTCGTGAGTTCGTTGCACGATCGCTGTCGCGCTGGCGTACGCCTCTAGGCAGCCGCGCTTTCCACACCCACACAGCCGCGGGCGTGTCATCTCGATCTTGATGTGTCCCAGTTCGCCGCCGTGACTGTGTTCCCCTTCGAGGATTTGGTCGCCGATAACGATTCCGCCGCCGATACCGGTGCCGAGAGTGAACAGCACCATGCTCCGGTATTCCTTGCCAGCGCCAACCCAAAACTCGCCAAGCGCGGCCGCGTTCGCGTCGTTCTGAAAGGCGGTCGGAAGCCCGAAAGTGTCGGCGATGAACTGGCGCACGGGGACGTTGCGCCAAGGCTTCAGGTTGGGTGGATCGAGGATCAGGCCGGCCGCGATGTCCATCGAACCAGGCGTTGCGACGCCAATGGCCGCGATTTCATCCATGCTGACGTGGGCCGCCATCGCCGCCTGTCGAATGGTCTCGGCCATAACGCCGAGACCGTGTTCCTGGCCCTTGCCGGCCTCGGTGGGCAGAGTGGCCGGGGTGGAAAGGGGTTTTCCGTTGTCATCGACAACGCCGGCTTTCATGGTTGTGCCGCCGACATCGAGTCCAACGAACAGCGGAGTCTCGTTCATGTGCCGTCCTACGAGATAGGTCCTGGTCAGCAGATAGCTTGGCAACCGTGCCGGACGAGTCAACCCTGTTCGTGGCACTGGTCGCCGCACTTCGCGTCGGTCGATAGCGGTGTCATCGTTACGACCGCGAAACCGTGGGATAAAACCGACGCAATCGGCGCGGTGTGCCGCGCACGGACGAAGCGCTTGCCGTAGAAAAGCCGACGAAATGGTTGACGCCCCCGAGTCGCGACTGGAAACTTGAACGATATCGCGATCCCGCGCTAGGGAGACCGCTTCCGTGTCACGCCGCTCCGTACTTCCGATACTCGCAATCGCTGCTGTCGGCGTTGGGAGCGTTGCGCTGCGGGCTGGCCCCGAGACGGGCGGACAGCTTCCGCCGCCCACTGGCCCGATGTCGTCGGTGAAGTTTGTCGGTGCGAGCGGTTGTGCCGCGATGGGATGCCACAACGCGCAAGGTCCGCTCGGAAGCCAGGGCAGCGAGTATTCGACGTGGGTGCATGACCCGCACATTCGAGCGCACGAGGTTCTGAAGGAATCTCGCTCAAAGCAAATGATTGCTAACCTCGGGGCGGGCTGGAAGCCGGCGCACGAGGAAACCCGTTGTCTGGCATGCCATACGACGCCAGCCGGACAATGCAGCGACCCGCGCGATCCATTTGCCGACGGCGTGAGCTGCGAGAGCTGCCACGGCCCGGCCGGCAACTGGAAATCGACTCACTACCAACCGGGGTGGAAAGCGCTGCCGCTCGATCATCCGGAAAAGCTCGGCTACCGCGATCTGCGAGATTTGGAGACACGCGCTGAGAATTGTGCCGGCTGCCATGTCGGCGATGCGACCAAAGAGGTCAACCACGACCTGATCGCCGCCGGTCACCCGCGGCTCGCGTTTGAGTTTTCGGCGTATCAAGCTAACTATCTGCGCCACTGGGGACGAAGCCAGGAGCGATACGGGGACGATTTTGAGGCGCGGGCGTGGGCCGTCGGCCAAGTCGCGACCGCAAAAGCGGCGCTCGAACTGGTCATAGCTCGGGCGTCGAAAGCCGCGGCCGATGCGACGCCGTGGCCAGAGTTCTCCGAATACGGATGCTTCGCATGCCATCACACCATTCCGGCACCGGAAGGTATCGACAACATCCCCTGGCGGCAGAACCCACGGTATGCCGGACTGAAGGTCGGTGCGTTGCCGTTTGGCACATGGTACTTCCCACGACTCGAAAGCGTTGACGCGGGCGGCAGCTTGCCTTCCATGTCCTCGAACATCGTTGGGAAGCTGACTACTGCGATGGCGGCGCCGTACCCGGACCCCGTTGTAGTCAAGGCCGAGGCCAATACGGCCCACAAGGCGCTCGTCGGATGGCTCGCCGCCGCCCGAAATGCGAAGGTTGCAATTCCTGCGGACCAGACGCTCGCGCTCTTCAAGAAGTTGACTGTCGACGGCCTGCGATCCGAGACGCGCGACGGCCTGACCTTCTACGCGACGACGGACTGGGAAGACGCAACGCAGCGCTACCTGGCGCTAGCCGCGAACTACCAGAGCCTTGTCGAGCAGAGGAAGTTGGCTGTGGATGGCGGAATGCGTGATGCCTTGCTGAAGGCCCGCGGAACGCTCGCGTTCCCAGCTGGGGCGAAGCGGCTCGACAACCCGAAGGACTTTACGCCGGCGAAGTTCCAAGATGCGCTGAGGCAAGTCACGCTGCCATGAGTATGGCCGTCCGCTGGAGGAGGACCAACATGTACAGGCTTCGCCCGTTCGCCGTTGCGCTAGGGTTGTCTGGGCTGGTCCTTCTCGGCTCCCATTCAACGGGGCAACCTCCGATTATCCCGGCCAAGGCGCTGGAACGCATCGCTGGGGCCGATAACTGCATCCGTTGCCACCTGCAACCGACACCGGCGGACAAGCGTCCCGGAGGGGCGACTGAGTTCGTTCGCATGGACGAATCGACGATTTGGGAGAAGACCGACCTACATGGTCTTGGGTACGAGGCTCTCAAATCGAAACTCGGCCAACAGATGTCCAGACTGCTTCAGTACGACGTAAGCCGTGCTCCACAGTGCCTGACATGCCACGCCGTCGATCTCATGCCGGAAACGAAGCCGGGGTCGAAGGTCTTCGAGGAATTCTACACGGCGTTTGGCGTCGGCTGCGAAGCCTGTCATGGGTTTGCGAAGGATTGGGGCCTGGCGCATGCAAACCAGGCTTGGAGGCAGAAGACCCCTGATGAGAAGGAAAAGCTCGGCCAGTGGGATATGCGCAACCCGGTTAAGCGGGCAGATCGTTGCACCTCGTGCCACGTTGGCAGCCTCCCGGAGGGACGGTTCGTCACCCACGAGATGTACGCCGCCGGCCACCCGCCGCTGCCACCGCTTGAAGTGATGCGCCACAGCTTCGACCAGCCCTATCACTACAAGCTCGCCCAAGACCTACCGTATTTGGTGAAGCTCGCAGCGGACGATTCCGAAAAGAGCTGGAAGCTGTTCCACTTCCGCGGCAAGGCCGAGTCGCAGCCGGCCCGCCAGGTCGCCGTCGGCGCGATCATGACTTTGCGGGCATCGATGAAGCTGCTAGCCGACGAGGCCGGTGACCCGAAAACAGCCGTCCTTGACCTTGCCCAGTTCGACTGTGCCGCCTGCCACCACGACCTGGAGCCGTACAGTTGGCGACAGCAGCGCGGCTTTGCTGGCGTGCCCGGGCGGTCGCAGCCGCGGTACGGACAGTCGTTCCTCGCCAGGTTCGTCGCCGACCATGCCAAGGCTGGCGAGGCCAAGGCTCTTCTGGGCGACTACTCCCAACTTACGAAGGCGTTTAGCGACCGCCCGTTCGGGGCCAAGGCTGAGGTGAAGAAGGCTGCGGATAAGCTCATTGCCTACTGCGACTCCGCCCTCGCCGGCCTCGACGGTGCACGCTATGACACGGCGACCACCAAGAAGCTGATCCACGCGATCGCGACAGCGGCGATGGCCCCGCCGGCCGACCCCAAGGACGCCTGGGTCGACTTCGACACCGCGCAACAGTTGATCTGGGCCATCGAGAGCCTGCGGACGGACGTCGATGCCGACGGAGCCATCGGCAAGGCGCTCGCGGAGGTGAAAGCCAAGCTGCCCGTGCACGTCCGGGACGCCACCAATCGCGACTTCATCGCCCAGGGCCTGAAGGCTCGCTTCAACCGCGCGGCCGAGTTCCAGCCGGACGACCTGTTCCGCACGATGAAGAAGGTCGCCGACCTCACCAAGTAGGCCGGCAGAACGCATCCGACCAATCGTTGCGGCTCGTGGCTCACGGACGGGTCGCCGCGTCGATGTCGCGCAGCCGCGGCATCAACCAGCCGTCGACGATCCGCACCTCGACGGCATTCGGCCCCGGTACAACGGTGAACCGCCACGGCGACCGCGCCGGGTCGGCGTAACGGCCCTTGAACCGGTCGTGGGCGAGGTCGCCGAGGCACTCGTCGACCGGCAACGAGCGGTCCGGCCAGACCACGGTGGCAGCGTACTCCCCGGCCGGGGCGCCGTCGCCGGCCACATACGTCATCAGGCGGAAGCAGCCGTCGGCGTCTGACCGTCCGACCGGCCGCACGGCCCGCCCAGCCGCGACGCCGACCGGGTGAAATACGATCATTGCATCGGCGGCCGGCCGGCCGTTCACCAGGACTTGGCCGGCGACGGGGTGGACCGGGTCACGCCCGGCCGCACAGCCGGCGAGGACCATGACCGCTACGAGGCTGCAGCGCCAGCAAGGGCGAGGGGTTGTCGCCATTGCTGGCGCTGCGGGCTTGTCGCGGTCGATCTGTGGCGGACGACTATTCAAGGTTGAACGGCTCCAACTGTGTCTCGCACGGCCCGACCGTTGCCGTCCACTTGGACGCGGCCGGGTCGCCGTACTTGCCCTTCCAGGCATCCACCTCGACCTCCAGGTTGCCGGCCTTGCGGTCGGTCTGCACCTGCATCTGGGCAAACGTGACGACGTATTCGCCCCGCGGCGCGCCGTCGCCGGGCGACGCGGTGCTGAGGGTGAACCCGCCGTCTCGGCCAGTCGTCCCCGACGGGGTGAACTTCACCGGCCCGACGTCGAACCGCGGGTGAAACGTCACGGTCACGCCGGCCGCCGGCTTGCCCTTGACGGTCACGCGGCCGCGGACGGGTACCGTCTTCGGCACGGCAATCCCCTGGCCGCAACCGGCCGTCGCCGCCGCGGCCGCCGCGAGGAACGCGCGGCGGGTTATTGGGGCGGGCATCAGTAGTCTCCCACCACGTCACCGCCGTTGCGGCTGCCGAGTGCCTTGTACGTCGGCATGGCGATCCGCTCGGTGACGAACTTGACCGACCCGTCGCAGAGGGCGAAGTTGCACCCGCCGGAGTGCGTACTGCGGAACGAGTAGACCGGGCTGTTGAATGTCACGTCCCGAAGTGCCTCGACGTTGCCGGTCATGGTCCGGCTGTAGTACGGCCCCGATCGCTTGTTCATCGGGACGTTGGTCGTGCCCTCGCAGTAGTAGTCGCCGCCATTCGCTCCCCACGCGGTCGGACCGGACGACGGGACGGCCTCGGACCCGACCGACACGCCGTTGACGGTCGTCGTCGTGTACCCCTCCAGGATGTGGTGCAGCTCGCCACAGGCGAATGTATTCGACGTGCCGTCGGTGATGCTGGCGAGGGTGAACTTGCACCGGCTGAACGGATACCAGAAGTTCGGGTCGGCAGCGTGCTTGGCGATCAGGCCGGCTGCGAGGTCCGGGGTCAGCCCGCCGTCCCAGGCGCTGCCGAACGCGCCGTCGCTGTACGTCCAGCCGTAGGCCGAGTTGCTGCCGATGTCGCCCGCCTGTCGCGGTGAGTGGATGTTGTAGTTGCCGCGGCAGAAGCCGTAGCTGCCGTACGAGGCGTAGACCGGGTTCACCGGGTCGGGCATCGACGGGCACAGGAATATCGCCTGCGGCCCGGGGGCCAGCACCGCGTTCGTCGGGCCGCCGGCCTGGCCCGGGGTGACGTTGTCGTTACCGTTGACGTGAATGTTCCAGCGGTCATAGATGGTGCCCAGTTCAAGGTATGGCAGCAGGTAAATGAACGTCGGCGTGTGCCGGAATTCGTACCAGATGTTCTGCATGCCGGGGTTGTAGTCCTCGACGCCGGCGCCGCAGAGGACCAGGGGCGGCAGGTAGCCCTTGGCGTCGTGGTGGCTGTGGACGGCCAGGCCGATTTGCTTGAGATTGTTCTGGCACTTGGCTCGGCCGGCGGCCTCGCGGACCTTTTGCACGGCGGGGAGCAACAGGCCGATCAGCACTGCGATGATCGCGATGACGACCAGCAGTTCGATCAGGGTGAAGCCGCGACGCGGCGTGGTTGTTCGCATGGCGTTCGTCCTAAAAAGGTCCGGTGGCTCGGTGCGCAAATTCTGGGTCGGCCCGTGTCTCAGCCCCGGAGGGGCGGCCGTGGGTAGCCAGGGGCGTCAGCCCCTGGAATCTTGGTCCCACGAGCGATCAGCCCCGGAGGGGCGGCGGCTGTCGCCCCTCCGGGGCTGACGCATAGGCATATCTCGATTCCAGGGGCTGACGCCCCTGGCTACCCACGGCCGCCCCTCCGGGGCTAACGCACGGCTTCATCAGTCGGCGGGCTTGCAATAGCTCAGGGCGATCAGGGCGTAGGCGGTGCAGAGGTCCGGCTCCGTCTCCATCCACGCCGCGATGTCGTTCGCCCAGCCGCCGTCCTTCTGTTGCCGGTTCGCCAACGCCATCGTGATGTCGCGCTTCCAGTCGTGGGCGACGCCCTTGGCGTCCACGAACGTCGGCTCGCCGAGGGCCGTCAGCGCCTTGGCCATCGTCATCAGGTAGTAGTAGAGGCCGCGCGGGCCGGAGCCGTCGGCCATGCCGGGGTTCACGTCCACGCTGTAGTGTTCGCGCAGCCAGCCGAGCGCCTTTTGCACCCGCAGGTCGTCTCGCGGCACGCCGCACTGGATCAGCCCCTTGAGGCCGGCGAAGGTCATGCTGCCGTAGCCGGGCTTCTTGCCGTCGGCGAGCGTGTCGCCGCGAGTGTCGCCGCTGGCGGTGTAGATGAAGCTGCCGTCGTTGATCGTGCCGGCCCACGGCTGGTCGTTGAACTCGCTCTTGAGGTTCTGCGACCGGCTGACGTAGACGACGGCCTTCTTGAACGCCGGGTCGGTCTTCGGCACGCCGGCGACGCCGAGGGCGTCGAGGAAGAAGCTGGTGTTCGACATGTCCGGCCGGGAGCCGCCGCCGTAGCCGGCCCCGCCGTAGATCGGGTCGGCCGGCGACTTGCCCTCGCTCTCGTCCCACTGAAGCTGCTTGAGGAAGTCGGCGGCTCGTGTGACGACGGCCTTGTACTTGCCGTCGCGGTCGGCCAGGGCGAGGGCGGTCAGGTTGACGCAGGTGCCGTAGTTGTGCAGGCCGAGGCGGGCGTTCGGCCCGGCGATGTGCCCGGTCGTCTCGTCCACCTGCGACTCGACGAACTTCAGCCCCTTGGCCACGACCGGGTCATCGGGTGCGACGCCGCACTTGAGAAGCCCGGTGAGGACGATGCCGGTGACGCCGGGGCTGGCCGCCTTGCTCCAGGTACCGTCCTCGGCCTGCCGCGCCTTCAGGTAGGCGACACCACGCTCGACGGCCTTGGCCCACTGCTCCTTCGGCGACAGGGCCGCCTTGCCCTTGGCTTGCGGTTGGCGGGCGGATGAGTTGGCGGCGAGTGCGGCCGCCAGTGCGACCACGACGATGGGAACGACCAATCTGCGTCTCATGCGGGATGCCTCTCAAGTTTGCGGCACCCGCGCTAACGCAAACCCCGCGCCGCCCCTCCCGCACGGCGAACGCACATGATTTCGCAGAAAATGACGCGGCCGCGCCGGAACGGCGCGGCCGCGGAATCGTCAGTGGTGGCGACCCGATGGCCACCTAGCCCTTCTTGGCACCCTTCTTCGCGGGTTTCTTGGCACCCTTCTTTGCGCCCTTCTTACCCTTCTTTGCGCCCTTCTTGCCCTTCTTTGCGCTCTTCTTGCCCTTCGCTTTACCGGCTTTGGTCACCGAGGCGACCTTGCTGCCTTGTTCGGACGCTCGGAGTTCCGACACACCGATACCGCTAAACACGAGTGCCGACGCCAGGGCCGCCGCAAGTAGCCGACGCACCATTTCGCACCTCAGGACTTGGAGTTATCTTCGCTCGTTCTGCCACCCTGGCAGCACGTCATAACACCAACGCTGGAGTTGGAAAGCCGTCGCGCGTTTCTCATCCGTTTCTCACCCAGCCATAGGCTTGGCGGCGTGCGGAGGTCGGGCTTTGCGAGTCGGTGGTGATTCCTTACGATACCAATGTCCCGGCAGTCCCTCTCCCTCGCGCTGGCCGGGTAGCGGCGAATAGTACCCAGGAGGCGAGATATGCCGGCCGAAGTGGTCGCGTCGGAAGTCGAGGTCGGTGGCGTAAATGGCGTTCACCAGGCCGCGGAAATCGAGGCGGACCCCGAGGAACTCAAGGACTGGCTCGATGCCCTCGATGCAGTTCTGGAGACGGCCGGTCCCGAGCGGGCTAGTTTCCTGCTCACTCAGCTTCAGATGGCTGCCCAACGCCATGGCGTTCGGGCGGCGACGGGATTCAACACCGCTTACGTCAACACGATTCCCGCTGAGGACGAACCGGAATACCCGGGCGATCGCGCGATCGAGCGCAAGATCAAGAGCCTGGTCCGGTGGAACGCGATGGCGATGGTCGCCCGCGGACACAACGGCGGACACATCGCGACTTATGCCTCGGCCGCGACGCTCTACGAAGTGGCGTTCAACCACTTCTTCAATGGACCCAATGCATCGGGCGGGGCCGACCTGGTCTTCTTCCAGGGGCATGCATCTCCGGGGATCTATGCCCGCGCCTTCCTCGAAGGCCGCCTGACGGTCACACACCTGGAGAACTTCCGCAAAGAGCTTGCGGCCGGCGGCGGACTTTCGAGTTACCCGCATCCGTGGCTGATGCCGAACTTCTGGCAGTTCCCGACCGTGTCCATGGGTCTGGGCCCGATTACCGCGATCTATCAGGCCCGATTCAATCGTTACCTGGAACAGCGGGGCCTCAAGGACACATCGGGCCAGCACGTCTGGGCGTTTCTCGGTGACGGCGAGACCGACGAGCCGGAATCGCTTGGGGCCATCACGTTGGCCGCTCGCGAGAAGCTAGACAACCTCATCTTCGTCATCAATTGCAACCTCCAACGGCTCGACGGACCCGTCCGCGGCAATGGTAAGATCATTCAGGAGCTTGAGACTGCCTTCCGTGGGGCTGGATGGAACGTCCTCAAGGTCGTCTGGGGCAGCGATTGGGATCCGTTGTTTGAGAAGGACACAAGTGGCAAGTTGATGCAGCGCATGGCGGAAGTGGTCGACGGCGAGTACCAGAAGTACGTCGTTGAGACCGGGGCCTACATCCGCGAGAAGTTCTTCGGCACCGACCCCGAATTGCTCGCGTTGGTCGAAAACCTTTCTGACGAGGACATCAAGAATCTACGGCGTGGCGGCCACGATCCCGTCAAGGTTCATGCGGCATTCAAAGCCGCCGTCGAGCATCGTGGCACGCCGACCGTGATTCTCGTCAAGACGATCAAAGGTTACGGCCTCGGCGAAATCGGCGAAGGCAAAAACACGACGCACAACCAGAAGACGATGACGGTCGAGGCCATTCGCCACTTCCGCGATCGCTTCAATTTGCCGGTGACCGACGAGCAACTCGAGAAGGTCCCGTTCTATAAGCCGGCCGACGACAGTCCCGAAATGGAGTACCTGAAGAGCCGCCGGGCCGACCTGGGTGGATCGCTGCCCGCGCGGATCGTTCGGGCCGGACCGCTCAAAGCGCCGTCCCTCGACCGCTTCAAGACTTTTTTCGCCGGCAGTACGACGGGCAAGAACCCCTCGACGACGTTCGTGTACGTTAACATGCTTCGCGATGTGTTGCTGAGCGATCCGAGTCTCGGCAAGTACATTGTGCCGATCATTCCCGACGAAGCGCGCACATTTGGCATGGACCCGCTCTTCAACAAAGTGGGCATCTATGCCTCGACGGGGCAACTCTACGAGCCGGTCGATTTCAAATTCGCCTCGAAGTACCGCGAAGCGACCGACGGCCAGATTCTTGAGGAAGGCATCACCGAGTGCGGTGCGATGGCATCGTTCACGGCGGCGGGGACGGCATACGCTACTCACGGCATCCCGACGATTCCATTCTTCATCTATTACTCGATGTTTGGCTTCCAGCGAATCGGCGATTCGATTTGGGCCGCGGCGGATGCTCGCTGTCGCGGGTTCCTGCTCGGTGCAACGGCCGGCCGTACGACACTCAACGGCGAGGGGCTGCAGCATCAGGACGGGCACAGCCACATTCTTGCGTCGACGGTACCGAATATCGTTGCATACGACCCGGCATTTGCCTACGAGATTGCCGTCATCATTCAGGATGGCATTCGCCGCATGGTCGAGGCCGGCGAAGACCTGATTTACTACATCACGCTCTGCAACGAGAACTACGCCATGCCACCGATGCCGGACGGCGTGGCTGACGGCATCTTGAAGGGCCTCTACAAGTTCAAGTCGTCGTCGGTTCAGTCAAAGCTCTCGAAGGTTCACCTGCTCGGCTCGAATGTGATCGTCAACGAGTGTATTCGTGCCCAGTCGATTCTGAGCGAGAAGTATGGTGTTGCCGCCGACGTCTGGAGCGCGACCAGTTACAAGGAGCTACGCCGCGATGCCTTGGCGTGCGAGCGGTGGAACCGCTTGCATCCCACCCAGTCGCCACGGCTCAGCTACGTTGAATCGCTGCTTGCCAAGGAGAGTGGAGTCTTCGTCGCGGCGACGGATTCGATGAAGGCACTGCCAGAGATGATCCAGAAATGGGTTCCGGGAGGCCTGACAGCGCTCGGAACCGACGGCTTCGGCCGCAGCGACGACCGTGAGGCTTTGCGGCGACATTTCGAAGTCGATGCCGAGTGCATTACCGTGGCGGCCTTGGCCCGTTTGGCGAAGGCCGGCGAGATCAAACCACAGATTGTCGCGCAGGCGATTCAGGACCTGGGTGTCGACCCCGAGAAGGTCGATCCGGTCAGAGCCTGATATGCCCGGCGTCGGAATTCGGCGAGAAGGGCTCGCCGAATGCAACGAACGGGCGATTCACGATCCATACCGACATTCCGAGCGTGCCATGCCGACCGACATTGTTCTTCCAGCTTTGAGCGAAAGCGTCAACGAGGGCATCGTTGCCGAAGTCCGAGTCGCAAAGGGCGACGCGATAAAGGTGGGTGATATCCTCCTCGTCGTAGAAGCCGAGAAGAGCACGCTGGAACTTCCCTCGGCCCACACCGGCACACTCGTCGATGTCCTGGTCAAAAAAGGCGATACGGTTAAGGCCGGGCAGGTGATCTTTCGCGTGGAGGCCGGTGCCGCGGCCCCGGCCAAGGCTCCGGACAAAGTCGTGTCGAAACCGGCGGCCAAGGTCGAAGCCAGCGACGCCAAACGTACGCCAACTCCGGCGATCGCTTCGGTCGGACGAAATGGCGAACATGCCGACGCGCCGCGGGCCCCAACTCATGCGAAGTTAGTCCCGGCTGGCCCGGCGACTCGCCGCCTAGCCCGAAAGCTCGGTGTCGAACTGGAATCAGTCAGCGGCTCCGGGCCGCGGGGGCGTGTGACGCAGGACGATGTCATTGCGTTCTCGCAACGGACGAGACCCAGTGGCGGTGGTACCTCTATCGCTGCGCCGGCGCACCCCGACTTCGGCAAATGGGGGCCGGTCGAGTTCCAGCCGCTGGAGTTGATCCGCCGTAAGACCGCGGAGCAAATGGCCGTCGCGTGGTCGCAAGTCCCGCATGTCACACAACACGATCTTGCCGACATCACCGACCTGGAAGCATTTCGCAAGGAGCAAGCGGCTGGGAAGGGGCCTAAGTTCACTGTCACAGCGTTCGCAATTAAGGCCGCGGCCGTGGCCCTCAAGGAGTTTCCGCACTTCAATGCCAGCCTCGATCCGGCGGGTAATCGCCTTGTGAAAAAGCAGTACGTGCACATCGGTGTCGCCGTCGATACGGACCGCGGCTTGCTCGTACCCGTCATTCGCGATGTGGACAAGAAGTCGGTCCGCGAGTTAGCGACGGAAGTCGCCGAGATTGCCGAGCGCGCCCGGCAGCGAAAGTTGCCGCTGGACGAGATGAAGGGCGGCACATTCACGATTACGAATTTGGGCAGTATCGGCGGCGTTGGCTTTACGCCAATCGTGAATTGGCCGGAAGTCGCGATTCTCGGGTTATCGCGAGCACGTCTGGAACCTGTGTGGAAGGACGGCCAATTCGTGCCCCGGCTGATGATGCCACTGAGTCTGAGCTACGACCACCGCGTTATCGACGGGGCCGACGGCGCACGATTCACCCGCCGCATGGCCGCGATGCTCGAAAACCCCTTGTTGCTCTTGCTCGACGCATGATCGAATCTGCGATGGAGGATCGTGCGATGTCAAATCGGAGACAGTGGGTTTTGCGCATCGCGGGGTTGGCATTTTGCGCCGTGGGCCTGTGGCCGCACTACTCACATACTTCCGATCCGACGATGGCCGTCGGGTGGGAGAATGTGGAAATGCCTGGCGTCGGCGCGGTGCCAGACCGGCCATCCGAGACCGAGTTTTGCGTCGGCCTGCCGTCGTCGCCGCTCTTCCATTACCGCAAAGCGACAAAGATCCAGTCCGAAACGATCAGTGTTCCGCCGAATACCGAGGTACAGGCCAAATCCGGAGTAACAGTCACTGGATCCGGCGAAGCCGTTGTCGCGAATGTCACATGGAAGATCGACACGAAAGTCCACTATGTCAGTTGGTCGACACTGCTGCTCTTTGTAGGGATTGCACTTCTCGTCGTATCGCTTTGGCCACGTCGCGGGACGGCGCAGTCCCACACGGCTTAGGCTTAGCCGGCGACTTCCTCCAAGCCCAACTCACGCGCTACACGGTCCACTGCCCGCGCTAGTTTTTTGCGAAGCGCCTCGGGCGTACCGCCGATGTGCTTGGCAACCGTCGCCCAGTCACAGCCCTTAGCCCTTAAGTCAGCGATCTCGCGTTCCTCGGCCGACAGCCGCCGGCGAATCTCTTCCAGCAGCTCACGCTCGCTGGCCAGTGCGTGAGCGGTTTCCGTGTTGGCCGCGACCTGTTGCGACCATTCCTCGTCGCCGAGGGCCACGGGACGATTGGCCGGCTTGCGGGCGTGATCGAGAATCTTGTTCCGCGCCATCGTTACTAGCAGCTTGAAGAGTTGCGCCGGGTGCTCGATGTCGAATTGTCCGGCCGCGGCACGAACGAAGAAATTGCCCATGACCGATTGGCAGACATCGACGGAATCTAGGACACGCCCGAGTTTGTCGTCGAGGCGAAGTCGTACCGCACGGCGAATCTCCGGCTCGTATCGGCGTACCAACTCGGTGGCTGCCTGCTGGTCGCCGGCGCGAACGCGTCGAATCAGGTCGCGGAATGCCTCGTCTTCGGACATCGGTTGCCCCCGCGTATTAGCGTTTCTGAAGCAACTGAACCGTGTCCATTAAATCGGCGCGGTCGCGCGACGACATTGGCATGTCAAACGCCTTGAGTAAATACTGCTCGGCGACTTGTGGTTGCTTGAGGCCAATATGGGCCAGCGACAGGTGGATGTAGAAACTCGGCCGTGGCCCCGCGGTCGCAATCGCTTGCATCAGCAGCTTCTTACCGCTCGAAAAATCGCCGGTGGCGATATACACGGCGGCGAGCGTCTCCATGTAGTCCGCCGGCAGTGCGACGTCGTTCTGCCGCTTTCGTAGCAACTCGGATGAATCAAATGCCAGTTTCGGCTGGCCGATCGCCTTGAGCTCCAGCCACACGATGTTGTTGACAACGGCGAGGTTATCGTCCTGTTGCCGAAGGACCGCATGGTAGCACTGCAGGGATTCGCGTGCCTTCTCCTGATCCCAACCCCGTTCGGGCAATTCGGCCTGGACCCGTAAACCCTCGGCTGCAATCAACAGAGCCTTGATGTTCAGCGGCTCGCGATCGATCACGCGCTTGGCCCACTTCACGGCCAGGTCCTGGCGGCCAATTTCGAGGAACGCATTCGCCCCGGCTAACTCGACTTCGATCGGCTTTTTCTCGACATCGACCTCTTCAAGAAACTGCTCGGCCAGCGCGATCGAACCGCAACCGTGCAGTGCCTTGATGTACTGTTTGCAGCCATCGGCGTCGGTTGAAAGAAACTCGCGCACCGACTTTAGGGCGGCGACGGCTTCGGTCGGTCGGTCCAATTTGAGGCAAATCTCAGCCTCGGTTCGGGCGGCCCACAACAGGCCCGGCTGAAGCTTCAGCGCGTGACGGCAGGCATCCAGTGCCTTATCCGGACGGCTCGCGGCCAGCGCGGCCTGTGTGTAGACCTGACACATACCGACGGTGAGCTTCTCGATCTCAACGGCCCGGTCGAGGAACGCCAGACCGGCCTGCGGGTCGATTCGCCGCAGCAGCAGGGCCTTATCCGCGACCAATTCCGGCACGCCACCACATGCGGTCAATCCTCGATTGATCGTAGCAATGGCTTCGTCGTACTTGCCGGCGCGAAAGCTGGCCTCGGCCAGACCGATGTAGGCTTGCGGGATCTTCTCCTCGAGCGTCAGCACCTTCTCCCAAATCACGCGGATGCGACCTTCAAGATCGGCCTTCATCCCTTTGGCTTCATCCTCCGTAACGAGCTTTCGCCGATAGAATTCATCGACGAACTCGAGATGCACCTGCTGCGTTTGGCCGAGCCAGAGGAGCTGTCGCAGCAACACGTTCGGCGTATCGACAATGGACCGGCTCGCTGTCTGAACAGGCACCCAGTACTGGACGAGCCGTTGTCGCCGATCGAGCTGCATCAGTGCGATCCGATAGCAGTCAATCAAGAGCAACTTGGCATCCGTCTCAAAGTAAACCGCGTCTCGACTGCGAACGATCGGCAGGACATTGCGAACGAGAAAGTCGACCATGTCGTCGAACCGCTTCGCTTCGCCCAGGCGCTGAAAGAGTTGGGCGGCGTACCAGGCGACCCACGGCGGAATAAACTCAACCGCCGTATCGGCTGCGAGTGGTAGCGTTGCTAGTTGGGTTTGCACCGTCGCTTTATCGTTACGGCGAGAGGCATCGTCGGCCAGAATGCAGCGGGCCTCCCAATCCTCGGGCAGGCTCTCGACCAGCTTGGCGGCTTCGCGAGCGGCCAGGTCCAGATGACCATCGCGGTAGTGCCCGCGCATGATCAGTCGGAGCATTTTGGGATCGCTCGCTGGACCTTCGCGATTGCGGAGAGCCTGAAGTCGTCGTGGGATGGATTCGTCTCGGGCCGCCCAGACTTGAAGCTTGAGGAGCGTGTCTTCCGTTCGTTCGGCATCACAGGCATTCATGCATTGGTCGAGCATCGTGTAATAGAACGTCCGTTTCGTTTCGATGCGACGTTCCCACAGGAGGTAAGCTCCCATACCTCCCAGACCGACGACGACGAGAAGCGCAACCGATACGACGAGCGCCACGGTGCCGCGAGGAGCGGTCCGCAGAAAGGCCCAAACCCGCAGCAGACCATCAATCAAGCCGCGGTACAGGATGTACGGCAGCCGGACAAGAAACCCCAGGAAGGTCACGATGGTGGAAAGCGTGTGGTGGACGAAGCCACGTACGAGGCCTAGCGCCTCATGCCCACCGAAGAACATTTCGTGACGAAGCGTTCCGCGCTCAATGCTGCGCACCGCCCGAAAGGGAGCGGCCACGATGTCGAACCAATCGCGCATCCAATGGCGAAGCGTGAACCAAGCCTCGCGCAACGATTCTCGGATATTTCGGAACATATTTCAGAAGGTCGCCGGACCGTTCGTGGCGAGTGCGACTCAAACAAACTGGCCGCGTCACGCTGGTGGGAAGGAATGAACCGAGAGATAATCGACTTTGTGTAGTTTATCTGTGCGGTCCAGGCTCTGCAAGGCAATCGACCGGGCAATTCGCGTCGTGAAGTCGCCTGGACGAGGGAGCGAAGCCTGGATTCTCGCTTGCCGGTTCGTCGTTGCACGTTCATCATGAGGTTTCCACGCCACGCGAGGTCCAATACGGCGCAATGAGTACGTCCCTTACTGCTGGCCCGACGACGACGCGAGTCGATCGTCGTCCTCCGACCGGGATTTATGCAGCCTGGAGCCTCGTCGCTTTGGGGACGGCCGCATTTGCCGTCGTGATGCAGGCGGTCTGGGCCGCAACGCCAGACATGAACGATCGGTTTCTGATCCCCTGTGCATCGGGGTGGGTGATTCACCGCTTGCTGCCTCGATGGCGAGCCACGACGTCGAATCCCTCATGGCTTGGCTTAGCGCTGGTCGGCCTTGGTTCTGCCGCGTTCGTCCCCGGCTGGTATTTGCTGGTCCAGGTCGGGCCGCGGGTCATCTTGCTGTGGTGGCTCCTGGCCTCACTGGTTTCCGCCGCTCTGGGCGTCGCTGTACTGCACTTTGGCTGGTCGCGCGCTCGATTGCTGGTATTCCCGTTGCTCTTCTGTTTCCTGGCGCTGCCAGTGCCGGGCATGCTGTATACGCCCCTCCAGCGTGGACTTCAGGAGTGCACAACGCAGGTCGCGGCTCGCGTCCTACCGTACCTCGGAATACCCGTCGTACGTCACGGCTTCGTGCTGACATTGCCCACCGGTGACCTCGGTGTCGTCGAAGCGTGCAGCGGCGTGCGTTCCGTGACGGCGCTGGCAGCCATTGCCATCCTGGTGGCATACCTGCGGGGCTTTTCCGTCGTCCGGGGCACAGTCCTGTTCGTCCTGACCTTCGCCATCGTTGCCATCAGCAATGCGGTTCGGGTGATCGTGACCGGGCTTTTGCGGGAATACGTCAGCCCCGAAGCGGCTGAAGGTTGGCGACACGAGGTGCTCGGGATTTCCGTCATTCTGACGGGGCTAGCGCTGATCGTGTGGGTGTCCAAGCTCATCGCACCACGTGCGAAGGCAACGGACTCGCTGCCGCTCGTAGAGGTGCCAGCGAGTCCGGTCGTCGGTGGGTTCGCAGCAACGGTTCTGTTGGCGTTTGGTTTGGCTGGGTGCCTATGGGCGGAGCAGTTCCGGCAATCCCATCGCGAAGTTGTGAGACTGGAGGAACTGCCGCAGCACCTGGATGGATGGACGAGTCGTGAGATCCCCATCGATCCCATGGTCGCCGAGATGCTCAAGTGCGACGAATTGCTCTATCGCGTTTACACGAATCGTGTGGGTCAGGATGTCCACGTCTATGTCATGTTCTGGGCAACGCCGGCAAGCACAGCTCACATGCACCACCCTGACATCTGCTGGCCGTACCGGGGCTTTCAGCCCGTCGAGAAGCACGTTCGGCCCGTGCCCTATTCCGGTGGGTCGGCTTCGATCCCGATCTCGGTTCGCATGTACGCCCGCGGCAACGAACGGCAGATGGTCTTCTATTGGTCGCAGAACGCCAACGTCCTCATGCCCGACGGCAAGGAGTTGAGTGAAAACGTCTCGGAATACGCATGGCTCGTATCCATGCTTCAGGGACGGCAATCGCTGCAGCGAGTGGCGCGCATGTCGGTGCTTCTCGCGACCGAACTTGCGACATCGCCCGAACAGCAGGAGAAAACGATGGAGGGGCTCGCGGGTGGATTGGCCGATGCGCTCTATAAGCAATGCCCCTGGGCGCGCCCGGAATAGCGCGAGGTGCCGCTACAAGCCCCACGTTGTCACATCGCTTGTACGTGGGATTGGGAGTCGGCATTCGGGCATGTCGCTCGATCGCCACGAGCGAAGTTGCGAACGCAGTCCTTCTCCCTTGCTGGCGGCCTTCGCCGAGAGGTTCTGGGTCTCCGACAGTGCCAACCAAGCGCCTCGCGACTCGAACTGGTGGGCGAGTGAGTCCAGGTGCCGTTCATCATTGACTTCGCCGAGTGCAGTGGCGAAATCTCGGATGTCGCAACGCCCGCATCACGGTGGGCCCGATACGATTCGCGGCGAACGGCAGGACGAGCCGAGTGGAAAAAACACCGCGAGTGTCCGCAAAACGATGATTCCATCGCTTGCGAACACTCGCGGCAATCACCAGTCGCTGGGCGCGCCCGAATGATTCCTTACGGCTTGGGCTTGTCCTTGGGCTTTTCCTTGGACAGTCGATCGAAGAGAGTCTGGGCTTCCTTGCGATAGACGAACAGCCCCTTGGCTTTCAGCGCGCCGTCGAGGATGTTCTTGGCGTCCTCGGCCTTCTCCTTCTCGTTCAGCACCAGTGCGAGGTAGTAGGCCATATCGGCCGACATTTGACCGTTCGTGCCCTGGAGGGTGGCCTGGAGTACCTTGAGGGCTTCGTCCAGTTGGCTGGTGCGGTACAGGACATAGCCATAGGTCGCCATCGCCTCACCATTACGCTGGTTGGCACTGGCGTTGACCTGGGCATGTTGGAGAGCCTTGGTGCGAGCGTTCTGGTCAGTCTGATCGGCGAGGACCAACGCGAGTTGGTTCGAGGCAAAAAAGTCATTTGGCTGTTCGTTGTACACGCGGCGGAAGATCTTCTCGGCCGTGCCAAGATCCTTCTGGATCCGAGCAATCAGTCCCTTGAGCTTGAGCACGTCCGGCGAATTGGGGTCTTGCTTCTCCGCTGTGTCGGCATGGATCTTGGCCTGATCGATGTCGTTTTGTTGCAGTAGCCAGTCGGCGTATGCAAGGTGGACGCGGATGTTGCCGGCCTCGGCTTTGACGGCCTTATCGAGCCATTCGCGCGCCTTCTTGGTGTCGCCCTTACGAGTCCACAAATACGCCATCTGCACCGCGGGAGACAGCAACGACGGATCATCCTTCACCGCTTGTTGCAGCTCAATCATGGCATCGTCTGGCTTGTCGAGGAAGAACAAGGCTTCGCCCAGCCGCATGCGTGTCTTGCCGGACTTTTCCAGTTCCAGAAGGGCGTTGAGGTGTGTACGGGCCGATGCATAGTCCTCGCGGTATGACGCGGCAGATGCGAGCACTTCGCGTGCGTTCAATTGAAACTGCTTCTTCTGATCCGCAACCCAGCGCGGATGGTCGCTGTACTGTAGGGCCTTCTCGGCATTCAGAACCGCATCGGTGACGCGGCCTTCACCCATGGCAAGGCCGGCGTTCGTCAGGTAGACCGTCGGGTGATCCGGATTCTCCTTCGCAGCGAGTTCGAGTTGAGCGCGGCCCTGTTGCTGGAGTTCCTTCGCCTGGAAGCAAAGCCGTGCGAGCATGACGCGCGCGGGTGGCAAGCTCGTGTTCTTCTTGACGGCTTCTTGAAGATGCGTGAGGGCCTCGTCGATCCGCCCTTTCATGAGTGCGGCACCGGCCTTTTCGATGTTCTCATCTTTGGCCTGGGGAGTGGTGTTGGACCCGACGGGACCAGCGGTAGCGAGTCGGGCAGTGGCTGGTATTGCGAGGGCCACCGCAAGTAGAATTGCGGAGGCACGAGCCGAAAACCGATTCATGACGAAACCTCAGATGGTGCGGATCAAGGTGCGGAAGGGGTAGGAGAACCGTTACAAGTGTATTATCCAAACCACGCTGGGTCGCGCCAAGAGTCGGTTGGCGAGGATTTCTACCGGATGGGCCGCACAGAGCGCAAAAATGACCTAGACTGCCCGCGATGCGAGGTCTGATCCGACGATTGCTGTCGAGTGCGTTAGCCGGCTGGGCTGTATCGGTTATGCGGATTGTGCGGACACGGCTCTTGCCCCGTACGAACCGGACACCGATATTGACCGGGGCGGTCCATGGCTCGGGACTTGGCGACTCGCGCTCTCGTGGCCGTGCATGCGACCGCCGTGCAAGGTCTCGCATCTCGATGTCGGAGAGTTCCGCGGATTTCCGCGAGATGATGGAAGGCTTCCTCGCGGGCGACCCCGTGGCGGCTGAGCGGCTCTGTCGCGACTACCAATCCCATATCCTGCGCGTTGTCCGGCGGCGACTGATGCGCAGCCATCGGGTCCATGTCGACTCGCTGGATGTCGTTCACGATGTTTGGGCTTCGTTTTTTGCCCAACCGCCCGCGGGACGACGGTTTGACGCTCCAGCCGCCCTGGCCGTGTACCTCTGTCGCATGGCAGCGAATAAGGTCTGCGAGCTAGCGCGGAGCCGCCAACGCCAAAAGGACGATGGTGCGCGGGAGGAACCGCTGTCAGGTGATGACCTGGTGGGTCCGACGCCAACCCCAAGTGACATCGTGGGGGCGGAAGACGAATGGTTGGCCATGTTGCGCGGTCGGCCACTGGCCCATCAACGCATTCTGAAGATGTTGCGCCTGGGATTGACGCATCGGGAGATTGCCGCAAGGCTGCACACCAACGAAAAGTCCATCCAGCGGTTACTCCGCCGGGTTCAACTTGCGAGTGAGTCATGAACGAACTCCTGAACGCCTCTGCGGTGGATCGAACGCCCGTCGTCCTCAATGCGACGATGATCGTCGATAACCCGAGTTCGGGCTTCGAACTGCTCGACCCGTCCGAACGCTCCGACATGCTCGGCCGAGCATACGATGAGTTCTGCGATCTCACCGAGGGTGGCCGAGCCATCGATCCTGACGAGTTCTGCGCTCGGTTTCCCGCCTTCCGCACATCGCTCGCGAAACTACTCCGATGCCACCGGGAGCTGGAAGAGAACCCAGAGCTGTGCGAGCAGATCGACATCCGTTGGCCGGAGCCAGGTGAGGAGTTCCTCGGCTACGGGCTGATTCGCGAACTGGGTCGCGGGACGTTTGCCCGCGCCTATTTGGCGTACGAACGCGCTGTCGGCGACCGCCTTGTCGCGCTCAAACTGACGGCCCACAAGGACGCCGAAGCGCACACGCTCGGCAAGCTCGGGCATCCGAACGTCGTGCCCATCCTCTCGGCCCAGTACGATGTGGGCAGTGGCTTTCGCTACGTCGTCATGCCGTACCTGGGAAGCACGACGCTTGGAGATGTCCTCGATTACTTCGGTGCTCTAAATCGAATGCCGGCCACGGGACGCGATTTGCTCCAGGCATCGCGTGACCCACTGTGGCCGGCCGAGAATGTGGTCGCACCACCGGACGCCATGGCGCGCGGCAGCCACGTCGATGCCGTGGTTCACATCGTCGAACGGCTGGCCGATGCGCTTGCGGCGGTCCATGGCCGAGGGTTCTTGCATCGCGACCTCAAGCCATCGAATGTCTTGCTGACTCCCAACGGTGTCCCGGTTCTGATCGACTTTAATCTGGCTCTGGATAAGGCTGCCGACGGCGTGCGCCTTGGGGGCACTTTGCCATATATGCCGCCGGAGCAGTTGCGAGCGATGTCGGGCGGGGCCCGACCGCAGGCCGGCAATGCTGGTGGCGACATCTACGCGCTAGGAGTGATCGCCTACGAATTGCTGTCTGGCTCGCACCCATTCGGTCCGGTCCCGGCACGACTGACGAGGCATGAGGCTCGCAACTTCTTGCTCGAACGCATCGATCAGGGGCCGCGCCGTCTTCGCGACCTCAATCCGGCCATCGACGCGCGGCTCGAAGCATTGGTCCTTCGCTGCATTGCGTCCGATCCGAAGATTCGGCCCGCGAGCGCGGCCGATCTCGCCGCGGAGCTACGCCGGCATCACATGCGTCATGCCAGGCCGCAGCGGTCTCGGGCGTTGCTCGTGGCGGCATCGATCGCGGCACTTTCGTTGGGCGTTGGTGTCAGTGCATTCGCGCGAGTGACGCCCCCGGCCGCGCTCGGAAATACGACGACAAGTCCCGACGACCATTTCCTCGCTGGCCGATTCGAGGACGCCGCTCGGGGTTATTCTGTGGCGTTGACGACGGAACCGGATCAACCCGAAGTTCTGTTGCAGCGAGGCAAGGCGCTCCACAAACTCGGTCGCACCGATGAAGCGTTGGTCGATTTCGCGAAGGCAGGTGACGCTCAGTACGCTAAGGGCAAGTTCCAACTGGCGATCGAAGCCTATGCCGAGTCCCTGACGACCGATCCGAAGCAGACCAGTATCTACTACCGTCGCGGGCGGGCGTTCCAGCAACTTGGTTTGACCAACCAGGCGATTTTCGATTTTCAAAAGGCAAACCCCGCAGCTGACGGCAAAGTCGCGGCTTGTCTGGGCGCATGTCGGGCTGCCGAGCGCGATTACAGTAATGCGATCGTCGCCTTCAATGACGCCATTCAGAACGGATTGGACACGGCCGAGGTGTATGCCGACAAGGCGTACTGCCTTTCGCGCCTAGGCAAGCACGGTCAGGCCGAGCAGTTCGCACAGCTCGCTTTGGAGAAATCGCCGAACCTGACGGCCGCGCTGTATACGCGGGCACATGCTCGCCGAGCGCAAGCCGGGTCACATCCGCATGTCGATCTGCGTCCGGCGATCGAGGACATGCGCCGCGTGTTCGCGTTGCAGCAGGATGGGACAGCCGACCAGTACTTACTCGCGGCTCATGCGTGCGCCTTGAAGTTGGAGTATTCGGACGGTGTCGACACGGAATCACTGTCCGAGGAAGGGCAGCGCTACACCAAGGAAGCCGTTCTCCACGGCATGTCCGTCGACCTCTTAACCGGCGACCCGTTGGTCGGGAAATGGGCGAAATCACTTAATGGATTGACCGGTGTTGCGCGCCCCAAGACACCCGACGACGGACGGTTGGTCGATCCACTTCATGGACGAATGAACTGAACATTTTTTCACATTTTTTGGCCTGGATTCTGCGAATCTGCGGAATCCAGGCCAACTTTTTTTCGATTGTCAAGTTAGATGTGACTTTTCCTAACAGGTAATTGGGTCAGGCCTTGCGGGTCCTGCTGTCCGGGCAGGCACGAAGCTGCGCATTTTTTTTCGACAATCTCTTTCAATTGATGTCCAGTTCCGCGAGTTAATCGCAATTAGCAACGTGACGGCGCTGCGGTGCGCGCGCATGGCCCCTCCATGCGATTCACCCCCTCGCGTTCCCGTGGCTGTCGACTCGCGTTAACCCAAAGTTTGGAGAAAGGGATTCCATGATCGGTCTGTCCTCCCGTCCCGCTCGCCGATCCGTCGGCGCGCTCGCATCGCGCTTGCTGGTAACGCACCTGGAAACGCGCGATTGCCCGGCCGCCCCTGCGGTGGCCCTCAGTGTCCTGCCCATTGGTGGCAACCAGGTGCTCATCAGCGGGTTTGTCTCCGACGAGGCTCCCGACCGTTCCGTCGTGAAGGTCGGCGGCGTGGCCGACTACAGCATCGTTCCTGATGCCAGCGGTTCGTTCACCCAGTTCGCCACGGTCAGCGGCACTGGCTACGTGACCGCGCAAGTGTTTGACAACGAGGGCATGAAGTCCGACCTGGTCAGCAGTCTGTTTGCGGCAGCCAACCTCAAGAATCGTCCGCCGGTGATTCAGAACTTCGCGGCCGTTGAAGAGGGTGGGGTGTGGACCATTTCGGGCCATGTTGCCGACGAGCACCCCGCCGGTCTCAAGGTCACGCTGCGCAGTTCGATCCCGCAATTGAACAATCGCGTTGTCACGACCGACGAGAACGGCAACTTTGAGTTCCGGTTCACCGAACCAATGAACTTCTTCGGTGGCTCCGTAAGCGCTCAGACGACCGACGATCAAGGTGTGGATTCGCAAGTGGTCTATACATTCGTGGGCTAACCCGATCGACCTTTGGCACCCAGACGAGGAGTGAACCGATGAGCCATCTGGCCAACGACACCCTGCCCCTGGAAGCTCCGGTCGCTCGGAGCGAGGCACACGACGACGATTTGATGCCGCACATGCTGCACATCGTCCGGCGGGCGATGCGGAAAGCCGACAGTGCTTCCCGTGTCGGTCAGGCGATCCGTACGGCAGTCGGTGTGAACGACGACGAGGTGCGACAGCATCTGATCGCCCAGCGAATCGGCGCGTTGATTGCACCACGCCTCTCTGCTCCAGCGGGGCGGCGAGCCCATTGCGAGACTGTTCGCGCCTAGGCGCGTCGCTCGCCACAGCCCGAATACCCACCCGATCGTTGGGGCCGCTGCGCCGGTCCCGACGCGGGGAGGGCTTTGATGTAGCTGAAGGAGATTCCGATGATCGATTCTGACTCATTCGGCCCGCGCGCGTACCAGGATGCAAACGCGACGGTGCTGACCCGGTTTGACCGGTGTCCGCCGGGCCTTAAGGCGACTATGGACGGCAATTACGAAATCCCCGAAACGGCTCCGGCCGAGATCGATGAGGCTCTCGCGCAACTCCAAAAGCTCGCAACGCTCGGGCAGTTGACATCGGAGGTTGCCCACGATTTTGGCAACCTGTTGACTGTGATGCTGGGCTATTGCGAACTGGTCCTAGCCGATCTGCCTCCCGATGGTCCCGCATGCAGATCCCTGGAGGAAGTGTTCCGTGCCGCCGAGCGAGCATCGGCACTCACGGCGCAAATCCTGGGCTACTGTCGCACGGCTACGCCGATGACGGGGCCAATCGACCTGGCGGCCGTGGTTCGCGGCTTGGGCACGATGCTTGGCCGGCTATTCGGCAACAAGGTCGATCTGCGCGTGACGGCGGGTGCCGAATGCCGTACGTACGTCGATCTCAAGCAGGCCGAGCAGCTTGTTGTGAATCTGATCCTCAATGCTCGCGATGCGCTGCGGGCGTACGATCGACGCATTGACGCGATCGTCGAGTCCGTGGCCCTTACGTCGTCGATACCCGTCCGACTCGGCACGATCGGCAGCGGAGATTACGTGCGCTTGCGAGTGCGCGACACCGGCTGCGGCATGTCGGACGACACCGTCGCCCGGCTGTTCGCGCCGTTCTTTACCACGAAGGCGACCGGGACCGGGCTTGGCCTGACGATCGTCGCCCGCGTCGTGAAGCAAGCCGCGGCCGCTGTCGCAGTTCAGAGTCAATTGGGCTGTGGAACGACGTTCGACGTGTATTTTCCGCGCGCTGACTAGACGGGGATCGGCTCACCGCGCTCAGCGAGCGCAATGTCAGTAAAGCCCTGTGTGCGAAGCTGCGTGGCTAGCGCTTCGGCTTGTTCCGATTCGCCGTGGACAAGTCGGACCTTACCTACTGCGCCGGCGAGCGGACCGAACAACTCGCGGAAGTCATTCCTATCCGCATGGCCGGAGAAGCCGCTGAGGTCGTAGACCTCGGCCCACTTGTTCCAGGCCCGGTTGAGAAAGTGAATGGTTGGTCCCTTCTCCTTGAGTCGGGCACCCAAAGTAAACGGGGCCTGAAAGCTGACGAGTACGATGCTGGCCCGTGGATCGTCGATGACGTGCTTGAGGTGATGCAAGATGCGGCCGGCCTCCAGCATGCCGCTCGACGCCACTATGATCGCGGGGCCGTGACCGCCGGCGAGCGTCTGACTTTCCTCGCGCGTTTCGATGTACTCGATCTCCGGCTCCCCCAGGAACTCCTGCGGGTTGCGGACCGGCAGCGAATCGGGAAACTCGCGGTAGACGTCCACAATCCTGGTGCCAAGTGGACTGTCGACGTAGATTGGCACAGGATCGAGTTGGCCGTTCCGCAGCGCTACTTGCAGTACGTGCAAAAGGAGCTGCGTTCGGCCGAGACTAAACGCGGGCACGATGACTCGGCCGCCGCGTTCCGTTGTGCGACGAACGATTTCGAGGAGCAACTCCGTCGTACGCTCGATCGTATCGTGTGCTCGTCCACCATAGGTACTCTCGGTCAGTAGCAGATCGGCAGGGGGAATAGCCTCCGGAGGCGAATGCAAGGGCAGGGATCGCCGACCGAGGTCACCCGTGTAGGTGATTGTCTTGGGCCGTGGCGTCGCATCCAGGGTCAGCGAGACCATCGCCGAACCGAGCAGGTGCCCTGCATCGAGGAGCTGGAATTGAATTCCGCCGATGGTATGGGGCTGGCCATAGTTGAGTGGAACGCACTGGTCGATTGTCTGATACACGTCGGCACGACTGAATGGGACGTGGTCGGCGACCGCAGCTCGTCCTCCCGCTGCGGCCATCATCGCGCGCTCCTCCTGGATACGTGCGGAGTCGATCAGCATGACCTCGGTCAGCTCACGGGTGGCGGCCGTGCAGTAGATGGGTCCATCAAAGCCCTGACGCACGAGAGCGGGCAGGAAGCCGCAGTGGTCGGTGTGGGCATGGCTGAGGACGACGGCATCGATACCGGATGGCTCGAAGGGGAATTCGGCACGATTGGCAGTGTCGTTGCGAGTACCGCGGGACTGACCACAGTCCAGAAGAACGCGCTTGCCGCACGCCTCGACCAGGTGCATCGATCCGGTTACAGCACGGGCTGCCCCCCAAACCGTCACGCGGGGGCTACGGGAGTGTGCGGACGACGACATCAAGACCAACAGACAGGCGGAATAGGGTATGCCATTACCGAAATCGTAGCGCGTTTTGTAGGTTCGCACAAGGCGAGTCGTAGTATCCCCGACAGGATTCGAACCTGTAACCTTTGCCTCCGGAGGGCAACGCTCTGTCCAGTTGAGCTACGGGGACGCTCAGGCAATCATCATAGCTGGACGTGAGGGGCTGTCAACGCACTCAGGACTTGATCGCATACCTGAGTGCCGGGATGCCCTCTCGTATGACCGTGAGACAAGCCGGGACCTAATTGTTGGCGCGGTTATTCTGGTAAACTCTCCGCATCGCCGAAAAGGATCTCACCCGCGATGATTCGTCATACACTCATTGGCCTCATTGCGATCGCCGTTACCTCAAATGCGGCCGGCGCTGAGTATCGGGCCGGCGTTGCACAAATCGACATCACGCCCGACCACCCCGTCCGCCTCGCCGGCTTCGGCGGGCGGCGCACCGAGTCCGAGGGAATTACCGCACGCATCTATGCGTCGGCTCTCGCGCTCGACGACGGCGGCGACCCGGCCGTGCTGATCGCGGCCGACATGGAGGGCATCCCGACCTTCTTCGCCGCCGAGTTGGCGAAGCGGCTCGCCCCGGCCGGCGTCCGGCCGGAGCGACTCGTCCTGGCGGTCACGCACAGCCACACGGCCCCGATGCTCAGCCGCTACCTGCCGACGCTCTTCGGCGTGCCGATCCCCGACGACCACCGCGCGAACATCGACCGCTACACCCGCACGCTCCTCGACAAGCTGGAGCGGGTCGCGAAGAGCGCGCTCGCCGACCGCCGGCCGGCGAAGCTGGCGTGGGGCGTCGGCATCGTCGGCTTCGCGGCCAACCGTCGCAAGAAGGACGGGCCGACCGACCACGACTTGCCGCTGCTGGCCGTGCGCGACCCCGACGGCAAGTTGCGGGCCGTGTGGGTGACGTACGCCTGTCACTGCGTCACGCTGTCGAACAACAAGGTCAGCGGCGACTGGGCCGGCTTCGCCCGCGAGGCGATCCAGGCCGACCACCCCGGTGCGGTCGCGCTGGTGTCCGCCGGCTGCGGGGCCGACCAGAACCCGAACTCCGGCGTCACCGGCGACAAGGTGGAGGTCGCCACCGTGCAGGGCCGCGAGGTGGCGCGCGAAACCAAACGTCTGCTCGGCACCTTCCTCGCCCCGGTGACGGGTGCGCTCGCGGCCAAGGTCAAGGCGTTCGATCTGCCGCTCGCGGATTTGCCGCCGCGGGCCGCGTGGGAGGAGAAGCGGCAGAAGAATGGCCCCGAGTCAAAGAGCTACGCCATCGGCCACCACGCCGGCGTGCAGCTCGCGAAGCTCGACCGCGGCGAGTCGCTGCCGATCGCGGTGCCGTACACGGCGCAAACGTGGACGTTCGGCGATGAGTTGGCGCTTGCGTTCCTGCCCGGGGAGGTCGTGGTCGATTACGCACTGCGGCTTCGCAAGGAATTGGATAGTCGGCGGCTGTGGGTGACGGCGTACGCCAACGACGTGCCGTGCTACATCCCGTCCGAGCGCGTGTTGAAGGAAGGCGGCTACGAGGGCGGCGGGGCGATGGTCTACTACGACCTGCCCGGCCCGTTCAAGCCGGGGTTGGAAGCAACCATCGTCGGCGCGGTCAAGGAGTTGGCCGGCCCTGCGTTCCGCCCGCCGTTCGACGCGGCCAAGGCCGGCACGCCGCCGTCACCACAACAAGCCGTCGCGTCAATTCAGCCGCGACCCGGCTTCGCCGTCGAACTCGTCGCCGCGGAGCCGCTGGTGACGAGTCCCGTCGCCATCGACTTCGGGCCGGACGGGGCGATGTACGTCGCCGAGATGTACGACTACCCGTCCGGCGGCGCGACCGGCCGCGTCCGCCGGCTCACGTCGTCGCGCGGCGACGGCCGGTACGACGCGGCGACCGTCTTCCTCGACGGCATCCCGTTCCCGACCGGCGTGACCGTGTGGCGCAAGGGCGTCCTGGTCTGCGCCGCCCCCGACATCCTGTACGCCGAGGACACCGACGGCGACGGCAAGGCCGACGTGGTGAAGAAGCTCTTCAGCGGCTTCGGTACGCACAACTTCCAGGCCCGCGTCAACAGCCTGGAGTACGGCCTCGACGGCTGGGTCTACGGCTCCTGCGGCCTGTTCGGCGGCACGATCACGTCGCACACCGGCAAGACGCTCGCCCTTGGCGACCGCGACTTCCGCATCAAGCCGGACACCGGCGAGATCGAGCCGGCCACCGGCCGGACACAGCAGGGCCGACCGCGGAACGACTGGGGCGACTGGTTCGGCTGCGACAACTCCAACATCGCCCGGCACTACGTACTGGCCGACCACGACCTCCGGCGCAACCCGCACGTCGCGCCGCCGAACCCGGCCCAGTGGATCGGCCCGGCCAAGCTGTTCCCGCCGTCCACGGGGTTGCAACTGTTCAAGCTGTCCGGCCCGCCGGGCGTGCCGACGGCGGCGTGCGGCCTCGGCGTCTACCGCGACGACCTGCTCGGCCGCGACGTGACCGGCGACCTGTTCTGCTGCGAGCCGGTCAACCACGTCGTCACCCGCCGGAAGCTCGACGCGCGCGATAGCACGTTCGTCGGCCGCCGCGCCCCCGGCGAAGAGGCGGCCGAGTTCCTCGCGTCGGCCGACCCGTGGTTCCGCCCGGTGCAGGCCCGCACCGGCCCCGACGGCGGCCTGTACGTCGTGGACATGGCCCGCAGCGTCATCGAACACCCGCAGTGGATTCCCGAGGACGAATTGGCGAAGGTCGACGTGCGCGCCGGCAGCACACTGGGCCGCATCTACCGCGTCAAGCCGGCCGACGCCCCGGCGCGGGCGGTTCTGCGGCTCGACCGGCTCGACGCGGCCGGCCTCGTCGCGGCACTCGACAGCCCGAACGGCTGGCAGCGCGACATGGCAACGCAAATGCTGTTGTGGCGCGACGCCAAGGACGCGACCGCGGGGCTGACCAAGGCCGTTACCGATGGCCAACGGCCCGAAGCGCGGCTGCACGCGCTGTCGTCGCTCGACGGCCTCGGCAATCTCGACGCGGCGACGCTTGTGTTCGCGATGGCCGACGGACACGCCGGCGTTCGCCGCCAGGCGGTTCGCATCGCCGGCGAGCGCGTGATGCGGGAACCAAATCTCGGGTCCGCCGTCGTCGCGATGGTCGGCGACACGGACGCCCAGGTCCGGCAGCAGGTCGCCGTCGCCCTGGGAAACTGGCGCGACCCGGCCGCCGCCCCGGCCCTCTTCCGCCTCGCGAATCCGGGCGGGTCGCATCTCGTCGCGGCCGTGGCGAGCGGCCTCACGCCGGACAACGTTACCCAGATGCTCGACCTCGCCCCGCGCGTCCCTCCGCGACCGTCGGGCGGTCGCGCTGACGCCGGCCTTGATCGCGACCGGCGTGGCGTGCGAGCGGCGCGAGCCGACGGCCGCGCTCCTGCGGACGGTGGCCGAAACCGCGGGCGACGCCGCGGCGAGTCGGCGACAGGCGTTTGTCCTGTCGTTGGCGTACGACGCGCTGGACCGACGCGGCCTTACCCTCGAGCGGTGGGCGGGGGCGGAAACGGTGGTCGCGGCCCGCCGAGTCATCGCACGGGCGCGGGCGATGGCCGTCGACCTGCGCCTCGCCGACGACGCCGCGCGGCTCGTCGCCGTTACGGTTCTGAACCGCGAGCCGGCGGAGCGGGCGGTTGACCGCACGGTCCTCGCGGAGCTGTTGACGCCGCAACACGGTACGGGTCTACAATCGGCCGCCGCCGACGCCCTGGCCCGCGACCCGGCGGACGACACGGCCGACCGCCTACTCGCCGGCTGGGCCGGCTACACACCGGAACTGCGGGCGCACGTCTTCGACCTGCTGCTGACCCGCGACGCCTGGCTTCGTCGGCTCCTCAAGGCGGCCGAGGTGAACGAGGTACCGCCCGGCCAGATCGACGCCGCCCGCCGCCAGTTCCTCCTGACGCACCGGGACGCGGCAGTGCGGAAGCGTGCGGAAGCGCTGTTCGCCGGGGCGACGCGGCCCGACCGGCAGAGGGTGTTGCGCGAGTACCAGGACGTGTTGACGCTCGTCGGCGACCGCGGCCGCGGCAAGGCCGTCTTCGCCAAGCACTGTGCGGGGTGCCACCACCTCGACGGCGTGGGGCACGCCGTCGGCCCCGGCCTGGACGCGATGGTCCTCAAGCCGCCGAGCTACCTGTTGCAAGAAATCCTCGACCCGAACCGCAACGTCGATTCGCGGTACGTCGAGTACCGGGCCGTGACGAAGGACGGCAAGTCGGTCAGCGGCGTCCTGGCCGCCGAGAGCGGCGGCACCATCGTGTTGCGCGGCCCCGACGGCCGGGATCAGACGGTGTTCCGCGCGCAGTTGCAGGAGTTGGCCGACACGGGCCGGTCGCTCATGCCGGAGGGGTTCGAGACGCTGATGGCGCGGCAGGAACTGGCCGACGTGATCGCGTACCTGACGGGCCGCAAGTGACGGCTCACGCGAGCAGGTCGGTCAGGACGTGGCCGTGGACGTCGGTCAGCCGGCGGTCGATGCCGTCGTGGCGTACCGTGAGCTTGGTGTGGTCGATGCCGAGCAGGTGCAGCACGGTCGCGTGGATGTCGTAGACCTCGGTCGGCTTGTTGCGGTCGGCCGGCTTGTAGCCGAACTCGTCGCTCGGGCCGAACGTGACGCCGCCCTTGACGCCGCCGCCGCACAGCCAGTTCGTGAAGCAGTACGGGTTGTGGTCCCGGCCCTTGCCGCCCTGGCTCGACGGCATCCGGCCGAACTCCGTCGTCCACAGGACGATGGTGTCGTCGAGGAGGCCGGTGCGCTTCAGGTCGGCGATGAGGGCGGCCGCCCCGCGGGCCATGCCGGCGGCGAGCGGGCCGTGGTCGCGCTGCACGTCCTCGTGCGAGTCCCAGTTGCGGCGCGGGAAGCCGTTGTCGTTACCGCTCCAGACCTGCACGAACCGCACGCCGCGCTCGAGCAGCCGCCGGGCCGTCAGGCACTTGCGGGCGAAGTAGTCCGTCTCTTCGAGGGCGTTGATCTCCTTGTCGAACGACGTACGGCCGTGGTCGAGGCCGTAGAGCTTGAGCGTCTCTTTCGTTTCCTTCGACAAGTCGAGCGCTTCCGGGGCGGCGAGTTGCATCTTGGCGGCCAGTTCGTAGCTGCGGACGCGGGCGTCGAGCCGGTCGTCGCCGGGCCGGGCCGCGGCGTGGTCGCGGTTGAGCTTCGCCAACAGGTCGCGGGCGTCGGCGTCGGCCGCGGGCGTCACGAATCCGCCGTTAGCCGCGGGCCGCAAGGACGCGACCGGCACCGGGCCGATGGGGTCGATGACCGTGCCCTGGTGGTGGGCCGGCAGGAACGCGGCGTCCCAGTTCTTGGTGCCGTTGGAGGCCAGCCCGCGGTGGTCCGGCAGGACGACGAACGTCGGCAGGTTGTCGTTCAGACTGCCGAGGCCGTAGCTGACCCAGCAGCCCATGCCGGGGAAGCCCGGCCGGTTGAACCCGGTCGCTTGCAGGAGGGTGCCCTGGCTGTGGACGCCGGTCTTGCCGACGACGTTGTGGACGAACGCGATGTCATCCACGACCTCGCCGAGCGGGGCGACGACCTCGGCGAGCATCTTGCCCGATCGGCCGTGCGGGGTGAACGGCCAAACGGGTTTAAGCCAGGGGCCGAGGCCGTTCTGGAACGCTTCGACGGGTTCGCCGAAGTCGGACGGCTGGCCGTGCCGCTTGACGAGTTCCGGTTTGTGGTCGAACAGGTCGATGGGACTCGCGCCGCCGGCCATGAAGAGTTGGACGACGCGCTTGGCCTTCGCCGGGTGGTGCGGGGCGGCGTGGCCGAGCGCGGCCAGGGCGATGCCGCCGAGGCCGCCGCCGGAGCGCCAGAGGAATTCGCGGCGGGAGATCACGCCTCGACCCTTTGAGGAACATCGACCCGTTGCGGCCGCGGCTTGCCGGTGACGCGCTCGTACAGCTCCCACACCTGCTCGGGCCAGCTCTTGGTCGGCTTGCGGGTGTTCTTGACGCCGGAGCCGCCGAGGACCATGTTGCTGAGGAATGAAACGGTCATCTTGCGGATGACGGTCCCCTCGGCGAACAGCGGGCCGTAATCGTCGCGGCCGACGTAGCCGCGGTCGTAGGCAACGGTCAGGTGCGATTGTGTCTCGTTGAGGCTGCCGATGGCGTAACCCAGGAACTGGACGAACTCGCCCTGGGTGCCGCGGCCGAAGCCCTCGGCGATGTTGGCCATGACGGAGGCGGACGAAGCGTTGATCTGCTCGACGAGCCGGCGGTCGGCCGCGAACCGGCCGTGTTCGGTGTGCGGGAAGATGGCCTTCTGCCATTGGCGGGCGCGCTGCCAGATCAGCAGGTCGGTGAAGACTTGGACGCCCATGAGACGCTCCTGTTCGGTAAGGAGTACGAAATGCGCGATGGGGAAGGTCAACCTGCCGTCAGATGATTCTATTGACTGCGAGTGATCGACAACGGAGAACCAGCGCCGAGTACCGAGTACCGAGTACCGAGTACCGAGTACCGAGTACCGAGTACCGGAGGTCGGGGACCGACTCTATGTTCCGAATACCGAGTACCGTGTACTGCGTACTTCGTACTCTCCTCAATCCACAAACGCAAACTCGCTCAGGTTGAACAGCACCCGACACACGTTCGCCAGCCCGTGTCGCTCCGCATACGCCTTCAACTCCGCCACCTCCGCCGCCGTCGGCGACCGCCCCAGGGCCAACCGCACCGCCGCCGTCACCCGCCCCTCCGTCGTCGCGCTCATGGCCTCCACCCGCGTCGCGAAGTGCTTCGCCATCGCCAGCACGAAGGCGTCGTTGAGCATCGCCAGCGCCTGCGGGGCCGACACCGACTCGTTCCGCCGGTCCACCGCCATCGACGGGTCGGCGCAATCGAGGGCCGCCATGAACGGCTGCCGCCGCGACCGTACCAGGAAGCGGTACACGCTCCGTCGGTGCGACCGGGCGTCCTCCGGGTCGTGGCGGTCGTATTCGTAGTGCGGCGAATGCTCCGGCTTGTCGATGACGAAGTCCTGAAACGCCGGGCCGTACATCCTCTGGTCGAGCTTGCCGGCGACCAGCAACATCGCGTCGCGGACGCACTCGGCGTCGAGCTTGCGGCGGTTCGCCCGCCAGTACTGGGCGTTGCCCGCGTCCTCGGCGGCGTAGCGGCTGCCGGCCGACGACTGGCGATAGGTGTCGCTCGTGACGATCAGCCGGTGCAGCCGCTTGAGCGATTGGCCCTCGCGCAGCTCGAAGGCGAGCCAATCGAGCAGTTCCGGGTGCGTCGGCAGTTGGCCCATCCGGCCGAAATCGTTCGGCGTCTCGACGATGCCACGGCCCAGGTGATACCGCCAGACGCGGTTGGCCAGCGACCGCCAGGTGAGCGGGTTGTGCGCGTCGGCCACCCACTCGGCCAGGGCCGCCCGCCGTGCCCCGTCCGACGCCGACGGGTCGAACCGCGGCGGGCGATGCGTCAGCACCGCGAGGGCACCGGGGCCGACCTCCGGGCCGGGCTTGGTCACGTCGCCGCGCGGCAACAGGTGGATCGGCCGCGGCTTGCCGCCGGCCGCGCCGGTGCCGACGAACGTGCCGCCGCCGGTGTGGACCGCGCCGCAGTAGACCACGGACGGCCGCGGCAACTCCGCCAACTCCCAGTCGATGGCCGCGATGTCATCGCCGAGCGCGCGAACCGCGGGCCGGCCTTCGCGTCCAGCCCTACGCGCCGCGACCACCGGCCCGCTTGCGGCCGTCGAGGTCGGCCCGCCGCCGAGCGACGGCCGGGTCGCGGTCGTACGGGCGGTCGGTGCGGTCGATGGCCGCGAACACCGCTTGCAGCGCGTAGTAGTCCTCCTGGCCGATCGGGTCGAACTTGTGGTTGTGGCACTGGGCGCACTGGACGGTCAGGCTCATGAACGTCTGGACGACGGTCGTCACCACGTCGTCGCGGTCGAGGTGCCGCGCGACCTTGCCGTCGATCTTCGACTCGGCGACCTCGGCGTGGCCGATGAAGTCCCACGGGCCGGCGCTCAGAAAGCCCAGCGCCTCGATGCCGTCGGCCGAGCCGGGAAACAGCACGTCGCCGGCGATCTGCTCGCGGACGAACCGGCCGACCGGCTTGTCCTCGTTGAAGGCGCGGATCACATAATCGCGGTACGGCCAAGCGTTCGGCCGCGGCTTGTCCTTGTCGTAGCCGTGCGTGTCGCCGTAGTGAACGACGTCGAGCCAGTGCCGCGCCCACCGCTCGCCGTAGTGCGGCGACGCCAGCAGCCGGTCCACCAGCCGGTCGTAGGCGTCCGGCGCGGCGTCGGCGACGAACGCCTCAACCTCCTCCGGGCTTGGTGGCAGGCCGATCAGGTCGAAGAACAGCCGGCGGGCGAGCGTGCGGCGGTCGGCCGGTGGCGACGGCTCCATGCCCTTCGCCCGCAGCGCGGCCCGCACGAACGCATCGACGGGGTGCCCACCGCCCGGCACCGGGGGCTGGACGAGCGGCTTGAGCGACCACCAGTCGGCCGGGTCGCGCCGCGGGCCGTCGGCCGCGTCCGGCCAGTCGGCCCCGGCGTCGATCCACGCCCGAATGGTCGCCACCTCGGCGGCCGTGAGCCGCGGCCCCTCCGGCGGCATCGCCGGCTGGGCGGCCCCGGAGACGTAGCGGACGAGCGGGCTGTCGGCCGCCTTGCCGGGGAGGATGGCCTTGCCGCCGTCGCCGCCGGCCAAGGCGTCGGCCCGCACGTCGAGCCGGAAGCCGCTCTTCTGCTTCGAGGGGCCGTGGCAAGCGAAGCAGTGCTTCGCGAAGATCGGCCGTACGTCGGCGGCGAAATCGACCTTCCGCGCCGGCGGGTCTGCGGCAGGCGCGAGAAGCAAGAATGCGAATGTCGGGGTCATGGGACTATCGATTCGGACGAAGGTGCCTACAGAGGCAATATGCGCACGCGGGTTTTCTTCTCTTCCACAACAATTAACGCCCCGGCCGCGAGCGCCGCATCGTACTGCCTTAGCGCCGCGACGACTATTGGCCCCATGTGTTCCGGCAAAACGTTCTGGCCGCGAACTTGAATAACGCTCGGTTCTGTCGCGTGAGTCAGGGCGGTAGCCGTTCCAAAGTCCAGGTCGTGCGTGAAGACGACATAGCCCTCGGCGAGCGCCCAAGTCATGATCGCCGTGTCTTCCGCCCGCGGATCGCCGACGGTGGACCAGTGGACCGCGGACCAGCCGGCTCGGGCGGTTCATCGACCCACTCGACGGACAGGTTCATGTCGATCACGAGGCGGACTCTCATGACACGACCAACGCTTCTTCGCGTTCTTCAAGCCGCCACGCCGCGTAGGCCAGCGCCGCGGCAATGTCCTCGGGTTCGAGGTAAGGGTAGGCTTGGAGGATCCGGTCCCGCGAATGGCCGGAAGCCAGCAAACCAACGACGGTGCCGACAGTGACCCGCAGGCCGCGGATACACGGCTTGCCACCCATCACGGCAGGGTTGTGAGTGATGCGTTCTGTCGGCATAGCAGCGAGTCCTGTAGCGGGGTTAGCCATCCTCAAAGCCCGCATTTCGGGCCAACCGGGTCAAGCCGGCGATGACCGACTCGTCCTTGACCTCCTGAACTCCGAGGCCAACGTGCCCGGTTGCCCGCAACACGTCAGGAAACCAATCCATCTCCTTGATCGCAACGGGCGGCTGAAACACATGCCCCGGCCCTGCGGCGAACCGTTTGAACGCTTCATCGGCTGCATCGCCTACCCGGCAGGCGTGCAGGCATTGTTCGCCGAATATGTCCGTTACCGGGTCGCCGACGCCGTGGGCGCCTTCGTGGCTGGCGTCTTGCCGTGCGGCGAGAACGTCGCGGGACCTCGCGCTGCCTCCGGAACGCCATCTCGAAGCTCGCGATCCGGGGCCACGAGGGTGGTGTTGTCCTCACGGCCGCGGCGGTGCAGCCGGCCAAACTCTCAGTCGACCAACAGAAATAACTCCATCAAGTTTTGTGTCACGAACCCAGTTTACCATTTCGCGCCCCGGCGCGCCGTAGAATGCGCACGTCGCCTGGCATAAGCTTGCGCTGTCCGCCGGTCGGGGGTCTGCCATGTCGCGCTTGGCTCCGTTCAACCTGCACGCCTGGGTCGATGAAAATCGGCACCTCTTAAAGCCGCCGGTCGGCAATAAGCCGATCTGGTCCGATGGGCAGTTTCTCGTCATGGTCGTGGGCGGACCAAATGCCCGCACCGACTACCATGTCAACCCCGGTGAGGAGCTCTTCTATCAGATCGAGGGCGACATCGTACTCCGAATCATCGAAGACGGCCATCCGCGCGATGTGTCGATCAAGCAAGGAGAGATCTTTCTGCTGCCCTCGGGTGTGCCGCATTCGCCGCAACGTCCCGCCAATACCGTCGGACTCGTGGTCGAACATCCGAAGTGCTCGGACCACGATCACCATCTCCGATGGTTCTGTCGCGGCTGT
>JAXMAS010000007.1:0-338832 GCA_046350275.1 Gemmataceae bacterium
ACCGGCTTGACCATGTGGTGATTGAACCCGGCGTCCTCAGTGCGGCGGCGGTCGTCCTCTTGGCCCCAGCCCGTCAGGGCAACAACGTACATCCCCTTGCCCCACGGCTCTTGTCGAATGCGGCGGCAGGCGTCGTGGCCGTCTAGCTTCGGCATCCCGATGTCGAGCAGAACCACTTCGGGATGGAACTTCTCCGCAGCGATGATGGCGTCTTCGCCGTCGTAGGCCGTATGGACTTCGTGGCCCAGCATCTTTAACAGCATCGCCAGGCTGTCGGCACTGTCCTTGAGGTCATCCACGACCAACAGGCGGTACTTCGCGACGGATACCTGCTCGCCTTTGCTGCTCGGAGGGACTGCTTCTTGAACGACCTTTTCTACGAGAACCGGCAGGCGGACGATGAACTCACTACCCTTGCCCGGCCCCTCGCTATGGGCCTCGACGCTACCGCCGTGTAACTCGACCAGCCGGCGCACGAGTGAGAGTCCAATGCCGAGCCCTCCCTGCGAACGCTCCAATGCCCGCGGCGACTGCGAGAAAATGTCGAACAGGCGGGGCACCATCTCGGCGGCAAAGCCGATGCCGTCGTCCTTCACCGACACCACCACGTCACTCCCCGGCCGCTCGCAGGTGATTTGGATGTGACCGCCCGGCTCGCTGTATTTGGCGGCATTATTGAGGAGATTCGAGAAAACCTGGGCCAGCCGAACCGGGTCGGCATCGAGGTAGACCGGCTCCGGTGGCACGGTGACGGCAAGTTCCTGCTGGCGGTTGTCGAGCAGCGGGCGGCTCGTTTCGATGGCACTCTGAATCACCGCCGACAGTTGCACCCGATCCTTGCGGAGTTCCAGCTTGTTGTGGGTAATGCGCGATACGTCGAGCAAGTCATCGAGCAGGCGGGCCATGTGCTGCACCTGGCGGTCGATCACTTCCTGCGCCCATTTGAGATCGGGGTCGGGGGGATCTCTCACCAGGAGGATCTGATTGGCATTGCGGATGGGGGCCAAGGGGTTGCGCAGCTCGTGGGCCAACGTGGCCAGGAACTCGTTCTTGCGGCGGTCGGCCTCGTTCAACGCTTCTTCGGCTCGCTTGCGCTCCGAAATGTCGTGCACCAGCCCCTGGAAATGCCGCTTGCCGCCAAGCCGGGATTCCGCCACCGCCAGGTCCATCGGGAACGTCGAGCCATCCTTGCGCCGGCCCGCGACTTCGCGCCCGATGCCGATGATCTTGCGCACGCCGGTGCGGCGATAGTTCTCCAGATACGAGTCGTGTTCGCCCTGGTATGGCTGTGGCATGAGCATCGAGATGTTGTGGCCGATCATCTCGCCGCTGGAGTAGCCGAAGAGCCGCTCGGCGGCGGGGTTGGCGGATTCGATGATCCCGCGCTCATTGATGGTGAGCACGCCGTACACGGACGCCTCCAAGAGCGCGCGATGTCGGGCTTCGCTGTCACGGATGGCCTGCTCGGCGGCGCGCGTCAGGTGCGCTTGTCGGCTCAGGCCCGCTGCCGTCCACCACAGCAGCGAAAAAAGCATAAGGATCACCAGCAGCGCCAGCGCCGCTGTGCCAAAGGCCGTGTCGAAGTACCCCGCGTCCTGCCCGAGGACGCGCAGCCAGCCGAACACCAGTGGAATGATAATGATCGGCAGAAGGAGTCGGCGAACGGTCACGCCGCCGGCATCATCGCGCCGCAGCATCGCGGCCATGCCGTGGTCAGGCAGCGAAGCAATCAAGCCAACGCCGATCGCGGCCAGTGTCGTGCTGGTCTGAAGCGCAATGCCTGTCAGGCGCGCTGCAAAAAACTGCTTGGACCCAAACCAGTAACCGATCAGCGACAGCGATGCGATGACAACCACGACGATGCCCAAGGCGCTTGCGAAGCGCTTGGCGCGCGGCTCGAATGTTGAGAGCAGCAGCCCCGCGCCGATAAGCAGGTACGAGGTTGACGCCGGCGGCCCGATCCGCATGGGCGACCCTGCAGCTTCCTGGCCCCAAGTGCGCTCGGCCAGCAGCGTATCGATGCCGAGGTTCACGCCCGAGAGATGTTCCAGCAGCGTCAGTCCTCCCACCAGACCGACAGCGCTCGCGATCACGCGAACCGCGATGCGGCTTGCCCTCGACTTGCCATGACCAGTGGTCGGAAGCAAGAGCAGCGCCAGGCCGCTGAGAGCAGCGCAGGCGGCGGCGTTGGGAAACATCGAGATGTTGTCGTTGTTCCAGTCGGTCAGGCGGCGCATGTCGAACGCGTAACCCAGGAGCGTGGTCACACCGACAATGAGCGCGCAGACTGCCCCAGCCGCGGCGATCAAGCGACCAAGCGCTGTCCACGGCCTCAGATTCGTGGTTGAGCCTTCCACGTCATCTCCTACAGGGCGTCCCCCTTCACTTGCCAGCTAACGACCCCGCTCAGCAGCCGCGGGGCGCGGTGAGCTACCAAGATGAAAACGCTCCATGCCCCCGCGGTGTGCGGCAGCGCCTAATTCGGTGCTCTTGGACCCCGCGTATTGCTCGAACCACTTGGTCAGGAAGCCCCGCTCCTTGGCCTCCGTGCTGTGCTTGTACAGCCGGCCCTGCCAGCGGGGCAGGTACTTCTGGAGGAAGTAGTACCCATCCTCGGTGAGGTGGCGGTTGTGCAGCGCCGTGCCGGGCGTCACGTCCGCCGGGGTTGCGGCCAGTCGCTCGGTGAGCAGCCCATGGGCCCAGAGGAAGTCGAACAGGATGAACAGGCGGAGCCGGACGACATCCCGCGGGATTGGGTCGAACCCGGCCACAGTGTGCCGGCGGACAATGTCCAGGTCCGACTGGAGGTCGGTCACCCAGAAGTCGCCCGCAGGCCGCTGGAACTTCGCCACCCCTGCGCCTCCGCTGCCGAACTGGTGATTATGCAGACCGGCTGGCTGCATATTGCCTGCGCCGGACAGCCTATTACTCGCGCCGGTTGCCTATGTCCCGCGCCGGCGTGCTATTCCTACTACGGCACATTGGATCACCGCGTTTCCGGCGGTACAAGGGGTTGGTCGGATTTCTCCGGCTTTTAGTTGCAGGAGCAAAGGGGTCCGGTTCAACTTTTTTACGCGGCGACGGGTTGATCGGCCCACCGCCGCCTTGGGTGTCCCGCATATTTCCGGACCGAGTTCGGCAAGGGACGAGCCGCGATACACGCCGTTCTCAGCGAGACCTGCCCGCCTCACACAATGCCCGGTGTCTCACGCCACATCCGCATCCGCTGTCGCCTTGCTCAGCCTCGGTGACCGCATTTCGGACGCGTCGGATCGTCGCAGCGCAAGGCGCACTCTTCCCGGTCGGGCCGCGGCGTTGGAAGGCCAGTGAGATGACCCGTTTTGTGAGGCGCGAGAGGCCGAAGAGCTGGATCGAGACGTTCCGCTCGCGTGATGACGCGAAGAGCTGGCAGCCGGACGCCGTGGCGGTGCCCGACACCGGCGAGGGCAACCCGGCGAGCCTGATTCGGCTCAAGGACGGCCGGCTGTGTGTGACTTACGGCTACCGGGCGGCCCCATTCGGCATCCGCGCCCGGCTGAGCGGCGACGGTGGGCGGACGTGGGGCGAGGAGGCGTGACCGGACTGACGAGATTGGGCTGCGGCGAGCAAAAGGGGTCACAGGCAAGGGGAGAAGGAAGCAGCCGAGGGGTCAACCGGACCCAGAAGTGAATCTGAACCCTTTGCTCCATGACCCTTTGCTCCATTATTACCTTTAGGCAAAAATCCGTTGATAATTTCCTTGACAATTGGGGGGGGGGAGACTTTACCATTACCCGCCGAGAGATCGAGTGCGATCCATCGTGGAGGGGCAAGGTGATGCGTAACTTGAGTCGAATGGCGCTGGTCGCGGCCGGATGTGCCGCCCTCCTGGTGGGGTGGGCCATGGCACGCCCCGGAAACCCGACTATCGCTCACGAGTCGAAGTGCGACGACTGGGCGTGTGCGAACCCGCTGGCGGGTGGGTACTGGATCAATTGCTACCCTTCGGGATCCTCAACAGCGGTCGATTGTGACATTTCGGGCGAGCAACCGCCAATTCATATCTGCGTCGTACCCTCTACCTTTGATTGCTACACAGTCCCGCCGACGTCGCTTGTGACGTGCAACGGGCAGTATTTCGACGACATGTACCAAGACTACCTGCCCTGCACCTGCAAATGGACAAAGTGCGACTACACGGGCATTCCCATATGACGCGACCCGCTGGCGTCGTACAGTCATGCCGGCAATTCGGTTTGAGTGACGGAGCGATTAATCGTGGCATCGATCGTCCGATCCTTGGCGCTCGTTGTTGCAGCTACCTGGGCTTTTGCCGGGCCGTCGGACGATGCTACCGTCGCGGACGTCCTTCAGAGGCATAAGGCTTCGGTCGAATCGATCCACACATTTGCCTGTCGGTTCAAGGTTGATTCGGAAAACCCAGACGGCACTGTGTCAAAAGGCCAGCATTGTTCGTACTGGCGTTCCAACGGGCGGCAGCGTCTGAAGTGGTCGGCCGGCGGAAAATGGCAGGATACGCTGATCGCCGACGGCCGCTCCGTCACTCTCACGAATGGCACTACCCCCGGCAGCGCGAAAAACCCCGGCGGGCAGCCGTGCGTCAATTGTTCGATCAAGCGCGAGACGGAGGTGGCGTTCGGCGTTCAAGACCCCTGGATGAACGCACTCCTTGCGTTCCCGTCCAATCCCAAGAACGGACCGGGCTTGATACCCTTCGGCGATCTGTTCATGAAGCTACCGGCGGTCAGGTTCGGCGAGCGGCTCGTTGCCGGCACGAGGTTGCTTGTGATCGAATCGAAAGCGGGCGAGCATACGCGGGAGTTTTGGTTCGACCCGTCTGCGAATTACCTGGTCCGCCGTGTCGTGAATCAGTCGGCACAGGCGGATTCAACGCATGAGGTTTCGTCGTTCCTCGAAGTTTCGCCGGGGCAGTTCTTTCCGACCGCTGTCGAGTTTAAGGCTACAAAGGCGGGCGATAAAACGCCGTACGTCCGTCGGATAGTCTTCGATTCGGTCGTGATCAATCGCCCGGTCGCGGAAGACATTTTTCGGCTTGCGGTGCCGGACAAGGCCCGGGTGAACGACCTGATCGAAGGCAAGAAATACGTCGCCGGGCCGGATGGCCGGCCGGCTGGCCCGGTCGAAGACTTGCCGACGCCGCCCCCGGCTGAAGGCCCGAGCGCCGTCCGGCCACGAACCGAGACGAAAAGCGAGCCGGCCGGATGGGGCGCATTCGTCCTGCCGACATCTCTGGTCATTCTCGCCACCGGTTGCGTCGCGTGGGTCGTTGTCCGTCTCCGTGGTCCGACAAATCGAAGCGGGTGATGCCGTGGCCCCACGAAATCGAATCGCGATTATGGTACTCGTGTCGGTTAGCCTTGTCGGGACTGGCTACGGGGCGCGGTGGGCGGTCGCGGCCTGGGTACGGCCCGCCCGACCGGTCATTGAATTCACCGAAGCCGTCGACCTGGGCGTCCGCGAGCTGGGCGAAATCGTGACTCGCGAGGTGACAATTCGCAATTCGGGCACGGCCGATTTAGTCATCGATCAGGTTCGGTCGAACTGCTCGTGTTCGGGCCTCGAACGCCGTACGGGCGGTGGGGTCGAGTCAGTGAGCGACTTGGTCCTCAGGCCCGGGGAGTCGGAGGCCCTGGTCGCGCGGGTTGCCGTTCGGGGCGTTCCGGGACAATCGATTAACGCCGCGGCGGCTGGCCGATTGACCGGTGAAGTCTACGTCGAGATTACTCGCGACAGTGGACCGACTCGGGCCGTGATTCCGGTGGCCGGCACGGTGGCTGACGCCCTCAGCGTGTCGCCCGCGGCTCTCATTCTGCCACGGCACTCAGACAGTGGCCCGGTCTACTCGGCAACGTGCCTCTGCCGGGGTTTCGCCGGCCGCCCACTTTCGCTTACGGTCGCCGACACCCCGGCCGGCATTTCGGTCACCATCGACGAATCGCCCGCGGGGACCAAGGTCGTCCGTCTCACCTGGGATCCGAACGTAGCCCCGGAGCCTGGTGTCCGGCAGGTCCGACTCATCGGGGACGTTGACGGGGCGACTAGTTCCATTTCCATCGCTGTCGATTGCCGAAAGACCGGGGGCCGCTGATGAGTTTGCGGCACAAGGCCCGACCGCGCCGGCGGGCGTTATCCCTCATCGAGTTGACGATTACCGTCGGCCTGTTGGGTGTCCTCGCGGGCTTGACGCTGTCGGCCGTCCAGCGTTCCCGCGACGCTGCGGCTCGCGTGCGGTGTCAGAATTCCCTCAAGCAGTTGGCCACGGCGCTGCACAATCACCATGCCGCGCACGGCCGACTCCCGCCGCTCACGGATTTGCCGACACTTCGAAGTCTGTCCGTCACCCAGCAGCCCGAGGCGTTGCTGTCGTGGATGGCCCAAATCCTGCCGTATGTCGAACGCGACGACTTATGGCGGCAGTCGGTCATGGCGTGTGCGGCCGACCGCCTCCCCTACCACAACCCGCCCCACATCGGGTACGCGACGCCGGTCGCCGCTTTTGTGTGCCCGTCGGACGACCGGTTACTCCGGCCGATGACGCCGGCGTCCGGCCACACTGCGGCGTTCCACTCGTACCCGGGTGTGGAGGGGGCTTACGACTCCCGCGGACTGCTCCCCGGGGTCTTGAGCGCATGGCAAGGTATTCGATTGTCGGACGTGAATGACGGCACCGCGAACACCCTCATGGTCGGCGAGCGGCCACCGCCGGATTCGCTGCAAGCCGGGCGTTGGTATAGCAGCTTGCATATCCTCGAACGGTTCGGTGGCAACGATGTGTTGTTAGCCATTAACGAACCGATGCCGTGGGCGCAGGATGAAGAGTGTGCTAGAGCTTTGCACGCGTTCGGACCCGGTGTCACCGACAACCCGTGTGACCGCTACCATTTTTGGTCCCTGCACGCCGGTGGGGCCAACTTCGCATTCGCCGACGGGTCTGTTCGCTTCCTGCCGTACACGGCCCGGTCGGTGATGGTCGCGTTGGCCAGTCGGGACGGTGGCGAGACAGTCGAGATACCGTGAGCGGGACAATCCGAGCAAAGGGGTCCGGTTCCGCTTTTCATGCGGCGACGGGTTGATCGGCCCACCGCCACCTTGGGTGTCCCGCGTATGTCCGGACCGAGTTCGGCAAGGGACGGACCGCGATACACGCCGTTCTCAGCGAGACCTGCCCGCCGCTCACCGATGCCCGGTGTCTCACGCCACATCCGCATCCGCTGTCGTCTTGCTCAGCCTCGGTGACCGCATTTCGGACACATCGGATCGTCGCAGCGCAAGGTGCACTCTTCCCGGTCGGGCCGCGGCGTTGGAAGGCGAGACGGCCGCCGGGCAACCGTTCGGCGCGTGATATCAGGCCGCCGACCGCCGCCTTTCCGGGTAGAACCTCCACCAACGCCCGATGAGCGACGGGGGACGAGCATATGCCCAAGCGATCCATCTCGGCCCAGCAACGGGACTGGCTGCACGACGAACTTCAGACCTGGCGGACGGCCGCGATCCTGTCCGACGAACAAAGTCAGCGCATCCTCGACCTGTACGAAACGCCGGCCGACACGGCCGACCGGCAGCGGGCGCGGGCCGTGTTCGCGCTCATGGCCGTCGCCGGCCTGCTCGTCGGGCTGGCGACGTTACTCTTGATCGGCTACAACTGGGCCGCCATGCCGGCCGGGCTGAAGGTCGCCGTCATCTTCGCGGCCATCCTCGGCACCCACGCCGCCGGGTTCTACCTCCGGTACGCCCGTCACGCCGCCGTGGCCTCGGAGTTGACGTTCTTCCTGGGCTGCCTGTTCTACGGGGCGGGCATCTGGCTCGTGGCCCAGGTCTTTCACCTCAACGCGCACTACCCCGACGGCGTGTGGTGGTGGGCGGTCGGCGTCCTGCCGTTCGCCCTATGCCTGGACACGCTGCTCCTGCACGCCCTGGTGGTCGCGCTCCTCGCGACCTGGGCGGGGACCGAGGTCTTGGGGTTCGGCGACTTGGGGGCCTGGTTCTTCGGGCGGTGGCCGGGGGTGCCGAACGGGGCCTACACGTTGCCCCTCTTGGCCGCGCCCGGCCTCATCTGGGCCTACCGGAAGAACTCGCCCACCGCCGTCGGCCTGTACGCCCCGCTGCTGGCCTGGTGGGTGATCCTGCAACCGTTCGGGTGGCGGCTGGAGATGAACCCGATCTATTTCATCGGTGCCGTCGGGGCTGCCTTCTTGCTCATCGGCGAGGCCCATCGGCCCGGCAGCCCGTTCGCCATCCCCTATCGCCTGTGGGGGACGCTACTGGCCGGCGGCGTCCTGGTGCCGCTCAGCTTCTACACGTTCAACCACGAGATGGCCCGGTACGGCCCCGAGATGGGCGGGCTTGTTCAGACGCTGGCGGTCGTCGGGCTGGTCGTGGTCACGACGGCGGCGACGGTGCTGATCCGGCATCGCCGGCCCGGCGAGTCGGCCCCGCTGTCGCGGCACCTGGCCGACCTCGCCCGCCGGGAATGGTTGCCGTTCGCGCTCGTCCTACTCATGGCCCTGCTGGCCCTGTGGCACTGGCTCACCCGGTCGCTGGTCGCGACGGACGGGACCGCGGTCGTGCCGACGGTCATCGCCAACGCCGCCATGATCGGCTGCGCCCTCTGGCTGATCGCCATCGGGTTGCGGGAGGACCGCGGCCGGCCGTTCGCCGCCGGCGTGTGCTACTTCCTGCTCTGGGCGGTGCTTCGGTACGCGGATCTGTTCGGCGATTTCGGTGGGATGCTGGGTGCGTCCCTGATGTTCTTCCTGTGCGGGGCGACGCTGTTCGGCGTCGCCCTGTACTGGCGGCGACGAAAGGCGGTGCGTCATGTCTGATGCGGCCACCCCCACGATCGAGCCGTGGGGCCGGTTCGACGCCTTCCGGGCCTGGCTCCAGGGCTGCGAGCGGGCCGTCCTGATCGCGGCCGTGGGGTTTCAAGTCCTCGTCCTGGTCGCCATGATCGGCCTCCGGGCCACGCCGCTGCTGACCGGCGACACCCTCCTTGTCCGGGTCGTGCCGGTGGACCCGCGCGACCTGTTCCGCGGCGACTACGTCATCCTCAGTTACGATTTCAGCCGGCTCCCGCCGACCATCGACGGTCTGCCGGGCACCTTTTCGCGGAACGAGCGGGACTGGATGGGCCGGACGGTGTACGTCACCCTGGTGCCGGAGCCGGACGGCAAACACTGGCGGGCCGAGACGGTCAGCACCCGCCAGCCAGCCGGCGGCCGGTTCCTTCGGGGGCGAATCGTCGGCCCCGGCCGCCTGGAGTTCGGCATCGAGTCCTACTTCGTCCAGGAAGGCCAGGGGCGGCGCTACGAACAGGCGGTACGCGACCGTAGCCTGACGGCCGAGATTGCCGTGACCGCCGACGGCCAAGCCGCCCTGCGCGGCTTGCGGATCGAGTGAGGGCCTAGCGCGCGCATTTCCTGGGTCCGTAGCGACTCCGGGAGCCGCGAGCGTGAGCGAGCGCCGGGACGCTCGCGGCTCGGGGTCGCTACAGTTGAAGGGCGCATATCCGCCGGTTCGCCGCAAGCACCTCAAGTCGATGTTTCAGACCGACTGAACGGCGGCGGCTCGCCGACAGGTGCGAGGTCGGCCACCGCCGGCCCGTGCGTCACCTTGGTGAACCGCGACCCGTGGCACGGGCAGTCCCACGTCATCTCGGCGTCGTTCCAGTGGACGACGCAACCGAGGTGCGGGCACACGGCCGAACACTCGTGCTTCGTCCCGTCCTCGTCGCGGTAAACGGCCACCTTGCTCAACCCGCGGCGGACGACCGCGCCCTGGCCCGGCTTCACCTCGTCGGCGCTCGCCACGTCGCCGCCCGTGACCCAATCGAGGTACTGGCCGGCCACGTTCAGGTTTTCGCGGGCGTAGTCGAGCGCCGCCTTCACCGGCGTGCGCGACGGGTCGTACACCTCGGCCCACTGGTTGACCCGGCCGAGGATCAGGTCGCTCAACAGCATCCCGGCGATGGTGCCGTGCGTCATGCCCATGCCGGAGTCGCCGGTGGCGATGAACACGTTATCCGCCCCGGCCGGGTCGGGGCCGATGTATGCCAACCCGTCGAGCGTCTCCATCACCTGCCCCGACCAGTGGAACCGCACCGGCCCCAGTGTCGAGAACCGCGCCCGCGCCCCTTCTTCGAGCGCGGCCCACGCCGCCTTCGGGTCTTCGCTCTGGCCCGTCTTGTAATCCTCGCCGCCCAGGATGAGCAGGTCGGTGCCGTCATTCCTCCGGTGCAAGCGCAGGTAGTGGTACGGGTCGAGCGTGTCCCAGTAGAGCGCGGGTTCGACGACGCCGGCGGGAATGCCGGCCCCGATGGCGTAGGTGAGGTACGGGGCCTGCTTCGTGTGCGTGGCCACCCGATCGTTGATCGGCGTGTTGGTGGCAACGACGACGGAGTTGGCCGTCACCGTCGGTCCGTCGTGAACTTGAACCCGACATGGCGAACCGCCCTCGACGGCCTCGACCCGGGTGCCGCCGAACACCCGGCCGCCCGACCGGCCGAGGGCCTCGCGCACGCCGCGGAGGTACTTGAGCGGGTGGAACTGCCCCTGGTCCGGGAAGCGCAGGCAGCGGCCGGTGTCGAAGCTCGCGATCGGGGCGCGGTCGACCCACCCGTGGCTCAGGCCGATGCGGCGGGCGCAGTCGGCTTCCCGTTCTAACAGGGCGATGTCGCTCGACCCGTCGGCCGGCAGGAACAGGTAGCCGGCCACGCGGCGGAAGTCGCAGTCGATGCGTTCGCGGGCGACGACCTGCTCGATCTCGGCGATGGCGGCCCGGTGGCTGACGACGGCGACCCGCAGGACCGCCTCGCCGCGGACGCGCTCGACCTCCTGAAAGCGGTCGTCGATGACGCAGGTGAGGTGGGCCGTCGTGTAAGCGGTTTCGCCGGCCGCGACCCGGTCCTGAGCGTCGAGGACGATGACCCGCCGCCCGGCGGCCGCAAGGCGGTACGCGGTCGTCAGCCCGGCGATGCCGGCCCCGACGACGCAGGTATCACAGTTTGCGTCGCGGTTCAACGCAGGTTCGTCGGGCAACTTCGCGGTGTCGCCCCAGACCGAGGTGCCGAAGGTACTCATGGTGACTCCGATCCGCGCTTGGAAATGCGACGGCTCGACGCCGCTTGGCGTTCGATCCAAAGCGGCGTCAAGCGCTGGACTCCCCAGCGACCTACTGTTGGGCCATCAACCGGTCGAGGCTCTGGACATGCTGCCGGCATCGCGGCAACAAGGTGCCGCGGATGAGGGCTTGGCACTCGCTCGGCAGCGCCTGGTCTTCGAGCGCCGACCGGTAGCTGTTGGTGCCGTATTCCTCGCCCTCCTTGAGCGCCTTCAGCGCCGCCGTCCTGCCGAACACCTTCGCCCCGCCCTCGACGATTTGCGCGAACGTGCCCCACCCGCCGGAACTGTCCGCCGCCTCGCCGCCCTTGCCGTGGACGTGGTGCCGCAGATGGTTCACGGCCTGTTGGTGGTCGTCGCGCATCTGCCGTAGCTCCACAGCCTCGCTGCCGCCCTGGAACTTTTCTTCGGCCTGCCGGTACGTCTCGACGGCTGACAGCTCGCCGCGCAAGAGCGAGTTCAGGGTGTTCGTCGTCTCGTTCGTAACCGCCATGTCCGTGCCTCCGAGATTGGGGCGAATGAATGAGCGAGCCGGGCAGGCGTTGTTCCTGCACCAGCCGTGCCAAACCGCGGTCACGCCGGCCGACGGGCCTGGTGCAGCGTCATGAGGCAGGTGATTTCGGCGTCCGCCCGGCGGAACAGCGACCCGGCGGCGGTCGGGTCGGCGAAGCGGTCGAACCGCCGCAACTCGGCGGTCGCAAGGTGGGGGCGAACGAGGTCGCGCAAGAACACGAGGTGCCGCCAGAGGAAGCGGGCGACGGCCGGCGGGAACGGGGCCTGCCGGTCGGCGGCGATGGTCGCCTTCCGCGGCGGGCCGAACCCGGCGGCGCGGAGCATGCGGTTGAGCCGCCGGGCCGGCGACAGGCGGCCGCCGCAGGCGTCGCGGACGGCCCGCTGCACCGCCACTTCCAGGTCCACCGGCCACGGCAGCAAAACGTGGTGGAACTCGTCGCTCTCCAAGACCGCGACCCGCCCGCCCGGCACGAGTGCCCGGCGAACCTCGCCCAGCGCCCGCACTGGGTCGTCGAGGCTGATGAAGCTCATGGCGCACAGGGCGAAATCGAATGCTGCGTCGCCGCATGGCAGCGCGTAGGCGTCGCCGCGTTGAAATTCGACGGATTCGCCGCACGCCGCCCGGCGGGCGCGGGCTAGGGCGTCGACGTTGCCGTCGATGCCGATGACGCGGCCACCGCCGGTGAGGCGGCGGGCCAGCCGGCGGCTGAAGAAGCCGTCACCGCATGGCACGTCGAGGACGCGAGCATCGGGTCGGAGGGGCAGTCCGTCCACCGTGGCCGTCAACTCGGTGTCGAACGCCGCGTGGAAGGCCCGCTGGAGCGGCCGGTAGTCCGGTGGAGCGGTGCAGGTCGTCATGGCACCGCGTCACGGAGCAACGGCGGTGCCAAACAGCGAAGGAGGCAGAAAAGGGTCAGGTTCACAAGAAACGGCACCCGCCGTCGTCCGCGGGGGCAGGGCATGGGTCGCCCCCACCGACCGCTACCACTTCAACTCCGCCCCGAGGCTCAGGCCCACGCTCCACAGGTCGGACTGACGGAACGGGACGTCCGGCTGACGCAGACCCGTGGGCACGGCTCCGGCGGCCCCGGGGAAGCTCGGAATCTGCGTGATGTCGATGGTCCGGTCAACCTGGTCACGCGGGCGCAGAACCTTGGACCAGTACAGGGCCATGCACTCACATTTCAGCGTCAGACACGGTAAGACGGGCCAGGCGACGTTGACGTTGATCTCGGGCACCTGGCTAAACTTGGTGCGGTTGTAGCGGCCAATGTTGGACGGCAGAGCCAGTAGCGCCCCGGGCGACGCGACCGTCATGCCATTGGCCAGGGTTCGCAACTGGCCTCCCTCGATGTGCAACTCCTGAGCATTCGCTCCCAGCGCGAGCTTGAACACCGCATCGACGATGAAGGGGTTCAGGAAGAAGCGGTTGTCCACGCCGATCTGACCACCGTAGAAACGGTTTCGCGTGGTGAACGACTCGCTCTCCTGAATGCGGTTCCCCGCGAGCGATTGGAATGCCGGGAACGCTGCCAGGTTCTGTGCGAAGAGGGAGGAACGCTGAATGTCAAACTCCAGATCGGCCTCGAGAAAGCGCGCTCCGGCTATCAGCGACAGCCCGTACGTCGTGCATGGGCCGTTGTAGAACAGGTTCTTCCAGGCGTTCGCTTCTGCGCCCCAAAAGTGGGTTGCGCCCGTGGCGGAAATCGCGCCGGTCGCCAACCCCGGCGCGGCAACCACGACGGCATTGACCGTACGGTTGTTCGCGTCCAAGAATGGCCGCAAGATCGTCGGCGATGCATTGTCGCGAACAGTGATGGACTGCTCGCCCAAGGCGAACACACGGGCCTCGAAGCCAGTGGTTCGCAGTTCAGCCGGCAGGTAAAACCCATTCGGCTCGGCCTGCCAGGCACCCAACGTTACCCGACCACCGCTGTAAGGCCGATGGTCGAGACGACGATCGCTGGCCACAAGGAGTGGTGCGCCGACGAGCGCGCCCACGGCCGTGTCGGCGGCGACGACGGTGTCCTGCCGCCCCCGCGGGAAGAACCAGAGCAGGTACTCCAGATCGGCGGTGACAAGCCACGGCGACTTCCACCCAAAATCGAAGTTGATCTCCGGGACCGCGATATTGTCGGCTGCGCATGCCATCGCGGGCGCGGGTGCCCCGGCTACCGCGGGCGCCCCGGCTACCGCGGGACGCGGACTTTCGACCGGCCGGGAGCTGGCCGGTGGCGTAGGCGCAGGCTGCTGCCCCAGGGCAACGCTGGCAGCTATCAGCGCGACCGCCACCGATACCAGTGGTTCTTTGACCATGAGCGTCTCCCTAAATCCGCGCTTCGTCGGAGTCCGAAGACTCCGGTCGGGCAAGCCGCATCAGCACGTCTATCGGCTGTCGGGGTCGCGCTCATCAAATCAGTTGTGCCATGCACGACGATTTTGCCAAAAGTGTCGGTATTGCCGCTGCTGCCGACTTGCTGGATTGGGGTCGCAGCCCGTGATTCTGGGCGATTTACGATCGTTATGGACGGCTGGGTCTTTGGCGCAATCGTTGCGCTGCGGACGAGGGTGAGGAGCGATCACCCGCGGGGTCACGCACGGCTCAGGCGGCCGGGTCGCCGAGTTCGACGGGCGTCAGTCGGGGTGCCAGGACATGGATGACCAGCACCGACAGCACGTACACGCTGCCGGCGATCACGAACATTGTCAGGTAGCTGCCGGTCGCGTCCTTGATGCGGCCAGACGCCGACTGCATCAGGATGCCGCCGATAGCTCCCGCCATGCCGCCGAGGCCGACGACGGAACCGACGGCCCGGCGCGGGAACAGGTCGGAGGTCAGCGTGAACAGGTTGGCCGAGAACCCCTGGTGCGCGGCCGCGGCCAGGCCGATCAGGCACACAGCCGTCCACATGTCCGCGACCACCGGGGCGAACGCGACCGGCACCACGCACAGGGCACAGATCGATAGCGCTGTCTTCCGTGCGGAGTTGGCCGACCAGCCGCGCCTGAGCAGCATCGACGATAGCCAGCCGCCACCGATGGAACCGATATCGGCCATTAGATAGATGACCACGAGCGGCAGCCCGACGCTCTTGATGTCTACGCCGAACTGGTCCTTGAGGAACTTGGCCGACCAGAACAGGTAGAACCACCAGACCGGATCGGTCAGGAACTTGCCGGCCGCGAACGCCCAGGTCTGCCGGTACGGCAAAAGGGTCAGCCACGGGACGCGGGTGGCTCGCTCCGGTGGGTCGCTGTGAATCCAGGCGAGTTCCGCCGGCGAGACGCGCGGATGTCGCTCGGGCCGATCGTAGAGCGGTAGCCACAGGCCGAGCCACAAGAGGCCGATCAGTCCAGTGGCGACGAACGCGGCTTGCCAGCCCCAGCGCATCGTGATGAACGGCACGACGAGCGGGGCCAGGATCGCGCCGACGTTGGTACCGGCGTTGAAGATGCCAGTCGCCAAGGCGCGCTCGCGGCGCGGGAACCATTCCGCGGTCGTCTTGATGGCGGCCGGGAAGTTACCGGCCTCGCCAAAGCCCAGGAAGAAGCGGGCGATGGCGAAGCCGCGCGCCGACCCCGCCAGGGCATGCCCCGCTGCGGCCAGCGACCAGACCAGTAGGGACACGGCGTAGCCGATCTTCGTGCCCACGCGGTCGATCCACAGGCCGACGAGGACGAAGCCGATGGCGTAGGCGAACGAAAAGGCGGCGTTAATGTCGCCGTACTGCGTGTCGGTCCAGCCAACCTCGGTTTCCAAGGTCGGCGCGAGAACGGCGAGGGCACCGCGGTCCACGTAGTTGATGGTGGTCGCAAAGAAGAGCAGGCCACAGACGACCCAGCGATAGTACCCGGCCGGGCGTAGCGTCAGCGGCGCGTCGATATTGAGATGGTCGGTGACGCCCATGGGTCGCTCCGAGAACCGGCGTGCCGTTCGGCGATGAGAGACTTCGGTCGGGTATACCCGCCGACAACGGCGACGGACAGGCGGTTGCTCGCGAGTATTGCCTTCCGGCTTCGGCGCAGTGGCAAACGACCAACGGCCGCCATCGATCGATGGCGGCCGTGACGTTGGCTTGGTTTCGGCGATCCCCGAACTATCACTGTTTCGCGACGCGATCGGGCATGGCGACCGGTAGCGGGCGCAAGGCGTTGGCTGGACGAGGGGCAGGCCGACCGCGGGTCTGTGGCGGCGGAGCGTCGGCCGGGGGCGTCGCAGGGCTGGCCGGCGCGGCCGGGTTCATGGGCGTCAGGGGAGTGGGAACCGGCAGCGTCGTCGGTGTGCTGGACGATGGCGCAGCATTCTCAGTCGGAACAGACGATGGCCCAGCATTCCCAGTCGGACCAGCGGGCAGGTTTGGTGCGATCGCGTCGATGCTCGGTACACTGGGCCCGAAACAGCAGACGTCGTGCCAGCGCGCCCACTGGGTGGGGAAGTACCCGAAGCAGGTGTTTGGCGATAGGTAGCCCACGGGCTTCGGGGAGCCAGGGCACGTCTTGCAATCGGCATGGGCCTGGGCCGTGACGGCGATCAAGACGGCCGCGACGAGGCCCACCCGGTGGCCGGGGGTTCGGTTGGGGACCATACGCATCTCACCTGGGTTGGGGGGTGGGATCGAGAGGTTGCCATGGCGGCGAAGCCGTGGCACCTTAGCGCCGGATATCCCGGCCTCCAGCGGCGGGTCGTTGCAGGTTCGCAGTGTTGGAACCGCCCGTTCCTTGCAGCGGGGGTGCGCTGTAAGCGGACCCAGCGGGAGCGGTCGCGCCGGTACCGCCGACGATGCCACTTCCCACGCCGATCGGCGATCGGGCGGAACTGCCGCGCAGAGCATAGTAGTGGGAGTAGTTCAGAAACGCTGCACCGTGGCCGGTGCCGGGGAACGACTGGGCGTTTCGCGGATCGTTGGCATCTTGATTCAAGGCGTTGTACTGCGACTGGAGTCCGTTGAGCGAGTTGCGGAAATCGACCTCGGGTCGGACCAGGCCGTAGTAATTGATCGCCGTGTTGCCCGGTCGCGTCAGGTTCAGGTAGGGGCTGAACGGCGGCCGGACGGCACCCGGCGCCTGCGCGTGTGCGGCCGGGGCTGTGAAGAACAGGGCCAAGGCACCGAGGGCAGTCGCCAAGCCGACCTGTCGCTGACTCATGGGACACCTCATCGATTCGGCGACTGGATGCAGGCCTCGCCTGCACCTCAAATCGGCCACCCGACGATTCTGCTTGATCCGTTCAAACCGCCTAGTCCATTCACCCCAAATAATCGGCCTTCCGTCCATCACAGTGCCCCCAACTCCCCACGGCGGGCCTGTGCGTTAGAATCCCCGGTTGTTGTTGAGGTTGTTGTTGTTGACGTTGAAGCTCTGGATCGCGTTGTTCCCTAACAGAATGATACCGAAGATCCGTTCGACCGGTGCGATCAGCCGGGCGAGGTAGGTATCGGTCGTGATCAGCGGCTGGGCCATGACGTAGATCCGGTCGCCGGGCATGACCTGGTAATTGGTAGCGGTCTGGCCGCTTCGGGTAATGCCGCACCAATCCACGGGTAGAATCTGGTCCGGCGACTGCGAGACCGGAGCAGGTCGAGCGATCCAGATTCGCTCCTTGGACGCGACCGCGGGCAGACCGTTGATCTGGCTGATCGCGTCGAGCACGGTCTCGTTGCCGGTCGCCGGGACGCGGATTACTTGCTCACCGGCCCCACCGCCGTCGGTGATGACATAGTACACCTTGCTATTGTAGGCGTACACGTCCACCGAAACCTCCGGCTTGTACAGGTACTGCGACAGGTGCTGCTCGATCGCCAGCTTGGCGTTTTGCAGCGTCATGCCCACAACGTTCACGGACCCGTAGAGACCCAGGCTGATCGTGCCGTCGGGACGTACCAGGTGGTCCCCGCGAATCTGCTGCGAGCCGCGCGATTGTGCCAGCGACACGCTCACTTGCGGGTTCTTCAGCACCTTCTTCAATCGCGCTTCGATCGCATCCTTGGCCTGCTCGATCGTCAGATCGGCGACCTTCACGCCGCCGTAGGAGGCTCCCAGATTGACGACGCCTTCTGGCTCGACCGTGTACACCCCGGCAATCGGTTCCTGAGGTAGGGTATCCGTCGCCTGAATGAACAGGCTATCGAGCGGTTGGATGTGATAGGGCGGCAACGGCACGACGCGCAGGGCATCGATCAGCAGGATGTCCGGCGGCTCAATGACGTACGGCGGCATCGTCACTTTCGCGAGTTCGCGGGGTGCATCCGGTGCGATCACATCGTGGCCGAAGGGTTGCGTCGTGGCACACCCTTGGACCGCCGAGCAGACGGTCGCGAGCGCGATGCCAAGGCGAACCAGACTTCGGAAGCGATGGCGTCCCATGGGCGCACCCTTTTCCGTGACGGTGCGGTTGGGAGCGTCGACGACATCGCCGACGGCAGAACCGCGCGAACCCCTACAACTGTCATCGGCCGAATAACCCGCACAACTTGACAGAATTGCCATTCTGCGGGCTGGCGACGTTAAATTGGGTCGGGATCGTCGCGGAACAGGGCGTCGAGGTCGCGCCCGCCGTAGACGATGCGCACCACGTCGATGGCGTCGTCGGTCGTGCAGTAGAAGATGAGGTATTTGGCGAACCCGGCGACCGATGTCGATCGCAAGCCGGGAAGCTGCGGGCCGAAATTCCGCGGCTTACCGATCCCCGGTTGCGCGGCCACCGACTTGAGAGTCTGATTGACGGCCCGCGAGAATCGAACACCAACGGATGGTGGGGCGTTCCCCGCCAGATAGTCCGCGATGTCGATGATGTCCTCGCGAGGCGTTCGGCGAAAGCGGATATGCCGCTTCATGATTTCTGTCTCGCCGCGATGCGGGACTCAATGTCCTCTTCCAGCTTCGCCCACCATTCCGGCGTGGCCTCTTCCGAGGGGGAATTGATCCCCTCCAACAGAAGCGCCTTGAGTCGCTCGTACTCGCGCCGGCGGTGCGCCCGTAGTACAGCGGTGACGTACTCCTCGGCGGTCTCGCCCTGGTTGTCGGCGATTTGCTCCTCGACGTATTCGCGCACGTCATCGGGTAGTTGCACAGTCAGCGGCATACAGCATCCTCCTCGGCCCGTATCGTACCAGTACGGCACGGCGGGCGTCAATTTCGGCCCGCGGCAGGCGCGAAGCAAGCGGCAATCAAACGGCGAGTGTCGATGCGTCCACCCGACCTGAATGCGCTACAGTGGGTCGGGGTCGTCGCGGAACAGGGTGTCGAGGTCGCGTGCGCCATGAACGACACGGACGACATCGATGGCATCGTCGGTCGTGTCCAAGTGCGCCTTGGCTCGTCGGCGTTGATCCTCGCGAACGAGGCCGGCAAGGTAGTCTTCGACGGTCGGCGACCGCCCTTCGGCGACCTGTCGCTCGGCGTACTCGTGGACGTCGTCGGGGATGGTCAATGGTGTTGAAGGCATCGCGAAACCTCCTCGGGCTACACGGTAGCTCGACCGCCCAACGACTGTCAATTTCGCGCCGTCCCGAGGCCATTGTACCGATGATAGCCGACCCCCACTGAAGGTCGCTTCATCGAGTCTTGCCGAGCTTCGTTGCAAAGCGGGTTTCGTTGCAATGCCGGACACGGTCAACGGGTGTCTTGCGCGGCGAAAGTAAGGTAGGGTTCTTGCTGTGCTACCGGCTCGCGGTTCTCGATAGACGGTGCCTTCTGCGCGAAATTGCGTCGAGTACGAAAGTTGGCAGAAACCAAACTTGGATCGTGCTTTCGGCTCACGGCGCGATTTAGGGCTCCACTGCGACGTCCGAGATTGGTCTCGGCATGCGCGGCCGCTCGACGGTGATGAAGGAGAGTTTCCGATCAACTCGGCCGATCACGGAGTTCGCGCTGAACGTCCTGTACCGCTTGCAGCCACCGGATGGCGACGACGACCACAAGGAACTCGTAAAGCTGGGTTTGATCGAGCGACGACACGGAGCGGCAGCCCGTGGTGGAACGTCCGCTTCAATCATGTGGAAGGGCCGAAGCCAAGCTTGCGCAAGTACGGTAGCTTGGAAGAGCAGGTCCAGGCCCTGGGAGATCAGGTCGTACGCTGGATCACCAAGGTGAGAGTAACGCCGTGCGATATCTGCATCCTCAGCCACGATCACGCCTTCCTGAATCGGATCAACAAAGAAATCGGTCCCAGGCTTGAGGAAATCAACGCCAGGATCGTCAGCAACCTTGGGCATGGTGATGCCCGGGACGCGAACGCCGTCGTGGTCAGCACCACGGCCGCGTTCAAAGGCTACGAAGCAGAGGTCGTCGTCATCGGCGGGGTCGAGCGGTTCATCGCTAAGAAGCAAATCCTACCCAACAACCTTTACGTCGCGATGACGCGGGCAAGGTCCATACTCGCCGTGTATGCCTACGACAAGCCGGATGCTAACCTCCAAGCACACACGATCCTATCGACGCTGGAGCAGTGCATCGACGGTCTTCTTGAGCGCCCTTACGTCGAACAACAGATAAGCCTTCTCGATGACTTCGAGGATATGCTCGGACAGATCGGTGCCGACACGCGAGATTGGCTGGAGAGGCTATGCGAGTCCTACCCAATTCGGCAAGAGCCGATTGTAGCCGACGACGGTGAGATACTTGCGGAGCCGCTGTTCTGGTTCCAGGTAAATGGCCGCGTTTTCGCGTGCTTTGGTAACGAGAACGCCGGTCCGTCCGTACTCGACAAGTTGGAGGACAACGGGATCGAAGTCCTCCAGCCCGGCCAAGATCTGCCTTCCCCGGCCTTGAAGCGTGAGCGGCAGGAAGCCGAATGCGCACGACTGTAGCAGGAATGTCCGAACAGTTCACGGAGAGTTGGCCTTCCGCGTCCGAGCCTGAAAGTCGGCGTAAACCTCGCCCACGACGCCGGCGTTGCTTCTTCTGCCGGGGAATTGATCCCTTCCAAAAGCAGTGTCTCTAGTCACTTCGTCGCGCGGTGAATGTGAGTGCGGAGTACGACGGAAGCCCACTCCTCGGCGGTCGCGAACTGTCCGTCGGCGGTTTACTCCTCGACGTACTCGCGCACGTCATCGGGTAGTTGCACAGTCAGCGGCATGCGGCGGCGTCCTCGGCCCGTATCGTACCAGTACGGTATCGAGTGCATCAATTCCGACCGCCACCCGTTGGGACTTGCGATGACCCCCGACCCATTCCTTGCCCTCGTCGAGCCGGCCGACCCGGCCGTCTACGACCTCGTGACCGCCACCCGCGGGCCGGCCGGGGCGCTGCCGCTCACCGACGACATGCTGCGCCACGCCCCGAGCGGCGACCTGTTCGGCTGGACGCAGAACGCCGGCATGGGCTGGAACCCGGCCGAGCTCGGCCGCAAGGAGTTTCTCATCCTCTCGACCCACGGCGGGCTCCGGGCCGACGACGGCAGCCCGATCGCCCTCGGCTACCACAGCGGCCACTGGGAGGTCGGGTTGCTGGTGAAGGCCGCGGCCGAGGAGTTCCGCCGGTTGTCGTTCATCCCGTTCGCCGGCGCCGTCACCGACCCATGCGACGGCCGGTCGCAAGGCACGCCCGGCATGTACGACAGCCTGCCGTTTCGCAACGACGCCGCCACCGTCTTCCGCCGGCTGATCCGCTCGCTGCCGACGCGGGCCGGCGTCCTCGGCGTCGCCACCTGCGACAAGGGGCTGCCGGCCATGATGATGGCCCTGGCCGGTACGCACGACCTCCCCACGGTTCTCGTCCCCGGCGGCGTCATGCTCGCCGGCATCGACGCCGAGGACACCGGCAAGGTGCAGACCATCGGTGCTCGCTTCGCCAACGACGAGATCACGCTGGAACAGGCCGCGGAGGCCGGGTGCCATGCGTGCGCCAGCCCCGGCGGCGGCTGCCAGTTCCTCGGCACCGCGGCGACCGCCCAGGTCGTCGGCGAGGCGCTCGGCCTGAGCCTGCCGCACTCGGCCCTCGCCCCGTCCGGCCAGCCGATCTGGCTCGACATGGCGAGGCGCTCGGCCCGGGCGCTCGCGCACCTGTCGCACCGTCGGCTGACGACGACGGACGTGCTGACCGACGCGGCGGTGCGGAACGCGATGACGGTGTTCGCCGCGTTCGGCGGCTCGACCAACCTACTCTTGCACACGCCGGCCGTCGCGTTCCACGCCGGGCTGCGGCGGCCGACGGTCGACGAGTGGGCGGCCGTCATGCGCTCCGTCCCACGCCTCGTGGACGCCTTGCCGAACGGGCCGATGAACCACCCGACCGTGCGCGTCTTCCTCGCCGGCGGCGTGCCCGAAGTCATGCTGCACCTACGCGACCTGGGGTTACTCGCGCTCGACGCGCTCACCGTGTCCGGCAAGCCGCTCGGCGACGTCCTCGACTGGTGGGCCAAGTCCGACCGCCGCAAGCGCGTTCGCGAGCTGCTGTCGGCGAAGGACGGCGTGAACCCGGACGACGTGATCCTGTCGCCGGCACGGGCGCGGGAGCGCGGTCTGACCTCGGCCGTGACGTTCCCTCGCGGCAACCTCGCCCCGGACGGCAGCGTCATCAAGTCGACGTCGATCGACCCGAGCGTCGTGGACGCCGACGGCGTGTACCGCAAGGACGGCCCGGCCAAGGTGTTCACGACCGAGCGGGCCGCCATCGCGGCCCTCAAGGGCGTCGGCCCGGTGCGGGTCGAGCCGGGCGACGTGCTGGTCCTGTGCGGCCGGGGGCCGATGGGGTCGGGCATGGAGGAGACGTACCAGGTCACGTCGGCCCTGAAGCACCTACCGTGGGGCAAGCACGTCGCGGTCGTCACCGACGCCCGGTTCAGCGGCGTCTCGACCGGGGCGTGCGTCGGCCACGTCAGCCCGGAGGCGTTGGCCGGCGGCCCGATCGGCAAGCTGCGCGACGGCGACCGGGTGCGGATCGTCATCGACCGCGGGCGGCTGGTCGGCAGCATCGACTTCGTGGGCACCGCCGACGCCCCGCTGACGCCGGAGGAGGGGGCGCAGGTGTTGGCGGGACGGGAGCCGCACCCGGCGCTGGCCCCGGACCCGGCGCTGCCGGCCGACACGAAGCTGTGGGCGGCGCTCCAGCACGCGAGCGGCGGCGTCTGGGGCGGGTGCGTGTACGACGCGGAACGGATCGCTCGGAAGTTGATGGATTAGCGCGAGAACGGTATCCCAACGGAGCCGTTACGGTATGATGGGTTGAGGCGTTGGTCGTGAGCGCGGAGTATGTCAGGATCGTCCGTCTGCACCGTGGCAAGCTGAAGCCCGCGGAGTTTCGCCTCCGGCCCGGCGAGCGAGGGCTTTCGATGTTCCGTCGGCTGACGTCGCCGTCGCCGGCCGAGGTCTTAGAGGCGGTGCGAGGTGCCGGCAAGCAGGGCGATCTTGTGGCGGTCGTCGTGCCGGCGTCTGAACTCGCCCGGCTTGGTCTGACGGTAACGGCGACGCCCGGCGGAACACCCGTCGCCGCTGTGAACGCGGTCCACGTTGAGGCTCGCCTGCCGTTCTGGCGGGCGTGGCTGTTTCGCCTGCGGGGCGTCGCCGCCGACGAGTATTTCAACGAGCGATTCAGCGGGCCGATCCATGCCGCGGCCCGTGTTCTTGAAGGGGAATCGGAGCTATGAACGAGTCTTCCGTCAAGTCGCCGGCCGACGCCCGCGCCGCCGCTGCGACCCTGTTCGAGTCGCGCCCGCCGATTCTGGTGGAGGTCCGATTCCCCGGCATGGGCACGTCGCCCGATTGGCACCTGTTGAACGACATCGACGACCTCGACAACCTGTCCGACCGACTCGGTCCCGGCGTCGAACTTCACTTGAACAGCGTGTGGGACCTCAAGAACCCGAAGGGCACGATTCGACTGGCCGGCGGCGCGGCATGACTCCGGCAACGGGAGGGCACGGGATGTCGAACGTCACGGTCGCGCTCACGGCCGACGAGTGCTCGTTCTTGGAAGCGACGGCCGCCGAACGGGGGTGCGGGTCGGTCCCCGATGTCCTTCGCCAACTCGTGCGCGACGAGCAAAAGCGGAACGCCCAACGGCACCTCGAATCGCTGATCCTCGAAGCCGCCGAGTCCGGCGTCGTCGAAGCAACGCCGGCCTATTGGGAGCAGTTGCGCGAGCGCGTCGAACGGCGGCTCGCCGGGCGGAACGGCTCGTGAGCCAAGTCGTCCTGCGCGTCCGCGCCCAACTCGACATCGAGGCGGCGTTCGCGGGCATTGCCGACCGAAATCCGGTGTCGGCCCGGCGATTCCTCGCGGCCGTGGCGCGGACGTGCGACGTGCTGACCCGGCTGCCGGGCGCGGTTCCCCATCGAGTCTGACCTGAACCAACGGAGCGGCATGCATTTCGGTAGTCGCGCATCGCGGCCTGCAATACGATGCAATTTGCCGCAGATTGCATCGTATTGCACGGCCTGGACTGAGGTACACTTCCGTGCGCTTCCCGAAGCGACCGCCGGCATGGCGACCGTTGTTCGACAAGATCCTGCACGAGAACCCGGACGCGTTCGCGCAAGCCGCGAACCCGGCAACGCGAGACCTCATCGAAAAGGCGAACGCCGAAAGCTGGAATTGGGAGGACAGTAGCTACCGCGCGCATCAGTCTGGGCTGTCGCCCAAAGAGTTTTGGGTGTTCGTCAAGCTGGCCCGCAGTATCGACCGACAGTCCGTGCCGCTGGACGACGCCCAGGGCCGACCGTTCTCGTTTCGCCTCCCGCGTTCGACGGCCCGACTCCTCCGCGAAATCGACCTGCACTTGGGCGGCGTCGTCGCCGTCGCGGAGTCGTTCCCCGTACTTGCCGACGCCGAAAGCAAGCGGCGCTACCTGATCACGTCGCTGACCGAGGAGGCCATTGCGTCGAGTCAAATTGAGGGGGCGGCCGTCACCCGCGAGGTCGCGAAGGAAATGCTCCGCACGGATCGGCCGCCGCGGTCGCAGGGCGAGCGGATGATCCTCAACAACTACCGCACGATCCGGTTCCTGAACGAGCGGCGCGGCGAGCCGATGACGCCGGAACTGCTCTGCGACATCCAGCGCCGGCTCACCGAAGACACCCTGGACGACCCGAGTGCGGCCGGGCGGTTCCGGCGGGCCGACGAGTTGATCCAGGTCTTCGACGGCGAAGAAAACGAACCCGTCTTCACGCCGCCGCCGGCCGGCGAACTGACCCGACGAATCGACCTGCTGTGCGAGTTCGCGAACGCCCCGCCGGACGGGGGGGCCGGCGGCGACTACATCCACCCGGCCGTCCGGGCCATCATCCTGCACTTTTGGCTGGCCTTCACACACCCGTTCAAGGACGGCAACGGCCGCACGGCGCGGGCCTTGTTTTACTGGTCGATGCTCCGGAGCCGGTACTGGCTCACGGAGTACCTGGCCATCTCGACGATCATCCGCAACCACCCGAAGCAGTACGGCCGGGCGTTCCTCAATACGGAGGTGGACGACAACGACCTGTCGTACTTCATCCTCTACCACCTCCACGTCATCGAGCGGAGCATCGCCGAATTCCGAGCCTACCTCGATCGAAAGAAGGCCGAGCGCGAGCGGCTGGCCGCCGTCCTCCGGTCGGCCGACTTCGATCCGCGACAACTGGACATCCTCGGCCGCGCCCTGCGCGACCCGACGACGCGGTTCACCTACGAGTCGCACGCCAATTCCCAGGGGGTGGCGATCAACACGGCCAAAAAGGATCTCCTCGATTTGGAGAGCCGGGGGTTACTGATCGGCAACCGACGAGCCAAGCGGTTCGAGTTCGTCGCCGCGGCCGACCTCGACCGCCGTTTGCGCAAGCTCGCCGGCCGGCGCAACCGCTGACCCGGCTACAATGCCCGCCATGAGCAAGCTCATCCTCCTCACCGGGGCGACCCGCGGCCTCGGCCGGGCGCTGGTGCCGCACTTCGCCGCGGCCGGCCACACCGTCGTCGGCTGCGGCCGCTCGCCCGACCACGTCGCCGAACTCGCCCGCCGCTTCCCCGCCCCGCACGCATTCGCGGCCGTCGATGTGGCGTCCGATGATGCGGTGAGGGCGTGGGCGGCGGCCGTGCTGGCCACGCACGGGCCGCCGGACCTGCTCGTCAACAACGCGGCCCTCATGAACGACACCGCCCCGCTCTGGCAGGTGCCGGCGGCGCAGTTCGACGCGGTGATCGACGTGAACGTGAAGGGCGTCGCCAACGTGATCCGGCACTTCGTCCCGGCGATGGTGGCTCGCAAGTCGGGCGTCATCGTGAACCTGAGTTCCGGCTGGGGCCGTTCGACGTCGCCGGAGGTCGCGCCGTACTGCGCGAGCAAGTTCGCCGTCGAAGGGCTGACGCTGGCGCTCGCGCTGGAGTTGCCGGCCGGGATGGCGGCGGTGCCGCTCAACCCCGGCGTCATCGACACCGACATGCTGCGGCAGTGCTGGGCGGACGCCGGCCGCTACGAGGGGCCGGCCGCGTGGGCCGAGCGTGCCGCCCCGTTCCTGCTCGCGCTCGGCCCGTCTCACAACGGGCAGTCGTTGAGCGTGCCGTGGGCGAAAGAGTAGCCGGCACACTCCGGGTGCCGAATCGATCCGGCACACGGAGTGCGCCGGCTACTTTGAGGCCCGCGCTTTTTACAGAATGCCCGGCGTCGCGACCTTGATGCCCTTGAGCGCCATCTTGAGCGCCTCGGGGTTCGGCGCGACTTCGATGGCCACTTCCTTCGCCACGTCACCGCGCTCGACGAGTTGGCGCAGGTTCTCGGTGAAGTCCACCATCCCTTCGAGGAAGCCGATCTTGATCGCGTCGGCGATCTTCTTGTCCTCGGACTTGATGATGAGTTCCCGGATCGTCGGGTTGATAATCATGATCTCATTTGTCGGCACACGGTGCTTGCCGGGCTTGATCGACGGCAGGAGCTTCTGTGCGACCACGGACTTCAGGTTGAACGCCAAGGTCTGCCGGATGGCCTGGTGCATGTCAGCTGGGAACAGGTCGAGGATACGGCCGAGGGTCGAGGCCGCGGACGAGGCGTGGATCGTCCCGAAGACGAGGTGCCCGGTTTCTGCCGCGTGGATCGCCGCTTCGAACGTCTCCCGGTCACGCATTTCGCCGACGAGGATCACATCGGGGTCTTCGCGGACGGCATGCTTGAGCGCGGTGTGCCAGTCGATCACGTCGATGCCGACCTCGCGCTGGTTCACCACCGATTTCTTGTCCTTGAACAGGAACTCGATGGGATCCTCGATCGTGAGGATATGCAGAGCCTCGCGCTCGTTCAGGTAGTCGAGCATCGACGCAATGGTCGTCGACTTGCCCGAGCCGGTGACGCCGGCCAGGATGATCATTCCCTGGTCGTACTTGCACAACTGCTCGATCGACGGCGGCAGGCCGAGGCCGGCGAACGTCGGCACCGTCGCGTTGACCCGCCGGCTGACCATGCCGAGGTGGCCGCGCTGCTTGAGGATGTTGACGCGGAACCGGCATTCGTCGTCGCCGATGACCCAGGCGAAGTCGGCCCCGCCGGTGTCGTCGAGCTGCTTGCGTTGCTTCGGCGTCATGATCTCGAAGAACAATTTCTCCATCTGCTCCTCGGAGATCGGCGGGGCATCCATCTTGCGGATGACGCCCTTGAGCCGCATCATCGGCGGCAGGCCGACCTTCAGGTGCAGGTCCGATGCCTCGAACTTCATCACCGTGCGGAACAGCACGTTGATCTTCGGCTCCCTGGACGGGTCGTGCTTCGGCTGCGGGGTCAGCGGTTCGACCGGCTCGGCACCCTTCGCGGGACTGGACATCGCAACAACTCCTCGGAGGTCGGTGATCGGTGATGGGTGATCGGTGAAGCATACTTAATCGGTGGCCGTCTTCACCGATCACCGGCCACCGATCACCGATCACGCCAATCGAATCGCTATCCCTTGGTCGGCCAAATAGCGCTTGGTGACAGGGATACTGTACTCGTCGTAATGGAAAATGCTCGCCGCCAGCGCCGCGTCGGCCCCGGCGCGGAACGCGGCTGCCAGGTGCGCCGGCTCGCCCGCGCCGCCGCTGGCGACCACAGGAATGCGCACGGCCTCAGCCACGGCCTTGGTCAGCGGCAGGTCGTAACCGGCCTTGGTACCGTCGGCGTCCATCGAGGTCAGCACGATCTCGCCCGCCCCAAGCTGTTCGACGCGCTTCGCCCACGCGACCGCCTCCAGCCCCGTCGGTTCGCGCCCCCCACGGACGAACACTTCCCATTGCTGGTGACCGTCTCGCGTCACTCGCTTCGGGTCGATGTTGACGACCGTCGCGCACCGCCCGAACTTGCGGGCGATCTGCGACACGAGGTCCGGGTCGCGGACGGCGGCGGAGTTGACGCTGACCTTCTCGGCCCCGGCTTGGATGAGCCGGGTGGCGTCGTCGAGGGTGCGGATGCCGCCGCCGACGGTGAACGGCATGAACACCTCTTCGGCCACCCGCCGCACCACGTCGAGGAGGATGTCCCGGCCCTCGTGGGTGGCGGAGATGTCGAGCAGCACGAGTTCGTCGGCCCCGTCGGCTTCGTACCGGCGGGCGACCTCCACCGGGTCGCCGGCGTCACGCAACTGCTCGAAGTGGACGCCCTTGACGACGCGGCCGCGGTCGATGTCGAGACAGGGGATGATGCGTTTACAGAGCATGCGCCGGGACAGGCCGTTGCGTTCTGAGCGGTGAGATTTGAGTCTACGGCAACCGCGCCGCACGGTCAACGGGCGCGGGCCGAAACGCGGCCGCGACTCGCATCGACCGGGCGTGGGTGCGGGGGTACGATAGTGGTACCGGCCTGCCCGAGGGAACCGATGTCCGCACTGCGAACCCGAACCGACGCCCCGCCACGGAGTACCTTCGTCGCCAACGGCGAGGTCATCGACGTGCCGGCCTGGGTCCACGACCTCGCCAGCTTCCTCCGCTGGCGCACCGGCGGCGGCCTGCCGGACTCCGTTCAGATTTGCTTCCTCGACGGCCACATCTGGGTGGACGCGGACATGGAAGAGTTCTTCACCCACAACCAGGTCAAGTTCGCCTTCACCCGAGTCTTGGGCAACGTCGTCGTCGAGGGCGACCTCGGCCGCGTCGTGCCGGACGGCATGTTGCTCGCGAGCGAAGACGCCAACCTGTCGTGCGAGCCGGACTGTAGCTTCGTCTCCCACGACGGCTTCGACAGCGGCCGGGTCGAGATCGTCGAAGGCAAAGGCAACACCAACCTCGTCATGACGGGCGCACCGGACATGGTACTCGAGATCGTCAGCCGTACGTCCGTCAAGAAGGACACCGTTCTCCTCCGCAAGCTGTACTGGGCGGCCGGTGTTCCCGAGTTCTGGCTGGTGGACGCCCGCGGCGACGCGCCCCAGTTCGACATCCTCAAGCACGCGGCGAACGGCTACGTCGCGGCCCGCAAGTCGGCCGGGTGGCTCAAGTCGGCCGTCTTCGGCCGGGCGTTCCGGCTGACCCGCGGCACCGACCGCCGCGGCAAGCCGGAATTCCGCCTCGAAACCCGCTGACGCCCGGACGCTTCTCCGAAGCGTCGCTAAACCAGCCGGATGCCGAAACTCACCGCCGCCCTCCTCGCGCTCTCCCTTGCTACTCCTGTTTTCGCCGACGATTGGCCGCAGTTCCGCGGACCGACCGGCGACGGGCACTACCGCGGCCCGGCCCTGCCGCTCCGCTGGGGGCCGGACACGAACGTCGTCTGGAAGAAGGCCGTCCCCGGTCTCGGCTGGTCGTCGCCGGTCGTGTGGAAGGGCCGCGTCTACCTGACCACGGCTGTCGAGGACGACCGCGGCTACTCGCTGCGGGCCGTCGCCCTCGATGCGGCCACGGGCGACGCCCGCTGGTCCACCGAGCTGTTCCGCGAGGAGACCGGCAAGGCCCCGAAGCCGCACGCCAAGAACAGCCACGCCAGCCCGACGCCGGTCGCCGACGACGCCCGCCTCTACGTCCACTTCGGCCACATGGGCACCGCCGCCCTGAACTACGACGGCACCGTCGCCTGGCGCAACAGCGAACTGAAGTACGAGCCGGTCCACGGCAACGGCGGCTCGCCGGTCCTCATCGCCGGCAAGTTGATCTTCACCGCCGACGGCGGCGACACGCAGCGGGTCGTCGCCCTCGACGCGGCCACGGGCAAGGTCGCCTGGCAGGTGCCGCGGGGCGTCGGGGCGAAGAAGGGCTTCTCGTTCGCCACGCCGGAGATCATCCAGATCGACGGCAAGCCGCAAGTCGTCTGCCCCGGCAGCGACGTCATGGCCGCCTACGACCCGGCCGACGGCAGGGAGGTCTGGCGTGTCACCTACAAGGGCTACTCGCTGATCCAGCGACCCGTCTTCGGCCACGGCCTCGTCTTCTTGCAAACCGGCTACGACACGCCGAACCTGTTGGCCGTGCGGCCCGGCACCGGCGACGTGACGGCGACGAACGTGGCGTGGACGCACAAGAAGGCGGTGCCGAACACGCCGTCGTACCTGCTCGTCGGCGACGAACTGCTGATGATCTCCGACCGCGGCATCGCGACCTGCTTCGACGCGAAGACGGGCAAGGTCCACTACTCCGAGCGGCTGCCCGGCGGCGGCTTCTCGGCGTCGCCGATTTTCCACGACGGCAAGGCGTACGTGACGAGCGAAGACGGCCTCGGCCTGGTGCTGCAAACCGGCCCGGCGTTCAAGGTGCTGGCGCAGAACCCGATGAAGGAGCGGTCGTTGGCGTCGTTCGCGGCCGCCGACGGGGCGCTGTACGTCCGCACGGCCGAGGCCCTGTACAAGTTTGGAGCGAAGTAGGAGCCGCGACCGTGCGGGCGCGTCGGATTGGTCGGCGCTCGCTCACGCTCGCGGCTCCTATCCGGTCTTGCTACGATTTCACGGCGTCCACCACGCATCCAGCTTGCCGCGGAGCCGGGCCGCGGCCGCCGGCTCCTTGGCCGCGAGGTTCTCCGTCTCGTGCGGGTCGCGGCCCAGGTGGTACAGTTCCGGCTCGCCCGACTCCGTTCCGCCGGGCACGATCAGCTTCATCGGGCCCTCGACCGTCCACCGCCACCGCAGGCTGGACGCGGGCCTGGCAACGTCGACGGCGTTGTGCGTGAAGCACGCCCCGTACACCGCGTCGCGCTTCGCCCGCGCCGCGGCGTCGCACAGGTCGATGCCCGGCAGCCCGGCGGGCGCGGCGACGCCGGCCGCGGCGAGAAGCGTCGGCATCAGGTCGATCGACGAGGCCAAATCGCCAGCCTTCTGCGGCGCGACGCGGCCGGGGTGGCGGAGGAGGATCGGCGTCCGCAGCCCGCCGTCGTACGGCGACTGCTTCGACTTCGCGGCGTACCGGGCCGCGTTCGGCTCCTGAATCCAGCCGTTGTCCGCGACGTAGACGACGACCGTGTTGTCCGCGACGCCGAGCCGGTCGAGTTCGGCGAGCAGTTGCCCGCACGTCTCGTCGAACCACTCGACCATCGCCCAGTACTTCGCGACGGTCGGCGTCGGGGCCTTGTCCGCGTACTTGGCCAACAGCCGCTCCGGCGGGTTGTGCGGCTGGTGCGGCATCATCGGCGCGTACCAGAGGAAGAACGGCTTGCCCTCGGCCTTCGCCCGGGCAATGAAGTCGAACGCCGGGGCCATCGTCTGCCGGCCGATCGTCAGGCCGGCGTCGCCGTGCCGGCCGCCGGCGTCCGGGTCGCCCTTCGTCATGCCGCCGGTGAACCCGCCATGCTTGAAGTCGCCCTGCCACCACTTCCCGGTCTGGAAGCTGACGTAGCCGCGGCCGGCCAACAGCCGCGGCAGCGTCGGCACGTCGTCGATGTAGCCGATCAGCCGCTGCCGCAGGGCGCGGACGCCGGCGTCCTTGGCCGCGTCGCGGGCCGCCATCCCCGCTGGGATCGGCGGGTCGTTCGAGGTGATCTTGTGCTGGTGCGGGTAGCGGCCGGTGATGAGCGACGCCAGGCTCGGGCAGCACAAGGACGACGGCACGTAGCCGCGCGGGAACCAAAGGCTTTGGGCGGCGAGCTTGTCGAGGTACGGCGTTCGGACGTGCGGGTGGCCCATGAAGCCGTAGTCGCCCCAGCCCTGGTCGTCGGACACGATGAGGACAATGTTCGGCGGCGCGGCGGCCGGCGCGGCCGACGCGAGGATGAGGCAAAGGAGAATCGTACGCACGAGCGGTGGCTCCTCGGGGTGGGATCACTTCGTTCTAGCGCGCGTGTCGGATACCCGTAGCGGGTTTTAGTGTAGTAGGCACACCCGTGTGCCGTGGCGGACGGCACACGGAGTGTGCCTACTACACTAAAACCGCTGCACCGACCTGAGACGCGCGCTAGCAGACCGCCGCGGCCCGGCCCGCGCGACCCCGACACGGGCAGGACTAACTACACGAGGCCGGCGGCGAATGGCGCGCCGTGGCCGATTCGCCTGCCGACGCTCGCTGAGATCGATGGACCGCGGTCACTTCGGATCGGCGGTCAGCCAGTCCAGCCCGAACCGGGCGAGCGTCAGTGTCTTCGTCTGAGTCGCCGCCTTGCCGTCGATTCCGCCGCGCTCGTAGAGGCAGCAGACCGTGCCGTCCGGCAACGCGGCGAGGTCGGAGTAGCCGCTCGTGCCGGGTTCCAGGACGCGGGACTTCGCCCACGTCTTGCCGTCGTCCTCGCTGAGCCGGATCGTCAGGTTCTTGCGGTCGCGGCCCTGTCCCGGCTTCGCGGGTCCGGCGGCGCGGTCGAGGTTGTCCGGGTTGGCGAAGAGCAGCCGCGACTTGCCGCCGGCCGCCAGCCGGCACAGGCTCGCGAAGCAGATCGGCTCCTTCAACTGCTCGTCGAACGCCGGCCGGGTCCAGCGGGTGGCCCCGTCGGCGCTGAACGCGACGGCCCGGCGGTGCGACGGCGACTCGTGGCGGATGTTCAGCATCACCCGCCCGTCGGCGAGTTGGGCGGCCGTCGTCTCGTTCGGGTTCACCAGCGGGTCGGTTTCGTTCGCCACGACCTCGCCGCGCTGCCACGTCGCGCCGTGGTCGTCGCTAGTGATCGTCGAGACGACCGACGGCCGGTGGGCACCGCCGCCGGTGCCGGTCGAGAGCCAGACCGGCACGAGCAGCCGGCCGCTCGCGAGTTGGATGCCGTGCCCCGGCCCGGTCGCCAGCACCTTCCAGGCGTACTCCGGTCGGAAGCGGTCGAACGTCGCGGTGATCTCGACCGGCTCGCCGAACGTCTTGCCGTCGTCGTCGCTCCGCTGGTAGAAGCAGCGGGCGTACTCGACGCAGTACAGGAAGTGGACGGCCCCGGTCGTGGCGTCCGGGATGGCGACCGGGTTGTTGACGGTGATCTCGTCCGGCTTGCCGATCCTCTTCGCCAGCGCGACCTCGTTCTTCGTGAACGTGCCCTTCAACTCGACGACCTTCCGCATCGGCTCCCACGACCGGCCGCCGTCGGCGCTGCGGCGCATCATGATGTCGATCTTGGCCCAGTCGCCGCTGGTCTTGCGAGCCTCGCAATACGCGAGTAGGGTGCCCTTCGGTGTGACCACCAGGCCGGGGATGCGGTACATGGCGTACCCGCCCTGGCCGGCCTCGAAGAGCGCGGTCTGCTCCAGGTCGGCGGCAGCCGCCGTGCCGAGGACGACGGCGACTGATAGGACCGCCGCGCCGCGTTGCCAGATTGCGCTCATCCCGCCTTCCCTCGATATCGTTGCTCCCGACAATGCGACAATACGCCGCCGCCGTCGGATCGTCAGCGGGGCCGGCCGGCCTACAACATCGAACGGCCGCCCGCCGTTCCGAGGTCGTCGCATGTCCCGTTCTCTCCCGGTCGCGTGCCTAGCCCTGATCGGCGTCAGCAGCGCCGTCGCCGCCAATAAGCCAAACATCGTCGTCATTCTGGCCGACGACCTCGGCTACGGCGACGTGCGCGCGTTCAACCCCGACGGCAAGATCGCGACGCCGCACATGGACGCCCTCGCCGCCGCCGGCATGCGCTTCACCGACGCCCACACGCCGTCGGCTGTCTGCTCGCCGACGCGGTACGGCCTCTTGACCGGCCGCTATTCATGGCGGACGCCGCTGCAATCGGGCGTCCTCGGCGGCCTGAGTCCGCGGCTGATCGAACCGGGGCGGGAGACGCTGGCGTCGCGGCTCAAGTCGGTCGGCTATGCGACGGCCGCCATCGGCAAATGGCACCTCGGCATGGATTGGGCGCTCAAGCCCGGCGGCACCGTCACGCGGCTGAACATCGAGCCGCGGGAGCAGGTGTTCAACGTCGAGTACGACAAGCCGATCGCGAACGGGCCGACGGCCGTCGGGTTCGACTCGTACTTCGGCATCTCCGCGTCGCTCGACATGGTGCCGTATGCGTTCATCCGCAACGACCGGCTGACCGCGTCGCCGACCGAGGACCGCGACTTCCCGATGCGGGCCGACGACCCAACCAAGCGCACCCGCAAAGGCCCCGCCGCACCGGGCTTCGAGGCGACCGACGTATTGCCAACGCTCGTGCGCGAGGCCGAGAAGGTCATCGCCGAACGGGCGGCCCGGCGCGACGCGCCGTTCTTCCTCTACCTGCCGCTGACGACGCCGCACACGCCGATCGTGCCGGCGAAGGGCTGGGAGGGCAAGTCCGGTCTCGGCCCCTACGGCGACTTCGTGATGCAGACCGACGCGGCCGTCGGCGCGGTACTGGCGGCGCTCGACAGGGCCGGCGTCGCCGGCAACACGCTCGTCGTCTTCACCAGCGACAACGGCTGCTCGAACCAGGCGAACTTCCCGGCGCTGGCGAAGTTCGGCCACAACCCCAGCTACAAGTTCCGCGGCCACAAGGCCGACGTGTACGAGGGCGGCCACCGCGTGCCGTTCGTCGTCCGCTGGCCCGGCGTCGTCAAGCCCGGCACAACGTCGGATCGGCTCGTCTGCCTGACCGATCTCGTCCGCACCTGCTGCGACATCACCGGTGCGACGGTCGCCGATGCGGCCGGCGAGGACAGCTATAGCTTCCTGCCCGTCCTCCGCGGCGAGACGCAATCGACGGGAGTCCGGACCGCGCTCGTGAGCCATTCGATCAACGGCTCATTTGCCATCCGCGACGGGTCGTGGAAGTTGTGCCTGTGCCCCGGCTCCGGCGGCTGGAGCGCTCCGCGGCCCGGCGCTCCGGGGAGCGATCAACTGCCGCCAGTGCAACTGTTCGACCTGGCCGACGACATCGGCGAACAGCGCAACCGGCAGGCCGAGCAGCCAGAGCGCGTCGCGGCGCTGACGAAGCTGCTAGAGGGTTACGTCCGCGACGGCCGCAGTACGCCGGGGCCGACCCAGAAGAACGCGGTGCCGGTCGAGATTCGCAAACCGAACCCGCCCGCGAACGCAGGCAAAGCCAAGGCCAAGGCCAAGACGAAGGACCAGAGCCGATGACCCGCCGACTTGCGTTGCCGCTCGTCGATCTGCTAACGCTGGCTGGGATCGCGTCTGCCGTCCGGCCGAAGCCTGACGTCGTGGTGATTGTCGCAGATGACTTCGGCTACGCCGAGTTCGCACAATGTCTGTTCGTTCTAGGTCTGACGGTTCCGCACCGTGCGATGCGGGTGTACAATCGACTGACTAATGCCTAGTACTTCGGATCGAGAGGTTGCCATGTCCACAACGACGGTCAAGGACGAAGCCCGCCGGCTCGTCGAACAACTCCCTTCGGACGCGACGTGGGAGGACCTCCAATACGGCATCTACGTCCGGCAGGCCATCGAGGCCGGCCTGCGCGACTCGCAGGCGGGGCGTACCGTGCCGCTGGAGGAGGCCCGCCGTCGCTTCGGGCTGGAGTCGGCATGAACGTCCATTGGACCGAATCGGCCTTACGCGACCTCCGAGCCATCGAAGCGTACATCGGCCAGCATTCGCCGCGATACGCTCTCAGCATGGTCGAGCGGATCTTCGACCGCACCGGCGTGTTGGCGACCCACCCCCGTCAGGGCGCGATGGTGCCCGAGCGCGACGAGGAGACGCTGCGGGAGTTGTTCGAAGACCCGTACCGAATCGTCTACCGCATCCTGGAACATCAAATCGACGTCGTGGCGGTCGTCCACGGCGCGCGTCGGTTTCCGCGGGGAATCTGATCGGACGAGAAACACATTGCCGAAGGGCAAACGCCGCCGAGCGCAAGGCGGCGGACGAAAGGGGACAGTCGATGACCGCTCGCGTCAGTTTTGCGTTCGCCTTAACCATCGCCGTCGCCGCCGCGGCGTCCGCCGCGCCGCCGAATGTCGTTTTCATCCTCGCCGACGACGTCGGTTACGGTGACTTCGGTTGCTACGGCGCGACCAAGGTCAAGACACCGATCATCGACAAGTTCGCTGCCGCGGGGTTACGCTTCACCGATGCCCATTCGCCCGCGGCCGTCTGCACGCCGACGCGCTACGCCCTCATGACGGGGCAGTACGCCTTCCGTCAGAAGGGCACCGGCATCCTGCCTGGCATTGCGGCGATGTGCATCCCGCCAGAGCGGCGAGCGACGTGTCTGCCATTCGTTTTCCGGTCGGCCGGTTACGCGACCGGCGTCGTCGGCAAGTGGCACCTCGGCCTCGGCGAAACGACGCCGACCGACTACAACCGGCCGATCGCTCCCGGCCCGAAGGAGGTCGGCTTCGACGAGTCGTTCATCATCCCGGCGACGGGCGACCGGGTGCCGTGCGTCTATGTCGAGAACGGTCGCGTCGTCGGGTTCGACCCCAAAGACCCGATCGCGCTCGATTACACGGTCCAACGTGGCGAACCAAAGTCGTTCGTCAAAGGTGTGCCGCGTATCGGCGGCATGACCGGCGGTACCGCGGCCCTGTGGGACGATGCGAACATGGCCGACGACCTCGCGAAGCGAGCGGTTGGCTTCATCGAAAAGCACAAGGCCGAGCCGTTCTTCCTGTACTTTGCGACGCACGACATCCACGTCCCGCGCGTGCCGCACCCGCGGTTTCGCGGCACGAGCCAGGCCGGCGTCCGCGGCGACACAGTTCACTCGTTTGATGCGACGGTCGGCGTCGTCCTCGACGCGCTTGACCGGCTCAAGCTGACGGACAACACACTCGTCATCGTCACCAGCGACAATGGTGGGGTCGCCGACGCAAACGGGCCGGATGTCGTGAACGGCGGCGACGCGACGACGAACAACGGCCACCTGTTCAACGGGCCGCTCCGGGGAGTGAAGGGTGCGCCGTACGAGGGCGGCCATCGGGTGCCGTTCATCGCGCGCTGGCCGGGCCACGTTCCGGCCGGGGCCACGTCGCGTGAATTGATCTGCCACGTGGACATGATGGCAACGTTCGCGGCCCTCCTCGGCAAACCGCTCGCCGCCGACGCGGGGCCAGACACATTTGACGTGCTGCCGGCGCTCTTGGCTGTGAAGCCCGCCAAGCCGTGCCGCGATCACCTGGTCAACCAGGGAAACACCCTCGCGCTGCGCGAGGGCCAGTGGAAGCTGATCCCTGAGCGGGCGGCCCCGGCGGGCAAGGCGAAGGCGAAAGCCAAGGCTTCGGCTGGGCCGGAGCTGTACGACCTCGACGCCGACATCGGCGAAACGACGAACCTCGCTGACAAGCACCCCGACCGGACTCGCGCTATGACCGAGCGATTGAAGCAACTCCAAGCCGACGGCCGCAGTCGGCCGGTAGCGCGATAACGGAGATTTTTTCTGCACGCATTCGGTGTTCAGTCGCTACAACACTGAGCGGCCCAAACGATGGACCGACGGAGTTTATCGTCCCTCCGCCTCTCCAGGAGGACCGACCCGTGTCTCGAAGGCGAACCCATTTTGCGTTCACTCTGATCGAGCTTCTGGTGGTGATTGCGATCATCGCCGTGCTCATCGGCCTGCTGTTGCCGGCCGTCCAAAAGGTGCGCGAGGCAGCCGCTCGGTCGAGCTGCCAAAACAACCTCAAGCAGTGGGGCCTGGCGATGCACAACATGCACGACGCCACCGGCTACATCCCCGAAGGCAACCGCGCCAACCCCCGTCGCGTCTGGGTCGTGCTCGTTTGGCCGTACGTCGAGCAGGGCAGCATGTACGCCACGTTCGACCAGACCAAGCACTTCTACGAGCAGCCGAACACCTACACCAACACGCTCGACGGCATCTACGCCAAGACGGCTCCGCTCTATTACTGCCCGAGCGATCGGCCCGGCGCGATCTGGAAGGGCGACATCTACTGGCGCGCCCGCGGCAACTACGCCATCAACTGGGGCCACCACACAGTCTGGGGCGACCCCGCTGACGCGACCCAGAAGCTCGACCTGGGCGTCGCGCCGTTCGGCTACGTGGACCCGTTCGTTCAGAATCGCAACAACCCGCGCAAGACCCGGCTGACCGACTTCGCCGACGGCACGTCGAACACGCTACTCGTATCCGAGGTCATCATGGCCGAGAACGACACCGAGTACGACATCCGCGGCGACATGATGAACGACGACCGGCCGTGTACCCAGTTCATGACGCGCAACACGCCCAACAGCGGCACGGACGTCACGCCGTTCTGTAGCCAGCGGGCCGGCGAGGCGAACCCCGGCCAGCCGTACCCGAACAACCCGCCATGCTCCAACAGCCCGAACGTCTACGCCCACAAGGCGGCCCGCAGCCGGCACACGGGCGGCGTCAACGCTGTGTTCGGCGACGGCGGCGTCCGGTTCATCCGCAACTCGATCGACCTGAACACGTGGCGGGCGCTGGGGACGATGAACGGCGGCGAAGTGGGCGGAGACTACTAACGTGCGCCGCACCTTTGCACTAATCGCGATCCTCGCCGCCGCCGGCTGCGGCGGCGGCGGGGACAAGCCGGGCGTCGTCCGCGGCGAGGTCACGCTCGACGGCAAGCCGCTGGCCTCCGGGCTGATCCGCTTCGTCCCGTCCGACGGCAAGACGGGGACGGCCGACGCGAAGATCGTCGACGGCCGCTTCGTCGCCGAGAAGGTGCCGCCCGGGGCGAAGCGGGTCGAGATCTCCGCCGCCAAGGTTACCGGTCGGCAGAAGGCGTATGACACGCCGGACAGCCCCGTCGTCGAGACGACGGTGGAATTGCTGCCGGCGAAGTACAACGTCAAGAGCGAGCTGACGATGACGGTCAAGCCCGGCGAGCAGGACGCGCCGAAGTTCGAGCTGACGAGCAAGTGACACGCGCCCTCGGGGCATCCGCCGTGACGACGACATTCCTTCGGCTGGCGGTCATCGCCGGGGCGATGACCGCCGCCGCCGCGCGCGCCGACGGGCCGCGGCCGAACATCCTGTTTGTCATCTTCGACGACTGGAACTCCCGCCACGCCGGGGCCTACGGCTGCACCTGGATCAAGACGCCGAACTTCGACCGGGTGGCCCGCGAGGGCGTGTTGTTCCAAAACGCCTTCACGTCGAACCCGAAGTGCAGCCCGTGCCGGGCCAGCCTCCTCACCGGCCGCAACTCCTGGCAGACCGAGGAGGCGTGCTGCCACAACGGCGTCTTCCCGGCGAAGTTCGCCGTCTACCCGGACCTGCTGGAGAAGGCCGGCTACGAGGTCGGCCTGACCGGCAAGGGCTGGGGGCCGGGCGACTTCAAGGCCACCGGCCGGACCCGCAACCCCGCCGGGCCGGCGTTCAACCACCACACGACCGCGCCGCCGACGACCGGCATCGGCCGCAACGACTACGCGAAGAACTTCGAGGCGTTCCTGTCGCAGCGGAACGCGGCCAAGCCGTTCTGCTTCTGGATGGGCTTCACCGAGCCGCACCGGCCGTACGAGTTGGACTCCGGCGTCCGCCTCGGCAAGAAGCTCGCCGACGTGACGGTGCCGGCGTACCTGCCGGACACGCCGACCACCCGCGGCGACCTGCTCGATTACGCCGTCGAGGTCGAGTACGCCGACGGCCACATCGGCCGGGCGCTCAAGGCGCTCGCGGATGCCAAGCTGCTCGACACCACGCTGGTCGTCGTCACGTCGGACCACGGCATGCCGTTCCCGTTCGTGAAGGGGCAGATCCACGAGGACGGCTTCCACCTGCCGCTGGCGATGCGGTGGGGCAACGGCATCAAGCACGGCCGGGTCGTCGAGGACTTCGTGAACGTCCGCGACTTCGCGCCGACGTACCTGGAGTTGGCCGGTGTCGCCAAGCACCCGCAGATGACCGGCACGAGCCTCGTCAACATCCTCAAGTCGGAGAAGTCGGGCTACGTCGAGGGGCGGGACGTGATGTTGACCGGCAAGGAGCGGCACGACCTCGGCCGGCCGAACGACTGGGGCTACCCGGCGCGGGCGATCCGCACCCGCGAGTACCTGTACGTCCACAACTACTTCCCCGACCGCTGGCCGGCCGGCAACCCGGAAACGAACTACCCCAACTGCGACGACGGGCCGACCAAGAAGCACGTCCTCGCCCTCGGCGGGCACTTCTTCGACCTGAGCTTCGGCAAGCGGCAGCCCGACGAACTGTACCGCCTGAGCGACGACGCCGCGTGCGTCCGCAACCTGGCCCACAACTTCGCGCACCGGCCGAAGCTGAACGAGCTGCGCGACCGGCTCATCAAGATGCTGGTCGAGGAGCAAGACCCGCGGGCGCTAGGCAATGGGGCGGTGTTCGACACGTACAAGTACGTCGGCCCGGATCGGCACAGCTACGCCAACTGGCTCAAAGCCCAGTCGGCCCCGAAGGGCGACAAGTAACTGCCCGGAGGCACCCGCCATGCGACCGCTTCTCTGCGTCCTGGTCTTCGCCGCCGCGGCCACCGCCCAGCAGCCGCGGCCGAAGCTGACCGATGTGCCGGTCAAGACCGACGAGGTCGTCTTCAAGACGACGCCGCAGGGCGACCTGAAGCTGCACCTGTACTACCCGCCCGGCTGGACGGCCGAGGACCGCCGGCCGGCCGTCGTCTTCTTCTTCGGCGGCGGCTGGGTCAACGGGTCGCACCTCCAGTTCAAGCCGCAAGCCGAGTACCTGGCGGCCCGCGGCATGGTCGTGGCGTGCGCCGACTACCGCGTCGCCAACCAACACAAGACCACGCCCGACCGCTGCGTCGAGGACGCGAAGAGCGCGATGCGCTACGTCCGCGGCCACGCGGCGAAGCTCGGCGTCCGGCCGGACCGCATCGTCGGGGCCGGCTGTTCCGCGGGCGGGCACCTCGCGGCGGCGACGTACTTCCTCGACGGCTTCAACGACCCGGCCGACGACGCGACGGTCGATTGCCGGCCCAACGCGCTCGTGCTGTTCAACCCGGCGATGGAAGTGCCGAATCGCGCCGTCAAGAACGCGGCCGGCGACGACGTGGCCGCGCAGTTCTGGCCGACCGCGCACTTGAAGAAGGCGGACGTGCCGGTGGTGCAGTTCTTCGGCAGCGCCGACCGGCTGTGGGCGTCCGGCAAGGACTTTGCCGAGAAGGCGGCGAAGCTCGGCGTGCCGGTCGAGTCGTGGCTGGCGGCCGACCAGCCGCACGGGTTCTTCAACCGCCCGCCGTACACGCAGACGACGCTGGCGAAGGCCGAGGCGTTCCTCGTGCGGTATGGCTACCTGACCGGCGAATCGACGCTCAAGGTGCCGGACGACGCGCCGGTGCTGAAGCGGCAGTAACGACGACCGACCAATCGCCGATAGCGGTCGGTCGCAGGGGATCGCCATTACTACGGCGTCCGCGTCACCCTCCGCCTGGACTGAAGGGTGAACCGCCGGGTCTTGACCCCGGAGGGGTCTGAGCAATTAGCCGGTGGTTGAGCGAAGCGAAACCACCGGTTCGCGGCGGTGGAGACGGGCCGACCCTGGAAGGGTCGAAGCGGCGGCGGCGGGTGGCTTCGACCCCTCCGGGGTCGGGTCCGCCGGGGATTGCTCTCGATTCCCCGGGTGCGCTGCGCGACCCGGGGCTAATGGCTGTGACCCCTCCGGGGTCGGCGGGGGCGATTGCTCCGTTTGCTAATGGCTGTGACCCCTCCGGGGTCGGCGGGGGCGATTGCTCCGTTTGCCCGGCATGTTGCCTGGCTCCAGGCTTTTGGGTGACATTGGGTGCGACCCCGAAGGGGTCGCAATCCGTGGACGCGACCGTCCTTCGGAATCAAGGGTGTCGAAATGGGTTCCACCTACCTCAGCCTGCACTATCATCTGGTGTTTGCCACGAAGCACCGGGAGCCGTTCATCGCCCCGGACTGGCGGCCGCGGCTGCACGAATACCTGGGCGGCACCATCGCCGGCCTCGGCGGCTTCCCGGAAGGCGTCGGCGGCGTGGCTGATCACGTCCACCTGCTCGTGGGCCTGCGGGCCACGCACTGCCTCGCGGACGTGCTGCGGGAGCTGAAAAAGGCGGCCTCCGTCTGGGTCCATGAGGTCATCGGCCTCCAGGCGTTCGCTTGGCAGGAGGGGTACGCGGCGTTCACCGTCAGCGCCACCGCACGCCCCGCGGTCCGCCGGTACATCGCCAACCAGGAGGAACACCACCGGGCCCGGTCGTTCCGCGACGAACTTACCGACATGCTCGCCAAGGCCGGCGTCGAGTATGATCCCAAATATCTCGAATGACCCGACCGGTGCCACGCCGCTCGTGCGAAGCCGGGCTGACGGGTCGTGCGGCTCCTCCGGCGTTTGCGGACGCGGGTGGGGCGATACAATGCGACTCCGCATCGCTCTCGCCGGCTGTATCCTCCGGGCAACCGCCATGATCCGTCTCGCACTGCTCGCGCTCGCCGTTTGCGTCGCCCCGCTCGCGGCCGCGCCGCCGAACGTCGTCGTCTTCATCGCCGACGATCTCGGCTGGCACGACTGCGCGATGCACGGCGGGCCGGCCGCGCTGACGCCGAACATGACGCGGATCGCGGCCGCGGGGGTGACGCTGAAGCACGCTTTCGTCGCGTCGCCGTCCTGCGCCCCGAGCCGGGCCGCCCTGTTGACCGGCCTCGACCCGATGCGGAACGGGGCGATGCTCAACCACAGCCGGCCGCGGGCCGGCATCAAGCTCTGGCCGGCGTACTTCCGCGACCGCGGCTACGAGACGGCCGCGTTCGGCAAGGTCGCCCACTACGCGCAAGTCACCACTTATGGGTTCGACGTCGCGAGCCACTTCAAGTATCACGAGGACGACTGCATCGACGCCGCGGTGGACTGGCTGGCCAAGCGGCCGCCGGGCAAGCCGCTCTGCCTGATGGTCGGGACGAACTGGCCGCACGTCCCGTGGCCGAAGCGGCAGTGGGCCGACCCGGCGACGCTCACGCTGCCGCCGACGCTGGTGGACACGCCGCAGACCCGGCAGGCGCGGGCACGCTATTCCGCCGCGGTGGCCGACGCCGACCGCGACCTCGGCCGGGTGTACGACGCCGCCCACAAGGCGCTCGGCGACGACACGTTTTTCCTGTTCTCCAGCGACCACGGCTCGCAATTCCCGTTCGGCAAGTGGAACGCCTACGACGCCGGCGTCCGCACGCCGCTGTTGGCCGTCTGGCCCGGCCACATCGCCCCCGGCTCCCGGTCGGACGCGATGGTGTCGTGGATCGACGTCCTGCCGACCTGTTTCGAAATCGCCGGCGGCGCGCCGCCGGGCGACCTCAGCGGCCGGTCGATGCTCGGCGTGCTGACGGGCAAGGCGGCGGCGCACCGCGACCGCGTGTTCGTGACGCACAGCGGCGACGGCGACATGAACCGTTACCCGCTGCGGGCCGTCCGCACCCGCGACTGGAAGTACGTCCGCAACCTCGACCCGACGACCGAGCATCACACGCACGTCGATAAGGCGGCGGCCGGCGACGGCCGCGACTACTTCGACTCGTGGGTCGAGAAGGCCAAGACCGACCCGCACGCCGCGGCCGTCGTCCGCCGCTACCACACCCGGCCGGCCGAAGAACTGTACGACCTGCGGGCCGACCCGTGGGAGCTAACCAACCTCGCCGACAAGCCCGACCACGCCGCGACGCTCGCCGGGCTGCGCGCCGACCTCGACGGCTGGATGCGCGCCCAAGGCGACCGCGGCTTGGCCACCGAACGCGCCCTGCCCGACGCCCGACCCGCCAAGGGAGCCAAGAAGTGACCCGACTCACCCTCGCCGCCGCCATCGCGTTCGCCGCACCCTTGGCCGCCGCGCCGCCGAACGTCGTGTTCGTCCTCGCCGACGACCTCGGCTGGACCGACCTCGGTTGCCAGGGGTCGCGGTACTACGAGTCGCCGAACATCGACCGGATGGCGGCGCAGGGCCTGCGCTGCACGCACGCCTACACCTGCGGGCCGAACTGCCAGCCGACGCGGGCGGCCCTCATCTCCGGCCAGTACGGCCCGCGGACCGGCGTCTACACCGTCGGCAGCATCGACCGCTTCGCCTGGCAGACGCGCACCCTGCGGCCGGTCGATAACGTCCAGCAGTTGCCGCTCGGCGTGACGACGTTCGCCCAATCGCTCAAGAAAGCGGGGTATGCGACGGCGCTCTACGGCAAGTGGCACCTCGGCCAGGACGCCCAGCACCACCCGTCGGCCCGCGGGTTCGACGAGGCGGTCACGTCGATGGGCCAGCACTTCGACTTCGCGACGCAGCCGAAGGTCGATTACCCGGCCGGCACGTACCTCGCCGACTTCCTGACCGACAAGGCGCTCGACTTCATCGGCCGGCACAAGGACGGGCCGTTCCTGTTGTGCCTGCACCACTTCGGCGTGCATGCGCCGCACGAGGCGAAGCCGGAATTGATCGCCCGGTTCAAGGACAAGCCGGCCGCCGGCGGGCACCGCGACCCGACCTACGCGGCCATGATCGCCAGCGTGGACCAGAGCGTCGGCCGCTTGCTCGACCGGCTCGACGAGCTGAAGCTGAGCGCGAACACGCTGGTCGTGTTCGCCAGCGACAACGGCGGCGTCGGCGGGTACGCGCGGGAGGGCATCAAGAACGGCGGCGGCATCACCGACAACGCGCCGTTGCGGTCCGGCAAGGGGTCGCTGTACGAGGGCGGCGTCCGGGTGCCGTGGGTGGTGCGCTGGCCCGGCACCGTGCCGGCCGGCACGACGACCGACGTGCCGTTCATCAGCGTCGATCTGTACCCGACGCTGCTGGAGCTGGCCGGGGCGGCCGCGCCCGCGAACCAGCCGCTCGACGGGGTGAGCGTGCTGCCGCTGTTCAAGAGCGGCGGGACGAAGCCGCCGGCCCGCGACGCCCTGTACTGGCACTTCCCCGGCTACCTCGGCGCGGGCGAAGGCACCTGGCGGACGACGCCCGGCGGGGCGGTGCGGGCCGGCGACTACAAGCTGGTCGAGTACTTCGAGGACGGCCGGCGCGAGCTGTACGACCTGCGGGCCGACCCGAGCCAGACGAAGAACCTGGCCGCATCGATGCCGGAGAAGGCGAAGGAACTGGCCGACAAGCTGGCGGCGTGGCGGACGGCGGTGAGCGCCCCGATGCCGATGCCGAACAAGCCGACCGACGCGCCCGCCCCGAAGGCCAAGGCGAAAGCCAAGGGCAAGGGCAAGGCGAAGCAGGACGACCCGTGAGCGATGGTCGAGTCAAGGCGACTCGGGACGGCGTCTGGCCTTCGCCCGTCTCTGAGGTTGGCTCGGAGCGGTCTCACTTTCCTGGCGCGACAATCTGCATGCCGATCGCGGAGGGGAATGTTGGCGAGCGATGCACCTGCTGGCGTGCCGCTTGGAAGTCGCCGTCTTTCGCTTCAAAGATGTTGGGGACGAACTTCTGAGGGTTGCGATCGATCAAGGGAAACCACGTGCTTTGGACCTGCACCATGATCTTGTGTCCCTTACGGAAGCAGTGATGGCTCCAGTGTAGATCGATGGTGTACTTGCTGACCTCACCGGGAACGACTGGCTCGGGCTTCTCCAAGCTCTTGCGGAACCGGGCGCGCGTCGGCTCGCCACTGACGAGGAGCTGAAAGCCACCCATGCCCGGGGCCTTCTCCACCTTTTCCGGATACACGTCGATCAAGCGGACGACCCAGTCGCAATCGGTCCCGCTCGTGGCCGCGAAGAGGTCGGCCGTCAGCGACCCGGCCACGGTCACGTCGTCATCGAGCGGCTCGGTCTCGTAGGTCAGGACATCGGGTCGGTGCTGGGTGAACCGTTGGTCTTCCACCATCCACACCTGCCATTCTTGGCCGGGGTACGTCGGGGTGACGGGTCGCGGGCGGTACGGCACCGGGCTGGCGGGATTGGAGACATATTCGTCGAACGCCGGCGTCGCCTCCGCTGGCGGCTCCCACGCGAGCTTGCCGTGTGGATGGAGGTAGAGCTTGCGGGTGACGGCCGCCTTCGGAGGCCAGCGGTCGTGCTGAACCCACTGATTGCTTCCGGTCTGGAACATCAGGGCTTCCGGTGGCTTACTGCCTTTGTCCTTGAGATGGCGGGCGAAGAACGGGGCCTGGACCTTGGCGCGAAAGTATGCGCCCGTATCGCTGTCGAAGGTGACCTTGCCCAGCTTGTCGCCCCGGCCCGCTTGCCAGCCGCCGTGGTTCCAGGGGCCGACGACCAGGCTGTTTTGATCGTTCCGGTCGTGCGGTTCGAGGAGTTCGTAGGTCTTGAGGGGGCCGTAGAAGTCTTCCTGGTCGAACCAGCCCGCGACGTGCAGCGTCGGCACCGAGACGCGCTTCAGGTACGGGGCCGACGCCTGCCGCTTCCAGAATTCGTCGTAATTGGGATGTGTGACGAAGTCGTTCCACGTCGGCATCTTGCCCTTGAAGTACCGCGGATTGACGTTCGAGAGCGCCCCGAGCTTCAGGTACCACTCGTAGGTGTCGTACCGGTCGAACGCGAAGCTGGCGTTGCTCTTATCGGTTTCCATCATGGCGACGTACTCGAAGCCGTAGCTCAGGCGGAACGCGCCGTTGTGGTGGAAGTCGTCGCCGATGAACATGTCAGCCGGCGATGCCTGCGGCGACGCGGCCTTCAGGGCCGGGTGCGGGTCGAGCAATGCCATCACCGTCAGCCACCCAGGGTAGCTGATGCCGAGCATGCCGACCCGGCCGTTGTGGTTCGGCACGGTCTTGAGCAGCCAGTCGATGGTGTCGTTGGTGTCGGTCCCTTCGTCGATGGACCCGGCGTTCTTCGGATCGCGCGGCGGCCGGGACATGACGAACTGCCCCTCCGACTTGTGCCGGCCGCGGATGTCCTGGAACACGAAGATGTACCCCTCGTCCGCCAGGTCCTTGAAGTACTCCTTGAGCGCCCGCGGCCCGCGGGACTCGATGCCGTATGGCGTCCGCATCATGACGAACGGTAGCGGAGCCTTTGCTTCCTTCGGCGCGTACACGGTCGTGTACAGCTTCACGCCGTCGCGCATCGGGACCATCGCTTCCGTGCGGGTGAACTGCTTGGCCTGCTGCTCCAGGTCCTGCGGCGTGACCGGCTGCGCTGCGACCGAGGACGCATGAAACAGGCTCACAAGCAACGTGCCGATGCCCAGGACCAATGTTGGGACGGGAGTTTCGCGCGTCATCGCTCACCTCGGTCGGCGGCCCGATGCCAGTTTGGAATGCCCATAACATAAGCGGTGTCGAAGCGGCTTCAACACTGGGTAACCAGCATCGATTTGGAACGGGCGGTCTACGACCACGGTCTGCCGGAGAAGTACACCATTGACAAGCCCCTCACGGTTGACTTCGACAACGTGGTGATCGCGACGGAACGGATCGGCTGTCTTGCGCCACCGAAGGATCGGTAGCGCGATCCGAAGTCCGACGAATGCCGGGAAGGAGATCGACGTGGCGGACCGGACGGATGCCGAGCAAATCGCGCGAAGGATCGTCCCGGGCCAGATGGCGGCCGCCATCGCCGTGGTCGCTGTGGCCCTCCTGTGGGCCTGGGTGCGTGGTCCGTTCGCTCAAGACCTGGCCTACCACGACTTCGCCGATCAGCGGCCCCTCCTTGGCATCCCGCATTGTCTCAATGTCCTATCGAACGCTCCGTTTCTGCTGGTCGGGGCGGCCGGGCTGGCGGTCCTGCTCGATCCCCGATCGTGCCGGCCAGGTGGTCCATTTCGTACGCCGGTCGAGTGCCGGCCGTTCGTCGCGTTCTTCCTCGGCGTTGGCCTGACCGCCGTCGGCTCGGCCTACTATCACCTCGACCCAACCAATGCCCGGCTCGTGTGGGATCGCCTGCCAATGGCCGTCGCCTTCATGGCCTTGCTCGCGGCGGTCCTCGACGATCGCCTCGGACCGCCGACGGGAACGCAGCTGTTGCCGTTCCTGGTGCTGGCGGGCCTCGCCAGCGTCTGGTACTGGGATTGGACGGAGCGGCACGGGGCGGGTGATCTGCGGCCCTACTACCTGACGCAGTACGGCACGATGCTGGCCCTGGCGGTGTTGCTTCTGGTCTTCCCACCGCGGTACAGCGGGCCGGGATGGTTGTTCGTCGCTCTGGCGTGGTACTTGGTGGCAAAAGTCTGCGAATATCCGTTCGATGCCGCGATCTACAGCCACGCCGGGTGCGTGAGCGGGCACACGCTGAAGCACCTGACGGCCGCTGCGGCGACCGCCTGCGTGCTGCAATGGATGCGGCTGCGAACGCCGATCGCACCACGGCCGCCAGCCGAGGAACGCAGCATCCGCTAAGCCGTTCGGCCGCTCACGCGAGGATCTTCTCGACAACCTTGCCGTGGACGTCGGTCAGCCGGTAGTCGCGGCCTTGGAAGCGGGTCACCAGCCGCTCGTGGTTGAAGCCGAGTAGGTGCAGGATCGTCGCTTGCAGGTCGTGGACGTGGACCTTGTCGGAGGCGACCGAGAAGCCGAGGTCGTCGGAGGAGCCGTGGGTCACGCCGGGCTTGATGCCGCCGCCGGCCAGGAACAGCGAGTAGCAGTCCGGGTAGTGGTCCCGGCCAAGGACCTGGCTCGCGGCCGTCCGGCCCTCGCGGAACGGCGTCCGGCCGAACTCGCCGCCGCAGACCACCAGCGTGTCGGCCAACATCCCCGTCCGCTTCAGGTCGGTGATCAGGGCCGCGACTGCCCGGCCCGTCACGGCCATCTTCTTGGTCAGGCCGTCGCGGATGTCCTCGGCCGGGTTCGTGCCGTGGAAGTCCCAGCCCCAGTCGAACAGTTGCACGTACCGCACGCCGCGCTCGACCAGCCGGCGAGCGAGTAGACAGTTGTTGGCGAACGACGCCCCGCCCGGCGTCGCGCCGTACGCCTCAATGGTCTTCTTCGGCTCCTTGGCGATGTCCATCACGTCGGGGACCGCGGCCTGCATCCGGTAGGCGAGTTCGTACTGGGCGATGCGGGTGACGGTTTCGGGGTGGCCCATCTCCTTCGCTTGCAGCTCATTCAGGTCCTTGAGGGCGTCGAGGCTCTTGCGGCGGACGTCGCGGTCCATGCCGACCGGGTCAGAGACGTACAGCACCGGGTCGCCCTTCGACCGGCACTGCACGCCCTGGAAGACGCTCGGCAAAAAGCCGCTGCCCCAGCAGCCTTGCCCGCCGCTCGGCTGCACGCCGCTGGAGATCAGCACCATGAAGCCCGGCAGGTTCTCGTTCTCGCTGCCGAGGCCGTAGGTCACCCACGACCCCATCGACGGCCGGCCCTGCCGCGGGAAGCCGGTGTACAAGAGTAGCTCGGCCGGGGCGTGGTTGAACTGGTCGGTGTTCATCGACCGGATGACGCAGATGTCGTCGGCCAGGCCGTGCAGGTGCGGGATCGCGTCCGACATCCAGGTGCCGGCGCTCCCGTACTGCTTGAAGGTGCGCGGGGTGCCAAGCAGCTTCGGGACGCCGGAGGTGAACGCGAACCGCCGGCCCTTCAGGTACTCGTCCGGGCAGTCCTGGCCGGTGCGCTTGACGAGTTCCGGCTTGTAGTCGAACAGGTCGAGGTGCGGCGGTGCGCCGGAGAGGTGCAGGTAGATGACGCGCTTGGCCTTGGCCGGGAAGTGCGGCTTGCGCGGCGCGAGCGGGTTCGCCGGTTCCGGCGCGGCGTGGCCGTCCTTGGCGAGCAGGGTGGCGAGCGCGATGGAGCCGAGACCGACCTGGGCGTCCTTCAGGAAGGTGCGGCGAGTGATCGCTTGCAGGCGTTGGAGTCGCGGGGTCATGCGAAAACCTCACCGGCGAGCGTCGCAGCGTCAGCGCGACGTGGTTGTAACTTCCACGTCGCGGCGACGCTGCGACGCTCGCCAACTGAGCCTTCATCAGCGGCTTCGTCCAGATTCATCAACACATTGGCGACGACCGTCCACGCGGCGAGGTCGGCGGCGTCCATCCCGGCCGGCACCGGGCCGAGCGGGACGGTCGCCATCTGCGTCGCCTTGGCCGGATCCTTGGCGTAGCTTGCCTTAGACTCTTCGTAGAGCGCCGCGAGCCGCCGCACTTCCTCGTCCTGGGCCGGCCGCGTCAGGCAGCGGCGGAAGGCGTAGCGCGCCTTGTCCGTCACGTCCGTTCCGCCTTCCGCGACGGTGCGGCGAGCGAGCGCCTGAGCGGCTTCGATGCCGACCGAATCGTTGAGCGTCACCAGGGCTTGCAGCGGCGTGTTCGTGTGGCCGCGGCGGACGACACAGATGTCGCGGTTCGGGGCGTCAAACGTACTCATCGACGGATATGGATTCGACCGTCGCCAGGTGGTGTAGACGCCGCGGCGGTAGCGGTCCTCGCCGTCGCTCGTCTTCCAGTCGATCGCGCCTCCGAACGCGGCCTTGATGCCCAACTCCGGCTGCGGCGGCTTGACCGACGGGCCGTACATCTTCTCGCTCAAGAGGCCCCCGGCGAAGAGTGCCTGGTCGCGGACCATCTCGGCCGTCAGCCGTAGCCGCGGGCCGCGCGACAGGAGCCGGTTGTCCGCGTCGCGCTCGAACGACTCCTTCGTCACCTTCGACGACTGCCGGTATGTCGCCGACGTGACCAAGAGCTTGAGGAACGCCTTCATGTCCCACTTCAGACGGACGAGTTCGGTCGCGAGCCAGTCCAGCAACTCCGGGTGCGACGGCCGCTCGCCTTGCGCGCCGAATTCCTCGCTGCTGCGGACGAGGCCCATGCCGAAGAGTTGCTCCCAATAGCGATTGGCGATCACGCGGGCGGTAAGCGGGTTCTCCGGCGCGACCAGCCATTTTGCCAGCGTCAGCCGGTTGCGCGGGGCGTCGGCCGGCAGCGGGTGGAACGCGGCCGGCACGCCTTCCGTAACCTCGTCGGCCACGTCGAGGTAGTTGCCGCGGATTTGGAGGCGCGTCTTCCGCCGCTCTTTGCCGACGAGTTCGCGCATGACCGGCACCGTGGCCGGCTTCTGGGCCGCCAGCATCGCTTGCAGGGCGGCCAGACGGTCGCGCTCCGTCTTCACCTCAGCCGCTTCCTTGCGAGCGTGGAAGTCCGCGACGGCCGTGGTCTGGGCCTTGGTGCGGCTGGAGGCCGGCGTCGTCAGCGCCTGCGCCACCGTCGTGAGCCGCTTGGCGATGGCCGCCTCGATGCCGGCGAGCTCGGTCTCCCACCCGGCCCGCCGCTTTTCCAGCACGGGGTCGGCGAGCGTGTGCAGCGGGCTTTCGTCGTTGCGGTCGGCGTCGGCCGTGTTGTTCAGGATCGCGAAGACCTGGAAGTACTCCTTCTGTGTGATCGGGTCGTACTTGTGCGTGTGGCATTGGGCGCACGCCATCGACGTGCCCATCCACACCATCAGCGTGGTATTCACCCGGTCGACGACGGCGACGTTGCGGAACTCCTCGTCGTTCGTGCCGCCCTCATTGTTCGTCATCGTGTTGCGGTGGAACGCCGTCGCGACGAGTTGCTCCTCGGTTGGGTTCGGCAACAGGTCGCCGGCGATCTGTTCGACCGTGAATTGGTCGAACGGCTTGTTCCGGTTGAACGACTTGATGACGTAATCGCGGAACGCCCAAATGGTCCGCGGTGGGTCGTCGGCGTACCCGGCGGAGTCGGCGTAGCGGGCGAGGTCGAGCCAGAGCCGGGCGGCGTGCTCGCCGTAGGTCGGCTTCGCGAGCATGCGGTCCACGAATCGTTCGTAGGCGTCCGTGGCATCGTCATTGGCGAACGCATCGGCTTCCGCCAGTGTCGGCGGCAGGCCGGTCAGGTCCAGGGCGACGCGGCGAGCCAGCGTATACCTGTCGGCCTCGGGCGATGGCGTCATCCCTTCCGCGTCGATCCGCGCCAGGATGAAGCGGTCCACCGAGTTCTTGACCCGGCTTGCGTCGCGGACAGTCGGCAGGTCCGGCCGCTTCGGGACCACGTACGCCCAGTGCTTCTGGTAGGTCGCCCCCTGCTTGATCCAGCGGGTGAGCAAGTCGATCTCGGCGGGCGAAAGGGTCTTGCCGGTCTTCTTTGGCGGCATGTGTTTGGCCGCGTCGTCCGAAGACACGCGGGCAATCAACTCACTTTCTTCAGGCTTGCCCTTCACCAATGCGGCGAGCGACCCTTCTTCGGTGTCGAGTCGGAAATCGGCCTTTCGTGCCTTCTCGTCGGGGCCGTGGCAGGCGAAACAAGCGTTCGAGAGGATCGGCCGCACGTCGCGGTTAAAGTCGATGGGCTTATCGCGCGGCGGGTCCGTAAACGCGGAAGTTGCCATGGCGAATATCGCGACCGCCACGATGCCAACGCGCGATTGCATGACGCGGGAAGTCACGAGCCAGTCTCCCGAACCGTCGGTGGGTCGCATCCTCAATCGTAGCGGGATGCGAAACAGGTGGGCCAATCGACTACCGTCAACTGTACATGAACGGTGTAGTCGAAGGTGTGCGTCAGCGGCCACCTCCCCCGACAGGTCGAGATACGACATCACTGCTGTGGCGGTGCGGCCTCGCGGATGGTCGCCCCGCGTTCGTCGCTCAGCACCAGCACCGCGAACCGCTGCGGTGGCACCCGCTCCGGCGTGCTCACCGTCGCGTAATCGAACCGACCGCGGTGGTCCGTGTAGCCGTCCTTGTGGAACTTCACCGTCCCGTCCGCCAGCTTCACATACGTCTTCACGTACACCTTCGCCAACGGCTTCGCACCGCCGGCATCCGTCACCCGCACCTGGCCGTAGCCCTCCGTCAGCTTCACGTCCATCGCGTTCGCGTAGTACGGCAGCGCCCGCGACTTGCCCGCGGCCGTCACCTCGACCAAGACGTTCCGGTTCGCGAACTCCTCCGGTAGCGGCACGGCCAACGCCTTCTCACCGGCCGGCAGCGGCACCTCCCGCGACAGGTTCGGCTTGATCCAGGCGAACTGCCCGCCCGACTGCTGCACGAATGGGTTGCGGCTAAACAAAAGCTCCACGTCCATCAGGTAGTAGTTGATCCGCACGGCCCCGACGTTCTGCCAGGTCAGATTGATCTTCCGGGCGTCCAGCGTGAATTCGACGTTCGGCTCGGTGGCGGCGAGCTGCTGCTGCCGCTCGTTGCGATCGTCCTGGTCGGCCGGTTTGCCGGCCTTGCCCTCGATCTCGTCGAGCTGCCCACCCACGGCCGCGAAGGCATTCCGCCAGCGATCCACCGGGTAGGCTGCGTACTTGGCCACCAGCGATCGTGCCCGCAACGGCTCCTCGCCCGACATCTGCAGGTAGGCCGCACAGTAGTCGTACGGCATCCGCGGCACCCGCTCCGCGTTCACCGTGGCGAACGTCGTCATCGCTTCCTCGATCCGGTCTTGCAGCGTCAGGTAGTACGTCGTCTCCAGCCGGTCGCCATCGTCGGGCGTCGCCCGGTAGGAGAGCATCTTGAGGAAGTGGTGGTACTGCTCGTTGAAGCGGTCGTTGACGATCTGCCGCCGCTTGCCCAGGGCGTGGGCGCGGGCGTTCACCAGCGGCTTGTACTCCAGATGCTCGTAGCTGTGCCGTTCCACGGGATCGACCGTCAAGAGCGTGCTGACGATCGGCCCGCCGCACTCGGCCACGATCGGGTCGGCGTGCGTCAGGTACTGCTTGGCCGTCGGCACGTCGCCGTGCAACAGGGCATAGGACCACAGTGTCGGGCTATAAGCATGGCGAGTGGCCAGAAGCTTCGTCACGGTCTCGAAGAACCCGCGGTCCTTCATGCGGAAGGCAATCTTGTCGAGGTTCAGCGCCGCGACGCTCTCGCGGTCGAGGAACTTCACCACATCGTCGTTCGTGCCGTTCTGCGAGACGTACTCCCAACTCGTCGTGTCGAGTTGGCTCGGCGTGGCGACGACGTTGAAGGTCATCGCCGGAGCGACAGCGACGTACTTCTCGCCCTTCGCCACGTGGGCGGGGAACTGGGCAAAGCGGCCCGGGCGCGGGAAGTAGAAGTGGTAATCGACGGTCTGGGTGCGGTACGGCTCCAGGTCGAGGGCGACCGACTTGGTGAACTGGCCGTTGGCCACGGGGATCGCTCCGATGGGGAGTTGCACCAGGACGGACAACTTCTGCCGCGACGACGAGGGGTTGGTGACGACGAGCTGGCAGCCGTAGACGGTCTGGACGACGAATTCGTCCTTGACGAACTTGTCGAGCCGCTCGCCGTTCTCCTCGCGGTAGCGATCGCCGGCGCGGTAGAAGTTCTGGCTAACGAGAACGGGCAGTTTGAGGTCGGGGCCGTCGGCGGGGCGAACCTCTTCGTGGAAGGCGATGACCGGCGTGGCCGGGGTGAGCGTCATGCCGCCGTCCTCGAACTTGGCGACGTGCTTGCCGGCGTCGAATGGCAGGTCGAGGACGGCCAGGGCGAGGGCCATCTCGGTGAAGTTGCGGCAGGCGTCGGCAACGTGCTTCGACAAAAACGGTGTGCGGCCATCGTGCTTGGCGTAGTCGAGCCAGAAGGCGTTGACGGCGACAAGGTCGTAAAGCTGCTGGTGGATCGGCAGATGGTGGTAGTTGTTCTCCGCCCACTCCTGGGTTGGATCAATCCGACGGTAGAGCTGGCGGATCGCGCCGAGCTTCCGCCGGCCTTCCGCGTCGAAGAACAGTTCGTTACTAGCCCGCTCCCGCTCTAAGCGTTGGGCACCGTCGGCATTCAGGTCTTTCAATTCAACGTCTGCGTCCAACCCTAGCGTCGTCTTCTTGTCCTCGTCGCCGCGCCCGGCGCGCTGGCGAGCGGTGCCGAAGCCGCCCATGCCGCCAGGGCTGGGTGCTCGGCCGCCACCGCCGCCGATCCGGCCGACGCCAGTAGCGCCACTGGTTACCGTCGGCGCGCTGCCGGGCGGAGGCATCATGGCCGGCGTATCGGCCGGCTTGGCGTCTCCCTTCGGCTCGCCCATCGGGCGGGCCTCGTCCAGCCGCCGCTGCCGCTCCAACCCGGCCTTGAACTGCGCGCCGCGGAAGCCAGCCGCGTCGCCGTCGGCCAACAGGTCGCCGCCCTTGACGGCCGTGTCGAACAACACCGCGAGCCGTTCGACGTTCGGCTGGTGGAGGCGGAACAGTTCACTCAGGTGCCGGGCCGTCTTCGCCGGCTCGCCGTCGATCCGCCGGGCGAGCAGCACCCGCTCGACCGCGTTCAGCCGGCCGTACTGCCACGGCTGGAGGAACTCAGTCAGGTCGTCGCCCAACAGCCAGTGGTCGAGGAACGTCTTGTCCTTCTTGTGCGTCAGGTGCGGCCGCACGACATCTTTGAAGAACGCCGGGTCCTTCTGGGCGATGAAGAAGTTCAACTCGTGGCTGGCGTGCTTCGAGTACAGCGACCGCTTCTCCTCCGGCTTGAGGGCCGGCCAGCGGACCAGGAACTCGAACTCGGCCAGCTTCGCGTCCTTGGTCAGCGTCGCGTACAGGGCGTAGACCTTGGCCAAGCTGTCGTACGCCTCGAACCGGCTGCCCGCGACGTCCTTCAACTCGAACGGCTTGCCAGCCGTCAGGATGCTGACCTGCTTCGCCTGGGCGTAGTGCTTCGCCGGGTCGAGGCCACTCGCCAGCCGCAGGTCGAGGAAGTGCGACCCCGGATCGGCCAGGTTGATAGTGCGTGAGGAGGTGCTGAGCGGATCCACCGCGACGACGGTGACCATGGCATGCGGCCCCACGTCCTTCCGCGGGATGCGGATCACGCCGTTCGCGTCGGGGATGAGGTTGACCAGCACGGCTGCGGCATCGGCGAGGTAGTCGAGGTCGGCCGTGATTTCGCCGGCGGGCGCGGCTGCGGCCAGCTCGGACTTCGCGGCCGGGGCCGGGGCCGGCGTCGTCGCCGGGGGCGTGCCGGTGATGCCGAAGTGTTCGCCGCCCTCGGCCTGTTGCTCGCCCGTTTCGGTCGAGCGCACCGCCCAGGGGTTCAAGAGCAATTGCGGCCGGTCCAGCATGTTGCCGGGGAACTTGGTCGCGGCTCGCCGATCAAGGACGTACCGGTACTCGTCACCAATGTTCCGGCCCGTCAGGTACACCGACTCCGCTCGCGCCGGATAGACGCCACTCAACTCCGCGTCGCGGACGTGAGAGAGTATGCCGAACGCTGAGTACGCCGGCCGGTAACGCGTCGCGAAGACGTGGACCCGAGCGAACTTCGACGCATCCGTCAACCGTACTGTCACCGCCTCGCCGTCGGACTCGACCGAGCGGATCGCCACGGGCTTGAGCGCCGGCGTCTGCAACTGCCGCGTCTGCCCGAGGACGAACCCGTCCCGCGTCACGCCGGCGGCGACCCGAATGCGCACCTTCTCGCCCGACCGCTTCAGCCACAGCTCGTAGTCCCCCGCCGCCAGGCGGCGCATCTCGATCAGCCCGTCGCGCAACGCCAGCGCGTCGAAGTGGTCACCGCGGATCGTGTTGCCGCGGACCTCGAACAGAGCCAGCTCTTCGCGGGTCGCTGTCGCGGCCTGGCCGGTGTACGGCACCGTCACCGTGTCGCCGGCCCTCGCGTGCAGCAGTTGACGGTAGGTGTGCCGGTCGGTCGGCGGCGTCCAGGTGTGGGCCGTCCCTTCCGGGCCGGTCGCAGTGACGCTGGCCACGTCGGCGAGTGGCCCCAGCGTGATCCGGCCGCGCTCGTCGGTCTTGAGCGTGACCTGCACCGGCTGCTTGAAGTCCCGGTGCTTGAGCGCCAGGTGGACGGCCCGGTTCGGCTTCGCCTCGCCGGTGCGGCCCAGCACCTCGATGACGAAGTCGCCGGCGAACTTCGCGAAGTGCAGGTCTTCGATCTTGTCGGTGCGGTCGATGCCGTTGAGGGCGAACGTCTCCGTCGCCTCGTAGCGGACCTCCTGGTTCCGGCTCAGCGACTTGACCTTGGCGTTCAGCGTGACGGCCAGGGTCGCCAGCCGGGCGGGGACGCGGATGTCGTAGGTCGTCTCGCGGTCCTCGAAGAGCTTGAAGTTGGGCACCTCGACCGAGGTGGCGATGCCGTCGTGGTCCGTCGACGTCACGCGGAGCTTCACATCTTCGAGCAGCTTGGTCGATACCGGCGTGCCGTTGAGGAGCAAGCCCGGCCGGATGACGAGCGTGGCGACGCGCGACGCGAGCAGCGATTCGCGGTCGATGTACAGGCCGGCGGTCAGCCGGTAGTCTTCGCCCTTGTGATCGATCACGTCGAGACAAGCGAAGTCGCCGCGGCTCAGCACGATTGGCCGCCGGCCGGGGTTGGTGCTGTACGGCACCGCAATGGTGCCGTCCTTCTCGGCCTTGTACTCGGTGCCGCCGAGCCACACGGCCGCGTCGTTGACCGGCTTGTTGGCCTCGTCCACGACCCGCACCGTCAGGCCGGCCGTCCCCGTGGTCACGAGTGGCCGGAGCCGGCCCTTGCGCACGAGCGCCCGGCTACTCTTGCCCGCGCCGATGAAGTCCACGACGTAGACGCCCGGCTTGGCCATCTGCGGGAAGTCGAACGTGCGGGCCACCCGCCGCAGCGGCGGGTCGGCGTAGGGGTACGTCTTCTCCTCGTTGGCCACCAGGCCGTCGAGGTTGATGTCGGTGTCGATCTCTTTAAGGGTAGTCCGGTACACCGTCCCCGTGTTGACCTCGAACACCTTCACCAAGAGCGACGGCACATTCTTGACGAACAGGGACAACCGCACCGGCTCGTCGGTCGCGAAGTCGGTCTTGTTGGTCGGAGCAAAGTCGATGTCGATGCGTTCCTTCAAGGCTCGGAACGCCTCCGGCGGCAGCTTCGACGCCCACTGTTCCGGATCGCCCAGACCGTTGACGATCTTCACTTCGGCGAAGAGGTGCTGTAAGTAGGTGCCGTCGATGGTCGGGGCGAACTCGTTCGGCGACGCGGCGTCCTTGAGGAAGTGCATCAGGTAGTCGCGGACCAGCGGCTCGTCGGCGTGGACCGGCCGGAGGAGCGTCTGCTGGCCGAAGTCGGCATTCAGGTTGGCCGGGTAACGCTGCGCGTCGGGGCGCTCCAGGAGTGCCCGCGCCATGTACCCTTGTTGCCGTGGCAGCTTCAGGTAAGCGAGGAACCGCGTCCGGTCGTACACTCCTTGGGCGCGTTCCCACGCAAGACGGTGATACAGGACATGGGCCTTCAAGGCGTTGTGGGCGGGGGCCAATCGGTCGGTGAACTTCTGCAAGCGATCGAAGTAGGCGATGGCGATGGCCGGGTCGCGCTTCCAGTCGTCGTCGGCTCCCGGTTGCAACTTGACGAGGTACGTCTGCACGAACGGCGGCTCGTTGAGCAGTTGCGGTCGTGCCGTCACTAACTCGTCAAGCTGGGCGAGTGTCATCTGTCCGTGGATGGGGTAGGAGCCGAAGGCAGTGGCGTGCGGCGACGTGAGGTCGTCGGCGACGAGCTTGACGAGGTTGGCGACGTCCGGGCGGCGGAGGCGTTGCAGCAGGTTGCGGCGGCGCTCCCAGTTGAGTTCGGTGCCGGCGAGCCAGTCGAGGGCCGAGTCCTCGAAGTTCTCGAGGAGGGAGTACGCCCCGAGCGAGAACGCCTGGAGTCGGGCGCGGGCCACAACGGATTGGTCGAGCGTCGTCGGCAGGTTCGGGGCGGCGCCGGGGTTTTCGCGCTCGTGGTTGTAGACGAGGTTGAGCCGGGTGCGCAGGTAGGTGAGCGACTTCTTCGGGTCGCGGTCGTAGGTCAGGAGAGCGTTGCGGGTCTGGATTTCGATATACCGCGGCGTCTGGCCGAACCGCTCGGCCCACGGCCGGGCGTACTGTTCGATCCGCTCGAACTGCTCGGTGTTGAGGGCGTGCAGGGCGTGGTAGTAGTAGTAGTCCTCGGTGCCGGGGATGAGTTGCCGCAGGGCGACGGTCCGGTCCTTGGCGAGCGCGAAGTCCTCGATGAACCCCACATCGCCCGCGAACACCGGGGATACTGCCAGTAGCGCCATGAACGCCCCAATCGTTGCTCGCAGCATCGCAGCACCCTCACGGACGAGACTCGTGGCCAAGCGGAATGGACACTGGTTCGACGAAGTGGTCCCACTGGCGGATTGCCCCGCGCCTCGAAAGGTATACGAAATTGCTCGCCCACTACGACGCTGAACCAGCCTTCACGGACATTGTAACCGCCCGGCCGGCGAGGTAGTTTCCAATCCTCATTTGGTGCCACCTGGGGCCGATCGCGATCGATAGCGCCTACCTATGTGGACGCCCCGCCCCGAACGCTGACGCCCAGAAGAAGCGGCGTTGGAGGCCAGGTCGAAGAAGGTCAAAGGCGCGACCATCGCCAGCCTCGGGGCGGCCGCCAAGGCGCCCGTCCCTGTCCAGGTCGCCGGCGGTCCCGACAGCCCCGCAGCCATTCTTGCGGCCTGCGATACACCGCTGTATTATTTACCTACGTGACCATGTCCTGATCCTCTCGACGGCGGCCATCTTCCGCCCGTTAGCCTACACCGCGGCTGTGACAGCCGTTATTCATCTCATCCGGAGACGCTTCCATGTCCATCCCCCTCCTCCCGCGCCCGTTTCGTCGGACAATGACCCGCCCCGTGGCCCGGCCGCCCCGCCGGCTGACCCTGACGCCGCTGGAGGACCGCTGCGTCCCGGCCGTGATCGCCTGGGACGGCGGGCCGACCGGCAACGGTACCGACTGGCTGACCCCGGCCAACTGGGCCGGTGACGTGCTGCCGGGCCCGAACGACGACGTGACCTTCGGGTCGACGGGGACTAACCCGCCCATCCAACTGCGTGGCAGTACGAGTGTGCGAGGTGTGACAAACAACCGGACGTCCGGGGTGATTCACATCGTCGGCAACAGCAGCGGCGGCAACGCGACCCTGACGGTGGGCGCGGGCGGCTTGACCAACAACGCGCTGATCGACCTGGAAAGTGAGGGAAATACGTCGTTCGGCGCGGGCCTGGCCGTCGTCGGCGGCACGCTCGTCAACAACGACCTGGGCGGCCGAATCAACACCGTTGGGTCCACGTTCGGGCTCGGCCCCCCCCTCATGTCCATCAGTGTGACCGGCGGCGGGCAGTTCATCAACATGGGCCTCCTCGATTGCTCGTCGCTCCTAACCGTGAGTGCCGCACCGGGCTCGTCGATAACCAACGCCGGCGGCTTCAGGCTGTCCTCCGGCGACTTTACCATCAGCGGCTCGCTTACGAACCTCGACCCGGCGGCCAACACGCTCACGGGCGGCAGCTTCTCATTGCTCTCGGGCACCCTCCGGATTCCGGGGGCGATCGACACGGTTGCGACCAACTTCGGGTTGAGCGGCGGCGGCCGCGTCGTCAACACCGTCAACGGCACCGACGCCCTGGCCAACCTCCACGCCGTCGCCCCCAGCGGGAAGTTTGACGTGACCACCGCGAATTTCGCGGCCGCCGGCGCGTTTTCCAACGCGGGCACCGTCTCCGTCGGGAACTTTGGGAACTTCACCGCCGGTTCGTTTTCCAACGCGGGCACCGTCTACCTCACGTACCCTAACGCGACGCTCGCCGCCGCGGGCGGTTTCGTCAACGAGGCCGGCGGTACGCTCTACGGCATCGGAACCGTCGCCGCGGCCGTCAGCGGCCCCGGCACCTTCAGTCCTGGTGCCCCGCCTACCCTTATCGCCCACCCCGGCAACATCACCGTCAGCGGCGGCATCAGCCTCGGCGGTCCGCTCGTCATCGAACTGGCCGGCACCACGGCCGGCACCCAGTACGACCGATTGACCGTCACCGGCCCCGTCGCCCTCGGCGGCCCGCTGACGCTGTCCACCAGCTTCACCGCCCCGGCCAACGCCGCGTTCGTCATCGTCGACAACGACGGCACCGACGCGGTCACGGGCACGTTCGCCGGGCTGCCGCAGGGGGCGACGGTGACGGCCAACGGCCAGACGTTCACCATCGACTACGCCGGCGGCGATGGCAACGACGTGGTGCTGACCCGCACCGCAGCCCCGACGCTGCCGCCGAAGGTCGCCGTCGGCGGCGTGGTCGTCAACAACGGGCAGGCCCAGCGGTCGCGGGTCACGTCACTGACCCTGACGTTTGACCAACCCGTAACGTTCGCCCAGCCGACGAACGTCGCGGCCGCGTTCCGGCTCACCCGGATCGGCGGCGGGGCGGTCGGCTCCTTCGCCGCGTCGGCCTCCACCGCTGGCGGCGTCACGACGGTGACGCTCTCGAACTTCGCCGGGGCGGAGACGGTCCGCGGATCGCTCGTGGACGGCCGGTACACGCTGACGGTGCTTGCCAGCCAAGTGTCGGCCGTCAGTGGGCCGCTCGACGGTAACGGCGACGGCATCGGCGGCGACGACTACGTGCTGGACGGCTCGGCCGCGAATGGCCTGTTCCGGTACTACGGCGACTTCGACGGCGATGGCGACGTGGACGGGACCGACCTCAACCTGTACGTGCCGACGCTGTTCAACTCCGGCAACTACAACGCCATGTTCGACTTCGACGGGGATGGCGATGTCGACGGCACCGACCTGTTCGAGTTCATCCAAAACCTGTTCGTCCCCCTGCCGTAGCCCCGACCCTCCGAGTGGGCACAAGCTCGACGGTATCTCCGCGGAAGTCGGCCGGGTGGCGAGGCCGGCACGGTGATTGCACCCCAATCCCCGTGACGGCCCGCACCGGGCGGACCGCACACCTTGACGCCTCACCGGAGTTTTCCGCCGATGTTGAAACGACTGTTCCACCTCGCGCCCGCGATCGCCTTGTTCTCCGCCACCACACTCCTGGCCCAAGCGCCGCCACCGGACACGCCGACGAACCCGCCTGTCCAGCCGCGGCAGGTGCCACCGGGCACCGCGACCGCGCCTCCGGCGACGACCGCCGTCCCGCAAGCGTACCGGGCCAAATCCGTCATCGGCTCGCGGGTCAACGTCCAGGGCGACCTGTCGGTCGGGATTGTGGACGACATCGTGTTCAACGACCAGGGGACGGTCGAGTACATGATCGTCATCCAGGACAACCGGCTGGTGACGGTGCCGTGGCAGGCGGCGAAGTTCAACTTCGAGCGGCGAATCGCCACGGTCAACATCGCCCCGGAGGCCTACCGCCGCATCCCGACGTACACGGTGACGACGTACCCGAATTACTTCGCCCCGACGTACCGGTCGGAAATCCTCCGGTACTACGGCCTGTCGCCCATCGAAAACCGGCGCATCGACCGCCGGCCGTGACGGCGGAACCGGCGGGCCGACTCGTGCAACACGTTCAGGGCCACGGCCCCGGCCAAGCCACTTCCGATCGCCGACGCGAGTGACACGGGACGCCTCCTCGGTGTGGGCGGTAAGGCGACATGCAACTTCAGGGCCGCGGCGCGTCGCCGACCGCCGCGTCGGGGTAGGTGATGAGCCGGGCCGAGCGGTTGCGGGTGAAGTAGTTCCACGCCCACTGCACCAGCACCAGGACGCGGTTCTCGAAATGGATCAGGTAGACGATGTGGATGAACAGCCACGCCAGCCACGCCGGGTAGCCGGAGAAGTATGTCCACCCCAGGTCCACCACCGCGGCCGACCGGCCGATCGTCGCCATGCTGCCCTTGTCGCGGTAGTAGAACGGCGGCGGGGCGGCGGTGTCGCCGTGGAGGCGGCGGAGGATCACGCCGGCGACGTACTTGCCCTCCTGGATCGCCACCGGGGCGACGCCGGGCAGGGTCGGCGGCGACTTCCCGCTGGCCCCCGGCACCGACGCGGCCTGGGTCGCCGCCTGCCGCACCGCCGCCAGGTCGCCGATGACGAATAGCTCGGGGTGGCCGGCGACGGTGAGGTCCGGCCCCACGAGCAGCCGGCCCTGGTGGTCGGCTTCGGCCCCGGTCTGGGCGGCGATCGCCCGGCCGAGCGGCGACGCCCGCACGCCGGCGGCCCAGACGACCGTGTGCGCCGCGACGGCCTCTTCGTGGCCACCGCGCTTCACCGTGACGCCGTCGGGTCGCACGGCCGTGACGACCGAATCGGTCCACACTTCGACGCCGAGGCGGGCGAGCGACCGGGCCGCCCGCGCCGACAGCTCGGGCCGGAACGGCGGCAGCACCCGGCCGCCGCCCTCGACCAGCAAGACGCGGGCGGCCGCCGGGTCGATGTGCCGGAAGTCCCGGCGGAGCGTGTGGCGGGCCAGTTCGCCGATCGTGCCGGCCATCTCGACCCCGGTCGGCCCGCCGCCGACGACCACGAACGTCAGGAGCGCCTTCAGCCGCCCGGCGTCGTCACAGCGCTCGGCCTCCTCGAACGCGCCGAGAACGCGGCGGCGGATCGTCGTGGCGTCCTCGACCGTCTTGAGGCCGGGGGCGAGCGGCTCCCATTCGTCGTGGCCGAAGTAGAAGTGCGTCGCCCCGGTGGCGACGACGAGGGTGTCGTACGGTACCGGAGTACCGTCGGTCAGCGTGAGCCGCCGGCCGGCCACGTCGACGTTGGCGACCTCGCCGAGCAGCACGCGGGCGTTGGCCTGCCGGTGAAGGATGGCACGGAGCGGGGTGGCGATGTTGGCCGGCGACAGGCCGCCGGTCGCGACCTGGTACAAGAGCGGCTGGAACAGGTGGAAGTTGCGGCGGTCGATGACGGTGACGCGGGCGGCGGCCCGGCTCAGGGCCTGGGCCGCGTTTAGCCCGCCGAAGCCGCCGCCGACGATAACGATCTCGTGTGCCATGACGGTACCGGCTGCAACCGCCGTACCGCGGCGGCACTCGACGGCGGGCGGCCGGGAAATCGCGCCGGGTCCCTCACGGACATGGCGGCCGGCCCGCCCGTGGGTTAAACTCCCTTCCGACCGACGAACCGCCGTTCCGGAGTGCCCGGATGATCGCGATCGACGCCGCCTACGTGGACGCCGCCGCCCCGAACGCCGACGCCGCCAAGAACGGCCGCGGGCTCGTCCTCAAGGGTAAGCTCGCCAACCTGCACGTCTCCGACGACGACACCCTCCTGTTCGGCGAATGCGCCGGCAGCGGCAGCAAGCCGTACCAGTGTTCCTGCGACTTCGCCCGGCCGGAGCAGCCGACCTACCGCTGCACCTGCCCGAGCCGACAGTTCCCGTGCAAGCACTGCCTCGGTCTCCTGTACGCCTACGCCCAAAAGAAGCCGTTCACCGCCGCCCCGGTGCCGGCCGACCTCCAGGCCAAGCGCGAAAAGCTGACGGCCCGCGCCGAGAAGAAGGCGGTCGAGGCCGAGAAGCCGAAGCAGGTCAACCAGGCGGCGCTGGCGAAGAAGATCGCGGCCCAGCTCGCCGGCATCGACACGCTGGAGCGGCTGACGCACGACCTCGTCCGGCTCGGCATCGGCAACATGAACGCCAAGCTCGCGGCCGACGTCGAGAAGCAGGCCAACCAGCTCGGCGACGCCTACCTGCCCGGTGCCCGCGCCGCCCTCTTGCGGTACACGCAACTGTTCGCCGACGACGAGGGGAAGTTCGCCGGCACGTCGCCGGAGCGGGTCCACACCGAGGCGCTCGACCAACTGAGCCGGCTGCACGCCCTCATCAAGCAGGGCCGGGCGTACCTGACCAAGCGGCTCGACGACCCGGCGCTGCCGGTGCCGACCGAGACCGCGATCGCCGCGTGGCTCGGGCACGCCTGGCAGTTGGCCGAGTTGAAGTCCGTCGGCCTGGTCGAGACGGACGCCGAGTTGGTGCAACTCGCGTTCAACTCGCACGACGACCGCGCCCGCGAGGAGTTCATCGACACCGGCGTCTGGATGACGCTCGGCAACGGCCGCATTCGCGTGACGCAGACGCTCCGGCCGTACCGGGCGGCCAAGCACATCAAGAGCGAGGACAGCTTCTTCCAGGTGGCGCAGGTCAAAGAACTGTGCGTCTACCCCGGCGGCGTCAACCCGCGGGTGCGGTGGGACGGCATGGTCCCGCGGCCGCTGGAGCCGAAGGACTTGGCGACGATCCGCGGGCACGGGCAGGCGGATTTCGCCGCGGCGATCAAGGACGTGAAGGGGTCGCTCAAGGGGCCGCTCGCCGACAAGACGCCGATCCTGGCGCTGAACTTCAAGACGATCGGTCGGGTCGGCGACGCGCTCGCGGCCGAGGACGCCAAGGGCGAGCGGCTGGTGCTGACCGACACCGGCATGGCCGAGGAGCCGGCGAGTTGCCACCTGCTGCCGCTGGTGCCGGCCGCGGCGCTCAGCGGGCAGACGTTGATCGCGCGGTTCCGGCACGACCTGGACGCCCGCAAGTTGCAGGTCAAGCCGCTGAGCATCGTCACCGAGACGGGCGTCGTGCGGTTGACACTTTGACGGTTCGCGACGCTTCGCAGAAGCGTGCCTGCACTGGCACGCTACTGCGAAGCGTCGCGAACCGGAGACGGAGAACGTGGGCCATGAGCATCGCGGTACTGACCCAAGTGTACGACGAGGCCCGCCGGTTGGCGGTCGCCGGCAGCGTCGTCGCCCGCGGCGACTTCCGCCTCAAGAAGCTGCTGCCGCCGTTGGAGCAGGCCGGCGCGAAGGCCCCCGTATTCGCCAAGGTCGCGGAGTGCGCCCGCGCCGTCATCGACGGCCCCGACGACACGTCGGCCGAGAGCCTGCTCGAACTCACGTCGCTGGTGACGGCCGTCCTCTACACCCAGGGCGAAACCGGCGTCGCCGGGCCGCTGGAGCCGATCGAATCGGTGGACCTCGGCGGTGCGGCGGTGCAGACGAGCGCCCGGCTGCTCAAGCCGTTACTCGAAGCGCTCGGCAGCACCGGGTCCGGCCGGCTGGAACTGATTCGGGACGCCCACGAACGCGGGGCGTTCCGCGACCTGCGGCTCGTCAAGCCGGCGCTCACCGGGTTGGACGACCCGTATGCGGAGATCGCCGACTTCCTGGCCACTCAGGTGTTGCCGATGTACGGCCGGGCGATCCTGCCGGAGCTACGGGCCAAGTACCAGCCGAAGGGCACCAAGGGCGACGCCCGCCGGCTGACGCTGATGCACGCCATCGACCCGGCCGGCAGCCGGGAACTCGTCAAGGCGGCGCTCGACGGCGGGTCGAAGGAGGTGAAGGTCGCGGCCGTCGGCTGCCTCGGAGCGGACCCGGAGGACGTGGCGTATCTGATCGATCAGACGGGAGCGAAGGCCCACGACGTCCGCGCGGCCGCGTACCGCGCCCTGGCGTCCATCGACGACCCCGCGGCGGTGTCGGCGTTGGAGAACGCGCTCGCCGGCAAGGACGCGGGGTTGGCCGCGGCGGCCATCGGGCGGAGCGCGGTGGAACGGCTGACCGCCCTGCTGGTGGCCGAGGCCGGCAAGGCGTCGGCGACGCTGGCGAAGGCCAAGGACGCGAAGGCGATCGGCGAGTTGGCCCGCCGGCTCGTCCTGCTGATCCGGACGTTGCCGGCCGGCGCGCACCCGGCCGCGGACAAGCTGACGCTCGACCTGTTCGCCCGCCGCGGCGAGTTGGCCAAGATCAAGGGCGACGACCTGTCGGGGTCGGACGTGGCGGAGGCCGCGATCGCACGGATGGCGAGCGGGCCGACGCCGCTTCAGGCGGTGCTGGCGCGCGCTCACGCCGACCTGCCGGCCGACCACCTGTGGCAAGCCTTTGAGGCCGCGCGAAAGGCACTGTCGCCGGTTGAGGTGTTCGACCTGTTCTCGCCGTACCTGCTGGCGACGGGCGGGAAGAAGAGCAAGGACGCGGCCAAGCGGGAGGTTTTGCTACAGACGTTGGGCACGCTCCACGTCGATCATTCGTGGAACCCGCCGGATGATGGCGTCGCGCCGTTCGACCCGCGGTGGCTGGACCTCGCCGTCCACATCAAGCACGTCATCCTGCTTCACCACGTCGGGCGGCCCGACCACCCGGCCGCGGAGGCGTTCCTGCGGGCCGAGCTTGCCGCCGCGCTCAAGGCGGGCAAGGCAAAGAACCAACAGCTCTACGAAGTGGTGACGGCCATGGTCCATACCCGCCATCCCGACGCGGCGGCGGCCGTGGCGGCGGCGGCCCTGGCGGTGAACGATGAGTACCTCGTCTCGGGATATGCCTGGCAGATTCCAATGCTGCCCAAGGATGCCATCCCGCAACTGGAAGCCGTGACCCCCCGGCTCAAAGGCTATGGGGCCGAGCGCTGGGTGGCGGCGATCCAAGAGCTGCGCGAGAAACCGTGATCCGGTTCGCGACGCTTCGCGGAAGCGTCCACGCTTCGGCGAAGCGTCGCGAACCACAAATGCGAGCGTGACGCATGGCGAAGAAGAAACCCGACGACCAAGCGACAGCACCAAGTAACGGCATCCTCCGCGCCCCCGCGGAGCAACTGTACGCCGAGGAGTTGGAGCAACTCGCCAAGGACGACAAGCACCCGCGGCCGCCCGGCTGGAAGCTCTCCCCGCGGGCGGTGGCCACCTACATCACGGGCGGCAAGGCCGGCTCGATGGCGGTCACGCCGAAGTACATCGGCCACCGCCGGCTCGTCGAGATCGCCATTTCGACGCTCGTCACCGACCGCTCGCTGCTCCTCCTCGGCGAACCCGGCACCGCGAAGTCCTGGCTCTCCGAACACCTCGCCGCGGCCATCAACGGCGACTCGACGAAGGTCGTCCAGGGCACGGCCGGCACGACGGAGGAGCAGATCCGCTACACCTGGAACTACGCCATGCTGATCGCCCGCGGGCCGAGTCCCGACGCGCTCATCAAGTCGCCGGTGTTCCGGGCGATGGAGTCCGGCAGCCTGGCCCGGTTCGAGGAGATCACCCGCTGCGCCGCCGAGGTACAGGACGCGCTCATCAGCCTCTTGTCGGAAAAGCGCATCTCGGTCCCGGAGTTGGCGACGGAGGTGCCGGCCGCGAAGGGGTTCTCGGTGATCGCGACGGCCAACACCCGCGACCGCGGCGTCAACGACATGTCGGCCGCCCTCAAGCGGCGGTTCAACATGGTCGTCCTGCCGTCGCCGGCCACCCTCGAAACCGAGGTCGAGATCGTACGCAAGCGGGTGAAGGAACTCGGCACCCACCTGGAACTGCGGGCCGCGCCGCCGGCCGAGGACGCGGTGACGCAGGTCGTCACCGTCTTCCGCGAGCTGCGGGCCGGGCAGACGCTCGACGGCAAGAACAAGCTCAAGGTGCCGAGCGGCGTGTTGTCCACGGCCGAGGCGATCTCGGTGCTGGCCAACGGCATGGCGTTGGCCGGCAACTTCGGCACCGGCGAAGTCACCGCCCACGACCTCGCGGCCGGCCTCCAAGGGGCCGTCGTCAAGGACGAGACTCAGGACAAGGTGGTTTGGCAGGAGTACCTGTCGAACGTGTTGAAGAAGCGCGGGGCCGAGTGGCGGCCGCTGTACACCGCCTGCGCGGAGCATAACTCGTGACGGCCGGCGGCGTCCATGTGTTCGGCGTGCGGCACCTGTCGCCGGGCGGGGCGTGGCACCTGCGGGCCACCCTCGACGCGGTGCGGCCCAAGGTCGTCCTGATCGAAGGGCTGGCCGACGCGGCCGCGCTCGTCCTCGATCTCACGCGCAGCGGGACGAAGCCGCCGGTCGCCATCCTGGCGTACACCGACGCGGTGCCGGTGCGGACGCTCGTCTACCCGCTGGCGACGTACAGTCCCGAGTACCAGGCGATGGTCTGGGCCAAGGAGAACCGGGCGCGGGTCGAGTTCATCGACCTGCCGTCGGACGTGTTCCTGGGTCTACAGGATTTGGAGATCGAGCGGTTGGCGCGGGAGAGCGAGTCGGAGCCTGCTAAGCCGCAAGCGGCTTGGCGGCCCGAACCAGGGCGGTCGATCTACGACCGCATTGCCGAGCGCAGCGGCGAGGCCGATTACGACACCTACTGGGAACGCCGGTTCGAGCACAACCTGTCGCCCGACAGCTACCGGGCCGCGGCGTTCGCCCACGGGCACGCCCTCCGCGACGAGCCGGACCCGCCGGTGTGGCGGGCCGAGAACCTCGTCCGCGAGGCGTTCATGCGCCGCCGCATCCACGAGGTGCTGGCCGACGGCGTGAAGCCCGAGCAGGTGTTGGCCGTCGTCGGCGCGTTCCACGCCCCCGTCCTCGGCGACGACCTGCCGGCCATGACCGACGCCGAACTCGCCCTGCTCCGCCGGCGGTCGAGCAAGCTGACGCTGATGCCGTACTCGTACTTCAAGCTGTCGTCGCAATCGGGCTACGGAGCCGGCAACCACGCCCCGGCGTACTTCGAACTGGTCTGGGAGCAGATGCACGCCGGCACGCTCGACGAACTGCCGCACCGCTACCTGTCGGAAGTCGTCCGCCACCTGCGCACCGCCGGCACGCACCGCTCCACGGCCGAGGTCATCGAAGGCGTCCGATTGGCCCGAACGCTTGCGGCTTTGCACGACGGCTCCGCCCCCACGCTCGCCGACCTGCAAGACGCGGCCGTCACCCTGGTCGGCCACGGGGACCGCTCGACGGTGGCCGAGGCGCTCCAGCACGTCAACGTCGGCACCGCCATCGGGGCGTTGCCGAGGGGGGTAGTCCGCACGTCCATTCAAGAAGACTTCGACCGCCTGATGGCTCGGCTCAAGCTGGAGAAGTACAAGAAGGCGGTGGCCGAGGAACTGACGCTCGACCTGCGGGAGAACCGCCACGTCAAGACGGCCGACGCCGCGTTCCTCGACCTCAACCGCTCGACGTTCTTCCACCGCCTCCGCGTCCTCGGCGTCGAGTTCGCCAAGCCGCTGGCGACCGGCCAGACGGCCGCGACCTGGGCCGAGCGGTGGAAGGTTCAGTGGACGCCGGAGAGCGAGATCGCGTTGGTCGAAGCCGTCCTGCTCGGCGAGACGGTCGAACTGGCGACCGCCTTTCGCTTCAAGCAACTGCTCGAAGCCGCGACCGGCATCGACGCCGCGGCCGACGTGGTGCGCGACGCCTGCCAGTGCGGGCTGGCGCAGTCGATGGACCTCGCCCGCGCCCGGCTCCAGGAACTCGCGGCCGTCAGTTCCGACCTCAAGGCCATCGCCCGCGCGGCGGCGCAACTCAGCCAGGTGACGCGGTACGGCGACGTGCGGAAGTTCGACCCGTCGCCCCTGCTGCCGCTGATCGACGAGTTGTTCGTGCAAGGGGCGCTGGCCCTGCACGCGGCCGCGGCGTGCGACAGCGCGGCCGCGCAGGCACTCGTCACCAGCATCGACGAACTCAACCGCGTCAGCCTGGAGCATCACGAGCGGGTCGAGGGCGAGTTGTGGATCGACCGCTTGCGCCGCTTGTCGGACGCCGACGACCGCAACCCGCTGCTCTCCGGCTACGCCTGTGCGGTGTTGCTGGAGCGCGGGCTGATGGCGACGGAGGACTTGGCCCGCGAGGTGTCGCGGCGGCTGTCGCCCGGCATCCCGGCCGACCTCGGGGCCGGCTGGTTCGAGGGGCTGTCGCGGCGCAACCGCGCCGCCCTGCTGGCCCGGCAGCCGCTGTGGCAGGAGTTGGCTGGCTACGTCGCGTCGCTCGACGCCGACCAGTTCAAGCGGGCCATCGTGTTCCTGCGGCGGGCGTTCGGCGGCTTCGCCCCGCACCAGAAGCGGGCGATCTGCGAGAACCTGGCCGAGCATTGGGGCGTGGACGCCGACGCGGCGAAGGAGGCGCTGGCCGCCCCGCTGACAGAGGCGGAGGAGAAGTCACTGAGCGACCTGAACGCGTTCGACTTCGACGACCTTAGCTCGTGAGACAAAGAACTCTCACCACAGAGGCACAGAGAAGACAAAGACAGAGCGTAGGAATGTGTGGTTCTTCTCAGTCTTCTCGTCTCTGTGCTTCTGTGGTTATCATTTGTCTTTCGGACGTATCGACTATGCCGCACCTCGACCCCGAACAACTCCGCCGCTGGCGGCTCATCCTCGGCAAGGACGCCGACCAGGCACTCTGCAACATGGGTGGCTGCGCCCTGAATGACGGCGATGCCGAAATGGACTCCGCTCTCGCCGCCATCTACGACGAGGTGCCCGACGACGATGGTGGCCCGAAGCAGCGCGGGGCCGACCTCAGTGCGTCGGCCCCGCGGCTGGCGAAGTGGCTCGGCGACATCCGCACCTACTTCCAGGAGGACGTCGTCTCCGTCATCCAGGCCGACGCCATCGAGCGCAAGGGGTTGACCCAGCTCTTGTTCGAGCCGGAGACGCTCAAGAGCGTGCAGCCGAACATCCAACTCGTCGGCACCCTGATGGCCCTCAGGGGCCGCATCCCGGAGCGGACCAAGGAGACGGCTCGCATGGTCGTCGCCGCGGTCGTCGAGGAGGTGAAGAAGAAGCTCGAACAGCGGCTGCGGCAGGCCGTCCTCGGGGCGCTCAATCGCAAGGAGCATTCGCCGCTGCCGAGCGCCGCGGCCATCGACTGGAAGTGGACCATCGGCCGGAACCTCAAGAACTACCGCTCCGAGCTCGGCACCATCGTGCCGGAGCGGATCTACTTCTACAGCCGGGCGCAGCGGTCGAACGCCTGGACTGTGATCGTGGACATGGACCAGAGCGGCTCGATGGCCGACTCGGTGGTGTACGGGGCGGTGTGCGGGTCCATCTTCGCCAGCCTGCCGGCCCTCGACACGCACGTCGTCGCGTTCGACACCGAGGTCGTGGACCTGACCGAGAAGTGCGGCACCGACCCGGTGGACATGCTCTTCGGCGTCCAACTCGGCGGCGGCACGGACATCAATAAGTCGGTCGCCTACTGCGAGCGGTTCATCACGGAACCGAAGAAGACGCTGTTCATCCTGATCACCGACCTGTACGAAGGCGGGAACGAGGCCCAACTGGTCCGTCGGCTCGGCGAGATGGCTGCGTCCGGCGTTCGGGCGATGTGCCTGCTCGCGCTGTCGGACGCCGGCGCGCCGAGCTACGACGAGGGGCTGGCCCGCAAGCTGGCGGCGCTCGGCATCCCGTGCTTTGCCTGCACGCCGCAGCGGCTACCGGACCTCGTGGAAGGGGCACTGCGTGGGGCCGACCTCACCCGGCTGGCCACGCAGACCGCCCCGGCAAAATAGGCGCAATATCCGGCGGCGGCGAACGAATAAAGTCGAGGCGCACCGCCTCGCAACCCGGGAGTGTAACATGGGCGACATCTTCTACCGACTCAGCGGCGCTCAGGTGATCGGCTTCTCGACCATCTTCGGCGTGTTCCTGTGGGGGACGTTCCTCATCGCCCTGCGGTTCTACGCCCACGCCCAGCAGACGCGGCGGGCGGAACTGGACGCGGCACTGAAGCAGGAGATGCTCAGCCGCGGCATGTCGGCGGAAGAGATCCGCATGGTCTGCGACGCTGGCAGCGAGTATACGGTGCGGAGCAACCGCCGCGCCTGCCGGGTCTAATCGACGTAGACGAACTCGTTGCTGTTGAGCAGCACCTGACAGGCGTTCGCGAGGCCGTGCCGCCGGATATAAGCGGCGACGCGCTCCCGCTCCTTGCCGCTCGGCGGGCGTAGCAGGATGAACCGGAAGGCCGCATCGACTTGTAATTCCGGCGTCTCGGCATGCGACGCCAGACGGCGCGCGAGGTGTTCGCACTGACGAATGACGAAGGCGTCGTTGAGCATTGCGAGCGCCTGTTGGGGCGTGGTCGACACACTGCGTACGGGTGTTATGGCCCCACCGTCGGGGCAATCGAGCGCATCGAGGAACGGATCGGCCACGGTGCGGAACGTGAATCGGTAGACCGCCCGCCGACGGCTCTCCGGGGCGTCGGGATCGACGCCGTGGTAATCGAGGAACGCCGGCGCGCCGCCGTCCGGCATGAACGTGGCTTTGCCGCGGTGGACGAACTGCACGGCCGGCGGGCCGCCCATCGTCGAGTCGAGCCGGCCGCTCAGATGTAGAACGCCATCGCGGATTTGCTCCGCCGTCAGACGCACGCGGTTCATGCGCCACAGCAGACGGTTATCTGTGTCTACCTTCGCTGCATCGGAGTGCGCCGAGGCTTGCCGGTAGGCGGCGCTCGTGACGAGTAGCCGGTGCAGCGCTTTGAGCGATCCCTTGGCGTCGTCGCGGAACCACACGGCGAGCCAGTCGAGCAGTTCCTGGTGGCTCGGCTTGCCGCCCATCTTGCCGAAGTCGCTCGGCGTGTCGCAAAGACCCCGGCCGAAGTGATAATGCCAGACGCGATTGACGATGCTGCGCCATGTCAACACGTTGCGATGATCGACGAGCCAGCGGGCGAGCGCAGCGCGGCGGGCCGATTCATCGCCGTCGGCCGCGGGTAGTTCACGCGGCAGTCCCGATAGCAACCCGAGTGCGCCGGGGCCGACAATTTCGCCTGGCTTGTTGATGTCGCCGCGCTTGAGCAAGTGAACGGGCCGCGGCTCCGGCGACGGCTTGAAGCTGCCCTGAGGCACAAAGTCCTTCGTCGCCGCGTAGACGAGCTGCGGTGAAGGCAGGGCGGCGATCTCGCGGTCCAACTCCGCAGTCAGCACGATGCGGGCCAACTCACGGTACTCGGCGGGTGTGGCGTCGGTCGCACGGCGCAATCGCTCGGCCAGGGCCGCGGGTACAGGCGCGCGGAGGTCGGCTGGCAGGGCGTCGGTGCAGGCGGAGATGCGGAACCGGCCGATCTGGTGGCCGGTCTTGCCCTTGAAGTCCAACGCCAGCGTCAGCGTCGTGCCGACGGCGTAGCCGGCCGGCTCCTTCAACTCGAAGACGGCCTCATGGGCCTCGCCATAGCGCGGGTGGATGCTCCAGTAGGTGCCGTCCTTGCCGTCCAACGTGTTGGCGACGACATCGCCCGCGTCGGAATGGTCGGCCAGCGCTCTTGTGAAATGTAACTTCACCGCGCCTTGCGTCGGTCCCTTGGCGGGCTGTGCGGTTGCGCGAAACTCGGACAGGTGGAAATTACCGTTGTCGTACCGGCCCGGCCCGCGGTGCGGCAGGCTGGCGTCCGGCAGCACTTCGAGCCGGATCGCGCGGATGTCTTGCAGGTCGGTGCGGGCGGTGACGAGGAACGTGTCTTGGTCGGGCCGGGTGCCACGCACGAGCCACGAGCCGTCGTCCTGCCGGGCGAACAGCGTGCCCTCGGTGGCGGCCACGCTGAGGACGTTCACCACGTCGAGCGACACCCAGCCACGCGCCCGGCGATCGAGGTCGGCGACGGCGGACACCTTACGCCGCGCTTCCGGCGAATCGAGCAGCGCGAGCGCCTGCGGGCCGGAGAGCATCAAGGCTCGCTTCCGGGCCAACAATTGCTGGCGCAGGACGTGCGTCCGCGGGTCGGCGTCGAATGGCCGATCGGCGCGGTCCACGCCGGCGAAGACTGCTTGCAGCCCGTAGTACTCGCGCTGCGAGATCGGGTCGAACTTGTGGTCGTGGCAGCGGGCGCAGTGGACGGTCAGGCTCTGGAGCGTGCCCATCACCGTGCTCACCATGTTGTCGCGGTCGAGGTATTGCGAGAGGCGGTGGTCCACGGTGTCCTCGCGCACCGTCGCCATCAGCGTGTCGTCCCACGGGCCGGCGGCGAGGAAGCCGAGCGCGATCGTCGCCTGCGGGTCGTCGGGGAACAAGGCGTCGCCGGCGACCTGCTCCTGCACGAACCGCGGGTACGGCTTGTCCTCGTTCAGCGAGCGGATGACGTAATCCCGATACGGCCAGGCGTTCGGCCGGGCGTAATCGTGGTCGTTGCCGTGCGTGTCGGCGTAGTTGGCGACATCGAGCCAGTGCCGGCCCCATTGCTCCCCGTACCGTGGCGACGCCAACAGCCGGTCCACGAGTTTCTCGTACGCCTTCGGGTCGGCATCGGCGACGAATGCTTCAACCTCCTCCGGGGTCGGTGGCAGGCCGACGAGATCGAACGACAGCCGGCGGATGAGCGTCCGGCGATCCGTCTCGCCCGACAGCGCCAGGCCTTTTTCCTGTAGCTTCGCGCGGACAAAGGCATCGACTGGATGTCCCGGCGCGGGCGGCTCGCGACGGGTCAGCGGAGCCAGCGACCACCAGGTCGGCGGCGGCTGTGGGTCGTCGCCGGAGACAAGTAGCAGACAGGCGACGAGAGCATTCATGCCAGCACCTCGTCAATGACCGTGCCATGGACGTCGGTCAGCCGACGGTTGATGCCGTTGTGATAGAACGTCAGCTCTTCGTGATCGATGCCGAGGAGGTGCAGGATCGTTGCATGAAAGTCGTAACCCGTCGTTGCGTCGTTAGCCGCCTTCCACGACCACTCGTCGCTTTCGCCGTGAGCCGCCCCGGCCCTGATGCCGGCCCCGGCCAGCCACGACACGAACGTGCCGCCGTTATGGTCGCGGCCGGTGCCGCCCTGGCTGAACGGCATTCGGCCGAACTCGGTCGTCCAGATGAGCAGCGTGTCGTCCAGGAGGCCGCGCGTCTTCAGGTCGGTGAAGAGGGCCGCGGCCGGCTGGTCCATCGACTTGGCGATGAACGATAGCTCTGTGGCGATGTTGCCGTGGTTATCCCAGTTGCTCGCGCCACCGCCGTGGCCGCTCCACACCTGCACGAAGCGAACGCCACGCTCGACCATCCGCCGGGCGAGCAAGCAGTTGCGAGCGAATCCTCCGGTCTCCGGTCGATCGAGGCCGTAAAGCTTCTTCGTCGCTTCGGTCTCCTGGCTTAGATCGAGCAATTCCGGAGCCGCCAGTTGTAGCCGTGCCGCCAATTCGTAGCTCTCGATCCGTGCTTTCAGCCGCGTGTCGCCGGGCCGGTCGGCCGCGTGGTCGGCATTCAATTCGCGCAGCAGCGCCAGGCCGTCAGTTCGGCTCTCCGCCGTAACGTGCTTCGCAGCGGCGGGTGGCCGCAAGTGCGAGATCGGATCGCGGGCCGCGGCGTTGACGACCATGCCCTGGTGGTTCGCGGGCAGGAAGCCGGCTGTGAATGCGCTGCGGCCGTTGTACGGCAGGCCGCGCGGGTCCGGCAGTGCCACGAACGCAGGCACGTTGTCCCGAAGGCTGCCGAGCGCGTATGACACCCACGCGCCCAGGCACGGGAAGCCGGGCAGGACGAAGCCGGTGGTTTGCAGGTACGCGGCCGGGCCGTGGACGTTCGACGGCGAGGTCATCGCCATCAGGAACGCGAGGTGGTCCACGATCTTCGCAGTGTGCGGCAGAGCACTACTGACCCAACGACCGGACTGGCCGTGCTGCGCCCAGGTGAACGGACTCTTCATCACCGCGCCCGGAACGCTGACACTTGCCTCGACGCGCTGGCCGGCCCCGGGGTCGAACGGCTGGCCATGCCGTTTGACGAGCGCTGGCTTGTAGTCGAACAGGTCGCACTGGCTCGCGCCGCCGTTCATGAAAAGCTGGATGACGCGCTTCACCCGTGCCCGGTGATGCGGGCCACTGTCGGCGCGGGCTCGACCGTGGCTAAGCAGCGACGCAAGCGCGATGCCACCGAGGCCGGAGCCGATGTCGCCGAGAAAGTGACGGCGGGTGAACGCGGCGTTTCTCATGCCTGGTCCACGGGGCGGGAGGGTGGGAACGTGAAGGTCCATAATACGCCGACCGCCGGCCGGGCACAACCGATCGAGAGTGGTGGGGGCCCACTCCGTGTGCCGGAATTCCGACACACGGAGTGGGCCGACTACTCAAAATTCCGCCATGTCTGCCATGCTGACTTCTGCAACAGGGCCGCGTCCTTCGCGTCCAAGCCGGCCGTTTCGTCGGTGATCCCGACGGGGTTCTCGTCAAACAGCGCGGCCAGGAAGACGCATGCGGCGAGGTATGAGCCGGCGAGAGTCGGATGGCTGTCGTCCTTGTCGTGCAGGGTCGGCTCGTCGTGCTTGGTGAGGAACTGCTGCCAGGCCACGCCGACCGGGACGACCGTCGCGCCGAGTTCCCGGCCGATGCTCGTGTAGGCATCGGTGATGGCCTGCTGCGAGTCCGGCGTATGCCGTCGCGCCCACGTCATGTAAAGTACGGTCTTCGCACCCGCTTCGCGGATCGCCGCGTCGAATAGGCGAACGCTCTCGTGCATCCGCACTGCACTCTTGATCGGTAGCGTGCTTTGCTCCTGAAGCACCACGCAATCGTACTTCCCCTCTCGGATTGCCGTGGCCGCCTCGCCGGCGTTCCAGTGGCGGCGGAGTGGGGCACCGCCGGCGCTGACCAGCTGATGTTCCAGGCTCCGCCCCCGCGCAGCCGCCAGCCGAGCGATCAGGCCGGGCAGGTCATTGCGGGCCGTGAAGCTATTGCCGACGAACAGCACCTTGAGCGCCGCGCTGCGTTGCTTGCGAGCTGCCATACACTCCTCCGGAATACCGCATAGTCTGACGGAATCGTCAACCTCGTGAAAGGGTTGCCAATGACCAGGGGTGTTGCACGCGGTCAACGTCTGCCAGGACCGCCACAGATGGCGAGACTCTCCATGAACCTGTTCCAGCATTCCCTAGCCTGGATGCGGTTTCCATTATCGGCGATGCTCTTCGCTCTTCTCGCCGCTGGTCAGGCTCGCGCCGACCTCGGCAAGTCCGGCTTCCTCGACTCCGGCGGCGTTAAGTTGCACTATGTCACGGCCGGCGAAGGCCCGCTCCTCGTCCTGCTGCACGGCTTTCCCGATTACCACTACACCTGGCGCGATCAGATTCCCGCTCTCAGCAAGCACTTCCAGGTCGTGGCTCTTGACTTGCGCGGGTTCAACACGAGCGACAAGCCCGAGGGCGTCGAGAACTACAAGATTGAGAAACTCGTTGCTGACGTTGCGGCGGTGCTCGATCACTTTCATCAGAAGAAGATGGTCCTCGTCGGTCATGACTGGGGCGGGTTCATCGCCTGGACCTTTGCGATGACGCATCCCGACAAGGTCGATCGCCTGATCATCCTCAACTTGCCGCACCCGAACGGCCTGATGCGCGAGCTGGCCGGCAACCCCGAGCAACAGAAGAACAGCGAGTACGCTCGCAACTTCCAAAAGCCCGAGGCAGCCAAGATCGTCAAGCCGGAGATGCTGGTACTGTGGGTGAAGGAACCCGAAGCGCGCAAGGAGTACCTGGAAGCCATGAGGCGGTCGTCGATGGAGGGGATGCTGAACTACTACAAGGCGAACTACCCCCGCGAGCCGTACAAGGCCGAGGCGAAGTTGCCGCCGGTGAAGTGCCCGGTGCTGATGATTCACGGGTTGGACGACAAGGCCTTGCTGCCAGGGGCACTCAACGACACGTGGAAGTGGGTTGAGAAGGATCTGACGCTCGTCACAGTGCCCGGCGCGGGGCACTTCGTCCACCGCGACAAGCCCGAGTTTGTGACGCGGACGATGGTGGCCTGGCTGACCGAGCGGTAAGCGGGTCCAGAGCGATTGCGCGTCGTCCGAGTTGCGAGTGGGGCACTTGGCCCGGCATGCGGAATCGGCCGACGCTCGGTATCATGCCTACACCGCCACTGCTTCGCCCTCCCGCCGGACGTGACACCCCGACCATGACACCCTCCCGCGCGGTCTGCGTTGCTATAGCCCTCACCTTCGGCACGCCATCGGTCTTGGTCGCCGACGACCGGGCACCCGAGTTCAACCGCGACATCCGGCCGCTCTTCGCCGAGAACTGCTTCGCCTGCCACGGCCCCGACGCCCGGCAGCGCAAGGCCGGCCTCCGCCTGGACGTCGAGTCGAACGCCAAGTCGGCGCGGAAGTCCGGGGCCGTTGCGGTCGTGCCGGGGTCCGCGGCCAAGAGCGAGTTGATCGCCCGGCTGCGCGCCACGGACGACGGCCGGATGCCGCCGGCCGAGTCCGGCAAGTCGTTGACGCCAAAGCAAATTGAACTGCTCGAACGCTGGGTCGCTGCCGGCGCGCCATGGGCCGACCACTGGTCGCTGACGCCGATCACCCGGCCGACGCCGCCCGCGGCCGCCGACGCCGCGTTCGTCAAGGGGCCGATCGACCCGTTCGTCCTCGACAAGTTGGCCGAGCGCGGCCTGACCCACGCCGCGGAGGCCGACCGCGTCACGCTCATCCGTCGGCTGTCGTTCGACCTGACCGGGCTTCCGCCGACGCCGGCGGAGGTCGAGGCGTTCCTCAACGACGGCTCAGACGGTGCCTACGAGCGGGTCGTCGACCGCCTGCTGGCCAGCCCGCATTACGGCGAGCGCATGGCCGCGTTCTGGCTCGACCTCGCGCGCTACGCCGACAGCGTCGGCTACCACGGCGACCAACCGATCAGCGTCTCGCCGTTCCGCGACTACGTCATCCGCGCGTTCAACGACAACAAGCCGTTCGACCGGTTCACCGTCGAGCAGTTGGCCGGCGACCTGCTGCCGAACGCGACCCTCGAACAGAAGGTCGCCTCGGGGTACAACCGGCTCGGCATGATGAGCGCCGAGGGCGGGGTGCAGCCGAAGGAGTACCTGGCCAAGTACATCGCCGAGCGCGTGCGGGCGGTCAGCGGCGCGTGGCTCGGCGTCACGCTCGGCTGCGCCGAGTGCCACGACCACAAGTTCGACCCGTTCACTACCCGCGACTTCTACCGCCTCGAAGCGTTCTTCGCCGACATCAAGGAGCAGGGCCTGTACTCGGGCGGCACCGACTGGGGACCGTCGGTGCCGGTGCCGACCTCGGCGCAGCAGCACGAACTGGACGCCGCCGAGGCCCGGGTCGTGGCCGTGACCAAGCGGTACGAGTCGCCGACGCCCGAGGTGGCGGCGGCCCAATTTTCGTGGGCCGTGGCTCTGATGCCGCTGAGTCCGCCGGTTCGGGCGGCCGCCTGGCGACTGGAGCCGCGGCGGCGCGACCTGGCCGCGGCCGAGAAGGCCAAGGCCGACCTGCTCAAATCGGTCACGACCACGCCCGTCACCCTGGCGGTCCTGCCGCGGACGGTCCGCGTCCTGAAGCGCGGCAACTGGATGGACGACACCGGCGAGGTCATGGACCCCGGCGTGCCGGGCGTCCTGCCGCAGCCGGCGGCGAAGGCCGGCCGGCTCACGCGGCTCGACCTGGCCGGGTGGGTCACGGCCGGGGACAACCCGCTGACGGCCCGGGTACTCGCGAACCGGCTGTGGAAGCTCTACTTCGGGGCCGGCCTGTCGCGGAAGCTCGACGACCTTGGTGCCCAGGGCGACTGGCCGACGCACCCGGAACTCCTCGACTTCCTCGCCGGCCGGCTGATCGACTCCGGGTGGGACGTGAAGGCCCTCGTCCGGCTCGTCGTCACGTCGGGCACCTACCGGCAGTCGTCGCAGGCAACGCCGGAGGTGCGCGAGAAGGACCCGTTCAACCGTTGGCTGGCCCGGCAGGGCCGGTTCCGGCTCGACGCCGAGACGGTCCGCGACAACGCGCTGGCCGTGTCGGGGTTGCTCGCCGGCACCGTCGGCGGCCCGTCGGTCAAGCCGTACCAGCCGCCGGGCTACTGGTCGTTCCTGAACTTCCCCGCCCGCGAGTGGCAGAACGGCCGCGGCGACGACTTGTACCGGCGGGGCGTCTACACCCACTGGCAGCGACAGTACCTGCACCCGGCGCTGTTGGCGTTCGACGGCCCGAGCCGGGAGGAGTGTACCGCCGAGCGCGTCCGCTCGAACACGCCGTTGCAATCGCTGGTGTTGCTCAACGCCCCCGAGTTCGTCGAGGCCGCCCGGGTTTTCGCCGAGGCGGTCGTCCGCCAACCGCGGTCGACCGACGAGCGGCTGGACTGGGCCTTCCGACGGGCGCTGTCGCGGCCGATCCGCCCGGCCGAGCGCGACCTGCTGGCCGACCTGCTCGACAAGCACCGGGCCGAGTACCGCGCCGACCCGAAGGCGGCCGGCGAGTTGCTCAAGGTGGGGTCGCGGCCGGCGGCCGGCGACGTCGACCCGGCGGAGTTGGCGGCCTGGACCAGCGTCACCCGGGCGATCCTGAACCTGCACGCGAGCGTCACGAGGGATTGATCGTGTTCCCACCGAACGACTTCCGGGCCGGCTGGACACGCCGGGCGTTCCTCGGCCGGTCGGCCCAGGGCCTCGGGGCCGCGGCGCTGGCCGACTTGTTGGCCCCCGCGGCGGCGGCCGACGGCGTCGTCCAACCGCTGCACCTACCGGCCAAGGCGAAGCGCGTCATCTGGCTGTACATGGCCGGCGGCATGACGCACCTCGAGACGTTCGACCCCAAGCCGAAGCTCGCCGAACTGCACGGCAAGCCGATGCCGGAGTCGTTCACCAAGGGGCAGCAGATCGCCCAGCTTCAGGGGGCCAAGCTGAACTGCTTCGCGCCGCAGCACCCGTTCAAGCGGTACGGCCGGTCCGGGCTGGAACTGAGTTCGGTGTTCCCCGAGTTGGGGTCGCGGTGCGCCGATGACCTGTGCGTCATCCGGTCGATGCACACCGACGCGATCAACCACGACCCGGCCCACACGCTCATGAACACCGGCTCGATGATCGCCGGCCGGCCGAGCGCCGGGGCGTGGGTGCTGTACGGCCTCGGCAGCGAGGCCCGCGACCTGCCGGGGTTCGTGGTGATGGTGTCCACCGGGAAGTTCGGGCAGTCGCAGCCGATCGCGGCCCGGCAGTGGCACTCCGGCTTCCTGCCCGGGCGGTTCCAGGGCGTCCACCTCCGCGGCCAGGGCGACCCGGTGATGTACGCCCGCAACCCGGCCGGCGTCAGCGCGTCCCGGCAGAAGGACGTCATCGACGCGGTCAACGGCCTGAACCGATTGCAAGCCGAGGCGGTCGACGACCCCGAGATCGCCACCCGGATCAGCCAGTACGAACTCGCCTTCCGCATGCAGACGGGCGTGCCCGAACTGGTCGACCTGTCGAACGAGCCGCGGGACGTCCTCGACCTGTACGGCACCACGGGCGGCGACGGCAGCTTCGCGTCGAACTGCCTGCTCGCCCGGCGGCTGGCGGAGGGCGGCGTGCGCTTCATCCAGCTCTACCACCGCGACTGGGACCACCACGGCGCGGTCAAGGACCACTCGGCCGGCACCGCCCGCGAGGTGGACCGCGGGGCCGCGGCGCTGCTCACTGACCTCAAGCGGCGCGACATGCTCAAGGACACGCTGGTCGTGTTCGGCACCGAGTTCGGCCGGACGCCGATGGCCCAGGGCAACGGCCGGGACCACCACCTGGCCGGGTTCTCGGTCTGGCTGGCCGGCGGCGGCGTCAAGGGCGGCGTCAGCCACGGGGCCACGGACGAACTCGGCTACTTCGCCGTCGAGGACAAGGTCCACGTCAACGATCTGCACGCCACGATCCTGCACCTGCTCGGCATCGACCACAAGCGGTTGACCTACCGCTTCCAGGGCCGCGACTTCCGCCTCACCGACGTGGCCGGCGAGGTCGTCCGGCCGATCCTGGCCTGACGACGTGGCCCCTTGGCTAGAGCGTGTCATCAGTGTAGTCGGCACACTCCGTGTGCCGTCTCTTACGGCACACGGTGTGTGCCTACTACACTGACGACACGCTACACCAATGTGAAGCACGTGCAAGTTATTGTCGAACCGCCAATCGACAGTGCTTTGATCCGCTTCTGATGAGGTCAAACGGATCATCCCAAAATCTCCCGCGATGCCCGCCAGGTGGGCATTGCTCAGGGCGCCTGTGGCGGGACTTGTTTCTCCAGCCACGGGGCGACCTTCTCGACCCACCGGGTGGCGTGCGCGCGGAGGCCCGGGCCACTGAAGTGGACGCCGTTGCCGCCATTCTCACGAAGCTCGCCCTTGAGGTCGTCGGAGTCCGGCCCTTGGAGTGCTACTCTGTCTTTCCACAACGACGCTTGGGCCGCCCGGATGTCCGGCGATGACTCATCGCCCGGCACGTGATAGCTCACCTGGGCGACAAACCACGGGGCGTCCCAGCCGATGTCCTTTCGGGTGTCGCGGATGAGCCGCTCCAGGTATTCGCGATAGAGTTTGCCCGAAAGCGTGCGGGTCGGGTCTTTCTGGTTGGCGTCACTCTCCCCCTGGTGCCACAGCACCGCCCGGAATCCATGCGGGCCGAACGGCTTCATCCGATCGCGGAAGGCCATGTACAAGTCACCCGTGCTCTCCCAGTCACGGTCGGTGAGTTTGCGAACGCGGCTCTCAATCGTCGGCGGATTCGGGAACGTCGCTCCTTTCGGCAGCCACTCCCGCACACTCGTCGCCCCGACTCCGCACGCGACAAGACCGACAGGCACACCAAACCTTTCCGCGATGGCGTCGCCGAACGGCGGAAGGAAACTCCCACCCGTACCACTCGCTCCGGGCTGCGGGTCGTTCGCGGGTTGCCATCGGGTGCCGTCGAATGCGGCCACTCGATTCGTCTTCGTGGACTGCTTCTCCGCCCCGTGGTTGGCGGAATTCGATTGACCGGCGACCACAAAGATCTCGCCCACTCCGATCCGCTCGACGGTCGCCTGCGCGACGGGTTTTCCACCAGCGGTGCCCCGCACGTCCAACCGGTACCACCCGCCGGCGGCCGTACGGATCGTCGTGTCGAACCCGGAGTCCTTGACGGTCGCGTCGAGCTTCTGCCAGGTACCCGCCTGACCGTCCTTTCCAAGACGGTACTCCATCGTGTCGATCTTCCCGGCGGCCTTGCCCAGCTTCCCGCGCACGCGAAGGGTGCCTTCGTTTGTCGCGTTTCGCTGCACGACCTGAAAGTCCTGTGGGGAGTCGAGCACTAGCCCCACCCCGGCGTGTGCAATGACGAAGTCTACCAGCTCCGGGCAGCGGAAGAAGCCCGGCCACATGTTATGCCCTTGCTGCGCTGCGACGATCAGTGTCATGGTGCCGCCGAGGGCCGTGTACCGTTCCTTCACGCGGCCACTGTTTGCTTCCAGAGGCACGACCTTATCGATGTCGCCATGGATCGCAAACAGCGGTACCTTCGCCTTCGCGAGACCCGCCAGCCGATCGACCGGGTTGTACTCCTTCAACTTCGCCTGGAGCTCGTCCGCCTTCATCTCGAACGCACCCGCCGCCTTCGCCACACCCGGGTAGCTGGCGATGTCACAGACCGGGTAGATGCCGGCGAACCCGCCGACCTTGTCCGGATTCGCGGCCGCCCACGAAAGCGTCATCAGCCCTCCGCGGCTGCGACCGAGCAGCACCGGCTTCGTCGAGTATCCGCGGCCCGTCATGACCGTGTGGAGGGCATCGAACACCTTGTTCCCGGCCGGGCTGCCATACGACTCCCCGGCGTCAATCCCGGCGACGGCGATCCCGGCGGCGCGGAACCGTTCGAACATCCATCGCTCCTCGGGGCCGGGCAGGTTCGGTAGAGTCGGTGCGTACCATACCCACGGCTTCGTCGCCACGTTGGGGTCCGCTGTCGCGGGGATGAGGAATGCAGTGCGTCCGGACACATCGAAAACCGCGCCGTCCAGCGGGAGTGTCTTCCTCGGTGGGTCCGCTGCCAGCGCGCCGCTCGCGGTCAACAAGAGGAACGGAACCGCGCGGAACACGTTCATGACGGGCACTCCGGGATGGTGTGGGTCGCACCGAGCGATTGGCTCCTTGGTAGGACGAGCGAGTCAACCCTACCTTGAGCCGCTCTGCAAGCCGACCGCCCACGAGGCATTCAACGGCCATTCAAATCTCGTAGCGTATGCCTTGTCTTGGGAAGTTGCGCAGAAGGAGCCAAGGCCGATTGACGGCGGGAATGCTCGGAGCCGTCCGCCCGATGCACCCGGGTTCGCGGTCAGACGGCGGAGTTAGATTGAGGGACACATGATCCGGATCGCGCTTACACTGGCCGTGAGTTCGGCACTTGCGGCCCCAGTTACGGCCCAGGACGTGGACTCGCTCGCTGGGAAACGTGTAGTGTTCCTCGGCGACAGCATTACACAGGCCGGCGGCTACATCGGGTTCACGACGTACTACCTCGAGAAGTCGCACCCGACCAAGAACTTCGACATTCTCGGCCTCGGGCTATCGAGCGAGACGCTGTCGGGGCTAAGCGAAGAGGGCCATGCGGGTGGGAAGTTCCCCCGGCCCTGTCTATTCGAGCGGCTCGGCCGCCTGCTGGAGAAGGCCAAGCCGGACGTCGTGTTCGCGTGCTACGGGATTAACGACGGAATTTACCAGCCGCTCGACAAGGACCGCTTTGCCGCATTTCAGAAGGGCGTCACGAGGTTGATCGAACAGTGCAAGGAGGCCGGCGTAAAGCAGGTCGTTCTCGTCACGCCGCCGATCTACGATTTCAGCCCCAAACGAGACGAGTTCAACTACGATGCGGTTCTGACCGAATACGCAAAGTGGGAGCTAACACTGAAGACACCCGGTGTACATGTCATCGACTTGCACACCGCGATGCGAAAGGCCCGCGACAGCCGAGTCGAGCCGTTCTCCAGGGACAAAGTTCACCCAGGCGACGACGGGCATCTAGTGATAGCGAATGCGATCCTCACGGCCTTTGGTATCGAGATCCCGAACGCGACGGTCGCAGCCATTCGGGCTGACCCGCTGTTCAAGCTAGTCGAGGGGAAGCGGGGGATGCGCTCGACGGCGTGGATGAAGCACATCGGCTACACACGCGAGAAGACCGTCAAGCCGGAACCGCTCGGGACCGTTGAAGCGGACGCGGCCAAGGTCCAGGCGACGATCGACGCCCTGCGGCGGAAGAAGTGACTCCAGCACCAGTCCTCTCGGTCAGGTCGGCGGCGTCCGGCCTTGCGACAGCCGGCCATACAATCTCTGCCACCCGAGCCGGCGTCGGCCCGGTCTCACCATTCGAGTATCCGTGGTGCTTCCTGTCATGACATCGAACGGCAAGTTTGCGATCGTGACCGGTGCGGGTTCGGGGATTGGCCGGGCGGCCGCCCTCGCACTGTTACGGGAAGGGTACAGTGTCGCGCTCGCCGGGCGGCGTCCGGATGCCTTGGCGGAAACGGCCGCCCATGCTGGCCAGGCTTGCGCGAATGCCCTCGCCGTCCCGACGGACGTCACTGACCCTGCGTCCGTGTCCGACCTGTTCCAGAAGGTACGGGAGTCGTTCGGCCGGCTTGACCTGTTGTTCAACAATGCGGGAACCGGTGCGCCGGCTGTGCCACTCGAAGACCTGACGCCCGAGCAGTGGCGAGCAGTCGTGGACGTGAACCTGACCGGGACGTTCCTTTGTACGAGGGAAGCATTCCGCCTCATGAAGTCGCAGGCCCCGCGCGGTGGGCGGATCATCAACAACGGATCGATCTCCGCCCATGCACCGCGGCCGAACTCGGCGCCGTATACGGCTACCAAGCACGCGATCACGGGGCTGACGAAAGCCGCGGCCCTGGACGGGCGGGCACACGACATCGCTTGCGGGCAGATCGACATCGGCAACGTAGGCACCGAAATGACCGCCCGGATGGGCGTGGGTGTGCCGCAGGCGAACGGGGCGGTCGTCCGGGAGCCGACGATGGATGTCGAAAACGTCGCGCGAGCAGTCGTGTACATGGCGAGCCTGCCACTCGACGCCAACGTGTTGTTCCTGACCGTCATGGCGACCAAGATGCCGTTCGTCGGGCGCGGCTGAATGGACATCCTGGTGGAATCGAGACAAGGGCTCGGCGGCGTGAAGCCGCAGGACGTTCGCTCGCAACAGAGCGTCAGGCGGCCCACCAGTCCGTCCGCTATTGGTCCTTCCTACCAAATCGCGGCGATCGAGATCGAGTGAAGGGCCATCGTTATCGAGACGCCAATCCGTTGTGAAGTCGTTGCAGCATCTGAATCGCCTCATCCACGATCGCCTCACCCAATCCCGGCTCGGTGAAGCTCTGCAGCCCCATCCATGTCTGATAGCCCCCGTGTTCGAAGCCTCGGCGATCGGGAAGATAGCCGATCCAATCGTTGGCCAGTTCAGCGACATAGGTGTAGCGGAACGGCGAGCGGCGTTTGATCTCGAGGCCCAGCCCCGTAAAGAACTCCGCCGGTACGCCGACGATAGCAACATCGTCGATGAGCAACACCTGCATCCAGGTTGAGCGATCCTTCCCCTGCTGCGGCGCGAGCACCGCCCGCTGCTTCCGGAAGACGTCAATCGTGCCGGCGGCCTGCGCCGGCGTGCGGGTCGTGCAATAGCTGACGACCTTTTGGTCTTCGACGGCCTCGTCAAAGGTCCGGATGCGATAGCGAAACTCGCTTTTCAGGGCGGCCAGGCGCGGCGTGGAGTGCGGCTCGGCGACCTTGAGTGCCGCTTCCACCGCCGCCTTGATGCGTACGACAGACTCCGCACACGGCAGCGTGAGATTGTGAGTCGATCCGGACGCGCCTTCGAGAAAGCCTACGATGCCTCCGTGTTCGTCTTCCAATTCCTGTGCGGCCAAGCCGTAGAACGACGGTGATCGCACGCCGGGCTTCCGCGTGCCAATCGTATGCGTGGAATGGTTGAACCACGTCGCGATCGGCTTTCGATCCAGACCGGTGAACGCCAATACCGGCAATTGCGGGTCGAACGGTCCCGTCGGGCGGACGGCGTCGTTGCGCGGACCGACCCAGAAGATCGACTTGTCACCGAGCAGTAACCGACTGTTCTGACCCACCGACGATTCCTCACCCAACGCAAACGAAAGCCGGGCCTCCGTCAATCGCGCATCGGCTTGTTTGACCGCGGCGACGATACCCTGTTGCACCACACGGCAGAAGCGGGCATCGCGTTCATATCCATGGACGGTACAGGTACTCGGAGCGTGGTGCGTATGCGTGGCGTTGATGAGAATGTGCGACGTCGGGATGCCGGTCGCCTGCTCGATCTCGGCGACGACGGGGTCGAGTAGATCCCGATTGAGCATGAGCACATCGCAGGCGACAATCGCGAGTTTCGTCTCACCGGATTGAATCACCGTGGCCACGGCCCGCAGTTTCCCTTCTTGCCCCTGCGCATGGCCTGGTCCAATGCCGCCGCCGATGATCATCGAATCGTCGGCCACCAAATCAACGGCTGCGGCTCCCACTCTCAGCTTCCGCTCGGTCAGGCGGGAATGGTCGGTTGCGGCGGGCGGTGTCGCCGGCGTGTCGCGAGTCGGCGCGGGCGGGGCAGTGACGGGTTCGGCAACCGAGACGGGACGATGGCGCGAGACCATCGAGCGAAAATCGCCCAAGTTGTACGGGCCGATGTATGGCTGAGACAAATCGACTTCCGCGACGGCGACCGTTCCCCATGCTGTGGCTTTCGCGATCGGCTTGCCGGTCGGATCGAAGATGGCAGAGAGCATCCATTCGTCCTTGGGCGCCATGAACGTACTGCTCACGATGTAGGTACGATTCTCGCACGCCCGGGCCTGGGCCAAGAGGGGGTTGCAGCCCCACACCGGCCAGGCGATCACTTCGGCCCCGTTGTTTGTCAGTTGCCGGGCGACTTCGGGAAAGAAGCCGTCGTAGCAAATCATCAGGCCAACCTTGCCGAACTTGGTTGAGAACACCGGGTAATCGCGGCCGGGTGCGATCCCACTCTCGACTTCCGAGTGCGGCAAACAGACCTTGCGGTACTGCCCGATCGGCTTGCCGTCCGGGCCGAGTAGAATCGCCGTGTTATAGACCAGATGCTCGCTCCGTTCGTACAGACTGAGCGCGATATGCAAGTTGTGTTTCTGGGCCAGTTCGCCGAAGTACTCCGACGACGGACCGGGAATCGGCTCGGCCAATTCGTGCGGGGGCTTCCTCACGTTGACGGAAGGGATCGTTTCGCCCAGTACGACCAGGTCGGCCTTCTGCTTCGCGGCTTCGGCGATGTACGGTGCGCACTCTTCGCAGTTGGCGCGCGGCGACTTGCCTGTCGGCTTGTAGTGAACCGTTGCTAACCGTACCTTGCGCATCGGCGGCGGCACGGTCTTGGCGAAGTCGACCTCGCTCCACTCGACTCGTCCGTTCGGTGCCCATTGCAGGTGCAACTCGATCACGGCACGCGCGGCTTTCGCGGGAATGCGATACGCGCGTTCGATCGTGGTCCAACCGTTCGCGTCGGTCGCGCCGTCGGTGGGGTGTTCCGGTTCGGCCGTGGGAATGTGCCGCAAGTCTTTCGCCTGTTCGGGAGGCACGTCGGCCGGCACGAGCTTCCCCGCGGCGTCCTGCCACACGATTCGCACGATGGCACTGCGACGCGGGACCGCTACGCCCGTCGTCTTGCGCACGGCATGGATGCGATAGTATTCGCCACCGGTCACCGGGAACGACTTCTGAAACCAACCGTCGAGTCCCTCGCGTCGATCGTGCGTCACGATCCAACTGCCGGTTTGTCGTGGGCCACCGTGCGGATCGAACGCGAAGGCCGGGCGGATTTCGGCGCGCGGGGACTGGGTCGTCCAACCCGCGGGAACGCCCGAGACGGGCTGCGCCGGCTGTGGGGGTTCTTCACTCCAACCGACGGCCGACGAACCAATCGCCAAGATGGTTATGAGCCAGGAATGTCGCACGAGTCGCCTCCCGATTAGCAGTATTCGCATTCGAATCGCTCGCGACACCACACGTCTGTTGGGGACGAAAGTGAATCGGGTACCTAGTTTTTCGAGCCGGCTTTTCGCTTCAGTCGAAACGCGACAAAGGCGTCGCCAGGCCTGGTGCGGAGTTTTCCCGCGCCGCCCGCGGCGATCACTACGTACTGTTCGCCGCCCGCGGAGTAGGTGGCCGGCGTGGCGTAACCTCCCGCAGGCAGTTGGGCTTCCCAAAGGACTTTGCCGGACTGTTTGTCGAAGGCGCGGAACTTCTCGTCTTTAGTACCGCCGATGAAGACCAATCCGCCGGCCGTCACGATCGTTCCGCCAAAGTTCTCGGTGCCCGTTTGTGGTACGCCGCGTTTGGTCAGTTCGGGATACTCGCCGAGAATCGACCGCCAAGCGAATCGGCCCGTCGCCAGGTCGATGGCGTTCAGTTGGCCCCAAGGTGGGGCAATCGCGGGATAGCCCTCCTGATCGTTGAAGGTGACGTACCCTTTGTGATCGTAGCGATATTTGGCACCGTCCTTCGCCGGCTTGAGCGCCATGATGTTCGGCTGGTTGGTCGAGTTGACGTAGAGCAGGTTCGTTTCGGGATCGAACGACGCGCCACTCCAGTTCGCTCCGCCATGAAACCCCGGGATGACCACAGTCCCTTCAAAACTGGGAGGCTGAAACGCGGGGCCGCGTCTCAACGTCTTCAGCTTGTCGAGTACATAGGCTCGGTTCGCCGGCGCGATGTTCGTGACGTTCGATTCGTCGAAGCTCTGCTCCGAAAACGCTGGCGGTGCCACCGGGATCGGCTGCGTGGGCGAAGGGACCTCGCCAGGAACTCCCGTCGCGACAACCGGCTTGTCGATCACGTCAAACAGCGGTTTGCCGGTGAGTCGATCGAAGAGGTAGACGTAACCCGTCTTGGTGACCTGGGCGACGGCCGGCGTGATCTGATTTCCCTTGCGGATCGCGATCACGTTGGGATACGTCGGCAAGTCGTGATCCCAAAGATCGTGCCGGAGCGTTTGGAAATGCCAGCGCCGTTGACCAGTCGTGGCGTCGAGCGCGAGGGTGCAGTTGGCGAACAGATTGTCGCCAGGTCGATCGCCGCCGAAGAAGTCAAACGATGCCGATCCGAGGCCGGCAAACACCAGGTTGTGTTGCGTATCGACGCTGATTCCGCCCCAGGCGTTGGCACCGCCGCGATTCTTCCACGAATCGTTTGGCCACTGGTCGTTGCCGAATTCACCGGGCCGTGGCACCGTATGAAACGTCCAGGCCGGCTTGCCGGTTCGAACGTCGAACGCGCGGATGTCCCCCGGTGCCGCAATCTCGGGCCCTTCGCCGTTTGAGAACCCGAGGACCACCAGGTTGCCGACGATCGCGGGCGCAGATGTCGGGCCATAGGGCAGGTTGGCGATGTTGACATCGAGATCGGCGCGCAGATCTTTGACGCCCGCGTTTCCAAACTGCCGATCGAGCTTGCCCGTCTTGGCGTCGATCGCAAAGAGCCGGCCGTCTGAAGTGCCGTGCAGGATTCGCTCGACTCCGGCGGAGGGATCGTCGGGTCGATCGCACCAATAGGCGACGCCGCGATTGACACCGCCCGACGCGAGCGGCCCGATCGGTGGGCCAACGGTCAGGGGATCGAAATCCCACAACACGGCTCCGGTCGACGCATTGAGCGCGACCACCCGTCGATCCGCGGTGCTGACATACATTCGCTCGTTGACGACGACGGGCGTGCATTCGATCGTTCGGCCAACGCCGTTCTTGACCTCGCCCGTATGAAACGTCCAGGCCACTTCGAGTTGGTCGACGTTGCTGCGATTGATTTGAGCCAGTTGCGAGTACCGGGAACAACCGCGATCGCCACCAACGCAGATCCAGTTCCTATCGGCATAGTCGATGTCCGCCAAAGCCGGCCCTTTTGGCACGCCTGCGACCGGCGGGACTGGCTGCCAGGGTTCTCGAACACAACCGACCGCCAACGAACTGACGGCCAGGATTGCCATGAGCCATCTCTGTCGCATGAATCACCTCGCGGTCGTGGGTACTGCGCTGTGTCGCCCCTGGGCCGACGGTTCGGGAGATACCAACTGCATTCTTGATTCTGCTTTCCTTGGGCTCGTCTGGCTCGTCAACCCTGGTTCACGGCCACCCACGACAGACGCGGGGGTTGCGAACCCGGAATGCAGGCATAGCGGCCGAAGTCTGTCACTCCCTCGGCGCGCAGGAAGTCCTCATCCAACAGCGCCTGGCCCGTCACCTCGGCAGGATTCTTGCGCGCCAGGTGCAGCACGCAGTCGACCAGGATGTCCGGCTTCCTCCACATCTCCGGAGTCCCCAGCCGGTGGTTAATGCTGGCCTGCGACTCGATGATCGTGACCGGCCAGAGGGAGTTGACGGCCACATTTCGTGCCCGGACCTCTTCGGCCAGTCCAAGCGTCAGGAGCGTCATCCCCAGTTTGCTGATGCCGTAGGCGATCCGGTTCGGCAGGATCGAGTTATCCAGTGGGGGACTCATGTTAACGATGTGCCCGCCGCCCTGACGAATCATGGCTGGCAGAACGGCCCGGCAACAGAGGAACGCCGCCCGCGTGTTCACGTTCATGACCAGGTCGAACCGCTTCGGCGGGGTGTCGAGAATGCCGGCCCAGTGCAGGGCACCTGCGTTGTTGATGAGTAGGTCAATCCGCCCAAACCGCTCCAGGGTCGTTGCCGCCATGCCGTCGATCTGGTCGGCGTCACGCACGTCCACCGGCACGGGGAGGGCCTGCGCCCCCATGGCCTCCACCTCGGCGGCGACGGTGAAGATGGAACCGGGGAGCTTCTCCGTCGATTCTGTGCTCTTTGCCGCGATCACGATGTCGCATCCCTCCCTGGCCAGGCCGAGGGCGATGGCCCGCCCGATGCCCCGACTGGCCCCGGTGACGATGGCGACGCGACCCTTGAGTGACGGCATAGTGCTCCTCCGGCAAACGTCGGACAAACGTGTTGGTGTCATATGGCATGGTAAGACCTTGGAGCATATCCCGGGGATTGACCGCGTAGAGCAACACATACGCCGCGTCTTGATCGAGTGCCGTTTCTGAGACCTGCCCCCGAGAACCGCATTGTGACACGCCCTGCCATGCCGACACGCACCTGCGGCAGGAGTTGCAAGACCGTGTAACCGTTGCCCTGGCGTCCTACAAGCGACTGACAGCCCACTGTCTCATCGGGCAACACGTGTCGTCTGAAATGGCAACACGCCTTCACTCATAGTTCGGCCGGCCACTCAGATTTCCGCAAATTCTCTGGAAACATGGGCAACCTGGCGAACGCCGGTACCGATCTTTCGAGGTGTTTGAGGCACTTTCCCCTGAAATCGGCCTTCTGGCATTCGACTTGCAAATAGTCCGAACGCCTCGAACGGAACTCGATCTTAATCGCTACGGAGGGTGTCATGCTGGTTCTCAGCCGCAAGCAGAATGAAGAAGTCGTCATCAACGGCAACATCACGGTGAGGGTCGTCGGCATCAAGGGCAACCAGGTTCGCCTGGCGTTCTCGGCCCCCCTGGATGTGGAGATCTACCGCTCGGAGATCGTCGAGAGCGCTACGTCCTTCCGTGAACCGGAGAAGGCCGTGATCGTGCCGTCGTCTCGCGAACGGCTGCGCGGCAGCCCGGGGTCTGCCCGGACGCAATTCTCGCGAAAAGCGCGCTAACCTGCCTCGGGGCGGAGGTCCTCTCACGCAGAGCGTGCGCGGGCACGTTCGGATTAATGCCGGGCGTGCTAGAACGACCGGCCTTTTGCGCCGGTGCCGCCCTTTTTCTGCGAGGCCCTTGTTGCCGCGTTGCTTTGGAGCCGTCGCAAGGCCGACTGAATGTCGGCGACGATCGCCTTGCACTCCTGGTAGACCGTCGTACCTTTCGCGGACAACACCTGCCGGTCTTTCCGCAGCATTTCCAGTTCGTGGAGTACCTCATCGACTCGGAGGAGATTGGGCGGAGTTGCGCCGGCGTCCTTGAAGACTTCGCCGAGTCTTTTCCGTTCGGGCGTGCCCGCGGCCCAGGTGGCCCGGTGGATGAACTCGCTCGCCTTTGGCACGGCGTAGTGGGCGCGGCTTTTCGCCTTGGTCCACTGGGCCACGTCGGCTGCCAGGGCGTATACCTTTTCGTCCCCCGACAACATCCTCCTCTGCGAAGCTTCCAGTTCCGCCCGGAGACTCTCCATGCTCATGCGCAAAGTGTCTACAGTCGCCTCCAGGCCCAACACGGTTTTCCACCGGACTTCGAGGTCGTGCCAGTCCGCCGAGGCAGCCTCGGGCTCATGGCTGATCTCGTGGACAGCCGCCTGAGGCGGTGGCTTCAGGCGGACGTGAACTTCCAGGTATGTGACGTCGTGTGGGGGTTGCGGGAGGGGGTTCGTCAGGTCGGTGCTGGGGCCGCCGGGATCAGTACGAGTGTCGCCTCCGTGGTGCCACGACTCGACCTCGTCAGTCGCTAGACTCACGGCCTTCAGGAGATGCCCGGCCGTCAGTCGTTGGCCGAGGTCGGGGATCTGAAAACTGCTTTGGGGAATACGGAATACGAGGGCCAGCGGTTCGCCCTCGGGCTTGAACCAGACGTCGGCAATTCTCTCCCCTCGGAACGTCAAGGCGGTCCATTGATTTGAGGGGCGCTGTTCGGAGAAGTTCACGCCGCATTCCCCTCCGAGAGCTCACCGCGATTGACGACCAGACCACGTGAACGGCGTCGCAAGGTCTCGCCCCGGCACCACCCTTCAGTGTACGGGCTGCAGCGGCCTGGCAAACCAGACCTCGCCGCTTGCGCAGGCCACAAACGTCGACCTCAACGACGCTCAGCATTTGTTCGCCGCCAGCGTGGGGCAGATCGCCCGCCGCAATGTCGCCGTCGGTGTTCGTCCGAAGTGGCGGTCCATCGCGGTGTTTAGCATGCGTTCGAGGGCAGCCTCCATCATGGAGTCATCACATCGTTACAAGGAGCAACACGTCACGCCCACTCTCAGACTCCGCGAGGTCATGAACGGCTTTGCACAACCCTTTGTCGAGACTGAGGACTTGCGGCACGGACTGACGGCAATCTTGGGGACAAATCCTCGTCCCATGCCGTGGTTGACGGTCACATTGATGGCCGTGCGGATCCAGACCTGGCCGCGGGGGAGGCGCAGGATGGCCTTTCGGTTCGCTGAGTCGGCGTACTGGTCGAGAGCCGTCTGGATGGCGGCGCTGTTGGAGGTGGCCGCTGCCGGGCTGTTTGTGATAAGCGGCGGCACCAGCACTAAGGAGACGGTATCGACAAGGACGCTTTTCGTGACGCGCAACGCTTGGGCAAACGAATCGTCATCGACCGCGAGCGACGCCCCGGCCGGGAGGGGATCGACCTTGCCGAGATCGCGGATGCGCAGGTTGGCCATGGCTCATCCCTCGTAGGTGAGAATGTCGCCGTCGTCGTTGATAGCGATCAGGTCGCCATTGTCGTTGATCAGAATGCCGTCGTTCATGGTGTGGCCTCCGAGGTCGTTGGGTCGACGACCCGCCCCCTGCCGCGACGCCAACAGTGAGCCAAGCCGCACGCGGCGGCAAGACCGGCCAGGGCCAGCGCCGACGGCTCGGGGATCGGCGTCAGTAGGAATGGCTGGGCGACGCCGTTGAGCCGGCCCTGGCCGACGATCAAGCCATTGTCGCTGATGGCGTTGGCACTCAGAAGAACCCAGCCGGTAGTGGGGTCGATCAACGTGTTGAGGTTGACCATCCCGACGTCGTCGCGGTACAGGAACGCCCCGCCCGTCGTCAGCGTGCTAGAATTGCCGACCACAACGCCGAGGGCGTTGATCCCCATCGCGTCGCTGGTCGGCTCTCCCGGCAGCACACCGAGGTCGACAATGCCGACGCCGTCGGAATAGCGGAAGGCATGCCGCGCGCCCGACGGGGTATCCGCATTTCCGACCACTTGGCCGACGTCGTTGATCGCCACGGCGGTGACGTTGGTGCCGCCCAAGGTGCCGAGGGGTACGTGGCCGGTGGCGTCGGAATACCGGAAGCTGCGAACCGCCTGGGTTGGCGTCGCCGTGGTGATCACCACCTGGCCGACGTTGTTGATGGCGCGGCCGGTGCTACCCACCATGCCGGCGGGCACCCCCAGGCCCACCATGCCGATGCCGTCCGTGTACCGAAACGCTTGCGCAGTCGTACCGCCTGCGATCGCGGACACGCCGACGACTTGGCCGGCGTTGTTGATTCCGAACGCCTGACTGAAGTTGTCGCCGGACAACGTCCCCAGGTTGACCATGCCGACGCCGGTCGTGAACCGGTACGCCCCACCTGTCATCCCCGCGGCAACGTTTGTGTACCCAACCACCTGGCCGGCGGCGTTGATAGCAGACCCGCGACTGTTGCTGTCGGCCGGCCCGAGGCTGCCGAGGTCCACGGTACCGACGCCGGGGGTGTACCGCCACGCCCGGTAGCCCGGCGCGGAGGGCGAGTTCCCGATCACATAGCCGGTCGCCTGGCCGGCGTTGTTCACGCTCGCTGGTATGCTGCTGGTCCAGGTGCCAGGCGGGTAGTCGATGGCGGTGACGACGTATTGCACGACCTGGGCCGGGGCCGAGGCGGTGGCGAGGAAGGCGGCAAGTGCGGCGGCGGCCACGCGCGCGGACATCGTCGGCACCTCCAATAATGGCGGGCCGTCCTGGCCGCGAGATTAGTTCCGGTCGAACGCGATGAGAATATCGTATCGGGCGTCACTGATCCGCGAAGCGTTGCGGCGTCTCAATGGGAGGCGTCGGAGGAATCATTAGATTCGCTACTCGCCGACTATACCCCCCCCCCGTGCATATTCGTCAAGATCGGTTTCGAAAACCGGTACGCTCGATAATGAACTCCATCGATGGAGCTGCGGGGACCGAGTGCTTGGCCCACCAGCCAGCGACCCATATGCTTCCCCCGACGCCGCGTTCGCCCGTTGGCTCCCACCGACCATGCCGAACTCATCCTTCGATCCAGTTCGGCTCGACCGCACGGTTTGCCGCATCCCCTACCGCCGGTCGCGGTTCTCGACCGAGCTGCCCACCGACCGGCAGTACACGCCGTCCCACTTCTGGCTGGCGGAAGTCGAACCCGGCTTGTGGCAGGTCGGGCTGACGCGGTTCGCTGTCCGCATGCTCGGCGACCTGGTCGAACACGGGTTCGAGGTCAAGGCCGGCGATGCCATCGAAGTCGGCCAGACGATCGGCTGGATCGAGGCGTTCAAGGCGATCGCCGACCTGTACTGCGTCGGCGACGGCGTGTTCCACGCGGCCAACGCGGCGCTGGAGGCCGACCCGACGACGTTTGACAAGGACCCCTACGGAGCCGGGTGGCTGTACCAGTTCCGGGGTACGCCGGAGCCGAACGTCGTCGACGCCCACGGATACGTGGGCCTGCTCGACCTGGCCATCGACAAGATTCAGGGCAAGGCGACCGGCATCGCCAAGTGAGGCGTGAATGGGCAAGGCGCGGTACGTCATGGTGGGCGGGTTCCTCGGAGCCGGCAAGACGACGGCTCTGCTGCGGCTTGCCGAGCGGCTTAAGGCGGCTGGCCGGCGGGTCGGGCTGATCACCAACGACCAGAGCGTCGGCCTCGTGGACACCGCGCTCCTGTCCGCGCACGACCTGCCCGTCGAGGAGATTACCGGCGGGTGCTTCTGCTGCCGGTTCACCTCACTGACCGACGCGGCCGAGCGGCTGTCCAAGGCCGAGCGGCCGGACGTGTTCCTCGCCGAGCCGGTCGGCAGTTGCACCGACCTGACGGCGACCGTCAGCTACCCGCTGCGACGCATGTACGGCGACGGATACTCGGTCGCGCCGTACAGCGTCCTCGTGGACCCGGTGCGGGCAGAGCGCATCCTCGGGCTGGCGACCGGCAAGTCGTTCTCGCCGAAGGTCGTGTACATCTACCTGAAGCAACTCGAAGAGGCCGACATTATCGTCGTCAACAAGACCGATATCTTGGACGCGGCCCGGCTCGACCGGCTGACGGCCGCCCTCCGCGAGCGGTTCCCGAAGGCCCGGGTGGTCGCCATGTCCGCACGCGACGGCACCAACGTCGCCGCGTGGGCGGATCGGGTGGCCGCCGAGGAGTTGGGGACCGGCCCGGCGATGGAGGTGGACTACGACACCTACGCGGAGGGTGAGGCCCTGCTCGGCTGGCTGAACCTGACCGCGGCGGTGTCGGCGGATCGGGACTTCGACGGCAACGCCTACTTGGCTGCCCTGGCCGGCGACCTGCACCGCCGGCTCGCGGCGGCCGGCACCGAGGTCGCGCACCTGAAGATGACGCTCAGCCCGGCCGAGGGGAACGACCTCGCCGTGGTCAACCTCGTCCGCACCGACGGTACGCCGGAAGCGTCGCACCGCCTGGCGGAGCCGTTGGCCGCGGGTGAGTTGATCGTCAACTTGCGGGCGGAGGCCGACCCGGCTGCCCTGCGGGCGGCGGCGGAGGCAGCGCTGAAAGAAACGGCATTGGCCGCGGGTATACAGGCCCACATAGAACATGCGGAAGCGTTCCGCCCCGGCCGCCCGGTCCCGACGCATCGGCTGTCTGAGGGCTGACTCGTGAGCTTGCCCCTGCGCGTCCTGTACTGCCACTGTGCGTACGCCAACGTCGTCCCGAAGGCGGTCAAGGAGGAGGTCCTCCGCCGGCTGACGGAATCCGGCATGCCGTTCGACGCGGTGCCCGACCTGTGCGAGATGTCCGCCCGCAAGGACCCGGCGCTTGCCGAGCTTGCCGCGGAGGGACCGGTGAAAATCGTCGCCTGCTACCCGCGGGCGGTGAAGTGGCTGTTCGATGCGGCCGGGGTGCCGCTGGCGATGGACCGGACGGAGGTTCTCAACATGCGCACGGACACGGCCGACGCCGTGATGGCCGGCCTGGAGGCGACGCCGTGACCGCCGCCGCTCGTCTGCGCGTGGCCGTGTTCGAGGGCACCGGCAGCCAGCCGTTTGAGCCGGCCGTTCGGTCGGAACTCGTCGCCACCCTGTTGCAATCCGGGTACGCCGTGACGATCGTCCGCGCCGGCGGGGCGGTCAGCCAACCGACAGCCGGGACGCTGGTCGTCGTCGGCCGGTTCCTCGAACCGAAGCCGGATCGGGTGGACGGCGACGTGACCGTGTACTTCCGCGACGCCGACGGGCTGACGGCCCCACAGGTTGCTGCGGCGGTCGAGGCCGCCCGCGACGCGGCCGGGGTGCCGAAGCCGGGCGGCTGGAAGCCGTGGTTCCCGGTGATCGATTTCGACCGCTGCACCAACTGCATGCAGTGCCTGTCGTTCTGCCTGTTCGACGTGTACGGCGTCAGCCCAGCCGGCAAGATCCAGGTCCGCAACGAGTCGAAGTGCAAGACCGACTGCCCCGCCTGCTCGCGCGTCTGCCCCGAGGTCGCCATCCTGTTCCCGAAGTACCGCCACGGGCCGATCAACGGCGACGTGGTGAACTCTGACGACGTTCGCCGGGAGGGGATGAAGGTGGACATCTCGGCCCTCTTGGGCGGAGACATCTACCAGGCCCTCCGCGACCGCAGCGCCAAGGCGAAGTCCCGGTTCTCCAAGGAGCGGGACGCGGACAAGGCGCTCGAAGAGCGTAAGAAGTGCCTGGTCAAACTCGGCGAGAAGCTGGACATCCCGGCCGAGGTCCTGGCGTCGCTGCCGTCGTTCGATCAGATCCGCGAGCGGGCCGCGGACGCCCAGGCCAAGGCGCAGGCGGCCCTGACGAGCCAACCATGATCTTCGGACTCGCGAAGCGGATGCTGACGGAGGTCGAGCCGCGGCTGCTCGCCAAGTTCGCCCTCAACTTCGGGTTGAAGGGGGCGATCTCGGTCGAGCGGTACAAGGCCCGGCTGCGGCGCGGCGTTCACTTCCCGCCGTTTTTGTTCATCTCGGTCATCAAAAGTTGCAACCTGAATTGCCAGGGCTGCTGGGTCGACGTGCAGCACCCGCGGCAGATGATCGACCGCGACACCCTGAACCGGGTGATCCGCGACGCCAAGCGGCACGGCAACCGCTACTTCGGCATCCTCGGCGGCGAGCCGTTCCTGCACCCGGACCTGCTCGACGTCCTCGACGCCCACCCCGACTGCTACTTCCAGATCTTCACCAACGGCCAGTTGATCACCGACGCGGTGGCCCGCCGGCTCCGCCGCGCCGGCAACGCGACGCCGCTTATCAGCATCGAGGGCACGACCGCGGTGAGCGACGAGCGCCGCGGCACCCGGCACGTCCTCGATCGCACGCTGGCCGGCCTGGCGAACTGCCGCAATCACGGCCTGATCATCGGCGCGGCGACCAGCGTCTGCCAGACCAACATCGACGACCTCGTGAGCGAGGCGTGGTTGCGCCGGCTGATCGACCTCGGCGTCCACTACGCCTGGTACCACACCTACCGCCCAGTCGGCCCGCAGCCGACGCCGGAGCTGGCGCTGACGCCGGACCAGGTCGTCCGCGTCCGACGGTTCGCGGTGACGATGCGGTCGAAGCTGCCGATCGCGATCGTGGACCCGTACTGGGACCACGACGGCGAGGCCCTGTGCCCGATGGCGACCGGGGTGAGCCACCACATCGGCCCGAGCGGCGCGATCGAGCCGTGCCCGATCATCCAGTTTGCGACCGAATCGGTGTACGACCGCCGCGGCGTCTACGACCTGATGACGCAGTCGCAACTCTTGGCCGACTTCCGCAAGACCGCGGCGAGCGCGACCCGCGGCTGCATCGTCCTGGAGCGGCCGGACCTCGTGAAGCAACTGGTCCAAAAGCACGCCGCCGCCGACACCACGTCCCGCGGCACCGCGCTGGCCGAGCTGGACGCCATGGCGCCCCGGCCGAGCCAGCACACACCAGGCCGCGAAGTGCCGGAGGAACATTGGGCGTATCGCTTCGCGAAACGGCATTGGTTCTTCGGCTTCGGTGCATATACGTAGTTCGGGGTTCCGGCTATCAGCCCCGTTCACGGGGCTGATAGCCAGAACTGGAATCTGGGACTCGGAACGAAAGTTGTAGGGTGGGACGACGAAGGAGTCCCACCGCCGAAATGCAGCGCGACGCGTTCGCGGTGGGACTCCTTCGTCGTCCCACCCTACATCGGGCGTGACCCTATGCAACTTACGCTCTTGTCCCTACCGCGGGCCGTCCCGGTGATGCCGGAACGGCCGCCCCAAGAGACCGTGCCGCAGACGCGCGCGGAGCGGGAGCGCGTGCGCGAGATTGCCCGCCGCTACGTCGATGAAACCAAGCCGGTCCTGCCGCTCTCGTTCGAGGAGTTGCGCGGCCACGCCGACCATGCTGTCCGCCGGGCCGGGCTGGATCCGAAGTACCGCGATTACGTCGCCGTCGTCGTCAATGGCGAGGCCAACCGCGAGGCGCTGGCCGCGGTGCCGTACGACCGCCGGCTGCTGCTACTGCCCAAGTGCCTCCGCGTTGAGGATAAGTGCCCGGCCCCGTTCGACGACTTCGGGCTATTGTGCAAGCAGTGCGGCCTTTGCACCATCCAGGACTTGCAGGCCGAGGCCGAGCGGCTCGGCTACGCCGTCCTCGTGGCTGAGGGGTCGGCCCTGGTCATGGCGATCATCCAGACGGGCAAGATCGACGCGATCGTCGGCGTGAGCTGCCTGTCGGTCCTGGAGAAGGCGTTCCCGTTCATGGAGGCGGCCGCGATCCCCGGCGTGGCGGTGCCGCTACTGCAAGACGACTGCCACGACACCGGCATCGATATCGAGTGGGTGTGGGACTTCATCCACCTGACGGGCGACGACCGCACCTACCGCCTCGACCTCGACGCCGTGCGGGCCGAAGTGGACGGTTGGTTCACGCCGACGGCGCTCGACGAAGTGTTGGGCGACGTGACGACGGAGGCCGAGCGGATCGCCCGCGGCTGGCTGGCGAAGGCCGGCAAGCGGTGGCGGCCGTTTCTGACGGCGTGCGTGTGGAAGGCGTTCCAGGACGACCCCCACGCCCCGCTGCCGGCCGGGCTGCGGGCGCTGGCCGTCGCGGTCGAGTGCTTCCACAAGGCGTCGCTCGTCCACGACGACATCGAGGACGGCGACGACCTCCGCTACGGCGAGAAGACGCTGCACGCCGAGTACGGGGTGCCGGCCGCGCTCAACGCCGGCGACCTCTTGCTCGGCGAGGGCTACCGGCTAATCGCCGGGTGTGACGCCGCACCGGCCGCGCGGGCGGCGATGGTCAAAATCGCCGCCGAGGGGCACCGGACGCTGTGCCTCGGCCAAGGGGCGGAGCTGGCCTGGGCGAGCGCCCCGCGGCCACTGACGCCGGTCGAGGTCGCGGACATCCACCGGCGGAAGACGGCCCCCGCGTTCGAGGTCGCGCTGCGGCTCGGGGCGGCTTACGCCGGGGCCGACGCGGAAGTCCACGCCGCGCTGTCCGCGTACAGCGAAGCCCTCGGCATCGCCTACCAGATCCGCGACGACCTGGACGACCTGGCCGGGGCCGACGGCGACGACGTGGCCGCCGCCCGGCCGAGCTTCCCCCTGGCCGTGGCCTATGAGCGGGCGCAGGACGCCGACCGCGCGACGCTCGAAGGGGCGTGGCGGCGGTCGCCGGTGGACGCCGACGCCGTGCGTGCCCTCGTGGCGCGCCTCGGGGCCGAGGAGCGCTCGCGGCAGATGCTCGACTCGTATAAGGAGCAGGCCGTCCGCACGCTCGTTCAGGTGCAGAACCCGAGCCTGAAGGGGCTTTTGCGGCGGGTGGTGACGAAGGTGTTCAGCATCGAGATCAAGGGCTGGTGCAGTGAGTTCGAGGCTCGAAATGCTGCAAGTCGCCCGGCTGGCCCCGCAGGCGTTGGGTGAATCGGCCGACTTGGTGGCCGCGTTCCTGCGGTCGCAGCTCAACGCGGACGGCGGCTTCCGCAACCGGGCCGGCGACAGCGACCTGTACTATACCGTCTTCGGCCTGGAAGGGCTGCTCGCCCTGCGGGCCGACCTGCCAGCCCCGGCCGTCGCCGGCTACCTGCGGCCATTCGGCGACGGCGACGGCCTCGACTTCGTTCACCTCGGCTGCCTGGCCCGGTGCTGGGCCGCGCTGCCGGCCGCGTACTGGGCCGACGTGCCGGCCGACGCGATCCTGGCCCGCGTCGAAGCGTGCCGTAGCGGCGACGGCGGCTACGCGGCCGAGCCGGGGGCCGCCGACGGCACCGCGTACTCGTGCTTCGTCGCGCTCGGCGCATACCAGGACCTGGGCCGCGAGATGCCCGACCCGGCCGGCGTGGTCCGCTGCGTCAACGGGCTGCGGGCCGAGGACGGCGGCTACGCCAACCAGCACGACCTGCCCTACGGCTTGACCCCGGACGCCGCGGCCGCGGCGACGCTGTTGCGCCAACTCGGCGAGCCGGTGCCGCCGGACCTGGCCGACTGGCTCCTCGCCCGCTGCCATCCTGAAGGCGGCTTTTTCGCCACCCCGGTGACGCCGCTGCCCGACCTGCTCTCGACGGCCACCGCGCTGCACGCCCTGGGCGGGCTGCAAGCGCCGCTCGACGGCATCCGCGAGCCGTGCCTGGACTTCATCGACAGCCTGTGGACGAACCGCGGCGGGTTCCACGGCAGTTGGGCCGACGACGACCTCGACTGCGAGTACACGTACTACGGCCTGCTCGCCCTCGGCCACCTGAGCGTCTGACCGATGCCGACCCGCCCGCCGGAGTTCTTCGACGCGCTACGGGCGACGGCCCGCCGCCGGCTGCTCGCCGCCCGCGGGCCGAACGGCTGCTGGGAGGGCCGGCTGTCCAGTAGCGCCCTCTCGACAGCGACCGCGATCTTCACGCTCAGCCTCTACGACCGCGCCCGCGGCGACGCGCACCACGCCGGCCTGATCCGCGGCGGCCTACGCTGGCTGGCCGACACGCAGAACTCCGACGGCGGCTGGGGCGACACCACACGGAGCCTGAGCAACATCAGCACGACGGCGTTGTGCTGGGCCGCGTTCGGCGTGCCGGAGGCGAAGGAATTCGCCGCGGCCGTGGCGCGGGCCGAGGCGTGGCTGATGGCCGCGGCCGGTGCGCTCGCCCCGGTGCCGCTGGCGAAGGCCGTCATCGCCCGGTACGGCAAGGACCGGACGTTCTCGGTGCCAATCCTGACGATGCTCGCCCTCGCCGGCCGGCTCGGTCCCGACGGCTGGCGGTTCGTGCCGCAACTGCCGTTCGAGTTGGCGGCCTGCCCGTTCCGCTGGTTCCAATGGCTGCGGCTACCGGTCGTAAGTTATGCTCTGCCCGCGCTCATTGCCATCGGCCAGGTCCGGCACCACCACCGGCCGACGCTCAACCCCGCGACCCGCCTGCTCCGCCGGCTGACCCGCGGGCGGACATTGCGGACGCTCCGCGCCATCCAGCCGACCACCGGCGGCTACCTGGAAGCCACGCCGCTGACCAGCTTCGTCGCGATGAGCCTGATCGCGGCCGGCGAGGCCGGCGGCGCGGTCGTGGCCGACGGCGTGCGCTTTCTGGAGCGGTCGGCCCGCGCCGACGGCAGTTGGCCGATCGACACGAACCTGGCGACGTGGGTGACGACGCTTGCCGTCAACGCGCTCGGCAACGACCTGCCCGTGGCCGACCGGGCGGTTGTCCGCGACTGGCTCTTGGCGCAGCAGTACCGCGTCGAACACCCGTACACGCACGCGGCCCCCGGCGGCTGGGCGTGGACCGACCTCGCCGGCGGCGTGCCCGACGCCGACGACACGCCGGGGGCACTTCTGGCCCTCGCCCGGCTCGGTCCCGCGGACGAGCGCACCACGCCAGCCGCTGCGGCCGGCGTCCGTTGGCTGTTGGACTTGCAGAACGCCGACGGCGGCATCCCGACCTTCTGCCGCGGCTGGACCGGCCTGCCGTTCGACCGCAGCAGCGCCGACCTGACCGCGCACACGCTGCTGGCGTGGGCGGCGTGGCGCGACCACCTCGACGCCGACTTGCGAGCCGATGTGGACCAAGCGTCCGACCGGGCCGTGCGTTACTTGATGAAGACTCAACGGGCGGACGGCGCGTGGGCACCGCTGTGGTTCGGCAACCAGCACGCCGCCGAGGTGGCGAACCTGACCTACGGCACCAGCCGCGTCCTGCGCTTGGCCGGCCGCTTCGGGCCGGACTGGTCGGCGTGCGTGCGGCGCGGCGTCGCGTGGCTCGTGGCGAACCAAAACCCGGACGGCGGCTGGGGCGGCGCGGCCGACACGCCGTCCACGATCGAGGAGACGGCTCTCGCGGTGGAGGGCTTGGCCGCCGCGGGCGGGGCGGACGAGCCGATCGCGCGGGGGTTAGCGTGGCTGGCGGCGGCGACCGCGGGCGGCACGGCGACGTCGGCGTCGCCGATCGGTTTCTACTTTGCGAACCTGTGGTACTACGAGGAACTGTACCCGCTCATCTACCTCGTCGCGGCGACGGGTCGAGTCTTAGAACTAACGGACAAAACTTGAAGGCCGGCGAGCGTCGAGCCGTAAGGCCGACGTGCAAAGCGTCTTTCCGCTTGCAGGCACGTCGGCCTTACGGCTCGACGCTCGCCAGTCTTGTCCCATAGTCCTTAGCCCTGGAGGGCGGCCCCGGCGTCTGACGCGATTCGCTAGCCGAGTGCAGGTATGCCGTGACGCCCTGCGCGCCATCGCGGGCCTTGACGAACGCGGCCTCGGGTTTCTGCTCGGTGCGGCAGACGGCGACGACGACCGACGCCGTGTCTGGCGCGACCCGGACGACGGCCGAGCCGAACACCTTTACACCAAGTGTGGTGCGTCCTCCGCCGCCGAACTCTCGGTTAGCCTGACCGGCCCTGCCGGCGGCCGGCCGCGGCCGGTTCGCTCGACCCGGTGCCGCTCGCCCGCTACTTGTCCTTCTTCTCCCGCTTCCCGTCGATGTCGAACTCCCGCTTCTCGCCCCCGGTCTCGACCGCACCTTTGCCTTTGAGCTTGTCCCCGGTGATCGCGAGCTTGTACTCGACGTTCAACTTGTTATCCGCAATCTCCCGCACGGCGGAGAAGGTCAACTCGCGGTCCTTCAGCTTCACGTCCTTGAGCTTCGCCTCCTTCTGGTCCGGCCAGGTCATCGTCCCGGCCAGCTTGTCCCCGTCCTTCTTGATCGTCAGTTCGGCCGTCCGCTTCTGGCCGTTGATCTCGTACTCAAGCTTCCACGTCCCGACCGGCTCGACCTTCTCGGCCTTCTCGACCTTCTCCCGCTTCGCCTCGATGTCGAACTCTTGTTTCTGGCCCCCGATTTCCGCCTCGCCCTTCCCTTTGAGCTTGTCCCCGGCGATCGTGAACTTGTAATCGATGGGGATCTTGTTATCCATGAACACCCGCACGGCGGAGAACGTCAACTCGCTGCCCTTCAATTTCACGTCCTTGACGTTTGTCTCCTTCTGGTCCGGCCAGGTCATCGTCCCGGCCAGCTTGTCTCCGTCCTTCTTGATCGTCAACGTGGACGTCCGCTTCTGGCCGCCGATCTCGTACTCGCACTTCCACGTCCCGACCGGGTCGGCCTTCTCGCCCTGCGCGGCCGCGAGGCCACAAAACCCGAGTACCAACGCCGCCGAGAGGATCGTTCTCATGGTTGCCTCCAAGACGTTGCGGGCGGGGAGCCGACCGACGTGAGCCGCCTCCAGCCGCTGACTGCGATTCTATGATGGCGTAAGCCAACGGCTCTAACCGCGGACGACGCGGCAGGCGAAGCACTTGTACTCCTGTTGCCCCGACAGCGTGTCGAAGTCGCGGTCGTCGGTCAGGTGGTTGGCCGCCTCGTACTGCGGCAGCCCGAACTCGTCGCCGGCCGAACGGCGTCCGGCAGTTCCAGCTTGCAGCACCCGAGGTTGATCGCCTCCGTCTCGGCACCGGCCACCGTGTCGAGAACGCCGGGGCAGAGCGAGTAGTAGCCGAACCGCCCGCGCTTGGTGCGGGAGATCAGCCCGGCCGTCCGCAGTACGGTCAGGTGGTGGGTCACGTTGACTGCCGGGATGCCCAGCATATCGGCGATCGCGGTCACGGTCTGCGCGCCGCCGGCCAGGAAGCGGACGATCTTCAATCGCTCGGGGGCGGCCAGGGCGGCCAGGAGTTGGGCACACCGCTCGGGCTGCAAGGGGTCTTTCGGCATGGGTCGTCACCTGATCGACGGGGGGCAGTGGCCTATTGTAGCCGGCCGGCTCCCGCTCCGATAACATCATGACTCCAAGGCAACTGTCCGGGTGTCGACGGACCATCGGCCCCGCAGGCCGGAGGGAGGTGGCGGGTGACTTCTAGCACCCTGTCGCAGTCCGAGGTCGAACACTACCGGACCGAGGGCTACCTCGTCCTGCGGAACGTGTTCTTCACGGACGAGGTGGCGGCACTCGCGGCCGATGTGGACCGCATCGTCCGCGAGCGGGCCGACCTCGTCGACGCGAACAACCTGCGCGTCCGGTTCAAGGCGCACCGGGAGACGAACGCCCCGGTGTTCGAGGTCTTCGACCCGATCGCCGACCTGTCGCCGGTGGCGCGGGCGGTCACGCGCGACCGCCGCATCCTCGACCCGCTGCACGACCTGTACGGCGAGCCGGCCGAGTTGTTCAAGGAGAAGCTGATCTACAAGCCGGCCGGCGCGACCGGCGCGACGCTGCACCAGGACTGGATCGCCTGGCCGGGGTTCCCCGAGTCGTTCCTGACCGTGCTGCTGGCCATCGACCCGTTCACGGCCGACAGCGGCGCGACGGAGGTGTTCCCGCGGTGCCACACCCGCGGCTACCTGTCGGCCAAGGACGGCCGGCACCACTGCGTCGAACTCGCCGATCTGCCGGCCGAGCCGGTGCCGCTTCTTCTGGCCCCCGGCGACGTCGCCGTCTTCGGGTGCTTCACGCCCCACCGCTCGGCCGCGAACGTCTCCGCCACGCCGCGGCGGGGGTACTTCATCAGCTACAACGCCCGGTCGGACGGCGGCGACCAGTACGACAAGCACTACCGCGAGTTCCACGCCTGGCTGCGGGAGAAGTACCCCGAGCCGATGCGGGCGAACCTGTACTTCCGGTGACCCATGCGACCCGCGGGCGTGCCGACGTTGGAGGCCCCTCCCGCACCGTCGTGGGTGCGGCGGCTGCTCGACTACGGCTGGCTGACGATCCTGGTCGGAGCGGCGGCGATGGCCGCGACCTACCCGGGCCGCACGCACGGTCTGGGCATGGTCACGGAGCCGCTGCTGAAAGACTTGGGGCTGGCCGACCCGGAGGGCCGGGTGTTCTACGCCTCGCTCAACCTCTGGGGCACGCTACTTGGGGCGCTGTTCTGCCTGCCGGTCGGCTGGCTGTTCGACAGGTTCGACCGACGGTGGGTCCTGGCTGGCAACCTCGTCTTGCTCGGGTCGGCCGTGTACTGGATGAGCGGCGTGACGGCGTGGCCGGCCCTGCTCGCGGGCCTGATCCTGACCCGCGGACTCGGCCAGAGCGCCCTGTCGGTCGTGAGCATCACCCTGGTGGCCAAGGCGTTTCCCCCGGCCGGGCTGGGGATGGCGATGGCCTGGTACTCGATCCTGTCCGCGCCGTTCCACCTGCTGCTCATTCGCGCGGTCGGCTGGGCGCTGGAGGACGGCGGCTACGACTGGCGGGCCGTATGGGCCGGCGTCGGGCTGGCGCTCGTTGCGCTGTCCGCGATGGCCGGGCTGCTCGCCAAGCCGCCGGTGCCGGCGGGGGAAGCGGATCAACCGCCGGCGGAGGAAACGGGCGCGACACTATTCGAAGCGCTACGGACGCCGGCCTTCTGGGCCTTCAGTGTGACGATCTCGTTGTGGGGCATGATCTACGCCGGCGTCGCCCTGTTCAACGAGGACATCTTCCGCGAGCGCGGCTTCTCGCGAGAACTCTATTTCGACGTGCTGTCGGTGGTGACCGTCGTCGCGCTGGCGAGCAAGCTGGCGTTCGGCTGGCTGACCCGCTACGTCACGTTGCCGAAGCTGCTCGGCATGTGCCTGGCCATGACGGCCGCGTCGCTCGCGGGACTGCCGCAGGCGACACGGCCGTGGCACGTCTACCTGTACGGCGTGGCGATGGGCGTCGCCTCCGGCGCGGTGGCCTTGCTGTTCTTCGCCACCTGGGGCCGGCTCTACGGCCGGCGGGAGTTGAGCCGCATCCAGGGCGTGGCGCAAATGCTCACCGTCTTCGCCTCGGCCGGCGGGCCGCTCGTTTTTGCGGTCGGGCGGCGCTGGGCGGACGGCTACGCCGCCGTATTCTTCACGCTGGCGGCGGCCGTCGCCGCCATGGCCGTCGTCGTCTGGTTCGTGCCGCTACCCCGTTACGCCGCCCCGACCCGCGCGGAGGAAGGCCGATGAACGTGTCACTGCCCACTACTCCCGTCGTCCGATTCCACCTGTCATTGAACATCTCGAACCTGGAGCGGTCGGTCGCGTTCTACCGGACGCTGTTCGGCATGGAGCCGGCGAAGGTCCGGCCGGACTACGCGAAGTTCGAGCCGGACGAGCCGCCGCTGGTTCTGTCGCTGGAGCCGAACGGCCGGCCCGGCCCCGGCACGCTGAACCACCTCGGCATCCGCCTGCCGGACGCCCCGACGCTGGTGGCGATGCAGGAGCGGCTGGAGCGGGCCGGCGTCCGCAGCCAGCGCGAGGAGGGCGTCGAGTGTTGCTACGCCCGGCAGACGAAGTTCTGGGTGACCGACCCGGACGGGACGCTCTGGGAGCTGTACGTCCTGGAGGACGACATTGACCACCGCGGGCTAGGGCAGACGCGCGAGGCGATGATCGACGCCGGCGGCGCGGTGTGGGAACACCGGCTCGGCGAATCGGTCCCCGACAGGCTGCCGGCCGAGGACGAGTCGCTCGACGAGGCCCGGCTCCGGGGGTCGTTCAACGTGCCGATGCCGGCGGGCGACACGGCCCGCCTGTTGGCCGAGGTGCGGCGGGCGCTCAAGCCGAGCGGCCGGCTCGTCGTCCGCGGGTTGACGGGCGACCGGGAAGTCCTGTCGCCGGCGCTGCCGGGGCCGGGAGCGGCAGTGCAACTCGTACCGACGAAGGATGCTCTGGTGGGCCTGGTCGAGTCGGCCGGCTTTCAGGGCGTGCGGCTGACGAAGTACGGCGACCCGCCGTGCTTCGTGCGCGACGGCGTGGCCATGCGGGAAACGCACGTCGAAGCCTGGAAGGGCAGCCGGCCGTCCGACTGACGGTGTGTCGGCGTGCGTCGTTCTCAACGCCTTTCATCCCAAGTTGTTCGCAGGGCAACAAGCGGGCTGGCACATCCATTGAGTGGACGAGTTCGCCCGTGACATGGGGTGGGATGGCATGCAACGGCCGCCTCTGTCGGCACAACGCTGTCAAGAGGTGCAGCGGGCGGATCACATCGAGCGACGGGACTCGTCGATTGTGAACCGGTCCCGGCAATGAGACTTGTCCAGAAATTCGTTAGCAGGCAAGGCGTTAGCGTGGTACAAGGAAGCCACCATGAACGCCCAGCCTGTCGTCTGGCCGACGGCCGACGACGCGACACAATTGCTCAACGCACTGCTCGCCGGTGACGCGACGGCTCCGGCCGAGTTCACGGCGCGTTTTCTCTCACCACTCATCAGCAGGCTGCGGGACAACAACCCGCACATCGACGATCACCTCTGCGTCCAAGCCGCCGGCGACGCGGTGTTCAACCTCATCAAGCAGCCGACCGCCTACGACCCAAGTCGTGGCGACCTGCCGGGCTATCTCACGATGTCGGCCCGAGGCGACCTATGGAACGCCTTGCGGAAGGAACAGAAGCACCGCCACCTGTCGCTGGAAGCCGTCGAACTTTCGCCGCGGGGCGGGAACATTCTCGGGCGGGACGACGACCCCGCGTTCCGCCTCCGCATCGCCGAGGAAGCGCCCGAGTTGCCGGACGCGGTGCGCGACGGGCTGACGCCGGAACAGGGCGCGTGCCTGGACCTGTTGCTCGCCGGCGTCCGCCGCAACGACGAGTACGCTGCGGCCCTCGGGCTGACGGACCGGCCGCGGGCCGAGCGCGACCGCGAGGTGAAGCGGGTGAAGGACATGCTGAAGAAGCGCCTCAAACGATCGGAGGCCGGCCGTGGACCCGCTGACTGAACTGGCCCGCCGGGCCACGGGCGACCCGTTCTTCCTCGGCTGCGACCTGGCCGGGTACGCCGCGAGCGAACGGCTGGACGACGCCGCGCTGGCCGCGAAACTCGGCGTCGCCGCGGAGGGGCTGACCATGCTGCGCCTGTGCCGATCCCCACGCGAGGACGTTGCGGGCTTCCGCGAAGACATGGAGCGGGTGGCCACCAAGTACGCGGCCGACGTCGATGCGCTGATGCGGGCGGTGCGGCACGCCCGCGTGCTGGCCAAGCTGCGGGCGGCCGGCGGCGGCGGGCTGATGGCCGCGCGCGACGCGGAGCCGGAGCCGTGAGCGCGCCGCTGTGGGCCGTCGAACTGGCCGACGCCTTCTGGGCCGCGGCCGGGGAGCCGGGGCCGTTCCCGCGCGACCTCGCCGGCCCCGTCGCCCGCGGCTGGCCGCTCACCGTCGTGGACATCGCCGGGCTGTCGCTGGCGACGGCGCGGGCGTGGCTGGCCGAGCGCGGCGTGCCGTGCCCGGCCATGGGGCCGGATCGGCGGCTGCGGGCCGGGCTGGTCGCGACCGGCGGCGATGGTGTCGTCTTCCTCGACGCCGACGACCCGTCGGACGAGCGGCGGTTTTCGTTGGCTCACGAAGTGGCGCATCACCTGCGCGACGCCTGGCGAGTGCGCGAACGGGCCGCGGCCCGGCTCGGCCGTGACGTGTTGGCCGTGGTCGATGGGAAGCGGCCGGCGACGGCCGCGGAGCGGCTGCACGCGGCGCTGGCCGGGCTGCCGCTCGCGCTCGACGTGCATCTGTTGCGGCGCGAGGCCGGCGAGCCGCCGCCGGGCGTCGCCGCGGTCGAGCGGGATGCGGATCGGCTGGCGTACGAACTGCTCGCGCCGGCCGAGGTCGCGCGGGGGCGGAGCGTCAACGAGTTGATGGCGGCGTTCGGGCTGCCGCGGACGCAAGCGATGCGATACCGCGCGATCCTGCATCCCGTCGCGCGACCTGACCCGCTGCTCGCGCGGTTGAAGGACGCTTCTGCGAAGCGTCGCTAACCGGGAAATTCGTGTCGAACTTCGGCGGCGGGCCGGGAACTGTCGGTAAGGAGCGAAGCCGTGACCGACGACGACTACTTCGACGACGCGATGGTCGGCGTCCTCGACGACGACCCGGCCGACGGCGGGCTGACGCTGACGCCGGAGGCGTTCCAGGCCGGCTTCGGCGAAGAGCTGCACAGTACGCTCGACCTGGCGACGTGGCGCGACCAGCCGGACTTCGCCGAGGAACTCGCCCGCATCGAGGCGCAGGTCCGCGAGGCCGTCGGCCTGGAAACCCACTTCCACGAGCGGTTCCGGCACGAGGTCTTTCCGCTCATCGCCCACAGCGCCGCCGCGCCGCCGGGGGCCGGCGTGTACGACGCCGACGCGGCGCTGCTCAACGAGGTTCACGACGACCTGCTCGTCCGCGGGGCAGTCGAGGCGTGCGACGGGACGAACCACGTCCACGACACGTTGCCGTTGACCGTCTATCAGGTGGGGGTGAGCCTGGTGTCGTACCGTGGCGACCGCGGCACCTGGCAGCAGCGGCTGTTTCGCCGCGACTTGCGGCAGGGCGGCGGCGACCCCGCGGCCGAGGCGATGGCGCTCTTGGAAGCGCGCGGCAAGCGCGGGGCGCTCAACCACGCCGGGCCGCGCGACCTGCTGTCGGAGTTGGCCCGCCGGTCGCTGATGGCCTACGCCGAGCGGGCGATCCTGTTGCGGAAGTCCGAAGCGATCTGGCGCGTCGGCCACGGCAACCCGGTGCCGCACGAGCTGCTCACCGGGGCCGGCTGCGGCGAACTGACCGTGGCCGCGCTCAAGGTGCTGCGCGAACTGATCGAGGGGCACAAGAAGTTCGTTTTCGTCGCCAGCGAACCCGGTGACCGGCTCCTGCTGACGCTCGGGCAGGCGCTCCGGCCGCTCCAATACGCCATCGTCGGCACGCTGCCGGATCGCATCGGCCACTTGGCCGACACCGTGTACTTCGCCCCGCGGGCGACCGGCGACGAGTGGGACGGCGAGCCGCTGACGCCGGTCGGCTGGGTGCGGCGGTTCATGCGGGACGTGGCCCCGAAGGTCGTCTACGGGTTCTACCGGGCGACGCCGCTCGCGCCGGGGCACCTGTTCTTCGCCCACGTCGATCACGCCGACGAGGCCGCCCACGTCGCGCTGGCCGACAGCTTGATGCAAGAACACCGCGGCTTCCCCATGCTCATCACGCTGGCCGACCGCGTGTGCCAGGCGGTGTTCGGCGGCGGCTACCTCGACCGCATGACGGAAGCGGCGTACGCCGCCGCGGGGGTGCCGTGGCGGTACCAGAGCGAACGGGCGACGCGGGGATGACCAACCCGGTTCGCGACGCTTCGCAGAAGCGTTCACGCTTCTGCGAAGCATCGCGAAACGAAGACGGAGGGATGACGATGGACACGTTCGACGACCGCTCCGACGCCGCCCCGCCGCGGGGCGACCTGCGCGACCGCATGGCCGCCGATTTCGCCGCCGCCCGCGAACTACCGGGCACCGACCCGGCGTTCACCGGCGCGGCCGGGGCGACCATGTTCGACCTGCCCGGCAGCACCGACGACACGCTCACCGTGCTGCTGGCGCGCGACAACCTTCGGCTCGTGCCGGCACAATCGCTCGTGCGGGTCGCGAGCCGGACGGACGGCGACGGCAAGCGGTACCTCGGCGTCGTCACGGCCGGGCCGTTCGCGGAGCCGGACAGCCTCCGCGGCGACGACCGGGTTCTCACCACCATGACCGCCCGCGGCGGCAGCTACCGGCCGCCGTTCCACGGCCGCGTGCAGGTTACGCTGCTCGGCGAGGAGTTGGCCGACGGCACGCTCGCGCCGCCGCGGTGGCGGCCGCTGCCGGGCAGCCCCGTATTCGTGTTGCCGGACGCCGAGTGCGAACGGCTCTTGAAGGCCGGCGGCGACCTACGGCTCGGCCTGGCCGTCGGGCATGAGCGGGTGGCGGTCGGCGTGCCGAGCGACCGCAAGGACGTGCTGCCGCGGCACACGGCGATCCTCGGCACGACCGGCGGCGGCAAGTCGAACACCGTTGCTCGGCTCGTCCAACAGGCGCAGGCGGCGGGCCTGGCGGTGGTGCTGCTCGATGTCGAGGGCGAGTACGCCCGGCTGCACGAGCCGACCGACGACCGGCGGGCCGCCGACATCCTGGCCGAGCGCGGCCTCGCACCCGCGGGGCTGCCGGGCGGGGCGATGCGCGTCTACCACCTCGCCGGCCGCGACACGGCCAACCCGCAGCATCCGGATCGTCGGCCGTTCGTGTTGCAGTTCGCCCGGCTGTCGCCGTACGCGGCCGCGGAGATCATGGGCCTGACCGAGCCGCAGCAGGAGCGGTTCCACCAGGCGTACGGCATCGCCCGCGAGCTGCTGCGCGAACTCGGCATCTTCCCCGAGAAGCAGAACGCCGAGCAGGAGCGGTTCGCGGCCGAGATCGACGAATTCGCACGCGGCTACCCGCGGCTCACGCTGTCGCTGATGATCGACGTGGCCGGGGCGTGCCTGCACCACGTCGAACGCGCCCCGAAGGAGAAGCCGAAGAAGGGAGAGGAGTTGGTCGAGGAGGGGACGAACGGGTTCGAGCCGTTCTCGGCCGAGTTGAGGACGTCGGCGGCCAAGGCCGCGCTGAAGAAGCGGGTGGCGGCGGCCCAGGTGCCGTCGAACGCGATCTCGTGGAAGGCGCTGCTCGGCCGGCTGCACCGGCTCAACCGCTTGAAGGTCTTCGACCGCGACCCGACCGGCGCGAAGCCAATGAGCTACAAGCACCTGCTCGAACCGGGCAAGGTGTCGGTCATCGACTTGTCGGACACGGCCCTCTCCGAACTGTCCAACTTGGTGATCGCCGACATCCTCCGCGGCGTGCAGGACGCGCAGGACGAGGCGTGCCAAGCATTCGAGCGTGGCGGCGGCCCGAGTCCGGCGAAGGTGTTGATCGCGATCGAGGAGGCGCACGAGTTCTTGAGCGACGAGCGGATCGGCAAGATGCCGGTGCTGTTCGAGCAGGTCGCGACGTTGGCCAAGCGCGGGCGGAAGCGGTGGCTCGGCCTGGCGTTCGTGACGCAGCTTCCCGGCCACCTGCCGCGACAAGTGCTGGGCTTGTGCAACGGCTTCATCCTGCACAAGCTGACCGACCCGTCGGTGGTATCGATGCTGAAGAAGTCGGTCGGCGGCATCGACGAGGGCTTGTGGAGCCGGCTGCCGACGCTCGCGCCGGGCCAAGCCGTCGTCAGCTTCCCGCACATGCTCAAGCCGCTGCTGACGAGCATCGACCCGTCGCCGGCGAAACTGCGGCTGGCGGAGTGACTACGGCGGTGGGTCGGCGGAGTCGGGCGGTGGCACCGGCTTGCGGATGCGGACGCCCTGCCGGCCGATGACCGTAAAGGCGTTGGCGAGGACGGCTTGATTGTCGCGGATTTCCTGGCTCACCCGCTCGGCCCGATCGGCGAGCGACAGGCCGGGGAGGCGGATCAGCACGATGCCGCAGTGCGGTAGCCCCTGGCGGTACACCAGTTCGCCGAAGTCCTTGTCCTGGGTCAACAGGATCGCCCCGGCCGTGTGCGCCAGGGCGAGGAGGTCGGGGTCTTGAGCGCCGCGGTTCTGCTCGCCGGCCGCGATCACGGTCCAGCCGTCCGCCCGCAACCGGTCCACGACCGGGCCGAACAGATTTTCGTCGGCGACGAAGGTCATGCAACCTTCTCGCCGTAGGGCAGGAAGACGTCGTTCCGGACGGCACAGGCCGCGTATCGCAGGGCGGTCAAGATGTCGCCCCGCGTGATGTGCGGGTACGCGATGAGGAGGTCGTCGATGGACGTTCCGGCACCCATCTCTTCAAGGATCAGTTCGACGCTGATGCGCGTGCCAGCGATGACCGGTTTGCCACACAGGATTTTCGGGTCCGAGACGATGCGCGATTCTGCCATGACAGCGGCCCAACAATGAGCGAACGTCCACACCCTTGATTGTCCGACGAGGATTTCGCTGTGTCAACTGCCACCGACCTCATCCCCCTGCGTGCCCTCAACCAAGTCGGCTACTGCGAACGGCTCTATTACTTGGAGTACGTCGATGCCGTGATGCCGACGAACGAACACGTCGAGGACGGCCTGTTCCTGCACCGCCGCGTCACCGACCCGGCCCTCGAACACCGCACCCGCAAGGACGGCGACACCTTCCACACCCGCAGCGTCCGCCTGTCGTCCGACCGGCTCGGGCTGACCGGCGTCCTCGACCTCATCGAAGAAACCGGCGGCGACCTCGTGCCCGTCGAGTACAAGCGGTCCGCCGCCCCGCGGGACGCCGCCGGCCGGCCGACCGCCTGGGACAACGACGCCCTGCAACTCTGCGGCCAAGCGCTCCTGCTCGAAGAGGAGTACGGCCGGCCCGTCACCCGCGGCGTCCTCTACTACGCCGGGTCGCGCGAGCGCGTCCCCGTCGCCATCGACGACGCCCTCCGCGCCAAGACGCTCGCCGCCGTCGCCCGCATCCGCGACCTCGCCGGCCGCGACGTGCCGCCGGAGCCGCTGCCGCCGGAGCTGCGGCACCGCTGCCCCGTCTGCTCGCTCGTCACCGTCTGTCTGCCCGAGGAGACGCTCTACCAGATCGAGGTCCGCGACCGCCCGGCCGAGCCGCCGCCGGCCGGCATCACCCGCGTCGTCCCGCAGTCCGACGACGGGGCCGTCCTCTACCTGCAAGAGCCCGGCTCCACCGTCGGCAAGCGGAGCAACCACCTCGTCGTCCGCAAGAACGGCACCCTGCTCAACCAAATCCCGCTCGCGGCCGTCCGGCAGGTCGTCGTCTTCGGCAACGTGCAGGTTTCGACGCAGGCGTTGGCGACGCTGGCGGCCAACGACGTGCCGGTCGCGTACCTGACCGGCCACGGCCGATTCGTCGCCGCGCTGACGCCGGCCCCGACCAAGAACGTGTCCCTGCGGTCGGCCCAGCACCGCCGGTTCGCCGACCCGGCCGAGGCGCTCGCGCTGGCCAAGGCCGTCGTCCGCGCCAAGCTGACCAACCAACGGGCACTGCTCATGCGCTGCCTCCGTGGCGACGGCGACCGCGGCAGCGACGAACCGGCCGCCCGCGACCTGGCCGAGCTGCTCCGCCGGCTCGACGGCGTGACCGCGGCCGACTCGCTGCTCGGCATCGAGGGGCAGGGGGCGGCCCTGTACTTCGGCGAGTTCGGCCGGTTCCTGAAGGCCGACGCGCCGGGCCGGCCGTTCGACTTCCGCGGCCGCAACCGCCGGCCGCCGCGCGACCCGGTGAACGCGCTCCTGTCGTTCGCCTACGCGCTGTTGGCCAAGGACTGCTTCGCCGCCCTCTGCACCGTCGGGTTCGACCCGTATTGCGGCTTCTTCCACGCGGGCCGCCACGGCCGGCCGTCGCTCGCCCTCGACATGCTTGAAGAGTTTCGGGCTGTAATCTGCGACAGTGTGGTGCTGACGCTGGTGAACACGCGGGCGGTGTCGGCCGACGACTTCGTGACGTGGCGGGAGGCGTGCCAGTTGACGGACCGCGGCCGGAAGGCGTTCTTCGCGGCGTACGAGGCCCGCAAAGCGACGCTGGTGACGCACCCGGTTTACGGCTACCGGATGACGTGGGGCCGGATGCTGGAGGTGCAGGCCCGGATGCTGGCGGCGTACGTCCGCGGCGACGTGCCGGCGTACACCGGGTTCACGGTGCGGTGACGGCCGGGCCGCCGCATCCACCGGCGGCAGGTCACACCGCCATGTGGCCGCCGCGGGCGCATGTGGCGCATCGGGCGCATGTGGCGCAGCAGGCGCTGGAGGCGACATGGACTCGTGGATCGTGGCGTACGACATCAGCGACCCGAAGCGGCTGCGCCGGGTGGCGCGGGCGTGCGAGGATTTCGGGTTGCGCAAGCAGTTGTCGGTCTTTTTGTGCCGATTGTCGGCAACCGACTTCGTACGACTTCGCAGCCGGCTGTACGATCTGATTCACCTTCAGGAAGACCAAGTGCTGTTCGTCCCGTTGTGCGGCCGGTGCGTGGGGCTGATCGAGGCGATGGGCCGACCGACGGAGCCGGCCGACGCGCGGGACGCGGTGATCGTGGTGTGACGGGAGGCCCGACCATGACCAGCGAGCGACCGACCCGTCGAGGCCGACGTGGGAGCGAATCACGGCTACGGCAGAATTACAGGTCGCAAGCCCTGGTACTGGACGAATCCGTTGTCGAAGGTGACGAGTTCATGCCCGCCGACGATGGCAAACGCTGCCAAATAGGCATCGTTCCAGACGTGCGTCGAAAACGATTGGCCGCGGGTGAAGGTTCGCCACTGTGTCTCGATGTTCGCCGGTTCCTCGGCGTAGGCGATTCGGGCGTCGCGCAGGTAAGCATCGTAAGCCTGCCAAGCATCATCCAGCGTCAAGGCGTGCGCCCCGATCACCTTCTGGTTGGTCGCCAACCGCAAGAAGCCTTGTTGGGTCAGTCGGCAGAAGAAGCACACTTCATCCGTCAGTGCGTCGAACCAATTCTTGGCCGTGGAATGATGGCCGTGCGAGTCGAAGGTCATGGCGAGCCAGACGTTAATGTCGGGGAGAAGCGTCTTCGGCATCGAGAATCGCCCCGATCTGCTCGCCGGTCAGATTCATGCTGCCGGGCTGGCCGGTGCGGACGAGCGGCACCTGAATCCGTAGCTTGGGACCGGCCGGCGGTTGTTTTGCCGGTGCCGGATAGGACACGATTACGGATGCCCCCTCGGGCAACGTTGAGTTGCCCTCCAAAACCACGACACCACCTTGCACCCGGCCGAGGAGTTCCATGTCCTCATTGTCGGTCGGTGCGGTTGCGAATTCAACGCGAGATCAGGGGAATTGCCCCTGCGGACGCCTTGACCATTCACTCCATCGCGGTGCCGCCGTGGTTTCATCAATGGGGCCACGGCGAAGCCGCCGTGGATCGGGTTGGCGGCAAACGCCAACCTGCGGGAAGACGCTACGCTTTAATTCTGCCGCAACGGGTTCGTTGCGGATCACTTCGGCCAGTTCGACCGGCCGGCGCGACGCCATGTCGGCGCTTGCGACATCATAGCGGCGAACCTAGCTGTTGTCAAGATCGTAGAACGATCTGATTTTATTCTAAGCTTCGCGAAAATGCTACCAAGTACGAAACCTTTTCGTGGCTCAAGGCGTCATCTAGACAGATGGCCTCAAGCAACTGACGAGCGGTGACGCATGACTCCAAACGATCTACAGGTTGTGCGAAGCAACCTCTTTCGTGTCCTTCGACGCACGGCCGGCGACGCCGACTTGGCCGAAGACGTTTGCCAAACGGTCCTTCTGAAGACTTGGCTGCGTTCGCAGGCTTTCGGGGGCATGCCATCCTTTTCGTACATCGTGCGGTGCGGTCTGAACGCACTCTATTCGGCCCAAAGGCGTCGGCGACCTCGTCAACTTGCCGAGGGATTCGACCAAGCTAGCCGGGAGGTCGATCCGGCGAACGCGGCCCTCGTGCCCGACCGCGCCAGGATCGCCAAGGTGTTCGATCGCCTGCCGCCATGCTACCGCGATGTGGCCCGGCTTCGGTTTCTGCACGAATGGCGCGAGAAGAAGATCGCCGAACACCTGGACCTTCCCATCGGCACGGCGAAGACGCGGGTGTTCCGTGCGAAGAGGATTCTCAAGGAGCAACTGAGGGGCTACTGGATCGACTGACGGTAGCGACTCTGCTTTCAACGTCCTGATCTTGGGGGGTCGCCCGATGAGCGACGTGAACTTCCGCGATGCCTTCGAAGCACTGACCGGCAAGCCGCCGTTTCCGTGGCAAGAGGCGATGTACGCCGAGTTCGCGGACGGCAAGTTCCGCTCGGCGGCGACGCTGCCGACCGGACTCGGCAAAACGTCCGTCATTGCCATCTGGGTGATCGCCCTGGCGAACCACCCGGATCGGATGCCGCGGCGACTCGTCTACGTCGTCAACCGCCGCACGGTCGTGGACCAATCGACGACCTTCGCCGAACGGCTGCGCCAACAGCTAAACTCGGACCCGCGCCTCAGTGACTTGAAGGCGAAGCTGGCGGCGCTGGTTGCGGTGGCGGACGATTCGCCACTCGCGATCAGCACGCTCCGCGGGCAATTCGCGGACAACGGCGAGTGGTCGAAAGACCCGTCGCGGCCGGCGGTCGTGGTCGGCACCATCGACCTGATCGGCAGTCGGCTGCTGTTCAGCGGCTATCGGGCCGGCTTCAAGACGCGGCCGCTGTACGCGGGATTTCTCGGCCAAGACGTGCTGCTGGTTCACGACGAAGCCCACCTTGAGCCGGCGTTCCAATGTTTGCTCAACGCGATCCGCAAGGAGCAGCGCGACCGCAAGGACTTTCGGCCGCTGCACGTCATGGCACTGACGGCGACCGCTCGCGGCGACGACGGCACGGAGCCGTTCGGGTTGACCGAACGCGACTTGGCGAACGCCACGGTCAAGGAACGGCTCGAAGCGACGAAGCGGCTCGCCTTCCACCCGGTTGACGACGACAAGAAGATGGCCGCGAAGATCGTCGAGTTGGCCTTGGCTCACAAGGAGTCCGGGAAGGCGATCCTGGTATTCGTGCGAACCGTCGAAGCGGTCAACGAGGTACGGAAAGGGCTGGCGAGCGGGCGGGACGCCGTGCCGGCCAAGAGCGTGTCCACGCTGACCGGGACGATGCGCGGCTACGAGCGCGAGCGGATGGCTGAGATGGACGGCGTGTTTGCCCGATTCTTGCCCGAACCGGCCGGCGGTGAAGCGCGAACGGCCGAACACGTCGGGGGCACCGTGTACTTGATTTGCACGGCTGCCGGCGAAGTTGGCGTCGATATGTCGGCCGACCACATGGTCTGCGATTTGACGCCGTACGACAGTATGGCCCAGCGATTCGGGCGAGTGAACCGCTACGGCAAGGGCGAATCGCAGATCGACATCGTTCACGAAGCGAAGCCGAGCGAGAAACGGAAGGACGACCCGTTCGATCAGAAACGTTGGCTGACGCTCAAGCTGCTCGGCGAACTCCACGGCGACGCCAGCCCGGCGGCACTGCGCGGCCTTCCCCGCGAACAGGTGCGAGAAGCGTTCTCACCGGAGCCATGCGTCCCGCCGTCGAGCGACATCTTGTTCGATGCCTGGGCGCTGACAACGATCCGCGACCGGCTCCCCGGCCGACCGCCGGTCGCTGACTGGCTCCACGGCGTTCCCGACGAATGGCAGCCGCGCGAGGTCGTGGTTGCATGGCGACAGGAGGTGTGGGAACTGCGGCTGCGCTACGACTCCGACGAGGCGCGGAAGCAGCTTGAAGCAGCGGATCGAAAGCGGCTTGGGACGTTCGCCGAGGATCTGCTCGAAGACTACCCGCTCAAGCCGCACGAACTGCTCCGCGACCGCACCGACCGGGTGTTCAAGCAACTTGAGTCGTTGGCCGGCGAGGATGACCGTCTGCCGGTGTGGGTCATCGAGCCCGACGAGACCGTTTCGGTCACGACGTTCGGCGAACTGGTGGCCGAGGGCAAAGATCGATTGAACGACTGCACTCTCCTGCTACCTCCGAATGCCGGCGGGCTGACGAAGGAGGGCTTGCTCGGCCCTTGGGATGGCAAGACGCAACTCGACGTGGCCGACGAATGGTCGGTAGCCAAGGGACAGGGCAAGCGCCGCGGCCGGTTGTGGGACGACACGCCCGTTCCGCTCGAGTGGGGACCGATGCGGCTCGTTCGCACTATCGTCCTCGACGCCCCGGCCGAATCGGATGCTGAGGCGGGTGAGAACGAGGCGACTCCGAGACGGGATTGGAAGTGGTACGTCCGGCCACGGTGGGCCGATGACGATGGCTCGAAGTCGGCCCGCAAACCGCAGGAACTCCAACCCCACCTGGACGCGGCCGGGCGAATTGCCCGCCAACTGGCCACGAAGCTCGGGCTGCCGCCCGAACTGGTCGAAGTCGTGGTAATGGCCGCGGCACGTCACGACACCGGCAAGCGGCGTCGGGTTTGGCAACGGTCTATCGGCAACTTCCACTACCCCGACGTTGTTCTGGCGAAGTCCGGCGGCACGATGATCCCGACGGAGTTGAACCACTACCGCCACGAGTTCGGCTCGCTCATCGAGGCCGATGCCGAGTTCCACGACCACCCCGAGCGCGACGTGATCCTGCACCTGATTGCCACACACCACGGCCGCGGCCGGCCATACTTCTCGGCCGACGAGGCGTTCGACCCGGAACAGTCGGAGTCGCGTTGCATCGAGATCGCCCGTGAAGTGCCGCGGCGGTATGCCCGGTTGCAGCGCCGGTTCGGACGGTGGGGGTTGGCGTACCTGGAATCTGTGATCCGCGCGGCCGACTATCTGGCGTCGGAGGGGGACGGCCGATGAGCAATCCGAACCCGACGATCCGCGTCGCCGTGGACCCGACGAACCCCGGCCAGTTCTTCGCCTGCTGCGGGTTGCTGGAATTGGCCGACCGGCTGTGGGGCGACGCCGAAGGCTGGTTCGACGGCACGACGACGTTCTGCCTGCGAGCCGTCGCCCCGAACCCCGATGCGACGGCGCAACGGCTGATGGCCGAACTGGTGCGCTGCCGCCTGACGAACGCCATGACGCCCGAGGAAGTCAGCCGACTTGAAGAACTGTCGAACATGAGAGGCAGGGACCGCACGAAAGCCCAGGACGAGGAGAAAAAGCGGCTCGAAAGGCTGTGGCGCGAGAAGCCGCTCGTCTTCCACGACCCGTTCCGCCTGCGGGTCGATTGGTTCCTAGACGACTGGGCCGGCGGTAGCCGGTTCAAGACGTGGGCCGGTCAGCAGTCGGTCATCGACATCGGCCTGGCCATGAAGAAGCCAGTCGAGGCCGGCGGCTGGAACGATCTTCCGCCCGAACAGTGGTTAACGCGGACCGCCGCCGACGCGGGGTTGCCGTTCAACTTCGATGCCGACCTGGGCGGTCAGGCGTCCGCGCTCGACGTGGGGTTCAGCTTCGATCCGCTCGGCCTGAAGATGCGGACGCGGCCGTTGATCGAGTTGGCCGCGTTCGTCGGCCTGCAGCGCTTTCGCCCGGCCGCGGACCCGAAGGGCGGCAATCGCTACACGTTCGAGTTGTGGCCCGACCGGCTGACGCCCGAGGTCGCGGCCGTCGCAGCCTGCGGGGCGCTCGGCCTGCCCAACACACACACTTACGAGTTCCGCTTGCTCTACCGCACGAAGTATCTGAAGAGCTTCCTCCCGGCCCAACCCATCCGAGGTGATCGATGAGCGATTTGAAACGGTTCGACCCCTGGCTGACTGACGACGGCCCCGCCGCCCTCGTCATCCGCGAACGCCTGATGCCCGTCGAGGGGCATGACGGCGTGCTGTTCCCGGCCACGTTCGCGGCCGGAGACAACTTTGCGGGCGGGTACAACATCGACGGCCCGACGGACGGCCCGAACGTCTGCCTGATCGACAGCGTGGGCTCGCAGGCGAACCGGATCGAGCCGCTGTTCGCCAAAGAGAAGTACGCCCCGCTCGTGCCGCAGGTGGTGGTGGAGGCGGGCGAGAAGGCCGTGAACATCTTGGAGGCCGGGCACCGCGCCGGCGACGCCATCGTGCGTTGCTCGGCCTTGCAGCGCGACTTGCAGGATGCGTTCAGGGCGGTACTTAAGGGCAACGCCGAGCCGCTGGCGAAGATCGCGCCGACCTCACTCGTATTCGGCGTCTGGGACTCGCGGGACACGCAAGCCAAGCTTCCGCGGCTGATCGCGTCCACGATCCGCGCGTTCAACGTCCGCAAGCTCACGCGGTCGGCGCAGTACGTTCCCGCCGCCGAGTATGTTCCCGCCGGGCTGCTCGACGAGCCGGCCGAGAAGAAGGAGAAGGACGCCTACGCCGAGCGCGGGTTCATCCACGTCCCCGCGTCCGGCTCGCACGGCGGCGTCATCGCTGAAGGGGGCATCCGCCGCGACGCGACCTTGAGCCTGTCCGCCCTGCGCCTGCTGGCCGTCCGCGACGCCAAGGGCGCGGTCGCGGCCGACGCGACGCTCAAGCTGCGGCGGTACGTCCTCGGGCTGGCGTTGACGGCGTTCACCTACAACCCGGTCGGCTACCTGCGGGCCGGCTGCAACCTCGTACTCGACCCGGACAAGCCGCGCGAGTTCAAGGAGGTCTACGGCGATGGGCGGCGGATCGATGCGAAGGTGAGTCACGCCGATGCCGTCGAGTACGCCAAGGCCGCGGCGGCGGCGTTCGGCGTCGGGGCCGGCCGCACGGTGCCGTTCGACAAGGACTTGGCGAAGCGCGACGTGAAGGGCGAATCGGCCGACGAACCGGCACGCGCCGGCGGTCGGGGCGGGCGCGGTCGGCGGCAAGCCGGGGAGTGATACCCATGCCCAACTTCTTGTGTGTGTCCGTCTCATTCCTCGACGCGCGGTTTCACGGCCGGCGCGACGGGGGCGCGCCCGAGTGGCCGCCGTCGCCCCTGCGGCTGTTTCAGGCGCTTGTGGCGTCGTCGGCGGCCCGGTGGCCGGCGGCCGCGTTCGCCGACTACGCGGCCCCGGCCCTGCGTTGGCTGGAATCGCTGTCCGCCCCGGTGATCGCAACGCCGGAGCAGCGCACGGGTCAGCCGTACCGGCTGTCGGTGCCCAATAACGCGATGGACATTGTCGGCCGGGCGTGGAGTCGCGGGAACACGTCGAACTCCGGCGACGCCAACCCGGCGACCCACAAGGCGATGAAGACGGTTCGCCCGACCCATCTGGTCGGCGGCGAGTCGGTCGCGTACCTGTGGGAGCTACCCGAGCCGTTGACGGAAGAGGTTCGCGGCTACGCCGAAGTGATCTCGGCGGCGGCGCGGGGCATCGTCGCCGTCGGCTGGGGCATCGACATGGTCGCGGCCGACGGGCGGCTGCTGGACGCGAGCGCCGCGGGTGCCGTGGCCGGCGAACGCTGGCGGCCGGCGGTCGGGACTACGGACGGTGGCTTGCGCGTACCTCGACCCGGCACGGTCGCGGCGCTGGCCCGTCGCCATCAGGCGTTCCTCAACCGCATGACCGAACTGGCCCCGGTGCCGGCGCTGACGGAGTACGAGGTCGTCGGCTACCGCCGGGCGACCGACCCGGCGACCCGCCAGTTCGCCGCCTTTCAATTGTTGAAGCCGGACGCCAGTGGGTTCCGGCCATTCGATTCGGTGCGGCGGACGGCCGTCGTCGCCGGCATGGTGCGGCACTTGGCGGCCGAAATGGCTGCGGCGGCCGGGTGGTCCGAGTCGAAGGTCAACACGTTCGTCCACGGCCACACGGCCGACGGCAACGACCGGGGGACCGGCGGGCCACGCTTCCTGTACGTGCCGCTGCCGTCCATCGAACGGCGGGGGCCGAAGGGCGAACGTCGGCCCGAACACGTCAGCAGCGTCCGCCGCGTATTGGTCGTCGCGCCGCCGGGCGGGGCAACGGAGATCGGTTGGGCACGGCGGACGTTGTCGGGCCAAGAGTTGATCGACGAACAGACGAAGCAACCCGCCGCGGTGCTGTCGCTGATCCCGACCACCGATCCGCACATTCAGAGCTACGTCGGAGTGGCGAGCGTTTGGTCCACCGTTACGCCCGTTATACTGCCGGGCTACGACGACCACGACGCGGCCAAGGCTGAGGCGTTGCTCCGCAAGGCGATCGGGCAAGCCGGCTTTCCGCCGGAGTTGGCCGCGGCGGCTGTGCTGGATTGGCGGCAGGTCGGTTTCCGGGCGGGTGTCGAGAAGGCGATCCGCTACGAACCGCCCACACACTTGAAGGCGTTCCCGCGGTACCACGTTCGCATCCGCTGGCCGAACGCCGTCCGCGGGCCGGTCGTGATCGGCGGCGGGCGACACTGCGGGTTCGGGACGTTTGCGGTGGAATCATGAGTGTGGGGACGCTGGCCGTGTTCGCGTTCGTCGGCCCCGTGTTGCCGCTCGTCACCGACACCGTTCGCGTGGCCGAGGCGGTTCGCCGCGCCCTCATGAGCCGGTTCGACGCCTGGGGCCGACGCCACCCGGCCGCGGCCGTCGCCCACCGCCGGCCCGGCCCCGCCGGCCGGTACGCGTCGGCCGCGTTCGCCGGCAAGGACGCCGCCGGCCGGCCGCTCGCCGGCCACCGCCACGCCTACTTCCTCCCCACCGCCGACGACCCGGCCGACGGCCGCCGGCTCACCCACGTCACCGTCGTCGCCGGCGGCGGGTTCGGCCCCGGCGACGTGGCCGCCCTGACCGGGCTGCGGCACGTCGCGGCCGGTGACCGGCGGTGGGCCGTCCGACTCGTCGGGCTGGGGTCGGCCGACGCGGCCGGCCGGGCGCTGGGCGGGCCGGCCTGGCGGTGGGTGTCGGCGACGCCGTTCGTCGGGCCGGCCCACGTCGGCCGGGTCGGCCGCGGCCGGGCGATGGAAGCGGTGCGGGCCGAGGTGCGGCACTTGGCCGACCGCGGCTTGCTGCCGGCCGACGCCGGCCTGGCCGCGGTGGTCGAGCTGCCGGCCGCGTCGGCCGACCGGGTGGGTCTGCCGTCGGCCGTGGCGTACCACCGCGGCCGGTCGCGGGGCGGCGACGCCGGGTTCGGTCGGCCGTTCGGGTTGTTCGAGTTGACGTTCGCGTCGGCGGTGCGTGGGCCGATCGCGTTGGGGTACGGGTCGCACTTCGGGTTGGGCCTGTTCGTGCTCGGGCCGACGGCGGCGGGTCGGCGTCGTCTTGACGGCGGTCGGCGGTCGGCGAAGATAGTCGGGAGCCGGGCGTGGCGTTGTCGCGGCCGGCCGTGCGAGCGGCGGAGTGATGGAGGCCGCGATGGCTGTCATCGTCGGCGGATGTTCTTTGACAACCGGGTGTTTGGGATGACTGAGAAGAGTCTGGCCGCTCGCGTGGCGAAACGGCCGCAGCGAGCGAGGCTTGCGGCGAGTCGGCGAATGGTCGGACGCGGCGGCGGTCGTCGGCGAGCCGAGCTGCTCGCGGACCGACACGGGACGGTTGCCGTGCCAGACGTTACGACGCGAGCACGATCCGCGCTGGCGACAGCGCGGCTCCACCGGCGCCGCTGCCCTGTGTGGACCCAAGCCGCCGGACGCAACTTCGATCCGCGCTGGCGGACAAAGGCGGGCTCAATTGAAGCGATGAAGACGTTTTGTCGCCTGTCTTCTCGTCCCGATCCGCGCTGGCGACAGCGCTGCGGCCCAATTGAGCGCGATGATCGGCGTGAACACCCCGCCGTATTCCTCCGATCCAGCGCTGGCGACAGCGCGGCCCAATTGAAGCTGAACGTACATCCGGCATGGTCGAGTAGTCGAAGACCGATCCGCGCTGGCGACAGCGCGGCCCAATTGAAGCCTCGAACTCGGAGCGCCATTGCCACCGTCCGGCGTTCGATCCGCGCTGGCGACAGCGCGGCCCAATTGAAGCCCACCGCGTTCAGCCATTTTTCCTCTATCTCGTGCCCGATCCGCGCTGGCGACAGCGCGGCCCAATTGAAGCCGGTGAGTCTTGGCGCGCACATGGGACGACCAATGACCGATCCGCCGGCGACAGCGCGGCCCAATTGAAGCCTTCGCTGGCGGCGGCGAATCTGACGAAGACGCGCGGCCGATCCGCGCTGGCGATGCCGCGGCCCAATTGAAGCCGGAGATCGGCGAGCCGGCATACCGTCTGGATCATGATCCGCGCGCTGGCGACAGCGCGGCCCAATTGAAGCAGCGTGCCGAAGACGGTCAAGGCCACGCCGAAGCTCGCCGATCCGCGCTGGCGACAGCGCGGCCCAATTGAAGCATGCGGGTCGACAACGCGACGCCACCCGCCATCGACGATCCGCGCTGGCGACAGCCGCGGCCCAATTGAAGCGGTGCGCCTGCTTCGATAGCACCTTGTTCTTGGCCGATCCGCGCTGGCGACAAGCGCGGCCTGATCAGCGGTTCGGTCGCGTCGGGTCCTTCGAGGAACGCCGCGATCCGCGCTGGAGGCGATGCTGCGCCCAATTGAAGCAACGATTTGCAGCGCTGGGCATCGGCATGCGTCCGTCGATCCGCGCGCTGGCGACAAGCGCGGCCCAATTGAAGCAATCGGGGTTCGATCTGTTCCATCGCGAACGGACTTCGACCGCCGCTGGCGACAGCGCGGCCCAATTGAAGCTACGAGATGCTGCATCGACTTCGACCAGACAGGCCGACGATCCGCGCTGGCGACAGCCGCGGCCAATTGAAGCAACGTTGAACTCGTCGGTCTGCGAGACGTGGGAATGGCGACGATCCGCGCTGGCGACAAGCGCGGCCCAATTGAAGCTTCGCACCGATCTCCGCATCTTTCCATTCGCCTGGTCGTGATCCGCGCTGGCGACAAGCGCGGCCCAATTGAAGCTCCCATTTTGACATCGATATAGCAGCTAATCTCAACCGATCCGCGCTGGCGACAGCGCGGCCTCAATTCGAGCGATGTCGGGTTCGCCGTTGAACTGGATCGCGGTCTGCGATCTCGCGCCGCGACAGCGCGGCCCAATTGAAGCCGCAGAAGCCGCAGAACCGATACCACGGCGGCCGCCGCCGATCCGGGCGCGCTGGCGACAAGCGCGGGCCGAATTGAGCGGACGATCGCACGCGGTATCGCGTGATGGCGTATCTCGATCCGCGCTGGTGACAGCCGCGGCCCAATTGAAGCGAGTACGCCAGTCGCGTCGGCTCGGACGCAATCGAAGCGATCTCGGCGCTGGCGACAGCGCGGCCCAATTGAAGCACTCTACGAAATCGTAATCGCATCGGCGAATACGAAGCGATCCGGCGCTGGAGGACAGCGCGGCCCAATTGAGCTGCTCGTTCGTCCGGTGCGTGACTCCTCTGGACTACCGATCCGCCGCCGAGGACAGCCAAGTGGCCCAATTGAAGCGATCGCTGGTTCCATGCGCATCCTCCTCGCGGTCGATCCTGCTGGCGACAGCGCGGCCCAATTGAAGCGGTCTTTGCTCGCCCATACCCGCCCCACTACGGGCGATCCGCCAAGCGCTGGCGACAGCGCGGCCCAATTGAAGCAGCGATAGCGACTGCGCTCCACGGCCTCATCGATCCGGCGCTGGCGACAAGCGCGGCCCAATTGAAGCTATCAACATCAACGTCAATTCAACCTGCGTCATTGCGCGATCCGCGCTGGCGACAGCCGCGGCCCAATTGAAGCTCGACAGACGGTGGGTCCGTTTCAGAGTCGGGTCCCTGATCCGCGCTGGCGACAGCGCGGCCCAATTGAAGCCCTGTCTCGAATGTCTGCTTAGGCGTTAGACAACACACGATCCGCGCTGGCGACAAAGCAAGCGGCTCAATTGAAGCCTCTGGAGAATCCATCTCGAAACTCGTCAATGGTACTGATCCGCGCTGGCGACAAGCGCGGCCCAATTGAAGCGGCCGACCCAATAGGCCGAAGATGCCCTGACCACCGGTCAGCTTCGATCCGCGCTGGCGACAGCGTTACCCAATTGAAGCGAGCATCGGCTGACATCGATATAACCGCGACGTTCACCGATCCGTGCTGGCGACAAAGCAAGCGGCCCACCGATGCGCTGACCTGGAAGCGATTGGCTATGCCGTCGGGCGATCCGGCGCTGGCGACAGCGCAAGGCCCAACTGAAGCAGATGCCGCGTTGACACCGCATGAATGGCATGATCGATCCGCAAGGCGATGCGCTGCGGCCCAATTGAAGCTCCTCGATTGACTGCGTAATTGCAACGGCCGCGATCGATCCGCGCTGGCGACAAGCGCTGGCGGCCCAATTGAAGCTGGCTCAATATCCGGAGGCGGGCTTACCTCGGCTGCCACCGATCCGGCGCTGGCGACAGCCGCGGCCCAATTGAAGCTCGTAGTCCTTATACCGTTCGGCGGTGGCTTTATCGCGATCCGGCGCTGGCGATGCCGCGTCTACCCGAAGCGGGCCCATTATCGCAACCTCTCCGGCCCGTTCCCCTGGCATCGATCCGCGCTGGCGATACGCGGCCCAATTGAAGCGGCTCCTTCTGGCCGGCGATATTTGCCCCAGTCGGGACCGATCCGTGCGCTGGCGACAAGCGCGGCCCAATTGAAGCGGACCTACCGACTTCGGTGGTCAAGTGCTTCAAAAGCGATCCGCCGGCGACAGCGCGCGGCCCAATTGAAGCGGCCTGTTTATCGTGTGGTTTTTCGTCCTGTGCGGACCGATCCCGCTGGCGACAGCGCGGCCCAATTGAAGCGTCCTTCGTCAATCGGACCGACCAAGGAGAACTGATCGCCGCGCCGAGGACAGCCGCGGCCCAATTGAAGCTGCGGCGGCGCGTAGTTCGGTGTCGGTCATTTGCTCGGCGATCCGCGCTGGCGACAGCGCGGCCCAATTGAAGCGGTCCAGAGTAGCGCCTGTGGACCGAATGGCTGCGGCGCGATCCGCGCTGGCGACAGCGCGGCCCAATTGAAGCGACACTCCGACTATCAGTCAGCCGCCGAAGCGCGGAACGATCCGCGCTGGCGACAGCGCGGCCCAATTGAAGCACATCATGGGTCATCTGCACGTTACTCAGATCGAGTACGATCCGCGCTGGCGACAGCGCGGCCCAATTGAAGCAAGGTAGCGAGGAGGCCGCCCTGGACTTCGCCCTGAAACGATCCGCGCTGGCGACAGCGCGGCCCAATTGAAGCAAAGATGCCAGCCAAGACCCCCGCCCAAGTGGCAGCGACCCGCAAAGGCGACATGCGCCCAATTGGGCTTCCCGCTGATGTTCACATCACGAGGTGAGCGTCAACGATCCGGCGGCTGGCGACAAGCGCGGCCCAATTGGCTTGGCTGAGTTCGGCCAAGCGCCGGCGGCCCGGCAAGCCGATCCGCGCTGGCGACAGCGCGGCCCAATTGAAGCGGACCGCGCCGGTCTCGATGCGATCGTGAGCCTGGCCCGATCCGCGCTGGCGACAGCGCGGCCCAATTGAAGCGTGTTCGACGGCAAGATTCTGGACGGCCGGCACCGACCGATCCGCGCTGGCGACAGCGCGGCCCAATTGAAGCGATGTTCTTGTGCTGGCGAGAGGCTTCGACTTTGCGCGATCCGCGCTGGCGACAGCGCGGCCCAATTGAAGCACATCAACGTCGATTACGTCAAACGTGCCCGCAGAGCGATCCGCGCTGGCGACAGCGCGGCCCAATTGAAGCACCCAACCGCAGCAGGACAAGGCGCTGCAATCCGCGATCCGCGCTGGCGACAGCGCGGCCCAATTGAAGCCGCGATCCGCTCCCGGTACTGCCTCATGCAATCCGCCGATCCGCGCTGGCGACAGCGCGGCCCAATTGAAGCCCTGCCACCCGGACGCCGACCGGAGTAGCTCGATGAAATCGATCCGCGTCGATACGCGCCCAATTGAAGCTGCCCGGGCGAGCGTTGCCGCCTTCGCTGGGTCATTGGCGATCCGGCGCCGAGGACAGCCGCGGCCCAATTGAAGCCCTCGAAGATACGGCCTTCGACCTGCCAGCAGGGCGATCCGCGCCGAGGACAGCGCGGCCCACCCGGAAGCCAGGCGGTGCCGCTGGCAAATGGGCTTTGACCTGCGATCCTGCCGGCGATGCCGCGGCCCAATTGAGCCGCCCCACGCCGTTTGATCTGCTTTAGCTGGCGATTGCTGACCGGCGCTGGCGACAAGCGCGGCCCAATTGAATGGCGACAAGAAGGCCACGGTTCGTCGGCTACGCCTCGGATCCGCTGGCGACGAGCGCGGCCCAATTGAAGCGGTCGGACGTACCAGGCCAATGCAGGACACCCACGGCCACGATCCGCGCTTTTCGGCGACAGCCGCGGCCCAATTGAAGCAGCGTGAGCTGATTGACAAAGAGGTGGACGTGATGGCCGATCCGGCGCTGGCGATGCCGCGGCCCAATTGAAGCTGACCGTGCGGTTGTTGACCAGGTCTAACGGCCAACCGATCCCCGGCGCCGGGCGACAGCCGCGGCCCAATTGAAGCTCGAATATCACCGGGCAACTGCCTGGCCGACATCGCGATCTGCGAAGAGGACAGCCATGGCCCAATTGAAGCCGAGCGGCGTTGCACGCCGCGGCCTCGATCGACCGCGATCCGCGCTGGCGACAGCAAGGCTCAATTGAAGCAACCGAAGGCGGCCATCAAAGCCCGGCTCGGCTTCGATCCGATCCGGGCGCTGGCGACAGCCGCGGCCCACCCGAAGCCGCGCGGGATTCGTGGACGTGCCAATGCTCGATAGTACGTCGATCCGCGCTGGGCGACAGCCGCGGCCCAATTGAAGCCGGGAATAGCTGGTACGCCTGCCCCTGCGCACGCCGCCGATCCGCGCTGGCGATGCCGCGCCCAATTGAAGCCTGGGTCAGTCGGGCTGACCGTTTTTGAAGAGATCGATCCCGCGCTGACAGCCGCGGCCCAATTGAAGCCGGCGGCTTGGGGGCCGCGGCCGGCCCGAATCAACGCCGATCCGCGCTGGCGAGCGCGGCCCAATTGAAGCCAGTGCAGTCGAAGAACCTAGTCGACCTGGCCGTCGAACCGATCCGCGCTGGCGACATTGCGCCAAGCGGCCCAATTGAAGCCCTCTAAGGCGGAATCCCATGACGTTCTACAAAATCAACGATCCGCGCCGCTGGCGACAGCGCGGCCCAATTGAAGCAAATAGGCGACTGTCTTCCTCGACATCGAGCAGATTGCGATTACGCGCTGGCGATGCCGCGGCCCAATTGAAGCTTTACCTTGCTCCCACTTCACGGCGGTCGCGCGGGAACTGATCTCGGCGCTGGTTATTGCGCCGCGGCCCAATTGAAGCCCAAATCGGGTCCGCTGACAGGACGGCACAGAGCAGCGCGACCGCGTTGGCGACAGCGCGGCCCAATTGAAGCCCACGCGGCTGCGTCGCGGAAATCGCTTCCGGTGTCGCCGATCCGCGCGAGGACAGCGCGGTTCAATTGAAGCCAGCGAAATCTGGGAGCGTTAAAGGAGGGCGATCCGGGAGCGATCCGCGTTGGCGACAGCGCGGCCCAATTGAAGCTCTGACGGATCCGCCATTGCGGCAGCGACAGCCCCGCGATCCGCGCTGGCGACAGCGCGGCCCAATTGAAGCCCGTACTTGGGTGTCATGGTGCGAAGGGTAGCAACTGGTCCCGGCGCTGGAGGACAGCGCGGCCCAATTGAAGCGACATGCAGGCCCGCGGCCGACCGAGATGGTTGTCACGCGCTGCGATGTTGGGTGGCCCAATTGAAGCGACGGCGTCAACGACAAGCTGACTACGGCCTACGCCCTGATCCGCGCTGAAGGTGCCGCGGCCCAATTGAAGCGCATCACCGCACCTGTTGGAGTGCTGCCACGAATGTTGCGATCCGCGCTGGCGACAGCGCGGCCCAATTGAAGTTGTCGCCTGCCCGTTAGATGAGACGCCATTTTTCTTCCGATCCGCGCTGGCGACAGCGCGGCCCAATTGAAGCGTGCCAGGCCATCGGCCAGTGCGATGTCTCCTCAAGCTGCGATCCGCGCTGGCGACAGCAAGGGCCCAATTGAAGCGAGTGACCGGGACAAGTTCGTCCGGGCCGGGCAGCCCGATCCGCGCTGGCGACAGCGCGGCCCAATTGAAGCACGAACCACTCTGGGCGCAGCCCATCGAAGTACTGGGCCCGATCCGCGCTGGCGACAGCGCGGCCCAATTGAAGCTGGCCTCCTACCGGTCTTCGGCCCGCTGGACCACCGATCCGCGCTGGCGACAGCGCGGGCCCAACTGAAGCCGGTTCCGCGCATATCGTCAACCTCAACCTGCTCTTCATCGATCCTATGCTGGCGACATGCGCCCAATTGAAGTGCCGCCGGTTCGGCGACTGGCTTTGGCTGTGTGATGGAGCGATCCGCGCCGGGCGACAAAGCGCGGCCCAATTGAAGTGCGCCGCCGGTTCGGCGACTGGCTTTGGCTGTGTGGAGGCTGACGTCCGCGCTGGAGGACAGCCGCGGCCCAATTGAAGTAGAACGGCGACTTTCATTCAGCCCGCTGCCGCCCTGCTGCGATCCGGCGCTGGCGACAAGCGCGGCCCAATTGAAGGGCGTCATCGCGTATCAGGACGACAGTCTTGCATGTGGCGATCCATGGCGCCGACAGCCGCGGCCCAATTGAAGGTCAATGCGTTTAACAGCATGACGGAGGGCGCAAGCGATCCGCGCTGGCGACAGCGCCGCGGCCCAATTGAAGTCCGGCCGTCGAGCGTCGGCCTCCGACGATATCGCCGCGATCCGCGCTGGCGACAAGCGCGGCCCACCCTGGTCGCTGTCCCCGTCGTCGCTGTCCTCCGCCGTCTGGAGGCGATCCTGCGCTGGCCAAGCGCGGCCCAATTCAGTTCGGAACTGCTCGCCACGGCTCTCAAGCGGCTCGACGCGATCCGCGCTGGCGACAAGCGCGGCCCAATTCGAAGTAACCTCGCCCCGGCCAATCCACCACGGACGACGAGCGATCCGCACTGGCGATGCCGCGGCCTAATTGAAGTCGAGCGCACGCGGACAGGTCGAATTGCACCCGAGGCGATCCGCGCTGGCGATGCCGCGGCCCAATTGGCGTCTGGTTTTGTGAGCCGGCGATGGCTTCCTCGATCTCATCGCGATCCGGCGCTGGAGACAGCGCGGCCCAATTGAAGTACAATGACGGGCGCGGCTCGATTTTGCCATGCTCTAGCGATCCGCGCTGGCGACAGCGCGGCCCAATTGAAGTCTATCTCCGGCCTATAAGCATCCGCTTTACCCAATCGCGATCCGCGCTGGCGACAAGCGCGGCCCAATTGAAGGAGTATGTCGGAGCGGTCTCCGGCACCGCCAACTTCAAGGACGCGCCGGCGACAGCGCGGCCCACTGAAGGTCGGTCGTCGGCGGCCGCGTCGGTGTTCGCGGTCGGGCGATCCGCGCTGGCGACAGCGCGGCCCAATTGAAGGAGGGTTGTGCTGGGCCTTCTCGACAACCAAGGCCATCGCGATCCGCGCTGGCGACAGCGCGGCCCAATTGAAGCATGGTGTCTCATCGTTGGGTGAGAACTTGGCGGCCGCCGTGATCCGCGCTGACAACAGCGCGGCCCAATTGAAGCATCGCTGCCAGGGAGGGCATGACCTCAGAGCAGGGTGATCCGCGCTGACAACAGCGCGGCCCAATTGAAGCTGCAGCGTAAACCCAGCATCCCAGATCAGCCACATCACGTGATCCGCGCTGACAACAGCGCGGCCCAATTGAAGCAGCGCCGACGAACCTGTCCCATAGACGTAGGTCGTGGTTGTCGATCCACGCTCACAAGGCGTGGCCCAATTGAAGCGCGCACCACCTGCGCGCATCCGCCCGCGACCACGAAGTCGATCCACGCTCACAAGGCGTGGCCCTATTGAAGCTCTTCGGTCAGCTTCTGGGCCGTCTGAAGACTACCGTCTTTAGACTTCCCCGAGCCGCTCCGCCTCACGCGAGACGGGTACGCCGCAAATGGCGTTCAGCAATAAACTTTGGGCGATGTTTGTCGAGGGTGGATGACGGGACTTGAACCCGCGACCCCCAGATCCACAATCTGGTGCTCTAACCAGCTGAGCTACATCCACCGTCCGTACGCATCTTAACCGCAATGATCGAAAGTGCAAGTCCCGGCTTTTCGGAGCGACACGTCGCCAGAGCCCCGGGTTCGGCCGTGATCGCTACTTCTTCAACTCACGCCGCAACTCGGTGTTTTCGCGAATCCGAACGTCGAGCTTGCATTTGAGCTCGCGCGGTGCACCTGCGCCACCGCGGTCCTAGCGCGGGCGGTCGGGGCGGCATTCGATGGATGCGAGCAATTCGCGCCGCCTGACCGCGTCGATGTGTCCAATCGTCTGCAGGGCTTCGTCCACTCGGCCGGCACTAGGTCGGGCAGGAACGTCGGCGCAACCGGCATGTCGGACGCGGCCGTGTTCGGCACGCCGGTTGCGGCGAATACAGCTAACGCCCGATTGGAGGGAGTACGATGACGAATACGGTAGCCAAGTCACCGACGACGCTCAGTCTAACCGAAGACGAGCGAACCCAGTTGCTGAGCTTCCTGGAGCAGGCGCTTAAGGACGCGCGCGTGGAGGAACACCGAACCGATGCCTTCGAGTTCAAGGCGTACGTGCGACAAAAGGAAGCGTTCTTCCAGGGCGTGATCGATAAGCTGCGCCGCTCGGTCTGAATCGAGGTGCAGCGATGGCCGAGAAGCGTCCTGCTGTGGAGGCGGTTGTCGAGATTCCCCGCGGCAGCCGTAACAAGTACGAGTTCGACCCGGCGACAGGGGCGATACGCCTCGATCGGGTGCTGTTCTCGTCGGTGCATTACCCCGGCGACTACGGGTTCATCCCGGGCACCCGCGGTGCGGATGGCGACCCGCTGGATGTCTTGATCCTGGTCGAGGAGCCGACGTTCCCCGGTTGCCGGGTCAGCGTCCGGCCCATCGGCGTGTTACTCATGCACGACGAACACGGAGGCGACGAGAAAATTCTTGGCGTCCCCGTCGCTGACCCGCGGTTCGAGGAGGTTTCCGACTTGCCCGATCTGCCTCGCCACTGGCTGGCCGAGATCGAAAACTTCTTTGAGACGTACAAGGCGCTGGAGGGCAAGGAGGCGCACACGGAAGGGTGGACCGGGGCCGACGCGGCCCGCCGAACACTGGAGGCCCGTGGGGCGAGGTGAAGATAATGATCCGCAAGTTGAAATCGGGGCAGTACCGGCTCTATTCGCGGAAGCTAGACCCGAAGACCGGGAAGCGCCGCAACCTGGGCACATTCGACTCCCGCGAAAAGGCCGAGCAGCACGAACGGGCGGTGCAGTACTTCAAGCATCGGCCCTCGTAGCGCCGCTGGCGGCTTCGCTCAGTCGCCAGCGGCTGACGATTCCCCGGCGCTGTTTACCGGCTGGCAATGCTGGCGTGCTTGAGCATGTCCCGGCACGCCTTTTCGCATTGCCGGCAATGATCGGCGCACTTTTTCATCATCGCGTCGTGGCTTTGCGTTTCGCACGCGTCGCCGCAGCGCTTGCATGCCTCGGCACACGCGGTACAGATGAGGTCCGAATACGGGCCAGTACGGGCTGTGATGCACGCGGCCGATCCGCAGATCGCCGCGCAGTCCTGGCAGGTTTGTAGCGTCTTGAGGTGGTCTTTCTTTCCATCAGCGACCATCATCGCGCAGTGGGCGGAACAGGCATCACACGCCAGAGCGCACTGGCCACATTCCTTGGCGCACTCCATGTAGGCGGCATGGTGGCCATCCTTGGAGCCGCGCGGCTCCTCAGCGATGAGGGGCAACCCGTTGACGATGGCAAAGGTGGCGATGGCGGCAGCGGCGGCGAACGACGCGGCGAGCAACTTCCTCATATCACGCAACCTCCTCGGGGTCTCCAGGCGACGGTTGGGTCGCAGCAAATGTCGGACCGTCACCGCGAGCCGGTCGTCGCCTCGGGCAGTCGGAGAGCCTCCTCCGGCTCGAAGTCTCCGAGGGCGGCGTGATCGTCAGCGGGCAAGTACGGCAACCTTCGTGCCACGTCCGGCACCCGAGTTGCTGGCGTGTTGTACCGTCGCCCATTCATACGAGGGACGAGCGATGCCACGCGGGGATAAGTCGAAATACACCGACAAGCAGAAGCGCCAGGCGGAACACATCGAGGAGGGGTACGAGAAGCGGGGCGTCTCCGAGGGCGAGGCCGAGCGCCGCGCCTGGGCGACGGTCAACGCGTCGAGCGGCGGCGGCAAAAAGTCCGGCTCCGGCCGCGGCAAGGCGACGAACAAGGCTCCGGCGAAGAAGGGCGGCGCGAAGGGCGGGGCGGCGTCGGCCGCACGGTCGACCGCGGCCCGCTCCGCATCGGCGAAGAAGGCCGCCCGCACCCGCGCCCGCCACGCGGCGGCTCGTTGACGTTAACACATCCCTCTCGCGCCGCGGCCGTCGCGTTACTACCATGATCCGATGGCCGCGCCGCAGCTCCGCAACGACCCCTTCGTCCGCTGGATGTTCGTGTCTCCCCGAGCGCGGAGCACGGCCGCTCGGCGCGCGCGTGCTGCTGCTGGCCGACCGCGGCGGGCCATGCCCGTTCTGCGAGGGCCGCTGGAAGAGGCGGCAGCGCGGCTCTGGGTCGACCGGTCGAGTAGCCGGCATTATCCGTGTGCTGAGCCTTGGCACACGGACTGCGCCGGCTACATACAGACCGGACGGAGGGCAACACGGATGGGCAAGCAGTACGAGGAAATCACACCGCCACTCGCAGACTGGCTGGCGCGGCAGAAGGTGTTCTTCGTCGCGACGGCCCCGCTGGCCGCGGACGGGCTGGTCAACTGCTCGCCGAAGGGCATGGACACCTTCCGCGTCGTCGGGCCGACCGAGGTCGCGTACCTCGACCTGACCGGCAGCGGCATCGAGACGGTCGCGCACCTCCGCGAGAACGGCCGCATCGTCCTGATGTTCTGCGCGTTCGACGGGCCGCCGAAGATCGTCCGCTTGCACGGCACCGGCGAGGCGCTGTTGCCGGGGTCGCCCGAGTACGCCCGACTGCGGCCGCTGTTCCCCGACATCCCCGGCGAGCGCTCGGTGATCCGCGTGCGCGTCACCCGCATCGGCGACTCGTGCGGCTTCGCGGTGCCGCGGTACGAGTTCGCCGGCGGCCGGGACCAACTCGTCGAGTACGCCGTGAACAAGGGGCCGGAGGGCATGGCGAAGTACCGCGCCCAGAAGAACGCTACGAGCCTGGACGGCCTGCCGGGCCTTGCCGGTTGCGGGGGCGAACATGACCGCTGACGCCAAGCCGCCGCGCCCGGACTACGGCCTCGACGCCCCCGGCGTCGTCCGCAACCTGTTCCTCGTCGGGGCCGCCGGCCTCGCCCTCCGGCTCTCGGCCGCCGTGGGCTTGTGGTCGGGCGTCGTCGCCCACGTCGACCTGGCCGGCACCGGGATTGGGTTCTTTGTGACGTTCACGCTGACCGCCCTGTACATGGTGTGGTCGAGCCGGGTCGGCAAGATCAAGGACCGCGAACAGTTGCTCGACCACGTGGCGTGGCGCGGGGACGAGCAAGTCCTCGACGTGGGCTGCGGCCGCGGCCTGTTGCTCATCGGCGCGGCGAAGCGGCTGACGACCGGCCGGGCGACCGGCATCGACATCTGGCAGACGGAAGACCTCAGCGGCAACTGCATGGAGGCGACGCTCGAGAACGCCCGCCGCGAGGGCGTCGCCGATCGGGTGGAGGTTAAGACCGCCGACATGCGGCAGATGCCGTTCGCCGACGGCACGTTCGACGCGGTCGTCTCGTCGTGGGCCGTCCACAACCTGTACGACCCCAAGGACCGCGACCGGGCCGTCGCGGAGATCGCCCGCGTGCTGAAGCCGGGCGGGACGGCGGTCATCAAGGACATCCGGCACATCGGCCAGTACGCCGCGGCGCTCACGGCGAACGGCTGTCCGGACGTGCGACGCGTCGACTCGCGGGCGGCGAGCCTCTTCACGACGGTGCTGACGTTCGGGTCACTGCGGCCGGGCGTACTGGTGGCCTGCAAGGACGACTGACGCTGTGATGAGCTCGTCCGCCTTGCCGCGCTTGCCGTCGGCGACGGTCCCAAGGCGGCGGCTCAACGGTCTTCCAGGTAAGCGAGGTTCGCGTCGGGTTCGACGACCAGCCGCCGGCCATCCAGGACGCCGTGCCGTAGGCCCACGACGACGTTGCCGAACGCGCCGCCGTCGGTGGGGAATTGGGCCACGACATCGACCGGCGCAAGGGCCGCGGCCGCGGTCGGCGAAACCGCCTGTACCGATACGATGCCGATGCGGCAATCGAAGTTGCGACCGGGCACGGACACGGTCTGTCGTTCGCCCGCGCCGACGGCCCAGCGCACCGCCGCGAGCGGAAAGTCGTCGTGCCGCTAGACGCGTTCCGGGATGACGCTGAGCGGCGAGCCGGTGTCGACGACGGCCTGGCGGATGAACGCCCCGCCCGGCGCGACGAAGTGCGCGATGCAGATCGGCTTGCGCAGGTACAGGGTCAGCAACTCGTTCGGCGGTACGATGACGGGCGTCCGGCGTTCGAGGAACGACAGGCGAATCCGGGCCACGGCTTATTCCTCAGGTCGGCCGCGCCGCCTAGGCCGCGGATGACGTGGTGGAAGAAGACGCCGTGGCCGAGGGCGTCGTGTTCGTGAGCCAGCTCGCCCTTCGAGCAACTGAAGAACGCGATGGTGCCCTCCTTCGGGGCCGGGATCGCCGGTCGCGACTCGCTGGCCAGATCAGTGACGACCCGCGCCCTCGTGTCCCGCGGGATCGGGTTGTTGCGGCAGGCGTCTGCCATCAGCACCTTCAGGCTCGCCTTACACCCTTCGAGGTCGCGGTAGACATCACCGAGTGAGACGAGCGACGTTTTGTCGTCGAGGTGCGAGTCGGCCGGGCAGAGGTGCGGGCACTCGTCGCCCTTGAACTGGACGCCGTGGCCGGCAAAGGCGATCAGCAGGCTGTCGCCGGCCCGGCAGCCCTTGACGAGCAGCGTCAGTTCCTCGCGGATCTTCTTGGCCGTCGGCAGGAACCGCGGCTGCCGGGCGGCGCGGGTTTGCGTCATCAGGACGACATCGCGCTCCTGGTAGCCGACCTTCGCCAAGGCCTTGGCCAGGTCGGTGACATCGGCTTCGGCATAGTCGAGCGGCCGCAGTTCGCCTTCGTAGTCCTTGACGCCGACGAGGAGGGCGTACTTGCGCCCGCCGGCCGGTTCCTGGGCGAGGGCGAGCGCGGCGAGGCCGAGGGCCGCGGCGAGGTTGGTGGATCACATGGACGGTCTCCGAACTGGAGGGGTGCGAGAGTCAATCTACCCGTCCGGAGAACGCGGCGGCGAGCCGATTCTTCCCGGAGCCCACTTTTTTCGTCGCAAGAGTCGCGCGAGACGAAAGATCGGTCGCGCCTACCCACCCCGCAGACGCGCGACCGTTGCGATGAAACCACCCGTCCCGCCGCCGGCAGCTTCAGGGCAGCGACGTGTTGTCATTTGGAAACGAAGGCTAGAACGATACCATTCGATGGTATACATTACCGATACAAGGCGGCCGTGGTATTCGGTCGTGATCGGTCGATCCGGCATCCCGATGCTGAAACCCGAAGACCTGTTCTCGTTCGTCGAGTCGAAGGGCTTTCGCGGCGAATGGCGCGACTGTGGCCTGAGCGACGATGACCTGTGGAGCCTGCAATCCGTCATCCTGGCAACGCCCAAGGCTGGCCAGGTGGTTCCGGGAACCGGCGGGTTGCGCAAGCTACGCTTCACGCCGCCGGGCAGCGGCCGCGGCAAGAGCGGCTCCCATCGCGCTTGTTACGTCCTGTTCGTGGACTTCGGTACCGTCTACTTCATCACCGCCTACCCGAAGAGCCAGAAGGACACGCTCGCGGCCGGTGAGAAGGCCGCCATCCGATAGATGATCGAGCACATCGGACGGCGGCTCCAAGAGAAGGGCAAGCGCAAATGAACCGATCCAACGGCCGACGGCGTGCGGAAGCCGGCGCGGCACCGACCCCGACGTTCGGCGGCAAAATCCTGGCCGCCCTGGCCGACTTCGCGGACGCGGTCGAGCGCGGCGACGTGGCCGAGCGGCTGACCTGCCGAACGGTTCGCCTCGACCCGCGCCCGGAGCCGTACAGCCCGGAACTCGTCCGAACGACGCGGCGCGGCCTCGGCCTGAGTCAGCCGTTGTTCGCGAAGTTCCTCGGCATCTCGCCGAAGACGGTGCGGTCGTGGGAGCAGGGCGTCAACGTGCCGAGCACCATGGCCTGCCGGTTCATGGACGAAATCCGCCGTTCGCCCGAACATTGGGCCGAGCGGCTGCGGCAGATGGCGTTGCGCGACACGTCCGGGTAACGCCGCCGTCGCGAACCGGCCGAGCGTCGCTTCAGCGCAATAGCTCGGCGAACATCCGCCGCAGGTCGGCCTCGTTCGGCGGATGCAGGGCCAGCGCGGCCTCCAACTCGACGCGGGCTTGGGCGTTCATCCCGCGGCGCAGGTAGTCCTGCATCACCAGCAGCCGGCTGTTGGCGTGGCCGCCGTTGCGGGCCAAGATGCGGCGGCACTCCTCGACCGCCTGGTCCCAGTCGCCGCGGCGCGACAGCAGGTTCGCTACCTCGAACCGGTAGCGCGACGACCACGGGTTGATCGCGAGCGCCCGCTGCCAGTAGTCGAGGCTGCGGTCGTCCCGGCCCATTCTTCGACTGATGACGCCGGCATCGCACAAGGTCAACTCCCGCCGCGGCGACCCGCTCAAGATTTCGTCGCAGGTCGCGAGGGCGAGCGGCAGGTCACCCTGCCACGCCAGGGCCATGCTCAGACCCTCGCGCGCCGGCAGGTCGTCCGCATGCGCCCGCACGGCCGCGGACAAGACCGGCAGGAACGTGCGGCTCACCTGGGCGCGGAAGGCGTCCGGCTGCATCCGGGCCGTGGCGACGAGGCTGACAGCCAGGTCACGGGCCATCTCGGCGTCGTCCGGGTCGAGTGCCGCACGGCCGAACGGCACCAATAGTCGGGCCGAGGCGAGCGGCGGCGGGTCGGCTTTGGGATCGCCCGGCTCTGGCCGGCGGGGGACGCGGTGGTCGGTCAGCGCCACGTGGCCGGTCGTCGTCGGCCGCTGCGGCATGTGGCACACCGTGCAGTCGTCGCCGCGGGTTCGCTCGCGCCGCCGGGCGATCGGCTCCGTGCAGCCGCGCGTCTCGTGGCAGGCCAGGCAGCGGTCGCGGTAGAAGCCTTCGCGCTCGGCCGGGTCGGGCACCGAATGCGTGTCGTGGCACGAGATGCAGCCAAGCTTGCCCGCGCTCTGCTGGAAGCACCGGCTGGCGGTCATCTGTTCGGTATGCCCAGCGACCCGCTGGCCGCCCGCCGCTTCAGACGGCAGCACGAAGACGCGGAGGAACTCATCGAGCGGCAGGCCGGGACGGTAGTCGAAGACCTCGCGGCCGCGCCGCACGACGCGCTCCTTGCCGCCCAGGTGGCACTGCGAGCAAACGTCTTCGCGCAGCACCGGGTCCAACCGGCTCGGGTTGACAATCGTCCGGTCGACGTCCGGCGTCGCGCCGTTTTGCCGGGTCTGGACGTGCAGGGCACCCGGCCCGTGGCAGCGCTCGCAGCCGATGGCGTGGCCGCGGAAGATCGGCTGGCGGTAGCCGTTCACCGTGCCAGGTTCGGCGTCGGCGTGGTTGCTGTGGCAGTACACGCACCCCGGCTCGATGGGCCGCTCGAACAGGTCGCTCACATCGCGGAAGCTGGGCGACAGGCCCCACGTGTTCGTCTGCGTGTACCAGGTGATCGGCGATTGGGTCAGCGTCCCGTCCCGGCGGATCAGGTACGAGATGGCGTGGGTGCCGGAGCCGATCGCGTACTCGACCGCCGCTTCCGTCTCGGCGACGGCCCGGCCCTGTGCGTCGCGGGCGACCTCGCGGTGGATGAATCGGTCTCCGCGGCGTTCGACGCGGAATTGCACGCCGAGCGCGTCGAACGGGTTGCCCGGCCGCGAAACGAGATCGGCCTGCTTGGGCGACTCGGCCATCGGTCGCAGGGATCGACCCATTGGATGCTTGCGGTACATCGCCGTCTCGGTCGCATGACAGACGCTGCAAGCATCGTCGCCCACATAGCGGACTTTAGCATCGACGTTGAGATACGGCGACGGAACGTGGACGACCGGCTCAGCTTTGCGTGGTGACGGTGGAGGTGCTGGGGGCGCGATCGGCGGCGGCACAGGCGGGACGAACCACATGGCGTAAGCAGCCACGCCGATCGCAGCCGCGACACCGAGGCCGACGACCGACCAGACGACCCGGGGAGACATCGGTCGGGATTGCGGCGGCACGGCCTTGCCATCATTCGGGGGCGGACTGGGTTACCGAAGGTGAGACTACCTCGCCGACGCGGTGCCGGCAACCGAGGGCAGGTAAACCACACCATTACCCCACGTAGACACCGCCGAGAAAGGTCGGATCGAACGCAATCCGGCTCAACACCTCGGCCCCCGCAGCGTCGAACGCGCGGACGTGCGGTGCCCCACCGACGCCGGCCCCCGTGACAATCGTGCCAGCCGCATCGGACCCGGAGGGAATCGTCGCCAGACGCACCCCGCCGCGGAACGTCGAGGTGTACGCGAAGAAAGTGCGAACCAACCCGAGCGTGTCCGTACGGAATGCCTTGACGACGGGGCCGCCGCCCATGCCGGGCGCGGTGAGAATCTCCGCCCGCGGCGTGTCGTCTACGTTGCCGACGGCCACGAACACGCCGCCTGTGAATGTGGTCTCATAGGCAAAGAAGCTTAGTGGCGTCGTTCCACGCATGAGGTCGAATGCCTTAACGTGCGGCCCGCCGCCAGGCCCCGTGCCGGTCACCACGTCATCGAAGCCATCGCCGGTCACGTCGCCTCCGGCAACTGTCACGCCGCCGCGAAACGAGATGTCGTAGGCCAGGAACGAGCGATCAAGGGCTCCGGATGCGCCGTCGAAGACCTTGACGTGCGGCCCACCACCCTCGCCCGCCCCGGTGATGATGTCGGGTGTGAGTTCGCCGTTGGTTTGGCCCGTGGCCAACCAGACGCCGCCGCGAAACGAGAGGTCGTAGGCGAAGAACTGACGCAGGAGCGCGCCGCTGGCCCCATCGAAGACCTTGACGTGCGGTCCACCTCCGACGCCTGGCGCGGTGATGATGTCGGGCATGCCGTCGCGGTTCAGATCGGCCGTCGCCACCCGCACTCCACCCCGGAAGGCCGCGTCGTAGGCGTTGAAGCGGTAGAGTGTCTGTCCGTCCGCGGCCCCCATCACCAGAACTTCCGGTCCGCCGCCCTCGCCCGCTCCCACGGCGATGATCCGGTGCCCAACGAGGATCGTGTCCTTGTCGGTGGCGGTGTTGTTGGCCGAGTTCGGATCGTCGAACCCGAGCGGCGGTGCGATCGTGGCCGACGCCTGGATGGTACCCCTAGCTGTCGCGGACACGGTCGCTGTCACCGTGTACGTCACCGACGCGCCGGCCGGTAAATCGAGTGTGTCGGCGATCGGTCCACTTCCGGACGGCGTGCTGGTCGCCCCACCGACCGCAACCGAAGTCCAGGTCATCGTCTGCACGCCAGCGGGCATGGCGAAGGTGAACATGGCTCCGGGCAAGCGTGTGATCGCGGTGTTGCGGACCACGGCCGTGTACACGACGGCCTCGCCGGCGATGGCGACGAGTCGGCCATCGGTCAGGGTCACCGACAGGTCCGCGGGTGCTTGGACCTCGACCGCGCCGATGTCGGCGGCCGATCCGACAACGCGCAGGTACGGGTCGCCCCGCTGGTCCGCCGCTAGTCCGAGCGGGTTGCTGCCCGCGTTGAGCAGAGGGCTTCCTACCAACGGTAGCCGTGTGGCCGTACGGCCGCCGTTTGCCTGGAGCGGCCCGAGCCGCAGGTTGGTGCCGAAGGCAAGGTTACCCGTGCTGCCCGCGGCCAGCGTAAACCCACTGGCACTACCGACCGCGCTCCGCGTCAGGAGTGTTGGGCCAGCCGCAAGGTCGGGGGCACCGGGAGCGCTATTACCACTGACGACTGTGCTTTCCACGGTGAAGGTCGTGGTGCCGCCGACATTGTCCACATACATGCCGCCACCACCCGACGGGGCCGACGCCGTATTGCCGAAGATCGTGCAATTGCGAACAGCGACGGCGATCGCGGGGGCGTTCGTGTTCTTGAAGACGCCTAACCCCCCGCCGTAACCGTTCTGAGGCCCGGTCGCGTTGCCGCTAAACGTGCTGCCCGCGACCTGGACCGACACGAGACCGTTGGCCAGTAGCCCGCCGCCTTCGCCGAGCGTCGCCCGGTTGTCGGCGAACGTGCTGTCGCGCACAACCAGTTGCCCGTGGTTCAGGCCCGTGCGGTTGTTGAAGTATGCCCCGGCCCCGGCCTCGGCGGTGTTGCCTGTGAATGCGGTCCCCTCGACCAGCACGTCCTCGGCGTCGGCGGCGTAAAGGCCACCGCCAGTCGCCGCCGAATTGTTCGCAAAAGTGCTTCGCAGGACATAGACGCCGGTCGGGGCACCGACCGCGTACACACCGCCGCCGAAGTCGGCCCCGGTGTTGTCACGGATCACGGCGTCGGTGATGGTCAGGATGCCGCCATGGAAGATGACTGCCCCGCGGCCGCCGGTCAAAGTCATGCCACCGAGGGTCAGGTTCCCGCCCGCGGCGTTGAACGCAAACAGCCGATCGATGCCGTTGCCCCGCACGGTCAACAGGTTGGTCCCTGGACCGGCGACCGCCACGGAGTCGGCAACGTCGATTGGCCCAGCGGATAGCTGAATCGTTCGGGGTAGGGCGAACACCGTCGCGTCGAACGTAACGGTGTCCGCTCCCGGCGCCGCATTCGCCGCCTGCAACGCCTCGCGTAGCGATACGACGGAGTCGGTGGGGTTGACCACATCCAACTCTGTGGTTACGGCGAACACCGCAGGTGCTAGCCGTGTTTCGAGACGCCCGAGGCTCAGGCGGGTGGTTCGCTTTCGGGATGGTCGGTGTGACGACATGGGATGGGTCTTTCCGGGCTGTGACTGAGGATGATCGTTATGGAATTCGGGCCTAAGGCCTTCGCCGCCGCCACAACCCGACTGCGGCGGCACACGCTGTCAGAACCAGCGCCGGTTCCGGGACGGGAATCGGTGCGATGACGACACTCCCCGGCGACCCCGCAAAGGTGCCATAGTAGATACCATACGATGTCAGCGTCGTCGGGTTCGTAAAGACGAAACTCTGATCGATCGGCAAGTTGCCGAAGCGGTTCAGCACAGTGGCACCGGTCCCACCGATGATCGTAAACGACCCATCGGTTGCCCCGGCGTAGGGTGTCACGACGAGTTGCATCGGGTTGCCTGCGCCGAGGTTGAGGCTGCCCGACGCCGTCACATTCAGCCGGCCGTAATTGCCCAGCCCGAGCGCAGCGAGTTTGACCTGAAGCAGCCCGCCCGCGAAGGTCGGCTGCACGTTCGTCGTCAGTGTGCCGACGTTGTCGATGCCTCCTGGCGCGAGAATGCTCCCGGCGTTCAACGTGATGGCCCCGGCGATAATGCCGGTACCACCGAGGATCGCGCCGTCGTTGACGGTCACTGCACCGCTGCCGGTTCCGGAGCCGGTCACGTTTGCGACCAGGAGGACGCCGGCATTGACCACAGTCCCACCGGCGTAAGAGTTGCCGGCCGGTGCGGAGAAAACGACCGAGCCGGGACCGTTCTTGAAGATGCCACCGTTGGAGATGACGCCGGCGAACGTCGTCACGCCCTTGTTGGCGATGTTGAAGTTCAGGGCCGCCTGCGTGCCCATGTCCACAGTGCCGCGAAGAGTCAGGTCGTTGACACCGACGACGCCGAAGTTATCGCTCCGCGGGCTAAGGGCGATCGCAATCGGATTGTTGATCGTGCGTGGCCCGCCGTCGGCTCGCAGGAGCGCCCCATTCGTCCCGAACGTCAGCGTCCCGGTGCCAAGCGGTCCCGTCGTTGTCGTCGAATCGGACCCGAGGCCAAGGACTGCCAGAACGCCGGTCGTTCCGGCGTCCGCCGTGTAGCCGCCGGTGAACGTGTTCGCGCCGGTCAGCGCCACGTTGCCGATCTGGCGTACCGACCCAGGGCCGGAAAGAACCCCGGTGAGTGTCATCGTTCCCGTTCCGGTGAAAAAGGAGCTGGGACCCGATAGGACGAGCGGCGAGTTCAACGCGATGTTGCTGGAGATGAGGAAGTTCGCCGCACCGGGGGCGATGATCGCGTGCGGACTCGACGGCGTACTCGCGCCGACTACGATGTCGCGGCCGAACGACGGTACGGCCGGCCCGAACCGAATCAACGCCTGATTGGTGCCCGTCACGTCGCCGAGTTGAATCACCGACGCGCCGGTGCCCAGGCCCGTCGCGGACTCGATCGACAGGATGCCGGAGTACACGGCAAAGCTGCCTGCGAAGCCGGAGTTATTGCCAGCGAGGGTGACCGCGACGTTGCCGTTGCCGAACGTGTTGCCGGTCGCCTCAGACTGCGGAACGCCGACGGCGATTCGCGAACCCGCCGACCCGGTGACGCCGCCGGCGACGGTCGAGTTGTCCGCACCGGTCTGAATCGTGGCGTTGCCCAAGGCGAGGCCACCGAAGCCGTTGATCGAATTGATCCGCACCGGGCCGGCCAGGGCGGACACGTCGAGGGTCGCCCCCGCGCCGACCGTGATCTGAGGCAGACCACCGCGACGCGCGACGTGCCGGGTGCCGAGGGCCGTGGCGTTGCCCAGGGCCAACGTTCCCTGAGCCGAATACGCACCGCTGGCCGTTTCCTCGTCGTCGCCGCCGTACCCAAGAAACGTGAGCGTCCCCGCTCCGGCCTTGGTGAAGCCGCCGGTGCCGGTCAGCACGGTCGAACGCCGCGGTACCGACCGGGGACATTCGCGTTCGTCAGTCGGAATGGGTTGACACCGGTACGATCGTGCCGCCCGTGACGTTGCCGGCTCCGGTCACGAACAAGAGCGATCCGGTCATTGAGAGTCCAGTGTGTTGGCTCCGAGAGCGATCCCGCCACGGACGAGAACCGCACGGCGTTCGCATGACGGGCCGGTCAGCGTCGCTACTGCGGCTTGGTCGTAGGTGGCGCGGCCCGACCACGGTCGTTGGCAGCGCGCCGGCGCGCCAGGTAGTGAAGCGCGCCCGGTGCGGAACTGTGCGGAGGCGACCGTCGTCGCGAAGTCGGTCGCCGCATCGTTCGGCGACGATGCGAACACGGCTCAGGATCAGCCCGTTGGTCTGAGCCGGATTGGCGTTGAACAGCACGGCCGTTCCGGTCGCCGGCCGCCACGCAGGTTGGTCCCCTGGAAGACCGCCATGGCAGCGCCGGCGGGATTGGTCGACGTGGCGACGAACGTCGTCGCCGGCCAGCGCATGGCCGGCTGGTCCAGGACGATGGTGCCGCCCAGCGCGCGGTGACATTGAGGCCACGCTCGTCGGCGGCGATGCCGAAAAACTCGGTCGTGTCGGCCGCGGCGTTGCCGACCAGCCGCAGCGTGCCGCCGTTGAGCGCGACGGGTACCGAGCCGATACGGTGCCGTTAACGGCGACTGTGTTGTCGAGAACCAGGGCCGCGCTGGGTTGACGGTGAATCGAACGTCGGGGCGGTGGACTGGCCGCCAGCGGCAGCGATCGCCCGTTTGCGCCCGCTCCAGCCGCAGCGTGCCGCCGGTCTCCGCCGCGGCCGGCACGGTCAGCCGCGACTCCAGCCGCGTCGCCGACGCACGGCCCAGTACGTGTTCGCCGCAGTCAGGTTCAACTCGCCGCCGCCCGCCTTCGCGAAAACGAGGTTGTTGGCGAAACTCGCGAGTTGGCCGTCGAGCCGTAGCACCGTCGAGCCGGCCGCGAATACGGTACTGTTGGTTCCCGTCACAAGGACGTTGCGAGCGGTCGCAAAGCTCGCTTGTGGCTGAAAGGTCCCGCCGACGAGGATAAGGGACGCAGTCGCGCTGCCCATCGCCGCGTCGCCCGACACCGCGAGGATGCCTTCCGATGCCGTAAGCGGGCCGGCGAACGTGTTGGTCCCGGTGAGGACGATGGCCCCCTCGCCGGACTTGCGGAAGCCACCGGGGCCGGACACGGTGCCCGAGTACGTCAGCACAGAGTTGAACAGGAGGTTGGCGAAGTTGTTGTTCGCCGCGGGGCCGAGGACGATCGGCCGGGCGATGACTGGGGAAAGGCCGCCGACCGAGCGGTCGAAGTACGGCGACGCCCGATACGCGAACTGGGCGGTCAGGCCGCCGTTGTGGACGATAGCGTTGGCCGCGGCCCCCAGGGCGGCGTCCGAGTTGAAGGCGAAAAATCCGCCGTTGTGTTGGACGTTCCCCGTAAAGTTGCTCGGGCCGCTGAGGAAGAGGGTGCCGACGTCGCTCTTGACGATGCCGCCGGAACCGGAAATCGGCGCGTTAATGTATAGTGGCTCATTGACATGCAGGTAGCCGGTACGAGAGCCGAAGTCGAGGCCGCCGAGGTTGAGGACGCTGCCGACCTGCGAATTGCTCCCGAATCCGCCTGCGGCCCGCGGCGCGCTGTAGACGGCCCCACCGGCGACCGTCAGCGTCGCCGACCCGGCAACGGAGTTGCCGAAGACGATCGCATCGTTCCGGTCGGTCCCCAGCAAGAGCGAGTTGACCGTTGTCGCGGCGTTCAGGCTGGCCGTTCCGCCGGCGTAGCTGTTCGTCGCAGACACGGCTCGGCGGACGTTCGCCGTGGGGTTGCTCGTGCCGATCAGGTACAGATTCGAGGCGTAATCCGTCGTCGGATTCAGTGGTACGAGTTTGCCGGTAGCCGCGTCCCAGGCGACGAAAGTGGGAGTGCCGTCGCTCGCCGTGACCCTGGCCGAAACGTATGGCAGGATGCTGCGCGTCGTCGTCCCTGGCCCGCCACCGCCACCGACCGCGCCGCCGGGGTCGTTCGCAACGGCGACGTTGCCTGCGCCGCCGCCGGTGCCTCCGAGGCCGGGTACGGCCAGGACGACGGTGGAGTTGCCGGCGTGGTTCCAGGTTCCGAACGCGACCGTCACCGGTTGGGCTGACGTCAGAGTCATGAAGATCGTGGCCATGCCGGTGGTCGTGAGGGACGCCAGGTTTTCGACGGTCGGGACGGTGTCGCTGCCGTCGATGCTGAATCCGGCCCGGTGGAGTGTCAGCCCGGCGGCCGGGTTGAGCCGGTTGCCGACGGCCGTTGCCGCGGCCAGTGAAAAGTACGAGTTGTCGGCAACCATGTAGCCGGACGCTCCGGTCAGCGTCGCACCGCTGCTGAGGCCGACGCCGCTGGCAGGGCCCGTGGAGGGGACGACGTTGCCGATCGCTTGCAGCGTCACCGCACCCGTGAACGAGTTGTTGCCGAAGAACGCGAACGACTGGTTGCCCACGGGCGTGAAGTTAACGCCGCCAGGACCGGAGAAGCTGCCGTTGAAGCGGAAGTCGGACGTCCCGGTCACATTGAGCGTTTGATTCAGTTGGAATGCGTTGGCGAGGGACGTAGCCGTCGTGGCCTGGAGCGTGTGGTTGGCCCCGGAAACGGTCACGATACCCGTGCCGAACGCCGAGCCATTGCCGACGCCAATGTTGCCGCTGGTAATCGTGGTGCCGCCGGCGTAGGCGTTGGCCCCAGTCAAGGCGATGAGACCGCCGGTGCCGAAGGCGCGAGGCCCGGTGCCCGCGAGTTCTACAGAGCCGATGCCGCCCGTCTGGCCGATGGCGGCCGACACCGTCAGGTTGCCGACGCTGCTCGTCAGGAGCCGGAGTGTCGTACCGCCGTTGATCGTAACGCCGGTGGTCGCGCTCCCATTCTGCACGAGAAAGCTCCCCGTGCCGTCGTTGACGATGGTCGGCAGCGTCGCGCCGTTGACGTTGAAGCGCAGCGTGGCGGTCGGGGTACTGCCCGCCGAAACGGTGGTCGACAGGTTGCCCGCGCCGGACACGGTCGATCGCAGTGAGTTGAGATCGAAGGTGCCAAGGTCGTTGGTGGCGGTATAGGTGCCGTTGAGTTGCGTGAGCAGGCTCGGGAAGATTAAGGTCGTATCCGTGGCCGACGATGGCACCACGCCGCCCGCCCAATTGCTCGTGGCGTTGAACGTGGCGCTGGCCGAACTGCTCCAGGTGAAGTCGGCAGCGACAAGTCGAACGCAACTCGCGAGCCAAACCCCCAAGACCGACACGAGCGAATGGCGAATGGCCAATGGCAAGGCGACACCTCGGAGAAGGGACGCGATAGCGAGGTGGTTTGTCTATTTACTGGGTGCGATCGCGGCGAACGCCACATCGCTGCGTCCAAGAGCCGGCTAAGAGTTGATCGCCAGGCGCGACGTGGCACCCGTCGAAGGCGCGGGTGCCGGCTCCGATCAGAGAGATGTCACAATTGCACCTGGGCCAATTCGTCTGGGGAGACTGGCGTCAGGTAGGCCGGGACGCCGCGGCCCCGCGACGATGGCGTGGCCGCCCCGAGCGCGAGCGGTGGGCCGAACTGCGTGCGCCGTCGTGTTCGCCTGGCCAGCAGTGTCAGCACGGCGACCGCGAGTGGTATCGCGGCCAACACTAGCCCGATCCGCAACGATCGCTCGGCTCCGGCCATGAGCTCAAGGGCATGCCGAATGGTTGGCCCAACCGTGGCGATCCACGGTCCCGGCGGCAGTCGGTTCGTGATTGCGTCGCTCAGCAAGCTCGCATCGGCGGCCGTCAGCCACCACCAAGCCGCGGGAAGCGCGAGCGCGAGCCAGAGCCACTTGCGCCAGCCGCCGGGCCGCGGGACGCTGAGCGAAAGCGCTACCCGTTGCATCGGCTGGCCTTGTCGAAGCACCTCGACGACGGCTCCTGGCAACTGCCCCGCGGCGAGTGGCGTCAGGTAGAGCGTCGTCGGCGTTTGCTGGGCGAGGTTCAGCGCTGCTTCGTCCGGAACGACCTGGCACCCGGGCGCAGTTAGCCGCACGGTCAGCGACCCGAGCGACGATGGCATGGGCGTCAGGGGAGCGGGATGCGGCGATTCGGCGCGGACCACAACCGCTGCGACGCAATGAAGCGGCGGGTTGGCCGGGTAGTCAATCCGCAGCCGTACGACTCCAGCCTCCCCGGCAGCCAACATTCCCGCCGGTAGCGGTGTTGCGTTGGCGTTGTGTGGGACATTCATCGGTATGGGTCTCTCGCGCCCGCGGGCCGATTCGGGCGCGAAGTTTTTGGCAGGACAGGAATTCGATCTATCGCACGCAGGCAGGACGCCGCACCAGCGGCACCGCAACCGTAGCATTTGCCGAGGGCAGGGGCCAATCGAAATGGAGGAAGGCCCGCAAGCGGCTGCGGCCCAAGCACCATGCCGGAAGTGGTCGGCACCATTTTTTGGGAGTGTGGTATCGGAGCTACCGCACTCCAAATGTCACCCTAGCCGTACGCCCCTCGGCCTCGCATAATGTCTGTTCCGGAGTTTTCGGCCCCGGCATGTCGGGGCTTGCGCATACCGCTTGTGATGAGGTCGGCCGTCATGGCAATGGGATTGCTCGGTACCAAGGTCGGAATGACCCAGGTCTACGACGACAACGGAAAGATCGCCCCTGTGACGGTCATCCAGCTCGGCCCCTGCCGCGTTTTGCAGGTCCGCACCCAGGATCGCGACGGCTACGACGCCGTGCAACTTGGGTTCAAGGACAAAAGGCGCAAGAGCGCGACCCGGCCCGAGCGCGGGCATGTGGCTCAGGACCTTGAATCGAAGCGCCGCAAGAAGCTGCAAGCGGCCGGCGCGGCTCTTCTGCCCAAGGCCAACTGCGAGCCCCAGCGCTACGTCCGCGAATTCCGCCTCGACAAGCCGGCCGAACTGGAAGTCGGCAAGATCGTCAACGTCGGCGAAGTGTTTACCGACATCAAAGCGGTGGATGTGATCGGCAAGACCAAGGGCCGCGGCACCGCGGGTGTCTTGCGACGACACAACTTCGGCGGCTTGCGGCACAGCCACGGCGTCAAGAAAGGTTCCCGGCAGCGCGGCTCAATCGCGTCGAACGCCTCGAACCGCGGTAGTGGCCGACCGAAGAAGGGCATCAAGATGGCCGGCCGTTACGGCAACGAGCGCGTGACGGCTCGCAATCTCGACGTTGTCCGCGTCGATACCGAGAACAACGTGATGCTCGTCCGCGGCGCTGTTCCCGGTGCAAACGGCGGCCTGCTCATGGTCAAGCCCACGACCAAGCGCGGCTAACCGTCTGAGACTCGTCTGACAGCGACCTAACGCGTCGGCCCGCCGGTTCTTGCCCCAAGACCGGCGGGCCGACGTTTTTTCAAATCGCCCATTTTCTCAGGATTTCGTTTGCTCAACGTTCCCAGCCTCGCTAGGATCAAGCGCATCATCTGACATTCATTCGTCGTACGCCGGCCAATGCCGTCGACGCCACCGCAGGTTTCCTACGGTTGCGCGCGGAAGCCAGAGGATGGCTCAAGACTCGAAACACTGGGTCCGCTTGGCATCTGTTCCTGCATATCGCGGGTAGGGGAGCCAGAGTCGGATCGCTTGTTACAGGAGGATCGGTTCATGTACACGAATCGTCAGTTCGGACTCGCGGCGACTGCTCGTCTCGTCCTCGGCGTTGGGTTGGTCTTGCTGGCCTTCTGCGGGACGGCTTTTGCCCAACCGTCACCGGATGTTCCCGAGATCGATGCCAGCACGGCCATGAGCGGTTTGACGCTGCTCTCGGGCGGCCTCCTGATCGCGACTAATCGTCTTCGACGCAAGTAACCGTGGTTGGGCCTACTCTGCGTCGTCCCCACACGGTGTGGTAAGGCGACGCGAGTTCGTCACCTGTTAAGTAGGAGGCATGGAGCATGATTCGCCGTTATGGACTTGCATCGACCGCTCGCTTTGCACTTGGGCTCGGATTGGTCTTGGTTGCCTTCAGCGGAACTGCCTGGGCCGGCGTCCCACAGACTCCGGAGATCGATGCTGGCTCGATGCTGAGCGCACTGACGCTCCTATCGGGCGGTGCGTTGGTCCTGACGAATCGGGTACGCGCCAAGTAAATGCCGCCATACAAGGACAATGACATGACTCATCGCGCGGGATTTGTCCCGGCCGTTCGCTTTGTCGTCGGCCTTGCATTGATCCTGGTCTCGATTCCCGGAACGGCATGGGCGAGCGGCCCACCAGTTCCAGAAGTCGATGCTGGATCGATGCTGAGTGCTGCGACGCTCCTGTCGGGCAGTGTCCTGATTCTCGCCAACCGCGTCCGCCGTAAGTAGGGGCCGCACGCGCTGGCATCCGTACCGTGGTTCGGCTCGATGGGATGGCGATCGATCGCACACGTGTCCGGGACCGGGCTACTCGGTATCCGAAAGGCGGCCGATGTCGCAGACGTTGCTCGACCCGGTAGCGACCGCGCGATCCGAGACCGGCTACTTCCAGCGGAAGTGGCCGGTCTACCTCATCTTCGGATCGTTTTTCTTTTTGACGATTCCACTGTGCTTTCTCGCTGGCGGCGACCCGGGGTACCTTTACCGGCTTTCGGCCGGGTCGGTCTACCTCTGGATGTTGGGCATGACGCACTTTCTGATCGCGTTTGCCCTCTATTTCCAGGGCGCGAACCTTCGCTATTTCGCGAGTAGCCCGGCCAACCGTGCGACCTACTTTTGGCTTCCCGCCATCATCTTCGTCTCCTTCGACCTTTATCACGCCCTGGGTATCGCGGTCGTGCTGCCCACATTCGACCTCGTCCTCCGGTGGGCCATCCGGCTCGCGGACTTCCAGCATTCCACGCGGCAGAGCTTCGGCGTTCTGCAGTTGTTTCGCATGCGCTCTGGCTGTCGCTTTCCGAACTGGGTGGGCCGAGCCGAGAACCACTATTTCACCGGCGTCGCTCTACTATTGTTCGTCACCTTCCTTAGCGGCGGCGAGTTGCGGTTGGAGCGCCCGGCGACGCAAGTCGTACTGGCCGCTGTGGTGGGGCTGTTCATCTGGAATCTCGTCGGCTTCGCGGTTGCCGGTTTTCGGTCGGGCTCGTGGACGGCGCTAGCGGCCCCATTTGCCTACTTCCTGCTCCAGACGTGTGCCGCCGCGCTGGCAGTCTACAGTACCGCGCTCTATGCCTTCGGACTGGCCATGCACTACGTCGAGTACCACGTACTAATGGCCCCGCGCTGCTTCCACACTTCGCTCGACAAAGAAAGCCGGCCCGACCAGTTCTTCGGTCAGTTCCGCCGTCACAAGATCGTCTTCTACGGTCTGTTGCTTGCCCTGGCGGTCCCGGTCATGCGATTTGCCTGGCAAGGCATGAGCGAACTGATGCGGGTGGACGACTCGTCGCTAGGCCTCCCCTCGCGAGTCGCCATCTCGATTTTCGACGGCCTGTTCGTGTTCCATTACCTCATCGAATCGCGAATCTGGAAGTTCCGCGACCCGTACTACCGTCGCACGCTGATCCCGCTATACTTCCAAGCCGGTGCCTCGGCCGAGTCGACGACACCCGATCGGCCCGTCGCCGGGAATTCGGTGAGTGAATCCCGCCACGCGGCGGCCGTGCCATAACTACCGTTGTCGGAGGCCCAGCCCCTTGTCCGTCGCGCCGGAACCCTGCTGCGATGTCCGGTCGCCGGAGCCATTGCCAATACGACGTTGGGCCATCTTGGCCGGGTTGCTGTTGGCCGAAATCCTTGGCATCACAGTCGCTTTCGACACGGCCATTCTCGACCGCTCGAACGCCTGGTGGGCTCATATCTTCGGACAGTCCAGCCATGCCTTGCACATGGCCATTGCCGCCGTGGGTGCGGTGTTACTCGTTCGTGGTGTGCGACCGTGGACCGTGGCCGGGGTACTCGACGGCCCGGCCGCCCCGGCACGCGTTTGGATTGCGTTCTTGCTCGGCCACCTGGGCGCGTTCGCCGTCTTCACTGCGATCACGGCGCACGTCCTATCGACCGACCCGAATGCGTTGACGGCCGGTTCCCTATGGTTCATCGCCTGGCTGTTGACCGGGATGGCGACGCTCGCGCTGTGGGCGGCGGCGGCTCTACCGCCTGCGGCGTGGGGCCAATTGATGCGGCACGGCTCGGGGGTCCTGCTGGCGGCCATTGCCATCGGCGGGCTAGCCTGGGGAGCCGGCCAATTGACGAATCTCCTGTGGCAACCTCTGTGTCGGGCGACGTTCGCAACGGTGGGCGGTTTACTGCGGATTACCGGGGCCGACGTCGTGTGCATCCCGGAACGGTTCGTCATCGGCACCACGGCCTTTCGCGTCAAGGTCGCACCGGAATGTTCCGGGTACGAGGGGATTGGCCTCATCTGGGTCTTTCTCATCGTCTTCTTGTGGGTCTTTCGTCGCGACCTACGATTCCCCAATGCCTTGCTTTTGATCCCGCTCGGCACGGCCATCATCTGGATGGCTAACGCTGTGCGGATCGCCGCTCTGATCGTCCTCGGCTCGTACGGCTCCCGCGCGGTCGCCCTCGGTGGGTTCCACTCGCATGCGGGTTGGCTCGCCTTCATCGCAGTTAGCCTGGGGCTGATGTTCGGAGCGCGGCGCAGCCACTTCTTCGGTCACGTGGACCAGACCACGCCTACGGGCCACAACCCCGCGGCCGCCTACTTGGGACCCCTGATGGCGCTGATGGGCACGGCCATGGTCACCGGCGCGTTCTCCACAGGCTTTGATCGGCTGTACGCGCTCCGGATTATCGTGGCGACGGTAGTGCTCTGGTACTACTGGGACGTCTACAGCGATCTGCGATGGACCTGGTCTTGGCTGGCAGTGGCGATCGGTATCGTGGTCTTCGCGTTGTGGATGGCCTTGGAGCCGGCACAGACCGCTGCCAACCCCGTGGCCGAGCTGCCTACTTTCTCGGCGGCCATCTGGCTCGTGTTTCGGGTTATTGGCTCGGTTGCAGTCGTACCGCTCGTCGAAGAATTGGCATTCCGCAGCTTCCTGATTCGTCGGCTCATGGCCACCGACTTCACCGAAGTCCGGCCGGGGCAGTTCTCCTGGCTATCGTTTCTGGTTTCCTCTGCCGCGTTCGGAGCGTTGCACGGCCGATGGTTCGCCGGGGTGTTAGCCGGGATGGCCTTCGCCGTCGCGCTGTATCGCCGCCGTGAACTGACCGATGCCGTCGTGGCTCACGCGACGACCAACGCATTGATCGCGGCTTATGTTGTGGCAACAGGGTCGTGGGCGCTGTGGAATTAGCGCTCTGGCCATCAGTGCCATCGCGGCGAGAATGGCCGCATGACGCGCCATACCCTCTTCCCCGTTCTCTTGGTCGCTTCAACCGCCTTCGCGCAGCAGACGCCGCGCGACCTCAAAGTCCAGGCCGACAAGACAAAAGTCGAAGCCGCCGGCTTTTGGGTCTACAACGACTTCGCGAAAGCTGTCGCCGAGGCCAAGGCCAGCGGCCGACCGATCCTCGCCGTTTTGCGCTGCATCCCGTGCGAAGAGTGCGTTAAGCTCGATGACGACCTCGTCAACGAAGACCCGCGCGTCCGGCCCCTCTTGGAGAAGTTCGTCCGCGTTCGCATCGTCTCGACTAACGGCCTCGACTTGTCGATGTTCCAGTTCGATACCGACCAATCATTCGCAGCGTTCCTACTCAACGCCGATGGCACCATTTATGGTCGCTTTGGCACCCGCTCACACCGCACGTCGTGGGCCGACGACGTGTCGATCGACGGCCTCGCGAAAGCGCTGCAAGCCGCCCTCGATCTGCACGCCGGCTACCCGGCCAACAAGGCGGCCTTCGCTGGTAAGCGCGGTCCGACACCGGAGTTCGCGTCGCCGGAGAAAGACCCTGCACTCAAAGACAAGTTCACGTCGCAGATCGATTACAAAGGCGGCGTCGCCCGGAGTTGCATTCACTGCCACCAGATCGGCGACGCAGCAAAGTCTCTCGCACGTAGCAGGGGCCTTCTCTCGGACGAAGTGCTATTCCCCTACCCGCACCCGAAGGCGCTCGGCCTCGTCCTCGACCCGAAAGAAAAGGCGACGATCCTGCGCGTCGAACCCGGATCGCCGGCAGAGGCGTCGGGCTTCCATGCCGGCGATGCCATCGCGAAACTCGACCGCCAGCCGCTCGTTTCGATGGCCGACGTGCAATGGGTCTTGCACCGCAGCCCGCCAGGACCGGTGAGCATCAAGGCCGACGTGGTCCGTGGCGGGACACCGATGGAATTGACGCTGAGCCTGCCCGACGGCTGGCGACATCGCGACGATCTATCGTGGCGAGCATCGAGCTGGGGTCTGCGGCGGATGGCCCTCGGCGGCCTACTCTTGGAGACGAAGCCGACGGGCGAACTCGCGGTCAAGCGCGCGGCCCAGGCCAACGGCCCACACGGCACGGCCTACAAGGCCGGCTTTCGGACGGGCGATATCATCGTCGAGTTCGACGGCCTGGAGAACCCGAAGCGCGAGACCGACCTATTTGCTCACGCGCTGACGAAGCGGCGGCCGGGCGAAAGCGTTTCAGTGAAGGTCGTCCGCAATGGTGCGACGATGACGCTGCCACTGGTGATGCAAGAGTGACGGTACGTCTGGCTCTCACCGAATTGTCGTAACTTTCATCTGCTCAAACCCTTGCCGCCGGCGACTCCGGCCGGTATCTTCATCCTTTTAATGGGCCGATTCTACGGCTCGCTCGACTCGTACCGGTTGGCGAAACGCCACCGAATCTCCCGCCCAAGCCTTGCGTACGGGCCGTGCCCGGTACGCCGCGCCCGACCACCGGGGTAAATGGGTTTCGTTCTCAGAATCGTCTAAGGGTTCAGGGAACTCTGGTAAAATTGGAGAGCTTGGCGAATGCGTTGAGCCGGGGCAAGGTAGTGGAATCGATCCCAACGTGTCGAATCGGCCGTTGGCAATCAGTGCAACAATTGTCCCCAGAACGGATTCGACTGGCCAGGAGTGGCGGGCGTGTGTGGAATTGCCGGAATTGTGGACCTCGCCGGCCAAACGCCCGCGCCGCGAGCAGCGCTCGATGCGATGGCCCAGGCGATTGTCCACCGCGGTCCCGATGAAGACGGCTTCCTCGAACTTGGTGGTGTCCAGTTCGCCTCGCGACGCCTGAGCATCGTCGGATTGGCGGACGGCCGGCAACCGATTGGCAGTGAGGATGGCCAGGTCCGGGTCGTCTTCAACGGAGAGTTGTACGACTTTCCCGAGGAACGAAAGGCGCTCCAGGCCAAGGGCCATCGGTTTCGGACTTCGACCGATACCGAACTGTTGCCGCACTTGTGGGAAGAGTACGGCGAGCGAATGTTTGACCGTCTGCGCGGTCAGTTTGCGTTTGCCTTGTTCGACGCCCGCCAGCGGCGCGTCGTGATCGGCCGGGATCGATTTGGCATCTGCCCGCTGTACTACGCCCTGCGACGACACGCGGGCGGTTGGCGGCTGGTGTTCGGCTCTGAAGTCCGCAGCTTGCTCGCATCCGGGCTGGTAGCGGCTGAGCCGGACCGGAAAGGGATCCATGCAGTTTGCACGTTCTTCGCGGTACCTGGTCCGCGGACGTGCTTTGAGGGAGTCAGTCTGCTGCCACCGGGGCAGTACCTGGATTTCCGGCTCGGGAATGAAACATCGCCCCAGGATTTGCACCCGAAGTCATACTGGCGCATCCAATTCCCTGAGCGGGGCCAGGAGGAGGATGGTGACGAGGCAGCGCTAACCGACAAGTTCGAAGCGCTTCTAATCGCCGCCGTGGAGCGGCGGTTACGGGCCGATGTGCCGGTGGTCTCGTACCTTTCCGGCGGCGTCGATTCGAGCCTGGTGGTAGCCCTGGCGTCGAAAGCGCTCGGCCGGCCGATCCCGACATTCACCATCGGGGTCCGCGAGTCCGGGTTCAACGAGGAGCCGGAAGCCCGGCTGGTTGCGAAGCACGTCGGCTGCGATTCGGTCGTCGTGCCGTTCGGCGGGCCGGAGGTGATGGCCGGTTACCCGGAGCTGATCCGCACGGCGGAGGCTCCAGTGATCGACACGGCCTGTGCGGCAATGGTCGCGTTGGCGAAGTCGGTCCATGCCCACGGCTACAAGGTTGCCCTGACGGGCGAGGGGTCGGACGAGTGGTTGGCTGGCTACCCCTGGTTCAAGATTCACCGCGTCCTGGGCCTGATGGATGTGGTGCCGAGGCTGAACTTGTCGCTACGACTGCGAAGGCTCGCGGCGAAGCTGGCCGGTCTGACGTACTTGCCGTGGTGGGAGATTCAGCGGAATTGCAAGGCCGTGGCCGGGTACAACGCCTGGCACGATGTGTACGGCGTGATGAGTGTGTCGCGCGGACTGTTCTACAGCGACGCAATGCGCGAGGCGACGGCCGACGAATTGCCGTGGGAGCATCTGGGCTTCGATCCGACCGAGATGGCACGCTGGCACCCGCTCAACCGGGCGCTTGCCGTGGGCAGCCGGGTGATGCTGGCTGGGATGCTGCTGGCCTCGAAGGGCGACCGCGTGGCCATGCATTCATCGGTCGAAACACGCTACCCCTTCCTCGACGAGGACGTGGTCGCCTGGCTAGCGAAGTTGCATCCGCGCTGGAAGCTCCGGGGCCTGAAGGACAAATACCTGCTGCGGAAGGTGGCCGAGCGCTGGCTGCCGAAGGAGATCGCCCAGCGGAAGAAGGTCATGTTCCGTGCTCCCATGGACGCCTTCCACCTGGACGAAGCTCCGCCGTACATCGACGAGCTGTTGAGCACCGAGTCGTTGACGCGAACTGGCTACTTCGACCCGACGGCTGTGGCGGCTTGGCGCAAGCGAGTGCCAATGATGCGCCGCGGCCCGGCGCGCACGGCCGTCGAGATGGGACTGGTCGCTGTGACGGCGACGCAATTGTGGCATCAGGTGTTCGTGGACGGCAGCCTGGCGGACATGAACGGTGCAACGTCTACCAATGGCCAGCGGTGGAGTACTGGGCACCCACCGATGGCCATCGGTGGGCTTAGGGAGGGTCGATGAGCTTCACCTTCGCCACCCTCTGGCATGACCGCCGGCGCTATCTGCCGGGCGTGTTCGCCGTGGCGTTCAGCGCGGTCCTGATCGCGCTGCAGGCGGGGCTGCTCATTGGCATGCTGTCCACGACGTCGGTACCGATCGACAAAACCCGCGCCGACTTCTGGGTTGGCTGGGAGGGTCTGAAGTCCGTGGATCTCGGCCGACCGATTCCCGAGAGCCATCGGAGCCGGTTCGCGACGGATGCCGGAGTGACCCGCGTCGAGCCGTACCTGCAAGGGTTCCTCTATTGGCTCAAGCCAAAGGGCGGAGCCGAACTGGTGATCGTCGTCGGCTGCAACCTGGAGAACGATTCACTCGGAGCCGTCGATGGGCTGACACCGGAGTTGCGCTACCGGTTAACCGAGCCGTTCACGATCATCGTGGACGAGGCTGACCTAACCAAACTCGGGTTGGTAAAGCCCGGCCCGGATGTGCCCGTTCAGGAAGGGAAGATTTTCGACCGGACGGTGCAGTTGGTCGGAACCGTCAAGGGATACAAGAGTCTGCAAGGCTCGTACGTGTTCTGTTCTCTGAGTACAGCGCGGGCACTCCTGCGCTACCAGGAGACTCAGGTGACGTACTTCCTGGGCAGCACAAACGGCGACAAGGCGGCTGCGAAGGCCGTGGTGAACCGGCTGAACGCTCAATACGCCGACCCCACACCGGGCAAGATCAACGACCTGACCGCGTTCACAAGCGAGGACTTCGTCCTCGCGACACGAATGTACTGGCTGTGGCGCACGGGGGCCGGCTTGGCGCTGGGGTTCGCGGCCTTGCTGGGGTTGCTCGTTGGCGCGGTGGTGACGTCGCAAACGCTGTACGCGGCGACGGCTGGGGCGATTCGCGAATATGCCGTGCTGCGGGCACTGGGCATTCCACGCTGGCGGATGTCAGCGGCGGTACTGACGCAATCGTTCTGGATCGGCCTGCTTGGCGTGGTGGCCGCGCTGCCGGCAGCGTTCGGCATCGCCCGCGCGGCCAGCATGGTGGGTGTCATTGTATCCTTGAAGCCAGAACTGCTGGCAGGGACAGCGATTATCACCGAGGGCATGGCTCTTGCAGCGGGTCTGACGGCGTTGCGGTCCTTGCGGCACGTGGAGCCGGCAAACTTACTAAGATAATTGGGGGGGTTCGGTGTTCAGTTTCCGGCTCATGGGCGATCATTCACACGGTCCTTACCGTGTGCCGGATGCTGGTTTACGGACGACCATGAACGACCACCCGATCCTGACCGCGGAACGGCTGACGCGCGCGTTCGGCGACGGCGACTCCCAGACGCTGGCTCTGGATGACGTGTCGCTGGAGCTGTACCGTGGGCAGTTCGCGCTGTTGATGGGGCCATCGGGGTCGGGTAAGAGCACGCTGCTGGCCGTCATCTCGGGCCTTTTGCGGCCGAGTGCGGGCCGGGTATTGACCTTCGACCGCGACCGCGGTGCGGAGGTGGACCTTTGGGCGATGGGTGACCGCGAGCGCGAGCAGTGGCGGCTGGCGAATTGCGGGTACATCTTCCAGGGCTACAACCTGTTCCCGGCGCTGACGGCCCGGCAGCAGTTGGAGATCGTCCTGCGTTGGGGGGCAGGGTTCGGGGCCGGTGAAGCCCGCGATCAGGCCGACGACATGCTTGAGAAACTGGGCCTGGGCAATCGGCGACACATGTTGCCCAGCCAGCTTTCCGGCGGTGAGAAGCAGCGCGTGGCGATTGGTCGGGCGCTCGTGAAGAACCCGCTGTTGTGCTTTGCGGACGAGCCGACGAGTGCGCTGGACTGGGCGCACGGCGAACAAGTGGTCGAGATGCTGCGGGCTGCCGCGCGTGATCGCGGGGCCACGCTGTTAGTGGTGACGCACGATGCCCGGTTGACACCGTTTGTCGATACCGTCTTCCACTTGGAAGATGGGCGACTCGTCGAGGGGGCTGACGCCCTCGTCGGCGGACACTAAGTAGGTTCGACGGGTTGTCGGACAGCTCATTCGTCCGATGGCAAGTCTGGACCTGCAGCAGAGGTGGACCTATGAGTACGGTCAGCGAACCGAGAGTCCAGCGCACTCGCCCCGCCGTGGCTTTCAAGAAGCCGACCCTGCCACCGCCGCGCGCCGTTGCTCCACAGAAGCGCGGGAGTTGGAGCCTGCTCGGTTGGGTGGCTGGCATCGTTCTGCTGGCCGGCAGCCTGCTCGGAGCGCGGCACGTTTTGCAGGTCGGCGGCGGAAGCGCGTTCGGCCAGCCGACTCCGCCGCCAACGGCCAGCCCGACGGCTCCGTCGGGCGTCATCGGTCACGGCTACTTCGATACCGACATGCCAATGGCCGCGCTCGCGCCGCTGGTGCCGGGCCGCGTGGTCGAGGTGTTGGCGACCGAAGGTGTGGCGTGCAAGAAAGGCGACCGGCTTCTGCGCGTGGACGATGCGGCGGCCGTGGATGCCGAGGCACAAGCTGAGATCGCCGTCCGGATCGCCGAGACCGATTTGGCCAACGCGAAGCAAGGGCTGGCGCGACACGCCCTCGGCCTGAAGGAGCAAGAGGCAGCGATCGAGGCGGCCGAGCGCAAAGCTGCTGCCGCCAAGGCCGACGCCGACAGCGTCTATAAGACTATCGGCGTCGTCGCTTCGCAGGAGCAGTACAACGCCAAGCTGGAACTGGTCGCCGCAGCGCGAGCTGGCGTCACAGCCGAGAAGGCCAAGCTGGATTCGCTCAAGGCCGCCCGCCCGGACGCGATTGTCGAGAAGGCAACGCAGGCCGTCGAGCTAGCCAAGAGCCGGCTCGCCGAAGCGAAGCGCCGGCACGAGGACTTCATCGTAACCGCCCCGGACGACGGCATGGTCTTGCGGGTCGGAGTCGCGGTTGGCACGGTGCTGGGACCGCAATCGCGAACGGTGCCGATCCTGTTTGTGCCGTCCTCGGCCAAGCGTTTCGTTCGCGTGGACCTCGACCAGGAAGTGGTGCACCGGGTGAAGCCCGGCTATCCGGCTGAAGTATTCGACAAGTACGATCGCTCGGTGCGCTGGAAGGGCAAGGTCGTATCGATGGCCGGGGCGTATCTGCCGCGGCGATCGGCGAGTGAATCGCTGATCGCGGGCAACGATGCAAAGACGCTCGAGTGCATCGTCGAGCTGGAGCCAGGCGACCCAGACCGCGAGTGGCCGAAACTCGGCCAGCCGCTCAATGTCACGATCCACCCGGTGCCGCTGGCGACAACGGCCGGGAAGTGACGCCGACAACGGGGAGGCGCGGGAATCGCAGCCGTCACGTTGGATTCGCTGTGGGAGCGGCTCGAGGGCTAGGCAGGTTCTCCAGCAGGCGGCGGACGGGTCGTAGGCGAGCGATGAAGCGATCCCTAATGCGCTTGGTGCGGCAACGCGCTGGAGCGTGTTGCGAATACGGCCGGAAGAGTCCGGCGACCTTCCCTTCCAAATCGACCACATCGTCGCCGAGCAGCACGGCGGCCGAACGGTAGCGGCCAACCTGGCCCTGTCGTGCCTGCCCGACAACAAACACAAGGAGCCCAGCCTGGCCAGGATTGACCTGGTGACCGGCGGCCTAGTGCTGTTGCTTCATCCGCGATTCGCGTTCTGGCGATGAATGCCCGCGATCGCGTAGACCTCCGCCGATCCCCGATGGCGGAGGGTGTGTTTCCGCCGCCGTGATCGGGCGGCCGGTGCCGGCGTATTCGACGCGCGAAAATCTGCCGTGCCGTTCCCGGCCCGGCGGGATACTACATTGCGACGGCCCGCCGCGCCCAAGGTCGTGGAGGCACTATGTCCGCGTCCGATCGTCTCGCGCTCTTCCGCGCGGTGTGCCGGGCCGACCCGGCTCCCGACGCCGAACTCCTGGACCGATTCCGCTCCGGCCGCGACGAGGCGGCGTTCGCCACCCTGGTCGAGCGGCACGGGCCGATGGTCCTCGGCGCCTGCCGGCGGGCGCTCGGCGACCACCACGCTGCCGAGGACGCCTTCCAGGCCACCTTCTTCGCTCTGGCCCGCAGCGTCGACCGGGTGCGGAAGGCCGGCTCCTTGGCGGCATGGCTATACGGCGCGGCCGTCCGCGTCGCCCGCACCGCCCGCCGATCCGCCGCCCGCGCGCCCGACCCGGCCCGGCTGGCCGACCGCGGTCCGGCCGACCCGTTGGCCGAGACTACCGGCCGCGAACTGGTGGCCGTCATCGACGCCGAACTCACCCGGCTGCCGGACCCGGTGCGGGCCGCGGTTGTGCTGTGCTGCCTCGAAGGGTTGACGGTGAACGAAGCCGCCCACGGGCTCGGGTGGACGGCCGGGTCGGTGAAGGGCCGGCTGGAGCGCGGCCGCGACCGGCTCCGGCGGCGGCTCGCCCGCCGCGGCATCGCGACGCCGGCCGCGTTCGCCGCGGCGCTCCTGGCCACGCCGAGCCAGGCCGTCCCGGCGCGGCTCGTCGCGCGGGCCGTCGATGCGGCCACCGCTGTCGCGGCCCCGCCGGCCGTCGCGGCGCTGGCGGCCGCCGCCGCCCCGGCCGGCCCGCTGCCGAAGCTCGCGGCGGTCGCGCTGTTGGCGCTGGCGTGCGGCGGACTGGCCGGCCTCGGCGACCCGCCCGCCCCGGCGGCCGTGGACCGCTTCGGCGATCCGTTGCTGGAGGGGGCCGTCCTTCGCCTCGACACGACCCGCCACGCCCATGTCTTCGCCGGCGCGTTCGCGGCCGACAACAGCCTCCGGGCGGTCTGGCCAGACAAAATCCCGTCCGACGACTTCCTCCCGATTCAAGGATGTGACAGAGACGCACAGCCGCAATTCAGAGCGCGCGCTTCAACCTGCTGTTCGGCCGACCGGCAGGGCAAGGCTAAGCGAAACTTCCTCAGGCCGGAACCGTCCGTCTGTTGTCGTGAACTGATCGGTTAGCTCGCCCTGACTCATCAGGGTGCTTCAACAACCTCACCACCCCTACGCGTGGCCAGGGCAGGCAACACAGCATCGGAACTGTCGTACGGCAGGAACCGGACAGAGCCATCGCCAAAGACGAAGTTGGCACCGCCACTATGAAGGCTCCAAAAGTGATAGCGGTCGCACGCGTTGTTCAACTGACCGGCTCGATACGGAGCTGGCGCACCGGCACATTCCGGATCCTCCACTATACGACTCGATCCAACCAACATGAAGTTGTTCGGGCCGACCACACCAGTCGCACTCCCGACGAAGACCGGGTACCACCACCCGGCTTGCAACGAATCTGGGACGGGCCGTTCGCCGACCATAATGGTTTGGCTTGAACCGTCTTCGATTTCGCTCAGTCGGCATCCGAGCGCGTCGCCAAACACGCCCTTCCAGATCTGCCAATTGCCGACCTGGGCCACGCCCGCGACCCCAAGGTACGAAGCGAAACCGGAGGTGCGGCCCCACACGTCCGTCATCGGCTGGTAGCGACCGTCCGAAGGACATACGTAGTCTGGAATCACTAGCCGCGCCCCGTCATGGGGCGGCGTTCGGAGCGGATTTGGCTCGACCCGGCAAGCCCGCTCGGCCTGGGCGTAAACTGAGTCATGGCCCATCTCTGGGAGGATTAGAGCCATCCAGCCGAGCGCCCCCTCTGGAAGATGGCTAGGGTACTTAACGGCCAGTCGCGGTGGAAGTCGTCCGTGGGTAGCGTGGTAGCCGTGGAGCGCGATACCGATTTGCTTCATCTGATTGCAGCATTTTAGCCGGTCTGCTGACATTCTGGCCCTCTGAATGGCAGCCAGACCGAGTCCCATCAGGACCCCAATCGTGGCGATAACAACCAACAGTTCCAACAGCGTCATGCCCTTTCGCGTCATTGTTCCTCCCTAATGCATCGCACGAGCACCTCCAAAGACGTTTCTGTCGCGCCCGCCCTAAGACGAACTGGAATCGGGTGGTTATTGTCGGACAGCGCGCTGCCAATGACCGGATCCCAAGTGACTCGGCAGATCACGTTTTGGGCATTGACCGTCGAAAGGGCCTCAAACTTGAGTCCGGTGGGACATGCCGCATCCAGAAAGGTCACGTCCGAGGCCGATGACTTGAACAAGACCGTTGCCGAGTACACCGGCCCAGCATTCGACCTGCGGGGCACCGTCAGGGTACTCGGATGTGCTTCAACCAATGCCGGTGCCGTGGCCTCTACAGGGATTGCCAATTGCCGAGAGACATCGCCGTCGAATTCAACAAGAACATTCGCCGATAGACGCCCCGTAGTAACCGGAACGACACCGATCGTAACAGTGCCGAGTTGTCTAAACCCGTCACGCGGAGACGTTTGTACTCCACCATCGCGGTTCAACTCGACTGTCACTACCGATGGGTCAGAGCTGGAAACACGACTGATCTGCCGTGATCGCATACCACTGTCGAGAAGGCTCACGACTTTCGCGACACGGACACCAACCTTGACAGCGCCGAAGGATGCCGTGGCAGGTGCGGCGAACACTCCTCCGTGCAGGTCCGTCACCACCGCCTCGACAACATGGACCGGCTTGTCGGGATCATTGGTGTGCAGCGTCACATGGCTTGTCAGCGAGCCGCTCGCCGTCGGCTTCAGCGGGACATTGAGTACAACGTCGGCGCATTCACCGGGCGACAAGTCCATTGCCGACACCCTCGCCCTGCGGCCATCAACGATCCGCGACAGTCCCGTACATGAGCAGTTAGTGACTACGCGAGTGACCGCCAGGGTGCCGCCGCCACGGTTCGCAATCGTGAAACGAACGTCCACGGCCGACTCGGCGATCCCAGCCCCCATTTCAACCCGGCCCGGACATTCGAGCAACGGAAGTGAACCGATGTTCGCACGAATAACCGAATAGCTCCTCGATGCGACCAGCCAATAGCCTGCCCAGGTGCAAAGGCCCGCGGCAAACACCTGGATCAGTGTCCTTCGCGCCACAGTACGTACCTCACGGGTAGGTGATCCTACTAACGCCAAGGCGCTATACACCGCGTGTCACCGATTTCCGCCCAGCCGACGGCGGTTCCTAGCGTAGAACGCTCCCGCACCCGCGCCGATTAGAGCGACTGTCGCAGCCGCCCAGGGCCACATCCTACGGTCCCCGCCCTCCGCGCCTTCTGCGCGAGCCGTGGGCTTACCGCCTTCCCGGATATGTCGCGTATCAGTCGTATCAACTTGGGGCTTGGAAGTAGGTCTTCCGGCCGAATCGACCCGATAAACTGTACCTTCCGTCATGTTTCGGAATAGAATCCCATTCGGCAATGCAACTCGAAAGATGTCTGTTGGCACTGGCTCATTGACTACCACATTGCTTACACGAACCGAAACAACGGGCTCCGGCTGACCGGAGTTCACAACCATGTGACGGCTTACCTCCACCGGGCAGAACACTGACGGCCTCGCCTCATGAAAACGCTCCACGTCAACAATGCGCTTGGTCGTTTTCCCGGTGTCCGATGTCGAATCATACTCCGCACGGCGGACCAGGTAATTCACAGATGGATCAAAGTATAGTTTCACCTTACACTTATAAGTGAACTGGGCGGGCCTTGAAGTATCGAGTTCGATGACCAGGTGCGGTTTCCCGTTGAGTGTATATGGGACCGGGTCTGACACACTGACGGCCTCGCGGACCAACTCTTCAAGGGGGACGTTCTTATTCACGTTAATGAGCTTATGTGAGAGCAGGCAGCGCGACCAATAGTCACACCGCGAGTATTCGGTGCCGTCGTCGGGCTTCGTTCCACCTGCGGTTCTCGAGCCGTCGGAACGGCCCACGACGTGTGACACGAACGTGACGACCAACCCCTTAACAACTACCTCATGACGTAGCCCCCGGCCATCACACACCACACGAATGTCCGACCCGGACCGAGCGTAGCTCCCGTTCAATTTGCCGCCTGGCTCGCCATCTATCTCGATAGCGCACTTCAGGGAGTGTATGGCGCTGATTGCCTCGCCGTGCAAGCGTAGAAGTTGCTGTAGATCCAGGTCCAATCCGCCAGCGGCCAGGCAGAATGTGGTGAATCGCAGTACCTGGAATAGCACCGGCAAGCTCCTCCCGCCGACGGATTCGCGACTGATACTTGCCACTTCGATCAAGGCTTTGTGCGTCGTGAAGAGGACGCCTCAATCTATTCGCTATGGCAAGCACTAATTGTTAGGCCGATCGGCAGCGTGAAGGTCACACAATAGCTACGCCACGTGCGTAGGGCAGGGGTGTCGTGACGCACCTTCTTGAGCGATTGTGCTCAGCCCGTCCCGGCAGCTCGCTGGTCCGGAGCGGGCTATCGTAATCTACTAGTCATGACGACTCGGCGAGGAGATATGCAGCTTACGGACCTGTACAGCCCTGCATAAAATCAGTCTCGCAGAAAGAGTCGTCTGGGCACTTTCCGCTACAAAGATAGGTCAGTTCAGGAGCTACGTAACATGACACCTCTTGACCGAGCCGCGGATCGCATCTCCCGTGATCGACCGCTTTGTCATCGAGGTCGATTATACAGCTATTGCCGCAATTCCCATGCCCAGAACCACATGTCATTATGTTTCCACAGAAGTAACTGATACACTTGGCCTCGTCCTCGTAGGGCCGCGCGGAGATGCCCGCGACGCCGCCAACCACGAAACACAGGACCATCGCACCGACTCACTTGGCTGCTGTCATAACGCCCCCTGGTTAGACGATCCAAAGTTGGCAATGCGACACATCATTACGGCCGCGACGTCATCACTATGCTGAGTGAGTAGTCACCCCCTAACGCCGTGACGTTCAGGCCGTACAGCTTCACCCGAGCGGCGGCCGGCCTAGGTCGGCCGTTCAGCCGCTTCCGTCGTCTTAGTAGGTCGATTCCGCAGTATAGTCGCGAATCACTTGCCGTCAATGGATTATCGTAGGATTATCGTCGGAGGATGTCAGGTGTCGTCCAGTACCTCTTCCCAGCGCACTCCTTGGCCGTAATTGACGGTGTCGAAGCGAATTTGCTTCGCTTTCTGGCTGTGGTTGAGCCCCTTAACTGCATCGTGCAACCGGCCCTTGACATAGATCCCGTTGCCGCCGGGCAACGGGTCGTCGATAACCTCCGGCCAGCATTGTTCCTCAAAGGCTGCCAGGATCACGATCTGCCACGGGGCGGGTCGTTGGAAGCGTTTTACCAGTCGACCGTGGAACGACAGTTCGTGGTATGCATCGTCATAGCGCGGCACGCCGTCAAGGCGCGGAGCGTTCGGGGAGACAGGCATGACGATCCTTGGAACGGAATTCGGGCGTGGCACATTGAGAATTGCGATTTGCGCCGCAAAGTGGACACGCCGTTTTGCGTGATTTCTCGGACCACCATGTTCATTTCGCGTTAACCCATGATTCCGGATTACCTCGCAGCAATCCAACGGTGCCGACCGCACAAACGGCTTGCGGCCAAAATGCAACTGAAAATAATGAACATTTCTCCCCCGCGGCGGAGTGGCATTGCGATTGACGCCGAGGCTCAGATTATTTGTCGCAAAGGTCGCATGGGTCGCACGCGACAAACAACAGGTCGCACCCCCTCAAACGTGCAACCTTTGCGACGAATCCCTAATCGCTGACCGGCACGACGTCCGGGGTGTGGGTCGCGACGAGCAGGTCGTACTTGAGCAGCCAGGCGACCGACGCCCGACTTGACGTGGGACCACAGCCGGCTCGTTGGCAAATGGTGTCCAGGTCGGCGACGGGGCAGGCCGTGGCTGCGGCCGCCAGCAATTCGCTCAGTACGTTCACGTCGGTACTGCGATTGCCGGGCACGTAGTTGCACAGCGAACTGGCGAGAATCTGTCGCAGACGTTCGACGGCCCCTGGGGTGGCTTCGACGGTGTCGGCGTCGTCGAGCCAGGTGGTTGGATAGCTGGCGAATGTCTGTTCCGGGGCCGGATAGATCGCCGGGCCGGCGGCCGGTGGCTCAGCGGCGCGGGCGAGGCGTTCGGCATCCATCTCCTGCCACAGGTCTTCGTACGCCCGGACAACGTGTCGCCAGTCGAACCGGGCGAGGACACGGCGGCGGCCGGCTTCGCCCATTTGCCGTCGCAAACCCGCATCGACGAGCAGGCGACTGAATGCGTCAGCCGTGGCTGCGATGTCGACCGTCGTCCCCTGGTTGCAGGTGGCCAGGTAGTGGTCGTAATTCAGCTCGCCCATCAGATGTTGGGCAGTCGCGTCACGAGTCGCGCCGCGGACCATGGTCGTCGGGGCCAGGAATCCCGTCTCGCCGTGGACGACAAGATCGCGGTACCCGTCCCAGTCCGTGGCGACCACTGGCAAGCCAGCCGCCATTGCCTCGATCATGACCAGCCCGAACGTCTCCTGGATGTTGTCGGATGGGGACGCGAACACATCGGCCGCGTGCCAGACGGCAAACCGGAGATCCGCGCGCGTCCCATCGACGAAGTCGGTGCGGACGGTCGGCGCGAAAGCTTGCACACCATCCACGAACACCTTCTTGGTCGCATCATTGGCTGCCCACCCGGCGCAGAGCAAGCGGACTTTCTTTCCCGTCGCGCGAGTCGCCCGCTCGAGTCCCGCGAAGAGAGGGAACGGGTGTGCCTTGGCGTGAAACGACAGCCGACCAACGAACAGGACGACCACCTCGTCGTCGGCGATCCCTAGCGTCGTGCGAATAGCGCTCCGTTCCTCAGGCCGGGCTGGGCGGTAACGGTCAGTATCCACGCCGAGTGGGATCATCGCGAGCCGCGGCCGTAGAGTCGGCGTGCCACCGAATCGGTCGCGGAGGTAGTCGGCAAATGTGTCCGTGACTGCCCGGACCATGCGGACCACGGCCCGCGAGGTGCAGATCAATGTGTCGTAAGGCTCGAACGGGGCGAGCATCAGATCGCGGAGTTGGTCGACGGCTCGGGTCGAACTGAGCGTGTGGGTCACGCCGCTCAGGCAGAAGCGACCGGGAGCGGCGTGCCGCCGTGCCCAAGCGAACCGCGCACCGGCGGGCTCGGGTACGTGCAGCACGCTGGCCGGCGGCGCGGGGGCGAACTCGCGGAAGAACCTCCGTCCATCGACGACGCGGAAACGCCGCTTCGGCGCGGCCGGACACGGTGCCGACCGACAGCTGGCAGCGAACGACTTCGCACTTGGGTCGTTGAAGGTAAGCCCGACGAGTTCTTCGACACGGGTGTGGACGAGCATGGCGTCGAGGAATGCCTTCCCGGCCACTTGCCGGCCCATCAACCCCATTGGCCGGCCGACTGCCTTCTGCTCTGGTGACCCTTGGACTAGCTCGACGTAGGCGTCGTCATCGTAATACAGCGCGATGGCTTTAGGAGCGGCGGGATCGGGCATTGTGGTGCGTCCGGGGTGGTGGAGCGTTTGGCGCGCCGGCGTGGAGTACATTATAGGGCGAACGCCCGGCCGTCGGGTCGGGCGTTCGCCTAATAGTAACCCGCGTACGACAGCCCTGCGGACGCGGCTAGGAGCGCCGCGAGCAGCGCCCATTTCAGTACCCCGAGACGCCGCTGGAAACGGCGTTCCAGGTTGGGATCGTGGATCACGCGCTCCAGGAACTCGACCCGTCGCGCGATCGTCGAGTGCATCCACGCATGAAGCCAGCCCGGCTTGCGGCGACTGATGCCGTTCACCATCGCGACTCGATCGAGCGCGCGCTGAAACGTGCGGATGCCGGTCGGGCACAGGCCACGACCGCCCGGCGAGAGCGGCTCGTCGGGCAGGTGGCCAATGCAGTCCGGTTGCTCGCACGACACCGCCCGGCAGCCGAACACATCGGCCTGGCGCTCGCACCGCCGCGACAGGAAGCCGAACACCACAAACACGTACGCCCCGATCAGCGCCACGGCCGGCACCGCGTTCCACTGCCCCCACTCCCGCCACGCCTCGGCCATCGCCGACCCCTCCGGGCCGAACGCCCAGGTGACGCCGGCTGCCCACAGTCCTTCGAGGACCGGCAGGCTCAGGAACATGAACAACATGTAATACGGGATGTGCCCGTGGCGGACGTGGCCGACCTCGTGGCCGAACACCGCCTCCACCTCGTCTGGGGTGAGGTCGTCGAGCAGCCGGTCGGAGAGAAAGACGTACCGGACCCACGGCAGCGGCCCGGCGACCATCGCGTTGGCGACGCCGCGGCGGGTGTGCCAGAGCAGGATATCGGAGTAGCGGAAGCCGAGCCGGCGGGCGGCTGCGACGAGCCGATCGCGCAACGGACCATCCGGCAGCCGGCGCGTCCCCAGCAGAAAGCGGAGCGGCCACGGCGCGACGACCAGAAACACGATTACGAGCGAGAGCATCGCGGCGCGGGCCCACGGGCTACTGCCCCATTCGGGGTACGCGCGAAAAAGCCCTTGTTGCACGACGAACAACCCGAGCGGCACGCTGGTCATCGCCAGATGCTGCCGAGCGAGGAACGCTACGTAACTCCAGCGCCCGCCGCGCACATTGAGCCGAGCGGTCTCTACAGCCGTGCGCTCGGCTGTGTAGAATCCGGCCCACGACAGCACCAATGCGGCGAGGAACGGCACCATCTGCACGAGTTCGGCCCCGAACGGTAGCTCCTCGGGCGTCTCCGCGCCGAACAGGTCACGGACGGCCCACCCCCAGCCAAAGACGCCGAGCGCCAGCGCGTACAGGGCCATCGTGAAGAAGAAGTGGTAGCCGCGGGCGCGATGGTAGCGGTAGAGCGTCTCTTCGCGCCCGGTCGGGTCCGCGAGCAATCGGGCGCGAGTACGCCAAGCGATTGCAAACGCCGCCAGGACCGGTACGAGACCGCTCGCGGTGCCTGCAACGAGACCGGCCATCAACCCGCCGCCGACCAGCGACTCCGGCCACGGCAGCGGCAGCGACGTACCAATGAGAAACAGCAACAGCAGAAACGCCATCGGATCGGAAATCGCTCGCGGGACGGGCTATCTCCAATCATATACCAGCCAGCCGGATGGCGGGAGTCAAGGTTGCGACGGGCTCGATGATCCAGAAGGTGGAGGATCCGCTTCCGAATGCACTCAAACGGTATGGGCACAATCGATTTGCAACGATTGGCGGAGTAGGTGACTACTTCCGCGGATGCTCCTGAAAGAACCGGACGATCCGTTCGGGCGCGCCCTCCGGGATTTCGTGGCCGCCGGGATGGATGTACGCGACCACTGACGGGCCGTTCGACGAGCGGTATTCGGTACACCATTTTCCTGCGGCGTGACCTTCGGAGTCGCAGCCATTCAATTTGCGGACCTGCCCGATCGTCAGTTCCTGGCCGGCGAACTTCACGATCCGGTCTGCCTCACCGGCCACGTGGAGGACCGGCAGCGGCTTCTGGCTGCGGAAATCTCGAATGGACGCCGTGGCCGCGACCGGGGCGACGGCCGCGAGCTTATCGCCGCGAGCGGCCCACAGAATATACGTGAAGAACCCACCATTCGAATGCCCCGCGACGTACACCCGCTTCTCATCGATCTGGTAGTCGGCCGTTAACGTCTTGAGCATGGCGTCGAAGAGTTCAATGTCGCGGTCCTTCTGATCGCCGATGTACTTTTGCCAACCGGGGAGCTTGCCGTTCGGGTCCAGGCCGGGCACGGCCGTCGGCAGACCCTGCGGGTAGACGCACACCGCCTCCGGCCAATGCTGGTGGAACGCGAACCGGCGGGCTGCATGCTCGGCCTTGCCCCCGTGCCCGTGAAACGCGAAGACGACGGGCCGCTTCGCGTCGGTCGATCCTGGCTTGTGGAGGAGCGCTTCGCGGGTCGCATCGCCGATCTTCCAGGTCACGGTCGTGAGTTTGGACGTGTCGGCCTTGCCGTCGCTGGTCTTGTTCTTGCGCAGGCGGTCCAATGGCGGTTGGGCCACGACTGTGCCAGCGATGAATGCGCCGACGACGAACAGCAAGCCAGTCGAACGAACGGACATCCGAACCTCCCGCTTTCAGAAGTGCGTGGCGACCGCGGATGCAGAAATAACCCGGCTGCGAGCCGATCGTTACGCGTTGGAAGGGACCGTTCGGCACAGCATTCCGTCACGGCAACCCGAAGCCAGTTGTCATCGCTCGGCGCAGCCAGGCGCGGGCATAGGCCCAGTACCGATCGGCAGTGCTCGGCGACACGGCGAGTGCAGCCGCGGCTTGGTCGGCGGTCAGGCCGGCGAAGTATCGTAGCTTCACCAGTTCGGCCTTCTCAGGATGGGTTTCGGCGAGCCGGTCGAGCGCTTCGTTCAGGGCGAGCAACTCGTCGTCCGGAGCGGGAGCCGCGATCCGGTCGGGGTCGAGGTCTTCGCGCTGCCGCTCGCCGCCGCGCTTGGCAGTCAATCGGCGGCGAGCCTGTTCGACGAGGATGCGGCGGATGGCCTCGGCCGCGGCGGCGTAGAAATGGCCGAGGCCATCGAACTGCTGGTCGCCGACGAGTCGGAGGTACGCCTCGTGGACGAGGGCGGTGGCATCGAGCGTCTGCCCGGGCTTCTCCTGGGCCAACTTCGCAGCAGCGAGCTTGCGGAGTTCGCCATAGACGAGCGGCAGCAACTCCGCAGCGGCGTGCCGGTCGCCGCGGTGCGCGGCTTCTAGGAGTTGTGTCACCGGGGGCATGTCACCGGATTCTCAAGTCTTTGCACGCCTGTTCGTAGCTCTGTTCGAGGTCAAGCGGTACGACGAGAACATCGCTCAACCAGAGCGGCAACGTTGGTAGCGGCTGCCCCAGGGTTAGACCGTGCGACCAGGTTTCGAGCATGGCCCGTGTCTCTTTCCGGAACCAGCGACACGATGCTGCGTAGAGCGATGGCGGATCGGCACCCAGCGTCGGGTCGCTTTGGCCGATGAACGCCATGAGGTCGGCGTACAGGTTGAAGTGCCGAACCGTTACCAGGTCCACGATACTGACCGCGACACCCTTCTGGAGCAATGCCGCGCATTTGCCGACGAAGGCGTTGCGACTTTCGGGCCGGTCCAGGTTTCGCGGACTGACCAGCTCAATCGCCGCCACCAACCGTCGGCCCCGGCGAACGTCGTAGATGCGGACTTCGTACTCGTCGTAGTCTGGCAACTCCGTTTCGACCGCGACGCTGGGAGCCGCGGGGACCCACACGGCCGTCGCCATACCGCCGCTACTGTCGTCCGTGCCGAAGCTCGGAGGGGCGGCTTCGCTTTCGTATGCGGCTACGTCAATTTCAACCTGGGATCCCACGTGGACGACCGGCCCGGCGACGTATGTCAGCGGCAACTTCCCGTTAAGTTGCGCGACGATGGCCGCCGGCCATTGGCCGTGCAGTTCTTCCCACGACGCACTGGTGTCCAACGGTGGACGGAAGTGATCGCGGAGCGGCATGGCACGAGCCTCCTCGATAGGATTCTATCCGAACCATGCTGGTGGACGGCAGCAACTCCGCAGCGGCGTGCCGGTCGCCGCGGTGCGCCGCTTCGAGCAGTCGCGTCACGTCCGTCATGGCGATCTCGCCCCCGGCAACGGCGTACTGTCCAGCCGCGCGCATGCCGTCGGTCGCCGTGTACCGGAGTTTCCCGCCGGTCAGGTCGAACAACGGCTTCGACGAACGTCTGGTTGTCCGGGGTGACGGGCAACGTCAGCACCTCGCGGCTCGTGATCAAATCCCACACATGCAGCCGGCTCGACTTCTGTTGATTCGGCGAGTCGAGGAGGAACAGCCGACCCCCTTCCGGCGTAAAGGCGTAAGCCAGCGGGAAGGCGGAGTGGCCGGCCAAGCGGTGCGTCATCGTACCGCTCGCCGGGTCCCATATCTGAACCTCGCCCGCGATGGCGAATAGAAGCTTCCCATCGGGCATTTCGGCCGGCGATGCGAACGCGGCGAAGCGTGCCGGGATTTGGAACGTGGCGTCGGTACCGCCGTCCGTTAGCCGGCCGACCCACACCCGGCCGACGTCTTCTCCCTCGCGGAACGTCACCACGACCCGCCGCCCGTCGCGGCTGAACTGGATGTGGTGCGGTGACGCCAACCCGACGCCGATCTCGGCCGACCACCGTTCCAGGCCGGTCGCCACATCGTACGCCCGAAGCACCTTCGGCGCCGGGGCGCGCGGCAGGGTCGCGCTGTCGAGGGCGGCGACCGGCGGGGCCGGGCAGGTCACGGTGACAAGTAAGTCGCCGCGGGGCCCGACCCTCGCTTCCAGGACGATCGACCCGGCTGGGGCCGGGACCGTGCAGACCGGCTGGAGCGTGTCCAGGCGGTCGATGCGCGTCGCCGTCCAATAGTGCGCCGCGTTGGGAGTTGGCCGTCCGCCGTTCGTGTCGGCCCGCGTCGGCACCGGGTTCCGCACGACCAGCCAACGGCCGTTCGCACTCGCGTACGCAATTCCGTCACCTTGCGCGACCGCCTTCACGGCCGGGCCGTCCACCGCGATCAACCGCCAGTCCGACCAGTCCGGCACGATGGGAAAGTCCGTGTTCCGCGGGGGGAATACCCGGTCTCGATATCGGGCGACGACCCACTTGTTGGCGATGACGTTGGCTAACGACCCCGCGGTACGGAGCCGACCGACTTCGTTGCCGGCGGCGTCGCGGACGACGTGTTCCCGCTGACCGGGGAGCCATTCGGTCGTCCGCCGCTCGATGGGGAACGGGCCGTCCCAGGTCGGGTCGTGGGTCAGGTCGAGAACCCCGATCCGAAGGTCGGAGCCGAGGTGCGTGAAGTAGTACGTCCGCTCGTCCGGCGCGAGTGTGCCCGTGGCCAGCGGTTGCTCCCGTTGGGCTTCGCCGGGCGGCTTGCTCATTCGGGGGCGGTGGTGGACGACCCACGCGCGGGCCGACTCGGGCTTGGCCGGGTCCGGCCGTTCCAGGACGGTCAACCGCAACTCCTCGCGAACCAGCACCCGCCCTCCGTCGTCACTCACCCCTGCGACTTCGACGCTCCGCGAGTCGTCCGCCAGCGCGAATCGGTGGGTCCACAGTGGCGAGCCGTCAGCCAGGTTGTGAACGACCACTTCCTTGCCGTCCCAGACGGCCGCCACGGTTCCTGCCTGGCTGACCTGGAACCGCCCGTGTGGCGTGACAGACGGCATCGTCGGCTGCGGTCGCAGGGTCGGCGGATCGGCCGTCACGTCCCAGCACTCGATGCGGTGAGACGCCAACGTCGTTGCTACCTGACGGGCTTGTTCGGCGGACCCCGCGAAGACCACGGACCGGCCGTCCTGCGTGATGCGGCATGTGCGGTAGCCATGGCCCGGCGTGAACGCCCTGGTAGTAGCGGCCTTGGTGTCTCGCTCCCAGCGCACGAACGTCATCGGCCCGTCGATGCGCTGACCGGGGAGGCCCGGACGCTTATCGTTCGGCGTGTTCAGCCAGGCGACCCATGCGGCGTCGCGGCCGAGTCGTAGAGCAGCCCCGCCGACGGCCGGTTCGGTTGGCCCGGCCAGCTCGTCACCGGTATCGATGCGCCATACCCGCACGCGTTCTGTGAGCTTGTCGCCCTGCGCCTCGTTTGGCCAGCAGCACGCAAAGTACCGGCCGTCGTCGTCGAGAGTGCCCGTCGGCAGAATCTGGTACGCGATCGACCGGCCGCCGGGCGGCTCGGGGAAGGAAAGCGTGGCCCCGTCGTCCGTCGCTGTGTTGTAGAAAACCCGGTATGTTGGCCGCGCGCTGCCGACCAGGACCAGCGGTATCGGGGCCGGCCACCCGGTTAGCGTCCCGGCCTTCGGCACGCGGCCGACGCGGTTTCCCGACGCTATGTCCCAGATCTCGAACCAGACGCCGCCGGCGAAGTGCGTCACCACCGTCCGCGGCCCAATGACCGTCCGCGCGAAGTGCGTTTGGCCGTCCGCGACGGCGTCGCCAAGTTGCACCTCGCGAATCGGCGGGCTGAACAGCCGATTGAGGTAGTGCCATTCCCAGCCGCGCAGATCCGGCTCACCCGGCCCCGGCGTCGTCTCCGTGAGCGTCTGCAACACGTCGGCGAGACGGCCCTCGGCCAGCGCGAACGACGCCCCGGCCATCTGGCTGGCGTACAGGAGCCGGCGGGTGCGATCCTCGGCGGCGTGGGCCTTCTCCGCTTCCCCGCGGGCGCGGTCCCCGTTCTCGCGCGCGATCCGTTCATTCGCCTCGGCCTCGACGCGCTGGCGTTGGGCCTCGTCTCTGGCCCGCATGGCCAACGCGCCGAACCCGAGGCTCACCCCGGCCGCCGCGAGCAGCACCGCGGCGAACGCCCCGGCCGTCAGGACCGCCGCTCGGTGCTTGCGGACGACCTTCCGCAGCCGGTAGCCGACGGTCGGCGGGCAAGCATCGACCGCATCTCCGGCGAGGTAGCGCTGGATGTCCTTGGCCAGCCCGGTCGCCGTGTCGTACCGACGATTGCGGTCTTTCTCCAGGCAGCGCATGACGATCCAGTCCAGTTCGCCGCGGACCAGCCCGGCCAGCTTGTCGGGGTCTGTGGCCCGGCTCTTTGACACAGCCGTCAGCGTTGCCCCAAGAGATGTCAGCCGGGTACTCGGCTTTGGCGGATCCTCCTCGCGGATGATTCGCCGGATTTCGTCGAACGCAGCTTTGCGGAAGCGGTCCCTGTCGAACGGCGTCGAACCCGTGAGCAGCTCGTAGAGCAAGACGCCGAGGGCGTACACGTCAGCCCGCGTGTCCACGTCGAGTTGATTGATCTCAGCCTGCTCGGGACTCATATAGAGCGGCGTGCCGATCATCTGAGCGAAACGAGTGTAAACGGTCTTCTCTGTGAGTGAGTGACCAAGCGCCTTGGCGACGCCGAAGTCGATCACTTTGACCACTGGCACGCCGTCGTGCGGAGCGACGAGGACGTTGGATGGCTTGATGTCGCGGTGAATGATGCCCTTCTGGTGCGCGTGCTGGATCGCCTGACAAACTTGCACGAACAGGGCCAGACGGTCGCGCGGCGAGAACTGATTCGCGTCGCAGTAGTCGGTGATCGGGACGCCGCGGACCAGTTCCATGACGAAGTACGGCCGGCCGGCGGCTGTGCTACCGGCGTCCAAGACCTTCGCGATATTCGGGTGTTCCATGAGGGCGAGTGCCTGTCGCTCGGCCTCGAACCGGGCGACCACGTCGCGGGTATCCATCCCCGGCTTGAGAATTTTGAGCGCGACCTTGCGCCGAACGGGCTCAGCCTGCTCGGCGACGAACACCAGTCCAAAGCCACCCTCGCCGATCTGTTCCATGAGCCGGTACGGGCCAATGCGGTCGCCGGGTGACGCCGCCGGCGGCTCGTCATCGGCCGGTAAATATGCGCCGGTGCGAGCGAGGTCGGCCGGTGGACGGTCGAGCGGGTTGCTGGCAGCGTAGGCGGCGAGCAGCCCGTCGACCTCGCAGCGGAGGGTCGGGTTGCCGGTGCAGACGCGGTCGAGATACGCGGCCCGCGCGGCCGGGCTGCCGATGGCCAGGGCGGCGGCAAAGATCGATTCGTCGGTCACGGCGAAGCTCCGTGCGGAGGATGGCTCACCTCTCCATGCGAAATCCGCAGCCGGAACGCACCAGAAAATATCGCAACCGCGGCTACTCGAACGTGACCCGCTCATACACGTCGGCCAGCTTGAGCGTCACGCCGATGGTCGCTACCGTCAGCTTCGACTTCAGACCGACGGCCCGGCGGTACGTCCAACTGCCGTCGTCCTGGCGATGGAAATGCTCAACCAGCGGTTCATCCTGCGACACCAGGACGTAGTCGGTGAGCGTCGGGTTGTGCGTCTGGAAGCGATTGAACTTGCCGCCGCGGTCGAACGCCTCCGTGGACGGCGACAACACCTCGAACACCGCCACCGGATTGACCAGCACGTCGCCGTTGGCGTCGAGGAACTCCGGCTCGCCGCAGTAGACCACCACGTCCGGGTACGAGTACATGCCGGCGCAGTTCTTGCGCGGCGACCTCGAACTGGCCCGCTGCGGACCTTCATCTCCTTGCTGAACGCCCCGCACGCCGCTTGCCCCGAAGTTGCAGGTAGATTTGGCCGGAGAGGTTGTGGCTGGCGTGGCCGTGGTTCGGCTTCGCTGGCCATCGCGAAGATTTCGCCGTCGACGTACAGGTGCCGTTCCGGCGACGCGCGCTCGAATCTAAAACTCCTCGGCTTCGTCATCGGCTTGGTCTTCGGTGAGTCCCACGCAGCCTCCGGCGGGTTGCCCCTGTATACCGCCGAACCCACCCCTGGCGTATCGGCCGGCCGGGTGTAACAAGAGAAGACCCACCCCGCCGCCCGTCGCGACCTGCCGACCGATGACGCCGTTGGACGACTACCGCGCCCACCCGACGCCGCCAGTTCTTCGGCCGCTCCGCGTTCGGCCTCGGCACCGCGCGTCGGCTACACCGCTGCGCGAAACGCGCGGGGAGGTGTAGCCATGTCGGCGGATTGGCGGGTCTGCTGCACTGCGCCCAAGGCCAGGCGGTCGTCTACCTGCTGCAGAACGCGCTGTCGCACGTCGATCTGTTCGACTACAAGCCGAAGTCACCGAGTTCCGCGGCAAGCAGATCTGCCGGAGGTGCAGCAGGGCAAGCGGCTCAGCACCATGACTCGGGTCAGACCGAGCGGCCGTGCCCGCCGGAGATCACCAAGTTCGCCGCCGCGGCCAGAGCGGGGCATGGGTCAGCGACTTTTTGCCGCACACGGCCAAGATCGCCGACGACCTGTGCTTCGTGAAGGGGATGTACACCGAGCAGGTGAACCACGCCCCGCCATCACGTTCTTGACCGGCGGCGAGCAGCCGGGCCGGCCGAGCCTGGCCCTGGCTCTACGGCCTCGGCTCCGAGACGCAAGATTTGCCGGCGTTCGTCGTCGCTGACCTCGCGCGACAAGGAGGCGCGTCGCGGGTGATCTCCGCCGACTTCTACTGGGCAGCGGCCTTCCTGCCGTCGAAGTACCAGGGCGTCAAGTTCCGCGGTCAGGGCGACCCGGTCTTGTACCTGTCGAACCCCGACGGCATGTCGCGAGGTGCGTCGCCCTCTACTCGACGACCTCGCTAAGTTCAACGAGAAGGCGTTGAAGGAGTACGGCGATCCGGAGATCGCCACCCGCATCGCCCAGTATGAGATGGCCTACCGATGCAGGCCGAAGTGTTGAGCTGACCGATCCCTGAAGGGCGAAGAACGTCCTTGAAGCCTACGGCCCCGACGTGATGAAACCGGGGTCGTATGCGTACAATTGTCTATTGCCCGCCGGCTGCTCGAGCGCGGGACGCGGTACGTCCAACTGATGCACGCCGGCTGGGACCAGCACCGCAACCTGAACACGCAACTCAAGATCCAGTGCGAGGACACCGACGCCCCGTCGGCCGCGCTCGTCAACGACCTGAAGCGGCTCGGGATGCTCGACGAGACGCTGGTGATCTGGGGCGGCGAGTTCGGCCGGACGCCGTTCTTGCAGGGCAAGATCGAGGAAACGAAGTCGTGGGGCCGGGACCACCACCCCTACGGCTTCACCGTCTGGCTGGCCGGCGGCGGCGTCCAGCCGGGGTTGAGCTACGGGGCGACCGACGAGTTCGGCCACGACGCGGTCGAGGACAAGGTCCACGTCCACGACTTCCAGGCGACGGTGCTGCACCTGCTCGGCATCGACCACGAGCGGCTGACGTACAAGTTCCAGGGCCGGTCGTTCCGGCTCACCGATGTGCATGGGAAGGTCGAAGGCGGACCTGGAGATCGACGTGACGCCGTAGGCGGCCCACGCTTCTGCGAAGCGTCGCGAACCGGAAGCGGAGAAGGCCAGCGCGATGCGAGCGACGACGATGGTGTTCGTACGGCGACCTGTGTCCGCGCCGACGGTCCCGTCGAGTACAACCGCGACGTGCGCCTGATCCTGGCGGAGAACTGCTTCGCCTGCCACGGCCCCACCCGCGGGTCCGCAAGGCCGACCTGCGGTCGGCCTGCCGCGACGACGCGATCCAATCCGCCAGTACCCAACTCGGCAAACCGGCCGACAGCGAACTCGTCGCCCGCATCAACACCGACGACCTCGACAAGCGGATGCCGCCGGCCAAGGTCCACAAGACGCTCAAGCCGGAACAGAAGAAGACGCTCGAACGCTGGATCGCCCAGGGCGCGGAGTACCAGCCGCACTGGTCGCTCATCGCCCCGAAGCGGCCGGCCGTGCCCGCCGTCGGCGACGCGGGTGGGTCAAGACGCCGGTCGATGCGTTCGTCCTGGCGCCCTCGAGGCCCGCGGGTTGAAGCCAGCCGCCGAGGCCGACCGCCGCACCCTCGCCCGCCGGGCGAGCCTCGATCTGACCGGTCTGCCGCCCGACCCCGCGGCCGTGCAGGCGTTCGCCGATGACCTGTCGCCGAACGCCTACGAGCGGTACGTCGACGCCCTTGAAGTCGCCGCACTGGGCGAACACCGCGGCCGGTACTGGCTCGACGCCGCCCGGTACGCCGACACCCACGGCATCCACTTCGACAACTACCGCGAGATGTGGTCGTACCGCGATTGGGTCGTCAACGCCTTCAACCGGAACCTGCCGTTCGACCAGTTCACCCGCGAGCAACTGGCCGGCGACCTGTTGCCGAACCGCACGCTCGACCAGCAGATCGCCAGCGGGTTCAACCGCTGCAACATCACCACCAACGAGGGCGGCACGATCCCGGAGGAGTACCTCGTCCTGTACGACCGCGACCGCACCGAGACGACGGCCCAGGTGTGGATGGGCTTGACCGCCGGCTGTGCGGTCTGCCACGACCACAAGTTCGACCCGCTCACGATGAAGGACTTCTACTCCCTGGCCGCGTTCTTCAACAACACGACGCAGAACGCCATGGACGGCACCGCCGAACACGCCGCCGATCGTGCCGGTGCCGCGCTCGGAGGACCGGGCGAAGTTTGGTGAACTAGGCCGCGCGTCTGGCTGCTGCTCAGTAAAAGCTCTTCAGGAAGCTCGTGCGATGGAGAGGCCTGGCCGACTCGACCAGGCCGGGGCATCGTCGAGGCGTGGCGGCCTGAGCGCTGATAAAGGACCTACGAGTTCATGCCTGCTCGACAGGCGAAAGCGACGCGATTACCGCCGATGGCCATCTCGCGGCCCTCTGCTCGCGAGCAACTATGCCGGAGCCTTGCCCGCGGGATCCACGGCGTGGCCTGCTCGTCCGTCCCGGCGGGGCGGCCGTCGAAGTACTACGCCGGCGACTTCGACCGCGATCAACCGTTCGCGGTCAGCGTCTGGGTCCGTGACGCTGGCGCAACCAGACAGGGCATTGCTCGCACATAGCCTCAGTAACGGCTACCGCGGCTGGGACATCTGATGCAGCAGCCGACCGCGTCGGCACTACTTCGTCAGCCATTGGCCCGACGATGCCGCTAAGGTTGTCGCCAAGGCGCAGATTCCACTTCAACCAATGGACGCACGTTGTCGTCGCGTCCGATGGCTCCGGCAAGGCAGTTTTGGCCTGCGTATCTATTACAATGGCGAGCTACAAGCGGTCGATGTCGAGGCCGACTGGCTACAAGGCACGACCCGCACGTCGGTGCCGCTGAAGCTCGGCCAGCGCAGTGCCGGCGACCGCGTACAGAACGTCAGCCTGTCGGATCTGCGGATCTACAGCCGAGCACTCACGGGCGGCGAGACATCGCAACTTGCGAAGTCGTCGCGCGCGGCCGAAATCCTCGCGAAGCCTGTGCAGCCGACCGCACGGACACCGACAAGAGCGAACTGTTCGCGTGGTGGCTCGTCACCCGTGATGCCCTGTACCGTGACCTCAACGCGAAGCTCGGCGACATCCAGAAGGATGAAGTCATGCTCAAGTCGCGAGGCACCATCGCCCACGTCATGCAGGAGAAACCGGGCGAGGCGATGGCGTATATCCTGCAGCGCGGCGAGTACGATCGGCGTAAGGACAAGGTAACGCCGAACACACCGGCTTCGTTGCCGGCGTATCCGGCCGACCTGCTGAAACCGCCTGCCTTGGCCGAATGGCCTTGCGGCCTCCGACCATCCGCTGACGAGTCGCGTCACCGTCAACCGCTTCTGGCAGGAGCTGTATGGCACCGGCCTCGTGCGGACCGCCGGCGACTTCGGCATCACCGGCGAGTTGCCGTCGCACCCGGAGTTGCTCGATTGGCTGGCCGTCGAGTTCCGCGACGGCGGCTGGGACGTGAAGAAGTTCTTCAAGATGCTCGTCATGTCGGCCGCGTACCGGCAGTCGGCCGCGACGACGCCGAGAAGCGATTGAAGGACGCCGACAACCGGCTGGTCTCCCGCGGCCCGCGGTTCCGTATGGACGCCGAGATGGTCCGTGACCACGCCCTGGCGGCGAGCGGCATCCTCGTGCCGAAGCTCGGCGGGCCGAGCGTGAAGCCGTACCAGCCGGAGGGCGTGGAGGCCGTCGCCATGCCGACGAACACGAAGCGGTACGTCCGCGATACCGGCGAATCGCCCCTACCGCCGCAGCCTGCATATCAGCCTTGAACTCGCCCGCCCCGCCGGCGTCGCTGGAGATTCTCAACGCCCTGAACCGCGAGACGTGCGGTGCGGCGAGAGCGTGGACGAACACGCCACTTCAGCGCTCGTGACGCTCAATGACGTGCAGTTCGTCGAGGCCGCGGCGGTTCCTGGCCCAGCGGGCCCTGAAGGAAGTTGCCGGCGACGACCGCCTGCGGATCGACTTCCTGATCGAGCGGCTGGTGCGGAAGCGCAAGGACGCCGAGGCACGCGGTGGCGAAGGCGTCGCTTGGCGACCTCTCTGGCGAACTACAAGGAGCATGGCCGACGCGGCGAAGCTGACGCCGTCGGCGAGTCGAAGCCGGACGCGAGCTTGATGAGTATCGCTCGCTGCATGGACGATGTCAGTGAACCAGTTGATGAATTGACGAGGTGTTGAACAAGCATGCCAGGAGGTCAGCAGTTCAGACCTCAACACCTGTGGTAAGAGAAACCGCGGTTCGCGACGCTTCGCAGAAGCGTTCGGCCGCTCCCACGCGCTTCTGCGAAGCGTCGCGAAACGGAGTATGGCGTGATGACCTCCTTCCCCTGCTACAAACCCGCCGCCACTTCTTCGCCTTCGCTGGCCTGCTCGGCACCGCCGCTCGCCCTTGGAACCTGGTGGCCGCTGAACGCCGGGTGCCAAGTCGCTGACGCACTTCCCGGCAAGAAGAACGTCATCTACCTGCACATGGTCGGCGGCCGCCGCAGATGGACATGTACGACTACAAGCTGAAGATGCTCGACTTCTACGACAAGGACCTGCCCGACTCGATCCGCAACGGCCAACGCCTGACCACCATGACCTCCGGGTTGCATCCGGTTCCCGATCGCCCCGTCGAAGTACAAGTTCGAGCAGGCCGGCTGAACGGCATGCGGGTCGGCGAACTGTTGCCGTACATGAAGAAGATGACCGGGACGGAGGTGCTTCATCCGCTCGATGCACACCGAGGCGATCAACCACGAGCCGGCCATCACCTACATGCAGACCGGCAACCAGGTCACCGGCCGGCCGTGCCTCGGGGCGTGGGCCAGCTACGGCCTCGGAAGCCTCAACGACAGCCTGCCGACGTTCGTCGTCCTCGTCGCCCAGCCGACCAACATGGAGCAGTTGCAGGCCATCTCCGCGCGGCTCTGGCAGTCGGGCTACCTGCCGGGCGAACACGCCGGCGTCGCGTTCCGGGCGAAGGGCGACCCGATCCTGTACATCAACAACCCGCCCGGCGTCTCGACCGAGGTCCGCCGCAAGACGCTCGACGGCCTCAAGGCCCTCAACGAGATGGCCGAGCGCGACCTCGGCGACCCCGAGACGCACACCCGCATCCAGAACTACGAACTCGCCTTCCGCATGCAGGGCAGCGTCCCCGAACTGACGGACATCGCGGCGGAGCCGGCCTCGACGTTCGAGCTGTACGGCGACGCGGCCAAGAAGCCCGGCACGTTCGCGAACGCGGCGCTCATGTGCCGGCGGCTCGTCGAGCGGGGCGTGCGGTTCGTGCAGGTCTACCACAACAACTGGGACCACCACGCGAACGTGGCCGGCCGGCTGCCCGACCAGTGCCGCGACGTGGACCAGCCGTGCTGGGGCCTGATCCAAGACCTGAAGCGCCGCGGCATGCTCGACTCGACGCTGGTGATCTGGGGCGGCGAGTTCGGCCGGACGATCTATTCGCAGGGCCAACTGTCGAAGACGAACTACGGCCGGGACCACCACCCGCGGTGCTTCACCATGTGGATGGCCGGCGGCGGCGCGAAGGGCGGTGCCATCTACGGCGAGACGGACGACTTCAGCTACAACATCATCAAGGACCCGGTCCACATCCGCGACTTCCATGCGACGGTGCTGCACCTGCTAGGCTTCGACCACGAGCGGTTCACGGTGCGCCACCTCGGCCTCGACCAGCGGCTCACCGGCGTCGAAAAGGCGAGGGTCATCCGTGAACTGATCGCGTGACCGTCTCGTCGCGGACGCCGGAGGGCGAGCCGGTTCGCTGCCGGGTCTGCGGCAACGTCGCGGCGCTCGAGCCGTCGGACCCCGGCGGCGACGTGATCTGCCCGAGCTGCGGCGCGCTGGCGTGGTTCCGCGGCCGATTTGGGGCGGACGTCGAACGAACGAGCCACCTGCGCGACCTCGGCGTGGATTCGCTCGATGTCGTAGAACTCATCATGGAACTCGAAGAGCAGTTCGACGTGACGATCCCGAACAACGAGGCTGAGCGGCTGTCCCGGATGACAGTTGCCGAGTTGATCGACTACCTCAACCGTCGGCGCGACGACACGACGGCCGATTGAGGTCGCGGGGGACGCCCCGACCGGCTAAAGTAATCCCCAGCCGATCCCATTCGGAGTCCAACCATGAGTACCACGACGCTGCTGCCGCCACCGAAACCCACGGTCGTGCCGGTGGTTCTTCCCGACGATGCACTGACGGAAGTCGTTTATGGCGAAGTCGTGGAGAAGGCGATGAGCATCCGAACGACGCGCATCGGGAACCGGCTGTACGCTCGCCTCGACGAGTTCGCCGAAGGTCAGAAGCTCGGCATCGTCGTTTGCGAAGGGATGTTCATCCTCGACGCCGACCGCAATCTCAAACGCCGCCCCGATGTCGCCTTCGTCTCGGCCGAGCGCTGGCCGGTGGACCGACCGATGCCGGAAGAAGGCGATTGGCAACTCGCGCCCGACTTGGCCGTCGAGGTGGTCAGCTCCGGCGACTCGGCCGACAACCTGACGGCTAAGGTCGCCGAGTACTTCGACCACGGCGTCCGGCAGGTCTGGCTCATCTATCCCGCGTTGAAGCGGGTGGACGTGTACGACGCTCAGGACCGCTTCCGCATCGTCCGCGAGGGCGACGACCTGGAAACCCCGCTCGTGCCGGGGTGGAAGCTGGCGCTCGCAACCCTGTTTCGTGTGTAGCGGGGCCGGCTAAGCCCCTGGGGACAAACGGAGACGGCCGGAGAGGATGATCTCTCCGGCCGTGTCCGTTTGTCCCCAGGGGCAATCCTCGGGGTTCAGTCGAGCAGCAGGCTCGGCTCCCAGCCGACGCGCTCGGCACTCGCCCGCAGCTTCTCGAGCGCCCGGTTTTGAATCTGGCGGACTCGCTCCTTCGAGATGCGGAGCAGGTGGCCGATCTGTCGCAGGCTGTGGGTGCCGTTGCCAGTCAGACCGAAGCGGAGGTCCAGCACCTTCCGCTCGCGCGGCCGCAGGTTCTCCATCAGGAACGTCAGCGCTTCGACGCGCTCGTTGTTCTGCTGGAGGATGTTGCTGCCGTTGTCGGGCATGGCCTCGGTCAGCTTGAAGTCGCTGTCGTCGTCGAGGACGGCGTTGAGGCTGACAGGAGTGCGGGTGGCGGTTTGGAGGTGCGTCAGGTGTTCGAGGCTTGAGCCAGTGCGGCTGGCCAGTTCCTGCGGACTCGGAAGATGCTTGCCGCCGTGGGCCAGGGCCTCGCTCTCCTGTTGGAGAAGGCCAAGCTCTTGCAAGTGGTGCGGGCTAAGCGAGACCAGGTGGCTCTGCCGGGCAACCGCGATCTGGAGCGTCTGGCGGATCCACCACGTCGCATAAGTGGCCAACCGGGTGCCGTGCGACACGTCGAAGCGGTCGATGGCCTGCATCAAGCCGCAGACGGCTTCTTGCAGGAGGTCGGCGTAGCTAAGGGAGTGATGGCGGAAGCGCTTGGCGACGTGGGCGGCAAGGCGGATGTTGGCGGAGGCGAGGCGATGTTTGTAATGGATGTATTTGTCGTGCAACCGACGGATTGAGGGGATGGCACAGACGGCGTCTTCGCAATGTTCGCGGATGAACTGGGCCATCGGCCAGGGCTCGAGCGGCGGCCGGTGGGCGCGGAGCTTCGGGAAGTGCCGAATCAGCACCTTCACCAATTCCGTCTTCACATCCCAGAAGTTCGTGAGCAACTCGCGCTCTTCTTCGGGGGTGAGCAGGTCGGACGAAAACGTCGTCACGTGCGTATCGGGTGTGTCTTTGGCCGCTGCACTGGCCGCACCCAAGTGACGCGTCTTCCGTAGCTGCTGTGTGGTCATGACCGTGTTTCCTTCCCCCGTCGAGTTCGTGTCAAGTAACGAAAACGCTACCGGGGCCGCATTCCATCAGCAGGCGGCCGTGTGTCGTGAGCCAGGTCGAACGCCGTTAGGCCGAGCGATGCCCGGCGGTCAGGCCGAGCGGTTTCCGGTGGGATCCGTGCAATTCGAGTTTTCGACCTCACCAGATAAAAACGCCCCCCCGGCCACTCCGCAAGCATGAGCGACCGGACGGGAGCCTCTTCCAACCGAATGTTACCGACCCGCCGGGTGTTCCGATTGTCCCGATGGCCGGCTTCACACCCTGGGCGCGTACCCAGGCAGTAGCACTTAGCACTCTAAAGTCACCTGATTCTAACTGAGGTAGTAGGGCAGTTCAAGAGTCAATATCGAAAAGGGCGAAAAAACTTGGAAGACCGGTGAAAGATCTCGGCTCAGGCAGGCCGGGAGGATTTTGCGTTTGGCAACGCCTCGATTCATCCGCTATACTTGCCCGTGCGCTTAGCATGCGCTAATTGACGTCCGCCTGAATCCCCTAAGAGTCGTCCCCGTGGGCGGTTACAAGTGTTCCATCCTCGTCGTTGACGACGAGCCTGCCATTCGGAACCTGCTATCTGAGCTACTCAGTAGCGAGTTCTCGGTCCTCAGTGCTGCCTCCGCCGAGGCGGCCCGCGAAATCCTGGCTCAGCGGCCTATCGACATTGTTTTGACCGATCAACAGCTCCCTGGACAGTCGGGCGTTCAACTTCTGGAACACGTCTGTCTGCGCAGTCCACAAACGATACGCATTATGATGACCGGCCTCGGTCGGCTGGAAGATGCCGTCGATGCCATCAACTGCGGTCGCGTCCACCACTATCTCTTCAAGCCCTGGAAGGGCGATCAGCTCCTGCACACGATGCGGCAAGCCGCCCGCACGTTTCAGATGGAGAAGACCAACGCGCTTCTCGTCGAACAGAACCAACGGCTTGTCCTGGAACTTGAGCAGCGCGTCCAGTTGCGAACGCACGAACTGGAGGAAGCGAATCGCCAGCTTCAGTCACGCAACCTGATGCTCAAGAAGATGGCGCTGACCGACACTCTGACCGGCCTGCCGAATCGCCGGGCGATGGATCGGCTCGCCAAGCAAGAGTTGGTTCGGAGAGCGCGTTACCCGAGCCCGCTGTCCATCGGCATCATCGACGCCGACCACTTTAAGGACATCAACTCGGCGTACCTGCTGCCGGGCGGCGACCATGCGTTAACCTGGCTGGCTCAGACTCTCGCGAAAGCCGCACGAACCGTCGATACCATCGGCCGGATCGGTGGCGAGGAGTTCATGGTCGTCGCACCGGAGACCGACCTGGAGGGAGCGCACATCCTCGGCGAGCGGTTGCGCTCGACAGTGGAAGCCGGTCAGACGTGCTACAACGGGGCGACGATCCGGATGACGATCTCGATCGGCATCGCAGTCGCGCCAATCGGCGTGGCGGTCGGCTACGAGCAGTTGCGGCACGCCGCAGCCGCAGCTTTGAACGAAGCGAAATCGAACGGACGCAACCGCTGCGTCTGTCGAGTTCTGCCCGGCCTGCCTCCATCGGCCGCGGCCGGGTGACGAGGGCCGGAAGACAATCTCGAATATGATGACGGCATGACCCCTGGGCCGCCCTGGCTGTCCCCCTCCGCCGCCTACGTCCACATTCCGTTCTGCGCCCACCAGTGCGGCTATTGCGACTTCGCCGTCGTCGCCGGGCGAGAGGCGGACGCGGAACTCTATCTCGACGCGCTCGAACTCGAGTTGGTCGGCGATCCACGGCCCGTTGAGACGATCTTCCTCGGTGGTGGCACACCGACGCAATTCACCTGGCAACAACTCGATCGCCTCCTGCACGCACTCCAAAACGCCCACCCGTGGCCACCCGCGGGTGAAGCGTCAATCGAAGCCACCCCCGAGAGCGTCACCCCCGACAAGGTGGCCGTCCTGGCCGACCGTGGAATCACCCGCGTCAGCCTCGGCGTGCAGTCATTCCGTCGGGAGACGCTCGCGGCCCTTGACCGCCGTCACCGCCCCGACGATATTCGACCTGCCATCGATTGCATCCGCCGACGAATCGACAACCTGTCGCTCGACTTGATCTTCGGCGTCCCCGGCACGAACCTCGCCGATTGGGCCGCTGATGTGGCTGCGGCCATCGACTTCGCACCCGAACACGTTTCGACCTACGGCCTCACCTACGAGAAGGGGACACCGCTCTGGCGAGAACGCCACGCCGGCCGCGTGGTCGCGCTCTCCGAAGACGACGAACTTGCCATGTACCTGCACGCGCTCGACGCCCTCAATGCCGCCGGCTACCGGCAGTACGAGGTGTCGAACCATGCGCGGCCGGGCCGCGCGTGCCGGCACAACCAGACGTATTGGGCCAACCATGCCCACTGGGCTTACGGCATGGGTGCAGCCCGTTACGTCGGCGGCGTGCGGATGCGGAATACACGACGGTTCGACGATTACGTGCGCAAGACGCTCTCCGGTGAATCGGCGGTCGTCCTGCGCGAGGAGCTGGAGCCGGAAGAGCGAGCACGCGAGACCATCTCGACACAACTGCGCCGGGCCGAAGGCATCGACCGCGGTGTCTTCCACGAACAGACGGGCTTCGATCTCGACGCATTGGCCGGCGACGCGATCCGTCGATTTGTGGAGTTAGGCCTGCTGCGCGACGACGGTCAATCGGTCGCCTGGACGCGCGCCGGCGTCTGCGTGATCGATTCGATCATAGCTGCGATGATGTGAGATGCCTACCGCTCGGTCAATTCGCGCAGCCGTTGCTTCTCATACGCGCCCGCGGAGGAGTCGCTCGGGCAGACGTATCGGTCGAAGTGGACCCATACCACCCGCGAGTAACGGAAGATCAGCGGCACGAGGGGCAGGTACGCCAGCGTGAGGGCGACGTGAACCGACGTGTGGCCCCAGTCCGAGAACAGGGCCGCGGCCGCGAAGTAGATCGGAACCGCTGCAATGGCTCCAAGCAGGTAGCTGACGTACATGGCCCCAAGGAAGTAGCCTTCCTCGCGCTGAAAAAGCAAACCGCAGACCGGACACGGATCGTTCATTGCGATAAGACCGCGGAACATCTTGCCCTGCCGACAACGCGGGCACCGCTGTCGCACCATCGCCCACAACGCCCCCCACACGCCGCTCACAACTGGTTGAGGGGACATGCGACTACCTCCTTCACAGGACGATTCATGGTCGGTACTGGCCTGAGTCATTGTACCGCGGCCGTCTCGTGTGCCAGTCGGTCGCCTTTTCGTACATCCGGGCCACGCGCAGGAGTTTCGCCTCGGCGAACGGCGCGGCCAGGATTTGCAGGCCGACCGGCAATCCCGCTTTGGTAAAGCCGCAGGGGAGGCTCACGCCCGGAATGCCCGCCAGATTGGCCGATACCGTGTAGATGTCGGTCAGGTACATCGCCAACGGATCGGCCGTCTTCTCGCCGATCTTGAAGGCAGGCGTCGGCGACGTCGGTCCCATCACAACGTCGCATGTCGCGAAGGCGTCGTCGTAGTCCTTCTTCACCAGCCGGCGGACCTTCAGCGCCTTGACGTAGTAAGCGTCCTTGTACCCGCTCGACAGAACATAGGTACCGATCATGACGCGCCGGCGGACCTCGGGACCGAAGCCCTCGGCGCGGGTTTTCGAATACATGTCGATGAGGTTGTCGTACTTCGCCGTACGGTGCCCGTAATGAACGCCGTCATACCGCGCCAGGTTACTGGACGCTTCGGCCGGGGCCACGATGTAGTACGCGGCCAAGGCATACGGACTGTGCGGCAACGACACCTCCTCGACCGTCGCCCCGAGTCCTTCGTAGACCTTGATCGCGTCCCGGAACGCCGTCTCGACCTCAGGATCCAGTCCGGCGGCGAAGAATTCGCGCGGCACGCCGATCGTCAACGGTGCGATCGGCTCGTCGATCTTGGCCGTGTACGGTGGCACTGGTACGTCGACGCTGGTGCTATCGCGCGGGTCGTGCCCGGCGATGACCTCGACGAGCAAGGCGCAGTCGGTTGTGTCGTGCGCGAGTGGCCCGACTTGATCGAGCGAGCTAGCAAAGGCGACGAGGCCGTACCGGCTCACCCGGCCGTAGGTCGGCTTGAGGCCGACGATGCCGCACATTGCGGCCGGCTGGCGGATGGAGCCGCCGGTGTCGCTACCGAGCGCGAGCGGCACTTCGCACGCCGCGACGGCTGCCGCACTGCCACCGGAGGAGCCACCGGGAATGCGATCCAAGGCCCACGGGTTACGTGTAGTGAAGTACGCCGAGTTCTCGGTGGATGACCCCATCGCGAACTCGTCCATGTTCGTCTTGCCGACAATCACGGCGTCCGCTGCTCGCAGTGCGGTGACGACATGGGCATCGTACGGCGGCTTGAAGTGCTGGAGCATCTTCGAGCCACAGGTGGTCGGAACGCCCTGGGTACACAACACGTCCTTGAGGGCGACCGGCACTCCTGCGAGCCTGCCAAGCCGCGCACCGGCCTTGCGCTTTGCATCGACGGCCTGCGCCTGGGCGAGTACCGCATCGCGGTCGATGTGCAGAAACGCTTGCACCTTGGGATCGCGGTCGGCGATGGCGTCGAGGTACGCCGTCGCAATCGACTCGGCGGTCGCGCCCTGGTCTTGGGCCTTGAGGAGTTCGACGGCGGTGGAGGAGATCATGCGGTCGTGGTCTTCGTAGGGTGGGCCGAGTCTTCGAGGCCCACCGCAAACCCGCAAGCATCTTGGCGGTTCGCGATGGGCCTCGAAGACTCGGCCCACCCTACAAGACCGAGCCGCCCAACGAGTCGTTCAATCAAACACCGCTGGCACGCCGAAAAAGTCACCGTGGCGGTCGGGGGCGTTGGCCAGGGCATCATCGACCGATAGCGACGGAGCCAGCTCGTCTGGGCGGAACACGTTGTGGATCTTGAGCGGGTGCGCGAGCGGCTCGACGTCCTCAGTGGGCACGGCCTGAAGCTGATCGACGTAATCGAAAATGGCGCTGAGTTCTTTGGCAGATGCGACTATCGCGTTGTCGCTCAATTCAAGCCGAGCGAGGTGAGCGACCCAGCGGACTTGCTCGGTACTTAGAGACATCGCGTCGCAGCAGTCCGGAGTCCGGAGTCGGATTTGTTGTCTGACTCCGGACTCCGGACTGCTGACTCCTCCGAAATCAGACGTTCGGCATCGAGAATGGTTTGCGCTTGATCGGCTTGGTGATCAGGCCGCTACGGATGGCGCTAACGGCCACGCGGATCGTCTGCACCTCGCCATCGATGACAACTTTGACCCGTTGAAGGTTCGGCTTGAACCGCCGCTTGGTGATACCGGTGATCTTGCGACCGACGCCGCCGAGATACTTGGCTTTGCCGCGATATCGCTTCTTATTGCCGCCCACCGGCTTCTTGCCAGTGATTGCACACTGCATGCCCATGGCGCACTCCTCCCGTCAGAAACTACTGTTATAGCGCCAAAGCCGGACCGCGGCAACGGGTCTCCGTTTTGTCATGCCTCGGATCTCATCGCGGCTGGGGCCGGTAGACGCGGAGACTTGGCCCAGCGGTTGTGGCTTGGCGCGGCAAGACGACGAACAGGCGTCCACCTTCTGCGTCGAAAAGGCCCGTGCGCGCGAGCTTGGCGGTGGCGACCGTCTCGACGACTTCGTAGTTGTCGCCGCCCTTCGCCGCGATCACGGCAATGAACCCCTCGCCGCAGGTCGCGTAGAGCCGCTGTCGCTTTGCATCGAAGAACAGGTCGTCCACGTCGCCGGGGATCGCGACTGTCGCCAACTCCTTGCCCGTCGCCAGGTCGAGGACTTCCACCATCGGCCCCTTCCGGCAGCCGGCGAACAGCCGGTTGCCGGACCCATCGAGCGCGAGTGGGTAGTTGGCCGCGGCTTTCGTCAGTGAGAATTGTTCGCGGATCGCATTCGTCTCGGTATCGACGACAACCACGCGGCTCGGCGACAGCACGTTGACATAGAGCCGCGGCTTTGTCGGGTCGAGTTGAAATGCCTCGACCGGGCCGGGTAGGGCGACAGTGGCCAGGACCGTGCCCGTTTGCGCGTCGATGGCGCTGATCGACTTGTCGGCGTGACCGACGTACACCCGGCGGGTGCCGGGATGGTAACGAACGTTATCGGCCTCCGGCAACTTGACGGAGTGCAGGAGTTCCAGGGTCTTGCCGTCGAAACAGTTGCATACGCCCGCCCCGCCGACACCGACGAACACGCGGTCGAGGTCGGCGGCGTAGGCCACGCCTTCGACCTTCGTCTGGCCGGGGATCTGTTTGACGACCCGGCCCGCCTTCAGGTCGATGACATCGAGGGTGTCGTTCGACAGGTTAGCGACGAACAATCGGTTCCCCTTGGCATCGAGCGCCATATGGTCCAGGCGGCCCACCGCGCCCGTCCAGTCGATGGTCTGTACCAGTTCCAGCGTCGCCGGGTCGGCGGCGCGGGCGACGGCCACGCACAGTGCAAGGCCGAGTGGCAAGGCGATCCGTTTCGCGGATGTCATCGAAGTGTCTCCCCGGTAGCAGATGAACTGTACATGGCCGTCGCAAAAGCAGGCGTTCACGCCGCCGGTATGCCGGCTGCGGGTCCGGGCCGCCAAGCCGTAGGCCGTGCGGTTGCGGCACCCCATGCGGTCTCGCGTCCCAATCGAGAAACTGAAGGAACTTGCTCACATAGTCGGCCTTGCGGCATTGGGCCACGTTGCAGGTGCCGCAGCAACTTCGGCTCGTCCTTGGCCACGAGCAGGTACCTCGTGGTCACCTCGTCGGTGATTATGGGGTTGGTGGCTGGGGTTGCATACACTGCGGTGGGTTAATTCTGGTTAAGGTGGTGTTAGGTTTTCCGCCGTGACGCAGCGGGACAAAGCTCTACCGGCCGTGGCGAGGTGCTACGAAGTCGGAATGACTGGCCCAGCGTGTCTCGGGTGCGGCTAGCGCGCATTTCCTGTATCCGTAGCGGGTCATCATTGTAGTAGGCACACTCTGTGTGCCGTCTCTTACGGCACACGGAGTGTGCCTACTACACTGACGACACGCTACACCAACGTAAAGCGCGCTCTAGCAGAACGGGCGCGTCATCGAGTGGCCATTCCTCAGCGCAGGTTGGCTGTTCATGTGTCGCGGATCACGCCCGCTGCCAGCCAGCCGGGAAGTTGGGGAATGCCTGCTTGGGGTCATCGAGGCTCAGCGCCGGTTCCAAGGTGTCGCCGGCCGCGTAGCCGCGCCAGCCCGTCGAGAGCTCGGCCAGCACGATCGCCACCGATTCACTGTGCGCTACGGCAATCTGCTGCCATGCCGCCACAGGAGCTATACCTGGTTGTGGCCGCTCGACGGCGAGTACGTCTGTGTGTTGCGGCCAGCGTGGACCGGCCAGGTACGCCTCGATGTCGGCGACATGAACTGTGAATGCCGGCGGCGCGGTCGTACCCGGTACTCGCTCCCAGGGAATGACCCGTCCGCTTGCGAATGTGAACCGTTCGCGACCCCGCTGGGCCCAGCCGCCGGCATATCGTAGGAACCCACCGCGGTGCCAGAGCCGTTCGATCAGCGGCCCAAGTGAGCCGATGTCGGCCGGCACGGCATGGGAGATCAGCGGGTCGGCTGGCGGGGCCGATGTCCGGATGACGGCGACGTCCAAGTGGACAAGGTCGACGCGGCTGGCCCAAACGGCCCGCGGTGAGAGGATAGCGAGACGGGCGGCCCAGCGGGCGAGCGTCGCGGCGTCGAACTCGCCGGCCACCGAGCCGGCGGTCATGTGAACGTTCCTTCCGTCAGATGGAACGCCCGCGCGTAGCGACCCCGGCCCTGCAAGTACTTCACGAGCTGCGCGGTCAGATCGCGCTCGCGCTTGGCCGCCACGGGGTCGAGGTGCTCGAGTGGCCCATCCCATTGCGCCCGTCGGACGAGCGTGCCTGCGTCGCCGACGATGATGAGCCGTCGGCCGCGCGATAGGGCCAGGGGCAGCCAATCGGGGCCGTCGCCGTAGGTCACCGCACGATGCGTGTGGCTACGGACAAGACTGACGATGACGGTTTGCGCTTCGCGCTGCCGCCACGTCGACGGGACGTCTACGGTTGCACTGGGAGCCAGTTTGTGGATCAACTCCGCCTGGGCGTGCGTCAGCGCCAAGGCGACCGCACCCTCCATCTGACCGAGCAGTTTGGCGACCGCCTTCGCTTCGGGAAGATTGACGAGGCCATGCGGTGGCAAGGTATCGCGCAGCTCCGGCGGCAACATGACCCGTTGACGCACGTCGCCGAGATCGGTTTCGAGACCAGCGCCGCCACGGTTGTCGGTGCCGAGGCGGGTCGGGGCATGGCCGTTTGTGTGGCCGTTACGGTCCAATGGCAGGCTGGGCACCGGCACAAACTCGACCGCACCCGCATGAGGCACCTCGCCGCGATACGGGCCGGCCCCAATCAGATCGGCGACAAAGCCGCCCAGGCCAACGCCGAGCCGGTACGGCGTCTCCAGGCGAATCGCCCGACCCGCGTCGTGTCGGCCCACGTGCTGCGCCGCCCACGCTTCAGCCCGCGTCCGGTCCCATCCGGTGGACTTGGCGAACGCCAGGCCGCACGTTGCCCAGCCGTTCGGGACTTCGGCCAATAGCTCGGTGATACCCGTGGCCAACTCGACGGTACGCACGGCCGCGTCGCATCGGCCATGCAGGTGCAGCACGATCCGTGAGTCGTCCTCGCGCCAGTGCGGTCCGTCGGCCCGAGCGCGGAACGGGGCTTCACCGAGCTCCTGGAAGACATACATCTTGGCCGCCGATACATCGCTGCCCGGTGGGAAGACGACTTCGGCAAGCTGCGCATCGCTGCCTGGCGGGGCGACGATGCGAAGTTCGATGTCGGGCCGGTCGGCGACGGCTTCGCAAGCGACGAACGGGCGCTGCGCCGGAGGCACTGGCCGCAGACAGCAGATCAGGCGGTCACCCTCGCGCTGCCACGGGTCACAATGCAACATCTGCCAGAGACGCTGGAAGGCACCCCGTGTGGGCGACTTGACAACGCGGCGGTCGCCACGGGGTGGACGATCGAGCCGGAGCGCTTCGGCCTCGGCCATCGGCTCGCCGACGAGTGCCCACCGGCGTGCTCGCTTTGTCGCGGCGTCGAGGTCGTCGCGGGTGGCGAAGTGGGCGTCGTCGAACAGGAGCAGGTCGAACGGCTCGGCGAAGCGGCGATCAGCCGCCAGCGACGCGGGCGTCGCGAGCACGACGTTCACAGCTTCAGCGTAGCGCTGCGGCAGCGTGTCGAGGAGCGGTTCGAGCCCGTCGGCCCAAGTGCGGGCTGCATCGGCCTCGCGGCGATCGGCCTCGCGGCGGACTTCCCAATTACTGCGGGCGTTTTGCACGGTCTCGATGGTGAGTGCGTCGGGTCGCGGGCTATCGGCAAGCAATTGCCGGAGAGCCTGCGTCCATTTGTCGGCCACCAATGCCTCTTCGCGAGCCAGGGCTGCTGCCTCGTCGTCGAGACCGCTACGGCGCTGAGCGGCAGCCGCGTCGCGGGCGGCAGCCTCGGCGGAAGCGGCGTCGGCGAGCGCCCGATCGCGCTTGGCTTCGAGTTCGGCAACGCGGCTGGCCGGTTCGCCGGCGAACTTGGCCTTCCAATAGATGCCGGTCCACCAGCGGCCCTTGTCGAGCGCTTGCGCCAGGGGCCGCAACTCGGCGGCGGCGGCTTCGTGACTCGCAGCCTCGCGCCGGAGCCGGTCGGCCTCCGCCGGTGCTGTGGCGGGGATTTCGGCGGCCGACCGCGCGACCACATCGCCCCGGCGGGCGGCAAGTTGCTCGGCTTGGGCGGCGAGGTCGGCAAGATGATCGTAGATCGCCGCTTCCGCTTCCCGATGCCGCACCTGCTCCAGGGTCGCGGCCAGTTGAGTCTGAGCGCGGTCGAGTGTCTCATCGCGGATCGCTCGGCAGCGGGCGGCCAGAGTGGCCCGGATTGCCGCGGGCGGCAGAGCGTCCAGTAGTTCGTCGCGATCCAGCAGTCGTAGTGGGATGATACCGGAGCGGCCATCGAGCAACTCCAGCAGTCGATCGAGTGCCGCAGCTCCCGGCGCGAGGACCAGCACGCGCTCGCCGCGAGCGACGGCGCGAGCGATAGCCTCGGCGGCGACGCGCGACTTGCCCGTGCCCGGTAGCCCTTGAACCAGACACAGGTCCGGTGTGGCGAGAATGCACGCCACTGCGTCGCGCTGATGCGGATCGAACTCAGCCGGCAGATCGTCGAGGGCCGGCGGAGACGATAGGGGCGGTAAGTCGGGGACTTCGCCAGCCAGCAATCGAGGCAGGAGTCGTGCGCTCGAAGTCGGCTCGGGGAGTTGGTCAGCAGGAATCGGTTTGTCGGTGGCGAGGAGGAGCACGCGGCTACGTTGGTCGGTGGAGAGTCGGTCGTAGAGGTCGATCCAGGCGGCCGGGTCGGCGGTGGCGTGGGGGGACCGGGCCGCCGCGTCAGGCGGGTCGGCGGGCCGCTGGGGCGCGGCAGTCGCGCCACGCTCGGCTGGCCGGTCCCGGAAGTTCATCGACAATCCTCAAAGGCGATCCGGCACGGCCCACCAGCGTCGTCGCCAGCCGGGCATGCGGGTCCATCCGCCCTCATTATGCGAGTCAGCGCGGTCGGATGCCCGAAAAAAATCGTCAGAATCATGGAAATCTCTTTTCGGTAGTCGTCGGCGGTTCGTGGTCCGTGGTCAGCGAGAAAATACCGAAGCCCGGCCTTTCCGGCTGACCGCGGACCATCAACCCCTACTTAACCGAAACCGGCTCAATCATCGGCTTGGCCACGATTACGCGCATCAATGGCAGCAGCGGTGTCATGGCGCGTTGGTCGTGCCAGCTTGCGTCGGCAATCTTCAGGTGCGCCGGGCCGATGTTACCCTGCCCGAGTGTCGAGTCGATCGAGACCCAGGCTCCGCGCACCCAAACCTCCGTCCACATGTGAAAGCCGAACAGCGGCTGTCGTGGGGCCGGCACATCGACGTAGACCAGACCGATGACTGTCCGCGACGGCACGCCGACCGCCCGGCACATCGCGGCCGTCAGCATCGAATACTCTGTGCAGTCGCCTTCCAGGGTTTGCGCGACCTTGAACGCCGGCACCATCGCTTCCGAGAAATTCAGCACCTTCATGTTGGTGTGAACCCATCGCTCGATCAAAAGGGCCTTCCGCCAGGGGTCGGTCTCGCCGCCGATGGCCGCTTGGGCGCGCTGTTTGACGAGAGTATCGTCACTAGTCAGGAAGTAGTTGCTCGTTGTGAACTCCGGCCCCGGCGGCACGGTCCCCGGCGGCTCCTGCGCGGGCGGCGTACGGACGGCTCGGACAGTCAAATCGAACGTTTTGCCCTGGATGTTTGTCACACTCTGCCGATCGTCCTGTGCGAACGTCTTGGCCGGATCTTTGTCGTCGAGCGTGATGCGGTAGACGATTTCGCTGAGCGCGTGCGGCGTCGTGATCCGCCGGTTCAGCTTGATCGATTGTCGTTCCATGATGTCCACGAGCAGCTCGCGCGCGATCGGCTGCTTGACGGCCGTCTCCGTCGACTTCTCCAATACGAGGTAGCCGATGCCCGGCAGGTTCGCCATCGACCGCCGCAGCTCGTAGTTGGCATCGAACCAGAGAAGCTGACTCGGCAACTGGACCTGAAAAATCTCGTCCGGCACGGCGCTGACGCGCAACAGCCGCGGTCGTTCGACGCCGTTGGCGGTGCGGATCGGTACCTCCTCGAACGATTCGACGGTGACGTGGATCGGCACGATCGTGTTTACGACCGGGTTGAAGGTGTAGTAATCGAATTTATCACCGGGTTTGGGCTTCGGGTCGCGCTTGCTCAACAGCTCAGCCTCGCCAGCCGCGCTGACGACGCGCGGATCCCACGGGATCAGCTTGTTGAAATTGCCTTGCGGCCCCTGGGCGGTCAGCTGCAATTGATTCCCCTGGACCTTGCCATGGACGACCTGCTGCACGCCTTTGCCGAGCGTCTGTTGCATGAACACGCCGATCAACTTGCCATCGGGCAACTCGTCGGTGCCGGTCACGACCATGATGGAGTTCACATCGTTGCCGCGCCGGACGTTCAGATTCATTTCCTGGCTGGCCCGGATGACTTTCGCGCCACCCGCCAAAGTGAACTCTTCCACCTTCAAGCGAACGTAGCCGGCGCGATGGCCGTCAAGATACGCGGCGTCCCAATTATCCTTGACGATCTTGCTGGTTGGCTGAGTAGTCGCCGGTACAGCCGCGACTTGTGCGGCGGCGACCACCGGCAGGCACGCGACGAAAATCGAGGCCAAGCGGGCGGCGCGTGCAGGACGCATGTACAGACACTCCGGAAATTGGGGGTGTGGTCGGCAAGCGCCGCAGCACTTCCCGCAGTATTTACTCGGGTCGCAGCGTCGCGTTCGATCAGTGATCACCGGGGGCCAGACACCAGAATCATAACTTTTCCCCCCATCTCGCCAAGGCGGATCGGTGGTGAGACCGGAAAATGGGCAGATCGCGTAATCTTGCGAAACCCGCTGCGCGGGGCGCGACCGCCCCGGTCCGTGCGGCCCCCTTGTCCTCCGGCTAAAATGGTAGCGACGTCGACCGCGCAACCGTCGGGCACGCGGTATGCTTGCCTAGTCTTCGCCGCCCTCCGCTTCTTCGAGGACGTTCGCAGTGACCTATCGACTTCCCGCCGCCGTTCGTCCTGCCCCCGGCGTTCCGTCCGACTTCTGTGAAGGCTACCGCCTCGACGCCTATCGCGACCGCTCGTCCGACCTTCACATCCCCGCTCTCGCCGCTGCCGTCTCCCGAGAACGCCTCTTCGACGTGTTCTTGGCCTTGCTCGAACCACTCGGCGAGGTCGTCGATGTCGTGCTGGAGACCAGCCATGCCACTACCGGTGACCGCCACCGCGACTTACGGCGGACCCACGTCGATCGTCCGGTCCTGGCCAGCTACCTATGCGAGTTCGAGGACTTGTTGCTCGACGACGGCTGTACGGGAGTCGCTGCCATCGCGACCGAGCGGCCGATGGAGGTGCAGTTCGACGAACACAAGATGCTCGTCTGCTATGCCCACGACCTGAAGCCATTTCGCCGGGTGATGAAGGCCGCTGGCGTGCCGCGACGGCAGAACTTACGGCTCGTATCCGAAGGTCCGCACCTGCACCATAGCCAGCCCGGCGATGCGGCGAAGTTCCGCGAACTAGCGATGCGGTTGGGGGCCGGCGCGGTCGAGGAAGTCAACATCTAACCACAGAGGCACAGAGACACAGAGAAGACAAAGACAGAGAAGACGATTAGGTTCTTCTCTGTCTTTGTTTTCTCTGTGCCTCTGTGGTTAGAAAATCATGTCCAATCTCATCGTGAGCGTATCCGGCGTGCGTGGCATCGTCGGCGACGGGCTAACGCCGGATGTCGCTATGCGCTTCGCCGCAGCCCTCGGCATCCACCTGGGTGGTGGTCGTGTCGTCTTGAGTCGCGATAGCCGGCCGAGCGGGGCGATGCTCCGCCACGCCGCCATTGCGGGGCTGACCGCCACCGGTTGCAATGTTCTCGACATCGGCATCGCGCCGACGCCGACGGTGGGTGTGGTGGTCCGTGAATTCGCTGCGGCCGGTGGTTTGCAGATCACGGCGAGCCATAATCCGGCACCGTGGAATGGTCTCAAACTCTTCGGTAGCGACGGGGCCGTGCTGACCGCCGCCGAGGGTGAGCGCATCAAGGCGATCTACGATGCGGGCAAGCTCCGCTTCGCTGGCTGGGACGGCATTGGCCGCGCGAGCGACGATCGGGACGCGAGCCGACGGCACCTGGACCGCGTGCTGGCCCTCACCGACGTCAGCCGAGTGCGTGCCCGTAACGCATCGGTGCTGTTGGATGCGAACGGCGGGGCCGGCGGGCCACTCGGCGTCGCCTTGCTCGAATCGCTCGGCTGTGCGGTGACGCCGCTGGCGTGCGAACCTGACGGCCACTTTCGTCACGAGGCCGAGCCAGTGCCGGCGCACCTGACGACCGTCGAAGCCGAGGTGCGGAAGAAGCCCGGCACGTTTGGTGCGGTCCTCGACCCGGACGCCGACCGGCTTGCGCTGATCGACGAGCGCGGCCGCTGCTTGAGCGAAGAACTGACGCTCGCGCTCGCCGTGCAGTACCGGTTGATGCACGAGCGCGGGCCGGTCGTCGTGAACATGTCGTCGTCGCGGGTGACCGCTGACCTCGCGGAGCGGGCCGGCGCATCGTTCTTCCGCTCGGCCGTCGGCGAGGCCAATGTCGTTGCCAAGATGCGCGAGGTCGGTGCGCTGGTCGGTGGCGAGGGCAACGGCGGCGTGATCGACCCGCGGGTTGGCTGGGTCCGCGATCCGTTCATCGGCTTGGCGCTCATCCTGAGCCTCATGGCCGAGACCGGTCGCACGCTCAGCGAATTGGCCGATGCCCTGCCGCAGTACCACATCCGCAAGGACAAGTCGCCGGTGCCACGCGACCGACTCGCCGCGGCCCTCGATGCCTTGGCGAAGCGCTGGCCCGAGGCGAGATCCGACCGTATCGACGGCCTGCGGCTCGACTGGCCGGATCGCTGGTTGCACGTCCGCGGTAGCAACACGGAGCCAGTCGTGCGGGCGATTGCCGAAGCCCCGACGGCGGACGACGCAGCGGAGCTATGCCGGCAAGCGGGAGCCATCCTCGCGTCTGCGTAGCAGTAACTGCGGTCGACTCATATCCTGGGGGATAACTTCACATCGCAGAGAGGGCGCGAGCTGTCCGACTCGTGGTTGACGGCCGACCTCTTGACACGCGGAGTCGTTGCATGAGTTTGCGAAAGTACCTCGTCGAGTTCATCGGCACGTTCTTCCTCGTCGCCACGATCGGCTTCACCGTGCTGAAGCCGAACGATGCCGGCAACATGGCTCCGTTGGCGATCGGGTCGGCTCTGATGGTGATGATCTTCGCCGGCGGCCACATCTCGGGGGCGCACTACAACCCGGCGGTGACGCTAGCCGTGTTCCTGCGCGGCAAATGCCCCGCCGCCGATGTGGTGCCGTACATGGCGGCACAGGTCCTAGGGGCCATCGTTGCCGCGTTCATTGTGCCGTGGGTGAAGGGGGGCTCCCAAGCGGAGGCTGGCAACCCCGACGTGCCGAAAGTACTCATGGTCGAGTTTCTGTACACATTCGCGCTGTGCTACGTCGTGCTGAATGTGGCCACGGCAAAGGGGACAAGTGGCAACTCGTTTTACGGTCTAGCCATCGGCTTCACCGTGTTGACGGGAGCCTACTCGGTCGGGGCCGTCTCCGGCGGTGCGTTCAACCCCGCAGTGGCCGTTGGTGTCACATTGATGGGGCTGTCGAAGATGGCAAATATCTGGCTTTTCCTCGCGGCGAACTTCGTGGCTGCGATCGTGGCCGCGGGCATCTTCAAGTTCGTCAATGCCGATGACAAGGATTGACGGCGCGAGCCGATTCGCGAGCTACCCCCGTCGCGGGGTGGCTCGCCGGCCGCATGGCTCGCTCGGCCGATGGGAAACCGTCCCGTACCGACGGTGGCGGAGATCGCCGTTTTTGTAGTCGTTCCGCCGTCCGGAGGTGTTACACTCGGCGGCATGTCCGACGTCACCCGCCTGATCGATGCCGCCGCGGCCGGCGACCGCCAGGCCGCGGCGGACCTGCTCCCGCTCGTGTATGACGAGCTGCGGTGCCTCGCCGCCGCGCGCATGGCGGCCGAAAGCCCCGGCCACACCCTCGACGCCACCGCGTTGGTCCACGAAGCCTACCTCCGGCTCGTCGGGGGCCAGCGGTTCGACGGCCGCGGCCACTTCTTCGCAGCGGCGGCCGAGGCGATGCGGCGCATCCTGGTCAACCACGCCCGCGACCGGAAGCGGTTGAAGCGGGGCGGCGGGCGCGTTCGTCTTGAGTTGCTCGACCAGGCCGGCTCCCTCGCCGCGGACCCCGACCTCGTTCTGTCGCTGGACGAATTGCTCACCCAGCTCGCGGGGGAAGACGCTGCCGCGGCGCGGGTCGCGCACCTTCACCTGTTCGGCGGGGCGTCCGTCGAGGAGGCGGGCGAGGCGTCGGGGCTTTCCCGGGCGGCGGCCTACCGCAACTGGAAGTACGCGCGGGCCTGGCTCCGCGAGGCCCTGGAAAAATAGTTCGGCATCCGCGAGACACTTTTCCCCCGGACGGGGCATTGAGGGACGATCCCATCCCCGGAGACGACCCATGGCCGTCGATGCCGCACGGGCGAAATCCCTGTTCTTGGCCGCGTCGGACCTTCCCGACCCGGCAGGGCGCGCCGCCTACCTGGACTGCGAGTGTGGCGCTCTTGGAAGTCCTGCGGATTGTCCGCGAGGTCGAGGCTCCGCGGCCGAGCGCCAAGCTGAGTACCATCGACACCCTGCCGAGCGTAGCGGCGAACCGGAGCATCGAGCCGGCGAAGCTATCGCGGCTGATGAAGGGCGAACTCGACTGGCTGGTGCTCAAGGCGCTGGAGAAGGACCGCACCCGGCGGTACGAGACGGCCAACGGCCTGGCCCGGGACATTCAGCGGTATCTGGCTGACGAGGTGGTCGAGGCTCGGCCGCCGAGCACGGGCTACCGGCTGAAGAAGTTCGTCCGCCGGCACAAGGGACAGGTCCTCGCGGTGGCGGCAGTGGCCGCTGCTATCCTGGTGGGAGCCGGAATTGCGGTTTGGCAGGCTAGGGTGGCCCGGGCCGCGGAGCGCGACGCGGTCGCGGCCGGCGTGCGGGAAGCCGAACAACGGGTGGAGGCGGAGACGAAGGAAGCGGTCGCCAGGGACGCCGAGGCAGCCACCAAGGAAGTCCTGAAGTTTGTCCAGACGAAGGTGTTCGCGGCGGCCGGGCCGCGCGGGCGTGCGGGCGGGCTCGGAAAGGACGTGAAACTCCGCGAGGCGCTCGACGCGGCCGAGAGGTCCATCCCCGAGAATTTCGCCAACCGCCCCCTCGTCGAACTCGAGATCCGCGAAGTCCTGATCAAGACCTATCACCATCTCGGCGACTACGAGGCGAGTCGGCGGCAACTCGCGCTTTGGCTGGACGTCTGTGAGCGGAAGTTGAATCGCATCCACCCACGGTACCCCGGCTTTCTCGAGTCTGTTGTCAAGTCCGGCAACTTCAACCTTGATCAAGCCAGCTTGTCCGCCCAGCTCAGGCGCGTGGAGGACGCGTACCAGCACTACCTGAATGTCCTCGGTCCGGACGACCCCGGAACGCTGAAACTCCTCTTGATCCGCGCCAGCTTTATCGCCCGCCAGCCCGACCGGCGATCGGAGGCCATGCGACTGGTCGAGGACGCAACTGCCCGAATCCGAGGCAAGTACCCGTCCGAAAGTCGGCAAGCGTTGGAACTCGACAGTGCCGCCGCGAGCGTCCGCTACTTGGCACAGCCATCGAACGACGCGATCCAGCAGCAGGAAGCCGCCCTCGAGCGAATGCGGGGTGTGGTGCCGCCCGACGACCCCATGATTCTGGCCACGCTGAGCAATCTGGGCCTGTCATACCTCAACGCGAAGCGATACCCCGAAGCGATCCGTCATTTTGAAGAAAGCTTCGCCCTGCAAAAGAGGCAAGTCGGAGGGGCGGATCAGTCGCTCGACGCACGGCTTCGGGGGCTGGCCATCGCCTACAGCTCTGCGGGCCGCGACGAGGACGCCGTCAAGCTACTCGAGACGTACCTGCCCCGGCTCGCCGACCAGCTCGGCACCGGGCACCACGAGGTGCTTGCCTCCGCGATCAACCTGACGAATAGCCTCAACATTCTCAAGCGGTACGAGGACACGATTCGCGTCACGGACCCGTATCTGCGGGCCGGGGTCGAGAAGTACGGCCCTGACCATGCCACCATCCGATTGCTCAAAGGGAATCTGCTCTTCGCCTACCTGGAGCTCGAACGCCCTGAGGCCGAGGCACTCCTGCGGGACCTGGGCGACATGGCGGCCCGGGATTCGAAGACCGGTGATCGAGCGATTAAAGCCCTCTTGGCAGAGCAACTCCAATATCACGCGGGTATGAAACCCGGGCAAAAAGCGGTCTTGCTCAGGGCGGCAATCGATGTGTTCGATCAGAAACGAACGGAGCCGGGTTGGTGGCATGGCCCCGAGACGCTCGCGCAGGCCCGGTGCGTCACGCAACACAACCTGGCTGTGGTCTACCTGGATGACGGCCAGGTCGAACTGGCCCGCCCCATACTCCAGGCCAACCTGGCCGACTTAAGATCGGTCTACCCGGCAAACAGCGTGCAACTCGCAGAGGCACTGAGGGCCACGGGAGAACTGTTCCAACGAGTCAAGGACTTCTCGACCGCTGAGTCGTTGATTCGTGAATCACTGGCCCTGTCTGAGCGTCTCCAGCCAGGCACGGTCGAGGTCATCGTGAAGCGGTTCAGTCTCGGCCAAGTCCTGGTCGGGCTCAAGCACTACGACGCAGCCGAGAAAGAGTATCTCGCCGTGATGGAGTGGTATCGGTCCCACGAAGGGCCGTTCGGGAAAAACACTGTCTTCGTCTCAAATCCGTTGCTGACCCTTTACCGGGAGTGGAACAACGGGGCGGGCAGTCCGGAGCGGGTCGAAGCCTTCTTGCGCGAGATGGCCGAACTCTCGAAGACGCAGTTCGGGCCGGAGTCCCCGCAGTTCGCAACGCAACTGGCCATCCTCGGCCTGAACATGCTCGAACTGAAGCAGTGGGCCGCTGCCGAGGCGGCTACCCGGGAGTGCCTGGCCCTTCGCGAGAAGACGCAGCCGGAGGAATGGAACACGTTCAACATGAAGTCGATGCTCGGCGGGGCACTGTTAGGCCAGAAGAAGTACGCCGATGCCGAGCCGCACTTGCTGAAGGGTTACGAGGGGCTGAAGGCCCGCGAGAAGACCATCCCGCCAGCGGCGAGCACCCGCATCCCCGAAGCCCTCGACCGGCTCCTCGAGCTGTACACCGCCACGGACAAGCCGGACGAGGCGGCGAAGTGGCGGGCTGAGCGGGCCAAGTACCCAAACGTCGCCCCACCGCCACGGGCGAAGAAATAGCCCGACGTCACGCAATTCTCAGCACGCGGCACGCTTCTTCGTAGCTCGCTTCCAGATCGAGGGGAATAGGGACATCCTCGGTCAGCCAGATCGGCAGCGTCGGCAGTGCCTGACCGACCTTCAGCGATAGGCATTAACGTCGAGTTCGTAGAGATGGCCCAAATGGACCCGCGGCTCGGCCGTATAGCCCTCCGGCAAGTGTGGTAAGAGAATCCGGACCATTTCACCGGGCACATTCCGTGGAACCCTTCTCACAGCGTGCGGCCGACGGGAAACGAAACGGGGCCTGCCGGCTGCCACCGGTCAGGCCCCTATGGAAAGTGCCTCGTGCTTCGTCCTCGACACGCCGCACTCGGCACTTCGCTCCGACCAATTCGCTAGCCGACGTACGCGCCGCCCTGGAAGCTCGGGTCAAATGCCGTCACGTCGCGGAGAGTGCCGCCCGTGGCCGTGAAGCCGCGGGCATCCGCCGTGCCCTGGCCCCCGGCTACCAACACGTCCGCCTTGCCGTCGCTGTTCAGGTCGGCCGTGCCAACCCGTACGCCACCGGCGTAGTTCGTCGCGAAGGCGTCGAAGCTACCCAGAACGGCCAGTGAATTGCCGTCGAACACCTTGACCGTCGGCGTGGCTCCCGGCCCTTCGCCGGTGATGATGTCGGCCTTGCCGTCGCCGTTCACGTCGCCGGCCGAGACCGTCACGCCGCCCCGGAACGCCGGATCGTAGGCCATGAAGCTACGGGACTCGGCGAGCGTTCGGCCGTCGAAGACCTTGATGTGCGGGCCGCCACCTGGGCCAGTGCCGGTCACGATGTCCGCCCGGCCATCGCCGTTGACGTCGCCGGCCGCTGCCGTCACGCCGCCGCGGAACATCGAGTCGTAAGCGATGATTGTGCCGGTCATGTTGCCGGTCGCGCCATCGAACACTTTGACGAGTGGACCTCCGCCGACGCCGGTGCCCGTCACGACATCGGCCTTGCCGTCGCCATTGATATCGCCGACAGACATGTACACACCGCCGGTGAAGGTCGTCTCGTAAGCCATCCATTGCCTCACAAGCTGACCCGTGCGGCCGTCGTAGACCTTGACGTGGGGACCACCGCCCTGGCCGGGCGAGGTGATGATGTCCTCGTAGCCATCGCCGGTCACGTCGCCGGTTGCCACGCGGACTCCACCGCGGAACGCCGGGTCGTAGGCGAAGAAGTTGTAGATCTGGGCCCCGGTCGCGGCGTTATAGACGACAACCTGCGGTCCACCGCCGTTGCCTGCGCCAACAGCATAGAGCCGCTGCGTCACAGTCGAGAGCGCCGTAAGCGTCGTCGGCACTGTGACCGCCGAGGTCGACGTTGCTGTCGTCGTGGTCGAGCCGCTGACGACCTGGCCGCTCGCCGTCACGTACGAGCCGCTGGAGGTCGGCATCTGTTTGCCGAATTCCTGTGTGAAGTAGAGCGTGCCGTTGACACCGGCCTGGACCGAGACGCCGATTTCCGTGTAGGCGGTGTTTAGAATGTTGGCCCTGTGGCCGGCCGAGTTCATCCAGGCGTTCATGACGCTATTGGCGTCGCTGTAGCCATAGGCGATGTTCTCGCCGAGGGCCATGTAATCGTAGCCGGCGTAGTCGGCTCGGCTGACGAGCGTCGGCAACGTCGATCCACTGAGTGTGTGCTGCATCGCGGCTGACGTGCCGACGACGTAGCTCATTCCGGCCATGTCGGTCGAATGCTGGAAGGCGGCAGCGTTGAGCTTGACGTTAACAGTGAGAGCCGGCAACCCGGCCGCGGCTCGCTGCTGGTTGACGAGTGTGACGATCTGCTGCTCGAGGGCGCTGTTGCTTGCCGTAACGTTCGGGCTACCTTGGTTGGTCGTGTTCGTGCCTTGCGTGTCGGCGAAGCTATCGGTGCCGTAGCCGCCGTAGAGCGCATCGTTGCCCGAGTTACCGTCGAGAGTATCGTTGCCGAGGCCGCCGTAGATCTGGTCATTCGCCCCGCCGCCGGTCAGCCGGTCGTTGCCGTTGCCACCGAACAGCAGTGCCGGCGGAGTGACGGCACTCGAAAGCGTAATGGTGTCGTCGCCGTCGCCGCCATCGATCGCGATTGCACGCACTTGCGAGGCGGCGAATGTCTGCGTGGTGCCCGAGACGGTGATCTGCCCGTTAACCTGGTTGACCGCAATGGTGTCGGCCGCGCCGTCGCCAATGGCGTTGAGAACCCCGTTGACGAAGGTGACTGCGACGGCTGGCGTGACGCGGTCTTCGAGCCGGGTAATGGCAAGACGGGGGCGCGACGAACTCGAGGTGCGAGTGCGCATGGGGGGATGATCCGCTCGGAAAGTCTGTCGGGTGTGCCGGTCGACGTGAGGGTGTCGGCTCGGCGTCAGTCCACGGGTGACACGCCAAAACTAGGTCGTTAAAATCGGACGGTCAAACCGATTGAATGGCTCGCACGGGCTTTTTGGCGATCTTTTTCGAGGCGCGAATTCCTCGACAAAAATAGGCTGAAATGCGCGAGGGACGTGGCGGGTCAGCGGCGCGGATGCGATTCCATAAGGCCCGTTCGCGCGCCCAAAAAGAAATCGCAAACTCGTGGCGGGTCGGCGGTGCGGATGCGACTCCAACGGCCAAGTTCTCGTGTGGTGGTACGAGTTTTCGTAGGGTGGTACGAGTTTTCGTAGGGTGGTACGACCGCAGGGAGTACCACCACCAAGCGCTTGAGCCTTAGTGGCACTCCCTGCGGTCGTACCACCCTACACCTTCTTTTTCACCCCGGTGTATTTCGGCGGCTCCGGGTCGCCGACGTGTGCCAGGAGGAGCGCGATAATGTCCTCGCTCGTCTTCCCCTCGGCCTGAGCCTGGAAGTTTGTACTGATGCGGTGCCGTAGCACCGGAACCGCCACCTTCTTAATGTCGTCGATGGCGACGCTGAACCGTCCATCGAGGGCCGCCATCGCCTTGCCGCCTTGGATCAGGAACTGCCCGGCCCGCGGTCCCGCGCCATAATCGACCATCTTTTTCACGAACTCGGGAGCCGACGGATCCGGCGGCCGCGTCGCCCGGACCAGTCGGGTCACGAAGTCGATCACGAAGTCGCCAACCGGTACGCTTCGCACCAGCTTTTGCAGGTTCACGATCGCCTTGCCGCTCATCACCTTCGTCAGCTCGTTGATCTCATCCTTGGAGGTCATCGAATAGATGCGCTTCTCCTCTTCCATCGTGGGATAGTCGACCTTGATGTTGAACATGAAGCGGTCGAGCTGCGCCTCGGGCAACGGATAAGTCCCCTCTTGTTCGATGGGGTTCTGCGTGGCGATCACGAAGAACGGTTCCGGCAGCGCATAGGTGTCCTGGCCGACGGTGACGGTCCGTTCCTGCATCGCCTGCAAGAGCGCGGCCTGTGTCTTCGGTGGGGTGCGGTTGATTTCGTCGGCGAGGACGATGTTCGCGAAGATCGGCCCCTTCACGAAGCGAAACTCGCGGCGACCACTCTCGTTTTCGTCGAGGATGGTCGTGCCGGTGATGTCCGACGGCATCAGATCGGGCGTGAATTGCACGCGCTTGAAGCTGATGTCGAGAATCTGTGCGATCGAGCTGACCATGAGCGTCTTGGCCAGACCGGGTACGCCAACGAGCAGACAGTGTCCACGAGTGAAGATCGCGGCCAGTATCTGCTCGATGACATCCGTTTGACCGACGACGACGCGCCGGAGCTGCTCGACCATCTGGCTACGGGTCTGGCTGAACTGAGCCAGGTATTCGCTAATGCGGTCAGTGGACATCGATATCCCTTCGCGCGTGAAACTCTACGGGCGACGCGCATTGTAGGGGACAGCCGGTCGCGCCGGAAGCGACGGCTCCGCACATCGACCGGATCGCGCTCGCATTTGCATCGCATTCAAGCCACAGACGCCACTGCACCGCTCGACCGCGTTCGCGCGCCGGGCCGATACCCGTGTCACCCGCTTGCGGCTTTGTTTGTAGGAGAGATGAGCGATCGGAGTATCGAGTTCTCAATACCCGGTCCTCGGGCTCCTTTCCTCGAAGCGATAAGCGGTAGACCCTCGTTCGGCACGGAGGCCTCCGGATGAAGCTCCTCCCCGCGCGCCGTCGTCTCGCGGTCGTCCGCCTCGAAGACCGTTGCACCCCTGCGACCGCCACGCTGACCGGTGGCGTCCTTACCGTCACTGGCACCGCCGGCAACGATCGACTCGCCATCCGCTTGACCAGCGGCCAGCTCACCGTCGACGGTCAGAGTGCGACGTTCCAGGCGTCGGCCGTCGGCCGCATCGTCGTCGATGCCGGCGGAGGTAACGACACCGTGCTGCTCAGTGGCATCGCGGCACCGGCTATTATCTACGGAGGCAATGGCAACGATACCATCACTGGCGGCAACGGTAACGACACTATCTACGGCGGCAACGGTGTCGATACCATCGACGGCGGCGCGGGCAGCGATACGCTCGCTGGCGACTACGGCAATGACTCGCTCAGCGGCGGAGCCGGTGACGACATCCTCTACGGTGGGGCCGACGACGACTACCTAAATGGCGGGACGGGCAACGATTGGCTCATCGCCGGCGCGGGCCGCGACACGCTCTCCGGCGGCGACGGCGTGGACCGATACCAGGACGACTATGTTGCCCCACTCGCCTCCGCCGGCAAGGACGGCCTGCTCAAATCCATCGCGACAAAGAAGGCTGGCGAGACACTCTTCGGTTCCCCGGCTGACCTGCGACAGCAACTCGCCAACACGTGTTCGCTACTCTCGTCCCTGGCCGCATTCATGACCACCGGCGGCGGCGACCCGGCGACGCGCATCAAGTATGACTACTCCGACGGCCTTTACTACGTTCCCATCTACCGCGATGGCAAGCTGACCGAGCAGGCGCTGAAATTCAACGGCGCCTGGACGGACAACGACCCGATGCCATTGGCGAGCGACGATGGCAGCCGCGACTATTGGCCTCTTCTGTACCAGCGGGCGTACTTGCAGGCGTACAACGTGGACGCGACGAGCCTCGATGCGACGAGATGGGCGGTCCGCGGGACTACGGCCGCCGACGTGACGAAGCAGAATTGGCGCTATCCCGAGGTCGCACTGGAGTCGATCATCGGCCGCGACGCTGTGGCCCGCTACACGTTAACCGACGCCGACCGTCAGGCGCTCGAAGACGCGCTCCACAGTGGCAAGTCCGTGATCGCCAACACCCAGACGCTGACGGCGAACCAGGCTTTGGTCGATGGGACGGGGTTGGTGTTCAGCCACACCTACGCAGTCGTCGCGGTGGACGCGACCGGGGTGACGCTGCGGAACCCGTGGGGCGTGGACACGCGGACGGAATTCATGGCCGGCTGGGACGCCGTCCGGAAGTCGGCCTTCACCCTCGGCAGCGAGGCCGACGGGCTGGTGAAGGTGAGCTGGGCGACATTCCAGCAAGCGATGGCAACGGTCGTCGTGGGGTGAGACTCGGCCACAACACATTGCCGGCCGGCCGCCGTTCGGATGCAATTCTCTTGAGCCGCGACCGAAGGAGGCCGAGCATGTCCGCTATACCTGGCGAGCGTTGGGCATCGACCGTCTGACGATGGCCGAGCGGATCGCGCTCGCCCAAGAGATTCGCTGATGACCTTGCCGGTCGTTCTCCGTCGGGCGGCACAGGCCGAATTCGACGACGCGGCCGACTGGTACGACGCCCAACGGGTCGGTGCGGGACCGGCGTTCACCGCGGCCGTTCGCACAGTATTCCACTCGTCGCGCGATTCGTCGATTTGGCAAGCCCGAGTCTGAGAGCGGCGCGGGCGATCTCGCTACTCCCCGACCACGGCGTCGGCCGGCAGCCAGCCGACGGTGCCGTCGGCGGCCTCGACTTGCAGCCAAACGCCGCGCTCGTATAGCCGCCGCACCTCGCCGCCCCGCGGCAGCGACAGCTTCGCCGGGTACTCGGTGCCGTTGCCGGCTCGCAGCTCGACGTCGCGCGTGACCACGACGACCGGCGTCAGCGCGTCGCGCCGCCGGTCGAGCGCTTCGAGCAGGCTGCCTAGGCACGGGACCGCGGCGAGGCCGAGCGCGACGAGCGCGACCCAACCGTAGGCGGAGCGGCGCGTCATCCGCCAACGGGTGAATGCGACGCAGCCGACGACGTAGAGGGCGAATGCATAGACGCCGAGACGGCGCAGGGCCAGCCACGGCGGCCAGAGCGCGTCGGCCGGCCGCAGTCGCGGGGTCGGGTAGGCCACCATGTCGCGGGTGCGGGTCAGGGCACGGCGGAGTTTCACGTCCGCGGGGTCGAGGGCCAACCCTTGACGAAAGCAGAGGATGGCCCCCGGCAACTCGCCTTTCACGACACTGGCCAAGCCCCAGATCCGGTAGAGACCCGCACTCGGCCCCTCGTCTTCGGCAACGCTCAGGATGGGTCCGGCCGCGCGGAGGAGGGTTTCGATCTCTTCGGCGTCCGACATCGGGGCCGTTTGGCCGAGGGTGACGGTCAGCAGGAGCAGTGCGATCATGCGGTCGCCTCCCAATCGCGAATGAGCCGGTCGGCGTCGGTCGCGAGTGGTGCGTCGTCGGCCGCGGGCGCGAACCGGGCGCGCTCGCACCGCCGCAGCAAGTCGCCGACGTCCGCGGCGCGCTCGGGCGCACATCCCGCGATTCGCAAGGCCGCTTCGGCTTCGGCCGAGGTCGTCGCCTCCGGCGGCAAGGCCGCTCGGTCGCGCAGGTAGCCGAGCAGGGCGTCGGCCACCCGCTGCGGTACATCCACAGAACGGGCCGCGAGCGCCCGGCGGGCGACGGCCGCCGCCCGGCTCTCGCGCAGCCGGGCGGCCCGTGCCGCGTCGGGGTTGCGCCGCTTCCAGAAGGCGAGCCACACGACGCAGGCCAAGGGCGGCACGGCGACGGCGACGATGGCCACCGGCCAGACGCGCTCGCCGGCGGCCGGGGGGCTGAAGAAGACGTGCAGGGACCAAAAAATCTCGTCCCAGATCGCCGGCCGGCGCAAGCGATCGTTCTCCGCCGCCTCGATCTCGGCCGAGTCGGCCCGACACTCGTCGATGACCCATTGCGGCGCACGAACCGCCGGCGGCTTCGCCGTCACGGTCAGCGGCACCGGCTCCGAGTACGTCGTCTGCCAGCCGCGGCTCGCGGGCAGCTTCGGGTTGAAGTACACGAACTTCACCGGCGGCACCTCCGTCACCTCGGCCGACCGCGGCCGAAGGCGATATCGAAACGTCCGCACCGGCTCCGTCGCCTCGTCGAGCGGCTCGACGGCGAAGTCCTTCTGGAAGGCGTCGAGGGCCGGGCGGCGGACGGCCGTGAGGTTGCCGGGGCCGGTGACGGTGAGTGTCAGCGTTAGCGGCTCCTCAGGGGTGACCGTTGTCGGGTCGGCGGCGAGCGTGACGACGAACGGGCCGCCGACTGCGCCGGAGAAGTCGAGCGGTCGGCCGACGACCGGCGGCACCGGGTCGGCGGCGAGGAACAGCAGTAGCAGAGGTGTTGCCATGGCGAATGAATCCGGTCTTAGCCCCGGAGGGGCGGCCGTTGGTTGCCAGGGGTGTTAACCCCTGGAACCCTCTGCCGCCCCACCGGGGCTGACACATCCATACATTCCGATACCAGGGGCTTACGCCCCTGGCTACCAACGGCCGCCCCTCCGGGGCTAAGACCTACCATTCCGGGTAGCTCGGCGTCCGTGACGGCATGCCGGTTCGCAGTCGCGTCCGCCGCGCCTCGGCGATCCGCTGTTCGGCTTGATCCAGGTGGCGTGCGACATCCTCCGGCGTCAGCTCGGCCAGCGTGTCGCTGTCGGGCAGCGGCGGCAGGTTGCCCTTGCCGGGTGGCGGCTTGCCGTCGGTCGACTGCGGCGACTGCTTGCCGTTGGCCTTGCCGGCCGCCTTCGCCTTACCCTCGCCCTTGGCGAACGCCGGGTCGCCCATGTCGGCCGGCTCCGGGCCGGTCGGCGGCTTCCGCTCCGGGCCGAAGTCCGGCGGCTCGTCGGCGGCTTGCGGGCCGCTCGGCTTCGCCTTCGCCAGCAGCACCTTGGCCAGCTCCAGGTTATGCAGCACGTCGGGCCGCAGCGACTCGTCGGCGAGTGGCAGTGCTTGCGTGAACGCGGCGACGGCGTGCCGCAGCGGGCCGGCGAGCTTACCCTGTGACTCTTGCAGGAGCATCACGCCGAGGTTGTAGAGCGCTCGCGCCCGCCGGTCGCCCTCGGCGTCTGAGAGGCAGCGGCGGAAGTGCAGCTCCGCGTCGCGGTGTCGGCCGAGCCGGGCGAGGGCGATACCCTGGTTGAACGCGACGAGGCCGGGATCGATTGTGCGCTCAGCGGCGCGGGCGAAGTCGGCGAGGGCGGCGTCGGGCCGACCGGCGTCGAGGTGCGCGAGGCCGTGGCGCAGGTAGTCTTCGGGGGGCGCGGCGCTGATGAGGGAGAGAGAGATCAACCCCACAAGTCCACCGATGGCAATCGGTGGGGGGCTTTTCCCACCGATTGCCATCGATGGGCTTTTGCGCCGGAGGTGGATGCTGAGCATCGTCGGCGCGATGAGCGTGAGGGCGGCGGCGAAGAACCACGCCTGGCGGCCGACTGGCTGCGGCAGCGTGCCGGCGACGGCCTCCCGCGTCGGCTTACCGGCGACGCGCGACCGAAACAGCCCATCCAATTCTGGTGGCCCCGTCCGCAGCGCGACGTAATCGCCGCCGGTGCGCCGGGCCAACTCACGCAATGGCTCTTCATGCAGCCGCGTCATCACGTCGGTGCCTTGGTAACGAATTGGTAGCGGGCTGTCGTGGTTGGGATCGCCGACGCCGACAGCGTTCACCGGCACGCCGGCGTCGCGAGCCGCGGCCAGGCCGAGCCGCCACTCATCGTCGCCGGCCGGGTCGTCACCGTCCGACAAGAGCACGATCTCCTGCGCCCCGCGGTATATCGGGTCACACAACGTCACCGCGAGCCGCAACCCGTCGCCGATCCGCGTACCGGACGCGCCGCCGTCGGCCCGCACGGCCGGCGGCGGCAGGTCGGCGTCGAGGTCGGCGAGCCTGGCCCGCACCGCGTCGTAGTCGTGCGTCAGCGGGCAGACGATGGCGGCCCGCCCGGCGAACGCAATGACGGCCAGCCGGTGCCCGCCCTTGGCCTGGACGGCGTCGATGAACGAGCCGAGCGCCTGCTTCGCCCGGCCGAGGCGGGTCGGCAGTGCGTCGGCCGCCATCATGCTGCGGCTCAGGTCGAGGACGAGGATGACGTCGCGCCCCGGCGCGGTCGGCGGCGGTGGGCCGAGGCCCCAGCGAGGCCCGGCTGCCCCTGCGGCGACGAGCGACAAGCCCAGCGCCCAGGCGACGCCGCGCCGGACGCGGCCGCCGGCCCGGGCGACCGGCACCGGGCCGAGCGCCGCGAGCGTCCGCCGGCGACGGCGGTGCGCGCGGAACGCCAGCGCGCCGAGCGCCGCGACGACGGCGAGCGCGAGAAGCAGAGCAGGGGTGGTGAAGTAACTCAGCATGTCTGTGTCATCGGCTCGCGACGCTTCGCAGAAGCGTTCTTGCTCGCGAAGTACGCTTCTGCGAAGCGTCGCGAATCAGGGTATCCGCCGCCACGCCGTCGCTTCCAGCGCCAGCACCGCAGCGAAGCATGCCAGGGCTGCCAGCGCCCACGCCGGGTAGCCCTCCGCGTACCGCCGATACTGGAAGCTCGCCGCCGGCTGCTTCGTCAGCTTGTCGATGGCCGCGTACGCCTCCGTGAACGACGCCGCGTCGCGAGCCGCGAACGAGCGGCCGCCGGTCATCGTCGCCACCGCATCGAGCGACGCCCGGCCGGTACCATCGCCGCAATCGATGGCGTACACCGACACCTTGCGGCTGGCAGCCAGCTGCGCCGCCTGCCGCGGCATCAAGGCCGGCGGCGGGGCGTTGTGTTCGCCATCGCTGACCAGCACGACGACGGCCGGCCGGCCCTCCGTCGCCCGCAGCTTCGCCAGGCCCCAGGCAAGCGCGTCGCCGACGTTGGTGCCGGTGTCCGGCAGCCCGCGCGGCTGCTCGGCGTCGAGCAGTTGCAGCAGCACGTCGTGGCTCAACGTCAGCGGGCAGACGTCTTCGGGGTGGTTGGCGAAGGCGACGAGGCCGATGAGGTCACTGCCGCGGGTGCGGACGAAGGTCGCGAACGCCTTCTTGGCCGCGTCGAGCCGCGGCACCTTTTCGCCCTCCCAGTCGAAGTCGGCCTCGGCCATGCTGCCGGAGACGTCGACGACGAACAGGATGGCGACGCCCTCGGCTTCGAGCCGGGTGCCCGCGTCCGGCCACCGCGGCCCGGCGAGCGCCACGGCGAGCGCCGCCAGCCCGAGGCCGCGCAAGATCGCGCCGCCGTAGCGCGCACGGTTCGCCCGCCCGACGGGCAGCCCCGCGAACGGCCGCAGGTCGGGCAGCCGCAGCGCCGACGGCCGATGCCGCAGCCACAGCCACGCCAACAGCGGCGCGGCCGGCAGGAGCGCCAGCGCCCAGGGGTGCGCGAAGTCCGGCATGGCGTTCAGGATACCAGAACCGGGTTAATCGAACCCGCGCTTGATGTGGAACTTCGCCGACACCGCCCGCACGCCGACGATCAGCACCAGCACCAGCGCCAGCAGCACGAACGCCCCGCCCCACGCCTGCCGCACCTGATTCGGGTCCGTGCTTTGGATGTAGTCGAACACCGCGTACGGCAGGCTCGGCACGTAGCCGCTCAGCCCGTCCGGCCAGAACCGCGACACGCCGGCCGTCAGCAAGAGCGGGGCCGTCTCGCCGAAGATGCGGGCGACGCTCAGGATCGTCCCGGTCAGGATGCCCGGCAGGGCCGCCGGCAGCACCACCCGCGAGGTCGTCTGCCAGTGCGTCGCCCCGAGGGCGTAGCTGCCGTGCCGCAGGTGCGTCGGCACCTGCCGCAACGACTCCTCCGTCGTCCGGACCACCACCGGGATCATGATGACCGCCAGCGCGAACGCCCCCGACCAGCCGAAGAACCGCGGCCGGTCCAGGCCGAACAACCGCTGCCCGTACTGCACCACCAGGACGTAGGCGAAGATGCCGATGACGATCGACGGCACGCCGTTGAGCGCGTCCACGGTGAAGCGGATGGCCGCCCCGAACCGGCCCGGCCGGTACTCCGCGAGATAGACGGCCGTCAAGACGCCGACCGGCACCGCGATCAGCGTGGCGACCGTCACCAGCATCAGGCTGCCGAGCATCGCGTGGCCCAGCCCGCCGCCTTGCTCGAACGGCGGCTTCGGCAGTTCCGTGAACAGCGCCCAATTGAGCGCGCTCACGCCGCGGACGGTCATCTCGCCGAGGATTGAGAAGAGCGGCACGACCGAAGCGACGAGGCAACCCGCCAGGACGACGGACATGATCTTGTCCACGACCCGCGCCCGCGCCGGCCCGCCGCCGGACAGCCGCAGTCGGCCGAACAGCCGGTTCATCAGCCCCGGCCGGCTCGGCCCCGCCCGGCCGAGCATCCACACCGCCGTCGCGTTCAGGGCCAGCGTGCCGCCGAACAACACGAGCGCCAGCTCGACCAGGGCCGAGCGGTGCAGCGGGTTCAGCGCGTTCGGCAGCTCGTTGGCGATGACGCTGGAGATGGTGGCGGCCTTGGCGAACGGCGACAGGCTGATGACCGGGTTGTTGCCGATCAGGATGGTGACGGCATCGTCTCGCCGAGCGGCCGGCCCAGGGCGAGGAAGCACGCCGCCACGATGTCGCCGCTTCGCGTTCACCAACACCACCGACGAGATCATCTGCCACCGCGTCGCCCCGAGGGCGAGGGCCGCCTCGCGCTGCGACGCCGGCACCGCCCGGCACACGTCGTAGCTGACGGCGCAGACGTACGGCAGGATCATGATGCCGAGGACGACGCCGGCCGGGAACAGCCCGAGGCCGCCGAAGTTCGGCCCACCGACCACGTCGACCATCCGCTGCAACAAAGGCGCGAGTGCCTTCCAACCCCAGAAGCCGTAGACGACGCTCGGCACCGCGGCGAGCAGGACGACGAGCGAGGAGCCGAGCTTGCGGACCCGTGGCGAGGCGATCTCCGCGAGGTACGCCGCCGCCCCGACGCCGAGCGGCACGGCCAAGAGCATCGCCAGGAACGACGACGCGGCCGTGCCGAAGACGAACGCGAGCGCTCCGAACTTGGGCGGGCCGGCCGGGCCGGTCGGGGCGGTCGGCATCACGTCTTCGAGGCCGGGGATCGGCGGCGGCGGGTCATCGTCGTGGCCGACGGCGTTCGGGTCCCACTCGGCCGACGCGAAGAAGCGCAACCCCGTCGCTTGGATCGCTGGCAGCGACCGCTCGACCAGGACGGCGACGAGTCCGGCGGCGATGGCCAGGACGCCGAGGGCCGATGCGAGGCACATGGCGTGGGCCATAGTGTCGCCGAGGCCCATCGTAACGCTTGGCCGTTGCAGGCGGGATGTACTCACGATCGTCCGTTCTCCGACTTCCCTCTCTCAGCGGTGCGGCGGGGGCCGGAGGATCACGGTACTCGGTACTGAGTACTCGGCACTCGGTACCGAGTACTCGGTACCGAGTACTCGGTACTCCGATCCCCACCCGCGCCCACCGGGCATGGGGCAAAGTCACCTCATCCCGTCCAGCCGCTTCGTAATCGCGTCCGCCAGCGCCGACGGCAGCGGGGCGTAGTCCAGGTCCGCCGCCATCTGCTGTGCCCGCGGCCCCGCCGCCCCGCGCAGGAACCGCACGACCTCCGGCTTCGCGCCTTTCGCGTACAAGACGGCCCAGGTCGCCCCGGAAATTGGGTACGACCCCGGCCCCGGCGCGTCGGCCAGGGAGAACTGGAAGCGGTGGTCCACCGGCCGGGCCGCGAAGAAGTTCGCCGCCGCCGCCGTCACGCTCTCCTTCGTCGCAGTCACCATTTCCTTCTGCCGGTTCTCGACCGCGCCAAACGTCAACTTCGCCTGCAGGGCATGCGTCAGCTCGACGTAGCCGATCGCGCCGACCGTCTGGTTCACCTGCCCCGCTACGCCCTCCGTGCCCTTCGCGCCGACGGTCGCGTCCGACCACTTGAGCGTGTTACCCAGGCCGATCGTCGTCCGCCAGTCCCGGCTCGTCTTGGCCAGGAACGTCGAAAAGATGAACGTGCTACCCGAACCGTCGGAGCGGCGCACGGCGACGATCTGCTTGTCGGGCAGCTTCGCTTGCGGGTTCAGTGCGACGAGCTTCGGGTCGTTCCAATTCGTCAGCCGGCCCATGAAGATGTCGGCCAATATGTCGCCGGAGAAGTTGAGCGGGCCCGCGTCGGGCAGGTTGTAGATCGGCACGATGCCGCCCATGACCAGCGGGACGTAGAGCAATTCGCCCGCGGCCACGGCCTTCTGGTGCTTCGCGTCTTGGATCAACAGAGCGTCCGTGCAGCCGAACTCGAAGTCGCGGGTGGTCATCTTTTGGATGCCCGCGCTGGAGCCGACTGACTGGTAGTTGATGCGGACGCCGGCCTCCGCCTCGAACGCGGCCGACCACTTGGCCATGAGTGGGTTAACGAACGACGAGCCACCCCCGTTGACCGGATCGTCGGCGCGGGCCGTGCCTACGGCAAGGAGGACCAGAGTGAGGTATCGCATGACGATGGCTATTTTCCCGCCACCGTCGGCCAGGACAAGGTGACCCGGGCGACCTTCACACAGCCTTCACGATCCGGGCCGTAGCCGAGGTTTCGACTTCGGCTACGGCCCGTGATGGGGTCGATTACGGGGTCGCGACGTTGACGGGGTTACTGATGAACGACTCTTCGCCGCAGATGACCTCGAGTACATACCCGTTGTCGACCGGTACATTGGTGAAGCGCACGACGTATTTCGGTCCGTCCGACAACGTTCGGCCTTCGTAACTGATCTTCGATTTCGTAATCGTGCCGGTCGCCGGTGAGTTCGTCGTGGCGACACCAGTTGCCAGGAAGGTCGGCTCCACGGTGTCGTTGGAGCTGGGGCTACTGAATGTGACGATCGGCATTATCGCCGGCAGCGGGACCAACAGCTTTTCCGACTCGGCGATCGTATAGGCCAGACGGCCGGCGGTGTCGCTCTGACGCCGGATACCTGTGACCGACAGTATGACGTTTGTCACATTCCCTGAACCCGTCGACGCCGGCACGACGTTCTCGAACAGTAACACAAGGAGTGGTCGATATTCCAGAATCCGGGCCTGGTACCTGACCTCCGGTACAGTCGACGACCGCACGATCAGCTTTCCCTTGCACGTCGAGACGCTGCTCGGCGGCTCGACGGCTACGGTGAAGAACATCTTGGTGTTGTCCGCGGGTTCACGGCTGCCGACGATCGTTGCTCCGTTCGACGGGAAGTTGAACTGGTACGCCATGGCGAGTCTCCAACGGTGAGGGGGTTAGGGGTCTGTTGGCTTTAGTGGTGTCAGAGTGACGTTGCGAAATGCAGCCGAAGCACGGCGGACGACCAGCCCCAAGCCGCCGCGCGCTGGGAAGCGCTGTGCGGCTGGCGGCAAACCTTCCGGCATGACCTTGCGTGTACGGTCGGGGTTAGCGGCCTCGGCCTCGGCGTCGGGCAGCGCCAGTTCACAGGTCTTGCCATCGTCCCAGGTGGCGACGACGCGCGGCGGTCGCACATCGATGGTAAGCGTCCGCCACGCTTTGCTTGGTCCCACGGCCGGGAAGATGACTGGTGGGCTGGTCAGGATGGCCGCACTTGGTTGGCTGTCGCCTGACCGCACCCGCACGACCCGCGCAATTAGTTGAAACGGATTGCCGGCCGGCACGCGCCATTCGCCGGGCGGCACCTGGACGCCAGCTGGCGGGCGGGCCAGCAGAACTCGCATGTCGATCGCGTCGGCGAATTCGACCTGGAGACACGAGTGGACAGGGACCGGATGGCCCGGTGTCTCGCGATGACAGACGTAAAGGCCGACGTATCCGCTGTCCTCTCCAGCGCGCTGGCGGACCTCGGCCCGCAGCCGGTAGTGATCGTGCTGTGGGTCGCGGATCAACTCGACCAGGGTTGGGTCGAAGGCGTGGACCTCGAATTGGCCGCCAGGGGCCAGGGCCGCCTGAGCCGCGTTGCCACCGAGCCGAACCTTATGCCAGGCGGGTGGCCCGGTCGCCGGGATCAATGGCACTTCGTGCATCGCCCGCAGCCGCGCTTCGATTCGCTTGATCGGCGCGTTCGGATCGGGCCAGAAGACGGCTCCGAGCAGCGCGGTCGCCAACACGGCGATACCGGCACTGATGGCCTTGGGGTATCGTCGAACAGTACGTATGGCCCAACCGGGCGGTCGCACCGATACCGGTTCGCCACGCAGCCAGCGGGCGAGATCGTCAGCCAGCGCCTCGGCCGACGGGTAACGATCGGTCGGCCGCTTCTCCAGACATTTCAGTACGACCGCCTCAAGCGCGGCAGGCACGCCGGGCCGTAGCGCCGACGGCCGGGCCGGCTCCGCGCGCTGCACGAGCGCCAGTGTCTCGGAGCGAGTCGCAGCTTTGAACGGTGGTCGGCCGGTGAGGCACTCGTAGAGAATCGCACCGAGGCCGTACACGTCGGCTGCGGTCCCGACTGCGCGAGCGTCGCCGCGGGCCTGCTCCGGCGACATGTAGCTGGCGGTCCCAAGGACGGCATCGCTCCGCGTTGCCGAGTCCGCGTCGAGCAGCCGCGCCAGGCCGAAGTCGGCGACCTTGGGGAAGAGGGAGGACAGACCGGATGTGGCAGCCGCCGGCCGTTCAATTTCGGTCCTCTGGAGGAGGACGTTGGCTGGCTTCAGGTCCCGATGCACGACACCCTGCCGGTGGGCGTAATCGGCGGCACGGGCTAGCGGCTCGACCAGGGCGGCGGCGGCACGCGGGTCGAAGGGGCCGTCGGCCAGGCGCTCGGCCAGGTTACCGCCCGCGAGCAATTCCATCGCGAAGTACGGCTCGTCGCCTTCTTCGCCAAAATCGTAGACGCGGACGATGTGCGGGTGGTCGAGCCGGGCGATGGCCTGGCCCTCGGCCGCAAAGCGCGCGCGCGCCTCGGCATCGGCGTGCGGTCCGAGGCGGAGCAGCTTGAGCGCGGCTGGTCGGTTGAGGTAAATGTGGCGGGCACGAAAGACCAATCCCATGCCGCCCCGACCGAGGCGCTCGAAGACCTCGTACGAGCCATAGATCGAGCGTAACTGGGCGGAAGCGGGCCGTGGCGAGTCAGCGCAATTAGAAGCCGGTGTGAGCGGTGACGTGAGGTTACCGGGGGCGACATCGGATGCCGTGGCCCCGTGCGGTGCGATCTCACGCAAGGACGATGCACAGCGCGGGCAAACGGCGATGTGGCTGGCGACGGCGTCGCTGCGCTCCGGCGGCAAACTGCCGTCGAGGAAGGCCGTCAGGATATCGACGGTCACGCAGAAGTCGGCGGTGGAGGCGTCGGAGTTCACGGGCGGCCGGCCTTGGGGCGTGGCGTTAGGTCGGTACGACCGCTACGCTACCCGACCGGCGCGGCCAGTGCAACGATTTTCTAACGTCCGACGACAGATAGGCCGACGTTGTCGCCGACCGAGTCACGGCAATTCGATGACGATTCCTTCGTTCGGGCCGGGCTTGAGCTCCACCGTCACTCCGGAAGTGTGGACCAGTTCGTATTTCTGCGGCAAAGGAAACCACTTCGAACGGTCCACGTTTGGCTCCGTCCAGTTGGAGCGGTCGTTGGGTGGGCTCTTAACGACACGGCCGGCGTTCGGGTCGCGGCCAGAATCGTCTGTCGGCTCGGTCACCTGCTTGCCATGCGTCCGCTCGGCCTTGTAGGGATCGAGCGGACGGGCTGGGTCGAGACTGATGACGGCCACCTGCGCTCGGCCGGCCCCGACACTCTTCACGAGGAATGTCCCGTCCTGGTTCAAGTTGGCGGTCTTGGTCATCCCGTCGGGGCCAACAAAGATCACCGTCCCGCAAACGACGGTCTTGCCCTGGTGCGTGACCTTGCCGGCCACATCGCCCACCTTCGCGCCGCAGCCGACAATACTGGCGACGAGAATGGCAAAGGTGAGTCGCCCCGCCGCGGCTCTGCGGCGGGGCACGACGAATCGGTCGATCATCGGGGATACGTCCATTGGTGGGATCTAGTAGAGGCTGGGGTCCGTGACTTCGCCGCCCTCGCGGGTGGCCAGGGGGATCAGGATCTGGCTGGCGGAGTAGGGGAGGAACCGCACGGAGCCGTCGCCGAACGCGAAGTTCGCTCCGCCGGAATGGAAGCTCCAGATGTGGTTGTAATGGCACATGTTGACCAGATCGCCCGGCCCGAAGTAGGCGACGCTCGGGCATGGTGGGCCGCCGTCGTTCTGGAACCGAGCGGTTGCCGTCTCGGTGTTGCGGATCAGGCTGGTGTTGGCCACGCCGATGATGGCGTCATTGTTGAGCGAGTTCCAGTAGCTGACCGCCTGGCTCGTCGGACCGCCGAGGGACGGCAATTCGCCGATCAGGAGAGTGTTGCTGGTGCCGTCGGGGATCGTGGTCGCGGTGACGAACTTCGGCCGCTGCGCCCCATCCCACTTGCCATGGATGATGCCCTCGGCCGGGTATGCCCCGACCGGGGAGACGGGGTTGCCAGGATAGCCACGACCCCACCGATCGAGGCCGGTGATGGCGGAATACGTCGTGGTCCAACTATAGATGGTGGTCCCGGAGATGACCGGGTCCAGGCCGCGTGGGTCGGAGGGGCAGATCAACATCGGAATCGCGTTTGTGCGAGCCGTGGCGTTTGTGGCGGGGTCGATGAGCTGGGAATAGAGCGTGCCTTGCTCGAAATATGGCAGAATCTGGGCAGTCCAACCGAGCCACAGGCCGGACGGAGCGGCGGTCGAAGGCGGGACGGTGTTACCGCGGTCCACAGCAATCGGGAATCGCTGGTTGGAGTCGTGATAGGTATGAACGGCGAGTGCAAGCTGTTTGAGGGTATTCTGGCACTTGGCGCGATTCGCGGCCTCGCGGACCTTCTGAACCGCGGGCAGGAGCAGGCCAATTAGCACCGCAATGATTGCGATGACCACCAGCAGCTCGATCAGAGTAAACGCACGGCGATTTGGAACAGACAGTCGCACGGTCTACCTCCTCAGGAGTCGAAGATCCAGGCGGCGTTTGTGAGCCTAATCGAAAGTTCAGCCAGCTCAACGACCTTGGGACAGGCACGGCAAAATTGACTGCCGCGGAGTACGTTTCCGGGACGAGTCACAGTCCCTCAGGGAAGGATCTTGAAATGGGGGTGGGCTTACAGCCGACTCGGGAGCATCGACAGGACGCGTCCTTACCACGGTCTTCCTCCTGAATTCGGCCGAGTGGATAACTGCAAGCGATCAGCGTGTAGGTGGCGGCCAACGGGGCGGTGGGTCGCCGTGAGGTGGGCAAGGGTCGCGGGCGGTAGCCTCGCAAACCTCGTGGGATCACGGAAGGAGAGTTGCGTGCATGGATAGTGACGTGTCCATCGGGAGGCAACGAGATTCCGCAAATTCCCCAGGGAATGATCGCGCAGCAGGGGAATCCTGGACTTCGCCCGAGTGTGATCTATGGTTGTGTAGCCGTGCGCCCCTTCGCACATGCGACTCGTAAAGGACAAGTCATGCCGGATTTCGGTTCCCCCGGCGTTCTGGTCGTCGATGACCAGGCCGACATGCGCGCTCTACTGCAAACGGTGCTGCGCCACTTCGGGTTCAAAGTCCGGCTCGCACCGAATGGGCCGGCAGCCCTCGATATGTTTCGCGACCACCGCAACGATATCGCCATTGTCCTGCTCGATGTGGTCATGCCCGAGTGGGACGGCCCGCGAACCTGGCGCGAGATTCGCGCGTTGGAGCCGATGGCCATTTGCTGCTTCATCACGGGCGAATCCGTCGGCACTTCGACCGACGACCTGATCGCCCTCGGGGCGGCGCACGTTATCCGCAAACCGTTCGAGCCGGCGGCGCTCGCGAAGTCGCTGTGGTCGCTGGTCGGTCCGCGCGATCGCCGAGCTGACCGGCCGCGCTATACCCGCCAATCGACCCGCGTGCGCGTCGGCGCAGGGTTGGAACCGGCCCACGTCGTCGAAAGCTGGGTGGGCGATACGTCGCCGGGCGGCCTGCGACTCAAGTTGCCGGAGAAGCTGGGCGATGTCGGCTCGATCCTGAGCATCCGCCCAGCCGACGCGACCGATGAGGTGCCGTGGATACCGATCCAGGTCCGCCACGGCCGCGAAGAACACGACGGCTGGACCGTCGGCTGCCAAATCCTGCACCCGGCGGCGATGGAGTTGTAGGTCGCTACTCGGCCGGCGGCGGATCTGCGGCCGGTGGCGCGGTCGGGTCATTGGGCCGCTTCGGGCGTGGCCTCGTCCATTCCGGCGCGTCCGGCGGCAACGGTTCGCTGACGAACCGGACCAGGATGGTGTTCACGGAACAGGTTTCCGAGTTGTGCTGCGGGCGCTTACCCTCCATCGGTCTTATCCTCCCTCGGCGGCCGCAACTCAAGAACCGTATCGCTAACCCACTCATTATTGCAGTGCAACTCGACCAAATACAAGCCGGGCCGCTCGAACCGGCAACCGCGAATCGTCATCACGACCCGAACGAGGCTCGTCCGGGTCGCAAACGTCAGGTGGTTGATGACGGTCGTGTAGATCACGCGCGGCGAGCCCGCTTCCCGGATATCGATGATGAACGGCACCCGCCCAAGCCCGTTGACGAGTTGCGCAAACACGCAGAACTCCTCGCGGACGTGCGGGTACTCTTCCGGGGTGATGGCGTTAAACAACCCGTAGAGATCGACGTTCCCGTTCTCGTAGCCGACAACGGTTTCGCAGAGCGTGACGCCCCGCGCCACCGGCGTCACGGACGGTTGGTTGTTGCCCGGCATACTCACTCTGCCATCATGGCTTCCGACAGGTTGGCGTCGGTGTAGACCTTCTGCACGTCGTCGTGGTCGTCGAGCATCTCCATCAGCTTCGCAACCTTCTTGCCCGTCTCTTCGTCCACGTCCTTCGGGGCCTTCGCCAATTGGCTCACCTCGGCGCTCGCGACCTTGAAGCCGGCTGCCTCGACGGCTTCCTTCACCTTCGCGAACGATGCTGGGTCGGTCGTTACACCGAACACCTCGCCATCCTGGGTCATGTCCTCCGCTCCGGCCTCCAGGGCCACGCCCATCAACGTATCTTCATCGACGCCGGCCGCCTCAACCGCGATCAGGCCCTTCCGCTCGAACAGGAACGCGACGTTGCCGCTGGACCCCATCTTGCCGCCGCCGCGCTCGAAGATCTTGCGGACCTCGCCGTTCGTGCGGTTACGGTTGTCGGTCAGGATGTCCACGAGGATGGCCGTGCCGCCGGGGCCGTAGCCTTCGTAGGTGATCTCGTCGAACGTCTGCCCCTCAGTCTCGCCGGTGCCTCGCTTGATCGCCCGCTCGATATTGTCCTTGGGCATCGACACTTCGCGGGCCTTGTCGATGGCGTAGCGGAGCTTGAGGTTCATCGTCGGGTCGCCGCCGCCGTGGCGGGCCGCAATGATGATCGCCCGGCTCAGCTTGCTCCAGAGCTTGCCGCGCTTCGCGTCGATCGCGCCCTTCTTGTGCTTGATCGTCGCCCAGTGGGAATGGCCGGACATTAGCTAACTCCTTATGCTCCAGTCGCGCCGCCACGACCCGAGTCTTCGAGGGGAGCGCACGGCTGCTCATTTCGAAAACTCGGGTCACGGCGTCACGGTTGTTGCCGGTATTGTAGTCGTTCGAGCTTCCGCCGCACCTCCTGGCCGCGCTCGTTGCGGAGCGACGTGGGGTCGGCTCGATAGATCGCTTCAGCCTTCGTCCACGCCTCGCGGGCCTTGGCCGTGTCGCCGAGGCGCACGCACACGTCGCCCAGGTGATCCCAGATAATGCCGTCGGCTGCACCGCGCCGTCGCGATAGCGACTGCTCGATCCACTTGCGAGCCTCGGCCCAGCGGCCGCGGCGGAACAGCACCCACCCTAGGCTGTCCTGGTACATGGGGTTCTCACCCCACTCGTCCACGCTATCGACTTTCTCGGGGCGGTCCAGTTCGATGGCCCGCCGCACGAGCGCCTCGGCTTCGGGCAGGCTGCGGCCGCGGTCGGCCAACTCGTAGCCCAGGGTGTTGTGGGCCTCCGCGTCCTTCGGATCGAGGTCCAACACCAGCCGTAACTGCTCGTCGGCAAGGTCGAACTTGCGGGCCGCGACGTAGGCCGTGGCTAGCGTCGCGCGGGCTACCTCCAGGTCGGGCATCGTGTGGAAGTCCTTCAACATCGCCTGGGCCTCGGTTATGGCCTCGTCGGTGCGGTCCAGGGCGATCAGCACCGACACGCGACGGCTTCGCATGTAAATCTTGTTGGTGGCCTGCGCCTTGTCGGTCGCTGCGTCGATCGCTTTGATCGCTTCGTCCCCGCGGCCGAGCTTCGCCAGCGGCATCGCGATGTAGTAGTTGAAGAACTCCTCGTCTTGCAGCTCCCGCATCCCGCGGCGGCACACCTCGACGGCCTCGTTGTGCTTCCGCTGCAATTCCAGGATGTCGACGAGCGCGACGTAGGCACCAAGTCGCCCGGCTGGGGACAGCGATTGCAAGGCCGAACGGAACTGAGCCTCGGCTTCGGCGGCGAAGTCGCCGCGCTCGGCGAGGCGGACGAACAGTCGCCAGGTGTCGAGCCGGGCATCCCGCCGGTCGCCGCGGATCGACGCAAGCCCCGCCAACACGACGCGGCGCGAGGTGGCCGGGTCGCGTCCAAGCGCGGCTTCCATCGCCCAGGCATGCGGGATCTTTTCGGGATCGGGCTCCGGATCGCCCTCTGGCGGCCGCCGGCGCTTCTTCTCGGCGTCCTTGGCGACGCGGGCGCGGCGGACCGCATCGTCGATCATGCCGAAGGACACTTGCCCGCCCAGCGCCGCGAACAGGCCGCGATACGCTGCGACGTTCGCGTGCGTCTCGATGACACGCTGAAACGCGCCGGCTGCGCGCTGGGTGTCCCCGGCTTTCAGGCACTCCTCGCCGTACAGGATACGCAGCGCGACAAAATCGGGATCGTGATCGACGGCTTGTTGGAGCCGGCGCAGGGCGGCTGCAGAGCCATCGGCCTTGCGAGCGATGACTCCAAGCAACTCGTACGCGGCAAGGTCACGTGGCTGCTCTTTCAAGTGTCGGTCGAGTATGGCGCGGGCTCGGTCGAGCTGTTCGAGCCGACCCAGCACGTCGGCAAGAAGCACTGGCGCGCCGGAAATCTCGGCCAATGGCTTCGCCTCGTCGGGCCGGCCGGCGGCGAGCCAGGCGCGGGCCGCGGCCTCGGCGAACTCGCCGCGCCGTTCCGATCGCGCCATATCCACCGCGCGGCGATATGCCTCCGCCGCCTTCAAGGGGTTGCCGAGCCGCTCGCGCAGTCGGCCGAGGTCGCGCAGCACCATGGCCGCGTCACTGGCGTCGAGCGGCTGGGCCGCAGCCGCTTCGAGGACCGCATCGGCCGCGGCCGTACGGCCTTGCTCCTCGTGAAGCCGGGCAAGAGTGCGGGCGGTCGCGGGCAGCTTCGGGTCCATCGTGAGGACGGCGGCGGCAACGCGGGCGGCCTCGGCAGGTCGGTCGAAACCATCGTAGAGATGAACGAGGAGTACCCGTGGCAACACGGCATCGGCGTCCCAACGCACCGCTTCCTCGCAGGCACGAGCAGCGTCGACGCGGAGGTCATCGCGCTGTTGCAGGCGGGCGAAGACGATCGATGCCAGCGCATCTCCTGTCAGAGTACGGGCGCGCTCGGCATGGGTCTGTGCCGGTGCAGGCAAGGCGGTGGCGAGTATGCCAATGAGGAGGAGGAGGCGCGACATCACTAGCTCTCGCGCAACAGTAACGCCGCCCGCCAGAGGTACTGTAACCCGCTCGCGGCGGTGGCGACGATCATCGCGTACACGAGGGCCATCTGCACCGGCCGCAGAGTCGCGGCCAGGTCCGGCTGACTCGGGGCGATGGCCAGTACCAACAAGATGGCGATGAGAGCGGCACACTGGAGGCCCATCTTGACCTTGCCGAGCCAGTCGGCCCCGAAGCTGGCCGATTGCCCCTCGATAAAGCTGCGCAGGCCGGTGATGATGAGTTCGCGCGCGACCACAACCGTCACCATCCACGGCGTCAGTCCAGCACTCGAGACCGGCAGTAGGAAGATGAACGCACCGCCAATCAGCACTTTATCGACGAGCGGATCGAAGTTGCGGCCGAAGGCGCTCGTCAGCCCTTGCTTGCGGGCGAGGTAGCCATCGAGCCAGTCGGTGATCGCCGCAGCGACGAAGACGACCAGGCCCGTGGGCCAGGCCTCAAGCGCAATGCAGACGAACAAAACGACGGCCAGTCCAAGACGGGACGCCGTGAGAAGATTCGGTAAGTTGGCGACCGTCGGGCGTGATGCGGTCGGCGGGGCCATCGACATGAGCAGGCTCGTGCTAGGGGCGAAATCCACGGTCGATGATACGCCATCGTAGGACTGCCGGGAACAGGCGAGCGGGCAAACGGCGAGCGGGGCCAATGGCGGGCAAATGGCGAGCGGGGCAATGGCGAGCGGGGCCGGTGACGGCCCCGGTACTCGCGAAGTACCGGGCCGTCACCGGCCCCGCTCGCCATTTGCTCCGCTCGCCGTTTGTCCCGCTCGCCTCTTGCAGTATCAGCGCTGGTCTTGCCGTCCTTGGACCCGCCGGCGGCGGATCCAACTGACCATCCCGGCGGCCCCGGCGCAGACGACCAGCACCGACGCCGGTTCGGGAACCGGAGTGATCCGCAGCACCAGGTTCGTGCCTTGGAGCAACGCTTGTGGCGTTCCGAAGAAACCCGTCCCGGTGAACTGGAAGTTCCCCGCGCCATAGCCCGTGATTGCCGTCGTGGCCGTGGCGATCGTGTAATCCACGGTCGAGGTGTTTGTCGGCGTGAAGCCAGTGGCCAGGATGTTGATCGTCAAACCCCCAGCCACGTTCGGTAGCGCTAAGGTGCCCGTGACCGCGACTGCGTCGTTGACCGTACCGAGCGCCGCGCCGTTGATCGTAGTCTGGTTATCGGACGAATACTCGAAGAAGTACGTCGTGCCCGATGCCAGCGTCAGGTTGCCCGTGGAAAGCTTGCCGACGCTATTGCCGGGAGCGAGCGACGCACCCGTCGAGATCGACACCGGACCCGGCAACGTGCCAGACCCACCGATACCCGCACCGCTCTGCACGAGCACTGTACCGGTGCCGGTACCGGTGCCGTTGAATCGGACCGTGCCGCCGTCGATGCGGAACGTCGAACCGGCCCCGAAGTTCGTCGCACCGTTGACGACGATGTTGCCCGAACCGGCTTTGATGGAGGTCAAAGCGGCCGCCGGTGTGGAGATGCCGCCCGTGATCGTCACGGTATGGTTGGTACCGACCGTGAACGTGCTGGAGGTATTGCCCGTGTAGTTCAACTGCCCGATGACATTGGCCGTGGCCGACGCCTGATTGAGCAGAGTCAGGTTCGCAGCGGCCCCGACACCATTGAGATTGATGGTGCCACCGCCGGTAGTACTCGTGATCTGCTTGACGGAGAACGAACTACCACCGTCGATGGTGAGAGTCGACTCCGAGGTCGTTGCCCGGAAGCGCGTCTGCGTGCCGGTTGCCGCGTCGAATAGCGGGTCGCCCGCTTCACCTGGCTTGAAGTAGTTCGTGCCGATGTATTTGGGATTGGTCGTGCTGTCGGTCGTCGATGTGGCAGCACCGACCAGCCCGTCGCCGACCTGCACTTCGGACAAACCGAAGCCGAAGGTACTCGTCCAACCGGCTCCCCAACCACCGTTGGCGTTCGAGCCGGGAGGGCCTGCACCGCCGCCGCCCTGCGCCAGGCGCACCTCGAAGTCGTACCACTGCCCCGCGACAACCGGAATCGCCCGCGTGGAGGTTGGTGTATACCAGTTCGTGCCGTTGCTGTTCGGGGCTCCGGTCTCGATGTTTCCAGCGAAGCGAACGAAGACGTTGTCGTCCACCTGCTCGGCGAACTGCATGACGCCGGTCACGCGTGCCTGGATCTGACCGGTGTAGATGAACGTCGTGTTGTCCGACCAGGCGAAGTTGTTGTTCGGGCCTGGGTTATCGACGCCGGCCGCGGTGCCACCGGTACGGGTCGTAATCGATGCCATGCGGATGTTGGTGACCACACCGCCGCTAATGCCGTTATTGGGATTTGGGGTCGTGTAGTCCTGGTTGGTGCGAACCCAGCCTTCGCGGAGTCCAAAGAAGTTACCCGCTCCGGTCATGGTCAGGGTCGTGTTCGGCAAGCTGACGGCACTGTTGCCGGTCACGTTGATCGAGGTGCCTTCATTGGCGACGTACGACGTGGCCGTCGAGTTGGACGTACCGCCCGTCTCGTATCGCAAGTTGGAGGTCGCCCCGGTGAGGGTAACGTTGCCGTTGCCGAGGGCGTTCGGCCGGGAAACGAGCAGTTGACCGCCGGAGTTGACGAAGACCGCCCCGGCCCCCACGGCTCGACCGACATTGCCTTGAGCGACGAGCCGACCAACGTTCACCGTCGTCGTACCGCTATAGGTGTTGTCGTTCGTCAGAACGGCGTCGAGCGACCCGTTCTTGACCAGGTTGCCGGTGCCGCTGATGATGCCGTTCACGATCAACTGGCTGGCGGTGCTCGACCCGCCCGCCGGGTTGAGCGTGAGCGTGTTCGCCCCGAGGGCAACGTTGCCGTTAATCAGGAAGTTGGAGACGACCGAGTCACCGGCCATGCCGATGGTGGCGCTGCCGGACAGCGTAATGTTGCCGGCATAGACGGGCGTCGCATCGGGCGTTGTGGTCGCGAAGGCCGGCTCCAGCGCACCCGAGCGACCGGCCGTGCCGGCCCCGTTGATCGTGAGCGTGTTGCTGACCGTGATCGAGTTGCGCAGAGCCAACGTGCCGCCGTTGCCGACAGTAATGGTTCCGGTGCCGAACGAGGTGTTCGTTTCGCCGATCAACGACCCAGCGTTGACGGTGGTCCCGCCGCCGTACGTGTTGCCGTTGCGGAAGGTCAGGATGCCAGTACCGATCGATTTGAGCAGGCTACCTGCCCCAGACACGACGCCGTAAATGTCGAGGTTCGTTCCGTCACCGCCGCCGAAGACATCTACGGTGAGTGTGCCCGCCGAAATGTTGATGCCGCGGGCCGGGCTGCCGAGCTGGATGTTCGAGAAACCGGTCTGGTCGATCGGTAGCGCCTCGACGGTGCCGCCGGTGCCGGCGACGGTCAGCGCGGCATCGAACGTCGCCGCACCGATGCGAGTGCGCAATTGAAGGATTGGCGTATTGCCGGCCGAGCCGGTCAGGCGCACGGTTGTGCTGGCGGGGGTGCCCAGGACATCGCTAAACAAGCTCTGATCGGAGACAGCGACGAGCCGGCCGTTTAGCACGTCGTACAGGAGCGTGCCGCCGCCGAGGTTGGCGGTGGTGATCGCGTCGAAAATCAGATTGCCGGCACCGGATTTCGTGAGCGTCACAGCACCACCGTTGGTGGTGAGCTGACCGACGGCCAGGTCGCCGGTGGTGGCGTTGATGGTGAACGATCGTGTGCCCGTGCCAGTGAGGTTGGTGAAGTTCGCCCGGAGCAGGCCCTGGTTACCGCCGACGGTCAGGTTGGCGCTGGAATTCAGGTTCAGCGTCGGAATCTTGACCGCGTTGATCTGCGAGACATTGATCGTCGAAGCCGCAGTGCCACCCACGGTGAGGATGTTGCCGCTCGTTGTGAGGTCAATCGTGCCCTGCCGACCGAACGTCGAGGCGGCCTGGAAGGTGGCGGTCTGGATAGCGGCGTCGGAAGTGCCGATGCCGGGGCTGCCGTTGTCGGGGCCGGAGTAGCCCATGAGTAGGCCGTTCCCACCGCCACCGCCGTAGTAGAACACGTCGATCGTGTGCTGGCCCGCCGTCAAGCCGTTGATGGTGACGCTGCGGGTGGTCATGCCCTGGTAGAAGTTATTGTTCGCGACCTGGTTGCCGTCGATGAAGATGAGGCTACCGTCGTCTGAGCGGGTCCCGAAGACATAGTTACCGGCCGTCGCGATGTTCAGGACGCCGGACCAACGCGACAGGAAGTATTGGGTCTGGTTCGAGCCGATGGCGGCGAACGTCTGGCCGTTGGCCTGGCTGATGAACTGGTTATTGTTGAAGATCGCTTGAGCAGCCGTGGCCCCCGCGTTCGGCGAGCCGAGCAGTTCTGGATCGAACAGGTTGAACAGCGACCGCTGCCGTGGCAGGCCAACGATGGTGCCCGTGGTCGCGGCCGTGACGAAGTCGGGGTGCGTGTTGTTGATGTTGGCGAGGTTGCCCTGCGGACTGCTGGAGACGGCCTGATACACCTGGCCGACTAGCCCACCGGCGACGAGGTTGCCGCGCAGGTTCAATGTACCGCCGTCGATCGTGACATTGGCGCTACCGAGCGACTGCGTGTTGTTGGTCGTGTTGAACAAATCGGCGTTGGCGAGCAGGGCGTCGAGGGTGCCGCCGCCGGTAACCGTGAACGTGCCCGTCAGGCTGTTGCCGGCGGCCCGGACGTTGCCGAGCGTCAGCGTGCCGCCACTAATCGTGGCTGCGAGGCCGGTGGCAGTCAGCCGGGAGTTGATGATGTTGGTCCCGGCCGAGTTCGTGAGCGTTGGCGTGGCCCCACCGATGGTCAAGCTGCCAGCCGCATCGAGGGTGAAGCCGCCGGCCGTGAAGTTGATGGCCCCGGTCGTGAACGCTGTGCCGCCGGTGGCAAAGTTGATCGCCCCTGGCCCGACGGCTCCGAAATTGACGACGGCAGTCGTTGCGTTGGGGATCGTTGCCGGGGTCCAGTTCCCGGCGACGCCCCAGTTGCGGTCGGTCGTACTACTCCACGTTTGGGCACGGGCTAGGCCGGGGGCCGCCAGTGCTAGGAGAAGGGCGAGGCGCGCAGCCACTGCGCGGGAGAGGGGGAAAGACACGGGAGGATCCTCCAGATGATCGCGTCGAGGGTGCAGCAGTCCGAGGGAGGGTATGAAAACTCCGAGGGACGAATGACAAGAACACCGGGCGATGAATTAGGTCTCCCCTCTCCGGCCAAAGCCGGGAGAGGGGAGCGAGACTCCGATTACGGATGATCGGCTGCGGTCTTGAGCGCCGTCCGGTCGCCCATCTGATAGAAGGTCTTCAGGTCGATGCCGTACTCGATGGTGCGGACCGAGCCGTCGCCCATCGAGTAGTTGCTGCCACCCGCGTGAGCGCTGCCAAACCGCTTGGTGTTATTGGATACCGCGGCCGTGGAGATCGTGTCTTGCATGGGACTATCCCAGGTGCAGCGCAGCGTGTCGTTATCGCAGCCGGCGTACATGCCCTCGTTGTCGCCGTTGTCAGTCCCAGTCAGGTACAAGTCCGTGTACATGAACTTCTCGCCAAAGAAGAACGTGTTGCTGGTGCCGCGGGCGATCTCCAGGAACTTGACCTGGCTACGGCGATAGATCAAGCCGTTGAACTTCTCCCGGCCGTTGGCATCGAGGAGCTGCCAGTTATAGCTTGCCGAGGCACCTTGAGCGATCGAGCTGGGGCCAGCGTCGATCTCGTTGATATTCTCGCTGCCGCAGTTGGCCACGTAGTCGCTGCGGGCCATCATTTGCGGGTGGATGGTGCCGGTGTAGTTACCCATGTAGTCGTAGGCATTGGTATTCGGGAATGGCCCGCCCGAACGGCGGCTCGGGCAATTGTAGATCGGTACGACCTGCTGGAAGACCTGGATGAGCGCCTGTCGCTTCTCGTTATCCGTGGCGGCATTGGACCCCAGCTTATAGAGACTGTCTTGCTCGACGTAGGGCAGCATGTTGTAGACCCACGAACCCGGCTGCTGCTTGCCGACGCCCAGGCCGGGGCACGGTCCCCAGAACCAGCCCCACCCGCCGGACACGATGTGCCCGTAGGTGTCGTGGGCATTGTGCATACCCAAAGCCATCTGCTTGAGGTTGTTCTGACACTTGGTACGGTTGGCTGCCTCGCGAACCTTCTGGACAGCGGGAAGCAAAAGGCCAATCAGCACGGCAATGATCGCGATGACCACCAGAAGCTCGATCAGCGTAAAGCCGGGGCGCATCGATGCGCGGTGGCGAAGAGAGGACGGTCGCATGGTACCCTCGCGATACGAACGTGGTGCAGAAACGTGACGATAACGCCCGGCGTCGGGAATATGCGCACTTGAGGCGCAAACGCAGCGCTCGGGAGAGAAACGCATGGCGATCGAGTCATGGGATGCGGACAACACCAATCCGGTTGTAACGGTGCAAGCCGTGACGGTTGTCGCAATTACTCATGAAGTTATCACAGTCCCATCGCTTCCGCTAGCAGCAAATATCCGGATTTTTTCGCAAACCGAAAAAGAGACGATCGGCCATCGGCAGGCTACGTAAGGGCGATAGCGCTCTTGGCCGCTCTGGATTCCGCACTCCTCTCGTGTACCATAGCCACTCGATCGACGGGTCCGCATCTCGTTTGGAGGTGCGGCGAAGAGGGAAGCCGGTGCAAATCCGGCGCGGGGCCGCCGCTGTAATCGGCCAGGCTCGCGGGTCATCGATGCCACTGGGGACACCTCCGGGAAGGCGATCCGCGAACTGCTAAGAGCCGAAAGCCAGAAGACCTGCCTGTCGCACGTTAACCACGACCCTCGGCCCGAGCCGGCCAGAAGGATGTGCGATGATCCTGCGCTGGCAGCCACGCCGCGGCTTGACCCTGATCGAACTACTCGTCGTCCTTGCCGTTATCGGCGTTCTGGTCGGCGTGCTGCTTCCGGCCGTCCAGAAGGTACGCGAAGCGGCGAGTGCTGCACGGTGCAAGAACAACCTGCACCAGATCGGCCTCGCGCTGCACGGATACCTCGCTGCGTTCGGGACCTTCCCGCCCGGAGGCGTCGAGTGGCGACCGCCGGGGAACGCGACCAAGCGCCAGCTTGCCTGGAGCGTCTACCTGCTGCCGTACCTCGAACAGGATGGTCTGTTCCGTCGCCTCGACCTGACGACACCGTTCGACAGCTCGCAAAACGCCGCGGCCGCCGCGACCGTCTTGCCCGTCTACCTCTGCCCGACAGCGGTGCGCGAAAGTCCGCTCAGCCAGGGCCGCGGCGCGTGCGACTATGGCGGCCTCATCGGCGAGCGCATTGCATCGCCCAACAATCCGCCGAAAGGCGCGATGATCTACGACCGCGCCTTCACCGTCGCCGACATCACCGACGGCACTTCGACGACCATCTTCGTCGGCGAGGATACTCACTGGCTCGAAATGCAGTGGATGAACGGAGCCAACTTGTTTGACCAGGCGTTCGCGATCAACCGGCGGCTGCCGTTCGAGAACGACTTGACGAGCGACCACGCCAGCGGTGTCCACGTCCTGTTCGGCGATGGCTCGGCCCGGTTCCTGCGAGAGACGCTGGACCTACCGATACTCGCCGCTCTCTGCACCCGCGCCGGCGGCGAGCCGGCAGGGACAATCGACTAGCGCGCAAAAAGCCCACCGATGGCAATCGGTGGGTCACGCTTTTCCCACCGATTGCCATCGGTGGGCTTTCCTTGGGAGGCATGTTAATGCGATTATGTGTCACGTTGTTGACGTGCTGCTTGCTTGCGCCGGCGGTACAGGCTCAGGTCATCGACTTCGAGGACCTTGGGTTACCAGCAAACTCGTTCCGCAACGGCTCGGCCAACGTCGTACCGCCGGCCACGGTCTCGACGACGCCTTTCGTCAGTCGCGGGGCGTCGTTCAACAACCGCTACGACACGGCCTTCGGCGGCACATGGGCGGGCTGGTCGATCTCGTCGAAGACCGACACCACGACGGCCGGCTTCGGCAATCAGTACAGCGCCTACAACCTGCCCGGTGGCGGTGGCGATAGCTCCGCGACCTACGGCGTCGCCTTCCAGGACACGTTCACGCCGGTGACGCCGACGGTGCAATTGCCGGCCGGCACCCGTCCGCTGTCGGTGCGGCTCACCAATGTGACATATGCGGCACTGTCGATGCGCGACGGCGACTCCTTCGCGAAGAAGTTCGGCGGCGCGACCGGCAACGATCCCGATTTCCTCCGCCTGACAATCCGCGGCTTCGATGCTGTTAACGCGCCGACCGGAACGATCGAGTTCTATCTCGCCGACTACCGTTTCGCGAACAACGCACTCGATTACATCGTGTCGCAGTGGACGACCGTGAACCTGACGCCGCTGGCCAACGCGGCGCAACTCACGTTCGCGCTCGACTCGTCGGACAATGGTCCATTCGGCATGAACACGCCAGCGTACTTCACTCTCGACAACCTGATGCTCACGCCAATCCCCGAGCCGGGATCGTTCGCACTATGCGCCGCGGCGATCGGCATCGGCTGGTATCGCCGCCGCCAGGAGCGCTCGCAGCGACCATTCGCCATTGGTGGCTCACTTCTCGTACACCCGCAGCAGTAGATACTCGACGAGCCAGACGAGTGTCGAAAGGCTCTGGTCGCGCACGTCGCGGCCGGGGTCGAACTCGCTCAGGCCGACGCCGATCACCTTTTTCGACCAGATTGCCTCGACGAGCCGCAACACCATCGCCGGACTCAGGCCGAACGGTAGCGGGTGCGTCACGGCCGGGAAGTACGCGGGGTCGAACACGTCGCAATCGATGTCCACGAACAGGCGAGTCGCAGCCGCTGCCGACTCCGTGAGTGCCGCGATCGTGCCGTTCGGGTCGCACGCCACCGACGGCGCGGCATGCGTGGCCCGGAAGTAGCGCTTGACCTGGGCCGGCCGCAGGAACAGGTCGCGGTGGCCGACGTTCACGATGTCGGGGAGCTTCGTGGCGTAGCGCAGGTAGTTGCCGTGATTCAACTCGGCTTTTGTGTCTCGCAAGTTGTAAGCATCGAGGTGAGCGTCGAACTGCACCACGAGCGTCTCGCCGTCGGCCAACGCCTCGTAGACTGGCAGCATGCTTAGGTGGTTGCCGCCGATCCAGATCAGGAAGTCGCCGGCCCGGCGCACCTCATCGACCACCTCGGCCGCGGCGGCTCGCCAATCGGCGACGGCCTCCGGGGTGTCGAATGCCAACTCGTGGATGTCCACGCGGTCGCGGTAGGCCCGTGCCCGGTGCGGGCGGGTTTCGGCCCCGTTGTCGTCGAGCAATTCGTTGATGGCGTCGGCGATGAGTTCCGCCCCCGCCTGTGTGCCGGGGCTGCCGAACAGGCCAAGCGGGCAGACGACGATGCGGGTGTTCATGCGGCCTCGTGGAGTGGTCAGTGATCAGTGGTCAGTGGTCAGTCGGAAAGAAGAGCGGGCTTTTCTGTCTGGCTGACCACTGACCACTGATCACTGACCACTCTGTATACTGGACGATTGTGGCACTCGCACCCCAGGACCGCCAGCCGCTTATGCGCCGCACCGCCGGTGGCGTCTACCTCGCGCATAGCGCGCTCGTCGTCGGCGACGTGGTGATGGGTGCGGGCGTGAATCTGTGGTTCAACGTCGTCGTTCGCGGCGACCTGGCCCGGATCACCCTCGGTCCGAAGGTCAACCTCCAAGATAGCGTGGTGGTTCACACGGATTTCGACGTGCCGTGCGATATCGACGAGGGTGTCGTCGCCGGCCACGGGGCAATCCTGCACGGCCGGCGAATCGGGGCATATGCTCTCATCGGCATGGGGGCTGTGCTACTATCGAATTGCGAGATCGGCGCGGAGAGCCTGGTCGCGGCCGGGTGCGTGGTATCGGAGCGGATGGTCGTGCCGCCGCGGAGCCTCGTCGCGGGTGTGCCGGGGCGAATCATCGGTCAGATCAAAACGGAGCGGCTCGAACGCACGCGGCGGATCAACGCGCATTATCTCGAAATGGCCGAGCACTACGTCCGCGGCGAGTTCGCGACGATCGAGTAGGGACCGCACCCGGCATGAACGTCACCGACGAACAAATCCCGCAGGCACAGCAGCCATCGTCGCTGACCAACGGCCACGCTGCGTATCCGATTGCCGATCACCGATCACCGATCACCGAACGCCGGCACGAAATCGACGCCAAGCAGGAGCAGGTCGCCGCGCTGATCGCCGAGGCGGGCGTCGACGGAATGCTCATCCTCGACCCGGCCAACGTCGCCTGGATCAGCGGTGCGGCCCTCTGTCACGGCGTCGTGGACCCCGGCGAGTGGCCAGCCCTATTCTTCCTTCCAGCACAGCGCTGGCTGCTTTGTGCGAATACCGACACGCAACGGCTCTTCGATCTGCACCTCGATGGTCTCGGCTTCCAGCTCAAGGAGTGGCCGTGGCACTGGGGCCGCGATCGGCTGCTCGCCGACCTCTGCGCCAACCGCAAGGTCGCTGCGGACCGCGTCGTCACTGACTGCGTGCCGGTCGGGCCGACGTTGCGCCGGCTGCGCTGCACGTTGACGCCGGCCGAGCAAGCGCGGGTACGCGACCTCGGGGCCAAGGTCGCGCACGCCGTCGAAGCAACGGGCCGCACGCTCGAACGTGGGCAGTGCGAGGCCGAGGTGGCGGGTCAACTCGCGCACCGACTCGTTCATCGTGGGCTGACGCCGGTGCAGATTACGGTCGCCGGTGACGGCAGGCTTGATCGCCATCGCCGGGCCGGCGTTTCCCCGGGTAGCGTCGAGCGGACGTGCGTCCTTGCCGCGACGGCGATGGCCGGCGGCTTGCATGCTACGGTTGCCCGCACCGTCAGCTTCGGTGAACCTCCGCCGGAGATTCGTGAAGCCCACGAGGTGGCGTGCCGGGTGTTAGCAGCGCAAGCATCGGCCGCTCGGCCTGGCGTAACGGCTCCGGAGGTATTGCTCGCCGGCCGGCGGATTGCCCAGTTGAGCGGCGGCGAACACGAATGGCGACAAACGCCGCCCGGTTGGGTGACGGGCTGGCTGTCGGTCGAGCGACCCGTAGTGCCGACGGCCGCATACTCGCTCGGCGACGGCTGGGCCACAGTCTGGCAGGCCGGCATCGGGCCGGCGCTCGTGGCCGACACGTTTCTGGTCACTGACCCTCCGAGTTGCATCACGCCGATCGAGATTTGGCCGGCCAAGCGCATTAACGTCGGTGGCTGCACGTTCGACATCGCGGACATCCTGAACGGCGACGAGTGATGACTCCCGACCCGAGCGTCGATGGCCTGTCGGCGAAGATCGCCCGGCTCGTCGAGGAGCGAGGCTGGAATCAGGAAGACTTCGCGCGCATCGCTCAACTCAATCGCCAGACCGTCCGGCAAATCCTGCTCGGCCAGGGCCGCAAGCCACACAACGCTACGGTGCAAGCCTGTGCCCGCGCCCTGGGACTGAGCGTCATCGAACTCCGGACGTTGCCTCTCGACCGGCTGTTACCGCGGATGCATGGCCCTCCGCCGGACGGCGAAGAGGGCTTGCAGCGCCTCTACGAGTTTGGCACGGACCCGAACTTGCGGGCGTGGCTGGAGCGCAATGAGGATCGGGCACGGCAACTTTCGCCGGACGAGATCGACGAGGTGCTGCGATTCCAGGAGTCGTCTGCCGCCGTCAGCAGCGTGGGCGTCGAACGATTCGTCGAACTACTGGAGCGCCGACGCCGGCTCGTCGAACGGGTCAAGTCCGTTGCCGGCAGCGAGTACCTGGAAACGCTGGAGTTGCTTGTCGGGCTGCTCTACGACAAGGTGCGGCCGGCTCGGCGAGCGTCGCAGCGTCAGCGCGACGTGGTTGAGACTTCCACGTCGCGCTGACGCTGCGACGCTCGCCAATCTGGCTTTTTGATCCAGTCCCCCTCCTCCAATGCCGATGGTAACGTCTGCGAACGAGTGCTGCCCGCATTCGTTGGCGGGGGGCGCAGGATGAGCGACACCCGAGGGCTACTTACCCGGATCAGCGGTCTCCGCCAGCGCCTCGACGAGGCGCACGGCCCGCTCGATGCGGCCCGGCCCGGCCCGGTTTCTGACTTGGCCGAAAAGCTGGAAGCCGACGTTACGTCCGGGACCAGAGTCCAAGTGTTGCTCGATGGTTCGCTGCGGCAGATCGCCGGGCTTCTCTCCGGGGAAGACAGCGTTCGTCCGACGCAGTTGACCGCCCGCGCCAAACGCCTGTTGGAGCGCGGCCGCGACATCGTCGGTCGGCTCCGCCAACTGGCCGACGACCCAGTCGTCGCGTCCCACGACACCGACGAACCCCTGGCTCAGGGGGTGCGGCGGGCGTCGGCGATGGCCGAGTCGGCCCTCCGGCTCGTGCAGGCGTTCCCAGATGCGCCGAGTGCGCAACTGCGGCTCAGTGAAGGACTGGACGGTCTGTTGGATGCGTGCGACTCCCGCATCGGGGCGCTGGCAGCCGCGGCCTCCAGGCGGCGTCGGGACGCGGGACAGGTGGACGCCCTCGCCCACCTGTTGGCAAGCCTCCGGGCGGGCCACGCGATGACGCTCGACCCCTTCACCGCCCTGGCGGAGGACGTCCTCACGGATGCCCGCCAGGGCGAAGAGCTGCGGTTCGTTGCCGGTTCCGACGTCGTCGCCCGCGTCGCCGCTCACGGCGTCAACACGGCCCGCATCCTGGCCCGGCTCGTCCGCTACCACCCCGAATATGCACGCTACCCTGTGACACCGGTTATCGCCGGGCTGTTGCACGATGTCGGCATGATCGGCATACCCGTCGCTGCCCTTTTCTCACCGCATCCGCTCGACGACGACGACCGGCGGGCCGTGGAAGCTCATGCTCGCGATGGGGCCGAGCTGGTCACGAAACAGGTCAGCGGGGCCGGCGAGATTGCCGAGGCTATCGCGTCGCACCACGAGCGGCTCGATGGCACGGGCTATCCCAGTGGCCGCGGCGATCTGTCGACTTTGGCGAAGTTGCTCGCCGTCGCCGATGTCTACGCGGCCCAGGTGTGCGACCGGCCATACCGTGGCGCGCTCGACCCACGGACCGCTTTGACCGACACGCTGATGATGGCCGAGCGCGGCGAACTCGACCGAGCCGCGGCCGGGCTGCTGCTGCATCTCGGCTTCCACCCAGTCGGCTCGATCGTCGAACTGTCGGACGGCTGCGTGGCCCGAGTGGTTGCAGCCCACTCGCCCGCTGCCGACTTGCACGCTCCGGCCCGGCCGGTCGTGACGATCCTGATCGACGGTCGCGGTAAGGTACTCGCGTCGCCAATAACGGTCGACCTACTGGCGAGCGAGGGCCGCACCGTGGTACGGACGCAGCCGGCGGCGGAGTGGCGAAAGCGAATCGGCGATCTGAGTTGTAGGTGAGCCGAGTGGAGCGAGGCCCACCGCGAACCGCGCAGCACCTGCGCTCGCGGGTATGCCTCGCTCCACTCGGCCCACCCTGCGAAAAGCCCAACGGTGACGACCGATGTCCTACTGGCAATCCACCCGCCACCCCGGCCCCTGTCTGCTCTTCCTCACCCCGCTCCTGTTTGCTTACGAGTGGGGCGTGCTCTCCCTCGGTGGCTCCGACGCCGCGTCCCTACGCAACGGGGCCGACGGTTGGACGCGCGATGGCCTCGCCCAAGTTGGCCTGCGGCACCCCGTCGCCGCACCGGGTGTCGTCGTTGCCGTCGTGGCCGTGTGGTTCTGGCGGAAGCGAGACTCGCTACCCGACGACATCCCGAGCCTTTGTCTCGGCATGGCTATCGAGAGCGTCGCGGGTGCCGTGACTCTGTGGCTCGTCAGCCGAGCCTACGCACCGGCGCTCGAATACCTGGGACTAACGCTCACGACGCCGCCGACTCTCAATGCGGCTGCCGTCGGGCAGGTGGTGACCTACCTCGGCGCGGGCATTTACGAGGAAGTGATGTTCCGCATGGTCCTCTTCGGTGGGCTAGCGTTTGTCTTGCAATCGGCGCTCCCAGGTAAGGCGGCACTCGTCCTGGCTGCACTGGTTGCCGCACTCTTGTTCGCCGCCGCACATCACGTCGGCCCGCACGGTGAGGCGATGGACGGGTTCAACTTCCTGTTCCGGACACTGGCTGGACTGTACTTCACGGCCGTGTACCGACTTCGCGGCTTCGGCATCGCGGTGGGGTCGCATGCCTGCTACGACGTATTGGTCGGTATTCCGATGTAGGCGATTATTCGTTGACGCCGGCCGGGGCGCGCCCCGATAATGCGCTTCGGCCCTGGACTCGCACCCCATCGACACGCACGGCGGCGGTACGTCTCTATGACCCCATCGAATAACAACAATCGGCTCAAGATCTTCAGCGGCCGAGCCAACGTCGCACTGGCCGAGAAGATCGCCCATTGCCTCGGCGACACGCTCGGCAAGATCAGCCTTGGCAACTTTCCCGATGGCGAGTTGTCCGTGAAGATCGACGAGGATGTCCGCGGCCGGGACATCTTTCTGGTGCAGCCGACTTGCCCTCCCGTGAATGAGACGCTCATGGAGCTGCTCATCATGGTGGACTGCTTCAAGCGCGCGAGTGCCGCCCGTATCACGGCCGTGTTGCCCTACTACGGCTACGCCCGGCAGGACCGCAAGGACACCGGCCGCGTGCCGATCACGGCCAAGCTTGTCGCCAACGTGCTGACGGTCTCGGGCATCGACCGCGTCATCGCCCTCGATCTGCACGCAGCGCAGATTCAGGGCTTTTTCGACATCCCGGTGGACCACCTGCAAGCCGCCCCGGTGATGAATGAGTACGTGCGCTCACTCCGCATTCCGCCGAAGGACTTCGTGGTCCTCAGCCCGGACGAGGGGAATGTGAAGCGCATCCTGCGGTTCCAAAAGAAGCTTGGCGGCTCGATCGCGATCGTGGACAAGCGGCGCGTCTCGGGCAGCGAGGTGAAGCAGGTGAACCTGATCGGCGGTCCGCTCGAAGGCAAGGTGTGCGTGATCTTCGACGACATGATCTCGACCGGCGGCAGCGTGGTCGGGGCGGCCGAGATCGCGATGCGGTTCGGGGCGAAGGAGGTCCTCGCCTGTGCGACCCACGCCGTCTTCCCCGGCAACGCGGCGGACAAGCTGCGCGACTCGCCGCTCAAGGAAGTCGTGGTCACGGACACCATTCCGGTGCCGGCGGAGAAGACGTTCGCGAAGTTACGGGTGCTGAGCGTCGCGCCACTGCTCGCCGACGCGATCAAGCGCATCCACGCGAACGAGTCGGTCAGCGCGCTCTTCGAGTAGGGTGGTACGAGCGCAGCGAGTACCACCAGACCCGTCCAGCGACTTGGCGGTTCGTGGTGGCACTCGCTGCGCTCGTACCACCCTACGCCTGATTCCTACTTCTTCCAGCGGGCGATGAGCTCGTTCGCCACCGTTCCCAAGAGCAGGGCGGTGCCGATCACGATGTACTCGCCCTCGCTGCCGATCCAGCGGGTGAAGTTGCACAGCTTGTTGAGGAGCGGCAGCACCGCCGCCCCGAGCAGCATCCCCGGCACCGTGCCGATGCCGCCGCGCAAGGAGCAGCCGCCCAGAACCGCGCCGGTGATCGCGTATAGCTCCAGCAGCGTCCCGGCCGTCGAGGGCGTCGCCGACTCATATTCGAGCAGGTACAGGACGCCACCCAAGCCAGTGAACGCCGAGCAGAGGACGTAGGCAAATATCTTGATGCCGTCGGCGTTGATGCCGGCGTAGCGGGCCGCCTGCTCGTTCGAGCCGACTGCATACAGATATCGGCCCCACACGCTGCGGTGCAGCAGCACGGCCATCAGCGCGGCCAGGATCAGCAGCACGATCAAGATGTTCGGCACGCCAAGGGGCGTTCCCTTCACGAGCAGGTTCGCGAGCCACGTGGCTTGCGCTTGTAGCGCCTCCGCTTGCGGCCGCAGGGCTTCGGGCAGATCGTAGGGGTCGATGCGCGGACCGACGGCCGTCGGCGTGAGCGTCCGGGCGACGCCACGGTAGACGAACAGGCCGCACAGCGTCACCAGGAACGGCTGGAGCTTGAGCTTCGTGACCATCAGCCCGTGGAATAGCCCGAACAACGGCGCGACAACGACGACGGCTAGCGCCGCATACACGGCTGGAATGCCGCCTTGAATCATCATGCCGAACGCCACGGCTGACAGGCCGACGAGCGCCCCGATCGACAGATCGATACCACCGGCGATGATGAGGGTGCCGACGCCGAGGGTCAAAACACCATAGAAGCCGAGGCGGCGGGCGAGGTCGACATGGCTCGCCGCCGACCGGGCGGCCGGGAAGCTGACGACCAGGATGGCGTAGAGCGTCAGCACCATCAGGAGGACGCCGGCGAGTCGTCGCATCGTCGAAGCCCCTCTTCAGCCCCGAAGGGGCGGCCTAGCGCAGCCCAGGGCAACGCCCTGGGGGAAGACCGTGCCCCAAGACCGTTAGCCCCGAAGGGGCAGCCTATTTCGCCCCTTCGGGGCCGTTGACCGTCGGCGACGGTCCTCCCCAGGGCGGTGCCCTGGGCTGCGCTAGGCCGCCCCTTCGGGGCTGAACACCCTACGCGCGTCCCGTCGCCAGTCCCATCACCGCTTCTTCGCTCAACTGCTCGCGCGACAGCTCGCCTGAGAGCCGGCCTTCGTGCAGCACCAGCACCCGGTCGCTCATGCCCAGCACTTCTTCGAGGTCGCTGGAGATCATCAGGATTGCTACGCCCTCGCCAGCCAACTGGTCCATCAGCGCGTAGATTTCGCCGCGCGCTCCGACGTCCACGCCGCGGGTCGGCTCGTCGAGGATCAGCACCTTCGGCTTGCGGGCTAGCCACTTGCCGAACACCACCTTCTGCTGGTTGCCGCCCGACAAAAGGCTGACCGGTTGCGTCAGCCGCGGCGTCTTGACCCGCAGGCGGTCCACCATCGCCCCGGCGAGCGCCGCCTCGCGCCGGCCGGAGACGAGTTGCGCCGAACTCACCTGGTCGAGATTCGGCAGGCTGATGTTGCCCTGCACGCCATCGTCCAGGATCAGGCCGTGCAGCCGGCGGTCCTCCGGAGCGAGCAAGAGTCCTCGCCGGATCGCGTCGCGCGGGCTACGGGCGACGAGCGGCGTGCCGTCAAGCAACACGTTGCCGCCGATAATGCGGCGGACGCCGACGAGCGCCTCGGCCAACTCCGTGCGCCCCGCGCCGACGAGGCCGGCGACGCCGACCACCTCGCCGCGGCGCACCGCGAACGATACGGGCTTACCGCGGTCACCCTCGTAGCGCACATCGCGCAGCTCCAGCCGGGCCGGGGCGTCGGCCGCAAGCGCGTGGCGGCGTGGGTACAACTGCTTCAGGTCACGGCCGACCATGAGCCGAACGATCGCGTCGTGGTTGATCTGGTCGCGCGACAGCTCGCCGGCGTTCTTGCCGTCGCGCAAGACCGTCACGCGGTCGGCGACGGACTTCACCTCGGCGAGCCGGTGCGAGATGTACAGCACGCAGACGCCGGCTCGCTTTAACTCCGCGATGACGCCGAAGAGCGTCTCCGTCTCGCGCTGCGACAGGCTCGATGTCGGTTCGTCCATGATGAGGACGCGAGCGTCGAGGGCCAGCGCTCGCGCGATCTCGACGAGCTGTTGCTGGCCGATGGGCAATTCGCCGACGGGCACATCGCACGACACGTTGAGGCCGACCCGCTTGAGCAGTGCTTTCGCCTCGCGGTCCATGGCCGCGCGATCGAGCCAGCCGAGGAAGCTGGTGCGCTCGCGGCCCAAAAAGAGGTTCGCGGTGACGCTGAGGTTGTCGGCGAGGTTGAGTTCCTGGTGGATGAGGACGACGCCGTGGGCCAAGGCATCGCGCACCGCGGCCGGGTGGTACGGCCGGCCGTCGAGTAGGACTTCGCCGGCGTCGGGCTGGTAGACGCCGGCGAGGATCTTCATGAGCGTGGACTTGCCGGCCCCGTTCTCGCCGACAACGGCAAGGACCTCGCCCTTATCGGCTGTCAACGAGACGCCCGCGAGCGCTTGCACGCCGGGGAAGGATTTCGTCAGGCCGCGAACTTCGAGGAGAGAAGAGGACATGACGCGCCCTTGAGGTTCGCGACACTTCGCAGGAGCATTCACGCCTCTGCGAAGCATCGCGGACCGGATCGATTTACCGCCCTCCCTTGCCCACCTTCTTCGCTTCCTGCGTGCGGTACTCGGGGATGGTCAGCTTGCCCTCGCCGCCGGCTTTCGTCACCACGCGGAACGGGACATAGCGTACCGGGTCGCCCGTCAGCGTCTCGCCCTTGGCCAGGGATGACATGGTCTTCACGGCCTGGTAGCCGAAGTTGAACGGGTCCTGAACGATGGTGCCGACAATGTGCCCGTCCTCGATGCCGATCAGCGTCTTCGGATTCTCGTCGAACGCGACGATCTTCACCTTGCCCAGCTTGTTCTGATCCTTGACCGCGCTCAGGATCGCCGGCGGATTGTACGCCCACAGGCCGACGAGGCAGACCTTCGGGTCGTCCTTCAACTCCAGCAGCACATCGGTCGCCTTCCGCTGGCAGGCCGGCTCGCCCTCGGGCTGGTCGGTCGCGATCTTGTGCAGCTTGTATTTTTCGCCGTAGGTGCCGGAGCCGGTCGGCAGCGGCGGCACGTCGTTGACGTCGGCCAACGGCTTCTCGTTGCTCAACTCATCGAGGACGCCGCGAGCGCGCTGGCGGGCATTGAGTGCTTCCGTCTGGCCAACGAAGATGGCGATGGTGCCGCCGTCGGGCAGCGCCTCCTTAACGAGCTTGCCGGCGGCACGTCCCGCCGAATAGTTGTCGGTGCCGATGTAGGCGCGGCGTTTGCTTTTTGGGGCGTCGTTATCGACGGCTAACAGCGGCGTCTTGGCCGACACTTCGTCCAGATAGGCGGTCTGGTTCTTCGGGTCGATGACGCTGACAGAGACGGCCTTCACACCCTGGGCGAGCAGGCTATCGATGATCTCCTTCTGCTCGGAGGCGTTGCCGCTTCCGGGCTTTTTGTAGACGAGATCGACGCCCGTCTCCTCGGCCGCCTTATTGCACCCGGCCTCAACGATGTTCCAGAACGGGTCGGGGTTGTTGGTGACGAAGGCGACCTTGGCCGCGTCAACCGGCTTCGGGGCAACCGTCGGGGTCTTGGCGGAATTGCAGGCAGGCACGAGGAGTAGCGCGGGCAGCAGCCACGGGGAGAGACGGTTCATGTCTTAAGTCTCGCGGATACGGTCGGCGACAGCGTAGAGGATACCGCCATGCCCCCGCGAAGCAAGCACGCGGTGTTGCGAATCACGTTCGTTTCCCGCCCTGCAGGGCCAAACGGCCCACCGCGACAAGCCATGGCGATGAACCGAAAGCGGCCCTTGAGTTATCTCGGTGTTCGCGATGCTCTTCCGTTATCGATGCCATGTATACCTGTCACAATGTCCGGTATACTTGACATTCTGCCACTTAAACATTACTATTCCATCGGTGGAGGCATTGAGATGACCACCGTGATGCTTGGTAACCGGATGAAGGTCGCGCGAGCGGAGCGAGTCCTCTCGCAAGAAGAACTCGCCGCCCTGGTGGGTGTAACCCGTCAGACCATCAGCGCCATTGAGACGCGGCAGTATTGCCCGTCTGCACTTCTCGCCTTCTTGCTGGCCAAACATCTGGGCAAGCGAGTGGACGACCTCTTCTTCCTTGAAGGAGATAAGCCATGAGTAGTACTCCGTTGGTCCAACGCGATGAGCGGACGGTTGCCATCGAGAACGCTGGCTACCGTTGGGGGTATCTGGTCCTCTCGTTCGGGCTGCTGGTCCTCGTTGCCTACCGCAGCTTCGTGAATCAGGAGAGTCCCTGGGACTTGCTTCTGCTCGTCGTCCTGGGTGGCGCGGTGGGTACCGTCTACCAAGGCTGGCACCGGGTGCTGTCCAAGAGTTGGGCCGTCACTTCGCTGCTGGCCGTCGTGAGTGCAGCCCTGGTGGCAGGGATCGTCGGCTGGCTCCATCGTTAGGCTGCTCATCCCGAGCGGCCGACGATCCGGGGCGGAGGCGTTCGCGCAAGGCCACTGGCGTGCCAGAATGACCGTCGCTTACGCTTCCGGCTCGGACGGATTGGAAGTGCGCCTTCCGAAAGGCCGGTAGGTCCGGCGCGATCGCCAGACCTGCTGTGCACGCCCGTATATCTCATTGGCAGACTTGGGGCCGACGCCCGTTTCCCGTGTGATAGAATGCCAAGTGGTAGCATCCCTCGCGGGCTGCGCCGCCGGCTCTCTCCCCGGCCAGTGAGGATTACGATGAATGCTCCCAGCACGCTGATCGAATACGGCGAAGCCATCGACGCCCAAGTGATGGTCACACCGCCGGATACGACCGAACTTGAGCTTGAACCGGGCCACCCCGGCCTCGGCGACGACGACTATGTTCGCCGGCGCGAGGAATTGTTCGTCCTGTGCCGAAAGCACCGGCTGGAACAGCTCGGCCCGCCGCTCATCGACTACACGCTCGAGGAAACGCGCATCTGGCGCGAGGTCAGCCCCAAGCTCGACGAACTGCACGTCAAGCACGCCTGCGAGATCTACCTGAAGGCTAAGCGGGCGCTGGCCATCACAAGCGACGAGATTCCGCAGTTGCGCCAGCTCAGTCAGCGACTCGAGCGCGAGACGAACATGCATCTCATCCCAGCCGAGGGGGCACTGCCGTACCGGACCTTCTACGAGTACATCGCCGAGCGCGGCTTCCCGGTTACCCAGTTCATCCGTCACGGCTCGCACCCCGAGTTCACGCCCGAGCCGGACATGATCCATGACTGCCTCGGACACGTCCCGCCGCTGATGAACCGCGACTATGCCGAGCTGCTGACGCTGATCGGCAAGGCCGCGGCCGCCGCCACCCGCGGCGACCACGTGCTGGCCCTCAAGCGGTTTAGCTGGTTCTCGATCGAGTTCGGGCTGCTCCGCGAGGGCAGCGAGACGAAGGTGTTCGGGGCCGGCATCCTGTCGTCCACCGGCGAGATTCCGAACTCGCTGTTCTCGCCAGACGTGACCCGCCGACCGTTCGTGACCGACACGGTGATTGCCACCGACTACGACCCGTCGCGGATGCAGGACAACCTGTTCATCGCGCCGTCGTTCCCATTCCTGCGGCGAGTTGGAAGGGCTGGTCCGCCGCTTCGGCATTGTGGTGGATGACGGGCGAGCGTCGAGGCGTCAGCCCGACGTGGTTGACTCATCCACGTCGGGCTGACGCCTCGACGCTCGCCGGTTATCGTTTCACATACTGCAATAGTTGCATCGCCACGCCGCCGAGTTCGGTCGCCGGGATCGTTGCGGTGCGCGTTCCTGGCAACACGCCCGCCGCCGGGTCCGATGGCGTGAAGCCCGCGGCCCGCGCCTGGGCGACGACCGCGTCGAGGTCATCCACTTCCCACGACGCCATGCTGATGAGGCCCGGCGACCGCTTGCGGATCGGGCTGTCCTCGCCGTTGGGGCCGAGCAACTCGAAGATCGCATCACCGAGTCGGAACTGGCGAATCACCATCGTCGGGGCCACGACCTCACCGAAGAGCGGGACGCCGAGGGTGTCAACCCAGTAGCGTGTTTGGGCGTCGAGGTCGTAGGCGACCGAGGCGAGGTGGTCGAGACGCTTGAGCGGGAAGGGTCGGGTTTGTAGTTCCGCCTTCAGGTGGTCTTCAGCGCGCCGAAGACCTCCTGAAGGTGGAACAACGAACGAACCGCCGGCTTTGACCGCATCGGGCAATTGAGTTGCACCGGCGACGCCGACGGCGATCAGCCCCGGCCGCTCATCCGTCGTGAACTTGACTGCGACACCGCCGACTGCGAACCCGTCATCCGCGCACGCGAGCCCGAGCCGGCGGTACGCTTCGGTGGCGGGCATGATGAGCAACGCGACGATTTTGGCACCCGTCACGAGCGAACTCCGTCAGGTCTCATGGGGAAAGAACTCGTCGCCCGCTCGCGGTCGGTACGCTCCGCCGGGGGCACGGATGCGGTAGGCCGGCCGGCAAAGGGCGTTGATGACGTATCCCGGCAAGAGGATCGGCCACGGGCCGGGGCCGCGGAGGTTCATTCGCTCGCGGAGCCGTGGATTCTCGAGGTGCCGTCGCTGTTCCGGGTAAGCCCGGCAGACGGCATCAAGGCCGACCGTCGGCAACTCCTCGAAAGCCGTTGCCACCAAGTCGATCACCGCGAAGCGGTACGCCTCGACCACGAACCCCGCACAGCTGAACTTACGGTGTAAGACCATGCCGTCCGCATCGCGAGCCGCGTCGGCGTGTGGCAGAATAGTGTATTGCTCCAGTTGCCTCGCCGCGTGCAGTTCGTCGCGTATCTCGTCGATGAACAGGGCGACCTTCTCCGCCTCGCCTGCGGAGAGCGGTAGAAACCCGCAGGTCTGGACCGCGACCTCATCCGACCGCGACTCGAACGGCGGGACCATGTGCGCGATGGGGATCGCGTGGGGCGGCCCGAACGGGTCCCGCCCTTCCGCGGCCAACCCGACGTGTCGGACGAATTGGCCGTCGTCCGCGTCGATGCCGACGACGGCTAGCGGCGGCAATGGGCCGGGACCGCGGGCGGGTAGGCGAAGGGCTGGCATCTGGGGGCATCCGTTCAACCCGCTTTGACGGCGGCGTCGGCCAATTGCGAGAGAGCGGCGACGGCCCGCTCCCGCCGCGCGGACGGGAATCGGCCTTCCAACTCGGTGGCGATTTCGCGGGCGCGCTGCGCGACGACCTCGCGGAACCACTGTGCGTCGAGACCGCCGATCAGGGCCGCGACTTCGGCCGTGTGCGTCGCCGAGATCATCGTGACGCCGAGCGCGGCGTCGAGGGCGGCAGCCCCCTGGTAGCGCTTGACCAAGGCCCGTGGGCTGGCGTAGGCCCGCACCACATCCATGAGCTCCTCGGCCAACGGGGCCAACGCGGCCGTATCTTCAGGCAGGACGGCCGTCAACTTGCGGACGACCATCTTGGCCACCTCCATCTCGAACGTTGGGGGTGCCTTCCGCTCGGCGCGGATCAGTTCGGCGAGTCCGGCGAGTTCGTCGGGCTTGAGGAGTGAGACGTACTTGCGCACGGCTGAAGAAACGGCGACTCGTTCGTCGGGGTCCTTCGTCGAGTAACTGCGATCCAGGAGTGACCGGAGGAATCCCTTGAGGCGGTTGGCGTCCGCGGGATCGAACGGGACCGATTCTGCTTCCAGAATGGCGAGCCGACGGCGGTCGGCCGTCGTGCCCGGCGATTCGATGATTGCGAGGAGGCGCTTCGCCGCTGGGTCCGGCGGTTCGCTCGCCCCCGGCGGCGAGACGAACGGCGCGAGGTCGGACGGGGCGTCCACAAGAACACCAGGTTTCTCCGCCATTGCGCGCCTCCCCGTCTGGCGGCCGGACCTCATTGTCCCGTCGCGGTCATTCCTTAGACAAGGATAAGGGCCGGGGGCGTCCGTCGCAACGGACGTTGCCTCCGGTCCGCAATGCGTCGCCAATTCGGGAGACCGTGCCGTGGCGAAGACGTTTCTGGCCGTCGCAACCCTTGCCGTCCTATTCGCTCCCCCGCTCGCCGCCGAGGAACGCACAGCCGTCCGCCTCAACGGCCGGACGTACTCGCTGCCGGCCGGGTTCACCATGGAACTCGTCGCCGGGCCGCCGCTCGTCGAGCGGCCCATCGCCTGCGATTTCGATGACCGCGGCCGGCTCTACGTCACCGAAGCCTCCGGCACCAACGACAAGGTCGAGAAGCAACTCGCCGAGAAGCCGCACCGCGTTCTGCGGCTCGAAGGCATCGGCGGCCGGTTCACTAAGCGCACCGTCTTCGCCGATAAGCTCATGCTGCCGCAAGGCTGCCTCTGGCACGACGGGTCGCTGTACGTCTCGGCCGCACCGTCGATCTGGAAGCTCACCGATACCGACGGCGACGGCGTCGCGGACAAACGCGAGGAGTGGTACCAGGGCGGCACGCTGACCGGCTGCGCCAATGACCTGCACGGCCCCTACCGCGGTCGCGACGGCTGGCTCTACTGGACCAAGGGCGCGTTCGCCAAGCAGACGCACACGCTCCCGAACGGCAAGAAGTTCGAGACGCGGGCCGCCCACATCTTCCGCGCAAAGCCCGACGGCACCGGCTTCGAGCCGGTAATGACCGGCGGCATGGACAACCCCGTCGGCATCGCGTTCACACCAGGTGGTGAGCGCATCTTTTCGTCCACGTTCGTGCAGCACCCAGCCGGCGGCAAGCGCGACGGCCTGATCCACGCGGTCTACGGTAGCGTCTACGGCAAGGAAAACAGTGCGACGGACGGGCATCCCCGCACCAGTCCCGAGCTTTCCCGGTGATGACCCACCTCGGCCCTGCCGCCCCGGCCGGCCTCATCCTCACGGAGACGGCAGCTCTCGGCGCGGAGTACAAGCACAACCTCTTCTGTGCCTGCTTCAACCTGCACAAGGTCACCCGGCACGTCCTCGTCCCCGACGGGGCGACGTTCCGCACCGTCGATCACGACTTCGTGACTTGCGACGACCTCGACTTCCACCCGACCGACGTGAAGGAGGAAGCTGACGGGTCGCTGCTCGTCGTGGACACCGGCGGCTGGTACAAGCTGTGCTGCCCGACTTCGGTGTTTCACAAGCCGGATGTGTCCGGGGCGATCTACCGCGTACGCCGGACGGAGAAGCAGCCGACCACCGGTCCGACCGACCTCGACCGCCGGCTCGCAGCCGTATGGACGCACAACGCCACGATGGCCCTGCGAGACCCGGCGGCCGTGGTGCGGCAAGCGGCGCTCCATGCGATCAGCGTGCGGCGCAGTGCATCCGCAAGCGTCGTCGAGCCGTTCCTCGCCGACCCGGATGCCGCCGTGCGCCGGGCTGCCGCCGAGGCCTACGGCCGGCTGGCGAAGACGGCGGGGCCGGCCCTCGTGGCCGCGCTCGCGCGGGAGTCCGATCCGACGGCCGCCCATTCGCAAGCGTACGCCCTCATCGAAATCGCCGACGCTGGTGCGACGGCCCCGCTCCTGAAACACGAATCGGCCAACGTCCGTCGAGCGGCTCTGTTCGCCCTCAACACCATGCACTCGTTGACGGCCCCGCAATTGCTGCCGTCGCTCGTCGATGCCGACGCTCGCGTCCAGGCGGCGGCCCGGTATACGGCCGGCCGGCATCCCGAGTGGGTCAACGACCTGCTGCCGACGCTGCGAACGAGTCGCGATGCCGCACTGCTGGCGCAGTTCGCATCGGTGCCGAGTGCCCAGCCGGTGTTCGCCGAACGCATGGGTGATGCGGCCGTGCTGCAGGCCATTGTCGATGCGAAGCTCAAGTATCCACCGGCCCCCTGGGCCGACGCCATTGCCGACCACCTTTCCGACCCGCTCGCCCTGGCCGCGGCCAAGGGGCTATCGTCGCCGAAGCTGACCGCGGCGCTGCAAGCCCTGGCGCGGAGTGACAAGCAGTCGGCCGATGTGCGCGTGCAAGCGCTCGCCCTGCTGCCGGATCTCGAGGCCGACGCGGTCGGATTCCTATCGCGGCAGTTCGAGGCCACCGTGCCGCTGGCCCGCCGGCTCGCGGCGGCCGATGCTCTCGGTCGCGCCAGGCTCTCGACCGACGATCTCACCCGGCTCGCAAAAGACGTCGCGGCGGCCGGCCCGCTCGAACTCGAACGCCTCTGGCCCGCGTTTGCCAAGACGACGGACGAGGGCGTCGGGCTGGCGCTCGTCGCGTCGCTCCGGGTGCCGGCACTGCGGGCATCGCTCCGGGTCGAGTCGCTCAAGCCGCGGCTCGACAAGTTCGGCCCGCACGTCCGTGAAGCCGCGAGCGGGTTGTATGCGATGATCGAAACCGACACGGCGACGCAGCGGCAAAAGCTCGACGGACTGCTCGCCATCGTCAAAGGTGGCGACATCCGGCGAGGGCAGGCCATCTTCTACGGTACGAAGGCTGTCTGCGTGACGTGCCACGCCGTCGGCTACGCGGGCGGCAAGCTCGGCCCGGACCTGACCAAGATCGGCGGTACGCGCACCGAGCGCGACCTGCTCGAAGCGATCGTCTTCCCGAGTGCGAGCTTCGTCCGCGGCTACGAGCCGGTGACGGTGACGACGCATGGCGGCAAGAGCGTTACCGGTATCCTGAAGCGCGACGCCGACGATGCAGTGATCGTGGCCACCGCGGCCGATAAGGAGGAGCGAATCGAGCGGAAGGACGTGGCGACGGTCGAGCCGGCCGCGGTGTCGCTGATGCCGGCCGGGCTGGACCAACAACTGACGCCACAGGAGTTGGCGGACCTGGTCGCGTTCCTCAAGGCGTGCCGGTGACTGTCGTAAGCTCCAAGAACCAAGAACCAAGAACCAAATCGGATATTGGTTCTTGGTTCTTGGAGCTTACGACAGTTAGTATCGGATCCCGAACTGGAGCATCAGGTTCACGTCCTGAAGATCGCCCTTCTCGTTCGAGAACGCGTCGCTCCAGTTATAGTTCCACTCGGCCCGGAAGCCGGTGGTGAACACGCAGCAGCCGTAGAACGGGATCTCGACATCCGTGTGCAAGCTCACGAACGTCGCCCCGAACACGTCGGTTAAGTGCCTAAAGCCGATGAACGGTGGCACGCCGGCGGCGGCGGCGTTGTTGAGTTGGCCGTAGTCGTTCAGATCGACACGCGAGGTGCCATAGCGGCCACCCGCATCGAAGCCTACACGAACGTGCCGACCGGGGCAGCTCACGGGCTGGAGCAGATACCACTCGCGGCCACCCGACAGGTTCAACGACGTGCGGTGGTAGCCACGGATTGAAACCGGCGTATCGACCTGTCCGAACCCGCCGTTAAGTGGGTCGTTGAAGTTAACCCGCTGGTTGAAGACGACGCTGCCTTCATTGCCGTTGTTGTAGGTGTAGCTCAGACCGAGATCGACAGTCCATGCCGCCGTTCCGCCCTTGTTGAAGAAGAGCGATCGGCCGCCAACTTCGTTGATCCAGCCGGCTTGCACGGCATCGTGCAGGATGCCTGTCGCCACGGGCATCGAAATACCGGTTCGCCAGTAGTATTCGCTTTCGATCGGCCCATCGGACCCGCACCACTGGCAGCAGTCGGGCCGGGAGTAGGCGATCCACGGGCTAATCCAGCCGGCGGTCTGCGACGGCTGCGGCGTTGGCGGTAGCACGTTGGGCAGGGCCGGATTGGCCTTGGCCTTCTCGCCGGGTTCGGGCAATTTGTTGGCCGGTTCGCCGGTAGGTGGCATCGGCGTCAAGGGCGTTGCGGTGGCCGGCATCGGGGTCAGCGGTGTCGCCGGCGGCGTCGGAGCTTGGGAGCGGGCCGCCCCCGTGCCAAGAGCTGCCAGGATCAGCGCACTGGGTAGGATCGTCTTCGCGCTCATGCCGACCTCCGCCTCCGACGGGCCGACCGCCCGGCGCACAAGGGCAGCCCGAACGGTCCACCTTCGTTATCGGCGTCCGGTGGCGCGAAATTTAACGGCTTTGACGGATGTGAGGTTTTGAGGCTCACGACGGCCGTTCGCCTAGAATTCTACTATGACCCCCCACGAACTCCGCGACCCCGAACAGGCCCGTCAGTACGTCGCTCAGGGGCTACTGCTCCAGCGCATCCAACCGCCGACGGCCGAGCGCATCCGCCCGGCCCTGGAATGGGTGTTGGAACTGGTGGCCGCCGGCCAGCCGCTGCCGCCGACCGGGTTCATCGCCGACCTGGGTTCGCTGCTCTTCGGTGTCGACCGGGATTCGCGCGCCGGCCGCGAACTGCCGAGCCTACCGGGTTTGCCCGACGGCTTGTTGCGCGGGTACGAGGACTTTGTCCTCGGCAAGCTGTACGCGGACTGGACATTCGAGCGAGCTGCCGACGCGGTGCGACGGTACGAGGGTCGCGACCGGCGTCGCGGATTGGTATTCGTCGTTGAGCAACTGCGCGAGCGGGCTGGCTTCGACGGAGTCTTGCTCAGCCCGGCGGTGGTTAAGGCGCTGCTCGACGTATCGCCGGAAGAACTCCTCAAGAACGCCCGCGAACGAGCCGAGCGAGCCGGCTGGCAGCCGCAGATCGTGCCGTTGATGGAGGCGCTCGCCGCAGCGTTTCGGCGATCGGCCGAAGCGCTCGGTCCGGAGGATGTGTTTGAGCTGGAACACCGTACTGCCCTCGCGGAGCTAGGCCAGCGCGTCGCCTTGCGGCAGACGCTGCAAACCGCGGCTCGGTTCGAGGCGGCCTTGCCGCAAAACCGAGTCAAGCCGCTCGCCGGCCGCCACGAGGTGCCGACGCACGTCTTCGACGAGGACGCCTACCCCGTCGGCGGTTTCGCGTCCCTGTCCAACCGCGGTAGCGTTGAGAGCCTCTTGCACTCGCAACTTGCCTTCATGGAGCCGGCCGGCGCGGAACGGCCCGACCTGTTTGACGTGAAGTTCCTGCGCGACGAGCTGCTTTACTACTCGCGCGATGAGAACCAGTTCCTCCGCCGCCGCCGGACGTTCGTGCTGGTATTGCAGCCGGATTTGGTCGAAGCCCGCTTCAAGGACCCGGCCTTGCCGACGCAGCGCGTGATCGTGGCCCTGGCATTTCTGGTCGCAACTGTGCGCAAGCTGATCGAATGGCTGAGCGACGACGCACTGACGTTCGAAGTGGTCTTCCTCGGCGATGCGCTCGACCAGGAGCGGGGGCTGTTGGAGATGCTGCTGCGGGAGCAAATCGCGAATGGCACGGTGAAGGTATCGCAAGTGGAGAACCTGGCGGCGGCCACGGCGCTCGCGGAGAGGCGGGCGCGGCGTAGCTTATGTCACGCGCTGACCGTCGGTGTCGCGCCGGGCCGGATCGATCGTGACGGTATGTCGTCGGCTCGGCTCACGGTCGCCGGTCCGCTGCCCGTCCTGACAGCCGAGGACGACGACCTGACCGCCACCGACGAGGATGCTTTCGACGCCTGGGCCGGGACGCTGGAGACCCTGCTACGCATGTGGGTGTGAGATCGCGGGTAACGGCGATGATCGCGCGACTCGACGCCTCCTGCCGCGGTTAGGCCGAAAATGTTTCCGGATTGCGGTGTGTGATGTAACGACTTATTGGAGAAAGTGTTCTGGCGAAAAACAGGATTCGTCCGGACAAAAGCAATTCGTCTGGGGTGGGGTGGGCAGGGGGTGGCCGGAATCATTTTGGCCCCGGTCCGGCTCGTGGCGTCCCCGATATAATGTTGGCAGACCTCAAGAACACGAGACCCCATTGTGGAACCCGGCAAGTCGATCGTTAAATATCCGCATCCATCCTTGCGCTATCCGGCGAAGCCGGTGGCGGCCATCGATAAGCAACTCCGTCTGTACGCCGGCCGGATGCTCGAACTGATGTACAAGCACGAGGGCCTCGGCCTCGCCGGTCCCCAGGTCGCGCTGCCCCTGCAGATTCTCGTCATGAACTTCTCCGGCAAGCCGGAGGACAAAGAACACGAGTGCGTGGCCGTTAACCCCGTCATCCTCGAACGGAAAGGCACGCAGGAAGGCAGCGAGGGTTGTCTGAGCTTCCCGGACCTGTACCAGAAGGTGCGGCGAGCCAAGACGGTCACGGTGCGGGCTTATAATCTCGAAGGCCAACTTTACGAGATGACGTGTAGCGACTTGCCGTCCCGGCTATGGCAACACGAAATCGATCACCTCTCGGGCAAGCTGTTCATCGACGTGATGAGTACCATCGGCCGAATGTCGAGCCGTAGTTATTTGAAGGCATTCGAAGCGGAGTACCGGCAGGCGCAGAAGAAGGGCGAGATCGAGTCGGACACGGAGTTGCAGAAGCAACTCGCTGCGTTCGGCACCGCGCCGTCCGGGCCGGTGCTTTGAAGGCTCGTCCCTGGCTCCGTCGCCTGCTGCGGCTCGGCACATTGGCCGTCGTGCTGTGGCTTGGGGCGTCGTCTTTCATCGCCTACAAGCTGACGCACCGGCATCGCGCCCGTTACGAGGAGCCGACGCCAGCCGTAAGTTGGGGTACGCTCGCACCTTTGCGGCTGGTTGCGACAGATGGAGCGGAGTGTGGTGCGTGGTTCCTTGACGGCCAAGTCGAAAAGCCGCCGGTCGTCCTCCTTCACGGCAATGGGGCCGATCGCTCGCAGTGCTTGCCACAAGCGGCGATTGCTGCCAGGCGTGGGCATCCCGTTTTGCTCCTCACGGTACGCGCCCACGGTGACTCGACGGGCGAGGTCAATGACATCGGCTACAGTGCCCGGCAAGACCTGATCGCCGCGGTCAATTGGCTGCATCACCGGAAGCCGAACCGGCGTGTCGTGCTTTGGGGCCAATCGCTGGGGTCGGCCGTGGCGGCGTTCGCGGCCGCCGATCTCGGCGACCGAGCCGGTGGCTACATTCTCGAGTCACCTTATCGCGATCTCCGCACGGCCGTGCGCAACCGCACCGAGATGGCCCTGCCCGCTGTGCTGAACGAAGTCGCGTACTATGGGCTGGCAACAGTCGCGCCTTTGTTTGTCGGCGACGTGGATCGCATCGCTCCCGTCGATGCCGTCGCGGCGATTCCGTCGGCCGTGCCGGTGCTGATCGTAGCCGGGAGCGCGGACCAGCACGCGCGACCATTCGAAGCGCGGGCGATCCATGAGCGGCTTGGCCCGCGGTCGCGGCTGGTGATGATCGACGGGGCACCGCACGGCGGCCTGACACAAGCGGACCCGGCTGGGTACGAAGCGGCGGTGACGGAGTTACTTGGGCGAGCGTTGCCGTGAGACGTCGACTTACTTGCGGCGGACGCGGTTGACCAAGATCAACGCACCGCCCGCCAGCAGCATCATCGTGCTCGCCATCGCGGTGCCACCGATCTCCGGAACAACGGTCGGCGGAATAGCGAGGGCCGTTCCGCTCCAGCCGAGCAGGACCAGGCCCAGGCTGAGGGTCAGGCGGGCGGCGGTGACGACATTGGGGCAACGGTTCATAAATCAGTTCCTAGCTACTGATGGACGGGACTTCATCGAGCAGAATAGTGAGGCTGGGAACCGTATGCAAGCAAAATCCCGATAAAATCCTTGGACTGGTCAATCTGCGAAAGATAGCGAGCGTGCCAGTGCTGCGTTCGCTGTTAGCCGCGAAGTGTCTACGCGCTCTCCTAATGGCGACATGTCGCCGGTCCGGTCGCGTCCACCGGACGGAACCGCAGCAGATTGTCCATGAGCCAACCGTGTGGCCGCGTCACCGTGGGATCGGTTGATACGCCGTTCACCAATTCGAGGACGCACTCCACGCCGTTCCGCCGGTAAACGACCCGGAAGTCTTCGGTCGTCTGGCTACAGGTCCGCCGAAACTCGAAAAACGTCATCAGCGGTCCCGGTTGCCGATAGCCCTGGAGCGCCGGATGAGACGTCTCGACGATCTCAACCAAGTCGTCCTGGTAGCTGGCGACCTTTAGCCACTCGGGCATGAAGAGATGGTTCGGCCGCACTTCGGTGCGAAGGTTGCTATACATCGACCAACTCGTTTCCGTCTTAAGCCCCAGGTACGGACACGCGCCGTTCACGAGTACGACGACAGGCACGGCCCAGAGTGGTCGCCACACGGGCGTCAGGGGCACCGCAGCTGGCGCACGAATCGCTAGTTCGAGCGGTCGCGCGAAGCAGCCGACCACCAACAGTACCCAGGCGTTCCACCACCAGAGTCCGGTGTCGAGGGCCGAGCTTCCGTGGACCGCGCGCAGCAACAGGCCGGTCGTCGGGATGGCCAGCGCCAGCATGGGACTGAGCCACGAACGGAAACGGCGAAGGTAAAGACGTGTCAGAACATCCTCCATCCGGTTCGCTAGGTCGTCCGTGAAACTCGGGGGCAAGAACAGAAAGTACACGGCGTACATAACTGCCGCGAAGCCGAACAGCCCGCCGAACTGGGACAGGAATAGGTGAAACGCAGTGCCCAGGACCATGGCGAGCCCGATCGTGCGGCGAAAGCAAAGTAGAACGGGCACCGCAGATTCGACAATCAAGGTGGACCAGATGCCAAGTTGCGTCATCGCGACGCCGGTCGGCAAGACTCCGTACTTGGTGTTGAGAAAGGGCAGCAGGTAGCCCGCACAACTGCACTTCGGATCGAGGAAATCCCAGTTAAGCTTGTGGACGAACGCCCACCCGTAGAGGAAGATCAGGCTCAATCGGAGCGTCGGGGCGAAATGATCGACTATCGCCTCGCGGGTGGCGGGCCGGTCGTCGCCCCGGCTCGTCCGCGTGTACACTCGGGCGACGGACGCGAGAATCGCACCGTTCATCAGCGCCATGAACAGGCCGTGGTTCCACGGCATGTGTGGGACCAGCGCGTGAAAGCCGATTTGGGTGATCGCAAAAATGACGAGACAGGCGACCGACCCGGGAAACGCGAATAGTGCCAGGGATGTCGGCAGCAGTACCCAGTTCCAGGGGACCTCGTCCCACATCCACCGAGCCGCCTCGGCCACTCCCGCAATGGCCCACAAATGACTGAAAATGGTCAAGCGGTCCAATCGCATACTGATCAACCTTTCTCACCCCATAGCCGGGTTTCCGTACCGCGCGACCGTCACCGAGTCATCAACGCCGAGGGGCCTCCGGTCGCCCGGCTTGAGCGTCAATAAGATGCTCTAAAACCTGTTCCAGACCCTCTCCCGAAAGGACCGTCTCATGAGCCGACGGATTGCCGCCCTATGCTGTTGTGCAGCTTGGGGCTTCGCGGCTTCCGCCCGTGCGGATTTAGCGAGCTACGTTGCCAAGGCCGATCCCGCATTCAAGTGGGAATTGAAGGGCAAGACCGAGTCGCCATTAGGCACCGTTTACGATATCAGTCTGGTGTCGCAGCAGTGGCAAGGCATCACGTGGGAACACGGGCTGCAAGTCTACATGCCGCCCGGCGTGAAGCCGACAGCGACGATGTTCCTGTGGAACCAGGGCGGCAAGCCGAGTACCGGCACAGCCGCCTTCGGCCTCACGCTCGCCTTGCAGATGAAGGCCCCGGTCGCTTTCCTGTACGGCATCCCCAACCAGCCGCTCTTCGGCGGCAAAAAGGAAGACGCGCTGATCGCCGAAACGTTCGTTCGCTACCTGGAGACGAAGGACGCCGACTGGCCGCTGCTCTTCCCAATGACCAAGAGCCTCGTCCGCGCGATGGACGCCTTACAGGCGTTCACCAAGAAGGAGTGGAAGCACGAGACGACCGGCTTCGTCGTTTCCGGCGCGTCGAAGCGCGGCTGGACCACCTGGCTGACCGGCGCATCGGACGCACGGGTGAAGGCCATCGCCCCACTGGTGATCGACACGCTGAACATGCCGATTCAGATGGCCCACCAGCTCAAGTCGTTCGGCACCTACAGCGAGATGATCCGCGACTACACCGAGCGGAAGCTGGTACCGCTGCCGGATACGGACGACGCCAGGGCGCTATGGAAGATGACCGATCCATACAGCTATCGCGACAAGTTAACGATGCCGAAGTTCATCGTGGTCGGGGCCAACGACCCCTACTGGACAGTCGACGCGATGAACTTTTACTGGGACGACCTGAAGGGCGACAAATGGGTCAGCCGGGTACCGAATGCCGGCCACAATCTCGAGCAGAAGTCCGCGGCCGGGGCACCAGATCGGTCGCGGGCGGTGGATAGCCTGGCCGCGTTCGGCAAGGCGCAGATTCACAGCAAGGAACTGGCGAAAGCCACCTGGACGACCGACGACACGGCCAGCCGATCCAAGCTCAACGTCAAGGCGACGGCTACTCCGGTCGCAGCGCGCGTGTGGGTCGTCGATGCCCCGACGCGCGATTTCCGCAGGGCGACATGGGTGGAGCAGACGGCCAATATCGATGGGACAATCGCCACGGCGACAGTGGAAGCGCCCGAGAAGGGCTTCCGCGCATACTACGGCGAGCTGGACTACAACCTGGACGGGTTGACCTATCGCGTCGGTACGCAGGTGCGCGTGCTGGGGCCAGCGGGACAGTAACAACAGTCTCCTGTACCGTGGATTCGTTCGAGTGCCGTGCTTGCCGCTTGGGGTAAGCACGGCACTTGCTGTTTTTGCTCGGGTGGGTCGTTCGACGCGATTCGGTTGACACCGACTCATTTCCGAGCTACGGTTCGGCCGAACGAGACTCCCTCCCCTTTCCGTCTTTGGAGCCTCGCCCTGGGCGCCCCCCCCCCCCCCCAGGCAAGGTTCATTCATACCTCCCGCCACTGGCGTCCGCGGTACGACCCCGGCGCTTGTCCATCATTCCCACCGCCTCGGAGACACTTTCATGCGTTCGCTTCAAATTCGGCTTCGCCTCGAAGCACTCGACGCTCGCGAACTGCCCTCGGCCACCGCGCTCGATCTGACGGTTCGCGGGTCGTCCGGCGAAATCAACGGTGCGATCTTCGCCCAGGACGACGCCCAGCCGACCGGCTCCGGACACATCCACCCGTTTGTCCGCATCCAGGGGTCCGAGCACGGCCACGTATCTCAGGGTTACAACACCGATGCCCGTCCGTTACAGTTCGACGAGAAATGGAGCCCGCGATTCACGCATAGCCTTCACCTGAGCGACGTGCCACGGGTATCCCTCGACGGCCAGGTCTACCGCGTCTTCGTTCTCGACCTCAGTCCGACGAGGTCGCGGTCGTATCTGTCGCTCGACGAGGTGCAGATCTTCACGGCCGACCGCGGCAATCTCACTCGCTACAAGGCGACCACCGGCACGCTCGGCGGGCGCACGGCTGTCTACGACCTCGATGCGGGTGGCAACTCGTGGATCAAGCTCGATGCACGCCTGAATTCCGGGCGCGGCTTCGGCGACATGCTCATGTATGTCCCCGAATCGGCGTTTGCAAACGCGGCACCCAACGACTTTGTGTACCTGTACTCGCGGTTTGGCGAGCACTATTGGTGTCACGAGGGGTTCCAGCAATGGGCACCGGGACCACGGCAGACCGTTACCACGGGGTCGATCAGTGGCAACGTCCTCAACTCTACGACCGGCGAGCCTGTCGCCGGCGAAGTGATCTACATTGATCTGAACAGCAATGGCGTTCGCGACGCGGACGAGCCGTTCACGACGACCGATGGGAACGGCAACTTCACCTTCGCCGGACTCGCGACCGGTAGCAATGCGCCGGCATTTTACCGAATCCGCCAGGAGCTACCGGATGGCTATTGGACGCAGCTCAGTGACGATCCGGCGGATATCGTGCTCCACGCCGGCGACATCATTACCGGCGTGAACTTCACGAACACCTATTTCAACGGTGACAACTGACGGTCTCTGCGTCGTCAATGACTCGGAGCCGCAAGCATCCGCGCGTGAGGTTGGTTCCATCACGCATTGATGCTCGCGGCTCCGAGTCATTAGTGACGCGGCGAGTTCGCGAGACGTCAGCCAGCGATCACGGCCGTAATGACGATGCTACCGAACAGGCCGAGCGAGAATACGGCGAGCATCAGCGTGATGACCGCTCGGCCGGCCGTGCGGTCTTCCTTCTGAAACAGGGCCAGCTCTTCGTCCGAAAATGGGTGCAACGGATCGCCCGTCGGCTTGCTGTCGTGGCCGTGCGGGTTGAATTCGGCAGCGTGCATAGCGAATCCTCCTGGGCGCGACTCTTTCGGTATACAGTCCCGCGCGGTAGCATCAACCCTGCCCGTCACCCTCTCCGCGAGACCGAGCCATGCGCCGTGCCATCGTCGTGCTCCTCGTCGCCGTGTCGGCGTTGGCGGCCGATCCGCCGCGTTACGACTTCCGCCGCGATCACGACCCCAACGGCACCGGCAAGTTCTACATGGGCCGCGAGATCGCACTTGTCATGGGCCACGAGGCCGCGGGCTGGCTCGACCGACCCGAGCGCGAAAAGGAGGAGCAGCCGACCAAGCTGCTCGACATCCTCAAGCTGAAGCCCGACGAGGTGGTCGCCGACATCGGTGCGGGTAGCGGCTACTACAGCTTTCGCCTGGCCGAGAAGCTCACCGGCAAGGGCAAGGTGCTGGCCGTGGACATCCAGCCGGAGATGCTCGCCATCGTTCGCAAGAAGTCGAAAGACAAGGGCGTCACGAATGTCGAGCCGGTCATGGGCACGGTCAGCGATCCGAAGCTGCCGGCCGGGGCTGTGGACACCATTCTCATGGTGGATGTGTACCACGAGTTCTCGCACCCCTACGAGATGACCGAAGCGATGGTCAAATCGCTAAAACCTGGCGGCCGACTTGTCTTCGTCGAGTTCCGACTCGAAGACGAGGACGTGCCGATCAAGCTCGTTCACAAGATGAGCGAGAAGCAAGTCATCAAGGAGATGACGCCGTTCCCCTTGAAGCACGTCAAGACCCACGGCGGGCTACCGTGGCAGCACGTCATCGTTTTTGAGAAGAAGTGACCGGTCAGTGAGGACTTCCGCGATGGATGAGCAGGCGTTTATGTGGCGGGCGATCGAGAAGGCGCGCGAAGGGATCGCTACAGGTCAGTCTCCATTCGGCGCGGCCGTGGTCAAAGACGGGCACGTCGTGGCCGCGTCTCACAATACGGTCTGGCGCGATATCGATCCGACTGCCCACGCCGAAGTCAACGCGATCCGCCTCGCCGCCACGGCGCTAAGCACAATCAAGCTGATCGGCTGCACGATGTTCACGACGTGCGAGCCATGCCCGATGTGCCTGTCGGCGATCCACTGGGCGCACTTCGACCGCGTGGTCTACGGTGCGACCATTGCCGATGCGGCCTTCGCCGGCTTCCGTGAGTTGACGTATCCCGCGAAGGACTTGGCGAAGCTCGGCGGCAGCGATCTCGTTGTCGATGGTGGGCTGTTGCGCGAGCCATGTGCCGAGCTATTCCAACGCTGGCTCAAAGCCGGCGGACGGGCGTATTAGCAGAGCCTAGCTCGCGCAACCAGCCCCCGTCATAGGTGGCTGAAGTCCATGCTGTGCCGATCGACACGGTCGGCGGCAACAGCGGAAATACGTCTTAACTCCGCGTAGAGCGATTGGGTGGGGTTATCGATCGGCCCGCTCAGGTCGTCGGATGTGCGAAGCGATGGGTCGTAACTCGCCAGCGCGTCGCCGTTCATCCGAAGGCCGGCCGCAGAAGCAAAGTCGTGGAGTTGGGCTTGGAAGACGCTAGGAGCGGAATCGAAATCGACCCAGTGGACACGATTCTCAGTCTGGACGATCGCCAGAAGCCTCTCGCTATACTCGCGCCACAGGGCTAGCCCCTTTTCGATCGAGTAGCCGTCCCGTCGTTGGAGCGACCGCGCCACGGACAGCGGGTGTCGAAGGGTCGCGAGGATACGGTAGTTCCGCAGGTAGGGTTTCCACAGCGGGAATGTCAGGACCGTGCGAGGGTCCTTCCAGACGGCTGTTCCGTCCGCGTGCAACTCGCCGAGAAACCGCCGCATTTTGACCCGCATCCAATTCGGGCAGTGACGAACGACGGGCGGGTCGTCCCATGCGCCGCCATTGATCTGAAGGATCAAGTCGTTGACTGCGAGGCCCTCAAGCGACTCCCAGTGGCCAGCGAGATTCCACGGGTTGGCGGCGGCGACAGGGCCTCCCAGGGACGCCCCAGCGACGTTGATGATCCGCGTGATGCACGACGTACCGGAGCGGTGCATGCCGAGAATCACAACTGTCAACGGCTTCGACCACGCGTATTTGAGCCACGGGACCGCGCCGGCAATCCTGTCCCTGACCGACGCGCCATACCGCCGCAGCAGGCTATCGGGTAACACCGGTTGGCGCGGTGCGGTTCGCAAGGCTCGGCTACCATCGCTGTGGCTGTCGGCGGTCGAGAGCGTGCTATTGATCATGGAAGCAGACCTCTCGGGTGCTGGTCAATCGGATGTCCGGCACCATCAGCGGACGCGTATCGTACCACGTTGGCAGCCGGTGCAACAAGGGTCTTGCCTCCCAATCCATGGTAAATTCGCCGGAACTTCACCGAACGCACACAAGGTCGGAACGCGGCCGCGCTGACAAAGCGGTCGTGCAACGGCCGTAAGACCGGGCTGTCGGGTCCGAGATGGCAGATTACAACATCACCGCCCGAGCCGATCCGCAGCCATGCGAGTCGTCGACACCGGGGGTGTGGTATAGCAGCTGTGCGCGGAGCTATGCCGGGTGGGGGAGTCCCAGTGGGGTGCGTCCACCGAGATGGTCCGCTATAGGTAAATGGGCCGCTGATCAGACCAGGAGCGTCGAATGTACTTATCCGTATTCCTCGGTATTCATTTGTCGATAACGCCTGCCGCTGCACAACCGAACTTCGTCCTGGTGCTCGCCGATGACCTGCGCTACGATGCCCTTGGTTGCGCGGGCAACCCGGTCGTCAAGACGCCACACATCGACAGACTCGCGGCCAACGGCGTCGCCTTCCGCAACAGCTTCGTTACCACGTCGATCTGCGGCGTTAGTCGGGCATCGATCTTGACCGGACAGTACGCTCGCCGTCATGGCATCGGGGACCTCGCTACCCCCTTAACGCTGGAGCGCTGGGCCGAGACGTATCCGGCGATCTTGCGCGAAGCCGGCTACCGCACCGGGTTCATCGGCAAGTTCGGCGTCGGCAAGGACGTGAGCCCGATGGCGGCAGAGTTCGACTACTGGCGCGGCCTGCCCGGTCAGGCCGGGCTGTTCTTCGACCCGAAGGATGCAACCAAGACGCACGCCACCGCGAAGTTCGGCAACCACGCCCTGGAGTTCCTCGATGGCTGTGAGCCGGGCAAGCCGTTTTGCCTCTCGGTCAGCTTCAGCGCCCCGCATGCCCGCGACGGCCAACCGCGCGAGTTCCCGCCGGACGTGCGCGACGAATCGTTGTACGCCGATGCGACGATCGTACCACCGCCGACCGCGGCCGAATCGTTCTACCAGGCGCTACCGGAGTTCGCGCGCGACCTCGAAGGCCGCCGGCGCTGGGCGCGGCGCTTCTCTACACCGGAGATGTATCAGTCGACCGTGCGCGATTACTACAGGCTCATCACCGGCATCGATCGCGAGGTCGGTCGCATCGTGGAGAAGTTGCGCGAGCACGGAGTCCTGGACAACACGCTGATAATATTCACATCCGACAACGGCTTCATGCTCGGCGACCGCGGCATGGCGGATAAGTGGCTGATGTACGAGGAGTCGATTCGCGTCCCGCTTATTGTCGTCGATCCACGCCAGCCCTCCCGGCATGGCTCAAAAGTCGATGCGATGGTTCTCAACATCGATCTCGCGCCGACGCTCCTCGACGCAGCTGGCATGGCGACGCCGGCCGGGATGCAGGGCCGGAGCTTGCTGCCGCTCATCCGCGGCGAAGCGCCGGCGTGGCGAGGCGAATGGTTTTACGAACACCACACGCAGCCGAAGCTGATCCCACCGAGCGAGGGCGTGCGGACGGAGCGGTGGAAGTACCTGCGCTGGGTGGGCGTCGAACCGGCGGTCGAGGAGTTGTACGACCTTTCCGCCGATCCACTCGAAGCAACGAACCTGGCCCCTCACCCCGAGCACGCAGCAAAACTCGCAGAGCTGCGCGCTCGCTGGCAGGCGCTCGGCCGCGAGTTGCGGTAGAACTGTCGTCGGCCAGCGTTGTCCTAAATGGCATTCCGAGTGCTACAATTCAAACGTGCGGAACTGGCATAGACGAATCGGATTTCGCCGCTAAGATGGACAGGTCCGCCCGGACATGGACAGCCGGGCTGCCGGACTGACGGATGGACGAGACTGTCGGTATGTGGAACCCCCCGGCCGATCACCCGTTGCGCCGCCTGTTCGCCGGCGTCACGGAATACACCTTCCAAACCCGCCTCGGCGTCGCCGACCCGAACCTCATCGACTACCTGTCGGTGCTGTTGGCCCGGTTCGTCCACGACGACACTATCCACCGCCTCAAAAGCGGCACCGGCGCGCGGATGACGCAAGTCGTGGACATGGTGGCCGAGGCCGAGGCGCTGCCACCCGAGGGCCGCACCCGCCGTGAGGTCCACCGCCACATCGGCGACTTTGCCTTGTTCTGGACCGGTGTCTACCCGGAGGCGTTGGCCAAGCTGCGATCGAAGGCGTGCAAGGACTACTTCGTCGACTACTGCGCCCAGGGGAAGCGCAGCTACTTCATCGCCAGCACGTTCGACGACGACGAATCGCCAGTCCTGCGGCGGCTGAGCGACGAGTTCGAGATGTGCGCTGGACTGACCGAAGTCCGCCGCGAGTGGGAACGTGCCGCCGCGGATGCGGCCGCCGCGGGGTGGAAGATCGTCAGCTACCGAACAGATGAGTGACATGATGACGTGTAGGGTGGGCCGAGTTCTGCGAGGCCCACCGGAACCATGGAGTCGCTTCATGGCTCCGGTGGGCCTCGCAGAACTCGGCCCACCCTACACGGTCATTCTTTCGGCGCGGTGAAGTCCGCCATGTACACCTGCGACGGTCGCCGGCCGTCGCGGGTCAGGTCCACATCAGCGTCTTGCCGTCCGGGCTGAACACCGGCAGCACGTCGGCCCCGGTGCGTGCGTCAGCCGCGTCTCCTTGCCGGTGTCCACGTTTAGCCAGTACACATCGTAGTTTGGCCGGCCGGCCACGCCGTGGTCCGCGCCGGAGTAGACGACGTGCTTGCCGTCCGGGTGCCAGAACGGCCCCCAGCACACCCAGCTCGGCTTGTCCGCGATCGGCCGCTCGTTCTTGCCGTCGGTGTCGATGACGTACAGCTGCAACCGGTCCTTCTCCTTGCGGTCACTGCGGAAGACGACCCGCTTGCCGTCCGGTGAGAAGAACGGCCCGCCGTTGTAGCACTTCGGTGCGTGCGTTAGTTGCCGCGGGTTCTTGCCGTCGGCGTCCATGATCCAGAGCTCCCGGCTCTGCGGGTCCGTGCCGCGGTTCGAGCAGAAGACGATGTACTTGCCGTCCGGCGAGTACGCGCCCTCGGCGTCGTAGCCCTCGGCGTCGGTCAAACGCTTGAGGCCGGTGCCGTCGGGGTTGGCTTCGAAGATGTCCATGTGCTTGTCGAAGTCCCAGGTATAGCGGCGGCGGGCCCCGGTCTTCGCGTCCTCCTCGCGCTGGCGGAGCTCCTTGGCGTACTCATCGCGGGCGTTCGGGTCGAGGTGGCTGGACGCGAAGATAACCTTCTTGCCGTCGGGCGAAAAGTAAGCGCAGGTCGTCTTGCCGACACCGGGGCTGATGCGGCGGGACTGTTTGGAGGCCAGGTCCATGATGAAGATCTGGTAGAACGGGTTGCCGGTGCCGACCTCCTCCGCCTGGAAGACAATCTTCTTGCCGTCGGGCGCGAAGTACGCCTCGCCGGCGCGGGCGAAGTCGAAGGTGAGTTGGCGGACGTTTTTGAGGTACGGCTCCTCGGCCTTGGCCCAGTCGGCTGGGGCCGGGTCGGCGGCGAGAGCGAGGCTGGCGAACCACAGCAGCATGATGGCGCGTCTCCAGGTGGGGCGAGGGCATTATAGGAGTGGCGATGGCGGACGATGCGCTTGAGTGCCGGCTGTGCAACCGCCCGTTCGCGCGGCGGCAGTTGACCGAGCATCACCTCAAGCCGAAGTCGAAAGGCGGCACCCGCGACGATATCGCGCTCATCTGCGCCCAGTGCCACGGGGCGATCCACGCGACGTACACCAACGACACGCTCGCGACGCTTTACCCGACGCTCGGGCAACTACGGCTCGCGCCGGAGTTGCAGCCGTACCTCAGGTGGGTGCGGAAGCAGCCGCCGTCGCGGCGGACCAAGAACGCACCGCGGCGGCGGAAGCTGTGAACGCTCGTCCGAGCCGGAAGCGTGAGCGATGGCCAACAAGGGCCATCGCTCACGCTTCCGGCTCGGACGGAATGTGCCGTGGTCAGTCGATGATCTTGTTCAGCGGGAACTCGACGATGGCGCTCGCGCCAGCCTGCTTCAAGGCCGGCACGATCCGCCGGACCGTCGATTCGTCGATGATGACCAAGACGTCGGAACCGCCCGCCGCCAGCGGGCTGACCGTCGGGTTCGACCCCGGCGGCAAGGCGTCGCGGACCGCGGCGAGCCGGCCGTCCGGCACGTTCATCATCAGGCCGACCTTGCCTTCCGCCGCGAGGGCCCCGCGCAGCATCAGGACGATGTCGTCCATCTTCTGCTTCTTCCACGGGTCGGCGTAGGCGGCCTTGTTGGCGATGAACCGGGGCGTGCTTTGCATCAACTCGGCGACGATCCGCAGGTTGTTCGCCTTGAGCGAGCTGCCGGTTTCCGTGACCTCGACGATGGCGTCGGCCAGCTTTGGCGGCTTGACCTCGGTCGCGCCCCAACTGAACTCGACGTGTGCGGTGACGCCGTGCGACGCCAGCCACCGCTCGGTCATCTTCACGACCTCGGTGGCGATCCGCTTGCCCTGCAAGTCCTTCGGCGTGTGGATCGGCGAGTCGTTGGGCACGGCCAGCACCCAGCGGGTCGGCCGGCGGCTGATCTTCGAGAAGACGAACTCGGCCAACTCCACGACCTCGACACCGTTCTCGACGACCCAGTCGTGGCCCGTGAGGCCGCAATCGAAGGAGCCGTCGGCGACGTACCGGGCCATCTCCTGGGCGCGGACGAGGGTGCAGTCGATCTCCGGGTCGTCGATCTGCGGGTAATACGACCGGCTGGCGAATGTGACCTTGTAGCCGGCTTTGCGAAAGAGTTCGCCGGTAGCCTCTTGCAAGGAGCCGGCGGGGAGGCCAAGTTTCAGCGTTTGAGCAGACATTCCATTTCCGGGTTTCAGCCCCGGAGGGGCGACAGTTGGTAGCCAGGGGTGTGAACCCCTGGTCTCAAGCGCCAACGACCCAGCTCCACGCGCGGGACCGTAACTCACGCGCGGGACCATCTGCCGCCCCTCCGGGGCTGACGCATTCATGCGCGTCGGTCTCATGCGCGTCGGTCCCAGGGGTTGACACCCCTGGCTACCAACTGCCGCCCCTCCGGGGCTAAGACAAAGGCGACTATTTGCCGTACACCTGCTTCGGGTCGAACACGCGCTCGCCGACCACCGTCACCCCGTCCGGCGTCACCTCGCGGAAGAAGCAGCTCGGGTAACCTTCGTGGCACGCGGCCCCGCCGACCTGATGCACCTTGAGCAGGATCGTGTCGGCGTCGCAATCGACGAACACGCCGCGGACCTCCTGCACGTGGCCGCTCTCCTCGCCCTTCCGCCAGAGCTTGTTCCGGCTGCGCGAGAAGTAGACGGCTCGCCCGGTGCGGAGCGTCTCCTCGTAGGCGTCGCGGTTCATCCACGCGAGCATCAGCACCTGGCCCGTCTCGGCGTCCTGCGCGATCGCGGGGATCAGGCCGTTCGATTTGTCGAAGTCGATCATCGCATCAATATCGAATCAGACTGAAAACCTCGTGCCCCGCGAGCTTCTCGCGGCCGCCGAGGAATGACAGTTCCACCAGGAACGCACAGGCGGCTACGGTGCCGCCCGCCTGCTTGATGAGTTCGGTCCCCGCGAGCATCGTACCGCCGGTCGCCAGCACATCGTCGACGAGCAGCACCTTCGCCCCGGACTTGATACCATCGGCATGCATCTGCAATTCGGCGCTGCCGTACTCGAGGTCGTACTTGAGGCTAAAGGTACGGTGCGGCAGCTTGCCGGGCTTGCGGAGCGGCACCAGCGGCTTGTGCAGCCGCAGGGCAAGCGGGGCAGCGAACAAAAAGCCGCGAGCCTCCGCGGCGGCGATCGCGTCGATCGGCTTGCCGTCGAAGTGGATCGCGAGCAGATCGGTCGCGTGCTGAAACGCCACGGGGTCGGCCAACAGTGGCGTAATGTCCTTAAAAAGGATGCCCGGCTTCGGGAAGTCGGGGATGTCGCGGATGTAGGCGTTCAGGTCCATCGAAGGTTCTCAGGGGTCGTCGCTTCGCCCACTTCAGATTAGAGAGACATTCCAAGGGGGACAACATGCCGATCGCCATCCGTACCGCCACGCCGTCCGATGTCGGGGTCATCGTCGAGTATAATCGCCGTCTCGCACGGGAAACTGAGTCGAAGGAATTGGACCTGCCGATCGTGACGGCTGGCGTCGCCGCGGCTGTCGCCGACCCGGTCGGGAGGGGCCCATACTTCCTCGCCTGCGACGGCGACGATGTGGTCGGGCAACTGCAAGTTACGCTCGAATGGAGCGACTGGCGTAACGGATGGTACTGGTGGATTCAGAGCGTCTACGTTCGGGCCGACTGGCGCGGTCGCGGTGTGTTCGGCACACTGTACCGGCACGTCCGGCAAGCGGCCGTGGCGGCTGGCGACGTGGTCGGCCTGCGATTGTACGTCGAACGCGAGAACCACGCAGCTCAGACGACGTATGCTAAGATGGGCATGGAAGTTGCGCCGTACTATATGATGCACGAATGGCCCTTGGCCAGGAGTCCGGAGCCAGGGGTCAGCAGTCAGGGGTCAGAGTCAGGAGTCAGAAAGACATGCAAAACTGACTCCTGACCCTGACTGCTGACCCTGGCTCCGGACTCCTGGCCAAAGTTCCGCGCGCGCCAGTCGTACCGCCTCCGCAGACCCTGCACCGGCCTGGCGGCACGGGATCGCCCGAGAGCGGTTCCGTCACCTCAGTTCGTCGCGCATAGTTCCGATATCCTGCGAGTCGCGCCGCGCGCGACACCTACGCGACACCTAGCGCACGCACCTATTTGGACTCCGCGGGCAGGGGGACGCCTTGACGACAGCCGCTCCCGTCGCCGCGCTCCCCGAAGCGCTCGCTCAGCGCATCGGGCGGGATCGGTACGAAGCTTGGTTTGCCACACGCACCCGGTTCGCCTTCGACGGCGAGCGGCTGGTCGTCGGGGTTCCCAACCTTCATTTCCAGGATTGGCTCTCGAAACGGTTCGCCGCCGAAGTCCAGGCGGCGGCCCGTGACGCCTTCGGCAAGACAATCCCTGTCCAGTTCCGCATCGACCCGCCGCTGTTCCAGGAGTTGCGAACCGAACAAGCCGCAGCCATAGCGCCGCCTGCGCATCCGGCTCCAGCGCCAGAACCGGTTGTGCCCGCACAACCGAAACTCGAGCCGAAGTACGCCGAGGGGCCGCCACCGACGCTTTTCGATGCCCCGAAGCCGGCCGCGGCCAAGGCCCCGCGCACGCCGCGGCGCTGGCGGACGCTCGCCGAGTTCGTCGCTGGCGCGTGCAACCGCGTCGCATTCGCCGCGGCCCAAAGCGCCGTGGAGGAACCGGGCGGTGGGCCGAGTCCGCTCGTCATCCATGGCCCCGTCGGCACCGGCAAGACGCACCTCCTCGAAGCCATCTACGTCGGCCTGCGGAAGAGTGTCCCGGACTGGCGCGTCTGCTTCGTGACGGCCGAGGACTTCACCAACCGCTACGTCCAGTCGTCGCGGTTCCAGAAAATGGGGTCGTTCCGCAAGCAGTTCCGCGACTGCGACGCTTTCCTGCTCGATGACCTGCACTTCATCGCCGGCAAGCGCGGTACGCAGGACGAGTTCCTGCAGACCTTCGACGCATTGTTGAACGATGGCCGGGCGGTCGTGCTGACGTGCGACTGCCACCCGCGGCTCAACGAGGAGTTCCCGCCGGAGTTGGCCGACCGGCTGTTGGCCGGGGCCGTCTGGGGCCTGCAGCCGCCCGACCCGGCCACCCGGCTCGACCTCTTACGGGCGAAGTCGGCAAAGGTCGCCCTGCCGATCCGTGAGGACGTGCTGGCATTCTTGGCCCAGCAGCTCCGCGGCAACGTTCGCGAGCTCGAAGGAGCGCTCAACAACCTCAAGCACTACAGCCGCGTGACTGGCAAACCCGTGGACGTGCCACTGGCCCGCGAAGCCCTCGGCGACCTGTTACGTCACGCCGTCCGAGTCGTGGCCCTGACGGATGTCGATGCGGCCGTATGCGCTGTCCTACGGTTGCCGCCGGGGACACTGCAATCGAAGGCGCGGGCATGGTCGGTGAGCCACCCGCGCATGCTGGCCGTGTACCTCGCCCGCAAGCACACTGCCGCGAGCTATGGCGAGATCGGCCAGCACTTCGGCAACCGCAACCACTCGACAGCCGTTGCCGCCGAGAAGCGGGTGCGCGAGTGGCTGACGAAGAACGACACGCTCACCCTGCAAGACCGCCCCTGGCGCGTCCGCGAGCTCGTCGAACTGGCCGAGCGACATCTCGGGCGCTGACACTCCGCTTGCGGGTCTGCAACGCCTGCGAAGCTGCAAACGGCACATTTTTCGACCCCTACCGCCACCTCCGGGGTTACAATCATACTCACGAACGCCCGCCGACGGCGTTGAGGATGTAGAGCGCTTCCTCTGCCCCACAGGGTTGTTACTGATGCGCACGCACAAGCGAATCGCCCTCGGCCTCCTGGGACTGATCGCCGGCGGGTTGGCCGTCGCCGAGATCGCACGGGCTGTCGAGTCCCGGCGGTCCGTCCGCGACCCGCTCGTCGCCTCCGTTCGCATCGACCGTGAAATCGACAAGAAGCTCGCCGAGGGGAAGGTTCCCGCGTCCGTCATCGCTGACGACGCCGAGTTCCTCCGCCGCCTAAGCCTCGACCTGCTGGGCCGGGTGCCGAGCTACGAGAAGACAATCGCCTTCCTCGGTGATGCCAGCCCCGACAAACGGCGCAAACTCATCGACGAGTTCCTCGACGAGCCGGAGTTCGGCCAGCACTTCGCCACGATCTGGTACCACCGCGTCGTCAAGCCGACGACGGAGAACCGCTTCCTGATCTCGAAGTCGCTCCAAGACTGGCTGGCCGAGCGATTCAACCGCAACGAGGGCTGGGACGCGGTGGTCCGCGAAATCCTGACGGCCGACGGCGACCGCGACAAGAACCCGGCCACCGTCTTCTTCCTGAATCACGTCGACAACAAGCGGTTCGCCCCGCCGCGGGCCGCGGCCACCGCGTCGCATCTGTTCCTCGGCGTCAAGCTCGAGTGCTGCGAGTGCCACGACCACCCGTTCGACTCCGAGTTGAAGCAGACCGACTTCTGGGGCGTTGCCGCGTTCTTCAACTCGACGCGGTTCGAGAACGCCGGCAAGAAGGACGCCGGCGAGCCGGCCGTCCGCGAGACGACAACGCCCGCCCGGCCCAACAAGAAGGACAAGGAGGAGCGGGCGACGGTCGCGCCGTTCGGCTCCATCGTCATCCCCGACTCGAAGGGCAAGACGGTGAAGGCGACGTTCCTGCACGCCAAGCAGCCGGCCAAGGTGAGCGGTACAAAGCTGCGGCCGGCGTTTGCCGAATGGGTTGTGTCGCCGACGAACCCGTACTTCGCCAAGGCGACGGTCAACAAGCTGTGGGCCAACTTCTTTGGCCGCGGCATCGTCAACCCCGTGGACGACATGACCGCCAACAGCACCAACACACACCCCGAGTTGCTCAAAGCTCTCGCCGACGAGTTCGTTGCGAGCGGCTTCGACACCAAGCACTTCGTCCGCTGTGTCTGCAATAGCAAGGCGTACCAGCGGACGAGCGTCCCGACAGCCGAGAGCAAGGCCGACGAGGAGTTGTACAGCCACATGAAACTCAAGGTCATGACGGCCGATATGCTCTACGATTCGCTTGGCACGGTGCTGGGCCACTCGATCGCCGACCGCGGCCGGCCGGGGGCGATGATGAAAAAGGCCGACCCGAAGATCGCCGCCAAGTTCGCGGCCAAGAACGACCCGCGCGAGCAATTCCGGGACTTCTTCCACGCCGAGGCCGACGACGATGCCGGTGTGATCGACGAGTACACCCACGGCATCCCGCAGGTACTACGGCTGATGAACGCGAAGGGCGTCAACGACACGTCGGCCATCGCCGCCAAGGCCGCGAAAGCCGGCTCCCGCGACAAGGCAATCGACGAACTGTACTTGCGGGCGCTGTCCCGGCACGCAACGACGGCTGAGAAAGAGCGCGCGGCGAAGTACGTCGCCGAGTCGAAGACGCCGACAGCCGCGTACGGCGACCTACTGTGGGCGCTACTCAACAGCGCGGAGTTCCTGTTCGTGCACTGACATCCGCGCCCAAGCCCACCGATGGCAATCGGTGGGAGAAACGCCCCACCGATTGCCATCGGTGGGCTTTGAGGAAGAACTGATGTTCCCGCACACCCTCTCCCGCCGTGACTGGCTCCGCCTGAGCGCCGCCGGCGCGCTCGCGGCCCCGGCCTCCGGCTGGCTCGAAACGCTCGCCGCTCGCGCCGCCGACCTCGAAGGCGCGACGAAGCCGCGACACAAGGCATGCATCCTCCTGTTCATGACCGGCGGCGCGAGCCACGTCGACACGTTCGACCCGAAGCCGGAGAACAAGACCAGCGCCTTCAAGCCGATCCCGACGGCCGTGCCCGGCATCGAGGTCACGGAAATCCTGCCGAAGATGGCCGGCGTCATGAAGGAGTGCGCCTTGCTCCGCGGCATGTCCACGTCGGAAGGCAGCCACGGCCGGGCGCGCTACTACATGCACACCGGCTACCGGCAGGGCGTCGGCGGCGTGGTCCACCCGAGTCTGGGCGCGATCGCGTCGGCCCGGCTCGGCCGGTCGACGGACGAGTTGCCGAATTTCGTATGCATCGGCGGGCAGTCGTTCGGGTCCGGGTACGCCGGGCCGGCCCACGCCCCGCTCGAAGTCCGCGACCCGGCGGCCGGCGTCGAGAACCTGAAGCCCGCTGACTCCCTGACCGCGTTCGACCGCCGGGCGGGGCTGCTGAAAGAAATCGAGCGTGGCTTCCTGGACCGCATGAACGCCCCGGCCGTCGAGGCGCACGCGAAGACATACCAGCGGGCCGAGGCGCTGATGCATTCGGCCAAGGCCAAGGCGTTCGACATCGCGCAGGAGAGTGCGAGTGCCCGCGAACATTATGGCGACTCGCGGCTCGGTAAAGCGTGTCTGCTGGCCCGCCGGCTTGTCGAGTATGGGACATCGTTCGTCGAAATCCCGGTCAATGGCTGGGACACCCACCGCGATAACACCGGCCGGCTCCAGAAGCTCTGTGGCGAGATCGACGGCCCGATGGCGTCGCTGATCGCCGACCTGAAGCAGCGTGGCATGCTCGACACGACGCTCGTCGTGTGGATGGGTGACTTCGGCCGCACGCCGCACGTCGGCAAGCAGGGCGGCCGGGACCACTACCCGCGGGCATGGACGACGCTCCTGGCCGGGGCGGGTGTCAAAGGCGGTCAGGCCATCGGCCGCACTGACAAAGCTGGAGCGGCGGTCGAGGACCGCAAGGTCAGCGCCATCGACTTCATGGCAACGGTGTGCAAGGCGCTCGACATCGACACGACGAAGGAATTCCGCACCCGTGACGGCCGTCCGATGCGCGTTGTCGATAAGGGCGAGAAGTTGGTGAAGGAGTTGTTCTGACGGTCGCCCGATTCGTGTAGGGTAGTACGACCGCAAGGAGTGCCACCACGACGCGCCGTGAACGTGTGGTGGCACTCCCTGCGGTCGTACCACCCTACGCAAAGTGTTCGGCCAACGTCAGCACTAGCGGCCTTTGCGGAGGGCCGCGCGGAGCTTTTGCTTCGCCGTCTTCGTCTGCTTCTCTTTCCGCTGGCGGAGTCGCTTAATTCGCTGGAGCGCCTCGATGAATCGGGACGCCTCGGGTTCGCCATAGATCACGGCGACCTGCTCCTTTCGCAAACGCGCTGTGCCGACCCGTCGCCATCCGCGCGACCGGATCGACCGTACCGACCCTCCAGGTTGTTCGACATCCGTTCTCAATGTCTATAACGCACGACCCCGGCCTCCGCAACGGGGAATCTTGGCGAATTGGCAACAAAATAGCGAGCGTCGAGGCGTCCGGCTGACGTGCCTGTCTCAGCACGTCAGTCGGACGCCTCGAGCTCGCCAAAACTACTTCGTGGCGGCCGGGTCACTGTACTCGACCGTGCCGTCTTTGGCGAGGTCGGTCAAGCTGAGTGTCCCGGCAGCTACGGCGGCCAACTCGCGCTTGGTCGCGCTCACGATTAGCCGGGCCGGCAATGGTGGAGCGACGACCTTGGCTGTCGAGGGGGGCGCGTTCCGGGCCTGCTCGTCCAATCGGCTCGCCGTTTCGAGCGTCGCTTTCGCGTTGTCGTATTGACCGGCCACCACGTACGCCTGAGCGAGCTTGGCCAAAGCTGCCCGCACCCGCTTCTGGGCCTCGGCTCGGGTGCTGTCGTCCGCGGCGTGGAACTCTTTGGTACTCTTCTTCACGGCTGTCGTGAATGCCTCGATGGCGCGGGCGTAGTCGCCACGCCTGAGGTGCAATTCCGCGAGGGCATCGTAATCGGGAGACGAATCGCCCCCGGCTCCGCCCGCACCGCCAGCGCCGCCAGCACTGCCGGCACCGGAACTACCGGATTGTGCCGGTACTCCGCCGAATGCTCCGCCGCTCCCGCTGCTGCCAGCACCGGGAGCCGCCGTGGCCCGCGCCGTGTCGGTGGTGTTAATTCCGGAGAGCGGGACCGTGTAGGTGAGGGACGTCACCGAGTCGGCCGGCTTCCGGAAGGTGACGATGACCGTGATCCGCTCATCGTCGCGCAGATCGCGGAGATGCTTCGCGTTGTCGGCCAGCGTCCGGATTAGCACCTCGGCCAACGGCGTTTCGCGCCGCGCGGTCGGTGCGCCGGTTGGCGGCGCCTTGCCTTCCAACGCCAACTTTGCCCGGTCCCAGTCCGAGATGTCGTCGGTGGCCTTCGTCGGCGCGTCCTTGCCGAGCCGCGGATCGCCCTTCGTGGGTGGTAGGGTCAAAGTGTACATAACGCCAACGCGTGGCAGATAGACACCCTCGATGGGCAACGCGCGGGTGTGACCCCACAGCTGAGGGACGTAGCTTAAGGTGCCGCCAGGAGACTGCTGCGCGACGTAGGTCGGGTAAGTGAAGTCGACCAAGCCATGGGACGTGGCCGAGCCGGTAGTCATGTTAACATTGCCGCCCAGCCCAGCTCCGCCAAAGGGGTTGAGACCGCCGGCCATCATTGGCGACCCAGAAACTCCAGCGAACGGCGAAAGTTTGCGAGCAAGGAGCAGGCGCATTGTCTCAATGTCCTCTTGCATCGCCTTGCTGGCGGCGACACCGAGCGGCGAGCGACCTCCTGCAGGGTCGATGGGGGCGGATTGAGCCGGGACCGTCAGGGTCGCAGCAAACAGAACGGCGAGCGGGGTCATGGAGTGTCTCCTTTCGGAACGGGCTTGAACTGGGCTGTGTACAGGGCATCAAAATCGCGGCGTGCCGCCTCCCAGTGGCCAGCCGAGAGCCGTTGCAAAGCATCGAGCCGGGCACGCAGGTGGGCAATCTCGCCAACGCGGCGCGAGTCGCGTTCATCGATCTCGGCAGCGAGCGAGCGCGTCAGATCGTCGAGCAAGCGGAGCCTGGCGTCAAACTCCGGCGCGCTGGGAGCGTGAGCGACCGGAGTTGGCAGCAACTCGGGTCGCTCATGCTCCCGGTTCGCCCACGAAATCACAAACTGCCCGTCCCCCACCCGCACTTCCAGGCGACTGGCCACGATCGCGAGCAGCCCCGCGGCGATGGCCGCCGAGGCAACGGCGAGCCGTCGCCAGCGCCGCGCGTGACGCGCCGAGGCCTCGGCGAGCAGTCGGCCCGCATCGACATTCACGGCCGGCACCGGCGTTGCCGCCAACGCTCGCTGCACATCGACAAATGCGGCGAATTCGGCCCGGCACGTTGCACAGGCCGTGAGATGCACTTCGACAACAGTGGCTTCGTTCGGCGGCAGTTCGCCGTAGGCATGCAGCGGCAGCAGATCGCGCAGACTCTCGCAGGTCACGGGGCACTCTCCTCGGGGCTATAACCCATCGCGTGCAGTCGAACGCGCAGCCGGCCCAGGGCAACCGCGAAGCGCGACTTGAGTGTGCTGGCCGGCGTGCCCAACAGGCGCGCCATGTCTTCGAAGTTCATTCCCTGATCGTGCCGTAGAGCGACGACTTCACGCAGAGGCTGCGGCAGCTCGGCGACGGCCGCGGCAACCGCACTGGCAAGATCGCGCTGCTCCGTATCGTCGTCGCACGCTGTGTCGTCGCCGAGCGGTGCTGCCTCGAACCGCTTGCGGCGGCCCGCATCGCGAGCAACGTTGACGGCAATCTGGAACAGCCAGGTCGAGAACCGAGCCGTTGGTCGATAGCGCGGGGCGGCCCGCAGAACGCGCACGAACACGTCTTGCGTGAGGTCGGGCACGCGGTCGGCGTCTACCAGACGGGCGAGGAAGCGAGCAATGGGCCTCTGCCAGCGCGCAACGAGTTCGGCAAAGGCATCGGCGTCGCCGCTCTGCCAGCGGCCCATACGGTCGGCGTCCTCATCACCCATGCCCGCGCTCCGTGCCTCAGTGGCTCTCGTGCAGTGTAACGCACGGCGCGGTGAAATCGACGAAGTGGTTTCGGCCGTCAGCTCTCGGCGATGTCCGGCAGACCGAGCTGTGTCAGGTAATGCCGTTCGCGTGCGCGCATCGCTTTCGTTGCGGCCGGGGACGTGTCGTCGTAGCCACAGAGGTGTAGGACACCGTGAACAACGTAGAGAACCAGCTCAATGCCGACGGCGTGGCCGCGATCGGCGGCCGCGACTTGGGCGACTTCGACACCGATCACCAATTCGCCTTCGAGCGTCTTCGCGCCGGGGCCGGACAGCGGGAACGTGAGAACGTCGGTCGGCTCATCGTGGTCGAGGAACTGCTTGTTGAGCCGGTGGATGGTGGCGTTGTCGACGAAGGCGAGCGAGAGAGATGCCTCGGCGATGCCTTCGCCTTCAAGTACCGCACGAGCGGCACTGCGGAGAGCGGCGTAGTCGAGTGGTACGATCTCTTGCGGGCTGGCGATCTTGACGCGGTGAGCCATCCGGTCAGAGTAGCTCGCAGGAGCCGGACCTTGTAGGCCACGGCGAAGTCGCAGCCGCTTCTTTCCGACGTCACGCCGCCGTACTGACGACAGCCGGCTCGCCCAAGACCTCGCGGGCGAGAGCCAGGTAGTCTGTCGCGCCAGGACACCTCGGGGCGTACTGGAAGATCGACTGCCCGTGACTCGGACATTCGGCGAGCTTAATGTTGCGGCGTACCCGCGTCGCTAACACTCGCGCCTGGGCCCACGGTACGGTGGCCGCCCGACTGCGTTCCAGGAACTCTTCCAGGTCGCGGATCACTTCCTGCGCCAGCTTCGTCGTCGCTTCGTACATGCAGATGACGATGCCAGTCACCTTGAGCCCGGGGTTGATCCGCTTGGCCACGAGAGCCGTCGTCTCGAACAGTTTGCCCAGCCCATGCAGGGCCAGGAAGTGTGGTTGGAGCGGGATGAACACTTCGTTGGCCGCGGCCAGGGCGTTGAGCGTCAAGACGCCGAGCGAGGGGGCGCAGTCCATCAGCAGCACGTCAGCCGGTTCAGTGTCCTGTTCCAGGGCGTCGCGCAGGATCACTTCACGGCCGACAACGCCGGCCAGTTCGACCTCGGCTGCGGCGAGATTGATATCGGAGCCAACGAGCGTCAGGTTCGGCGCGACTTCAACGCGCACATCGGCGAGCGGCCGATTGTTGACCAGCACATCGTACATGGATGGGCGTTCGCCGTCAGGTTCGACGCCGAGGTGGGTGGTAGCGTGAGCCTGCGGGTCGAGGTCAAAGACCTGGACGCGGCGGCCGCACTCGGCCAACGCGGCGGCGAGGTTGACGGCCGTCGTCGTCTTGCCGACGCCGCCCTTCTGGTTGATGACCGCGATCCGGCGCATGGACGCACCCCTTCCTTGGGACAAACCGCGGAGGATACCATAGTGCCGCCGGGCCGCCAATGCCAAGGCGCTTGCCGCCGTGGGCCGCGTGTGCAATGATTGAGGCCGACCCCACCCCCGAGGAACGTCTCATGTCCGCACGTTGGCATCCGAGTCCGCGACGCCTGGGCGTACTCGCCGCGGCGGCGACAATTCTCGGTCTGACAGCGCCTGATGGGCCGCCCAGGGTCGCGTGGGCAGACGTACCGCGGCCGGCCGCGCCGGAGGACCTCATCCCCCGCGACGCGGCCGCGTTCGTCCACGTCCGCGTTCGCGACCTGGCGGCCACGGCGACCGGCCGGGCGTTGCTCGATGGCGCGCCCGCGGTCGCGACACGGACAGCCGCCGCGGCGGGAGTCGCCGTGGCCGACGTCGAGTGCGTGTCACTGGTGTGGCTACGGGCCGCGGCCACGCCGGCGACCCTCATCACGACGATCCGCCCGTACGACCGGGCGAAGGTGACCGCCACCGTCGCCGTGCCGCGGGCCGAGCCGTTCGGGGCACCGGAACCCAAGTGGGTGCCGCCGGACGAGGCCGGCCGGTTCGCCCCGGTGCGGCGCGTCGAGCGGTTCCCCGGCCCGCACGTCTACGACCTGCGCGACGGGGGCGTCCTCGTGTTGATTGACGCCCGGACGTTCGGCCTGTTCCCCGGCACCACGGCGGCCGCGTACCTCCCGATGGCCCTGCGCCGCGCCGCCGACGGCCCGTTGGCCGAGGGCTTGAAGTTACTCGGGCCGGGCGTTTGCGTTGCCGCGGCCGTGGACCCGCCGACACTGCCGTATGCCGAAGACGCTGCCGGCCAGGCTTTACGCGGGGCGACGGCGGCGACCCTCCGGGTCACGGGCGACGCCGTGGAGGCGGTCGTTCGCTACCCCGACGCCGAACGGTCGGCCGTCGCCGCCCGCGAGCTGACGGCCGGCTGGCCTGGACTGTTGGCGAAGCTCGGCCCCGCGGCGTCGCTGGCCGAACTGGCCCGTGGGGCGGCGTTCAAGGCTGAAGGGACGACGGTCCGTGCCGCCGCGGCGCTCAAGCCGGCGACCGTGACCGCGGCGGTCAAGGTCATCGACCGCGCCGTCGAAACCGGCGGTCGGGCGGCCGACAACCTGAAGAACTTCGTCCTGGCGATGTACAACTACGAGGGCACCAACGGCCGGCTGCCGCCGCATGCCCGTTACGCGCCCGACGAGAAGACGCCGCTCTTGAGTTGGCGCGTCGCCGTCCTGCCATACCTCGGCGAAGACGACATCTACCGCCGCATGAAGCTGGACGAGCCGTGGGACAGCCCGCACAACCGGCAGTTCATCGCGAAGATGCCGAAAATCTACGAATCGCCCACCGTGCCGCCGAAAGAGCCGGGGCGGACGCCGTATCAGGTGTTCGTCGGCCCGCAGGCCCCATGGCAACGCGGGCCGAAGACGATGCAGATTCCGGCAACGTTCCGGGACGGCGCGGCGAACACCATCATGGTTGCCGAGGCTGCCCAGTTCGTGATCTGGACGAAGCCGGACGACATCGAGTTCGACCCGACGAAGCCGATGATGCCGAAGCTCGGGGCGGACCCGAAGGCCAACTTCCTCATCGGGATGGCCGACGGCACGGTGCGCGTCATCAAGCGAACGACGAGCGAGAAGACGCTGAAGGCCGCGATCACACCGGCCGCGGGCGACACGCTCGGGCCGGACTGGTGACACCGCCGTCCCGCTGGGCTACGGCCGCCGTTGCACCCCCGGCGGCGGCTGCGGCGTCGGCATATCCTTGAGGCCAGCGCTTGGTCGCACGGCACCGCCCAGGCCAATCGACTCGGGGTGCCGGGCGATCTTGTCCGCGAACACTTCGACGTCCTTCAATATCTGATCGAGCCGCGGCAGTAGCTTTGTGGCCATGCACACCGCGCTGTTGAGGTTGTTGTAAAGCGACGGGTCGTTGAACAGCCGTGAGACCGTGCCGTCCGCTCTGCCCAACGGAGCGAGAACCTCGCCGGCGGCGATCAGGACGCGGTTCAGGTTGTCGAAGCTGGCGTCGAGGTTCCGCAAGATGCGGTCGCCGCGGTCGGCCAGCGGTTTCGTCGCGGCGTCGATGTTCTTGAACGCGCTGTCGGCCGTTTGCAGCGTTGTCGTCGCCTGCTTCGCCGTGTTCGTGCCTTCCTTCAACAGCGCGTCCGCGTCGCGCAGGATGCCGTCGAACTGAGCGCTGGCCGACTGGACAGCCCGCAGCGTCGCAGTCGCATTTCGGACGTTCTCTTCGGTAAACAGATCGGTGATGCGCTGGAGAGCGATCGTCGCCTGCTGAGCGGTCTTGTCCGCATTGGCGAGGGTGGACTCGATCTTCGGCTGGTTGGCTTGCAGCAGCACGTTGAGCCGTTCGCCGAGGCCGGAGAAGTTCTGGATCGCGACTTGCAGTTCGTCGTTGGTCTTCTTCAACTCCGGGGCGGTGATGCGGACGTTAGTGACCAGGATGCGAATCTCATCGTTGGTGCGACGAATCTCGGGCACGAGTTCGCGCATCGATCGGCCGAGGTCTGTGAACTCACGCGCCCCCTGCTCCAGCGCCGGAGCGACCGCCCCGAACTTTTCGATGGAGATGCGCATGGCGTCGAGCGTCTTTTGCACGGTCGGCAACAGAGCCGAAGCCTGATCGATGAGGACGCGGGCATCGCCCGACGGCCGTCCCTGAATCACCGATCCTGGCGGCACCGGCTCGGCCGGCTTCGGCGGCACCGGCTCAACCGGCTTCGGCGGCTCCGGCTCCTTGCCCGCCGGGATCTGCGCAAGCGCTTCGCCGTCAGGGAAGAAGCCGGCTCGCCGGACCGTGCCATCTTTGCTCTTTTCGATCGGCACCGGGGGCTGGAGCTTCGGAATCTCACCGGGCGGCGGCTCGATGACCGGTGCCGCGGTGCCCGCTGGGATGAAGTCGATGGAGGTGTTGCGGCTGAACAAGTCCTGGATGACGACCGGCTGCTCATTGGTCTTGATCGTGTACTTGTCGCCGAGGACGATGCCGACGCGAACTTTGGCCGTGATGTTGTCGAGATCGACCGATGTCACCTCGCCGATGACGACACCGCTGCGCCGCACGGGCGTGCCGACGAGGACACCGGGGGCCTCATCAAAGATGATCGTGTACGGCTTTTTGGTCGTGAAGATTTTGGGGGAACCGCCGAACATTACGATCATGCCGCCGAGGAGCGCGGTCGCAGCCGCGACCACACCGCCGAGGGCCAGCTTCTTGGTCCGCGAGTCGTCCATTCTGCCACCCCTTCCAGGCGAACGGCCGGCTCACACAGGCCGTTCGCCAAGACGTTCTAGCAGCTAGCTCATCTCCGCCAGTCGCTCGCGGGCCTCGCCCTCGACGAACTGCCGCACCCGTGGGTCGTCGCACGCTCGCAGTTCGTCGGGCGTACCGTCGAACTGGATCTGCGGCGCGCCCTCGCTGATTCGGGCGAGCGGGCTGAACATCACGATGCGGTTGGCCACCTTGAGCACCGTCTTCATGTCGTGAGTGACCACAACGCTGGTCACCGGCCGTCGGCGGCGCGTCTGCATAATCAATTCGTTAATCACATCGCTCATGATCGGGTCGAGACCGGTCGTCGGTTCGTCGTAAAGCATCACCTCCGGGTCGAGAACGAGTGCCCGTGCCAGCCCGACCCGCTTTTTCATTCCGCCGGACAGCTCAGCCGGCATTTTCTGCTCGACGCCCTTCGGCAACCCGACTTCCTGGAGCCGTTGGCCCACCCGATCGCGCACATCCGCTTCGGAGAACTTGCGCTGTGCTCGCAAGCCGAACGCGACGTTATCGTACACGCTCAGCGAGTCGAACAGGGCCGCCCCTTGAAATAGGTAGCCGACCCGCAGCCGTTGCCGGACCAGCTCGCCTTCGGATAATTCGGCGAGCCGACGGCCATCGAAACGCACCTCGCCGGTCGTCGGCTGCAAGAGGCCGACGATCAGTTTGAGCAGCACCGTCTTGCCGCAGCCGCTCTCACCGATGACCGCGAGCGTCTGCCCGTGCGGCACGGCCAGGTCGATGCCGTGCAGAACTCGCTGCGGTCCGAACGTCACCCCGATGCGGCTCAGGCGAATCAGCGGGTCAGCAGGTTGCTCGCTCATGATTGGCGTCACTCGCATGTTCGGAGCAGAAGTCGTCAAGTTTTGGACGCCCCTCGACACGCTCGGTCTCATCCGAACTCTCGACGACTTCGACTACACGCTGTGCGCGGTGTACGGCCCGATGAGGCGGTCGTGCAGACCGTTGAGAATCAGGGCCATGAAAAAGTCCAGCACCAGGATCGCGATGAACGACAGGACGAATGACGACGTGGCCGCCCGGCCGACGCCCTCGCTGCCGGCCGCCGAGCGGAACCCGCGGTGGCAGGCGATCAGGGCGATGAACCCGCCGAACACCGAGGACTTGCCCAGCCCAGCGAACACGTCCCACAGGCCAATGTAATCCCGGCCGTGCTGCCAGTAGTGGTGCGGCTCGATGCCGAACACGCCGAGGCAGATGACCGCCCCGCCGGCGATGCCGAGGCAATCGGCCATCACGGTCAAGAGCGGGATGAGCAATACACAGGCGAGGAACCGCGGCACGACGAGGTAATGCACCGGGTCGACGCCGAGGCAGGCAAGAGCGTCGATCTGCTCGGTGACGCGCATGGTGCCGATCTCGGCGGCCATCGCACTGCCGACCCGGCCGGCGAGCATCGTCGCGGCTAGCACCGGCCCCAGCTCGCGGACGACCGATGTGTGGATCATCGATCCCATCCACGTCTCGAGGCCAAGCGGCTGGAATTGGCCGTGGGCCTGCACGGCCAACACCATGCCGATGAACGCGCCTGTCAGCCCGACGACGAAGATGCTGCGAACGCCGACTTCGTAACAGACAGGCAGAAAGGTGCCGGGGTACGGCCGGCGGGCGACAGTGCGGCCGAGCGCCCGCACGGCAAAGGCGGTCCAATCGCCGAGCGCCTCAATGGCATTCATGACCGGAGAAAGTGGTATCGCCGATGCCATCGCGATTCCCCGCAGGTGCGGAACAACCGATTGGACCGTGGACGTCCCACCCGCACGCGCGGGTGGGACGTCCACGGTCCAAGGTCAACATCGACCGTCCGGCGGCGCGGCGCTTACCGATACTCGCCGACGGAACATGCCCCGGTCGGCCGGCCGCGGTGCCACTGCACCCACGTGTTAGTCGCTCGGTCGAACGTGAACCCGGTGAAGTCCGGGTCGGCCGGCCGGGCCGTCGCGTACGGCTCCGGCAGCGGGCGGGCCGTCAGCACCTCGTCGCGGCCGTAGCCGTGGTAATGACGGGCTTCGACCATCGCCAGCTCCTGCCGACCCGCGAACGGCAGCATGAAGGCAATCAGAGCCAAGGTTGGCGCGCCCATGAGCAGCGCCCCGACGAAGAATAGGAGCGCGAACACCTTGGCGACACCGACGGCCATCTGCGTCGCCCGAAGCTGGCCAAAGCCAATGGCCAGGAGTGCCCGCAGGACCCGTCCGCCGTCCATCGGGAACGCCGGGATCAGGTTAAAGGCCACGAGCAGGATGTTGGAGGCCAACAACTTCATCACAAACTGCTCGCCAAGCGAGCCGTAAAGGAGAGCGTCCGTCGATGGCGCGAGATGGAACAGGCGCAACCCGAACCATAACCCTGCCGCGATGACGACGTTTACGAGCGGCCCGGCGACGGCGATGACGACCTCCTCGCCGGGGTGGTCGCTCATCCGTTCGAGGCGCGCGACGCCGCCGATCGGGTAAAGGGTAATGTCGCGCGTGCCGATGCCGAAGCCCCGGGCGGCCAGAGCGTGCCCGAGTTCGTGCAGCAAGACGCAGCCAAAGACGGCCAGCACGACGCCGACGTCGAGTACAGCGGACTCCAACCCGTTATGCCGGCCCAAAAAGAGGACGAGGGCAGGGACGAGCAGGAAGGTCCAGTGAACGAACAGGCCAATGCCGAAGGCGCGGCCAAGTTTCCAGGAGCGCATCGCGGTCCCAGCTTTCTCCAATGAGGGGGGCGATTTTGGGCTACCCCATTGTAGATGCGCGGGCCAGAGGGAAGGGTGCGGGGCGGGGAATCACCGCTCGTCGCCCGCCAGCGGGGTCGACGCGGGGACTTTGGCCAAGACGCGATCGTACTCTTCGCGGCTGCCCCGCGCCGCACGGCCTTCGAGGTACTCGACCTGCGCGCACGCCGCGAGCTTTTCGCGTACGGCCTCCTCGATCCACGCCGACTCGCTGATCTGCCGCCGGCCGACCCAACGGCCCAGTTCCGCTCGCACGTCCTCGGGTATCTCGAACTGCATCTCGGTGAGGTCGGCCCTATAGGGGCAGATAGAGGCAGCAATGCGGTCGCTCGTGGAACTCGATCACTATACAAGGAGACCAGAATGGGATGGTTCAGAGCGTTCTTGCGGATCGGCGGATATGGACTCGCAGTCGTGGTGGCCGTCGCCACCGGCGAATGCGTGACGTCGGCCGCGTACGGACTTCTTTTTGCTGAAGCACTACTGCACGGAGGGTCGTTGGCATACCACATGTCCCAATCTGGTATGGCCGTGAAGAATGAGGAAGAGTCCTGTAGGGTGGGCCGAGTGGAGCGAGGCCCACCGCGACCCGCAGAGTGACTGCGCGGGTCGCGGTGGGCCTCGCTCCACTCGGCCCACCCTACAGGACCATACGACAACCTACGCCATCTCCAACCCGCGCATCGTCCCGGTACTCGACGCGAACCTGTCCGCCGGGATGCCGAAGCGGTGCAGCATCGACACGAACAGGTTCGGCAGCGGGTAGTTCCGCTCGCGGTCGAACGCGAGGTGTTGGCCGTGCTTGAAGCCGCCGCCGGCCAAGAGCGTCGGCAGGTTCGTCGTGACGTGCGTGTTCGCGTTGCCCATGTTGCTGCCGTACAGCACCATCGTCCGGTCCAGGAGCGTCTCGCCGCCCTCCGCCACTGCCTTCAGGCCGCCGAACAACTCGGCGAGCAGCTTCATGTGCGACTGGTCGATGGCCTTCAGTTGCGCGATCTTCGCCTCCGACCGGCCGTGGTGCGACAGGTTGTGGTAGGCGTCCGTCAGCTTCACGTCGCCGAGGTCGATGACCGGCGAACTCACGCTGTCGAGCATCAGCGTGACGAGGCGCGTCGAGTCCGTCTCGAACGCCAGCCGGGCCATGTCGTACATGAGCTTGACCTTCTGCATGTACTCCCGCGGGCCGGCCGGGTCGGTCGGCATCGGGGCCTTCACCACCGGCTTCGGCTTCGTCTCCCACTCGCGGGACATGGCCATCCGGCCTTCGAGGTCGCGGACGCTCGTGAAGTACTGGTCGAGCCGGTCGCGGTCGCGGGGGCCGACCGTCCGCTGCAAGTCTTTCGCCTGTCCGGCCACGGCGTCGAGGATGCTCGCCCCGAGTTCGAGCTTCTTGACCTGGGCGTCCACCTCGGCCTTCGTCCCCTGGAGGAACAGCCGGCGGAACACGTCCGACGCCTTCTCCTCGCTCGGGATCATGACGCCGGAACTCGTCCACGCCAGGCTGCGTTGGCCCTGCTGGACGTTGACGCCGAGGTTCAGGGACGGGTAGCGGGTCAGGTGGCCGATCCGCTCGGCGACGTACTGGTCGAGCGAAATCGTGTTGCGGAAGCCGCCGCTGCCGGGGTGCGGGGCGGCGGTCAGGAAGCAATTGTCGGCCGGGTGGCCGCCGTCCACGTCCGGATGCATGACGCCGCTGAACACGGTGAAGTCGTTGCGGTACGCCTGCAACAGTTGCAGGTACGGCGACGGCTCGTAGTCGCGGCCGGCCGTCGTCGGGAAGAACTGGTCGGGCAACAGGCCGAGGTTGTTGCAGATGGCGAGCATCCGCCGCGGCGTCGCCGGCCCCGCCGGCTCCCGCGCGAACGCCGGCCGCATCGCGTCCAAGAGCGGCAGGGCCAGGGCGGTGCCCGCGCCCCGCAGGAACCGGCGGCGGGAGATGGTGTGACGCGCGGCCATCGTCGAAGCCTCCATCGGTTGCATTCGCGTTCTTGACAAGCCCGCAGCGCGAGCAAGGGCGATCCGGCGAAGCCCTTGCTCGCGCTGCGGGCTTGTAACTACTTACTGAGAAACAATTCGCTCTGCACGAGTTCGTGGACCAGCGTTCGCACGCCGTAGCCGGTGGGTTTGCTGCGATCCAGTATACTCGAAATCGCCGCCCGGTCGGAAAATCGTACCGGCGCGCCGGTCGCGTACACTGCCAACTGTTGCACCAGGTTCTTCGCCAACGTCTCCTCGTCGCTCGCCAACATCCGCTTGAGGTCGCGGACGTCGGCGAACTTGCGGCCGTCGGGCAGCTCGCCGCTGGCGTCCACGGCCGGGCCGTCGGCGTGCTTCAAGGGCTGGCCGTTGTGGCCGAAGGTCTTCGTCGCCGGCGGCTGGCCGGAGCCGAGGGCGCGGTACTTGTCGCGCGCACCGCCCATCACGTCGAAGCCTTCGAGCGCGAACCCGGCCGGGTCGATCTTCTTGTGGCAGGCGGCGCACGATTCGAGCGTGCGGTGCTTGGCCAACTGCTCGCGGATGGTCGTCGCCCCGCGGGTGTCGGGCTCGACGGCCGGCACCGACGCGGGGGGCGGCGGCGGCACCTGGCCGAGCAGACGGCCCATCACCCACGCCCCGCGCTTGACCGGCGTCGTCGTCGTGCCGTTGGCCGTCACCTTCAACACGCTCGCCTGCGTCAACAGCCCGCCGCGCACACTGTCTTTCGGCAGCGGCACCGGCCGCAGGTCCACGCCGCCCACGCCGGGTAGCCCGTAGTGCGTGGCCAGCCGCTCGTTCAGGACGGCAAAATCGGAATCGACGAGGTTCCTGACGCCGAGGTCGCGGCGCAGCAGTTCGCCGAAGAACAGTTGCGTCTCCATCCCCATCGACTCGACGAGCAGGTCATCGAGGTAGTAGTCGGGGTACAGTTCGGCGTCCGGCCCGGTGCTGTCGAGTAGCCGCAGGTCGAGCCAGTAGTCGAGGAAGGCGTTGACGAATCGGCGTGACTTCGGGTCGTCGAGCAGCCGCTCGGTCTGCGCTCGCAGGACCGCGGGTTGGCGGAGGAACCCGGCGTCGGCGACGCGGCGCAACCTGTCGTCGGGGGCGGCGTTCGTCAGGAAGTACGCCAGCCGGTCGGCCAGCGCCCGGTCGTCGAGCGGCCCCGGCTTCTCGTCGAGGTACAGGAACGCCGGCGAACTGAGGACGGCCGTGTACCCGGCGAGCATCGCGTCGGTGAAGCCGTGCCCGTCCTTGAGCGCCCCGCGGATGACGCCGAGGAACCGCGCCACGTCGGCCTCCTGCACCGGCCGGCGGTACGCCTTGGCCAGGAAGCCGCGCAGCAGCCGGTCGGCGTCGCGGTCGGGGTCGGCCGATGTGACGGTGACGCCGGGCGGCGGCGTGTAGCGGCGCTCGCGGCGGCCGGCGGGCCGGTCGCCGGCCAGCGGCGGGGCGGCCGGGCGGTCGGTCGCCGGCAGGTCGGCGAAGAGGAGCGCGTGCCCCGGCGTCGGCCACTGGTCGTAGAGCGGCCCCTCGACTTCGAGCCAGCGGAACGCGACGCCTGGCTGGCCGTCCGGCTCGGCGAGCGGGTTGTGCCACGTCGCGCCCGGCGGGCGAGAGCGGAACAGCCGCGCCGCATCGGGCCGGATCGTCTCGCCGGCGTGCAGGTCCACGACCAACTCCCGGACGCCCGGCTCCGGCATCGCGTCGAACGCCCCGACGCGGCGCATCAGCCGCGGCGGTACCTCGGCGTAGACGGTGACCGGCTCGGGCCGTCGGCCGATGGAGACGGTATCGAGGTCCGGGATGAACCACTTGTCGCCCTTGCCGGGGCCGACCCAGACGGAGTAGGTGTTGAACCGCAACTTGTACCGGCCGGACGCCGGTGCCCGGAACTCCTCGAACCGGACCTCGAGCGGCTCGTAGGTGCTGGCGGCGACGCCGACGGCCTCGCGCTCGCGGGTCGCCGGGTCGGTCATCGCGGCGGTGCCGGCCCGCACGTCCGGTTGCGGCGTCGAGTCGAGGACCGGGAAGGTCGCCCGCTCCGGCCGCTGGTTGAACACGCTGAACTTCATCTTGTTGACGAAGGCCCGCTGGTCGCGGGCGTAGTACCGCACGGTGCGCGTGGCCGGGCGGTCGCGGTGCGGCAACATCGCTTGGCGCAGGGCGAACTCGCCGGCGGCGAGGTAGCGGGCCAACTGCACGTGCGACACGTCGAGGGCGTCGCCGACCTTGTTGAACCCGTGCGCCTCGCCGTCCTCCGGCAGGAACGCCTTCACCTCCAGGTACGGCAGCGCCAACAGGTCGCGGAGCGTGTCCTCGTACTCGGTGCGGTTGAGCCGCCGACGGGTCGCCCGGCCCTCGGCCGTCGATTCGGCGGCGACGATCATTGCGGCCAGCGCGTTGGTGAAAGCCGCGAGGTCGGCCGCAGGCGGGCGGGCCTCGCCCTTCGGCGGCATCTCGCCGGCCGCCGCCCGGTCGTGGACCGTCACCCACTTGGCGAACGTCGCCGCGTCGAACGGCAGGGCCGTGAGGTCGAGGTTGCCCTTCTTGGTGTCGGCGTCGTGGCAGGCGGTGCAATGCTTGTCGAGGAAGGGCCGCAGGTCGTCGGCGGCGGCCCGCGGCAGCGCGGCGAGGAGGGCGACCAGTGCGAGGGTCTTGCCGTTCATCGTGGTCTTCCGTTTGTCGTTCCGCCGTCACTTGTTGAGGAACAACTCGCTCTGCACGAGTTCGTGGATCAACGTCCGCACGCCGTAGCCGTCGGCCCTGGCGCGGCCCACGACCCGCTCGACCGCCGGCCGGTCGGCAAAGCGGACCGGCGCGCCGGTCGCGTACACCGCCAACTGCCGCACGAGGTTGCGGGCCAACTGGGCCTCGTCGGCCAACAGCAGCCGCTTGAACTCGGCCACGTCGGCGAACCGGCCGCCGCCGGGCATCTCGCCGCCGGCGTCCACGGCCGGGCCGGGGCCGAAGGCGAACGGCTGGCCGTTGTGGCCGAGGCCGACCGCCGGCGGCTTGACCCCGAGCGCGCGGTAACGGTCGCGCCACGCCCCCATCACGTCGAAGCTCTCGAGCGCGAACCCCGGCGGGTCGATCGTCTTGTGGCAGGCGGCGCACGACTCCAGCGTGCGGTGCTTGGCCAACTGCTCGCGGACGGTGGTCGCGCCGCGGATGTCCGGCTCGATGGCCGGCACCGACGCCGGGGGCGGGGGCGGCGGCTGGCCCAACAGCCGGGCCATCACCCACGCCCCTCGCTTCACCGGCGAAGTCGTCGTGCCGTTGGCCGTCACCTTCAACACGCTCGCCTGCGTCAACAGGCCGCCGCGCACGCTGTCCGCCGGCAACCGCACCGGCCGCAGCGACACCCCGTCGACGCCCTCGACCCCGTAGTGCCGGGCCAGCCGCTCGTTCAACACGGCAAAGTCGGACGCGGCGAGGTGTCGCACGCCGCGGTTGCCCGCCACGAGTTCGCCGAAGAACCGCCGCGTCTCGAACAGAGCCGACTCCGTGAGGTGGTCGTCGAGGTAGTAGTCGGGGTACAGCTCGGCGTCCGGCCCGGTCGCTTCGATGAACCGCAGGTCGAGCCAGTAGTCCAGGAAGGCGTCGACGAACCGCTGCGACTTCGGGTCGTTCAGGAGCCGCTCGGTCTGCACCTGCAGGACGGCCGGCTGACGCAGGAACCCGGCGTCGGCGACGCGGCGCAGCGTGTCGTCGGGGGCGGCGTTGGTCAGGAAGAACGCCAGCCGGTCGGCCAGCGCCCGGTCGTCGAGCCGGCCCGGCGTCTCGTCGAGGTACAGGAAGCCCGGCGAACACAAGACGGCCGTGTAGCCGGCCAGCATCGCGTCGGTGAAGCCGTGCCCCGCCGCCAGCGCGCCGCGGACGACGCCCAGGAACCGCATCACGTCGGCTTCCTGCACCGGCCGGCGGTACGCCTTCGCCAGGAAGCCGCGCATCAGCCGCTCGGCGTCGCGCTCGGGGTCGGCCGACGTCACCTCGACGCCGGCCGGGCGGCCCTTCACCGGCAGGTCGCCGAAGAGCAGCACGTGGCCCGGCGTCGGCCACGCCTCGATGAGCGGGCCTTCGACCTCGAGCCAGCGGTAGGCGACGGCCGGCTGACCCTCGCGCGTCGCCAGCGGGTTCTTCCACATCGGCGGCCGGGAGCGGAACAGCCGCACGGGGTCCGGCCGGATGGTCTCGCCGGCCAGCAGGTCGGCGACGATCTCGTGGACGCCCGGCGTCGGCGTGACGTCGAAGTCGCCGAGGCGGCGCAACAGCCGCGGCGGCGTCTCGCCGTAGACGACGACCGGCTCCGGCCGCCGGCCGACGGAGATAGCGTCGTAGTCGGGGATGTACCACTGGGCGGGCTTGCCGGGGCCGGCCCACAGCGAGTACGCGCTGAACCGCAACTTGTAGCGGCCGGCGACGGGGGCGCGGAAGCGGTCGAACCGGACCTCCATCGCCTCGTAGGTGCTGGCGGTCACGCCCATCGCCTCACGGTCGCGGGTGGCCGGGTCGGCCGCCCCCACGGTGAGCGGGGCTTTGCCGGCGCGGACGGCCGGCTGGGCGGCGAAGTCCAGCTCGGGGAAGGTGGCCCGCTCGGGGCGGTAGTAGCGGGCGTTCACGTCCATCTGTTTGGCGAACGTGCGCTGGTCGCGGGTGTGGTAGCGGGTGGTCGTGGTGGGCACCCGCTCGGCCCGCGGCAGCATCGCCTGGCGCAGGGCGTACTCGGCGGCGGCGAGGTAGCGGGCGACCTGGACGTGCGACACGTCGAGCGCCTCGCCGACCTTGTTGAACCCATGCGCCTCGCCGTCCTCCGGCAGGAACGCCTTGACCTGGAGGTACGGCAGCGCCAACAGGTCGCGCAAGGTGGCTTCGTATTCGGCGCGGTTGAGCCGGCGTCGCGTCGCCCGGCCCTCGGCGGCGGTCCGCTCGCGCTCCGCGGCCGTCAGCTTCGCGGCGAGGGCGTTCGTGAACGTGTCGAGTTCGGCCGCGGGCGGGCGGGGTTCGCCCTTCGGCGGCATCTCGCCGGTCGCGGCCCGGTCGTGGATCGTCACCCACTTGGCGAACGTGCCGGCGTCGAACGGCAGGGCGGTCAGGTCGAGGTTGCCTTTCTTGGTGTCGGCGTCGTGGCAGGCGGTGCAGTGCTTGTCGAGGAAGGGCCGCAGGTCGTTGGCGGCGGCCCGCGGCAGGGCGGCGAGGAGGGCGGCGAGCGCGAGGGCTTTGCCGGTCGTCATCGTCATAGCGCCTCTCGGTTACGCCAGCGCCTTGCGGATCAGATTCCCCGCCACGTCGGTCAGCCGCTCGTCGCGGCCGTTGTGGCGGTAGGTCAGCCGGGTGTGGTCGATGCCGAGCAGGTGCAGGATCGTCGCGTGGATGTCGTGGGCGTGCATGCGGTCCTCGGTCGCCCGCAGGCCCACGGCGTCGGTCGCGCCGATCGTCTGCCCGCCTTTGACGCCCGCGCCGGCGAGCCACATGCTGAAGCCGTGCGGGTTGTGGTCCCGGCCGTTGCCGCCCTCGCTCATCGGCATCCGCCCGAACTCGCCGCCCCACACCACCAGCGTGCTGTCCAGTAGGCCACGGGCCTTCAGGTCCGTCAACAGGGCGGCGACGGGTTGGTCGCTGGCCAGGCACAGCTTGGTGTGGTTGCCGTCCACGTCCGAGTGGGCGTCCCAGCCGTTGGTGTCGCCGCAGTAAAGCTGGACGAACCGCACGCCGCGCTCGAGCATCCGCCGGGCGAACAGGCACCGCAGGCCAAACTCGGCCGTCTCCTTTCGGTCGAGGCCGTAGAGCGCCTTCGTCGCCGCCGTCTCCTTCGAGATGTCCACGACCTCCGGCGCGTGCGACTGCATGCGGAACGCCAACTCGTAGGCGTTGACCCGCGCGGCCAGCTCCGAGTCCTCGTCGCCCGCCGGCAGGTTCGCCCGATTCAATCGATTGACCAGGTTGACCGTCTCGCGCTGCTGCTGCTCGCTGACCCCCTTGGGCGGCGCGAGGTTGAGGATCGGCGACTCGCCGCCGCGGAGGATGGTGCCCTGGTACGTCGCGGGCAGGAAGCCATTGCCCCACGCCGGCGCGCCGCCCTTGACCCACCCGGCCGGGTCGGGCAGGACGACGAACGCCGGCATGTTCCGGTTCTCGGTCCCGAGACCGTAGGCCGCCCACGCCCCGAGGCTCGGCTTGCCCATGAGGATGGTGCCGGTGTTCATCAGGTACACCGACTCGGGGTGCGTCACGCTGTCGCCGTAGCAGCCGCGGAGGACGCACAACTCGTCGGCGTGCGTGGCCGTGTGCGGCAGGAAGTCGGAGATTTCGATGCCGCTCTGGCCGCGCGGCTTGAACGGCCGGCACGGGGCCAGCAGCTTGTTCTTGGCGACGGCCCGCCGCGTCTTGAAGGTGCCGAACGACTCCGGGATCGGCTGCCCGGCGAGCCGCACGAGGTCCGGCTTCGGGTCGAACAGGTCGACGTGCGACGGCCCGCCGGACATGAACAGGAAGACGACCCGCTTGGCCTTGGCCGCGAAGTGCGTCGGCTTCGCCGCCAGCGGGTCGGCGGCGTCGGCACGCTCGTCGGCGAGCAACGACGCGAGGGCGACGAGGCCGAAGCCGCCGCCGGCGCGGCGCAGGAAGTCGCGGCGCGACGCGGGGACGGGGGCGCTAGGACCGGGGCAAGACATCATCGCATGGTTCCCCTCGGTTCGCGACGCTTCGCAGAAGCGTGCATGCACAAGAACGCTTCTGCGAAGCGTCGCGAACCGATATCGTCGTCACTCCGCGTACACGAAGTCGTTCAGGTTGAACAGCGCCCGGCACAGCTCGCTCAGCGGCGACCGCGCCAGGAACTCGCGGGCGATCCCCGTCTCGTTATCGGTCGGCGTCCGTCCGAGCGCGAGCCGGAACGCGAGCGTCACCCGCTCATCGGCCGTCGCCGCGTCGCGGGTCAGCCGCTCGGCCAGTGCCTGAGCCGCGGCCGTCACCTCGTCGGCGTTCAACAGCGTCAGCGACTGCGGGGCCGTCGTGCTGCGCTCGCGGGCCGGGCAGCTCAGGTTGCTGTCGGGGGCGTCGAACACTTCGAGGAACGGGAACCGCAGGTTCCGCCGGGCGAAGATGTAGACGCTCCGCCGCGCATCGTCCCCCGCGCCGCCGCTCGGCTTCCAGCCGGTCGCGCCGGCGAACAGCTCCTTCGGGATCGGCGGCAACACGCCCGGCCCGCCCATCCGCCGGTCGAGCCGGCCGCCGACGGCGAGCAGACTGTCGCGCAACACCTCGCCTTCGAGCCGGAGGCGGTTCATGCGACCGTAGAGCGCGTTGTCCGGGTCGGTCGAGTATACAGTACCCGGTACTCGGTTCGGCGATCCCACCAATGCCCCACCCGGTACTGTGTACTGCGTACTCCGTACCGACGATTGCCGGTACGCCGCCGACGTGAGCATCAGCCGGTGCATCGCCTTGACCGACCAGCCGCGGGCGACGAACTCGGCGGCCAGCCAGTCGAGCAGTTCGGGGTGCGTCGGCTTCGCGCCGCGGGTGCCGAAGTCGCTCGGCGTGGCGACGAGGCCGCGGCCGAAGTGGTGCCGCCAGATGCGGTTCACCATGACGCGGGCCGTCAGCGGGTTCGCCGGCGACGCGAGCCAGTCGGCGAGGGCCGCGCGCGAGGGGCCGGCCGGCCGCGGGCCGCCCAGCACGGTGGGCGACGCCGGCGACACCTCGTCGCCCGGTTGGGCGTACTCGCCGCGGTGCAGCACGAACGTCTTCGCCGGCGGGCCGTCGGCCATCGCCATCGCCATCGGCAGCGCGGCCGGCTTCGGCACCGCCCTCACCTGCTCGCGCAGCGCCGTCCACCGCTCCTTGTCCGCGGCCGGGATCGCGGCGGCGATCTCCTTCTCCGTCACGCTCACCTTGTCGAGCGTTTCGAGGACGAGGTTGGCCTGCTCGGCGTTCCGCTTCTCGGCCGGCGTGCGGTGCGCCACCTGCGCCTCCGGCGCGAGCTTCGCCACCTTGCGCTGGAACACGCCGTCGCGGGCCGGCGTCTCGATCTCCGCGAGTGCCCGCACGGCCGGGTGCCGTTCGTACTCGGCAAGCGCGGCGTCGTGGGCGGCGCGAACGGCCGGCGTCGGGATCGGCTTGGCGCGGTCGTACCGGGCCGGGGCGAAGAACGCTTGCAAGCCGTAGTAGTCGCGCTGGCCGATCGGCTCGAACTTGTGGTCGTGGCAGCGGGCGCAGCCGACCGTCAGGCCGAGGAAGGCCAGCCCGGCCGTGTCGGTCATGTCGTTGAGCGTGTTGTGGCGGCGCTGCAGCTGATCGGAGCTGTCCACCATGTCGGGGCCGAGCAGGTTGAACCCGGTCGCGGTCAACGCCGCCGGGTCGCCGGGCCACAGCTCGTCGCCGGCCACCTGTTCGCGGACGAAGCGGTCGAACGGCTTGTCGGCGTTGAACGCGGCGACGACGTAATCGCGATACCGCCACGAGTGCGGCCGCACGGCGTCGTGCTCGTAGCCGTCGGTCTCGGCGTAGCGGGCGAGGTCGAGCCAGTGCCGGCCCCACCGCTCGCCGTAGTGCGGCGACGCGAGCAGCCGGTCGACCAGCCGCTCCACGGCGTCCGGCGACGCGTCGGCGACGAAGGCGTCCGTCTCCGCCGGCGTCGGCGGCAGACCGATGAGGTCGAGCGTGACGCGGCGGATGAACGCGGGCCGGCTCGCGGGCGGCGCGAACGTCGCCCCGGCGGCTTCGAGCTTCGCGAGGAGGAAGCGGTCGATGGCATTGTGCGTCGCTTGCGGTTCGCGCACGGCCGGCACCGCGGGGCGGCGCACGGGCTGGAACGCCCAGTGGCCGCGGCCGGCGTCGGTGATCGCGAACGCCGCCGGGGCCTTCAGCGTCCGGCCGTACGCCGCCCCGCCGCGGACCCACTCGGCGACGAGCGCGGCCGCGGCGTCGGGCAGCTTCTTGCCGTCGTGCGGCATGTGCGGCTCGGCCTCATGGCGGATCGACTTCACCAGCAGGCTCTCGCTCGGCTGCCCCGGCACGACGGCCGGCCCGCTGTCGCCGCCACGCAGGAGAGCGTCGCGGGTCGCGAGGTCGAGGCCGCCCTTCGCCTTGTCACCGACGTGGCACTTGACGCAATGCGCTTCGAGGACGGCGAGCGCGTCGCCCGGCGGGGCCGCGGGCGCGGCCGAGAACGGGGCCAGCGCGAGCAGGCCGAGAATGCAGACGCGGATCGAGCGGTCGGCGAGCAATGCCACGGCGGGGTGCCCAACAGGAAGGCCGGGTGAAGGATACCCGATTTCGGGCGGCGGGACAACGGTTTGGAGACGCCGCTAGCCCGAAGCCGTTGTCGCAGAACAGCACGCCGGCAGACTCCGGCCACAGCGCCACTTCGTTACGCCACCTTCTCGCTCGGCTGTCGGTAGTGCGCCAACAGCCGCCGGGCCGCACCGACCAGTTCCTCGTCCTCGGCGTCCCAAATCGATTCGACCTTGGCCCCGTGGGCGAGGGTCGCGAGGTTGGCCACGAGTTGACCGAACCGCAACTCGCCCGCCCCTTCGCTCAACTCGCCGAGAAGGCGAAGTAACTCGCTCCGTGCCGTCGTCATGGCAGTCGATCTACTCACATCACGGCCGGCCCTCAACCCTGGTCCGAATGTCCGCCCAACTCAGGGCGATCCCTGGGTTCGCGTCCAACTCGGCGTCGCGCCGCGCCAGTTCCGCCCGTTGCTCGGCGGTCAGCCGACCCGCGGGCCGGGCGTCGCCCAGGTTCTCCCAAATCTCGAGCGCCAGCGCGACCTGCTGCTCCGCGCTCAGGCGGTCGATCCCGAGGGCTTTCATCGTCGCACTCATGACGACAGTCTCCGAACGGGCACAGCCATGATACCGCGCGACGGGTGGGCCTCGCCACCGACGATCACGCCGGCCGGACCAGGCCGTGCAAGAAGAACCGCCGCGTCGTGCGAACCGCCCCGGCCCAGCCGAGCGCGTGCAGGTCGGCTTCGAGCCGCGGCGGGTCGTAGAAGACCTTCACGATCCGGAACCGCCGGCCGTCGTTCAAGAGGCGATCCGAGTAGCCGTCGTCCCGCTGCGGCGGGTGGTCGGTCGCCGTCGAGTCCGGGTCGGGGAGGCTGTCCACGAAGAACACTCGGCCGCCCGGCGTCACCGCGTCGGCAACCGTCCGCCAGAACGCCGCGAACCGCTCCGGCGGGACGTGCGACAGCCAGAAGCCGAAGAACACGAAGTCGTACCGCCGCGGCGGCCGCCAGTCGAACAGGTCGGCCACGAGGTACTCGACGGCCGGCGACCGCACCCGGTCGCGGTTCAGCGCGACGGCCTCCGGCGCGGCGTCGACGGCGGTGAGCCGGTCGGCGAGCGGGGCGAGGTGCCGGGTCCACAGGCCGGTGCCGCAGGCGAGTTCGAGGATGTCGCCGGCCGGTTCTGCGGCGGCGAGGGCCGCTTCAACTTCGGCGACCTCGGCGAGCCACGCGCGGCGGTGGTCGTCGCCGCGGTCGTACCGGCCTTGGCGGAGGAACCACTCGTCGTACTCCGCGGCCCGCGCCCGGTAGTATTCGATCTGCTCGGTCAGGACGTTGGGGTCCATTGCCATTTATGCGGCGTCCTCGCCGGTCGCGTCGGCGAGGCTCCAAGGGCAATCGACGGCGAACGTCTCGACCGGCAACTCCGTTTCGTCGGCCGCCTGGTCGCGAGCCTCGGCGTATGCCTCGGCCAACACGGCCTCGGCGTGGTTGCGCAGCGTGCCGCTCTCCAGGAGTTGCCGCAATTCACGTCGCTGTTCGCGGATCGTGCCACGCCAGGACGCGGGCCGGTGCTGGGGCTGATGGTCCCATTTCAGCAGATGGGTCAGGAGTACGACGAGGCGACTGAACACCTCCCGCCGGTCGCGCTTGGCCATGTCCGCCAGGTACTCGCTCAAGTTGCGGCCGTCCAATTCCGACAGTCGGCCCTCGGCAGCGAGGGCGGCCATTGCCTCCAGCCACGCTGTTTCGTCCCGCTCGTAGAGAACGTCCAGGGGTACGGCGGCGCTCGCCACCATCGGTCGGCCCTCACCCGTCGTCTTGCATCGGTCTATCGAGAGTGTACCCCATACGCCCCGCCGCAACAATTGCGTCATGCCCTGGCAAAGTGCCGTAACGCCGCGAGCGATTCGTGCCGCCGCGGCCACGGCACGAACAGGTGGTCGTGCCGGAACGCCGACACCGCGTTGCACGCGATTCCGGCCGCGGCCAACCGCTGGGTGAGCGCCGCCAGGAAGCCGACGGCTTCGAGCGACGAATGAACCGCCAGCGTGACCCGCGCCCACCGCGGCGCGTCGGCCGGCGCGAGCGCCGCCGGCACGACGAGCGTCGTCCCCTCGGCCTCGCGGACGACGGCCCACGCCGCCGCGAACTGTTCCGGCGTCGGGGCGTCGGCCGCGACGATCGCGAACGGCGTCGGGTCGAGGACCGGGTTCGCCGCCCGCAGCAGCTCGGGCAGCCGCGTCTCGCCGTCGTCTGCGCGCGAAGCGGCCAGCCGGTTGACGTCGCGCATCATCGCCGCGACGGCGCGGTCGGTCGCCGCGTCGGAGCGGGCCAGCGCGTCGGCCGCGCCGGCGGCGTCGGCCTTCGCCTTGTTCTGGCTCAGCTTAAACTTGCCGTCGAGCCGCGTCACCGGCATCTCGAAGCCGACGATGCCGTGGATCAGGTCGTCGCGGTACTTCGCCGGCAACTCGCCGGGCCACGGCTCCTCCCGCGGCGACTCGTACACGCCGATCATCTCCTGCAACAGTGCGACGAGCCGGTCGTGGTCGTCGATGACCTGCGGCACCCCGTAGGCGTGGACGGCGGCGTAGTTCCAGGTCGGCACGTTCGGCGTCGTGGCATACCACGCCGGCGAGACGTAAGCGTGCGGCCCGCGGAACACGACGAGGGCTTCGCGGCCGGCGGCGAAGTGCCGCCACTGCGGGTTGGCCCGCGCGACGTGGCCGACGAGCGTGCCGTGCGGCCCGCCGCCGGGCCGGTGCAGCACCGGCAGGTGCGTCGCGAACGGGGCGTGCCCGTCGTCGGTGATGAGCATGGCGAAGCTGTGCCGCCGCATTAGCTCGACGAGCGCGGCGGGGTCGTCAACGCGGAAGTGTGGCGGCACGTACATCGCCGGGTATCATACCGCGCCCGGCGGCCGTCGCGGGATCCACCAGCACGACTCGTGCGGCGTCATGCCGACGTGCGGGTAGTACGTCCGCGCCTTCGGCGCGGCGAGCAGAATGAGCGACGTATGCAGCCCCACGGCTTCGTGGGTGCGGCGGATCAACTCCCGGCCGATGCCCTGCTTCTGGTGCGTGGCGTCGACGGCCAGGTCCGACAGGTAGGTGCAGTACGCGAAGTCGCTGATCGCCCGTGACACGCCGACGAGGAGGCCATCGACGCGGGCGGTGACGATGACGGCGGCGTTGGCGAGCATCGTGCGGATCGTCTCGGCCTCATCGACGGGGCGGCGCTCGGCCAGCGTCGAACGGTGCAGCACGTCGATGAACTCCGCCGGTGTCAGGTCGGGTTCGAGGTGGTAGGTGACGGTCATGCGGTCATTTTAAGCGACCAGCCGTTGAATTGCCGGGTCCGTCGTGCGACGATGGATGTGGCCCGATTTGGAGTCTCCGCTATGCGCCGGCTCACCGCAACCCTGGTGGCGGCTCTCACCACTGCCCCCGCGTTCGCCTGCATCAACGACCGCGAGGTCGAGTCGCACGAGCGCGAGTTCAAGTCGTCGTACCAGTTCGCGCCGAAGCCGGCCGAGCCGCCGCCGTCGCCGGCCGACCACTACCCGGCCGTCGCGACCGCCGGCGGCGTCGCCCTCTTGCTCGGGGCCGGCGTCCTCACGTTCCGTCGGCCGACCGGCCGCTGGTGACCGATGGGTACCTTGGCCAGCCGGGTCGGCGCGGTGGCCGCCGCTGTCCTGTTCGGGGCCGTCGGCGGCTGTTGCGTCGGCGTCTCCCAGCCGCCGGGCGACGGCCCGACGGTCGCGCTGCCGTACCCGCACCACGTCCCGAAGACGCCGGGCGGCGTCTCGCTGCGGTTCGCGATGGTGCAGGACGTGATCCACGAGCGGTTCGCCAAGCACGGCCCGGCGTACTACCGCGAGCGGAACCGCCGCGCCCGCGCCGACCTCGCGGCGAACCCGCCGGCCGACCGCCGCGACGCCCTGGCCGACGACCTCGGGGCCGGCCTCGATTACACCGGCGACCACGACGAGGCGGTGCGCGTCCTGCGGGATAAGCTGGCCGACCAGCAGACGCGCGGCGTGACCGGCCGCGGGTTGTACACGACCTACGCAAACCTCGGCACGTTCCTGATCCACGGCAACTTCCGGGCGGCAATGGCCGGCGACGCCGCGGCCAAGGACCGGCTCCGCGAGGGCCACGGGTTCATCAAGCAAGCCATCGCGGCGAACCCGGACGCCCACTTCGGCCGCGAAATCTGGCAGGCGGCCGTCGTCGAGTTCCTGCTGGCGGCGATGGCGAAGCCGGAGTTGCTGAAGGAGTTCGACTGCATCGGCGACCGACTCGATGCCGCCATCGATCCGTCCGAGAGGCGAGCCATCCGCCGCGACATGCCCTGGGCCATCTACGCCCATGGGGCACAGAGCATAGTGGAAATGGACGCGCCCGCGCCCGGCGGACGCCACGACGCCCGCCGCGCGGTCGCGGCCGTCGGGGCCGAGGCCGGCTGGCCGGCCGACGCGGTGCCGTCGCACCCGACGGCGGTGCCGTTCGACGAGCCGGTATTGGGGATGATCGGCATGTGGCGGCAGGGCGGCGGGGCGAACCCGCACTTCGCCCTGGCCCTCGGCGAGATCATGCTCCGCGTCGGCCAGCGGTATCTGGCGTGGTGCGCGTTCGAGCGGGCCGGCCGGCTGGCCGACCGCTACTGGCCCGACCCGGAATTGCAGCGGTTCCTCCGCGATCATTGCACGATGCGGCAGGCGGAGATCGAGTCGCAACTGCCGGCCGCGGACGTGGCCCAGCTCCGGCCGCGGTTCGACGCGGAACTCGCCTTCGGCCAGGGCTACCAGCGCGACTATCAGGCCTACGAGGAGCAACGCATCGCCGCCGGCGCGTCGATCGACGACGCGCACATCTATGACGACTTCCACGCCGGCCGGCCGCCGATCGCGTCGCCGGTCGGGCCGGAGGACGTGTTTCTCATCCACGAACAGGCGGGCGTTTTCACGCGGGTATTGGCGACGATGGTTCTCGGCGCAGGCATGGTCGCGTTTGCGGTGGCGTGGCTCTCGCGTCGGGTCACCTACTGACCCCTGTCGTCTCACGCCCCGTGATTTCGCGCGACTGTCACGACGGCCGGCACCGGGCTGGCCGCGGCGAGCGACCGCGCTTCCTCGTCGTCGCCGACGACCGCAAACGCCGTCGGTCCCCACGACGTTTGCCCCACCCCGCCGACGCCGCGGCCGCGGAGCCAGGCGATCAGGCCGGCCGTCTCCGGCGTCGAGTACGTGCCGCCCTGGGCCGGGCGGAACAACTCGCCGGCGCGGGCGTTGTACTCGGCCAACGCCGCGCCGAACGCCGGCAGGTCGCGGTCGGCCAAGGCCGGCAGCATCCCGAGCAAGACGAGCCGGGCCATCGCGTCGTCGGACGCGGTCGGCAGGCATGCGAACGCCGCCGACTCGTTCGGGCCGTGGACCCGCTTCGCCTCCCGCGGTGTCAGCAGCACGATGCGCCAATCGTCGGGGAAGTCGGCGCGGGCGACGAGCGGGGCGATCTCGGCGGGCATACGCTTGCCGCCGTCCACGAGGAAGCCGCCGCGGACGAAGCCGTGGACACCGATCGCCGACCGCGCCCCGCGGCCGACGCGGCAGGCCAGTTCGTCCAGCGGCTCGTCGCGGCCAAGCGACCGTTCGATCGCCGTGGCGGTGGCTAGCGCCAGTTGCGTGCCGACGCCGAGGCCGGCGTGTTCGTCGGGCGCTTGCTCGACGACGACGCGGAACGCTCGCTCGGACGTACATCGCCGGGCAAACTCGAGCGCCCGCTCGGCCAGCGGCCCCGACGCGGACCACGCCGCCGCAGGTTCCACGGCGACTGCGACGGCCGGGTCACGGACCATCAGGCCGACGCCGCCGAAGTACCGCTCGCCCGCCGGCCACGGCCCCGCCGGCGGCAGGCGCAGCAGGCCGAAGTGCAGCCGGCTGCCGGTCGTCACCCGCGTCATACCGCGCCCCCGACGTACATCGCCAGCAGTGCGAACGCGGCCAACTCGTCCGGCCCGCCGGTCTTCTCGACCGCCGGCCGCAGTCGGGCGAACTCGCCGCGGATCGTCTCGGCCGGCAAGAGCGCGACGCGGGTCGCCAGGATCGCCGCCTCGACGACGGCGTGCTTCGCTCGGTTGAAACCGAAGAAGTCGCGCAGCCGCTCGACGTGGACCACCTCACACTCGATGTGGACGCGCTCGTGCGTGTCGTCGAGGGCCGCGACGCGGAACTCGTACGCCCGGCACGCCCCGCTCAGCACCCATCCGCGGACGCGCGTCGCAGGCCGATGCGGCGGCGGCTCGCCGATGTTGCCGATGGCCGCGCGGGCGAGGAGTAGCACGTCGTCAGTGACGTGCAACACGCCTTCGCCGTGGGCGAGCAGGTTGCGGTAGGTGCCGGAGGCGGGGAACGGCCGGAGGAGGAAGCGGCGGAAGTCGGGGCCATCCACGCTCGGCCCCATCGGGGCGAGGTGCATCGCCCCGGCGGCGTCGAGCGTCGTGACCAGCCCTTCGAGAACCATGAGGTCTGTTTAGCGACGCTTCGCAGAAGCGTCTTAGCCCAACGCTCGCAGTAGCCCCTCGGCCTTGTGCAGCGTCTCCTCGTACTCGCGGGCCGGGTCGGAGTCGGCGACGATGCCGCCGCCGACCGGGAACTGCACCCAGCCGCCGCCGGCCGTGAACGTGCGGATCAGGATGCTCGAATCCATTGCCCCGTCGAACCCGATCCACGCCAGGCTGCCGCAGTACGGCCCACGGGCGACCTGCTCGAGCTCCGTGATGATCTCCATCGCCCGCACCTTCGGCGCGCCCGTCACCGACCCGCCGGGGAACGCGGCCTTCAGCAGGTCGATGGCGGTGAGGCCCGGCCGCAGCTTGCCGCGCACCTCCGAGACGAGGTGGTGGACGGTGCGGTAACTCTCCGGCTCGCAGACCTTCGTGACCCGCACCGACCCGTACTCGCAGACCCGGCCCAGATCGTTGCGCATCAGGTCGACGATCATGACGTTCTCGGCCCGGTCCTTGGCGCTGGTCACGAGGTCGTGCAGCCGGGCGGCGTCCTCGCGCGGCGTCAGGCCGCGGGAGCGGGTACCCTTGATCGGCCGCGTCTCGACTTCGCCGTCGGGATAGACGCGCAGGAACCGCTCCGGCGACGCGCTGGCGATCTGGAACCGGCCCAGGTCGAAGTACGCGGCGAACGGGGCCGGGTTGCGCTGCCGCAGTCGGCCGTAGAGGTCGAGCGGGTGTTCGGTCAGCGGGGCGAGGAGCCGCTGGCTCAGGTTGACCTGGAAGCAGTCGCCGGCGTGGATGTACTCGACGGCGCGGGCGACGACCGCCTCGTAGCCGCGGCGGTCGAAGTTGCTGGTGACGCCGGAGTGCAGTGCGAGGCACGGTGCGTCGATCCGAGCCGGACGCGTAAGCGACGGGCCACCCTGAACGTCGCTTACGCTTCCGGCTCGGACGGTCAGGACACCGACATCGACCCTCGGATCGTGCGAGACGAACCACGCCCGGCCCCGGACGTGGTCGAAACTCACGACCCAGTCGTACCGCCCGACGGCAATGTCGGGCACGCGGAACTCGTCGTGCGCCGGCCGCGGCAGGCGTTCGAGCGAGTGGCAGAGGCCGTAGCCGAACAACCCGGCGACGCCGCCCTGGAACGGCGGCAGTTCCGACACAACGGCCATCTTCGCGGGAAGAAGCTGTGCGAGCCTCCCGAGGGGATCGGCATCGGTCGATGCGTCAAGTGTGAGCCACGCGCTCGGATTGGCAGCGACATACGAGTAACGCCCATGCGGCGAGTCGCGGTCGGCGCTGTCGAAAAAGAGCAAGTGCGGCAGGTGGGCGAGCCGTTGTGCTACATCCCACGGGTCGGGGGCGGGGATCAACTCTTCGACCCGCGGCGCATTCATGCGCGTTTACGATTCGCGACGCTTCGCAGGAGCGTGCTTGCAAGCACGCTTCTTCGAACCGTCGCGAACCCATGACTACTCGTGGTGTGTTTCGGGCCGGGTCAGGAAGCCCCACCGCAGCGCCCGGTCCTGCGTGTACTGCTTGCCGAGCGTCAGGGCCGTCACCGCCTTCGCCAACTCGTAGCCGAGGTAGAAGGCGTGCGACGGGTCCATCGTCGCATCGCACTTCGCGATCTCGGCAAACAGGGCGAACGGGTCGTCGCCGGTCAGATGCATCGCGCCGTTGATGGCATGCAGCATGCCGCCCTCGGCAAACAGGCGGTAGTTGCGGTCCTTCACCGCCGCGGCCAACTCGGCGAGCGCGGCCGGCCCTTGTTCGGTCAGCTTCGGGTCACGGAGCAAGATCAAGTTCGGCTCCAGCCGCTTCGGCGGGACGTGTTCCTTCACCGCGTGGTAGACGAGCCGGCGGGCCAGGTCGAACTCGCGGACGCTCGAGCGCGCCCAGTTGCCGACGGCCGTCGTCAGCACGCTCCGGATGCCGGCCTCCTGGCAGAACCCGGCCAACAGCACGTTGACGCCGGCCGAGTCGGCGTCGGTCAGCTCCGTCAGGTTGCCGACGCCCATCAGCATCGCCGCATCCGGATAGCGCCGCCGCACGTCGAAGTAGCGGCCCAAGGACGCCGCGAAGCCGAAGCCGATCGGCTCCAGGATCGGGTCGAGCCGGAAGCGTACCCCAGCCTTCGCGAGATACTCGGCCGTCGCGTCCAGGGACGCCAGGTCGCTCGGCGTGTCGGGGATGGCGACGACTTCCGCGCCCCAGTCGGCCGCGGCCGCGCGGTTCGACGCGTTGACGCTCAGCACCAGTTCGGCCCCGGCCTTGGTCGCGGCGACGACCTCCGCGGCGTCGAAGCTGTCGATCGAGACGCGCAGCCCCTCGTCGCGCAGCGCCGTCACCGCGTCGGCGACGCCGGCCCACGTGTCGCCGGGGTCGCAGCCGAGGTCGATGACGTCCGCCCCCTCGTCCCGGTAGCGGCGGGCGAGCGCGAGCAACTCGGCGTGGGGCAGCCGCGGGGCGTGGTTGATCTCGGCGAGGATTTCGATGTCGTAGGTGCCGTAACCCGGCGGCAGGCCGCGGCGCTGGCCGAAGTGCTCGGGTAGGTCGCGCAAATCGTCCGGCCCGCGCTCGGCCAGGACGCCGGTCGCGTTCACCACGTCCGACACGTCGCCGCGGCACATCCCCGGCAAGACGACCCGGCTCACGCCCTCCGGCAGCGCCATGTGCCGGGCAGCCCAGGCGGTGGTGGCGAGGGCGGCGACGCTGATGGGCAGAACGACGACGACCGGCTCGAAGCCGACCTTGGGCGCAAGGTCGGCGACGACGCGGCGGAGGGCCGGCTCGGCGAGCCGACCGGTCACGAACGCGATCCGCTCCACGCGACGGCCTCCCGACAAAATCGCCGCTTCGCCAGCCAGTACAGCAGCGACGCGGCGACGGCGTACAACACGGCGACGAACAGGAAGCCGATGAGCCGGTCCGACCCCGGCAGCCGATCGGGGCGGCACGTCAACGCGACCCACGCGGCCGGCGGACTCAACAGCGATAGGTCAGCCGCCGCCAGCACGGGCACGACCGTCACGAGGAGCAGCAGCACGCCGGCCGCGAACACGGCCCGGCCGGTGTTCCCAGCGCGGACCGATACCCACATGCCCAGGCTGGCGAAGAACGCGGCGTGGGCGACCGCGCACCGCGGCGAGGACCGCCCCGAGCGGGTCGAAGGCGTCGGCGAGGACGCCCAACATCAGTGTGACCGCCGCGGCCGCGGCCGGCCACCGGCCGCGTAGCACCGCCCCGAGCCACTTGGCTTCCAAGATCGGCGGCCGGCCGTCCGGCAGGGTCAGCAGGCCGTCGAGCGTCCCGGCCTCGCGCTCGCTAGCGACACTGCCGGCCGCGAACGCCGTCACCGCCAGCACCGTCGCCGCCAGCGACAGCAGGACGACGAAGCGGGCGGGCCCGTGTATGTCGGGCTGGTCGTACCGCAGATTGCGGTTCGCCCCCAGGTTCAACACCCCGACGACCAACGGTCCCCCGACGCCGATGGCCAGGATCGCGAGGACGCCGACCAGCCGCACGGCGTTTCGCGCCGCCGCACTGCCGCCGAAGTACGTCTCCTTCCAGACGAGCGGCCGGTCGCCGACCCGCGGCACCGGGATGGCCCGCGCCCGCCCCGCCGGCGGCGGCCACACCTTCCGCCGCTGCGCCTCGAACGTTTCGGTGAACGCGTCCGCTGCCCGCGCCCGCGGCGGCGTGGGGCCGGTCCGCCGGGCCGTGCGGATCGCGTCGTAGACCGCCTGCTCGCGGGCGTCGGCGGCCGGCACCAACCGGCTCGCCGCGGCCGACGCCAGCACCGCGGCGGCGGCCGACTGCACCACGCCGCAAGCCAGGGCAAGCCCGAGCCACGTCTCGGCCGACGTGGCGCTCCACATGATGAGGAGGACGACCGGGCTGATGAACGCAATGGGCGTCGTGGCCAACGTCATGGCCCCGCCAACGAGGTAGGTGAGCGTCACCGCCGCGGGGACCGACTTGGCCCGCGCCGAGAAGGCGAGGCCCAGGGCCGCAAGGCTCGCCGCCCAGGCGACGCTCAGCAGGAAGGTGCCGACCAGCAGCCGCCAATCGACGCCGCCGAGCAAAAGTGCAATGGCCCCGACTGGCACGCCGACGACCAACACGCCGGCGAGTTGCAGCAGCCCGGCCAGCAGCTTGGCCCGGACGATCTCGCCGGACCGCAGGCCGGTCGCGAGCAGTAAGTCGAGGGTGCCGCGCTGCCGCTCGTCTGCGATGGCCGCCCCGCCGAGCGCCGGGGCCAGGACGGCCACGGCCGCGAACTGCACGACGGCGTACTTCATCGCGAAGTCGTGAGCGAAGCGGCTCATGTCCTTCGGCGCGAGGGCGTGCGTGCCGCCGACCCCGGACAGGCCGAACCAGCTAGCGTAGGTGGCGAACAGCGCCCCGAGCAGCGCCAGCGCGTAGACCACCCGCACCCAGTGGGTGCGGCCGCGGCGGGCGGTGCGGGTCAGGTCGTGGCGGAGCAGCGGCATCGGCGGCCAATTCTATGGGCGCGACCCGCGCCACGTGACGGCCTCCCGACGAAAGCGCCACTGCGCCACCCCGTAAAGTAGCGGCGCAGCGGCGGCGTATATCACGGCCGCGAGCAGGAAGCCGGTGAGCTGCTCCGGTGTCGGCCGGCGGTCGGGGCGGTATGCCAGGTTCACCCACGCTACCGGCGGCGACAGCGCGCCCTCTCGAATCATCGCCCGCAGCGGCGGCCAAACGGGCGTGTCCGCTGGGATCGAGTCTCGCGCAATGACGGGTACGATGGCTAACACCAAGAGAAACAAGCCGTTGAGGAACACCGCCCGGCCGGTACCGCCGCACTCGACCGAAACGCGTAGGCCCAGGCTGGCGCAGAAACTCAGATGAGCGACCGCGGAGGCGGCAAGGAACAGGGCACCGAGTGGGTCAATGGCTTCCACCATCGCACCGAACGAAAGCGCTATGGCCGCCGCAACTGCTGGCCATCGACCACGGAGCATGCTGCCAAGCCACTTGGCCCGCAAGACCGCCCAGCGGCCGTCGGGTAACGTCAGCAAGCCGTCCAAGGTCTGACTTTCGCGCTCACGCGTTAGACAACCACTTGCGAAGGCGGCAACGGACAGAATCGTCACCGAAAGAGCCAGAACGGTAAGGCCCCGGGCCATCGACGCTATGTCACGCAGTGCGTCGGCGGGGAGTGAGCCGGCATAGTGCAGGGACATGGCTGTAACAAAGACAAATCCCACAGCGAACTCGATCAGCACGGTCAGGCAGCCGACCGACCGCACCAGCTCGCCGACGGTCGGGTTGCCGCCGAAGTGCGTCTCTTTCCAGACGAGCGCGTCGCCGAGGATCGGCGGGACGGGAAAGGCCCGGAGCGATTTCGCTGTCGGCACCGGCGACGGGGCGGGCTGCCGCAAGAGGTTGAACGCCGACTCGAACAGGGCGGCGATCTCGCTCGGCGGCGGTCGAAAGCCCCGACGGTTGGCCCGCAGGCTCATCCGTACAGCCTGGGCCACGGCGTACTCACCGGCGTCGAGGCCGGGCACAATCAACTTCGCCGCCACCCGGATGAGGACGGCGGTGACGGCGAGGTGGACGCCGGCGCAGACGAAGGTACCGTGGAACCAAACATCCGGCGGTGTATCGGGCCAAGAGGCAAGGAAGGTCGCGGGGTTCACGAACCAGGCGGCCGGCATCACAAAGGTGACGAGCGCGAGGACGCCCGCGACCGCGTAAGCGGTGACGACTGCCGCTGGCACTGACTTCGCCCGTGCTGAGCAGACGATAGCGACGGCCGTCACGCTCGCGGATAACCCGCCGCTCAGCACGAACGCACCAATTGGGTAGCGCCAGTCCACACCACCGAGGAGTAGCAGGATGGCGCCGATCGGCACGCCGACGAGCAGTACGCCGAGCAACTGCGCGACGTGAGCGAACAGCTTGCCGCGGACGATGGCCCCCGGCCGTAAGCCGGTCATGAGCAACAGCTCGAGCGTGCCGCGCTGCCGCTCCTCCGCGAGCGCCGCGCCGCCGAGGACGGGTGCAAGGACGGCAACCGCGGCCAGTTGCACCCATGCACACCGGCCGCAGAAGTCGGCGGCGAAGGCGGCCATCAATGCGGGTGTCACCACGGTCCCGGGGTTCCAACGCTCGTATGCCGTGTACGTCGCGCCGAGCAGCGCCAGCCCGTACAGCGCCCGAATCCAGGGCAGCCGGCCGCGGCGGGCGGCGCGCGTCAGGTCGTAGCGCAGGAGGGGCATAGGATCCCCACCGATGGCAATCGGTGGGCTTTCGCGGGTTATTGCATCCAATGCTTCGCGGGAAGTTCGACGCCCTCGCGCAACAGCGTCGCGCGGTCGGTGACCGGCTGCCAGCCGAGGACGCGCTTCGCCTTCGTGCAGTCGAAGCGCGACAATTCGCCGCGGGTCTTCCAGTCGCGCCAGCTCGGTCGCGCCCGCTTCGGGTGCCGCACAAGCACCTTCACCGCGTACTTGACCCACTCGGCCGCGACGTAGCTCGCCACGCGCTTCGGCCGCGCATCGATGCCGCCGCCGACCGCCCGGTCGAGCGCCGCGACGTATTCACGGGCGGTGATGTCGCTGTCGGCCACCAGGTTGAACGACTGGCCCTCGATGCCCTCGACTTCGAGCATCCGCACGAGGCCGCGGGCCACGTCGTCCACCAGGACGAGCGGCAGCGGGTTGTCGCCGCGGCCCCAAAAGCGGCCGATAAACCCGGCTGGCCATTGCGCCACGCCCCAATGGAACGGGCTGCCGCCGACGCCGACGACGACGCCAGGCCGGGCGATCACGACGGGCAACTTGTGCGTCGCGTGCAGGTCCATCAGCAGCCGCTCGGCTGCGGCCTTGGCGCGAGCGTAGGCGTTGCGGCGTTCGATGTTCGGGTCGAGCGGCGTATCCTCGGTGATGACCTGCGTCGGGTCGCTGCGATCGTAGCTGTCGATGGTGCCGGTGTAGAGGAGTCGGCGGACGCCCTTGGCCAGACACATCTCGGCGAGGCGGCGCGTCGCGTCGATGTCGAGCCGCTGGAACTCGGCCCAGGTGACGCCGCCACTGCGGGCCAAATGCACCACATCGCGGATGCCATCGAGGGCGCGTTCCAACGACGGCGCGTCGGTGATGTCGCCGCGCACGGCGTCGAGCGGCAAACCACGCAGCGCCAGTGGCAGGTTGACCGGGTCGCGCGCGAGCAACCGCACGGAACGGCCAGACTCGACGAGCTTGCGGACGAGCGCCTGGCCGATGAAGCCGGTGCCGCCGAGGACGAGTGTGTCGGGCGTGACTTTCTGAGCCGGAAGCGTAAGCGACGGCCGCTCGGACGCAGGGCCGTCGCTAACGCTTCTGGCTCGGACGGTCAGGCCGTCGTTAACGCTTCCGGCTCGGACGGTCGGGCCGTCGCTAACGCTTCCGGCTCGGATGGTCGAGCCGATCTCAATGCACGTCGCCACCACCCGGGCTGCGAAGCCCGCCGACAGTCGCTCGTCGGCCGGCGTCGGCAGACCGTCGTAGAACGCGGCCAGCGCGTCCATCAGGCTCGCACCAAACGGGCTGCCCCGGTGCGAGAGCTTCAGCTTCGACAGCGCGTAGCGAGCGAATTGTGTTAGCCCCTGGTCCGCGACCGTCTCACCGGCCGAGGCTGTCGTACGCCAACGCTCAACGTCGCCCTGGCCGCTATCGCCAGGGCGAGTCAGGACATACGTGTTCGCCTCGAAGTCGGCGACGGCAACGCCGGCCGAGCCGCGGACGCGCAAGAAATGTTCCGTCGGTCCCGCTTCGAACGACCACGACAGATCGACCGCGGTGGCTCCGGCCGTCGCCCGGCATCGCCATCGCCGGCGGAAGTGACAACCGTTTGGCAGCTCGATGTCGCGATCGGCTTCGACCGACAAATGGCCGAGATCCCCGCACAGGTCGAGCGCCTGAGCGATGGAGTGCGGGCCGACTTCGAGCATCACATTGGCCGGTTCGCGCAGCATCCATTGGCCGAACGGGCCCGCTCTCACCTGACCAAGCTCTTTGTTCCAGACGATGTGGACGGCATCGAGCCGGCCGAGCCGACCGGCCTGCACGTCGGCGTACAGCCGGCGATACGGCTCCGCGTACAGGAAGTTGTGGCCGACACCCAGCGCCCGGCCGCACTCCGTCGCGATCGTACCGAGCCGGCGGCATTCGTCCGGCGTCAGGCACAGCGGCTTCTCGACGAGCGCGTGAACGCCGGCTCGTAGCACTTGCTCCGTGACGGCGAAGTGGTGTTCCGGCGGCGTCAGAACGTGGACGACCTCCGGCTTCGCCTTGGCGAGCATCTCGGCGAGGTCGGTGTAGACAGCCGGGATGCGATGGGCGTCGGCGAAACCGCGGGCGCGCGACTCGCTCAAGTCACACGCGGCGATGATGGGAACGCGGATCGATCGCAGAGCCTTGGCGTGCCAGTCGGCGATGTACCCAGTCCCGAGAATAGCGGCGGTCTTCGACATCCGGGCATTCTAGCAGCGGATGGCTTCGCCCCCACCCCGGATAGACAGCAGACGCCGACTCCTTACCGTGGCTCCGTGGAATCGTCGCTCGGTGGGGCCAGCGTCGGCTTGGTCGCCCGAAGGATCGCGGCGATTGCTGCGCGGTCTGCGGCACTCAGGTGGGCGAACTCCTTCGACTGATCGCTCCCCGACAGCACCTCGCCGAAGCGCCGGGCGATGTACTCGTGGACGGGCTTCGGAAGGGCGTCAAACGCATCGGAGTAGATCAGGTAACTGCACGGGTACCGGAACATCCGCCGTTTCAGATCGAATTCGCGAAACGACCGGCCCTGGGAATCGCGGGGGCCGCGGGCGGCAAACTCCTCAGCGAAGCCCGACGTGCCGCGAACTTGGTCCGTGAGCGCCGCCTCGCCGCTAAAGAGGAAATACTTCACGAGCGGTTCGGCTACCGCAGCGATGCGCCGGGTCGTACTCTCCGATCGCTGGCTCGGCGCGGCTTTCAGGATGCGGTTAATCTCCTCCTCCTGATACAGCGCGACCCGCGTTTGGAAGCTGGCCTGCGTCATCAGATTCTGCCCCTCGGCCTGGTGTTCCAGGACCATCAGGGCGACGATGTCGCTGTGCGGCGTCAGGAACGCACCAGTATCGATGCGCCGCGCCAGCGACGTAAGGTTCATACCGTCCGGGTTATCGACCGGCAGCTGTGCATCTCGGCTCGTCGTCGTCAGGTTGCCCATGTGTGGTTGGGCACCGTGGGTGCCGGTCACGTACCATCCACCCCAGCGCTTTTCGAGCGGACTCGTGTGGTCGATCCGGAAGTTCGATGCCGATAGGATCGGCTGCCCTGTCCGGTCAGTGAAGACCGAGCGAACCAGATGGCCTGGCACGCCGCGCGTTGGCGTCGACCCGTGACAGATCAGGCAATTGTCGCCCTGGCGCACGAGCCGCGGCTTCTCGGCCGGTTCCTGGTCGAGTGTGTAGAACACGGTGCCCAGGTGCGGATCGACGGCCGAGAATTCCAGCACGTCGCCGCGTTGGCAAAAGCCGACGTAGACATCATCGTTGAAGTACAGGGATCGCGGCATGCGCGGAGCGATCCGGTGCCGTTGCAAGCTGGTCTTCGAGAAAACGAGACTCTGCGACGATTCCGGGACGCCCAGTTCTCGCAAGATGGATCGCAGGTAGCCGAAGTGCTCCTCGAACGCCAGTTGCACTTCGCCACTCTTGAGTCGCGACCGCAGGCGCTCGACGCGATTGACGGGCGTTGCGTTGCTGTAGTCGATCGGTGGGCGGTCGAAGTCGTCACCGCGGGCCGCCGCGGCGAGCATTGCGGCCAGGATCAAAGCCACCCAAAACGGGTAGGCACTCGGAAACGGGTGGATCGTCGCACGGATCACGATTCGCCCCCCAACTCAGCCCCGTCGCGTTGCGACGGGCGGAACGAAAACCCGACCTTCAGTCCGGCGATGAAGACAACCAAGGCGACCGCCCCGGCCGCGAATAGCGTGTCGCCCGGCACGCGCAGCCAGCGCAGCGACTGCATGAGCGGCGTGCCCAGGAACTCGTGACTGCGGGCGTACCAGTAGCCGCGCTCGACTGACGCTTGCGTCTGGAACAACCCGACGGGCAACAGACTCAGCACACACATCGTGAACAGGCCGCCGTTCAGCGCCCAGAACGCGAAACGGATGGTCCCGTCCCGCCACGGCGTTCCTGGCACCAGAGCTCGCAGACAAACGAGCGTCAACCCAATGCCCAGCATCCCGTAGACGCCGAATAGGGCCGCGTGCCCGTGGACCGGCGTCGTGTTCAGACCCTGCATGTAGTAGAGGGCGATCGGTGGGTTAATCATGAAGCCGAATAGACCCGCGCCAACCATGTTCCAGAACGCGACCGCGACGAAGAACGCGATCGGCCATTTATAGTCGGCCACCCACGGGGCAGATCGGCCCAGCCGCAGGTCGTCCATCGCCCCGTAGGCGACGAGGACGAGCGGTACGACCTCCAGAGCGCTGAACACCGCACCCCAGGCCAGGGCGACGGTCGGTGTGCCGGTGAAGTACAGGTGGTGGCAGGTGCCGATCACGCCGCCGGCGAGGAAGACGGTCGCGGACATCAGCGACGCCTCGGCCGCCAGGGCCGGACGGATCAGCCCGAGCCGGGTGAAGAAGAATGCGATCACCGCGGTCGCGAACACTTCGAAGAAGCCTTCGACCCACAGATGCACAACCCACCACCGCCAGTATTCGACCAGCGATATATGCGTGTGCTGTCCCCAGGTCAGCCCGGCCCCGTAGAACAGGCCGATCGCGCCGGCGGAGACCAGGAACAGCGCGAGCAGGTGCTTCCGTTGGCCCGGTTCCCGCAGCGCCGGCCAGACGGCTCGGACGACCAGCCAGACCCACAACAACAGCCCCGCGAACAATGCGATCTGCCATGCGCGGCCAAGGTCGACGTATTCGTAACCCTGGTGACCGAAGTAAAACGCCACTTGGTCCGACAGATGGTTCTGGATGCTCAACCACTGCCCGGTCAGCGACCCGACGACGACGAGCAGCAGCGCCCCAAACAGGACGTTGACGCCCAAGCGCTGGCCGGCAGGATCTCCGCCGCCGACCAGGGGGCCGATGAATAGCCCGGCCGCCAGCCAAGCGGTCGCAATCCAGAATAGGCCGAGCTGCACGTGCCAGGTCCGAGCGACGCTGTACGGTAGCCACTTCGAGAGCGGGAAGCCGTAGAACCCGTCGCCCTCGACGCCGTAGTGAGCGGTGACGACGCCCAGCGTGATTTGGGCCAGAATCAGAGCCGCGACGACCCAGAAATACTTCAGCGTCGCCCGTTGCGACGGCGTGGCGATCCAGGTGCGGAGTGGGTCGGCCTCCGGCGGCGGGGCGGGCGGGTCTTCCGTCCGGGCCGCGTACCACCAGACAAACGCGCCGATGCCGGCCAGCAGCATGATGACGCTGACTCCGGTCCACACCACGGCATCGCCGGTCGGCCGATTGCCAACGAGCGGCTCGTGCGGCCAGTTCTGCGTGTACGATGCCATTTCGCCCGGCCGATCGGTCGAGGAGGCCCACGCTGTCCAGAAGAAGAAGGTCGCAAGTGCCCGAACTCGGTCCAGGCTGGAGACGGCTCCGCGCGGGATGGCATAGCCGACGTTACCGTCGATGAAGACTTGTTCGTAGTGTCGCAGGTTGGCGGCGAATGCCTCCGCGCGGACCGGGTGAACCACAATCGTGCGCGTGGCTGGGTCGTATGTGTTGCCCCGCATCACCGGCACGAGCCGACCGCGTAACTGGGCCTGGCGCTCCGTATCGAGCGTGTCGTAGGAAACGCCGTAATCTTCTTTGGCCCAGGCGTCGAGGATGAATGTCGCCTCGCGGTGCAGCCAGTCAGCGGTCCAGTCCGGAGCAACGTAACTGCCGTGGCCCCAAACCGAACCGACTTCCATGCCGCCCATCGTCTGCCAGACGTTCTGCCCCTGTTCGATCTCGCCCGTGTCCACAACCGTCCGACCGGTCGTCGTCACAACCCGGTCCGGAATCGGCGGCATGTCCTGATAGATGCGGGTGCCAATCCATCCCAGCACCCCGAAGGACGCCACGAGCATCAGAGCGAACGTCCACCACAATCGTCGCATCGCCTTCCCCTTGGCGCGAACCATCTCGGCGTTGACGCCGACGTACGACGCCCGATAATTGGATATCGCTATCCGATATAGAATCTACACTGCCCAAATCGGATGTCAATATCCGATTTCGAGCGATCCGAGGTGGTTCGTGTTCTCACAAACGGTCGAATATGCCTTGCGGGCGGTTGTCCATCTGGCCGTTCATGCTCCGCGTGGGCGGACGACCGACCAAATCGCTCAGGCGACCAAGGTTCCGAAGGCGTACCTGTCGAAGGTGCTGCAGGGCCTGAGCCGCGGCGGCGTCGTCCGGTCGCACCGCGGGGCGGGCGGCGGCGTGACGCTGGTCAAGGCCCCTGCCGAGTTGACCATCCTGGAAGTTGTGAACGCCGTCGAGCCGATCCGCCGGATCGAGACCTGCCCGCTCGGCCTCGCCTCGCATGGGCCGCAACTGTGTCCTTTGCACCGCCGCCTCGACGATGCGTTGGCGTCGCTCGAAACTGCGTTCGGAAAGACGACGCTGGCCGAGGTCTTGGCCGAGCCGACGTGGAGCGTGCCGCTGTGCGAGTCACCCGATGCGTTACTGCGGACTCGGAGTCGTCTTCGGCTCAAGTGAGGCCCACAGGCGTTACTTGTATTCGATGAGCTGCAGCGGTCCGCGCCGCCAGCGCCGCCACCAGTACCGCACAATGCCGATGCAGTGCGGCAGCTTGACGAACCAAGCCGCTGCCGCGTAACACGCCGCGTCCTTCATCGCCACGTCTTTGGATCGCACGTACCGATAGAAGCGGTAACCACTGAACGCGAAGTAGGCGAAAAGCAGCAACGACCAACCATGCGTCGGCCACGCCAGGACGAACGCCGCCGTGACGAGCGCGAGCCACGACCACGCTCGCCGGCACTCGGCGACGAAGTGCCGCTCCGGTCCCCGGCCGTGCATGTCGGCCCCTTGCGCGTAGGCGAAGCCGGTACGGACGCTGCGGGTCCACCATTGAGCGAAGCGCGTGATCGCCGCATCGTGCCAGCCCATCTCGGCATCGAGTCGCACAATGCGGCCGCCGGCCTGTCGCAGCCGCAGGCACAACTCGTCGTCCTCCGCGGCCAGTACGGTGGGGTCGTAACCGCCGGCGGCCTGCAACGCTGCGACGCGCATGAGCGCGTTTCCGCCGCACGCTTTGGCCTCGCCGAGCGGGGCCATGTCCCACTCAATGTCGCAGAAGCGGTTATAGACCGATTGCTCGGGGTGCCGTTCGCGCAATCGACCAAAGAGGGCGACGATGTCGCGTTCGGCGGCGAGCGCCTTAGAGGCCGTGTCGAGCCAGTTGGGGTGCAGTTCGCAGTCGCCGTCGAGGAACTGGACAAACGCTATGTCGGGATGCTGCTCGACGAGGCGAGCGAGGCCGGCATTGCGGGCGCGGGCCGCGGTGAACGGGATCGTCAGGTCGAGATCGATGACCTCGGCCCCAAGCGCGCGCGCCGCGTCCAGCGAACCGTCCGACGAACCGCTATCGACGTAAACCGTGGAGCGGATGCGGTCACCCAAAGCGGCGAGGCCGCGGCGTAGGCGCTCGCCTTCGTTGCGACCGATGACGACGACGCCGACGGAAGCCATGAGAATGTTATCCGCAGATTTCGCAGATTCTGCAGATTAGAAGCCAGACAGATTTAGAGGAATTCATCTATCTGGCTTCTAATCTGCGGAATCTGCGAAATCTGCGGATAAATCAATACGCCCCTTTCCCGGCGAGAACGGCCGGGATGGTGCGGAATAGCAACTTGAAATCGAGCCATAGGCTGCGCGTTTCGACGTAGCGCACGTCCAACTCGACCTGCTTCTCGAACGGCAGGTCGCCGCGACCTTCGACTTGCCACAGACATGTCAGGCCGGGCGCGACCTCCAGTCGGCGAAGTTGTGCCGGGCTGTACAAGTCCACCTCGCGCGGCAGTGGCGGTCGCGGGCCGACGAGTGACATGTCGCCCATGAGGATGCACCACAACTGCGGCAGTTCGTCGATCGAGTACTTGCGGATAAACCGGCCGATGGGCGTCACTCGCGGGTCGCGCTTCATCTTGAATGTGATGCCGTCGTCGCCGTGGTGATTGTGGCCCTTGACCTTCTCCAAAAGGTCCTCGGCATTTACGACCATCGATCGGAACTTGGGGAACGCGAAGCAGCGGCCCTTGCGACCGACGCGCGTCTGCCAGAACAGGATCGGCCCGCCGTCGTGCCCCTTGATGAGAGCGGCAATCAGGAGCAGGAAGGGCGTTAGGGCGATCGTCATCAGCAGGGTGCCGACCAGGTCGATGATGCGCTTGATTGGCTCGACTTCCCCCGCAATCCGCCGCCAAAGCGTGGCGCGAATGACCTGTGTACGCGCATCCGGATCGAGGTGACGCAACGCCCGGCGATCGAAGTTCGGATACGGTGGGCCGAAATAGCGCGATTGACGATTCTTGCGGCGCTCGATCGGGACCGGCGGTATGTTCAGCAGAAGCTCGGGCGGCGTCAGGATGTTCGGCATCGGGAGCTCGCGGCCTTTCACGTACGGCTTCTCGTTGCACCGGAGGGGGCAGCTTCCGATGAACAGGAGTCGAAACCGCAGGGCGATCCGCCAGTGCCGGAATACAATTCCGACCCGAGCGCAACCGCCAATCCTTCCAGTGCGAGACGGTCAGTCGTCAATCCACGCTGATTGGGCGGGTTGGAGAGATCGTGCAGAGTTAGCATTGTAAACAGAATAATGCGTCGTCAAGGGAAAAATCAATTCATTCGATCAGGAAAGATAAGTAGGTAGCGGCATTTGTAACGTATGATCTGGATGAATCGGTCGTTGGGTCGAGTCCGTTCATGGTAGTGCGACGGTCAAGACCCGTCAGGCGGACGATTTTGCCTGACCCGACTTTCCTTCTGGACAAGGACGGGCCATGATTGACTCGTCCCTTCCGAGGTAGTCATGGCTACGCCGAACGAGTTGGCGCGCGTCGACGATGTCCCGCCCAATGGGCTGGCCATCCCCGTTCCTACAAGCGGGGCCGTGGCCCTGCCACCGGCATTTGGCTTCACCGCTCTGCCACCGGAAGAACCGTCCCTTCTTTGGACCGTCACGAAGCGCTACTTCGGGCTGCTCGTGGTCTTTGCCTTTCTGTCGGCTGCAGCGGCCGCGGGCGTCGGGCTGAGTTACGGCAAGCCGACTTGGCTGGCCGAAGGCGAACTCGTCTACCAGGCGATCCCGTTGACCGAAGCTCAGGGCAAGGTCTACACCCAGCGGCCTACGCTTGGCACTCTCGCGGGGTACGCCATCAACAAGCGGCTCGTCGGGGAGCTACTGGCCGAGTTCGCATCGCAGACCTCGATCGAAGACTTCCTTCAGAAGAACCTGAAGGTCTACCAGCCCGAGCGCTCGGAGGTCATCGCGATCTCGGTCATGTGGCCCAACCGCGACCAGGGAGTGGCGATGGTCAACCGGCATATGGAACGCGTCGCTGCTGCTGCGGTTGAGATGCGCAAGGAGACGATCCTGCGGCTGGCCGTGGAGTCGGCCCGGCAGGAGCAAGCTGCCGCCCAGGCGGAGGAGCGGTTCTGGAGCGAGCAGGTTCGCGATGTGCAGGGAAGGATCGCGGCCGGGGAATCGATTCCCGCTACCGACCCGACCATCCTGGCCCACCGCGACAACCTTCGCGAGATGATCCGTCGGGACGGCGAGAACCTCCGCGAGCTGCGCGACCAACTCCCGCCGAAGGAGATCGAGCTGAAGATGCTGCGCGACCTGGCGGCGAAGAACGTGGCCTCGCGCAACGAGTTACTGAAGACCGAGACCGAGGTCCGGCAGTTGAAGCTCAAGATCGCACACGCCGAGGCAGCGTTGAAGGCCCACGACGACGACCTGCGAAACCTGCCGGTGCGGGTGGCCGAAACCGAGCGGTCGCGTTTTGCAATGAAGGTTCGCAAGTCTACCGACGACGTGCGCCAGCTCGAGGAGTTGGCCAAGTCGGCCAGAGAGGGCAACATTCCGGCCCGTGGTTTCCTACAAGGAATGGACGCACGCGAACTCGTCGTCAAGTCGGAGGCGGAGCCGAGCGACCAGCCGGTAACGTCGAACAAGAAGCAAGTCGCGGCGATTACGTTCATGCTGCTCATGGCCGCTTCGTTCGGCCTCCTGTTGGTCTACGACCGCATCGCTCACCCACCGACGGTGACGGTAGCGGCACCGACCTCGGAAACCGCGCCTGTCCCGGTTCGGGCCAGCGTGGTGAAGGTGTCTCGGCGCGACGGCGGTACGTCGGAAGTTACGATTGCCCGCGTCGAAGCCGACCGGCTTGGCACGCGCATCGACCATTGGCTCAAGGGACCGGAGTCTACCGGTGAGACCTCGCTGACACTTGGCCCCGACGGCAAGCCGATGGACCCGCCCGGTGGCGGTGATGATCCCGCGCATCTGGCGATGCGGATTCAACAGTGGTTGGAGAAGTATTGACCGCCACTCAAAGCCCACCGATTGCCATCGGCGGGCATTAGCGCGAGGTGACGAGCTTCCGCGCCACGAACCAGAGGTTCCGCGTGTAACGCCCCGCGAGGCGGCGTGGCTCGCGGAGAAAGCGGTAGGCCCACTCCAGCCCGATGCGCTGCATCCAGCGCGGAGCGCGGTGCTGCCGGCCGGCCACGAAGTCGAGAGTTGCCCCGGCTTGGATCGTCACCGGAGCACCGAGGGTGCGGTAATGTTCGGCCATCCACAGTTCGCCACGCGGCATCGCGAAGGCGAGGACGAGAATGTCCGTGGCGGCATGACGCACGCGGTCGGCTAACTCCGCGATTTCGGTTGGCGTCAGGTCGCGAAACGGCGGCGACTCGGTGCCAACGACTTGGAGACCGGGGTTGCGCTCGGTGAGCCGGCGGGCAGCTTCTGCCGCGACACCCGGGGCAGCCCCGTAGAAGTAGACGCGCCAGCCGCGCTCGGCCGCGAGTTTGCACACCGCTGGCACCAGGTCGCTGCCGGCGACGCGCTCGGGTAACTGGCCGCGGGACGCCCAAACGAGCGGCATGCCGTCGGCGACAACGAGTGCCGCGCGGCGGTTGACGTCGCGCAGCCGGGGATCGGCCTCGGCCAGCATGGCGTAGTGGACATTGGCGGTCACCATGTACCGCGGCGTGCGATCGGCGACCCAGCCCGCGATCAGGTCGAGCGTCTGGCCGAGCGTGACCGGTGCGAGGGCGAGGCCCCAGACTTCGATGAGTGGTGGCAGGTCGAGTGGAGATGGTTGGCTCATGAACGCGCGGGTCGCGGTGATCGTGGTCAACTATCGCACGGCCAGGCTGGTCAGCGATTGCCTGCGCTCGCTCGCCGGCGAGGCGGCCGAGCGCATCGTAGTCGTGGACAACGCTTCGGACGACGGCACGGCCGATGAACTTTCGACAGCATGCGCGGCCGTCGGCGCGGAGTTCCTACCGCTCGATCGCAACGCGGGCTTTGCGGCCGGCAACAACGCTGCCCTGCGGCGGATTCTAGCATCGGCCGACCAAAGTAGTAGGCACGCTCCGTCTGCCGTCGAGAACGGCACTCGCAGCGTGCCTACGACATTGCCGGACTATCTCCTTCTGCTCAACCCCGACACGGTGGTCCGCCCCGGCGCGGTCGCGGCTCTGGCCGACTTCCTCGATGCGCATCCGAAGGCCGGCATCGCCGGCAGTCGACTGGAGAACCCGGATGGCACGCCGCAGCGGTCGGCGTTCCGCTTCCCGAGTGTGGCTGGCGAGTTCGAGAACGGCATGCGGCTTGGCGTCGTATCGAAGCTATTGGCAAAACACGTCGTCGCCCCGCCGGTGCGCGGGGAAGCGCATCGATGTGATTGGGTGAGTGGTGCCAGTCTGATGGTGCGGCGGGCCGTGTTCGAGCAAATCGGGCTGATGGATGAGGGCTTCTTCCTCTACTTCGAGGAAGTGGATTTCTGCCGACGAGCGGCGGACGCAGGCTGGCAGTGTTGGTACGTACCGACGAGCCGCGTGGTGCATTTCGTGTCTGCGAGTACGGGCGTGGACGCGGCCGGGCCGCGGAAGCGGACGCCGACATACTGGTTCGCGTCGCGGCGGCGGTATTGGGCCAAGCACTTCTACCGTCGCGACGCGCTGTTGGCCAATGCCTTGTGGGCCACCGGACGGGCCGGCTGGCAACTGCGACGGAAACCAGCGCAGGATCCGCCGCACTTGCTCGGCGATTTCGTGCGGTACAACCTGTGGGAGTCTTGGATGGCGGCCGAGCCGGACGCGATCCAAGAACGAAATCTAGCGCATGAGTAGCGTTCACCCCTTGATCGATGACTTGGAGGCGTCCGCCCGGCCCTTTGCCGGCGACGCTGATGTTGTGCCGCCGGCGGTGCATGGTAGCGCGCGTCGTGCCGCTGCCTGGACCATTGCCGGGTACGGCACTCTGCAAGTCCTTCGGCTCGGCTTCAACCTCATCCTCACCCGCCTTGTCGTGCCCGAGGTCTTCGGGACGATGGCCCTCATTGGCCTGTTCGTGCAACTCCTGCACATGTTCTCCGACCTGGGCATCCGGCAGAGCGTTGTCTCGCATCCCCGCGGCGACGATCCGGACTTTCTCCGCACGGCCTGGACCTTGCAAGTGCTGCGCGGTCTCGTGATGTGGGTGGGTTCCGCCGCCCTCGCTTGGCCGGTGAGCATGATTTACGAGAACTCCATCTTTACCTGGCTCTTGCCCTTCGCCGGCACCGTTGCCGCTGTCGACGGACTCTCTTCGACCGCCCTCTACGTCCTGAGTCGGCGGATGCGCCGTGGACCGCAGGTGGCGATGGAACTCGGTTGCTATGTCGCTGGCACTCTCGCGGGTGTCCTCGGCGTCTGGCTCGTTGGTCGCGGACGGCCTTATGGCCCCGACGTGCAGCGCGACCAGCTTATCGCACTCGTGTCGGGCAACCTCGTTACCTTCCTTCTGCAGACGGCCATCTCGCACCGGCTGTTGCGCGAAGTCGAACACAACTTCCATTGGGACCGCAACGCCGCCCGTGACCTGTTGCACTTCGGTGGATGGATCTTCCTCGGCACGGCAAGCTACTTCCTGGCCGGACAGGCCGACCGACTCGTCATCGGCAAGAATCAGGCCGAGCTGGGCATCTACAACCCAGCGGTGCAACTTTCGCTCGTGCCGCATTTGCTGCTCTATGAACTGCTGTCGCAGCTCGCACTGCCGCTCTATGCCAAGAAGCTGGCCGTGGACGATGTGGCTGGGATACCGGCCGTCCACCTGACGCTCGGAGCGCTCGGAGCGCTGCTCATTTCCGGGTTGATCGCCGTTGGGCCGACGTTCGTCGAGTGCATTTACAAGCCGAACTACCGGCCCGGCGAGATTGGCTTCTTCACCCAATTGCTCGCGGCGGGCACGTGGTTCGGCATCTTGCAATATGCGCACGAAACGCTGATCCTCGCCAGTGGGCAATCGCGGGGGCCGGCCCTCGCTCAAGTCGTCAAGTTGGCCATCATGGTGCCCTGTATGTTCCTCGGCTACCGTCTCGCCGGTTTGACTGGCATGGTGGTTGGCTTCAAGACGCCCGATGTGTTGCGCTACATCATGCTCGCTGTCAAAACCGAACGGCAGGGGCATGCGCTGTGGCGCGCCGACGTGCTACTGACGCTCGGCATCGGCGTGGCCGTGGCGGTCGGCTACGGCGTGAGGTCATGGTTGCTCGAAGCGGGCGTGAACAAGTTTGCCCGATTGCCGATCGAGGCGCTCGCCGTGCTGGCCGTCTGGGCACTGGTCGGCTACGCCCTGTGGCGTACGGGCCGGATCGCCGCGGTGTGGGTGCGCGGGGAGACGGCGGCGTGCTGAAGCCTCTCATCCCACTGATTCTGGCCGGCTTCATTGGCTTCGGGGTCTGGGTCTTTCGTCGGCTGCCGGGGCCCTATGCCGTGCTGCTCATCGTCATCGGCGGACAACTCTTTTTGCCGGAAGTCCAGGTCGCGGCGCGCACCGCGGAGACACCGGCAGCGATTACACTTCCCCTCATCAAGCTGGCGAAGACACACGTCATCGCGTACGCACTATTAGCCGGATCGCTGTGGTGCGATAAGCGACGTTGGCGCGAGGTGTATCTGCGCTGGTACGACCTACCAATGGTGGTGTGGTGCCTTGCGCCACTATTGGCGTCGTGGGACAACGACCTTGGGTTGTACGACGGCTACAGCGAATTCATGCAGCAGACGATCGCCTGGGGCGTACCGTATTGGATGGGTCGGCTCTACCTCGGTAGTCGCGATGGCTTGCGCGCGTGGTGTGCTGCGGTCATCGTGGGCGCGGTCGTATACGTGCCCTTGTGCCTGATTGAGATGCGGTTCAGTCCACAATTGCACAACTGGGTCTACGGCTTTCACGCGGCAGACTTTGTCCATACGGCGCGCGACGGCGGCTATCGGCCGAGCGGCTTCCTGGAGCAGGGCTTGGCCCTCGCATTGTACCTGTCCGTCGCGACGGTCTGTGCGTTCTGGCTGTGGACGCGCGATACCTTTCGCGCCTTTGTCGTTCGGCCGGATTGGCCACACGTATCGCTGGGGCTGATGGTCATCGCCCTCGTGGGCACGCTCGCCTTCGCCCACTCCCTGGGTGCGCAGTTACTGGCTGTCTTGGGCGCGAGCGTGTTGGTCATTTGTCTGGTGGCGCGATCGGCGCTGCCGCTGTGGGTGCTCGTGGCGTTTCCGCCGTGCTACATTGCCGTGCGCTACTCGGCCGAATGGAAGCCGCAAGCCGTCGTCGCCTGGGTGCGCGAAAATGTCAGCGTCAAGCGGGCCGAGTCGCTCGACATCCGGCTGACTAACGAGCAGGTGCTCGTGGACAAGGCTCAGGAGCGACCGTTGTTCGGTTGGGGCGGCTGGAACCGCTCGCGGGTCCGAGACGAGTTCGGCCGCGACAAATCGTTGACGGACAGCCTGTGGATCGTCTCGCTCGGGGCGACCGGCCTGTTCGGCCTCGGGGCGATGGTGATAACGGGCCTATTGCCGCCCGCTCGGCTCATTTGGCACTGTCCGCCCAAGGCGTGGCGAACGCCGGCCGAAGGCCCGGCCGCAGCGGTCGCAGTGGCGCTATTGATGGTCGTGCTCGACCAACTCGCCAACGCGCAGCTCAATGGGGCGTACATGGTCGCGCTCGGCGCGGCGGGCGGGGCTGCGACATCGCTAAGGCCGCGCAACGTGAACGTCGGCCGCGCTCGCGTTTCCCGCCAACTCGTGGAAGTGTGATCGCTGCGCTGCGAAACGATACATCATCGGGAGATCCGCCCGCGAGGAACCTCCCGTGTTCACCCTCTCCCTGTGCTCTTTGCTCATCGCTCCGGCCGCGGAGCCGCCGTCATTTGTCGTCGCGAACCCGGCGCTCAAGCTGACCGTGTACCCGCCGGACCCGACCGACGGCTTCTACCGCGGCACACGCTTCGAATGGTCCGGCGTCGTCGGCCGGGCCGAGTTCGGCGGGCACCGCTTCTTCGAATACTGGAAGGACGCCCGCGACCCCGGCAACCACGATGACGTGCCCGGCACGGCCGAGGAGTTCTCGCTGCCGGTCGGCTATGACGCCGCCAAGCCCGGCGAGACGTTCCTCAAAGTCGGCGTCGGCCTGTTGGAGAAGCCCGACGATAAGCCGTACCAGTTCGCCCGGCGGTACAAATTCGCGAAGGTTGGCACGTGGTCGGTCAAGCGCGCTGACCGCATGGCCGAGTTCGCGCAGGAACTTGCGCACCCGGCCGGCTATGCCTATCGTTACGTCAAAGTGCTGGAGATCGACGCGGAGCGGCCGACGTTCACCATCCGCCGAACGTTGACGAACACCGGGCCGAAGCGGCTGGAGACGAACCACTACGGCCACCACTTCACACGTGTGGATGGCGACCCCGTGGGGCCGGACTATGAGGTGCAGTTCGCATTCGAGCCGAAGCCGAAGGACCCCGCCCGGCTCAATGGCCTCGCCGAGTTCCGTGGGCAGACGCTACGGTTCTTGAAGCCGCTGGGCAAATCGAGTGTGTTCGCCGAGATCGACGGCTGGCCGAACGATGCTTCGGGCAACCGCTTTACGCTGGTCCACCTAAAGACCGGCTACGCGGTGAAGGCGACCGGCGATCGGCCGCTGTCGAAGTTCAATTTCTGGAGCGTGACGACTGCGTGCTGCCCGGAGCCGTACGTCGACCTGAAGCTCGCACCGGGAGCGTCGATCACGTGGTCCACGAAGTACGAGTTCTTGCAAAGCCGCTAGCGGCTTTGCAACAACGGCACCACGTCGCGATCGATGCGCTCCGGCGTGCGGAACGGGCCGTAGCGCTGGACGACCGTTCCATTGCGGTCCACGAGGAACTTCGTGAAGTTCCACTTGATCGACCGAGTGCCGAATAGCCCTCGCTTCTGCGACTTGAGCCAACAATAGAGCGGGTGCGTCTCTGGTCCGTTGACGCGGACCTTTGCGAACATCGGGAAGGTGACACCGAACCGGGTCGAGCAGTATTTCTTGATCTCGGCCTCGTCGCCCGGCTCCTGGTGGGCGAACTGGTCACACGGGAAGCCGAGGACGACGAACCCGCGGTCCTTGTGGCTGCGGTAAAGCGACTCCAGGCCGGCATATTGCGGTGTGAACCCGCATCGGCTCGCGACATTGACGACGAGCAGCACCCGACCGCGGTAGCGGTCGAGCGTCGTCGATTCGCCGTCGATGGTGGTGACGGGGATGTCGTAGAGCGTTGTCGCTATGGCCGTGGTCGTCATGCCTTTAATGTAGGCGTGGACCGACACGGGTATTCGACGACCGACGGGCCGAGTTCCACAACGGAGTCTCGAAAATGATTCCGGATTACACCCACCCACCCCACCCCAGACGAATTGCATCCGGCCGGAGGAAATCGCCGTTTTTGCCGTAAGGCATCTGCCGATCAGCCGTTACGGCATACCCCGGAATCCGGAGGCATTTTCGATGGCCGCCCGCCTGCGCTGGTGGCGAGCAGGCGACGGAGCGGCGTACGAACGTGTTTCACGTTGCCGGGGCCGGCGGTACAATGTGCCCGAAGCCCGGGAGGGTATCGCCATGCCGATGCACGACTGGACCCGCGTGACGGCGGGGACGTATCACAACTTCCACCTGCGGTGGATCGCCAGCATCATGGACCGGCTGAACGCCGGCCTGCTGCCGCCGGGGTTCTTCGCCATGGCCGAGCAGACCATCGGGCGGCCCGAGCCGGACGTCGTCACGTTCCAGACTGGGCCGAAGCGGCCACGCGACTTCAACGGCAGCGTCGCGGTCGCCGCCAAGCCGAAGACGCGATTCGTCCTGCCCCTGGAGGAGAAGCGGTACGCCAAGAAGGCAAACCGCGTCGCGGTCCACCACGGCCTGGGCAACGTCGTCGCCGTCGTCGAGTTGGTGTCGCCGGGCAACAAGGGTAGCGAGTACGCCATGCGGACGTTCGCCCAGAAGGCGGCCGACCTGGTCGGGGAAGGGGTGAACTTGCTGGTCATCGACCCGTTCCCGCCCGGCCCCCGGGATCCGCAGGGCGTCCACAAACTCATCTGGGACCAGCTCGGCGACCTGCCGTTCGAACTGCCGGCCGACAAGCGGCTGACCTGTGCCGCGTACCAGACGGAGCCGACGCCGACGGCGTACGTCGAGCCGTTCGCCGTCGGCGATCCGGTGCCGGCGATGCCGCTGTTCCTGGTGGACGAGTACCACATCGACCTGCCGCTGGAGGAGACGTACGCGGCGACCTGGGCCGTACTGCCGGCCGAACTGCGGGCCTTGCTCGAACCGCCGGGCGACGGCGGCTGACCGTCGGGGGCGCAGCAACGCGCGCGGGCTGGTTCCGTTGCCAATGGCGTGCTACAGTGAACGCCGACCGACGCAACGACCGGAGGAATTCACGTGACCGACACGGTCCAGACGGAACACCCGCACATCGTCCGCCGGGCCGGCGTCTGCGGCGGCGAGCCGGTCATCGACGGGCTGCGCGTCGCCGTCCGCCACGTAGCCACCCTGCACCTGCGCGGCGAAGCCGTTTCCGACATCGCCGAGGCGTTGGGCGTGACCGAGGCCCAGGTGTTCCACGCGCTGAGCTACTTCTTCGACCACCGCGATGAGATTCAAGCGCTGATCGCCGAGGAAGAGCAGGCCCATGCCCGATTCACCTCTTCCACCTGACGCCTTCTTCCTGCGGCTGTACTTCGACCGCCACATCATGGCCCGCCTCGCCGCCGACCTGCGGGAACAGGGCTTCGATGTCCTGACGACGGAAGAGGCCGGCATGGACACGGCCACGGACGAAGAGCAGTTGGCCTTCGCGACCGCGGAGGGCCGAGCGGTCGTGACCTACAACATCCGCGACTTCGCCCCGCTGCACGAGCAGTGGCAGTCGGCCGGCCGGCCCCACGCGGGCGTCGTCGTGTCCCAGCAGATGGGCCGCCGCCAATACGGTCTGCTCCTCCAGCGCGTGCTCCGCCTGCTCGACCACTTCTCGGCGGACGAGATGGTCGGGAACCTCGTCCACCTGGAGCAGTTCAAGTAAGGTTCGTCGGCCGATCCGTCACGGCAGGGGGGACGAATTGGTTCTGGACGAAATCGAACAGGGTCGGTGCCGTCCACGTCCGCGGACAAGCGGAAGACGGGGAACCGGGGCGTTCACACGCCCCGCTCGCCATTGGGCGAGCGGGGCGTGTGAACGCCCAGTTCTTCGGGCCGTTGAAATACCGGGGTCGTGACCGACCCCGCTCGCCAACTAAATCAGGTCAAGACTGTATTGTTCGCCGAGATCGTGAGCGTCCGGATTCATCCAGCCCTTCGTGGATCGCGCCCACGGCACCGGTGGCCGCGCGTCGGCCACGGTCGGGTCCACCCACAGCGGCTCCGGCGACCGGAACGGCTCGCGGGCCACGCCGCGGGCCGGGTGCGGTTCGTCGGATGCCAGTGCGACGCCGGCGAAGACCGAGGCCCGTCGGCTGACGGGGCCTCCAGCGGTGTGGCCGTCGATTTGGCGACAGACATCGGCGGGAGCAGCATCTCCGGTGCCGGCGGGTCGGCGATGTCTTGCGGGTTAGTGTTGCCGGCGGCGAGGGCGAACTTCGCGCTGGCCGACTGACTGCCGGAGGTGCGCGTCGCCGCGCCGGTGTACTGGTAGACCTTGAGCGACACGTTATCGACGATCCAGATATTGCTGACATTGGTCGGGTCGATGGTCAGGCCGGTCGGGCTGGCGTTGCCCGCGTCGATGCTCCAGCTTCGAGCGTCGCCCCGGCCAGCGTGTACTTGTACACTCGGTCGCGTGTCTTGTCCGTGCTCGGGCCATCGTTGACCACCCAGAACGATGTGCCGTCGGTGACGATGCCCTTCGGGTTGATGTTGCCCGACTTGCCGCCGACGAGGCTGAAGCTGCTGGCAGCGTTCTGACTGCCGGACAGGAGGCTCGCGGCTCCGGAGTAGCGGTAGACCTTGTCGGAGAAGTTGTCGAGCAGCCAGATATCGGTGCCGTTGGTGGCGATGCCTTCGAGTTGGGCGTTGGGATTGAGGCCGCCCGGGGTCCAGGAGCCGAGCAGAACGCCGCCGGTGTTGTAGACATAGACGGTCCTGTTCGCGTCCACGACCCAGACGGTGTTGCCGGCCGCGGTGCTGGCCGCCCCGCGGGGCGCGGTGTCACCGCTGGCGAGGGCGGAACTGCCGAGGGCGGTGCCGGTGGCGGCATACCGGTAGGTCTGGTCCGGGCTACCGTCGTTGACAACGAAGAACTTGGTAGGTTCGGCGTCTTGGATCGTGGCCACGCCGGTGCCTTGGGTGATAGTCGCCCCGACGGGGTTGGACAGGTTGACGAAGAACGTCTCGGCCGGCTCGGGCAGGGCATCGTTGAGGGTCGTGACGAGGATGGTGCGGGATGTCTGGCCCGCGCGAAGGTGACGATTCCCGCTTGGGCCGTGTAGTCGGCCCCTGCCGTGGCAGTTCCGTCCGAGGTTACGTAGGCCACGCTCACGGGAGTGGGACTCGCCGCCGATAGGCTGACGACCAGCCCGCGATCGTAACGAACAATTGCGTGCGTAGGGTTGCTGCTAATAAGCAGCCTTCCGTTAGTGTCGAAGATAATTCCAACGGGATTTTGAAGAGCTGCCGTGTTACTCAGGACCGGATCATCGAGGTATTGGCCAGTACTGTCATAACGGTGAATCACGCTGGCTATGGCGTCCGCCACGTAGAGCCGGCCATCCTGATCGAACGCCAACCCGCGAGGATCTGCTAACCCACCAGCGCCGGGCGCAACAAAGGTCCTGATGAAACCGCCGGTGGTTCCGTCGAACTCGAGAACCGCATTATTGGCGGTCTGGCTTGCGACGTACAGGTTGCCGTCCGGCCCGAATACCAAATCCGCGGGATGATCCAGGCCGCCACTTCCGGCGAACACAAAAGTGGCCCCCGCCTGGCCGGTCGCCGGCAGTGGACTCCCAGGGGAAGGTGAGGAAGGGCCTTGGTAGCGCAGAATGGAGTTAGTTAGGTTACTAACAACGTATAGGTTGCCGTCCGCCCCGAACGAGACACCGGCCCGCCCACTGAGCCCCGCAGATCCGGGCGGCACAAACGAATCGATATACTCTCCAGTGGCTCCGTTGTAACGAAGGACGGCGGTTCCCCCACTGCTCAAATTGCAGTTCACGTAGAGATTGCCATCCGGTCCGAATACCAGTCCGTATGGACTTGACAGGCCCCCGGAATTGGCCGCGACGAAGGTCCCGATGAGCTGTCCCGTCGAGCCGTTGTAGCAAATGACATTGTTGGCTCCCGCCACGTAGATGTTGCCGTTCGGTCCCTGGACGATGCCTTTCGGATTCATGAGGCCGCCGCTGCCCGCTGCGACGAAGGCGCTGACGCCGCTGATCTCGTTGAGCGAGGCGTTGCCAATGCTGAGGGTGGCCGGCACCGTGCGGTCTTCGAGCGCCTCTAGCCGGCGGCGGAGGGCGTGGGCCAGGGCAGCCGGCTTGCGGGAGCAGGTGCGGAGAGGCTTCATGATGGACGGGTCCTTCGGTTTGGCGGCTTGCATGGCAACCGCGTCCCCGGCCCCAGGCGGGCAAGCCGCCGCCTGGGGTTAAGAGAGGGCCGGCGGTGGGGTCAACTGAGTAGAAAACGGTCGATTAGGGATTTCGGTCTGCTCGCCACGCTGCGGCAAGCTTCTCCTGCCATTCCCGCGCCTTCTCCGGTTGGTTCGTCACCTCGTAGAAGCGAACAATCCACACTCCCGCTTGGGCAAAGTGACGCCATCCGTAAGCAAGCGTGATGGCTTCACGCTGCTTCATGCCCTCGTATCCTTTCAGCAAGAGTGGCTCGGCTTCGGCGTACCTTCGCTGGCCGGTGAGCACGGCCCCGTAGATGGTCATCCAATAAAAGCCTGTGGAATGGCCGGGGAATCGCTTCGTGTGGGCCGCCACCGTTTGCCGGATGAAAGGCTCGGCCTCGTCGTAGCGCTCTTGCAAGAGCAGATTCAACGCCAGCCAACCGTGAAAGTTGTCCCGTCCAGCTCGTCGGGATACGGAGTCTTCGCGTTTCTGTAGTTGTTCGAGCGCTTTACGCAACAACGGGTCCGCTTGGTCGAGCTTTCCCGCTCTTTGACAGGTCAGACCGAACCTTATGCACCAATCTGCTGGTGGCTCCTGCCCTGGGTCGTTTGTGGTTTTGAAGGTGTCCCAAACCTTCGGGTACAACGACAAGGCCTCGGGAAAACGGCGCGCCTCGCTATAATGCCATGCCAGGATTTGCATGGTGCCAAGGGTCGAGGCGTGTGTCGGACCGAAGATGGTGCGCTGTTTCTCAAGCGTCTGCTCCAGGAGCGGTATGCTCATCTCGCATCGACTGGCAAGGTGATAAGCTTCGGCGAGGTCGCACACACAGGCGAGCGTCTCGAGGTGGCCGGGACCGAGCCGTGCGCTCTGGTATTCCAGGAGCTGTTGGCGAAGTGCGATAGCGTCTAAATGCCGGGCCATCCACGAGTATAGCCCGGCGAGGTTGCTCTTACTGGCGAGGGTGTCAGCATGGTCCGGACCGAGGTGGGCCTGACGCAGTGTGAGGGCCCGCTCGAAGTGCGGCAGCGCTAACTGGTGCTTTGTCAGACTTCGGTAACCCTTGCCAATCGCCATTCGGATTGCTGCTTCGACGACCGGTTGGTCCTGAAACCGCTCGCTGATCTTGGCGGCGGCTCGGTCGATTGCCTCATTCACGGTCAAGTCCGGATTCCCGCCGAACTCATCACTGAACTGAGGAACGCTGTCGAACTGCCCGAGTAGATCCCCTTGAAGAAAGTCATTCACCGCACGGGCGATGGCTGCCTCGGTCGTCGCCCGGCCCTCGGCAGACTCGGCCCGGTGCTGGGCGTCGCGGGCCTTCACCGCCTGCCATACGCTCACGCCCGTGGCCGCCACCAGCGACGCCGCGACGACGCCCGCCGCCGCCAGCGCCGCCGTGTGCCGTCGGGCGTATTTCCGCAGCCGGTACCACGCCGACGGCGGGCACGCTACGACCGGCTCGTCAGCCAGGTATCGCTCGATGTCGGCCGCGAGCGCGCTCGCCGATTCGTACCGCCGGCTGCGGTCCTTCTCCAGCGCCTTCATCACGACCCAGTCGAGGTCGCCGCGGAGCAGCCCGGCGTACCGTCGGGCGTCTACGCCGCGCCGCTCGGTGATCGTCGCGATCGCCGCGGCGCTCAGCGTCGCCATCTGCCGGCTCGGTCGCGGCGGCTCCTCCTCCCGCACGATCCGCCGCAACTCGTCGTAGCCGACTTCGCGCAGCCGGTCGCGGTCGAACGGCGTCGTCCCCGTCAGCAACTCGTAGAGCAAGACGCCGAGGCTGTACACGTCGCTGCGGGTGTCCACGTCGAGCCCGTTCATCTCCGCCTGCTCGGGGCTCATGTACAACGGTGTGCCGACCACCTGGGCGAAGCCAGTGACCAGCGTCCGGTCGGTCAGCCGCTCGGTTGTCGCCTTGGCGATGCCGAAGTCGATGACCTTCGGCACCGGCACGGTGTCGTGCAGCGTGACCAGGATGTTGGACGGCTTCAGGTCGCGGTGGATGACGCCCTTCTGGTGCGCGTGCTGCACGGCCTGGCAGACTTGCACGAAGAGGGCCAGCCGGCGGCGTGGATCGAGGCGATGTTCGTCGCAAAACTCGGTGATCGGGACGCCGCGGACGAGTTCCATGACGCAGGAGGGGCGACCGTCCGGCGAGCGGGGGGTGTCAACCCCCCGGTCCAACCGGGGCGATGACTCGCCCCGCTCGCCGGTGTTGACCCGCTCGCCGGTGTTGAACCGAGGCGATGACTCGCCCCGCTCGCCGGTGTTGAACTGGGGAGTTGACACCCCCCGCTCGCCCGTGCTGCCGCCGTCGAAGATCTTCGCGATATTCGGGTGGTCCATCAGCGCACCGCTCGGCCTCGAACCGGGCGAGGACGTAGCGGGTGTCCAGGCCGGGCTTCCGCACCTTCAGGGCGACGCGACGGCGAACCGGGTGTGACTGCTCGGCCCATGAACACCAGGCCCATGCCGCCTTCGCCGATTAGCTCCAACAGCTTGTACGGGCCAATGACGGTGCCGGGGGCTTCGGCCGGGAGCGGGCGGCTCCGGCGGGGCCGGCGAACGGCTCTTCGAGGAACCGTCGAGCTTCGGCCCCACGCGGACCATCCGCTCCAACCGCTGGCGCGGGCGGGCGTCCTCGCCGCAGGCGCAGACGGTAGCCGTCGCGGCCGGGCCGACCAGGAGCTGGGCGGCCTCCCAGAAGATCCGATCGATGTTGGTCGCGGTGTCATTCACGGGACCGTCCCAGTGAGGGTTGTGGAAGACAATGCGAAAACGAGGCCCGCGCGTGCCTCACGGGGCAGGAAGAGATTATCCGCAGATTTCGGAGATGGACGCAGATTTCAAGACAGAAGGACAGAACGAAGAACATTGTCTTCCTGTCTTGGAATCTGCGTCCATCTCCGAAATCTGCGGATAAATCTCTTCCTACTCCGGGTCGTACAGCTTGCAGTACAGCCACGACTTGGCGTACGCCCAGTAGCGGTCGGCCGTGGCTCGGGAGAGGCCGAGCGCCTCGGCTGCCTCCTGGTGCGATAGGCCGGCAAAGCACCGCAGCTTCACCAGCTCGGCCTTCGTGGCGTCTTCCTTCGCCAGCAGATCGAGGGCGTCGTCGAGCGCGAGCAGGTCATCCGTCGGCAGGGTTGCGGGAGCCTCGGCCCGATCGAGATCGATGCGCTGCCGGCCGCCGCCGTGCTTGCCGCTCTGCCGCCGGCGGGCCGACTCGACCAGGATGCGGCGCATCGCCTCGGCCGCGGCGGCGAAGAAGTGTCCCCGGCTGTCCCAATGCTTGAGCGCGTTGGCGTCCACCAGTCGCAGATATGCTTCGTGGACCAGGGCCGTTGCTTGCAGCGTTTGGCCGGGAGCCTCGTGGGCCATGCGCTGAGCCGCGAGTCGGCGAAGCTCGTCGTACACCAGCGGCAACAATTGTGCGGCCGCGTGCGGGTCGCCCTCCTCGATGGCACTCAGGATGCGCGTTACGTCGTTCATCGAAAGAACACCAGCGTCACCAGCACGAACACCGGCAACAGCACGAGCCCGGAATAGACAAGGTAGCCGAAGAACGATGGCATCGGGTAGCCCGCCTCCTCGGCGATCACCCGGACCATGAAGTTCGGCGCGTTGCCGATGTACGTGTTCGCGCCCATGAACACGGCCCCGCAACTGATGGCTTGCAGGATGTCGGCGTGCTGGGCCGCGAGCGCCCCGAAGTTCTCGCCGCCGGCTGCCAGCGTGCCGATGCAGATATAGGTCGGCGCGTTGTCGAGGACGCTCGACAAAAGGCCCGTCACCCAAAAGAACTGCCACGGTTCGGCGATGCCCAGGCCCGCGCCGTGCGTCTTCAAGAGTGCCAGCGCCGGCACCATCGTCACGAAGATGCCGGCGAACAGCACGGCGACTTCGATCATCGGGCCCCAACAGAACTCGTTGGCGGCCCGCACGCCGC